>NZ_JBXUKV010000006.1:0-546933 GCF_057180185.1 Labrenzia sp. ATLA3
CGCTTCGACATCCCTGATCTCCTTCTCGTCGAAGACCAGAAGACAACAAATCGTAGCTTACGTCAGTGTCCGATTTCCGGGGAGTAGCTCACGGTGCGAAACCAGTCCGGTTTGTCGGCAAGGTCGATCATGACCCGGTCGAACGGCACATTCTTTTCATCAAGAACAATCGCTGCGCGCTGCACGTAGGGGCAAAGCGCGTGGCTGATCAGGGTGAGCTTGGTTGGCATCTGAAAACTCCTTTTCATGCACCTGCATTAAGATGAATGCAGTTGCATGAAAAATCAAGATTGATGCACTTGCATAAATTTTCTATCCCTTTGTCATGAGACAGACCACGCCACCACCGCCAGCCGCCATCGATGCCTGGGCCCGTTTGCAGCGGGCGAGCGGCGCTGTTCTGGCTCGCGTCGAGACGCGTCTCAAGGCGGACGGGTTTCCACCGCTTGGCTGGTACGATGTGCTCCTGGAACTGAGCCGCGCCGAGGACAAGACCCTGCGCCCGGTTGAAATCGAAAAGCGGATGCTGCTGGCGCAATACAACGTCTCGCGGCTGCTCGACCGCCTTGCTTCGGCAGGTTACATCGAAAAGCTGAAGAGCCCGGAGGACGGCAGGGGCGTGTCCGTGCGCCTTACATCTGAAGGGGACGCGCTCTTGAAGGCCATGTGGCCCAGCTACCAGGCGGCGGTGGAGGCCGAGTTTACGAAATATCTGGAGCCGGGCGACGCGGAAACGCTCTGGAATGTACTGGGCAGGCTTGTGCCCTGACATCTGTTCCCGGGGAGTGAACACACTGTTTCCCCAAGACACGCCAAAACACGCGTATAAGGTCGGCAAAACCTCTCGATGACCGGACTCTGATTGCCATGACAGACAGCAACAACCTGGACGAACGGACCGGACTTCCGCAGGAATGGCTGTTCCTTCTGGAAGAACATCCGCGTGAAGACTGGTCGGCTCACCGGAACCTGGGGCCCTTGACCGAGTTCTGGCTTGCCCGGCACAACGGCTTTCGTCAGCTCGGCGGTGACCTGGACACAATCCTGACCGACTTCCGCGAACAGAAGATCCCGGTGAACCGGTTCGGCAACCTTTTCGCGCCGCGCCTGCAGCAGTTCCTGAGCGAGTTGCATCACCATCACATGATCGAGGATCAGCACTATTTCCCGGTTTTCATGGAAGCGGAAAAGCGCCTTGTCGACGGGTTCGAGCTGCTCGAAGGCGATCACGAGCTGATCCATCACCGCATTGAATCGGTCATCAAGAGCGCAAACAAGCTGTTCGGACAGCTGCAGACAAAAGACCGGGACGCCATCCGTCGTGCAGCCGACAGTTTCGCCGGTGTCAGCGACACGCTGATCTCCGGCCTGATGCGCCACCTGGATGACGAGGAAGACCTGATCGTGCCGCTTATCCTGGATCGGGGCGAGCGGAAACTGGGACTTTCGTAAAAGCGGCTGTGCAGGCGGTTGGCCAGGGATCCTTGATCTGGCTGAAGCTGAGTGCTTTGCCCACGTCACGGTGTTGAGGCTTTCCGGTTACACTTGGCCGGGCCGTGGATATCGGCGGTACAACAGGCTTGACTCCTTTCCCGCTCTCACGCATTTAAAATGGCATGACCAAGATGAGCGCATCCTTCGTGTATTTTTATTACGTCACCGACATACCGGCGGCTGCGTAGGATCTTGTTCACCCCATAGACACCTCAAAAGCCGCCGCGTCAGGCGGCTTTTTGGTTTCTAGAGACCCGAGCTTCCTGGCGGGGGAACCAGGAAGCGAAAAATGACCAGACATATGATCGAAGCCGGTAAACCGGCAACAAAACTCAAATCGGAAGCACTTGCCGTGCTTCTGGAACGTGGACTCGTGCATCAGTGCACGGATATCGAGGCACTCGACCAGACCCTGTCGCAGGGTCCGATCACCGCATACGCCGGGTTCGATGCCACCGCGTCCAGCCTTCATGTTGGCCACCTGATGCCGTTGATGACGATGCGTTGGCTGCAGAAGCTCGGCCATCGTCCCATCGTCGTGCTCGGTGGCGGCACCAGCCAGATCGGCGACCCGAGCTTCCGGAACGATGCCCGGCCGATGCTGGAAGAGCGCCAGATCGCCGCCAACATCGCGACCATACGACGATCCGTCGAACGGCTCGTCGACATGGAAGGCGAAGATGGGGCTTTGCTGGTCGATAATGCGGAATGGCTCAATGAATTCCGCTTCCTGGAATTCCTTCGCGACTATGGCTCCCAGTTCACCGTCAACCGCATGATGACCTTCGACAGCGTCAAGTCGCGCCTCGATGCACAGATGCCGCTGACGGTTCTGGAGTTCTGCTACATGATGCTGCAGGCCGTCGATTTCCTGGAACTGGCAAAACGTCATGGCTGTTCGCTTCAGGTTGGTGGGTCCGACCAGTGGGGCAACATCGTCAACGGTGTGGAGCTTGGCCGCCGCGACGGCCGCAAGCTGCACGGTTTGACGGTGCCGCTGCTGACGACCGCCAGCGGTGCCAAGATGGGCAAGACGGCCGCCGGTGCCGTGTGGCTGCATCCCGAACATCTGTCGCCCTTCGGCTTCTGGCAGTTCTGGCGCAACACCGCCGATGCCGATGTCGCCAAATGCCTGCGCCTCTTCACCGAACTGCCGATGAGCGAGATCGAACGTCTGGCAGCGCTGGAAGGGGCGGAACTCAACGAAGCCAAGAAGATCCTGGCCACCCAGGTGACGGCTATCGTTCACGGTCCGGAAGAAGCGCGCGGAGCCTTGCAGCAGGGCGATGCACTGTTTGCCGGTGAAGGCGAGATCCTGGAGCCAACCCACAGTATGCCGCTGAAAACGCTGGCGGAAGGTCTGGGGCTTCTGGAGCTAGTGGTCGCGGTCGGCTTCGCGTCCTCCAACGGCGAAGCCCGCCGGTTGGTGGAAGGGGGCGGCGTCCGTCTCAACAACCAGATTGTTGACGATGCGCGTCGCCGTATCGCGACAGGTGATCTTCAGGCCAATGACCGCCTGTCGATATCCGTCGGCAAGCGCCGCAAGGCGCTGGTGGGATTTGAGTGAGTCGCTTAGACGGCTTCCGCGTCATCGATCAGAACGGCCGGCTCCAGCCGGCCGTTGTAGCCGAAGACCTTCCCGATCAGCGGGAATGTCACCTCAACGCTGAAACTATACCTGCCATCGACAACACGTTCGCGCCCGACCGCTCTCGGAGCAAGGGGCAGCGGCAGAGATAGAGGACCGAGTGAAACTTCCGCCGGGGTGATGTCGATACCCTGTTCGGTCGCACTCACTTGCATCTTGAACAGGAAGGGGCCAAGGCGCTCCAACATGCAGGGATAGGCTTCGCCGTTTCCGGCCATCATGTCGGTTTGGAATGGCTGCCCGTCAAACCGCCGTGTCCAGCGCTCTCCGCCCGCGATAGGTTCAAAGCTGGTCTCGACCCGAACACCCATCCGGGCTTCCGGCAACTTCGCCAGCCGGCAGATCAGTCTGGCTGCCAGGGAAGTGCCTCTGCTGACATCCGCGATTCCACGCGCCTCTCGCGCAAAACTGTGCATGTAGCGAATCTGTTCCGGAACCTTTGCGAAGTCGGGGCCGAGTATGTCCTGATAAAGTGTGCGGGGCATGTGTGAACTGCTTTGATGTCGATGTGTCTTCCCAGGCAGACCACTCCGGAGGCATTTGGGCAACTGAAAATCGTCTTTGTGCTTATTGCGTGACGTCCAGTTGAGCAGCGCCCCAAAGAAAGAAGCCGGGAGATCCCGGCTTCATTTGGTTTGCTCAGCTTTGTTTCTCCAGTTGCCTTGCCCGGTAGTCTGCCACCGGCAGGCCGCCGACGCCCCAGTTCTCAAGGTCCACTTCCTCGATCACCACGAAGGTGGTTGCGGGGGTCTTGTCGAGCACATCGACCAGAAGGTCCGTCGCGCCCTTGATGAGCCGGGCTTTCTGCTCTGCGGTCACCCCTTCACGGGTCACCTGGATATTCACGTAAGGCATGTCAGGTCACTCCTTCGGTGCGGGGCCGGATTTCAAAGATCTTCGCCATGATTTGCCAGTGGCCCTCGTCACGCACGAATGTCAGGAAGTCGGTGAAATCGTTGCTGCCGATCGAGCAGCGAACCCTGGCAAAGGCCGTGTTCTCGCCGGCAAACTGGATTTCGTCGATGACATCGCGGCGCTCCTCGCCCCGGGACGCCGGCGACTGACGGGCGGCGACGACCGGCACATACTCGGCCATCGTGCGGTAGAGAAGGGGTGTTTCGTCTGCAGTGGCGTAGATCGCCCGCTCGTGAAACACCTGCTGCAACAGGTCGGTATCGCAGTGATAAAGCGCATCGAAATAGTCGGAAATGACCTTTTCCAGCGCAGCCAAGGCACTGCTCATGCCGCCAGACCTTCTTCCTGAAGGGTCTTCTGGGCCGCCGGACGGGCGCGGATGCGCTCGACATAGGCTGCCGTCTTCGGCCAGTCGCCAAGAGATACGCCGATGAAGTTGGTCCAGTTCAGGATGACAAAGGCGTAGGCATCTGCCACGGAGAAGCTATCACCCAGCAGATAGTCGCCGCCCTTGGCCAGCAGGGCATCGAACTGGCCAAGCCTGATCTTCAGCTTGGCCAGGTTATCAGCCGCGTCTGCTTCAGAAAATTCCTTGCCGGAAAAGAACGGACTGAACCCCTTGTGCAGTTCGGACGAGAGGAAGCTGAGCAATTCCAGGACGTGGAACCGGTCGAGCGGTTTGCCGGCGCTATCGGAGGCAAAGTCCGGATATTGCTCGCCAAGCCAATGCAGGATCGCGACGTTTTCCGTGAGGACGTCGCCGTTTTCAAACCGCAGTGCCGGTACGTAGCCGCGCGGATTGGTCTCGTCGTAAACCGCGCCGGTTTCCGTCAAGCCCGCAGATGTATCCACTTTTTCGAGACTGTAGGTGGCTCCCGCTTCGTTGAGAATGAGATGAGCAGCCATGGAACAGGCACCGGGTTTGTAGAACAGTTTCATCGATTGGCTCCTTGGTTCATATCGATGCCTGGAAGGTGTAATCTTAGGTCACCATTGACAAGCAAGTTTCTATTGGTAACTTGCATTATTGAGTTACCGGGCAGAAACCTGATGGTTCCCGCGTGACCTTGGAACTTTAAAGATCGTGTGGGGCCCATGGCATTGAAAATGCGCAAGAACCTTAGCCCGAAGCCGCCGCAACCCTGCAGTCTGACCCAGTGCATGAAGGTGATTTCCGGCGCCTGGGCGCCCAACGTTATCTGGAACCTGCGCGCAGGTCCGCGCCGCTTCAACGAGCTGAAGGCGGATATTCCCCCTGTTTCCGGCAAGGTTCTGTCACAACGCCTTTCAGAACTGGAAGGGCGCGGCATCCTGTTGCGCCATGTCCGGCCGACATCGCCGCCGTCGGTCGAATATGAGCTGACGGACCTCGGCCAGGATCTCGTTCCCGCGCTGGAAGCCATCGTCGAAGTCGGTCACAAACTGAAGGAACGGCGTGATTTCCAGAAGGCGGCGGAAGCTGCCGAATAGGCTCTGGATCGGGGAGGGGGACTTGAAACACCGGACCTTTGTTTGTGTCCATGGCGTCTGGCATGGCGGCTGGTGCTGGTCGCGTCTGGCAACCATTCTGCGGGAACGCGGACACCACGCCTGACCCCGCATCCGTTCCAGACCTTCACCACAGCCCTGGAGCTGAAACACCTGGTCGGAAACGGCCTTCCGGCTCACTACATCGAATGCACAGACCCGCCCTATCCGCCAGCAAAAGTCGCCTTGGTCCGCGCGCGAGCCAAAGGCTGGCCGGTCTCGCAGATCGCGTCCGGGCGTGATGCGATGGTGAGCGAACCGAAGGCGCTGGCAGACTTGCTGGAAGGCATTGCTGAAGAGTTATTACGATGAAGCCGCAGGTTAGGGGCCTTGAACGGAAAACGGGGCAGCCCTCTGTCGAAGGCTGCCCCGCGTCACTGCCAGAACAGGGTCGTGTAACCTTGGTGGCCTTTAGAAAAACCCGAGCTTGTTCGGGTTGTAGCTGACCAGCATGTTCTTGGTCTGCTGATAGTGATCCAGCATCATCTTGTGGTTTTCACGACCGATACCGGACTGCTTGTAGCCACCGAAGGCCGCATGGGCCGGGTAGGCGTGGTAGTTGTTCACCCACACGCGGCCCGCCTCGATAGCGCGGCCGAACCGGTAGCAGCGGTTCGCATCACGGGACCATACTCCGGCGCCAAGGCCGTACATGGTGTCGTTGGCAATCGCCAGGGCTTCTTCGTCGGTCTTGAACGTGGTGACCGAAACGACCGGACCGAAGATTTCCTCCTGGAAGACCCGCATCTTGTTGTGGCCCTTCAGGATGGTCGGCTGAACGTAGAAGCCGCCGGAAAGGTCGCCGTCGAACTTGGCTTCCGCGCCGCCGCACAGCACTTCCGCACCTTCTTCAACGCCGATGGTCAGATAGGACAGGATCTTGTCCTGCTGCTCACGGCTGGCCTGGGCGCCGACCATGGTTTCCATGGAGCGCGGATCACCCTGCTTGATGGCTTTCACACGAGCAATCGCTCGCTCGATGAAGGCTTCGTAGATGTCTTCCTGGATCAAGGCCCGGCTGGGGCAGGTGCAGACCTCGCCCTGGTTGAACGCGAAGAGAACAAAGCCCTCGATGGCCTTGTCCAGGAACGCATCGTCCTGGCTCATGACGTCGGAGAAGAAGACGTTCGGCGACTTGCCGCCGAGCTCCAGCGTCACCGGAATGAGGTTCTCGGTCGCGTACTGCATGATCATCCGGCCGGTTTGGGTCGAGCCGGTAAAGGCGATCTTCGCAATGCGGTTGGACTTTGCGAGCGGCGCGCCGACTTCCGCACCAAAGCCGTTGACGATGTTGAGAACACCATCCGGCAGCAGGCCACCAATGAGCTCTGCCAGCACCATGATCGCGGCCGGTGTCTGCTCAGCCGGCTTCAGGACGATGCAGTTGCCGGCGGCAAGTGCCGGAGCCAGCTTCCAGGCTGCCATCAGGATGGAGAAGTTCCACGGAATGATCTGGCCGACAACGCCGAGCGGTTCATGAAAGTGATAGGCGACCGTATCGTTATCAATCTCCGACATCGATCCTTCCTGGCCGCGCAGGACACCGGCAAAATAGCGGAAATGATCGACGGAAAGCGGAATGTCGGCGGCAGTCGTCTCACGGATCGGCTTGCCGTTGTCCCAGGTTTCCGCCTTGGCCAGAATGTCGAGGTTCTGCTCCATGACATCGGCGATCTTCAAAAGGATATTGGCGCGTTCCGCTGCCGGGGTCCGACCCCAGCCATCCTTGGCCGCATGTGCGGCATCCAGCGCCAGGTCCACGTCGGCGGCGTCGGAGCGGGCGATTTCGCAGACCGTATTGCCGGAAATCGGTGTGATGTTGTTGAAATACCGTCCGTTGACCGGGGCAACGAATTTGCCGCCAATGTAGTTGTCGTACCGGGATTTGAACGGAGACGTCGTGTCGACGTTAAAGCTTGGCATCTGGTTCATCTGGGGTCCTCCACAAGATCGGCAGTCAGCCAACCGAAGCTGCAACTGACCGAAGGTCCCGGTCCTCCACCGGGAATGGGCAGACTGTGCGGGAGGAGGTCGCGCGGCGATAGATGGGGGAATGTGTAACTGTCCGGCATGTGTCTCAGTTCTGAGACAGGTTGGCCGCGATTTCAGTCGAGGCCGAGCCGTTTCATACGCCGATAAAGGGTTGCCCGGCCGATGCCGAGCGCGCGGGCCGCTTCGGAGACATTGCCACCGGCCCGCGTCAGGGCACGGATGACGGCTGCCCTTTCAGCCTTTTCAAAACCGCTCGGACCATCCTCCCGGCCAAGCAGATCGGAAGCGGGCAGGGGTTTCAAAGGGCCGCTTGCGCCAAGCCCGAAGGCCTTTCTGGCGGCGCGAGTCGCGCCAAGCACGATGTCGTCGCCGTCGACCGCGAGCAGCATCGCGTTGTCTGTGCTCTCGCCATCGGCGACAATGATACGGGCTCCGGGAAAGGCGGCACGGAAGGTCTCTATCTCGATCTGTCTTGCTGTCTGCGAGACCATGGCGGCAATCAGCCGGTTGAAGGCTTCCGTCTGGTCGGACCGTGCGGAGGAGACGTCCAGGGCCCCGGCAAGCCGTCCGTCCGGGCCATAGATTGGCGCGTCCATGCAGCTCATGCCGACATTGCGTGCCAGAAAGTGCTCCTGCCGGTGGACGATGAGATTGCGTTCTTCGGCGAGGCAGGTGCCGATTCCGTTGGTTCCGACGGCGGCCTCACTCCAGTTGGTCCCCTTGCTCAAGCCCCAGTCCTGAAAGGTATCCGCGTCGGCGGAGGTGCAGCGCTGGTCGAGGATGACACCGTCCGCATCGGTCAGAAGAACCGTGCAGCCGGACTGACCGACCAGGCCGAAAAGCTGATCCAGCTTGGAGGCTGCGATCGTCAGGAAAGCCCCCGTCTCTTCCAGGCGCTGGCAAAGCTGGTCGTCGCCGAGGCGCTGAGGAGGCTTGCCGGTGGCTGGATCCAGCCCATATTTGTCGATGGATCTACGCCAGGACGCCGCGATCCGGGAGAGCGCAGGCGCGGACGCGGATTGCACGGTTCGTAAAACTGTTTCGACGTGATCCTTCATTGTCGCGATCACCGGTCCAAAGGCGTCCGGCACTTTCAGCCGGTTTCAAACCCTGAACCCGTTCCTCCCATGAACGCTCGTTGAACGCAAAGGATGGCGGGATTGGAGGGCGATTGCAAGATGTCTGTCCGGCGCGGTCCAGGATCGGTGACATGCAAGGTGCCCCCTCGGCGGGCTTCTGTTGACATGCCGGAAAATCACCCGAAGAAGTACGTCCGCGTTAGGCTGCGTAGGGGAATAAACGTATTTCCTGTCATTTCTCCGGATGGTCTTCTGAGGAAAGAAGAAACCTGGAGTGATAATGTTAAAGAAGTTCGCGAAAAAGTAGTAAAATAAACTCAAGATGAGACTTAAAAGCAGAAATATGGCTGGAGCAGATTAGAGCGGCTTTAAGCAAATTCGTATAATCACACTATAAAATCCTGGGGGGCACCAGATGTACGGAATGCTGAACGAAGGCATTCGTAGCTTCGTTACGGAAAATCATGGACCTGAGGCTTGGCAAAGCATTTGTGAAACCGCAGGCCTGGATCAACTCGAATTCGAACGAATGTCGAGTTACGACGATGCCATCACTTACAAACTGATTGATGCCATCTGCGGCTTCACCGGTCTTCCCCTGGCGGATGTCATGGCCATTTTCGGCAGATACTGGGTTGACTTTGCGGGTGCTTCGCATTTCGGCAATCTCATGCGGCTTGCCGGCAATTCCTTCATCGAGCAGTTGAAGGGGCTCGACGACATGCACGACCGCATCCTCCTGACGATGCCTCATCTGAAACCGCCTTCCTTTGAGGTAGAGCAGAAGGACGATGGATCCTGTATTCTGCATTACTATTCCGAGCGCGAAGGACTGGCGCCGATGGTGATCGGCCTTCTGCACGGCCTTGCCTCGGAGACCGGTGAGCACATTGAGGTTAGCCAGGTCGCGGCGAAATCCGAGCAGTGCGATCACGACATTTTCGAAGTCAGGATTCTCGACAAAGCGCCACAACCTTCCAGCACCGGGGCCTGAATTTGACTTCATCCAAACTCGATCTGAGCGGCAAGGCCATCAACATGCTTTTTCCCATGCATGTCGTGCTGGACAGTCGCGGACGGATCGAAGGCCTTGGCCCAACACTGGAAAGGGTCCTGGGGACAGGCATTCTGGAGGCGGATCTCTTTGACGTTTTCACGGTGGAACGGCCGCGAAACGTCAGGTCTATCGCAGATATCCGCGAGAGGCTCGGCACAAAACTGGTTCTGCGGGCGCATCTGCGAGACGGCGAGCCGGTACAGTTCCGCGGGTTTGCATTGGCCGGCGCGGACGAGGACACGATTTTCCTGGATCTGTCTTTCGGCCTCCACTTGTCCAAGGTCGTGGAACGTTTCAAGCTGACGGAAGCAGACTTCAAACCCAACGATTTTTCCATCGACCTTTTCTATTCCTTCGAAGCGCAGCGCACGCTTCTGGAAGACAGTCAGAAAATGGCCTCCGCACTCAAGGCGGCGAAGATTGAAGCAGAAAAGAAGGCCTCGCAGGACCCGTTGACGGAAATCGCCAACAGGGGAGCCCTGCACCGCCGCCTGGAAGACGTGTTGCATTTGCCGAACAAAGGGCAACTTTTTGCCCTGCTGCATATCGATCTGGATCAGTTCAAGTCGATCAATGACAATTTCGGCCACTCCGCAGGCGACATGATCCTGATCCGGACGGCGGAGGCAATGACATCTCTTTCCGGTCCGAACGATCTTCCAGCGCGCCTCGGCGGTGATGAATTCGCTCTGTTTCTGGCGGCTCCCCCGGACAGGGAAGAGCTCTATGCCATGGCGCTGCGCCTGCTGGACGAGATCTCCATGCCGATCCGCTACAACGGGCAGAACTGTCAGGTTACGGCAAGCATAGGCATCGTGCTGTTCCACCCCGGGCAAGTCCAGAACGCCGACAGACTGATCGCGCATTCCGATATCGCGCTCTACGACGCCAAGACGACCAGGTCGTCCGTCAAAGTGCTGTCAAAGGAAATGATCCGGCGGCATGAGGAGACCAGCAGGCTGGTCTCGCTGATCGAGGAGGGGCTGAAACTCAGTCAGTTCGTCCCCTACTTTCAGCCGCAGATAAACAGCATGACGGGCCAGGTTTGCGGCCTGGAAGTTGTTGCCCGCTGGCAGACCGAGACGGAAGGGGTGCTGCCGCCGGCCCGCTTCCTGGAAACGGCGACCAGGGCGAATATCATGTCGGAAATCGACCGCCAGGTGCGCCGCAAGGCCTTCACGCATTTCGCAGAGTGGAAGGCTGAGGGCAAGGATATCGGCAAACTCTCCCTGAACGTGACCGCATCGAACCTCAGATCGGAGCAGTTTGCCGCGATTTTGCAGAGCGAACTTGATGACGCGGGCCTGACACCCGGCGATATTCAACTGGAACTTCTGGAATCAATCCTGTTTGAACAGTCGGACCAGGGGTTGATCGCCCAGTGCCGCAATCTGGAACAGGCCGGTTTTGCCCTGGCGCTTGACGACTTCGGCACGGGTCACTCTTCGATCGCCACCTTGATCGAAACACCTGTCGCGACCTTGAAGATAGATCGGTCGTTCGTCTCCGGCCTCGACAAAAGTCCGAAGATGCAGAGGATTGCGGGTGCCATGCTGGCGATGGCCCAGAATATGGGACTGGATGTTCTGGCCGAGGGAGTGGAAACCCGCGAGGAACTGGAGTTCCTGGAAAACTATGGCTGCCGGCTGTTTCAAGGGTTCTACTTCTCACCGCCCCTCGGCGCGGTGGAAATTCGGGAGTGGCTGGATGTCTGGGCGCCCGACTTGAAATGCGTGACGGCCTGATCGGGCCAATATTCCTGCCGTAAATAAAGAAAACCCCGTCTCCTTTTCTGGGAAACGGGGCTAAGTGGATTTCGCGGGGAACGCGAAGTCTCCTCTTTGGAGTGCCTGCTTATGCCTGCAGGCGGGATCTGATTTCCTTGCGGAGGTCGTCGATAGGTGACGTCTTTCCGCCTTCGTTTATGTGCCAGAAGGTCCAGCCGTTGCAGGCTTCCTGCCCCTGTACCAGGGCACCGACCTTGTGGATCGACCCGGTATGGTCGCCGGACTTGAGTGAGCCGTCCGCACGCACGATGGCAAGATGTTTGCCTTTCGGGCAGCTGAGTTCCGTGCCCGGCTGCAACAGTCCGCTCTCCAGCAACGTGCCGAACGGAATGCGCTTCTGGGCTCGCTTGCCCTGCTGCATTTCCAGCGATGCGGCGTCACCCGTCTCGATGGCCGAGATACGTGCCGTGGCCGCGTCGATATAGTCCTGCTCACGCTCCACCCCGACGAAGTGACGGCCGAGTTTCTTGGCGACGGCACCGGTGGTGCCGGTTCCGAAGAACGGGTCGAGCACGACGTCTCCCGGCTTGGAGGAGGCCGTCAGAACACGGTAGAGCAGGGCTTCCGGTTTCTGGGTCGGATGCACCTTTTGTCCGTCCTTGCCCTTCAACCGCTCGGCACCGGTGCACAGCGGCAGATGCCAGTCGGAGCGCATCTGAAGGTCCTCGTTGAACGTCTTCAGAGCGTCGTAGTTGAAGGTCGGCTTCGCATCTTTCGACTTCACCGCCCAGATCATGGTCTCGTGGGCATTGGTGAACCGTTTGCCACGGAAGTTCGGCATCGGGTTGGACTTCAGCCAGACGATATCATTCATGATCCAGAAGCCGAGATCCTGCAGGATCGCGCCGACACGGAAGATGTTGTGATAGGAGCCGATCACATACAGCGAGCCATCCGCCTTCATGACCCGGCGAATGGCCAGAAGCCAGGCCCGGGTGAAAGCGTCATAGGCTTGAAAACTTTCGAACTGGTCCCAGTGATCGTCACAGGCATCCACCTTTGACTGATCCGGCCTGTGCAAATCGCCACCCAACTGAAGGTTGTAGGGCGGATCCGCGAAGACCAGGTCCACAGAACGGGACGGCAGTTTCTCAAGGGCGGCTACGCAGTCGCCCTTCAGGATCGTGTTTAGCCAGGAAGCACCGGCTTCCGGTTCATTGGATAGACGGGGTGCCACGGTGGACACCCCGGTACGCAGTACACTCATTGCGACGCAATACCTCACGCAATTTCGAGTGTCATGGTTACCGGGTTTGGTAAACCAGCGGTTAAGCGATCGAAACAAAAATTCCCTTTGAATCAAAGCTTTGTTTACAATCGTAAAAGCTGAATGAGAAGTTAATGACCTGTCCCGACCGAAAAGGCCAGAATTCTGCTGATTTCGTTCAGACTGCGACCGGAAGTTGCTTTCCATTCGTTAAAAGCAGCCTGAATCGCGTTCAGATTTTTTTTCGACAGGGAGTCCTTCTCTATGACATTTTCTCGGATGAGGGCGTTAACCACATCGCCGGAGAGGACGAAACTTTCCTTGCCCATGAAGCGCAAAGCGATTTGCCCGGTGTTGCCGCCGAGCCGGCTGCCCCGCTTCTTGAGCAGCTCCATCAGACCGATCTGGTCGTTCACCGGGTAATGCGCGAAAAATTTGGCTGCGCTGCCGTGTTCCCTGCCAAGCTCCTTCAGGAAAATCGCGTTCTGCTGAACGGACCGGATCTTGGCGCCATTGCGCACGATGCGTTTGTCGCCCAGCAGTTCCTCGAACGCTTCGTCGGGCAAGAAGGCGAGGCGGGCGACGTCGAAGCCCTCGAAGGCCTCTTCGAAGCCCGGCCACTTCTGATCGATCACTTTCCAGCTGAACCCGGCCTGAAAGACGCATCTGGTGAACATGGCAAGCCAGCGGTCGTCACCGATCCTCTCCAGGTCCTCCACCGTTTTGGGAGCGTCATGCTCTGCGAGAAGAGCGTTGAGCGCCTCCGGTCCGCCCTTTTTCTCTGCGGCCAGAGCTTCGATGTCTTCAAAGGAACGCATGCAAATCTCCGTCTCGCTGCAAATAGCCGATCCACCCCGTAACCCTCATCAGGATGAGGAACAGGAGGGGAGGTCGTCGGAGAAAACCTTAGCGCTCCTGGATCTGTTGTGTCCGTTCAAATTTGCGCAGGGCCAGCGAAAGCGTGATCGTCATCATCAGGTAGATGAGGGCGACGACGTTATAGGTCTCGAAATAGCGGAAGGAGCCTGCCGCATAGACCTTCCCGAGCTGGGTGATATCCGCGACCCCCAGAACCGACACCAGCGAACTGTCCTTGATCAAGGCGACGAAATCATTGCCGAGCGGTGGCAGGATGGTCTTCAGCGCCTGCGGGAAGATAATGAGGCGGAAGCGCAACCAGCCGTTCATGCCAAGTGCTTCGGCTGCCTCGATCTGGCCCTTGTCGACGGCCTGGATACCAGCCCGGAAAACCTCGGCGATAAAGGCCGAGTAACCGATTGTCAGTGCAAGAACCGCCCGCCAGAGCAGCGGAAAATCCCGGGTGCGCAGAAGGTCCAGCCCCAAGGGCTCCAGAATGGCGTTGACTGCCCCGATGAACAGCGGGGTCGCGACAAAGGCGATATAGAGCAGCAGCACGATGATCGGCATACCGCGCACGATTTCGACGTAGAATCGTGCTGTCTGCCGCAAGACAATCGATCCGGACAGCGAGCCGAGTGCCAGCAGCAGCCCGAGCACGGAGGCGCAAAAGAAGGCGACCAGCGTTACGAAGACCGTCAGTCCGATACCGCGTGAAACCGTTGCCATGACCTGCGAATAGATGTCATTGGTCGCAATCTGGAACAACAGAAAGGCCGCGACACCGACGGCAACCACAAGCCAGTAGGGGAAGTCTTCCTTGGGCGCGCCGGACGGTCTCTTGTTGCGGAACATGGCTTGGTCTGGGCTCCAGCGGTGTTTACGGCGGTTCAAACGAAAACGGCCAGCATCGGGGCTAAGAACAGCCCGGATACCGGCCGTGGGTTGGAAAGTCCAGCCGCCTGCGGACGGAGATTGGCTTTACTGAGCGGCTTTGTAGTCGAAGAACCACTTCTTGTTGAGGGCATCCAGCGTGCCGTCGGAGCGCATGCTGGCAATGGCCGCGTTGACCGGTTCGATCAGGTCCGAGCCCTTCGGAAAGATGAAGCCGAAGTCTTCCGAGCCCATCGGGTCGCCAATCAGCTTGAAGGTGTCCGGGTTGGTCGAAACGTAACCCTGGCCGCCGGTGCTGTCGGTCAGAACCAGATCGACGTCACCAGTCTTCAGCGCCTGAACCGCGGCTCCGAAGGTTTCGAACAGCTTGATGCGCGGGTTGGCTTCGTCGCCATCCAGCACTTCATAGACGGTCACATAAAACGGTGTGGTGCCCGGCTGGGCGCCGGCCAGAAAATCGCTATTGGCAGCAAAGCCCTTGGCGTCGGTAAACCGGTCCTCGTCGGCGCGGACCAGCATGAACATTTCGGACCGCATATAGGGGACTGAAAAGTCCACCTGCTCGGCGCGGTCGGCGCGAATGGTGATACCGTTCATCGCCATGTCGTATTCGCCGGCCGATATGGCGGGGATCATGGCGTCCCAACTGGTGTTCTCGAAAGTGACGTTCAAGTTCAGCCGTTTGGCGATCTCGGCAACGGCATCATATTCCCAGCCGATTGCCTGGCCGGACTTCGGATCGACGAACTGCAGCGGCGGGTAGGTATTTTCCGTGGCGATAACGACGTCCCGGCCGCCAAGATCCGGCAGATTGTCGGCAAGGGCGGAGACGCCTGCGCCAATCAGGGAGGAAACGGCAACCGCAAGGGTCAGGACAGTGTTTTTCATGGGAAACTCCAGGTCAGAAATCAGCCGAAGCTTAGCCGCTTGCAACGCTTTGGGAAAGCCTGCTCAAATGCGACGCGAAGGGTCTTTTGCAGAAATTTTCTCTCTGCGAAAAAAAATTCAAAATCCGATGGTAGATCTATTGACCACGGGAAGCGTTAGCGGGACTGTGAACCCATAAGAACAATAAGGAGACAGTTTGTGTCCAACTCAAACAAGAACATGTTTCATCAAGCCGCCCGCAGGGTCCGGCATGCGCCTTCCCATCCGCTTGAGGTCTTTACCGACGCCGACAAGGCGGTCGACCGGCTGATCGAGATTTTTGAATCCAACACCGCCTTTCTGCGCAAGCATTTTCAGGATCTGCTGGAAGGCAGGGAAATCGACGGCCGCGTGCGCGCCTTCTATCCGCAGGTGCGGATCGTGACCGACAGCCACGTCCGGCTGGATAGCCGCCTGTCTTACGGTTTCGTCTCCCGGCCGGGCACTCACGCTTCGACGATCACCCGTCCGGACCTGTTCCGGCACTATCTGGTGTCCCAGCTGTCACTGCTGATGAAAAACCATGACGTGCCGATCCAGATTGGCGACAGCGACATGCCGATCCCGCTGCACTTCGCCTTTTATGACGGCACGCACGTGGAAGGCGGCGCGGCAGCAGCAAACCTCGATCGTCCCCTGGCGGATATGTTCGATCTGCCGGACCTCACCGTGATGGACGATTCCATTGCCAACGGCACTTATGATCCGGCCGACGGGGTCATGCCGCTTGCCTCGTTCACTGCGCCGCGGGTCGACTATTCCCTGCACCGCCTGCAGCACTACACGGCAACCAAAGCCGAGCACTTCCAGAACTACGTGCTTTTCACGAACTATCAATTCTACATCGACGAATTCTGCCGCATGTCCAAAGAGCTTCTGTTGCAGCCGGACAGTGGTTATGAGGCCTTCGTTTCCCCCGGCAACGTGGTGCTGGAGGCTGGCCAGAGCCAGCCGGACGGCGAAGAGCTGACAAAGCTGCCGCAAATGCCGGCCTATCACCTGAAACGGGCGGACGGCAGCGGCATCACCATGGTCAATATCGGCGTCGGGCCGTCCAACGCCAAAACCATCACCGATCATATCGCCGTTCTGCGGCCGCATGTGTGGCTGATGCTGGGGCACTGCGCAGGCCTTAGAAACAGCCAGACGCTTGGCGACTATGTTCTGGCCCATGGCTATGTGCGCGAGGACAATGTTCTCGACCAGGACCTGCCAATCTGGGTACCGATCCCGCCGCTGGCGGAAGTGCAGGTGGCCCTGGAAGACGCGGTTGCGGAAATCACCGGCATCGATGGCTACGAACTGAAGCGGGTGATGCGCACGGGAACCGTCGTTTCGCTCGACAACCGCAACTGGGAACTCTGGGACCAGCCGGAACTGGTCAAGCGGTTCTCCCAGTCCCGTGCCATCGCGCTCGACATGGAATCGGCGACCATCGCCGCCAACGGGTTCCGTTTCCGCGTGCCCTACGGCACGTTGCTATGCATCTCGGACAAGCCACTTCACGGCGAACTGAAGCTGCCGGGCATGGCAACCGACTTTTACAAGCGCCAGGTCGCCCAGCATCTTCAGATCGGTATCCGGGCGATGGAGAAGATGCGCGACATGACCGCCGAACGCCTGCATTCGCGCAAGCTGCGCAGTTTCACCGAAACGGCGTTCCAGTAAGGCGTCTTGAACGGCGAAGGCGTTTCATCAGACGAGCGCACGCCACGAAAGTGACGAAGCGCGCCGCCTGACGTCACACGCGTTTAACACACCAAATAAAAAAGCCGGTGCAGCGCTGCACCGGCTTCGTCATCGCTTGGAAAATCCCGGCTTGAGGCCTTACTCGGCTTCGTCGGCCGGAGCGGCATTCAGCATGCCGTAGCGCTCGACACCGATCTTTTCCAGAAGCTCAAGCTGGGTTTCCAGAAAGTCGATATGGCCTTCCTCGTCTGACAGCAGCTCTTCAAAAAGCTGCATGGAGACATAGTCGCCTTCCTCACGGCAGATGTCGCGGGACTTGGCGTAGGACGTGCGGGCGTCATATTCGCCGGCGAGGTCCGATTCCAGCACTTCCTTGATGTTCTGCCCGATCCGCAGCGGCGCAACCTTCTGCATGTTCGGATGGCCTTCTAGGAAGATGATGCGGTCGACCAGCTTGTCGGCGTGCTGCATCTCCTCGATGGATTCTTCACGTTCCTTCTTGGCAAGGCGCGCGAAGCCCCAATCGCTCAGGAGGCGGTAGTGAAGCCAATACTGGTTGATGGCGCCAAGCTCCAGAAACAGAGCTTCGTTCAGGCGCTCAATGACTTTTTCGTTCCCTTTCACGGCAGAGCCTCCTTCTTGGAAATCGATTATTGTTTAGAATCATTCTAGGGTAATTCACTTCAGGCGCAAGGGGCCATGGCACCTTGAGTTGCTACTTCCACTGGTTATACCCCAAAGCAGCAAAATGAAACCGGCCTCGGATACCTCCATGTAAGGCAAGGAGATTGCAAGACTTTTCCGGGCGAGCAAATCAGGATCTTCATAGTGTCTGTGTGTTGCCGGTCGATGACGGCGGGCAGTTGAATGGACGTTCGCCCAATCGTTTGGACAAGCGAGAGATAGCGCGGAAATCCGCAGCGGGACTCAGCGAAAGCGGGGACCATGGCTCCAGCAGGTGAGGGAATACCGGCTTCCCTTGCTCACCGGCACCACCCTGTGCAGCATGAAACTGGCAAACAGCGTTGCGCAGCCCTGATCGCGCGACGCAGCCATCACCTTGTGCCCGAGGCTGATTTCCAGCGCCCCGCCTTCATAGGTGTCCGACGGTGAAAGCTGGGTGACGATGGTCGCCTTGCGGAACTGAGCAATAGGGCCTTCGCCGACATCCGAATGCCAGTCGTAATGGCCTTCTTCGCTTTCATCGTAGATGGCGACCTGAAGTTTTTCCCGAAACTCGGTGATATCGAAATCGAAGGCCTCACGGTTGGCTTTGGCCACAGCGATCATCACACGGTTCATGACCCAGCCGGCGGTGCCTTCGTCATCAAGCCAGCTTATGCGCGCGCGGCGGATCTCGCCCTGCTGCTTGCCACCGACAAGGCCACCTGTGTCCTGGGCTTCCGCCAGGCTCAGGCGGATGATTTCATCGCAGTCTTTTTGAGAAAAGAGTGCGTCATAGGAATAGGTGAACATGGGGGCTCAGATCCAGCAAACGTGTTCGCTGATCAACAGCCAATCCGGGTAAACTGCAACTGTTTTCTTGAGCCGGGAAAGAACTATTTCCGCGGCCGTTCGACAGCGGCTGCCAGCGCTTTTTTCATCACCGTGGGAAGTGCTTCGCTTTCAATGACTTCCGGGGACGACCACCAGGTATCGTCAAGTGGCGGCAGGGCGTCCGCCGCAAGATCGGCCCGGTAGACCGTGAGCCGCAAATGGAAGTGGGTGAAGGTGTGTTTCACTTCCACCGGGCGCTGCTGCCAATCCGCGGAAAACGGTGCAAGGCTGAGGGCCTGATCAAGATCGAAATCCTCCGCCCACTCTGTCCCTGGCACTTCGCTCATTCCGCCCAGCAGCCCTCGCGGCGGGCGGCGGCGCAGCAAGACTGCGCCCGTTGCCGCGTCGACTGCCACGAAAGCGGCGCCGAAACGCGTCGGCTTTTCCTTTTTCGGCGCCTTGCGTGGCAGCGTTTCGGCAAGGGCTGACGACTGTACCCGGCAGATGGAACGCCAGGGACAAAGCCCGCAGGCCGGTTTGCGGGGTGTGCAGATCGTCGCACCGAGATCCATCACAGCCTGTGCAAAGTCGCCGGGCCGCTTGTCCGGCGTCAGATCCGCCATTTTCGCCTTGATCTCCGGTTTGGCGTCCGGAAGCGGCGTTTCGATCTCGTAGAGACGTGTCAGAACTCTTTCCACGTTGCCGTCAACCACAGCCGCGTGCCGGTCAAAGGCAATGGTTGCGATGGCTGCGGCCGTGTAGGGGCCGATGCCCGGCAGCTTCTGCAATGCCACTTCGTCTTCAGGAAATTGGCCACTGTGGTTCCGGGCAACGGTTTCGGCGCATTTTTTCAAATTGCGCGCCCGCGAATAATATCCAAGGCCCGCCCAGGCTTTCATGACGTCTTCTTCCGCTGCGTCGGCGAGATCGGTCACGGTTGGCCAGCGTCGCGTAAACTTCTCGAAGTAGTCTTTGACGGCGGCGACTGTGGTTTGCTGCAGCATGACTTCGGACAGCCAGATCCGGTAGGGATCCGGGACTTCGCCCAGGTTGCGGTCTTCCGGGGAAACCCGCCAGGGCAGGCGCCGGGCATGACGGTCGTACCAGTCAAGAAGCAGTCTGGAAGGGGAAGCAGAGGCCATGAGATCAGATGAACAACAGGTGGTGACATGAAGCAGCAAGCCTTGGATAGCCTGGGGACAACTTGGCTGATATAGGCAGTGCGGTGAGTTAGGTGTAAGTATTCGTCGTCGTTTTGTCGTAATCTATTGAGATACAACACCCCAATCTGGAAACTGGCCGGCAAATCACCGGACTGTTTGTCTGGATGAGGAGGTAGGCTATTAGCGCTACAAAGGCAAACCCTGTGCACGCCTCGAGAGGGGCAAAACCGCTGGCCGATCTTGTCGGCAAGGCGATGACGCCTGTTTGCCGGAAACGGGGGTTTGCGTCCGTTGACATCATTGCCGCCTGGGCCGACATCGTTGGCGAGCGGTATGGCACGCGCGTACAGCCGGACAGGCTGATCTGGCCACGCCAGCCCGAGCGCAGCGATCCGGAAAAGCCGCCGGAACCGGCGACGCTTGTGGTGCACACAGACGGCGCAACAGCCCTGATGCTGTCCCATGACAGCGCGCAGGTGATCGAACGCATCAACACTTTCTACGGCTGGCGGGCCATTGGCCGCATCAAGATCCTGCAAAAACCGGTTCTGGTGAAGCAACCGGTCAGCAAGAAGCCTTTGCGCGATCTGACGCAGTCCGAAGAACGTCAGCTTGAAGAGCGGCTGGAGGGCGTTGAGAACGACCGCCTTCGGCAAGCGCTGAAAAAGCTTGGCGCCCAGATCATCGCCCGTCAGGCAGACGATGCCGCGTGACGCGGTTGTGCCTATCCCTTCAATAACAACTCTGTGAAACGGGGACCGGCGGAAAATCCTCCAGACACGGCTGTTCCCGAAAATGGCCGGTTTACCCGACCCTTCGCTTGATCATGGCCCGGAATGCGGCAAAGAGGCCCGGCGGTTGATCGTCCTCGCTCATGCCACATTTGATAAGCTTTGTTGACGCCGCCTGTCCGAGAGGGCAGAGAAGGCAGCAAGACGGTTCATCCTGCGTTCAGCTGAAGGCACATAGGGTGGCCCGGTACCATTGAACCCGATCGGCTTGGATATCCGTCAGGATATTCTTCGATCCATGCACCGGCCGGTGCAGCGCTTGACTATTGTGACAGGACGATCTTCGTGACCCAGACCCGTAGACAGTTTCTCAAAACCACTGCCCTGGCGATGGCCGCATTCTGCCTCGCCGGATCGAGCTTGGCTCTTGCGCAGACCGTAAACGAGGCCGAGCTGGTAACGCCCGGCCCCTTGGGCGACAAGATCCTTGGCGAAGAAAACGCGCCGGTCACCATTGTGGAATACGCGTCCATGACCTGCGGTCATTGCGCCAATTTCCACAAGCGTACCTATCCGGACCTGAAGGCCAACTACATCGATACCGGCAAGGTACGCTTCATTTTCCGCGAGTTCCCGCTGGATCCGGTTGCCGCAGGTGCCTTCATGCTGGCGCGTTGCGCACCTGCCGACAAATATTTCGAGATTGTGGACATCATGTTCGAACAGCAGCGAGCCTGGGCGTTTACCGACAATCCGTACCAATCCATGCTCGACTTTTCCAAGCAGATAGGTTTTACAAAAGAGTCCTTTGAGGAATGTTTGGGGAACCAGGACCTGCTTGATGCCATCGAAGCGGTGAAAAACCGTGGCGCAAACGAGTTTGGCGTAGATTCCACCCCGACGTTCTTCATCAATGGCGAAAAGCACTCGGGGGCGCTTTCGATTGAAGAGATGGGCAAACTTATTGACGCGAACCTCTAGACTGGCGGTCAACCCGCCGGTCCGTTCGGTTTGCCTCAATCGAACCCATGATCTTCAGGTGTCCGTGTCCACGGGGCACGGGCGCCAATGAAATTCTCCAAACTCCGTATCGTCGGCTTCAAATCCTTCGTCGAACCGATGGAGTTCATCATCGGCAACGGCCTGACCGGGGTGGTCGGGCCGAACGGCTGCGGCAAGTCCAACCTTGTCGAAGCCCTGCGCTGGGTGATGGGCGAAAACTCCTACAAGAACATGCGTGCGTCCGGCATGGACGACGTCATCTTCTCCGGCAGCCTGAACCGCCCGGCGCGCAATACCGCCGAAGTGACGCTGTATCTTGAAAACCAGGACCGCACGGCACCAGCCGCTTTCAACGATGCCGATGCGCTGGAAGTCAGCCGCCGGATCGAGCGCGAGCAGGGCTCCAACTACAAGATCAACGCCAAGGATGTGCGCGCGCGCGACGTGCAGTTGCTGTTCGCGGATGCCTCCACCGGCGCCAGGTCGCCGGCGATGGTGCGTCAGGGCCAGATCGGTGAGTTGATTGCGGCCAAGCCGACTTCCCGTAGACAGATTCTGGAAGAGGCGGCGGGTATTTCCGGCCTGCATTCGCGCCGGCACGAAGCGGAAATCCGCCTGCGCGCGGCCGAGCAGAACCTGGAGCGGCTCGAAGACGTGCTTGTCCAGATCGACGGCCAGCTCGACAATCTGCGCCGGCAATCACGCCAGGCATCGCGTTACCGCAACCTCTCCTCCGAAATTCGCGGAGCCGAAGCTTCGATCCTCTACATCCGCTGGACCGAGGCGCGCGATGCGCTGGGCGTTGCGGAAAGTCATTTTGCCGAAGCCCAGAAGCAGGTGAATGAAGCAACGGGCCTCCAGGCGGAAAGCGCCCGCATTCAGGCCATCGCGGCGCACAAGCTGCCGGAACTGCGCGACGATGCGGCCAAGGCAGGCGCGGCGTTGCAGCGGCTTGTTATTGCCCGCAACGAACTGGACGCGGAAGAACGGCGGGTGAAGGAAAAGCTTCAGGACCTGGAGCGCCGTCTGGTGCAACTGGCGGAAGACATCCGGCGCGAACAGTCTTTGGTGTCTGAAAACGATGAGGTTCTGGAACGCCTGTCGGAAGAACGCGCGGAGCTTCTGGAAGAAAACGAGATGGTGCAGGAACGCACCGAAAGTGCCCGCGAAAAGGTGACCGAGGCTGAAGAGATTGTCGGAAACCTGGAAAGCCAGCTGTCCGATCTGACCGCAGCCGAGGCCCGTGCGACTGCCGAACGCCGCCAGTTGGAGCGCGCTGTTGCCGAAAGCCGTCAGCGCTCGGACCGGTTGCTCGCGCAGGCCCAGGACGCCCAGAAGGCCCTTGCCGAACTGAACGAACGCATGGCCGAGCAGGACGGTGTCACCGAAAACCGGGAAGCCCTGGAAGTGGCGGAGGAAGCCCTTCTGGAGGCGGAAGCCGCCGCCGAAGACGCCGAAACTGCAACCCGTGAAGCGCGTGAGCAGGAACAGTCGGCCCGCGGCCCAGTTGGCGACGCCCGCCAGTTGCTTCAAGGCCTTGAGACCGAGGCCAGGACGCTTGAGCAGGTGCTGAACGTTCATTCCGAACAGGATCATACGCCGGTTGTCGAGCAGATCCGCGTGGAGCAGGGCTTTGAAACGGCTTTGGGCGCAGCGCTTGGCGAGGATCTGGATGCTTCTCTGGAAGAAGCTGCCGCTGTGCGCTGGGGCGGTGTCCTGTCTCATGAGGGTGACCCGGCGCTGCCGGCTGGGGCCCGCAGCCTGGCCGAAGTGGTGGAAGCGCCTGCCGAACTGAGCCGCCGCCTGCGCCAGGTCGGCCTTGTCGACCAGGCAGCGGGTCCGGATCTGCGCACATCCCTGAAGCCGGGCCAGTGCCTCGTTTCGGTGGAAGGCGACCTGTGGCGCTGGGATGGTTTCGTGATTGCAGCCAATGCGCCGACACCGGCAGCACAACGCCTGGCGCAAAAGAACCGACTGGCCGAACTTGGAGACGAAATCGAACAGGCCCGGCGTGATCTTGAGGATCGCCAGCAGGCAATGGAAAGCGCTGCGACCAGGGTGCGTCAGGCGGTCGAGCTGGAGCAACTTGCCAGAGGCAAGGTACGTGACGGCCAACGCCAGACGGCGGCCGCTCGTGAAGCTCTTGCGGCAGCGGAACGGGCCGTCTCGCAGTTTGCCGCCAAGCTGGAAGCCGCACAGGACCGGGCACAGCGCCTCGGCGAAGAGGCTGAACTTGCGCGCGAACAGCTGGCCGAAGCCGAAGAACGTCTCGAAGAAGCGCCAGATGGAATCAGCTACCGCGATCGTATCGAGGACCTGCAGTCGCAGGTCGCGGCGGCGCGCGGTGCCCTGGCCGAAGCTCGGGCGGTGGCAGAAGGTCTTGCGCGCGAGCAGCAGATGCGCGACCGGCGTCTGGAAGCCATTGCCCGGGAATATGACGGCTGGAAAACGCGAGCTGCCAATGCCGCACAGCAGATTTCCATTTTGCAGGAACGGCGTGAAGAAGCGGAAGAGGAGCGGGCCGAGCTGATCGAGGCGCCCGAGGACATCGAGATCAAGCGCCGCGACGTGTTTTCCGCCATTGCCAAGGCTGAGGAAGACAAGAAGGCGAAGGACGATCAGCTTCAACAGGCGGAACTGGACCTTGCCGATGTCGACCGCGCGGCCAAGGCTGCAATGGAAGCGATGGCTGGAGCCAGGGAAGAGAAGATTCGCGCCGAGGAGCGCCTTGAAGCCGCCCGGGACCGCAAGCAGAACCTGGAACGGCGCATCGACGAGGACCTGGAAGTCGCGGTAACGGCATTGCCGGAGATCGCGGGCTTGAAGGAAGGCGCGCCGCTGCCCGATCCCGATGCCATGGAACGCAAGCTGGAGCGGCTGAAAGCCGAGCGCGAGCGGCTAGGCGGTGTCAACCTGCGTGCGGAGGAGGAGCTGCGTGAAATCGACGATCAGAAAACCACGCTGACCTCGGAGCGTGATGACCTGATCGAGGCGATTCGACGCCTGCGGACCGGGATCTCGAATCTCAATCGCGAGGCGAGGGAGCGACTGCTGGCCTCCTTCGAAGTCGTCAATGGCCACTTCCAGCGCTTGTTTACACATCTTTTTGGAGGCGGTACGGCCGAATTGCAGCTCGTTGATTCCGATGACCCGCTTGACGCAGGTCTGGAAATCATTGCCCGCCCGCCCGGCAAGAAGCCGCAGACCATGACACTGCTGTCGGGCGGTGAGCAGGCGCTGACGGCCATGTCGCTGATTTTCGCGGTGTTCCTTACAAACCCGGCGCCGATCTGTGTGCTCGACGAGGTCGATGCGCCGCTCGACGACGCCAATGTGGAGCGTTACTGCGACCTCCTGGACGAGATGTCCAGGAGCACGGAAACCAGATTTGTGGTGATCACGCATAATCCGATCACCATGGCGCGCATGAACCGCCTCTTTGGTGTGACGATGGCCGAGCGCGGCGTTTCCCAGCTTGTTTCGGTCGATCTGGAGACGGCGGAGCGATTCCGGGAAACTGGCTAAGATCGCGTCTGGTGTGGCACTGCCGCGAAAAGCTTATGCAACTTAGGTCTGGCTGAATCGGCTTAAACGAAAAAATATATTATTTTTCAATTAGATAGACTTTGACGCAGGCTTCTTGACACGACATGAGGTGCCGACTATGGTGCGCGCGGCTTAGGGGGCTCCCCAGTTGTCGGATCAAGCATGTCGGCGCGAGCTGAGGACTTAAGAACATGTCTTCGCAAAACGGCGATAATAAGGATCGGACGGTTGGTTCCCCGGAAGCGGGTCTGTCGGAGCGGCGGGCTCAATTGAACCGGAAGCTTGACGACATAAGAGTGGTTGAAGAAAAGACCGCTCGGAAGTCTCAAAGCAGCTCATCCGGATACGCGCAGGCAATGAAACTCTCTTCTGAGTTTATCGCCGGTGTGCTGGTGGGGGCCGGGATTGGTTGGGTTGGCGACCAGTGGTTTGGGACATCGCCCTTCGGGTTGATTGTCTTTCTGCTACTGGGTTTCGTAGCCGGGGTCTTGAACGTTCTGCGCGCGGCCGGTGTCGTCGAGCAGCCGGATGCCAAGGTCCAGCGCGAAAAAGACGTTCAGAACGACAGATCGAAATAGAATTTGTCGCGCCTTCTGGCGCATTGATATGAACGAGCGAAGAAGGCTGGCCGGTGGCGAACGATCCGATCCATCAGTTCCATATCCAGACGCTATTCCCGATTGAAGTCGGGGGCATGGATTTCTCTTTCACCAACTCTTCGTTGTTCATGGTTTTGACCGTGGCGGCGACGTCTGCATTCCTGATTTTCTCGACCAGCGGCCGCGGACTTGTTCCGACCCGTCTGCAGTCGATTTCGGAAATGGCGTATGAGTTTGTAGCCGGGACTTTACGAAGTGCGGCGGGAACGGAAGGGATGCGCTTCTTCCCTCTCGTGTTCTCGCTCTTCATGTTCGTTCTGGTCGCGAACCTTTTCGGGATGTTCCCGTACTTCTTTACCGTCACCAGCCACATCATCGTGACCTTCGCGCTGGCGATGCTGGTGATCCTCACCGTGATCATCTACGGCTTCATGAGAAATGGCATGAAGTTCCTCAAGCTCTTCGTTCCGAGTGGCGTGCCTGCGGCACTGATCCCGCTCGTGACGCTGATCGAGGTGATTTCGTTTCTTTCGCGTCCGATCAGCCTGTCCGTTCGTCTTTTCGCGAACATGCTTGCCGGTCACATCACGCTGAAAGTGTTCTCCGGATTCATCGTCAGCCTTAGCGCGATGGGTGCGGTTGGTATCTTCGGATCCATTCTCCCTCTCGGAATGACGGTTGCCCTGACGGCTCTGGAATTCCTGGTCGCGTTCCTGCAGGCATACGTCTTTACCGTTCTGACCTGCATGTATCTGAACGACGCCATTCATCCTTCACACTGAGGGTAACCCAATCACACGGCCTTTGCGCCGCGAGTGAGCAATCTGCAAACACCATTTAGGAGCACGTGTCATGGAAGCAGAAGCAGCAAAATACATCGGTGCCGGTATCGCATGCCTGGGCATGGGCGGCGCAGGCATTGGCCTCGGCAACATTTTCGGTAACTACCTCGCAGGCGCTCTGCGCAACCCGTCCGCTGCTGATGGCCAGTTCGGCCGTCTGATCTTCGGCTTCGCCGTGACGGAAGCTCTGGGCATCTTCTCCCTGCTGGTGGCTCTGATCCTCCTGTTCGCTTAATCGCTAATCCTTAGCGACTACCGATGCGACTCCGGTGGCGGCGCGCTCTAGCGCCGCCTAGCCGGATTTAGGAGACTGGAAATGGCAGGCCAAACTCACTCGACCACAGAAGGCATGCACGAAGCCATAGAAGTGCCGGCCGCAGAGCATGGCGCGGGTTTCCCGCCTTTTGACAGCACCACATTTGCTTCGCAGCTCTTGTGGCTCGCGATCACGTTCGGCGTGTTCTACTGGATCATGAAGAATGTGGCCGTTCCGCGGATCTCCGGTATTCTGGAAGACCGCCGGGACCGTATCGCCGGTGACATTTCCGAAGCCAACCGGCTGAAGGAAGAAACCGACGCTGCGATCGCAGCTTACGAGCAGGCGCTGGCCGAAGCCCGTAACAAGGCTCATGGCATTGCCCATGAAACACGGGCCAAGCTCAAGGCAGATCACGAAGCTCGCCGCGAAAAAGTGGAAGCCGAGCTGAATGGGAAGCTGAAGGAAGCTGAAGCACAGATCGCCGCAACCAAGACCGATGCCCTTTCTCAGATCGGCGACATTGCCGGAGAATCCGCATCAGCGCTCGTCGAGCAGCTGATCGGCAAAGCTCCGACCAAGACCGACCTGAACAAGGCGCTCAAGTCGGCGATGAACTGAGGAGACCGTCATGGACGCTACATTTTGGGCCCTGATCGGTCTTATCCTGTTCTTCGTCGTGATCATCTACGTCAAGGTACCGGCCAAGATCAACGGATCGCTTGACGACCGCGCCGAAACGATCCGCAAGGAACTGGAAGACGCACGCAAGATGCGTGAAGAAGCCCAGGCTCTCTTGTCTGAGTATCAGCGCAAGCGTCACGAAGCCGAAGGCGAAGCCGAAGCCATCATTGCGGAAGCCAACTCGGAAGCCGAGCGCCTGACGCTCGAAACCGGCCAGGCTCTGGACGAAATGATCGCACGCCGCACCAAGTCTGCGGAAGACAAGATTGCACAGGCCGAAAGCCAGGCAATCGCTGAAGTCCGCGCCAAGGCTACCGACGTTGCCATTGCTGCGGCTGAGGAAATCCTCGCCGCCAAGGTGAAGGACAAAGTCGCCGACGACATCCTCGCCAAGAGCATCGACCAGGTGAAGGAGCGGCTGAACTAGGTTCGGTCCACTCTGCTGACGAATTGAAGAAGCGGCCTTTCGGGGCCGCTTTTTTGTTGCTGGTTACAAACCGCCCGAAACCCGCTGTGTCTGTCGGCAGAACGTCAAGGTCCACTACTGACCGAGGCGTTTTGTAAAGGAGCAATTGTGGTTCTGGAATGCCCCTCGCGCAAACGCGGTGCGCATGCACGCGAACATTGCGCCAGTCTCGGATGTGATCTGGGGCAATCGACGTTCCAAATGCGTCAGTCCACTTGAAGGCCTGCGTCGGACAAATTTCGTGTCATGATCAGGTTTGGGGCCGAGCCACCTTCGAAGTCGAACGTCCAGCGGCCCGCGACCACCAGGCGCTGTGCCTTGTAAAAACCAATGGCTTTCAGGTTGCCCTCGTAGACGGTCAGAAAAAACGTCTGGTGACCAGCTTCGCGGATAAGGAGGCAGGCAGTTTCAAGCAGCTTGCGACCAATCCCCAAGCCCTGATGGTGTCGCCGGACATAGAGGGTTTCTATTTCTACCGTTCCCAAATCGGGCTGGATCGGCCGCGCCTTGAGGTCGAGTCGCAGATATCCAAGCAATCCGGCGCCGGAGCGGCACACGATCAGACGCTTATCCGGGCTGTTTAAGACGGCCGCGAACGCATCCGGCGTATATGTCTGCAGAACGTGCCTGGCGTGACTGTCGGGTATGCCCTCAAGGGCGTAAGTATCCAGCCAAACTTCGATCGAAAGTGCCGCCAAGGCATCGAAATCCGAGGTGATTGCTTCACTGAGTTCCGCGTTCACAGGCAAACCAGGTGTTGGCATGTCGAACCGTGTGATGACGTTCCTCACGAGCCGGCTGCCAGCCTGACCGGTTTGAAGCTCATGCGGTGGTGAACCGTCGGTCCATGGCGCTCCAGAGCCACCTGATGCTGCGGTACGCCATATCCCTTGTGCCGGGCAAACCCGTAGTCCGGAAAACTGGCATCCAGATGCACCATCATCCGGTCCCTAGCGACCTTGGCCACGATGGAGGCCGCCGCCACGCACAGGCAGCGCCCATCGCCCTTGATCAGCGCTTGTCCGGCCTGTTTCAGACCCTGCGGCACGTCGCGGCCATCGACCAGAACGTAATCGGGAACAAGAGGCAGGTGATTGACGGCCCGCACCATGGCCGTCAGGGTCGCGGTGCGAATGTTCAAAGCATCAATGGTTGCCGGTGACGTACTTGCGAGCGAGACATGGGCCGTTGCGACAATCTGTTCGTAGAGCTCTTCACGCCGGGCCTCGGTCAGTTTCTTGGAATCGTTGAGGCCGTCGGGCAGCCGGTCGTAGTCAAGGATAACGGCTGCGGTTACGACAGGCCCCGCCCAGGGGCCGCGACCGGCTTCGTCGACACCGCAAAGCCGACCGTCAAATGCGGCCGCGTGTTTGCGCTCAATCGCAAGATCCGGGCTATCGGGAAAGGCAAGATCGAAAAGGGAAGGGCTGAACGTCATGCCACGCACCCTGCCGCCGGACAGGCCGTTTCTCAAGATGCCGCGTCAAAAGAGATCCAATTGCACACCGCCTTTTTGCGGCTGGACGAAGGCTTCCGTATTGAGTTTCTTCCGACGGAGATTAAGGCCGAGCCGTTTCGCTGCCAGCGAGAACCGTTTGGCAATCTGATCGGCATAAGGGCCGCGTCCGCGCATGCGCTCCCCCCATTTGGCATCGTAGTCTTTGCCGCCGCGCATGGATCGGATCAGGTTCATCACATGGCGATAGCGGTCTGGCCGCTCGCGCAGCAGCCAGTCGCGAAACAGCTCGGAAACTTCCAGCGGTAGCCGCAGCAGGATGTAGGCGACTTCCGTTGCGCCATGCTCGGCTGCCGCTTCCAGCACGTTTTCAATCTCGCTGTCGGTCAGGGCAGGGATCACCGGCGCCATCATCACCGATGTTGGAATTCCGGCATCCGAAAGCGCCCGCACAGCCTCAAGCCGCTTGTGTGGCGCGGAGGCGCGCGGCTCCATCGCGCGGCAGAGCTTCTTGTCGAGCGTCGTGACCGACAAGGCCACCTTCACAAGGTTTCGCTCCGCCAGCCTCGACAATATGTCGATATCACGCGTTACCAGCGCCGACTTGGTAACGATGGCGACGGGGTGGGAGCAATTGTCCAGAACCTCCAGGATCTCACGCATCAGCTTGTAGCCGCGCTCCATTGGCTGATAGGGATCCGTGTTGGTGCCTATGGCGATCACGCGCGGTTGGTAGCCCTGGCGGGACAGCTCACGTTCCAGAAGCTGCGCGGCGTTGGGTTTGGCAAACAGCCTTGTTTCAAAATCGAGCCCCGGAGACAGCCCCATGAAAGCATGGCTTGGCCTGGCGAAGCAGTAGATACAGCCGTGCTCGCAGCCCCGGTAGGGATTGATCGAGCGGTCGAAGGAAATATCAGGCGATTCGTTCCGGGTGATGATTGTCCTTGCACGCTCTTCCTGAACCTGGGTCTTCAGCGGCGGCAGGTCTTCAAGGCTTTCCCAGCCGTCGTCAAAATATTCGCGTGACAGCTTTTCGAACCGGCCGGAGGCGTTGATTGCCGCCGCGCGTCCCCGCCGCCTGTTCTCGGCGACGGAGCGGACATCGGGCACGTTGCCGGTCACGTCGGCTGCAAGGGAAATCTCTTCGGGATGGCTGAGGGGCACGCGGCAAGGTCCAGGTTATGGGTTGGAACATAACGGGAACATTATCACGGTGCCGACGTGATGCAAGGTGTCGTTTACGTCCCGCGCGGTCAGGACTTCAAAAGATGGTGGAGTTTTGCGCTAGCTGTAAACTCAGGAACCGTCACGGTCGCCGCTGCCTGGGTGGCGGCCAAGGTATTTTACCAGAATTGCATCCAGCGTGCCGTCCGACTGCATCTGGCGAATGGTTGCATCATAGCGCCCTGGCAGGCTCTCGATTTCCGGAAAAGTGGAGGCTTTGGAAAAGACGTTGTAATAGGGCTTGGTGATCAGCGGTTGAGGCAAAGTGGCCAGTTGAGCCAGACGCCCGGCCTTCTTTTCCTCGTAAAGCGTGCTGATCGTGTTCATGGGAACAGCATCAACACGTTTGGCCAGAAGCATTCCGATTTGCAGGTTGTTGCTGGCAATCGTCTGGAAATCGAGGCCGGACGCAAGAAACTCCGGCGTATAGGAAAAATCCTGGGTGATGCCGATCTGAAGTCCCTGCAGGTCGTCATAGGAGTCAAACTGAATTGACCCGGCATCTTCCGCACGGATGAAAAAGCGCCAGCTGATGTCGATGTAACTTTCCTGCGGATAGATGAGATACTCCATCCTGTCCTGATTTTTGGAAAACAGCAGCAGCATGTCCGCACGCCCGGCACGTGCTTCCTGTTGAATGCGGGTGCCGGATTCGACAAATGTCAGCGAATAGGAAAGGCCGAGGCGGCGCATGACCTCATCGAGAACCTCTACGTCGATGCCTTGATAGACCCCGTGGTCGGCGAACTTGTAAGGCTCTTCAGGCGTAGCCAGCACCACGAGGTCTCGCGCTGACGCAGTCGCGGCCTGCAAAGCCAGTGCCAGGACAAACCCGGCAAACCCCGCAAATAACCGCCCAGGGGACCGCGCCAGGCAGTGTCGGCCGAAGTTTGGCTTTTGATCAGGTGTCGTCATAGCGCCTGTTGCCTGTGTCCTGGTCGGGAAGCAGGCCTTCAGCTTTGGCGTGCTCTCTTAAAATAAAATGAAATCCAGTCCGGCGTTTCGCAGAAACGGGTCAAATTTCCAAAAAAGTCTGCATGAATATCGCTCAATGGCAGGGTGAACCAAATTTTCAAAGGGATTTTCGTTATTTGGAACAGGTACTGGTGCAGCATTCACCCGGTCTTTTATTTTCCTGCGACCAAAGTAGACATTGCCACACGCTATATCACGTTGCGTACGTGGCTGATTATTGCATTGTGTCAAGAAGCCGAACAAAAAACTGCGCCTGCTTTGTCGGTGACACTCGCACTTTGAAAAAAATCATGTAAAACTTGAGGCCATGATTAGCGTCATCATTGCGACAAGAAATTCTGAATCCGAACTGATTCACGCGCTTTCAGCCCTGGTGCCGGCGGCGGCAGAAGGTGTTGTGCGCGAAGTCATCGTGGTTGATGGCGGGTCCTCGGATAACACGGAAAAAGTTGCTGACGCTGCAGGGTGTGTCTGGATCAACCGCAGCACCGCATCCCGCAGCGAGCGCCTGGCCTATGGGGCTTCCGTGGCAAGCCGGGGAGAGTGGCTTCTGTTTCTGCGGCCGGAAACGCTTCTGGAAAGCGGCTGGCATCATGAAGCCCAGGCCTTCGTCGAGCGTGCGGCCCGTGCGCCCAAGGGCCCGCGGACAGCAGCCAGTTTCAGCCTTCGCTACGAAGCCTTCGGCCTGAGCGCACGGCTGAGCGAGTCCTTCGCGGCCCTGCGGTCGCAACTGCTCGGCATGCCCTACGGCAACCAGGGCCTCCTCATTTCCAGGCAGTTCTATCAAAAGCTCGGCGGTCATCGGCCACTGCCCGAGTTGGAAGATCTCGATATCGCCAAGCGGATCGGGCGCGGGCGGATGGTGTTCCTGCGGGCGGCTGCGGTTTCTTCCGGAGAGCCTGAGCAGGAACAGCTTGTGTCACGCCTTCGTCAGGCCTTCGCACGGTTCTGCGTCGGCACTCTGCGTATTCCGGCAAGCGTTGCCGTCAAGCTGCACGGGTAAGGCCTCGGCGCCCACCGTTCGGGCACCTTCCGAACGATCAAGTGAGATCAGGCCTCGCGCAGTTTGCCGCGCTTCAGGTGCTCATCAAGCCGGGGCATGATTTCCACGAAATTGCAGGGCATGTGCCGATAGTCCAGCTGCCATTTCAAGATACCGTCCCAGGCATCCTTGCAGGCGCCCGGTGAGCCGGGCAGGGCGAAGATATAGGTCGCCCCGGCGACACCACCGGTGGCGCGCGACTGGATCGTTGACGTGCCGATCTTGTCGTAGGAGATCCGGTGAAAGACCTCGGAAAAGCCGTCCATCCGTTTTTCGAACAGCGGCTCCATGGCTTCCGGCGTCACATCCCGCCCAGTAAAGCCGGTGCCGCCGGTGGAGACGATCACATCCACGCCCTTGTCTTCGATCCACCCTTTGACGACCGCCTGAATGGCCGGAATGTCATCGGTGACGATCTGCCTGTCCGCAAGCACATGCCCGGCCTTTTCGATCCGGTCTGCCAGCGTGTTGCCGGACCTGTCCTCTTCAAGCTTGCGGGTGTCTGAAACCGTCAGCACAGCAATGTTGAGCGGAATGAACGGACGGCTTTCATCGAGACGGGACATGGCGAACTCCTTTGCTCTCCAGACATAGGCGATCGGCGCACCGGCTTCCAGAGGCTGCTCGCAAACTGTCGTGGCAAATGTGTTTTGAAATAAAATTACAAAAAATAACAAGATTGAGACACTTGCAAAACAGTTAGGTCAGTATTATTGACTTAAATAGCCAATCAAAAAGACAATGAGCCAACAATGACAACCTGGGAAAGCCTCTACGCCCGACGCGCCAGTCGCATGCGCGCTTCCGAAATCCGTGAACTGCTGAAACTGCTGGACCAGCCGGATGTGATCAACTTTGCCGGTGGTATTCCCGATCAAGCCCTGTTTCCCGCTGAAGCGTTCAAGGCCGCCTATCAGGAAATCCTGGCGGGTGAGAGCGCAGGCCGTGCCCTGCAATACGGCATGAGCGAGGGCAGCGCCCGCCTGCGCGACTGGATCGTCAGCCATATGCGCCGCCTCGGGGTCGAGTGTGGGCCGGAGAATATCCTGGTCACGTCGGGCTCTCAGCAGGGGCTGGATTACATCGGCAAACTGTTTCTGACCGAAGGCGACACCGCACTGGTGCAATGGCCGACCTATCTGGGCGCACTGCAGGCCTTCAATGCCTATGAGCCTGGCTACGACCGGCTTGACCCCGGGGCCAATCGCCCGGCAGAAGACTATGCGGCGGCGGCGCGCGAAAGGGGCGGACGGGTCAAATTTGCGTATCTGTCTCCCGACTTTGCCAACCCGACCGGCCTGACGGTTGATCTGGCTGAGCGAAAGCGTCTTCTGGCGCTGGCCGGGGAACTCTCCTGCGCGGTCATTGAGGATTCGCCGTATGAGGCACTGCGTTACGACGGCGAACCGCTGCCGCCGATGCTGGCTCTCGATTGCGAAGCCTCGGGCGGGATCGACAAAGCTCGTACGCTCTACTGCGGCAGCTTTTCCAAGTCACTCTCGCCGGGATTGCGCCTCGGTTGGATCTGCGCGGCGGCTGACGTTATTTCCAGACTGGTACTGATCAAACAGGCAAGCGACCTGAATTCGCCGGTGCTCAACCAGGAAGCCATGGCCCGGGTTGCCGAGAGTGTTTTCGAGGCGCATACGGCAAAGACGAATACGGTCTACAAGGCCCGCCGCGACGCGATGCTGGCGGCGCTGGAAAAGCACATGCCGGCAGGCGTTAGCTGGACCCGGCCGGAGGGCGGCATGTTCGTCTGGATGACGCTGCCCGAAGGGGTGGATGCAGCCGCTCTGCTGGAGACTTCCATCGAAACGGCACGGGTCGCCTTCGTGCCGGGACGCGCCTTTCATCCGGACGGTACCGGCGCAAACACCCTGCGGCTCAGCTTTTCCTGTAACGACTATCCGAAAATTGAAGAAGGTATTTCAAGGCTTGGACGCTTGATTACCGAAACTGTCACATCCAAGTTGTAAGTCCTTCGAAGGAAGAAGCAGGGGCGGGTGTTGGAGCCTATGGCGCTGACCGAAAAGCTGGACAATTATTGTGAGCGGACCGGGCCGGAGGTCTGGTCCGAGCCGCTCAATGCGCTCACCAATGCGGCTTTTCTGATTGCGGCGATCGCCGGCTATATGCTCTGGCGCCGGAAGACGCCGGACGATTTCTTCGCACTCGCCATGATCGGCATCGTCTTCATCACCGGCGTCGGGTCGTTGCTGTTCCACACTTTTGCGACACGATGGGCGAGCCTTGCGGATGTCATCCCGATCGCGCTGTTCATCCATGTCTACCTTTATGCGGCGCTGAACCGGTTTCTGGGATTGGCCTGGTGGCTGGCGCTTGGTGTGGTGATCGCGTTTTTTGCCGCAACACCCTTCGTGGGACAGGCGCTCGCGCCGATCGTCGGCTCGTCTGCCGGCTACGTGCCCGCGCTTGTGGCGATATTTGCGGTGGGTGGGCTGCTTGTGCTCAGGAATGCCCCGCTCGGGCGCGAGGTGCTGCTGACCGGTGTCATCTTTGCCGTGTCGCTGACATTCCGGACCCTGGATGGTCCGATTTGCGATCAGCTTGCAATCGGTACGCATTTCCTGTGGCATATTCTGAACGGGCTTGTACTGTTTTTGTTATTACGGGTTCTCATCAGGCATCGTGCCGGTTAAATCTCACAGAGTATTCATAAAATTGCAGATCATCGTCGCGGATAGACCGGACGGCTTTGCGACACAACATAATGACCTTAGGGAAGAGGCAGGAGACAGGGACCGTCATGAGCGACAGTAAAAAGACCGGAAGTGATCTGACAGAAGCAGCCCTGTTCTATCACGAGCATCCACGCCCCGGTAAACTGGAAATCCAGGCGATCAAGCCGCTTGGCAACCAGCGCGACCTTGCGCTGGCCTATTCACCAGGTGTCGCCGCGCCGTGTCTTGCGATTGCCGACAACCCGGCCCTGGCCGCCAATTACACTTCGCGCGGCAATCTGGTTGCCGTCATCTCCAACGGCACGGCGGTTCTCGGTCTCGGCAATATCGGCCCGCTGGCGTCCAAGCCGGTGATGGAGGGCAAGGCGGTCCTCTTCAAGAAATTCGCGGGTATCGACGTTTTCGATATCGAGGTGGCGCAGACCGATGTCGAGAAATTCGTTGATGCGGTGTCCGTTCTGGAGCCGACCTTCGGCGGCATCAACCTGGAAGACATCAAGGCACCCGAATGCTTCATGATTGAATCGAAGCTCCGGGAAAAAATGAACATTCCGGTGTTTCACGACGATCAGCACGGCACGGCGATCATCGTCGGGGCCGCGGTTCGCAACGGGCTGGACCTTGCCGGCAAGAAGATCGAGGACGCCAAGATAGTGGCCTCCGGCGCTGGGGCGGCGGCGCTCGCCTGCCTGAACATGCTGGTTTCGCTCGGTGCGAAGCGGGAAAACATCTGGGTGACCGACATCGAAGGCGTCGTCTACGAAGGTCGTGAAGCCTTGATGGACGAATGGAAGGCGGTCTTTGCCCAGAAGACGGATCTGCGGTCTCTCGATCAGGTGATCGACGGTGCCGATGTTTTCCTTGGCCTGTCCGCTGCCGGTGTCTTGAAGCCGAGCATGGTGGAGAAGATGGGCAAGGGCCCGCTGATCCTGGCGCTGGCCAACCCCAACCCGGAAATCATGCCGGAGGACGCCAAGGCTGCCCGGGACGACGTGGTCATGTGTACCGGGCGGTCCGACTATCCCAACCAGGTCAACAACGTCCTGTGTTTCCCCTATATTTTCCGGGGTGCGCTTGATGTCGGTGCGACCACCATCAATGAGGAAATGAAGCGGGCCGCCGTCGAGGCGATTGCGGGCCTTGCCCGCGAGGAACCGTCTGACGTTGCTGCGCGTGCTTATGGCGGCAAGACGGAAACCTTCGGTCCGAACTATCTGATCCCGTCGCCGTTCGACCAGCGCCTGATCCTGCGCATTGCACCGGCCGTCGCCAAGGCTGCCATGGCAACCGGTGTTGCCACGCGCCCGATAGAGGATTTCACCGCCTATCTGGACAGGCTCAACCGTTTCGTCTTCCGGTCCGGCCTGATCATGAAGCCGATCATCCAGAACGCAACCAAGGACCCGAAGCGCATCATCTATGCGGAAGGCGAGGACGAGCGCGTTCTGCGGGCCGCACAGGTTCTGATCGAGGACAATATCGCCAAGCCGATCCTAGTTGGCCGTCCGGATGTGTTGCAGCAGCGCTGTGAACGCTTTGGTCTTCGCATCCGTCCGGATGTCGATTTCGAATTCATCAACCCGCAGGACGATCCGCGCTACCGCGACTATGTCGATGAATATTTCGAGTGTGTCGGCCGCAGGGGCATGCCGCCAAATGCGGCGCGGACGATTGTTCGAACCAATACCACCGTGATTTCAGCACTCGCGGTGCGCCGCGGTGACGCTGACGCGGTCATCTGCGGCCTTGAGGGACGGTTTATCCGGCACCTGCGCGATATCAAGCAGGTGATCGGCGTTTGCGAAACGGCAAGAGATCTTTCGGCCATGTCGCTGCTGATCAACTCGCAAGGGGCGATCTTCCTGTCGGACACATTCGTCACGGAAGACCCGACGGCGGAAGAGATCTCCGAAATGGCAATCCTCGCTGCCGAGGAAATTCAGCGCTTCGGGATCGAACCGAAGGTTGCCCTGCTGTCGCTGTCCAATTTCGGATCCCGAGACACTGCATCCTCACGCAAGATGCGCGAAGCACTGGACATGATCTGGGAGCGCTATCCGGAGCTGGAAGCCGATGGAGAAATGCACGGCGATAGCGCCCTCAGCGTCGATCTGCGGGAGCGGGTGATGCCGGACAGCAAACTGAAAGGGGAAGCCAACCTGTTGCTGTTCCCGAACCTGGATGCGGCCAACATTGCCCATAACCTGCTGAAGGTCTCGACACAGGCACTTCATGTCGGTCCAATTCTGCTGGGCACCGCCAAGCCTGCGCATATTCTGACACCGTCGGTAACCTCACGCGGCGTCGTGAACATGTCGGCGCTTGCCGGCGTCGAGGCGCAGACCCGGTCTTCCCGCTAGGTCCGGCTTGCAACAGCGCTTTCTTCCGATCAAGGCGGACCGGCACCACCGGTCCGCCTTTCCATTTTAAAAACGGCACACCATGACCCGATTGAAACAGCCCGCCGACTGCGTCAGCAAAACGGACATACGATCCGCCATCGATGCGCTCGACGAGGACCTCTTGCAGCTCTTTGCCCGCCGCCAGGGATACGTCCGCCGCATGGCGGAACTGAAACAGCATCCTGATGAGGCTTTTGACGCCCAGCGGATTGAAACAATGATTGCAGCCCTGAAGAGCAGAGCAGAGGAACTGGGCCTGGAAGGCGAGCAGGCCGAGGCTGTCTGGCGTACGCTGATCGACTGGAACGTGGCCTTCGAGAAACGCACGATCGCCGCTCGGCTGGAGCGACTTCGGGACATGCCGTCGAAACCGGGTTCCGATTTTTAGCGCCTTGCCGGGTTTCCCGGACGGATCAAACGCCTACCTAGTAGCGGATATGGATCGTTCGTGGAGCCGTCATGACATTGAATTTGTCTATTCTTCCGGGTGTGGCCGCACTAGCCACCGTGCTTGGTCTGCCGCTTGCCCCTGCCGCGTTGGCACAATCCGCCGTTCAGCTCGAAACCGTCGGCGCCGGCTTGTCCTATCCCTGGAGTGTCGCCTTCCTGCCAGACGAGGGTTTTCTGGTGACCGAGCGCGACGGCGCGGTAAAGCATATTGATCCATCCGGCAGGCAAAGCGAGGTTGCCGGCGCGCCGGAAGTGTTTGCGCAAGGGCAGGGTGGTTTGCTGGATGTGGCGCTCAGCCCCGATTTCTCCACCGATCGAACGCTTTTCCTGACCTATTCTCAAGGCTCCCCCGAAGGCGCCGGCACGTCCCTTTTCCGGGCGCGGCTGGCCAATGCCTTTGAAGGCGGCTTTGTGCTGGAAGACGGGCAGACCATATTTTCCGGCAACAACCGGGCCTACGGTGGCCGCCACTTCGGTTCGCGGCTTGCCTTTGCGCCCGACGGAACCTTGTTCATGACAGTCGGAGAGCGGGGAGACGGCGAGCGTGCACAGGACACGGCGGACCATGCCGGGTCGGTGCTGCGGCTGACGCGGGATGGGCAACCGGCACCGGACAATCCCTTCATAAGCCAGGAAGGCGCCAAACCGGAGATCTGGTCCTACGGCCATCGAAACCCCCAGGCAGCTGCGATTCATCCGGACACCGGAGTGCTCTGGACGGTTGAACACGGTGCGCGCGGCGGCGACGAGATCAACATTCCCGAAGCTGGAAAGAACTATGGTTGGCCGGTGATTTCCTACGGACGTCATTACTCGGGTGGAAAGATCGGCGTTGGCACGTCAAAAGACGGGATGGAGCAACCGATCCACTATTGGGATCCGTCCATTGCACCGTCCGGCATGGCCTTTGTGACCAGCGATCTCTATCCGGAATGGAAGGGCGACATACTGGTTGGTGCTCTGGCCGGGCGGCATCTCGCGCGTGTTGACCTGGAGAATGGCAGGGTGGTTGGCGAGGAAAAGCTTCTGACGGATCTGGGCGAGCGGATCCGTGACGTCCGTCAGGGGCCTGACGGCTACATCTATGTCCTGACCGACAGCGACGATGGCCGCCTGCTTCGTCTGAAGCCGTGAGATCAGTCGAACTTTTTGAGCTATAAGAGCTTTTCTGGCTTCTTTGCTTGACATTGCGCCCCATCCCGTCGATATAGCGCAGTGCAACCACTGCCGCGTGAGCAGAGAGTGCGCCCCGTACAGGAACACATTCCTGGCGGGCAGTCGCAAGAAAGTTGCCACTTCAAGAACCCAATGAGGGGTTCAACCAGTTCCCATTTCACGCGAGGGTCTGGCGGTAAGGAGACCGAGCAGCGATGGCTGCCGTCTGTACCGCACTCCAACTTTGAGCCGCACCGTCATCGACGTGCGGCTGACCAAGCGTTTGTTTTCGCTTGAACCAAGGATTTTATATTGACCGACTTTCAAAGCCTGGGACTCTCCAACGGCCTCGTAACTGCCGTTTCCGAGAATGGCTATGACACTCCGACGCCGATCCAGCAGATGGCCATTCCGTTGATTCTGGAAGGCCGGGACCTGATGGGTCTGGCGCAGACCGGTACGGGCAAGACGGCGGCTTTCGGCCTGCCGTTGATCGACCGGCTTCTGATGGAGAACAAGAAAGCTGCCCCGAAGGGCACACGGGCGCTGATTCTTGCACCCACGCGCGAACTGGTGAACCAGATCGCCAAGAACCTGATTTCCTTTCTGAAACATACGCCACTGCGGGTTTCCTCCGTCGTGGGTGGTGTCTCCATCAACGGGCAGATCAAGCGCCTTTCGAAGGGCACCGACATTCTGGTGGCAACGCCGGGCCGCTTGCTTGATCTGGTCGACCGCCAGGCGATTGATCTGCGCACGGCCTCCCATCTGGTCCTCGACGAAGCGGATCAGATGCTTGATCTCGGCTTCATCCATGCCCTGCGCAGGATTGCAGGACTGGTCGCCGACAAGCGCCAGACGTTGCTGTTCTCCGCCACCATGCCGAAACAGATCAACGAACTGGCACAGTCCTATCTGCGCAATCCGGAGCGGGTTGAAGTCGCCCCGGCAGGCAAGACCGCGGACAAGGTCACTCAGTCGGTTCATTTCATGGACAAGACCGCAAAAGGCGACTTCCTCGTCGATCAGCTTCGCGACAACCCGGATGGGCTTTCGCTGGTGTTCTGCCGCACCAAGCATGGCGCCGAGCGGCTGATGCGCAAACTGTCGCATTCTGGCATTTCCGCTGGCTCGATCCACGGAAACAAGAGCCAGAACCAGCGCGACCGTGCGATCAAGGAACTGCGGGAAGGCACCATCAACGTGCTTGTGGCAACGGATGTTGCCGCCCGTGGCATCGATATTCCAGGTGTCAGCCACGTCTATAACTTTGAGCTGCCGGAAGTGGCGGAAGCCTATGTTCACCGGATCGGCCGTACGGCCCGTGCCGGTGCCGATGGTGAGGCGGTTGCCTTGTGTGCTCCGGAAGAAATCGGCCTTTTCCGTCAGATCGAAAAGCTGATCGGTATCGAGATTACTGTGGCAGGTGGCGATGTTCCGCCGATGTCCGCAGCATCCTCCGGCCGTGCCAAGCGGGGCGGGAACAGGAACAGCAACGGCGGTAACGGCAAACCGGGCGGCAAGAAGCCGTTCCGCAAGCAGTCGTCCTCCGGTGCGAATGACAACGCATCCGAAAACCGCCGGCCTCCGCGTCGCCGTCGTCAGAACACGCGCAGAGACGCTGCCTGAGGTTTTCAGTACGAGAACCTGAAAAGAAATAGCACCGGGAAGTGGCCTTCCCGGCGCCGAACCTTGTGGTCGATGGGTTTCAGAACTGCTTTGACAGCACTGAATGAATTTGGTGGATGAACCGCCGGATCAGAGCCAGAACCGCCGCAGCCTGGCCATGCGCCTGCATACTTCCTGTCCACAAGGTATCCAGCCGCGTGCGCAGCTCGATCTCGTCAATCTTTCGGGAAAACTGCGGAAGAATTCCACAGACCTTGCTGAAAACCACCAAAAGCTTGGTGAGTTGCTACAAATTAGCCCCGTTGAAGTAAACGTAAATTAACAAACACGAGACTGCAATCACAACCGTTTATGCGGCTCTGATCGTGTGGAAAAAATATTTATTTAATAAATACAGTAACTTAAGAATATTTACGCGTATAAGACTTTGGTTTAAGTGACAACCTGAGGTCGAGTGAACCTTCAATCGTTTTAAAGAAGTGCTTAGATTTCAAAGAATTGGCGTTTTCATTTTCTTTATCTATCATTGTATAGAAAAAATTTATGGTGCCTGTCTGAAGGGGTAGGTTGACTATCGCCTTGTTTGGAAAAGAAAAAACGGGCCCGTGGTTTTCTCGATAAATATCGCGATGCGATCAGCGTCTTTCTATCCGATTTTGTGAAATACCGGTGAGGTCTTTCGCGTGCGTTTGTCTGATCGAATTTTTTGACCAATTGGTATTATTTTGCCTTTTGGAGCCATAACAAGTTTTTATTTAGTGAATAAATTAATTGACCTTGCCGTTGGGTGAGCCTATTTCGGCGCCATCAAGGTTTTGGTTAACCGATTTAAGTGAATCGAAACCTGAAAAAAAATCCAGAGCTGTTCTGGGATAATGTGCACGCTGGCTCCATCGGGACCATCGACCTCATAAAGAACAGCCCGTCGTCAGTACGGGTACGAACTTGTGGCGCGGGCAAAGACGCGGCGGCAAGCCGAGTGGCATGACTGCTCGGTCCTGTCACCGCGTTCGATAACCGCAACAGGCTGGACCCCCACAACAGCCAGCCTGATTACGACCCATCGGCCACAAGACTGCAGCACCGGAAAGGTTTCCTTTCCGGTGCTGTCCGTTTTTTCGCAAACGAAAAAAGTCACGCGTTACCACGTGGCTTTCAACGATTGGCAGTCTGCCAGACTTACTTACATGTTCGGATAATTCGGACCGCCGGAGCCTTCGGGAACCGTCCAGGTGATATTGCCGTTCGGGTCCTTGATGTCGCAGGTCTTGCAGTGCACGCAATTCTGCGAGTTGATCTGGAACCGCGGCGCATCTTCGCCTTCCTCGATCCACTCATAAACACCCGCCGGGCAATAACGGCTGGAGGGGCCGGCAAAGACGTCGTGTTCCGAACGCTTCTGCAGCGCCTCGTCCTTCACCTTCAGATGGATCGGCTGATCCTCTTCGTGATTGGTGTTGGACAGGAAAACAGACGACAGCTTGTCGAAGGAAACGACGCCATCCGGCTTCGGATAGTCGATCTTCTTGCAATCCTTGGCCGGCTTCAGCGTGTCGGCGTCTTTTTTGCCGTGCTTCATCGTCCCGAAGAAGGAGAAGCCGAACAGCTCGTTGGTCCACATGTCGAGCCCGCCAAGGGCGATACCGATTGCGGTGCCGAATTTCGACCACAGCGGCTTGGCATTGCGCACACGCCACAGATCCTTGCCGATCGGGCTTTCGCGCCAGGTCGCGTCGTAGTTGCTCAGCTCGTTATGGGCCTCCCCGCGGCCGATGGCTGCCATCACTTCCTCAGCTGCCAGCATGCCGGACAGCATTGCGTTGTGGGAGCCCTTGATGCGGGGCACATTGACGAAGCCCGCGGAACAGCCCATCAGCAGGCCGCCGGGGAAGGAGAGCTTCGGAACCGACTGGTAGCCGCCTTCGGTGATGGCACGGGCGCCATAGGAAATGCGCTTGCCGCCTTCGAAGGTATCGCGGATGGCCGGATGCGTCTTGAACCGCTGGAATTCATCGAAAGGTGACAGCCAGGGGTTTTCGTAATTGAGGTGAACGACGAAGCCGACCGCCACCTGGTTGTCTTCCAGATGATACAGGAAGGTGCCGCCGCCCGTCTTGCCGTCCAGCGGCCAGCCGAAGGAGTGCTGCACGAGGCCGAGCCGGTGTTTTTCCGGGGCAACCTGCCACAATTCCTTGATGCCGATGCCGAACTTCGGAAAATCACTGTTCTTGTCGAGGTCGTATTTCTCAATGAGCTGCTTGGCGAGAGAGCCGCGGGCACCTTCGCCGATCAACGTGTATTTGCCGCGCAGCTCCATGCCGCGCGTGAACATGGCGTTGGGCTTGCCATCCCGGCCGATTCCCATGTCGCCTGTTGCAACGCCAACCACGTTGCCGTTGTCGTCATAAAGAAGTTCGGCGGCGGCAAAGCCCGGGTAGATTTCGACACCCAGAGCTTCAGCCTTCTCGGCGAGCCAGCGGCAGACGTTGCCGAGCGAGACGATATAGTTGCCGTGGTTGTTCATGAGCTTCGGCATGAACATGTTCGGCAGGCGCATGGAGCCTGCAGGCCCCAGCACGAGGAAATGGTCGTCGGTGACCGCCGTCTTGATCGGCGTCTCTTCTTCGCGCCATTCCGGAAGCAGCTGGTCGAGAGCGATTGGGTCGATCACTGCGCCGGAGAGAATATGCGCACCGACCTCGGACCCCTTTTCCAAGACGACGACGCTCAGCTCCTCGCCCTTGTCATTGGCGATCTGTTTCAGCCGGATCGCAGCTGCCAGGCCTGCGGGCCCGGCGCCAACGATCACAACATCCACATCCATGCTCTCGCGTTCGCCAAGCGCTTCTTGTTCGCTCATCTTTTTCTCCCTCCGCCCAAAGGGCAACATCTGCGCCGCAAGGAGCTCTGTTCAGGTTAGCCAGCGTCTCGATAACGGCTGATATCCGACTGTCAGAGCAACTTGACCACGTTCGTTCAGAACCAGTGCCTATTAGCCCTTACCGCTTATTTGCCTTATTTTGCAGCGCAAAACACGACATTTTTCATCGGCAATTGCGAAATCAGGACGCTGATCCTCCTGTTGAGGCCCAGATAGACCAAAGCAGGCAAAGGGCGTCAAGTGCCGATATTCCGCTTACGTAAGCGTTATATCGCACGGGGTTATCTTCGCTCTCGTGTGCACAGGCTTTGGAAAACCGGCCGCATTGAGCGTGTCACACTGCTGCATGCTTGTAGAAATGACCGGGGTCGTTAAACTCCGCGCCGGAGGCAGCCACTTGCAACAGATCCCGAACGACCCAAGACATCTCGAAGCCCTGCTGGATTTCTACGCGGGGGCGGGGGTCGATTGTTTTCTTCAGGACGATCCCGTCGATTGGGTGGCGCTCACACGAGAGCACACCGCGCAAAGGGCGCAAGCCGCTCCGCAAGCGGCAGGACACAGCCAGCCGCAGCAGCCGCGGCATCAGACGCCTGCAAACAATTTTCAGGGTCAGACAGCGGCCCCGGTTCCGGCCGCACCCGTTGCAGCTTCGGTCGGCACAGCACCGCCTGCGTCCGTGGGCCAGGCGCCGGTTTTGCCCGACAGGGAAATCATCGCTGCTGCCCGGGATCTGGCGGCGTCGGCCCCGACGCTCGACGAGCTGCGCAAGTGCCTGAGCTCCTTTGAAGGGTGCAACCTGAAACTGACGGCCAAAAAGCTTGTGTTTGCCGATGGCAATCCTGCGGCGAAGCTCATGTTTGTTGGCGAGGCGCCAGGGCGTGACGAGGACTTGCAGGGCCTGCCGTTCGTCGGACGTTCCGGTCAGTTGCTGGACAGGATGCTGGCAGCCATCGGTCTGGATCGCTCTTCGGCCTACATCGCCAACGTGGTGCCCTGGCGGCCGCCGGGCAACCGGACGCCGACCCCGCAGGAAACCGAAATCTGCAAACCGTTCATTTTACGCCAGATAGAGCTGGTCAACCCGGATGTGCTCGTCTTTCTCGGCGCGGCGTCGGCCAAGACCCTGCTCGGCGTTCAGGACGGCATTCGCAAGATGCGCGGTCGCTGGATGACCTACCCCTGCAAGGGGCGGGATATCTCGGCCATCGCCACCTATCACCCGGCCTACCTCTTGCGCAGCCCACTTGAAAAGCGGCTGTCCTGGCGAGATTTTCTGGCAATCAAACAGAAGCTTGGTGAAAAGACGCCGGATTGATCAGCGCGCTGTGTGATTGCAGCTTGCCAGGCAGAAGCGCTTTTGCCTGCTGCTTGGTGCTGAGCAACATCGCTGAAAAACCGCGCGGATCCTCTTGTTGGCGTCGAAAGTAGCATTTCGGCAAAAGGGAGCGGCTGGCAGAATTCGGGCGGGAATGTGCTATTTTGCCGGAACTCTGAACAACCTGGTCACGACAATGGATGCAGACAAATGCATTGCGGCGCTTGTCGTCGACTTGGCGGACATGTCCTGTTTCGAAGCAACCGCCTATGATCTGACGGACAAGGGCTGCTGGATCGCGTCCGACAAGGTTGACCTCCTGAAAGAGGAAGTTGGCTTGCGTCTGGCAGGCTTCGACAGGCTGGTGCGCGGGACGGTGATTGCCTATGGCGACCAGCAAGCCCAGATTTCCTTTCAGGTTGAACACCAGAGCCAGGGAGAAAAACGCCGTGAAGCCCGGCGTCAGGTCCGGATCACGGCCATTGTCTGCGGAAAGACCAACCCGGTGACGCTGAAGTGCCGGATAATCGATGCCAGCAGATCCGGCTGCCGGCTGCAGGGAGACAGACTGGATCGTCTTCCTGCGGATATCGAAGTCTTTATTCCCGATCTTGATCTGCCCATCAGCGCAAAGATTGTCTGGCGCAAGAACAGCGAGGCCGGAGCCAGGCTCACCTGGCCGTTTGAACCGGCGCAGAAACCCGAACCGGAGGACCTGCTGGAGCGCCTGAAGGAAGAAGAAGCCAAGCCGAAACGCAAGGCAAAAAAGAAGATCAGCGCGTTCGGCAGTTGAGCTGGTCTTCGCGTTATAAAAGCGCGCAGCACGGTTTTGACGGTCAGAGCCTTTGCAAGCGGCCCTCGCGTACATATATCGGAAGGAGATTGTGAACTCTTTCAGGGCTTTTTTCGCGTGATTTCATCCCTTCGCCGGTTACTTCCCAAACGCTTTCGAAATGACAAGACGGTAATCCCGGTCGTGCGCCTCAGCGGCGCGATTGGCGGCGGTGGACCGCTGCGGTCCGGGTTGTCCCTTGCGACCGCGTCCATCCCGCTGGAAAAGGCCTTCTCGATGAAGAAGGCGCCGGCAGTGGCCCTGGTCATCAATTCGCCGGGCGGGTCGCCCGTTCAGTCGCGGCTTATCTTCAAGCGGATACGCGAACTGGCGAAGGAAAACGAGAAGGACGTTCTGGTCTTCGTCGAGGATGTGGCTGCCAGCGGCGGCTACATGATTGCGCTCGCGGGAGACGAGATCTTCGTTGATCCGTCGTCCATCGTCGGCTCTATCGGCGTTGTTGCGGCCGGGTTCGGCTTTACCGAGATGATCAAGAAGATCGGTGTTGACCGGCGTGTCTATACAGCTGGTGAAAAGAAGGTCACGCTTGATCCTTTCCAGCCGGAAGTGCCGGAAGACATCGAATACATCAAAAGCCTGCAGCTTGAGATCCACGAGACCTTCATCGACATGGTCAAGTCGCGCCGGGGCGATGTGCTGGCAAACGACCCCGACCTTTTTTCGGGCAAGTTCTGGACCGGCCGAACCGGTGTCGAACTGGGGCTTGTCGATGCAATTGGCGACCTGCGTGGCGTGATCAAGGATCGCTTTGGAGACAAGGCCGAACCGAAACTGATTTCCGCGCCTCGGGGGCTTTTGGGCCGCAAGGCTGGGGTTGGGGTCAACCTCGGCAAGGGTAGGCTGCTGGAAGGCGTTGGCGAGGAATTGATCTCCTCTGTTGAAGAGCGGGCAATGTGGATGCGCTATGGCCTTTAAAAAGGCACAATGAGTGTGTGAAAATCGGGCGAGCAAGGGGAAACGATATGACCGAACTGATAGGCGTGGCCGCATTGGCAGTGGGTGGCTACTGGATCGTGCAGCGCGTGAAGCGCAAGATGGCCGAGGTTGAAAACCAGATTTCCCGGGCCGCTGCCAAGGCAGATCCGAATGGCCGTGGCGCCAAACTGGTGCAGGATCCGGTCAGCGGCAAATACCGTCCGCAAGCCTGAGGAAACGGCGGGCAATTTGATCACCCGCCGTCACTATTCTTTCTTTCGTCAGCATTATTTCGCCGGGACTGCCCGGAACAGGCCCCAGCGGGCCGGTCCACTGCGCGCGGTAACGGCCAGCAGCACGAGCGTCACCACCAGCAACATCAGTTCAGCCAGAGGGCTGGACAGCCAGATGCCGCTCTCTCCGAAATAGGCCGGCATCACGAACACCAGCGGCAGGAAGAAGGCATAGGGCTTGGTGAGGCTCAAAAGTGCCGCCCGACCAGCGTCCCCCAGCGCCTGAAAATAGGTCGCCACCATGAACTGCGGTCCCGCCACAAAATAGAGCGCCACGATCACCGGAAGGATCCGGCCGACGTCCTTTGCGACAAGGGGATCGTCGACAAAGGCGAAGCCGATCTCGTGCGAGAACAGTGTCAGCACCAACTCCGCGAGACCGCAGTAGGCAAATGCCGTAACCAGCCCCAAACGCAACGTATTGTCCGAGCGATGCCACAGGCCCGCACCGGAATTGTTGCCGATCATGGCCTGCAGCGCCTGGGCAAGGCCCAGGAGAGGCAAATAACAGAAGGTCATGATGCGAGTGACGATCCCGTACGCGGCAACCGTTGCCTCGTAGCCGCTGGCACCAGCCGACTGAAGCGCGGCGATGGTCGCCGCGGAACCGATGGCAATGCCGATGAAGCTCAGGCTCTGGGGCGCGCCAAGCATCAGGATGGCGCGCCAGGATGACGTCAGCGGGTACCGCAGAAGCGCGACCGGAGACAGGTCCGTTTTCCCGCTCAGCCGAAAGGCCAGCATGATTGCAAGCGCCAGGGCTTGCGCCAGCACGGTACCGACCGCACTGCCGGCTACGCCATAGTCGAAGACCGCGATCAGCAGATAATCGAAAACGATGTTGGCCAGCGAAACAAGCAGGCTGAAGACTGCCATCAAGACGGCAAGGCCTTCATTGCGCAGGGCATCCGCATTTACCGACAGAACGAACATCAGCGGAGAGAAAGCAACCGTAATGGCCAGATAGGTATGGCTCATACCGGCAATCTCCGCCGAACCGTCGGCGGCGGCCCGGGTAAGCCCGTCGCCGAAGACAGCGAACAGCGTGATCACGATCGCTGCAATGGCGAGGGCCAGTCCGTGGGCACCGGCGAAAACCGCTTCAGCATCAGTCCCAAGGCCTGCCCCGAGCTTGCGGGCAAGCACGCTGGACATGCCGCTGGCAACCAGGGTGGCCAGTGCTGCCAGCAGCATATAGGCGGGAAACATCAGCGTGACCGCGCTGAGGGCGTCCGGCCCGGCGAAAAGGCCGAGGAATATGGCGTCGACCACGGTCAATAACCCGTTCATGCTCATCACAAGGATGATGGGCAAGGCGGTTCTGACCAGGGTCGGAAGGATTGGCCCATGCGTAAATGTATTGGGCCGGGATATGTCGGAAGACATTCCGTTCTCCATCAATGGGCATTTCGATCAGGAAGGAGGGGCTCGCATTGCCACCAGCGCGAAATGCGTGGGGAACAGAAAGTCTTGAAAACCAGAATTTCACCGTGACTGACGTCCGCGAGCGGCAGGCATTCTGGAGCCGGTGCGAGGGATAGCGTGGAGCCGTCGGTCCGTCAATCTGAAACAGCCACGCCCGCTTCGCCTTGACCTTGCCCCGACATCGTGGCACCTGTCGCCCGAACCGGCGGTCGTTGAACGCCGGGCAGAGCCACATTCGCGGAACATCTTCATGTCGACTGAAACCCTGCCGGCGCACATGCGGCCGGAAAATTCCTTTCAAGGCCTGATCCTGACCCTGCAGCGCTACTGGGCCGACCAGGGCTGCGTTGTGCTTCAGCCTTACGACATGGAAGTCGGCGCCGGTACGTTTCACCCGGCAACGACACTGCGCTCGCTCGGTCCGCGTCCGTGGCGTGCTGCCTATGTGCAGCCGTCGCGCCGGCCGACAGATGGCCGCTATGGCGAGAACCCGAACCGCCTGCAGCACTATTACCAGTTCCAGGTAATCCTGAAGCCGTCGCCGTCGAACCTTCAGGAGCTCTATCTGAACTCGCTCTATGCCATCGGCCTCGATCCGAAGCTGCACGATATCCGCTTTGTGGAAGACGACTGGGAAAGCCCGACCCTGGGCGCTTGGGGGCTTGGCTGGGAATGCTGGTGCGATGGCATGGAAGTCTCGCAGTTCACCTATTTCCAACAGGTGGCCGGCTTTGAATGTTCGCCTGTCTCCGGCGAACTGACCTATGGTCTGGAACGCTTGGCCATGTATATCCAGGGCGTCGATAACGTCTATGACCTCAACTACAACGGCATGGAAGGCGACGCGAAGGTTACCTATGGCGATGTCTTCCTGCAGGCCGAGCAGGAATACTCCCGGCACAATTTCGAGCACGCGGACACGGAAATGCTGTTCCGCCACTTCAAGGATGCCGAAGCCGAATGCCGCTCGTTGCTGGAAGCAGGCGCCAAGGCGCGCGAAGCTGCCGGTGCCAACGTGCACCAGGTGGTTCTGCCGGCCTATGACCAGTGCATCAAGGCCAGCCACGCCTTCAACCTGCTGGATGCGCGTGGCGTCATCTCCGTGACCGAACGCCAGAGCTATATTCTGCGTGTGCGCGAACTGGCCAAAGCCTGCGGCGCTGCCTTCCTGGAAACGGAAGCCGGCGGTGTCGGCTATGACAACCAGGCGGCCGGTTGAACGCACTCCACGTTCTTGAGCTGACCCTTTAAAATCGCGTCATTTGACCGGTGCATTTGCGCCCGCTGACAGGCGGCTTGCGTGCTGTGGTGTTTCCTGCCACCAGCGCGAGCCTGCGCAGTTCGCGAACGTATGCGCACGGTCATCCCGTCACCCATCTGCTACCAACCTGAACACCGGTGAGGCTTCGACCGCATGACCGGTCGTTCTGCCGGGCGCGAGGTGCCCGTTTCGGGCCATGGGACGTATGTGCTTCACACAAGACCGGGCGCCATCGCGCAAGTCTGAAAAGTGGCCGGAGACCGGTCGCGGGAGCGCGCTGAGCCGTCAATTTGCAAACTGGAATTATTATAAAAATCAATATGTTGATGCAAAAATGCAACTATCGGTAAATGGTCGTAACGTAAGTTTTGATATCGGTCCCGATGATTTGATCCATCTCAATGTTGGCCCATCTCCAGGCGCCTACGCCGGACGGACAGCGCGCTTCTGCGCGACGACTCATGGAGACTGAAATGAACAGGAAATGGAGCGGCCTTGCAGCCGCAGCCTTGGCGATGACGTGTGCCCAGCAGGCGCTGGCAGCCGATCTTGGAAGCAGCGAGCCGCCGGCGGCATTCGAGGCCGTCGCGCCGAAGAGCCCTTGGCAAATCCGCGTTCGTGCACTCGGTGTCATCACCCAGGACAGCGGCTCGGTGGACGGAATCTCCGGCTCCGACCTTTCCTACTCGGATACCGTGATCCCCGAACTCGACATCACCTACTTCTTCACCAACAACATCGCTGCGGAACTGATCCTCGGAACGACCTTTGCCAAGGTCAACGGTGAGGGGTCGATATCGGCTCTGGGAGAAATCGGTGAGACCTGGCTGCTGCCGCCGACCCTCACGCTGCAGTATCATTTCACCAACTTCGGCAAGTTCAAGCCCTACGTCGGCGCTGGTGTAAACTACACGATATTCTACAACCAGTCGGCAGATAGTGCAGACAACCTGCATATCAAAAACAGCTTCGGCGCGGCTTTGCAGGCTGGTTTCGACTATATGATCGATGACCACTGGGGCGTGAACCTCGACGTCAAGAAGATCTTCCTGGAGCCCGACTACGACGTGACGGTCGGCGGCACGAAGATGCACGGTACGGCGGAAATCAATCCCTGGCTCGTGGGTGCTGGTCTCACCTACCGGTTCTGATCGAGGCACTTTAAAGTTTGCAAATTGATGCGGCGAATGAGCCGGGGCTGCCTAGCGGTCCCGGCTTTTTCGTGTCCGGGGGCTCCAGGCCATCCAGTCCGGCTTCTATCTGTGAGGAGGCTCCCGTGGCCTGATCTGGCTCGAGGTAAAGGACAATTGCGCAGAGAAGCGAAAATCACTGTTTTCGCAGTGGAGACCCGCAGCCTTGAAAAGAACGGCCGGTTCAGATGATTTTGGCCCGGTAACCTGTGTTCCAGATTACTCTTTGTCGTTTCACGACTGCCTGTAGAGTCGATCCGGATGACAAGCTATTCGTCAGCGGTTAGCTTCCTCGGCAGATTCCGGAGGTTCATATGGTCTTTGCCTGGTTCATTCTCGCGCTGCTGATAGCGCTCTCCCTGATAGTGATCGTTCTTTACAATGCTCTGGTCCGCAAACGGCAGATGGTCGAGGAAGGCTGGAGCGGCATCGATGTGCAGCTCAAGCGCAGGGCCAATCTCGTTCCCAATCTGGTCGAGACCGTCAAGGGCTATGCGTCCCACGAACAGGACACCTTGAACGCGGTGACGCAGAAGCGGGCGGAGGTAACGTCCATGTCCAGGGACGATGTCGCAGGCCGCGCCAAAGCGGAAGGCGAACTCAGTCAAGCGCTGGGCCGGCTTTTTGCAGTGGCGGAGGCCTATCCCGACCTGAAGGCCAGCCAGAACTTTTCCGACCTGCACAAGTCACTCGACGAGATCGAGAACGCCATTCAGATGGCCCGCCGCTATTACAACGGTGCTGTCAGGAACCTGAATGTCGCTGTCGAGAGCTTTCCGTCCAATCTGATCGCCAGTCAGTTCAAGTTTGAAAAGGCCGAGTATTTCGAAATCGAAGACGAGGCCGACCGCGCGGTGCCAAAGGTCCAGTTCTGAGGAGCCCACTATGCTGAACCGGATCTCAGCCTGCATTCTTGCTGCCTTCGTCCTGCTGGCCGCGGGCATCGGGGCACATGCGGACGAACGCATCTTGAAGTTCGTTTCCGATATCGACGTTGCCCGCGATGGTACGCTGACAGTCACGGAAACGATTACCGTGCGTGCGGAGGGCAATCAGATCAGGCGCGGCATTTTCCGCGACATTCCGCTTGCGGTGGAGGGGGCGAACGGGCGCATCTACAAGGCCGGGTTCAAGCTGCTTTCCGTGCAGCAAGGCGGTGTTCCTGCGCCGTACCACATCAACGAAAACAGCCAGGGTGTCCGGATCTATGTCGGGGAGGAGAACACCTTCCTGCAGGCGGGCAACTACACCTACACCTTCAGCTACGAAACCGACCGGCAGATCCGCTTTTTTGAAGACCATGACGAGGTCTACTGGAACGCGACCGGCAACGAATGGATCTTCCCCGTCGATGAAGCCATCGCCCGCGTCGTTCTGCCGAAGGGCGTGAAAGCCAGCGAATGGACGGCCTACACGGGCGGTTACGGAGAGACCGGCAAGGCTTTCGAAGCGCGGAGCGCTCAAGGCGGTTCGGAAGTGATCTTCCGGACGACGCAGGTTCTGCCACCCTACGAAGGCCTGTCGGTCAACGTCAGTCTGCCAAAGGGCGCGATTACGCCGCCCTCGGACGCTGAAAAGCTCGAGTATTTCGTCAACGACTACAGATCGGAACTGATCGGCGGAGCCGGGGTGCTGCTGGTGCTCCTGTATTACTTCGCCGCCTGGTGGATGGTTGGACGCGATCCTGCTGAAGGTGTTGTGTTTCCAAGATTCTCACCTCCCGCTGGCATCTCACCGGCGCTTGCAAAATATATTCAGAACCAGGGCTTCGGTGACGGCGGCTGGGTCGCGTTGTCGGCCGCCTGTCTCAACCTGGCCGTCAAGAAACGTTTGCGGCTTGAGGAAGAGGACGGCGACACGACGCTGGTGTTGAACCGAACTGGCCGGGAAGGGCAAATTCCCGGATTTGGCCTTCCAAAGGGCGAGGCAGCGCTGGAGGAATGGTTGAGCGGACGGGACAGCCCGTTGCCCCTGAACAAGACCAACGGCAAGTCGATCCAGGCTTTGGGCAGAAAATTTCGGGCGGCGATCGAGCGGGAAAGCCGGGACGTTTATTTCAGAACCAACAAGCGGTTTCTCATACCCGGTTCCATTCTGAGCCTGGTCACCATTGTCGCTCTTCTGGCTTTCGGCGGGCTGCAGCCCGGCCAGGAAGGGTTCGTCATCATCTTTCTGGTCTTTTCCATGTTCGCGACCGTCTTTGCGATCAATATCGGCAAAGCCATTTTCCGCTTCGCCAGCATGAAACTGCGCATGGCCCTGATATTCGTGGTCTTCGGCCTCGGCGTTGCAGGAGCGGCCTTCGGTGCCTTCCACGTGAATGGCGGAGTGGACTCCCTGCCTGTTCTGCCGTTCATCGCGGTGGCGCTGGTCGCCCTGAACATTCTGTTCTTTTTCCTGATCAGTGCGCCGACGGCGCTTGGGCGTCAGGCTCTTGACGAGATCGAGGGACTTCAGATGTACCTGAGCGTGGCTGAAAAGGAACGGCTCAACATGGCGGAAGTCCCGGACATGAGCACCGATCACTTTGAGGAGCTTCTGCCGTATGCCGTGGCGCTTGGTGTTGAAAAACCTTGGGCGAAGGCCTTTGAAGCCTGGCTGACCACGGCGGCAGGGGCGGCAGTCGCAGCCAGCTATCATCCGGGCTGGTACGGCGGCAGCCATTTCGACGCCCGGCATGTGTCTGACAGCCTGGGCCGGACGGCAAGTTCCATGGCCGGGTCTTTCCAGTCCTCGCTTCCTGCCCCTAAGTCATCGAGCTCGGGATCGTCTGGCTCTTCGGGTGGTTTTTCCGGTGGCGGCGGCGGCGGCGGTGGCGGAGGAGGCTGGTAGGCAACCCTGGGTCGGCAGGTCTTCCTTGCACAGGCCGCTTTGTAAGGCATAGTGGAAGCCTGAGACAGGGGCGAGAATGCAGATGGCCGGCGAAACGATCACGCTTACGGAATTTGTCAGCTTCAATCTGGCCATCCTCGTCTATTTTCTAGGGGTGCGGCTGAACAAGAAGATTGGCCTTCTGGACAGGTTCAACATACCAGAACCTGTGTCCGGCGGTCTGCTGGTGGCGCTGTTCTCGCTCGCTGTCTATCTGAGCCTTGGAACCGAAATCGGGTTCTCCCTGCAGTCTCGCGACTACCTTCTGTATTGCTTCTTCACCGCAATCGGCCTGAACGCGCGCTTTGCGGATCTTGCCAAGGGCGGCAAGCCGCTTTTGATCCTGCTGATGCTCACCGTCTGTTACATGCTGCTGCAAAATGCGGTTGGCACGGGGCTGGCGGCGGCGATGGGGCTTCCCACAGGTTTCGGTTTGCTGGGCGGGACCATTTCGCTGGTCGGCGGCCATGGCACGGCAATCGCCTGGGGGCCGAAGCTGGCCGCCGACTACGGCGTTGCGGGGGCCGTCGAGATCGGGGCTGCAACGGCAACGCTCGGCTTGATCGCCGCCAGCCTTCTGGGCGGGCCGGTCGGCAAGTTCCTGATGGAGAAACTGGGTGGGAGACCCGATCCGAACCGCCCGGAAGAAGCCCCGATGATCGGCCTTGAGATGGATCGGGAAGCGGACGCAAGCGTGACGCACACCGGGCTGATGCGTTCCCTGCTGGTTCTCAATATCGCAATCGGTCTCGGCGTTGCGCTTCAGGAAGCTTTGAGCACGGGCACAGGGCTGGACCTTCCAGTGTTCGTCTGCTGTCTTTTCTGCGGCATCCTGCTGTCCAACACCGTGCCACTGGTCTTTCCGAAGATGACCTGGCCGGCAAGGTCCAAATCCCTGGCGGTCTTGTCCGACCTTGCGCTTGGCATCTTTCTGACGATGTCCCTCATGAGCCTTCAGCTCTGGACCATTGCGGGTCTGGCGGGGCCGATGCTTCTGATTCTCTTCACGCAGATCGTCGTCGCAGCCGCCTTCATCATTCTGGCGCTCTATCCGCTGATGGGGCGCAATTACAATGCGGCGGTGCTGGGGGCTGGTTTTGCAGGGTTCGCCCTGGGGGCGACACCGACCGCCATTGCCAATATGACGGCAATCACCAAACACTTCGGACCGGCAACCCAGGCCTTCCTGATCCTGCCGCTGGTTTCGGCTTTCTTCGTGGATCTGGCCAACGCAGTCATCATCCTCCTGTTTCTGGGTGGATGAGGGCAGGGCGATCAGGCAGCGTCTATCGACTTGCTGAAGGGCAACCGGCCGTTGATCTGGGATGCCAGCAGGCTGGAAGCGTCTTCTGAAGAAACCGCAGCGGCATAAAGGAACCCCTGGCCGTAGTGGCAGCCGTTGGAATTAAGTGCGTCATGAACGGCACTATCCTCAATCCCTTCCGCCACCGCATCGATGTCGAGCCCCTTGGACAGGACCAGAATGGCTTCGACGATGGCCCCACACTGCTTGTCTTCCAGCATGCGCTCGGTAAAGGACTTATCGATCTTGACCTTCTTGATCGGAAAATCGCGCAGATAGCTGAGACTGGAATGGCCCGCGCCGAAATCGTCGAGCGCAATGGAGATGCCTGCTTCCGTCAGTTCGGTCAGGATGCGTTTGGCCGATTCCGGGTTTTTCACCAGCGATGTTTCCGTGATTTCCAGAACCAGCCGGCTGGGACTAAGCCCGTTCTTGTTCAAAATGGTGCTGATCTGCACCGGCAGGGCAGGGTCCTGCAATTGCACCGGAGAGAGATTGAAAGACAGATAGAGATCGTCCGGCCAGGTGACGGCGACCTTGCAAGCGTCCTCCAGCAGATGGTGCGTCAGTTCGGAGATTATGCCGCAGTCTTCCGCGATCGGAATGAACTGCAGCGGGGGTACGTTGCCGAAATCCGTGTCCGTCCACCTTGCCAGAGCCTCGAACCCGGCAATGCGGCCCGAATCCATGTCCAGAATCGGCTGGTAATAAGCCCTGACCTGATGCTCCGATATAGCGCGGCGCAGACGCTGTTCCAGAAGGGTCCGATGCAGGATCGAGGCATCCATGTCGACCTCGAAAAACCGGTAGGTCGAGCGCCCGGAGGATTTGGCACGGTAAAGCGCGATGTCCGCCCTACGCAAAAGTTCGGTAATCGCATGACCGTCATGAGGGTAGAGCGCGATGCCGATGCCGGAGCCAATGGAGATTTGCCGATTGCCGAACTCGAAACGGTCGCTGATGCGGGTCAGCAGCCGCCGGGCGAATCCGGCCGCCTCCGACTTCTCATTGAACACAGGAGAGACAATGGCGAATTCGTCACCGCCGAGCCGGGCGACAATGCCCTCCTTGCCGAGGATTTCCGCCAGCCGATCAGCAAAGCTGCGCAGCAGGTTGTCGCCAAAGGCGTGGCCATAGACGTCGTTGATCGGCTTGAAACCGTCGAGGTCGAGCATCATCACGGCGCGAAAACACTCCGGCTTGACCTCGTAGGTCAGGTCGGCAAAGGCTTCCAGCAGACGGCGGCGGTTGGGAAGCCCGGTAAGCGGATCGTGCTGGGCAAGGGCCAGGGCTTCGGAATGGGCCGAGGACCTGGCTTTCAGCTCCTTGCGCAATCGCTGGGTCGCCCATGCCCCATAGGCGAGACTAAAGATGGCAATGCCCAGCACAAGGCTGGTAATGAAATCAAACGTCAGTTGGGAATGATCGATTTCAAAAGCAGGAAAGAATACCGGTATCACCTTGATACCAGTAAAAATGACAAGGACTATAGCAAGTAGTGCAACTATAGATCGCGTCGTATATCCGTGCTCTGCAACTTCCCGTTTCACTTTAGGTTGATCCCAATACATGCAACTGCTAACAGGTTGCGAAGTTTCACATGCAATTCTTGAAGAAGAATGAAACAAAGCAGATGAGCCGTTGTCTGAACGGGCCAGCCGTTGGCGGGCGCTGCCTCGAAAAGGGGTGACAAGTCTTCATTGTCTTGGTAACGGACGGCGCAAACCGTTTCCGGTGTTATCCCACCAGACCAAAGGTCCAGACATCCATGCCCGATCTTCTGCTTGAACTTTTCAGCGAAGAGATTCCGGCCCGAATGCAGCGCAAGGCGGCCGAAGACCTGAAATCTCTCGTGACCAATGCCCTGGTGGATGCGGGTTTGCCGTACGAAGGCGCAAAGGCTTTCGCGACACCGCGGCGTCTTGCCTTGCATGTCGCAGGTGTTCCAGCGGGGTCTGCCGCCACACGCGAAGAGCGCAAAGGCCCGCGTGTCGGAGCCCCGGAAAAGGCGCTGGAAGGCTTCCTGCGAGGGGCTGGATTGGCGTCGATCGATCAGGCAACCATCCAGACGGACCCCAAGAAGGGGGACTTCTACGTTGCCGTCATCGAAAAGCCGGGCCGGTCTGCGATTGATGTCATTGCCGAATTCATGCCGGGAATCCTGCGTAACTTCCCCTGGCCGATAACCATGCGCTGGGGCGCCGCGACGACCCGCTGGGTGCGGCCGCTGCACTCCATCGTCGCCACCTTTGGCCCGGAAACGGAAGAGCCGGACGTCGTTCCGTTCGAATTCGACGGCATTAAGGCCGGCAAGACCACCCGTGGCCACCGCTTCCTGGCGGATGAGGCCTTCGACGTGCGTCGCTTCGACGACTACGCGCCGGCCCTCGAGAAGCACAAGGTCGTGCTTGATGCGGACCGCCGCAAGGACATCATCCAGAACGATGCCAAGGATTGCGCACTGGCGCTCGGCCTCGATCTGGTCGAGGATCCGGGTCTTCTGGAAGAAGTCGCCGGCCTGGTCGAATGGCCGGTGGTCCTGACCGGCAGCTTCGACGAGGATTTCCTGACGATCCCGGACGAGTGCATTCAGCTGACCATCAAGGTCAACCAGAAGTGCTTCGTCTTGAAGAACCCGGCCACCGGGCGCCTTGCCAACAAGTTCGTGCTGGTCTCCAACATCGTCGCCGATGATGGTGGCAAGCTGATCGTGGCCGGAAACGAGAAGGTGATCCGCGCACGCCTGTCCGACGCCCGCTTCTTCTGGGAAACGGACCTGAAGTCGAAGCTGTCGGACAATCTGCCCAAGCTGGACGAAGTCAAGTTCCACGAAAAGCTCGGCAGCGTCGGAGAGCGGGTGAAGCGCATGATTGCGCTGTCAGCCGAACTTGCTCCGGCTGCCGGAGCTGACGAGGCAAAGGCTCGGCGCGCGGCAGAACTCGCCAAGGCGGATCTCGTCTCCCACATGGTGTTCGAATTCCCGGAATTGCAGGGCCTTATGGGCCGCTATTATGCAACGGCCCAGGGCGAGGACGCATCGGTGGCAACTGCCATCGAAGAGCATTACAAGCCGCAGGGGCCGAGCGACAGCCTGCCGAGCAACCCGGTTGCCGTGGCCGTGGCGCTTGCCGAAAAGCTGGACCTTCTTGCAGGTTTCTGGGCGATCGACGAAAAGCCGACCGGCTCGAAGGATCCCTATGCCCTGCGCCGTGCGGCTCTCGGCGTGATCCGGATCGTTCTGGAAAACAATCTCAGGATCAGGCTTGGCGACAGTCTCCGCTCCGCTCTGGATCTTCAGGGTGTGAAAACGGCGGACCCTGCGGCTCTTGTCGCCGATCTGCTGTCGTTCTTCGCCGACCGCCTGAAAGTCCACCTCAAGGACGAAGGCGCGCGTCATGATTTGATCGACGCCGTTTTTGCGCTCGAAGGCCAGGACGATCTTCTGATGGTGGTCCGGCGTGTCGAGGCGCTTGGCAAATTCGTTTCCTCCGACGACGGTACCAACCTGCTGGCTGGCTACAAGCGTGCGGTCAACATTCTGAAGGCCGAGGAAAAGAAGGACGGGGCTCCTGTTTCCGGCAAGCCGCATGCGGACCACTTGCAGGAGCAGGCCGAAATCGATCTGGCGTCTGCCATCGATATCGCCCGGGCCGAAGCGGCCGACGCCGTGGCAAGCGAGAATTTCGAGGGCGCCATGGAAGCTCTTTCAAAACTGCGCGCGCCGGTCGACCGTTTCTTCGATGACATTCTGGTCAACGCGGAAGACGCCACACTGCGCATGAACCGCCTGCAGCTTCTCGCCGAAATTCGCGATGCGACCCATGTGGTGGCGGATTTTTCAAAGGTCGCCGGATAAGCCGACCAGACCTGAAAACAAAAAAGGGCGGGCCTTGGGTCCGCCTTTTTTCGTTCTGGAGCTGTAGCTGGGGAAGCGTTGGAACGTCACCACATGCAGCTTTGGCTCAGCTCATAACTTCCGCGCCTCACTCTGCCGCCTGAGCCGCCAGCCGGTCGACAGGTTTTTCCTCGATCGGCCAATGCACGATGGCGGCGAAGATGCCGAGAGCGATGCCAAGCCACCAGATGGGATCGTAGGAGCCTGTTTCGTCATAGATCTTGCCGCCCAACCACACGCCCAGGAACGAGCCGATCTGGTGGGAGAGAAAGACGAAGCCGAACAGGGTCGCCATGTACCGCGGACCGAACATGACCGCGACGAGGCCGGATGTCGGCGGCACGGTGGACAGCCACAGGAGACCCATGGCAGCGGAAAAAACCAGCAACGAGGCGGGGGTGACCGGCAGCATGATGAAGGCGAGGATCGCAACGGAGCGGGCAAGATAGATCAGTGACAGAAAGACCGGCTTGGAATAGCGGCCGGAAATGTAGCCTGACAGCAGCGACCCTGCGATGTTGCTCAGGCCGATAAGACCGAGCGCAGCGGCCCCCCAGGCCGGATCGAGACCCTGATCGGCGATATAGGGCGGCAGGTGTACCGTGATGAAGGCGAGGTGAAAGCCGCACACGAAAAAACCGAAAGTCAGCAAGATAAATCCGCGCGTTCTGAAGGCCTCTGCAATGGCGGAGGTCAGCTTCTGATCGTTCGCCGGATTGCTGTTTTGGGGCAGTTCCGACTTTCCCCGGAGCGCAATGGCCAAAAGCGGCACAAGAGCGACGAGCCCGGCAAAGACGACAAGGGTCTGCTGCCAGCCGATGCTGGCGATCAGCGTACCGCCAAGAGGGGCGAACAGGAACTGGCCGAGTGAGCCGGAAGCCGTGCCGATGCCGAAGGCGAGCGTTCTCTGCTCTGGAGTGACCGTGCGGCCGAAAGCGGCCAGAACCAGAGAGAAGGACGAACAGGAAATGCCAAGCCCGATGAGCACACCAGCCGAGACATGCATGGCGACGGCGCTTTCCGCGTCGATCATCAGCAACAGACCGGTGCAGTACAGCACGGCTCCGAGCGTCATGGTCTTCCAGGTGCCGAACCTGTCGGCCATCATGCCGGCAAGCGGCTGGCCGATGCCCCACATCAGGTTCTGGATTGCCAGCGCCAGCGCAAAAATCTCTCGGCTCCAATCCCGGGCATCGGTCATCGGCTGGAAGAAAAGGCCCATCGCGGAACGCGGACCGAAGGAAATGAGCGCGATCAAACAGCCGCAGGTAATCACCAGCGGGATATTGGGGCCAGCCCGGCCAGTGGAGGAAGCTGTTGTCATGGAGGTGTCTCTGATCGTCAAACTACGATCAGAATAGGCGGAAAGCAGGTCCCCGAAAAACGCGTAATTTTGATGGATTGATCAGCGTCTCGAATGGAACGTGCGCCGATAGACACGCTGGCTCGATGTGTCAGGAAGCTGGCCAGGCCACCCGGTTTTCACGAGGAGAGAGGGCTTGGGAGCTGTTTTTCAATTCAGGAAGATGGGGAGAATTGTTAGCCGGCTGTCAAAGGTTTGAAAAATTTCTTCTTAAGTTTCGGAAAAGAAAGGGGAAACGGTAGGCGGGCAATAATTTTTCGGATTTTTGTAGATTTTCGATTTGTCCACGACTATATAAACTCCGAAAGAGCAAAAGTATGGGCCGGTCAGCCCGTTTTCTTTTGCTCTAAATATGCTCAAGTTGAGTATAATTAAGTTGCGGCATCATCCCCCCTCACGCCGCGCAATAAAGGGAGGTCGCGATGACCATAGCCCAGACCAATGCACCGGTTGGAACTCCGATTGCCGCCGGACTGACGGCACTGGAGCGTTTCGGCAAACTGGAGCGCCCGGACCTGCGGTACACGCCGGAGGTCGCCGAGGCGACTGCGCAGATCTATGAGAAGGTCAAGCACATCATCCCGGCCATCGAATGGCCCGCTCTGGCGCCGACCATCCATGCGATCAACCAGCTGAAGAAGCAGCGCAACGCGGTTATTCTGGCTCACAACTACATGACGCCGGATATCTACCATGGGGTGGCCGACATCGTGGGCGACAGCCTGCAACTGGCTATCGAAGCGACCCGCACCGATGCCGACGTCATCGTCCAGTGCGGCGTGCACTTCATGGCGGAGACCTCGAAAATCCTGAGCCCGGAAAAGACGGTGCTGATCCCGGATATGCGCGCAGGCTGCTCCTTGGCCGAATCCATCACGGGGGCGGATGTGCGGGCTCTGCGCGAACGCAACCCTGGCGTCCCGATCATCACCTACGTGAACACGTCAGCCGATGTGAAAGCGGAATGCGACATCTGCTGCACGTCTTCCAACGCGCTGCAGGTGGTCGAAAGCTTCGGCGTCGACAAGGTGTTCCTGATCCCGGACAAGTATCTGGCCGCCAATGTCGGCAACAAGACCGACGTCGAGGTTCTGGTCTGGGACGGCGCCTGCGAGGTGCATGAGCGCTTCACCGCGGAAGAGCTGCGCGACTATCGCAAGATCGAGCCGGATGTGAAGATCATCGCTCACCCGGAATGCCCGCCCGAAGTGGTCGCGGAAGCCGACTTTGCCGGGTCTACCGCGCATATGATCGACTGGGTGAAGACCAAACGTCCGGAAAAGGTGATGATGATCACCGAGTGTTCCATGGCGGACAACATTGCCAGTGAAACGCCGGGTGTCGACTACATCCGTCCGTGCAACCTGTGCCCGCACATGAAGCGGATCACGCTGACCAAGATCCTCGACTCTCTGCTGGAGATGAAAGAGGAAGTGGTCGTTGACCCGGCGGTGGCCGACAGGGCCCGCACCGCGGTCGAGCGGATGATCAACTTGAAACTCTGACCGGCTTCGGTCTAAACCGCACTTATGCGATTGCTTCCGGGCTTCTCCGGCCCGGAAGTTTCTTTTGGGGCTCATGCCCGTCTGTTCCAGGAAGTTTCCCATGGCCGTGTCGGTTGAGGATTTTGCACCTGCTCATATGGGCAAGGATGTGGATGATGTCGTCATTCTGGGAGGAGGCCTGGCGGGGCTCTTCTGCGCGCTGAAACTCAGCCCGCGTCCTGTCACTGTCATCACCAACGCGCCGATCGGGCAGGGGGCGTCCTCCGCCTGGGCGCAAGGCGGCATCGCAGCCGCGATCTCCGAACAGGATTCGGTCGAAAAACACCGCGACGATACGTTGGTGGCCGGTTGCGGCATCTGCGAGGAAAAGATCGTCGACCAGATGACCCGTGAAGGCAGCGCCCGGGTGCACGATCTCCTGTCCTACGGCGTTCCGTTCGATCAGGATCTCGAAGGCCGGCTGAAGTTTTCGCGCGAAGCTGCCCATTCGCACAGCCGGGTCGTGCGTGTGCGCGGCGACATGGCCGGACGGGCCATCATGGATGCCTTGATTGCCGCTGTTCGCAAGACACCCTCGATCCGCATTCTGGAAGGCTATATCGGCGAAAGCTTCATTGGCGAAGGCCGGTATGTGACGGGTGTCCTCGCCCGCAAGCGCGGCGGCCTGGAGCGTCTGGTCTTCCCGGCGAGGGCCGTGGTACTCGCCTCTGGCGGCATCGGCCATCTTTACGCATTGACGACCAACCCGCATGAAGCCAACGGCCATGGTCTTGCCATGGCAGCCCGTGCAGGGGCCGTGATTGCCGATGCCGAATTCGTTCAGTTCCACCCGACCGCCCTTGATCTCGGCAAGGATCCGGCGCCGCTGGCGACCGAAGCCTTGCGCGGTGAGGGGGCAACGCTCGTCAACAAGGCCGGTGAGCGTTTTATGGAAGGCGTTCACCCGGATCTCGAGCTGGCACCGCGCGACATCGTTGCCCGGGCAATCCACCGGGAAGTCTCCGAAGGCCGCGGGGCCTTCCTGGATTGCAGGACCGCAATCGGCGACAGGTTCAAGGACGATTTCCCGACCGTTTTCGCGGTCGCTGCCGCAGCCGGCCTCGACCCGGCGAAAGACCTGCTACCTGTGGCACCCGCCGAACACTACCACATGGGTGGAGTGCTGACCGATGCCAACGGCCGGACGTCTCTCGACGGTTTGTGGGCTGCTGGCGAAGTTGCTTCGACCGGAGCCCATGGCGCCAACCGTCTGGCATCCAACTCGCTGCTGGAAGCGGTGGTGTTTGCCGCACGCATCGCCGAGGATATCCAGGGCCTGATGCCCACCCCGCGCAGCGCCTACTGGAACGAGATGGACGATGCTCCCGGCTTGCCAAGCCAGCGCAACGCCGACGAGCGGCAGGCCATCAGCGTTCTGCGCAAGACGCTGGCGCGCAATGTCGGTGTGCTGCGCGATGCCGAAGGGCTCAAGAAGGCTCTGGCAGATATCGTCAGGGTGGAACAGGACTGCGTGCGCCGGTCAATCCTCAACATGATGGTGACCGGGCGTATCATCACGGCAGCTGCGCTGAAACGCGAGGAAAGCCGCGGCGGGCATTTCCGCAAGGATTTCCCGCAGGAAAACCCCGACATGGCAAGCCGCTCTTACACCACCTTGAAGGAAGTCGAGGCCATCACCGCCGAGGCCCTTGAAACTGCCTGACCGGAGAGGCGCATGACCCGCAGATATTTGCCTGAGCTGCCACGCCTGATGGTGGATGAAGCCGTCAAGGCGGCCCTTCTGGAAGACTGGGGCCGGGCAGGCGACGTGACCAGCCAGGCGACGCTCCCGCCGGAGGCAAAAGCTTCCGCCGTGATTGCCGCACGCAAACCGGGGGTTCTGGCCGGGCTTGCCTTTGCCGAAAGCGCCTTCCGCCAGACCGACGCCGGGCTCCGATTCGAGGCGGTTCTGACCGACGGTGACCGGTTGTCGCCGAAAGCAGTTGTCGCCCGGATCGAGGGGCCAGCCCGGGCGCTCCTGGCCGCTGAACGTGTGGCGCTGAATTTCCTGGGGCATCTGTCCGGCATCGCTACGGCGACGTCGCACTTTGCCGATCTGATCGCCCACACCAAAGCCGACATCGTTTGCACCCGCAAGACGACACCGGGCCTGCGGGCTTTCGAGAAATATGCGGTCAAATGCGGCGGGGGTTCCAACCACCGCTTCGGTCTGGATGATGCGATCCTGATCAAGGACAATCACATCGCGGTCGCCGGCGGCGTGACGCAGGCCATCGAAGCCGCGAAGGCGTTTGCCGGGCACCTTGTCAAGATCGAGGTGGAAGTCGATACGCTGGAGCAATTGCAGGAGGCGCTTGCGGCCAGGCCGGACGTGGTCATGCTCGACAACATGCCGCCCGAAGTTCTGAAACAGGCTGTCGCAATGGCCGATGGCAAGGTTCTGCTGGAAGCTTCCGGCGGCATTGAACTCGATACGGTCAAGGCCGTCGCCGAAGCCGGTGTCGACCTGATCTCCTCAGGCTGGATCACCCATTCAGCCCCGGTTCTGGATTTGGGTCTCGATATCGAGATCGGCTGACGTTTTACCGGCGACCGTTCAAAGTTCGGCCCTGTCTGACATCCCACCTCCACCTTAACCTCATCCTGAGGAGGACCGCGAGAATCCATCTCGACGGATGGGCCACTTGCTCTGGAGTATGCCGCCCATCCTTCGAGACAGCGCTCACGCGCTTCCTCAGGATGAGGTTGGGGGGCGTCAGCCAAGGCGGTAAATCAATCAGTCACTGAAACTCACGCCGCGGCGAGGTAAAGCCCACCGAGGGCGGTCAGCACACCCAGGCTGCGAATGATCCGCGGGGCCCAGGCCGGATCGTTGCGCGTGGCCACATTGGCGCCATAGCCGATCAGGAGGCCAGCTGCATGGAGCAGCGCTGTTGCCAGAACGAAGCCGCCGGCATAGGCCAGTTCGGCGGCCGAGCCGATTTCGCCGCCGTGGGCATGACCGTGGCAGATACCGAAAATGCCCACCAAAGCCGCGCACAGACCAAGCGGCAGACGCAGCGCAAGGGCGACGGCAAGACCCAGAACAACCACCGAAGTCAGGATGAAGGGTTCAACATAGGGCAGGGGAACGCCCGCTAGCGAAAGCAGAAAACCGACGATCATCGAGCCGACGAAAGCGGTTGGCAGGACCCAGACGGCACGACCGCCCAGGAGAGCGGCCCAAAGGCCAACGGCGATCATGGCCAGCACATGATCGGTGCCAAACACCGGATGCGAGAAGCCGGCGGCGAAGGAGCCGTGTTCGGAAGGATCCAGATGGGCAAGGGCAGGAGAGGCGGTCAGCAGGCCGAATGCGGCAGCAAGGCCGAGGCGGTAGAACATGAAACGATCCTTCAGTTGGTCACCCCGGTGCCCCGGCATGGGTCGCACCGTTCATGATTGGGTCAAGACACCCCGTACTATCGGAGTTTCTGGAGCCCTGTAAACCGAGGCGAGGGGCTCTTATGCAAGGAGGTCCATGGTTGCGTAGCGGAAGAACTGCGATATTTCAGTCCGTTTTCCCGATAGGGGACGGCTTTTCAGAGTGCTAATTTCCAGGTCATTGGATCCTCAGGTTCGGGTCGAGCCGATGACGATGGTGGAGGCAAGGTTCCGATGAGCGCTGGATTGAACGAAACACAGGTTCCCCGCGGGCAGGAAACGCCCAAGGCACCGGCCTGGAACGAGGCGCGTGATGATGATGAGGCGCTCACTTCCCGGACAGTCGAGATCTGTTTTCTGTTGATGCGCAATTTTTCGCTGCTGTCCTTCGCGTCGGCTATCGAGCCCTTGCGCATCGCCAACAAGGTGCTGAAACGGAGAGCTTTCACTTATCGATGCTGCAGTCTTGATGGCGGCGATGCGGTTGCCAGCAACGGCAGCACCATACGGGCAGATTGTGCCATCGGCGATGTCGAGCGCCCGGATCTTCTTGCGGTCTGCAGCAGCGACGATGTGGAACGCATTTCCCTGTCACTGGCCCAGAAGGTTGCGATCCGGAAACTGGCGAACCGGTCCAGCCGGATCGCGGGTATCTGCACAGGTGCCTACGTGCTGGCCGACTTCGGCCTTCTGGACAACCGGAACTGCACGATCCATTGGGAATATGCCGATTTTTTCAAGGAGTGCTTCCCGCATACGAGGCTGGTGGACAGCCTCATTCAGACGGACGGCAAGTATATGACCTGCGCCGGAGGAACATCCGCGCTCGACCTCATGATCGGCTTTGTTGCCCAGGTTCACGGTGGCGCGGTTGCCGCCGACGTTGCCGAAATCGCCCTTCATCACGACTGGCGCAGCGGCAACGAACGGCAGCACAAGCATATGCGCGATGATCTGGAATCGGTTTCGCAGCGGGTGCGCAGCTGCATCGCATTGATGACGGAAAATGTCGTCGAACCTCTTTCCCTGCAGGAAATCGCGCAGATATTGGACGTCAGCCCCCGGCAATTGCAGCGGGAATTCCAGAAATACCTGAAGTGCAGTCCGCAGGACTATTACGCCAAGGTTCGTCTGGATATCGCCCGGCAGCTGGTTTGCCGCACCTCCATGCGCATGATCGACATCGCAATGGCCTGCGGCTTTGCCAGCGCATCCCATTTTTCGAAACGCTACCGGTCCGCCCTCGGCACAAGTCCCGCCGCGGACCGTCAGCAGCATGGCCGGGTTTTCGATTTCTAGCGGAAGGGACCAACGGCACCGCCGTTGGATTTGATGGTTATCAAGGGGATGTCGTCGGGAGGGCGATTACTCGGCAGCCGGCTTCAGGTTCGCCATCAGGTGGTGGAATTTCTCGCCCTGAACGGAAACGTGCCGGCGAATGGCCTCAGCCGCCCTTGCGCCGTCGGCTGCCTCTATGGCGGCAACAACGTCTTCATGTTCGGCCATCGACTGGTTCATGCGGCCGCGCACGCGAAGCTGCACCCGGCGGAACGGCTGGAGCCGACGCTGCAGGCGCAGGCATTCCTGCTCCAGAAAACTGTTGCCTGACTGACGGTAGATGATGGCGTGAAACTGCTCGTTTTCCTGGTAATAGCCATCCGTATCCTGCGCTTCAACCGCGTGTTTGCAGCGCTCGTTCGTGGCGTGAAGATCGGCGAGCGCGGTTTCTGAAATGCGCGCCGCAGCCAGGCGGGCGCTGACGGCTTCCAGCTCTGCCATGACTTCGAACATCTCGATCAGTTCCACCGGGCCAGGCTGGCGAACGAAGACGCCGCGGCGGGGGATCTGAACGACAAGTCCCGACTGGGACAGCCTGTGAAGGGCTTCCCTGATCGGTGTTCTGGAAACGGAAAATCGGGTCGCAAGTTGAACTTCGTCCAGCCTGTCGCCATCGGCGAACGTGCCGTCGAAAATCAACCCTTCTAGCGCATCAGCGATGCGGTCCGATCGTTTTCTTTCCATGGATGGCATTTAGCATATGACATTTTTGCGCGCAATATTGTCATTCTTGTATACAAAACACCTTGACAAAAAAACATCACATAGGGGTAAGATCCATCTCCGGTTCCCTTCCGGAACCAACAGGGAGGAAATAATGAACATCAAATTTTCAGCGTCGGTCGCCGCCATGGCGCTTTTCGCCAGCGCGCTCACAGCCAGTGCCGAGGAGCTTCGCCTGTCTCACCAGTGGTCGACCGGCGACGTTCGCCACAAGGTCGCCCAGATGGTGGCTGACGACGTGGCCGCGGCCGATGTGGATCTCGACATCAAGATTTTCCCGTCGCAGTCGCTTCTGAAGGCGCGCGAGCAATACAAGCCGCTGACCCGTGGCCTGTTGGACATGACCGTTTTGCCGCTCAGCTATGCGGGTGGCCTGCAGCCCGCCTATAACCTGACCCTGATGCCGGGTCTGGTGAAAAACCATGACCATGCCGCCCGGATGAACGACAGCCCCTTCATGGATGCCATTGAGGAAATCATGGCAGAGGATGACGTGATGGTGCTGGTGCACGGGTATCTGGCCGGTGGCTTTGCAGCCAAGGACAAATGCATCACCAAACCGGATGATATGCCGGGCCTTCAGACGCGCGCGGCTGGCAAGGCCTTTGAGCAGATGCTTGCCGGCGCCGGTGCCTCGATTGCATCCATGGCGTCCTCCGAAGTTTACAACGCCATGCAATCCGGTGTTCTGGACGCGGTCAACACCTCGTCCTCGTCCTTCGTCAGCTACCGCATCTACGAGCAGGTCTCCTGCTACACCCCGGCTGGCGAATATGCGCTCTGGTTCATGTACCAGCCTCTCCTGATGAACAAGTCCAAGTTCGACAGCCTGACGGAAGAGCAGCAGAAGGCCCTTCTGGCGGCATCGGAAAAGGCACAGGCCTTCTATCTGGAGGAAGCCAAGAAGGCAGACGCGGTTTCTGCTGAGGTCTTCCGCGAGAACGGCGTTGAGATTGCGGAAATGAGCGCCGCGGATTTCGATGCCTGGCGCGCCCTTGCCAAGGAAACATCTTACAAGGCTTTTGTAGAGGAGACCCCGAACGGTCAGCACCTTCTCGATCTGGCATTGTCAGTAGAATAAGCGTCTGAACTTGCGGGGTGGGCTGAAACCCACCCCGTTCGCTTTCCAAAGGACCTCATTTCAAGGAGTGACCCATGGCGGGCCACAGTACGGCTGCAGTTGCGCATGCCGGCAGCAATCCCTTCTTGCGCTTTGTCGCCGCGATTTCGACCGTGGCGGGCTGGTGTTCGGCTACGATGATCGTCGTCGCGGTCGTTGTCACGTGTCAGATGATTTTCGTGCGCCTGGTGCTCAATGCCTCCACCGTCTGGCAGACGGAAACGGTCATCTATCTGGTGATCGCCGCAACCCTTGTGGGCCTGCCTTACGTTCAGCGGCTCCGGGGCCACGTCAATGTCGATCTGTTTCCGTTGTGGCTGTCGCTGCGGGCCCGCTTCGTGCTGGCCTGCATCACGTTGTCGGTTTCGATGCTGGTCATGGCGATGATGCTCTTTTACGGCTTCGAATTCTGGCACCTTGCCTGGTCGAGAGGCTGGACCTCCGACACGGTCTGGGGCGTCCGGCTCTGGATCCCCTATCTCTCGATCCCCGTCGGCTTTGGACTGCTGTTGCTGCAACTTGCGGCGGACCTCTACGCGGTTCTCACCGGTGTGGATAAACCCTTCGGTCTGGAGGACAAATAATGGATCCTCTGCTGCTTGGTGTACTGGTGGCCGTCGCCACCATCCTTGTTCTCTTCTCAGGTATTTCCGTGGCCATTGGTCTATTGATCGTCTCCGCAGGTTTCCTGCTGGCGTTCGACGGTATGCGGTCGCTGGAACTGATGCCGGAAATCCTGTTCGGCAAACTTGATAACTTCGCGCTTCTGTCGATCCCCATGTTCATAATCATGGGCGCGTCCATCGCCTCGACGCGGGCAGGGGCGGATCTTTACGAGGCGCTGGAACGCTGGTTGACACGGGTCCCCGGCGGACTGGTGGTCTCCAACCTCGGTGCCTGCGCGCTGTTCGCCGCCATGTCCGGCTCTTCACCGGCCACCTGTGCGGCCATCGGCAAGATGGGCATTCCGGAAATGCGCAAGCGCGGTTATCCGGACGGTGTTGCCGCTGGCTCCATCGCTGCAGGTGGAACGCTCGGTATCTTGATCCCGCCGTCGGTCACCATGATCGTCTACGGCATTTCGACGGAAACCTCGATCGGGCGTCTGTTCCTGGCCGGCGTCATTCCCGGCCTGATGCTGATGGGCCTTTTCATGGCCTGGTCGCTCTATTCGACCTGGCGCAGCGGCAATGCCAGCGTGCTCAGCGCCGGCAACTACAGCTGGGCGGAGAAGTTCGAAATCCTGCCGCGCGTGCTGCCGTTCATGATCATCATTCTCGGCGTGCTCTATGCCATGTACGGCGGCATCGCGACCCCGTCGGAAACCGCAGCGGTCGGCGCGCTGCTGTGCCTGCTGATCGCGGTTATCGTCTACCGGCTCTGGAGCCCGAAGCTGCTCTGGACCGTGTTGAGAGACAGCACGCGGGAAAGCGTGATGATCCTCTTCATCATCGCCGCAGCCGGTGTCTTCTCCTACATGCTGTCGTCGCTGTTCATCACCCAGGCGATTGCGGAATGGATCGGCACCCTTGCGGTGAACCGCTGGATCCTGATGGCGGCGATCAACATGTTCCTGCTGATTGCCGGCTTCTTCCTGCCACCCGTTGCGGTGATCCTGATGGCCGCACCGATCCTGCTGCCGATCATCACGACCGCCGGCTTTGATCCGATCTGGTTCGCGGTTGTCCTGACCATCAACATGGAGATCGGTCTGATCTCTCCTCCGGTCGGGTTGAACCTTTACGTGATCAACGGCATTGCCCCTGACATTTCCTTGAAGACGATCCTCACCGGCTCGCTGCCATTCGTGGCCTGCATGTTCCTGGCGATCGTCATTCTCTGTTTGTTTCCGGAACTGGCCACATGGCTGCCGGATGTAGTGATGGGAGAAGCACGTTGATGTTCCTGGCCGACCTGCTGACGACTGTTTTCGAGCGTAGATACCTTTCGAAAGGGACTGACAAGGCGGATGACCGTCCGCTTGAAGCGCTCGTGACAGATCTGATCGGGGCAACGGGAGAGGTCTCCGGGCAAAAACTTGCCCGGCAGATCCTCGCCCGGTACGGCGGACTGAACGACGAGGACAAGCGCGCTTTCTTCCGGTATCTCGCCGAAGATCTTGCCGTGTCGGTTCCCGCCGTCCGTTTGGCGCTGGAGCATTACGAGACGGGACAATCGAAGGCGAGCTACCGCGAATTCATGGAGGCGGTCGAACCGCCCCGGCAGGAGCTGATCCGGCGGCTCAATCAGATTCCCGACGCAACCCGGCTTCTGGTCGGCATGCGCGAGGATCTGCTGCGGCTGAGCAAGGGCGACGATTCTCTGCAGGCGCTCGATCTGGATTTCCGGCATCTGTTCGCCAGCTGGTTCAATCGCGGTTTCCTGGTGCTGCGGCCGATCAACTGGGAAAGCCCCGCCCAGCTGCTGGACAAGATCATTGCCTATGAAGCCGTTCATGCGATCGACAGCTGGAGCGATCTTCGTCGCAGGCTGGAGCCTGTCGACAGACGCTGCTTCGCGTTTCTGCATCCGGCGATGCCCGATGAACCGCTGATCTTTGTGGAAGTTGCTCTGACAAAAGGAGTACCGGGTTCGATCCAGGACCTCCTTGCCGAAAACCGGACCCAGATCGAGGCAGACAGGGCAGATACGGCGGTTTTTTATTCGATCTCCAACTGCCAGGCGGGCCTTGCCGGCATTTCCTTCGGCAACTCGCTCATCAAGCAGGTTGCCGCGGATCTGTCGCTGGAACTGCCCAAGCTCAAGACCTTTGTCACCTTGTCGCCGATCCCGGGGCTGGTGCGCTGGCTGGACAGTAAGGGCATTGACCACGCCGCCGCCGATGGGGAAAGCCTGCGCAAGCATGCAGCCCGCTATCTGATGACCGCAAAACGCAAGGACGGTCTGCCGCTCGACCCTGTTGCCCGCTTCCACCTTGGCAATGGCGCGCTCGTTCATCAGGTGCATGCCGGGGCGGATCTGTCGGACAAGGGGCTGAAGCAATCCGCCGGTGTGATGGTCAATTACCTCTACGATCTGGAGAAGGTCATGCAGAACCATGAAAGGTTCGCTTCCTCGCAGACAGTCGCCGCCTCATCTGAAATCAAATCCCTCAGCACCGCTGGAGACAAAGCCCTCGCATTAGAGCTTTCCGCACCCAATTGATGCGGTTAAGTATCTCTAACACTATAGAATCGATCAGCTTTTTGGCCTTGCGAGGTAAGATTGAATGCCTGCTGATCCAGGAGCCCCATAAATGACAAACCCACTTTACGACCAACTTTTCGGAAAGCACGCCGGCAAGAACACTCCCTTTCTGATCTTTCAGGACGGCTCCATCCTGACCCACGCGGCGTTTCTCGAAAGCGCGGCGCAAATTGCTCACGTTCTGACCGGCAACGGCATGGTGGCTGGTGATCGGCTGGCAGCCCAGGTTGAAAAATCCGCGACAGCGCTGGCACTTTATGCGGCCTGTGCGCAGGCGGGTATCGTGTTTTTGCCGCTGAACACGGCCTATACAGTCGATGAACTCAGCTACTTTATCGAAAACAGCGGTGCCAAAACCGTGGTCTGCGACGGCGGCAGCAAGACCTTGCTGGAACCTGTGACCTCCCAGCTCGGCGCCCGTCTCGAAACGCTCAATGCCGATGGGTCCGGTTCGTTGACCGATCAGGCCAAGGCAAAGCCGTCAGAGTTTGAAACGGTAAAACGCGCACCCGACGATCTGGCGGCGTTCCTGTACACTTCCGGTACCACCGGACGCTCCAAGGGAGCGATGCTGACACAGGCCAACCTCCTGTCGAATGCCGAGGCTCTGGCAGATCTCTGGCGCTTCACCGACAAAGACGTGCTGTTGCATGCCCTGCCGATTTTCCACACGCATGGTCTCTTTGTTGCGACCAACGTTTCGTTGATGGCCGGTGGCGCGATCCTGTTCCTGCCGAAATTCGATCTTGATGCCATGATCGGCCTGATGCCGAAGGCAACGACGATGATGGGCGTGCCGACCTTCTATACCCGCCTGCTTCAGGATGACCGCTTTACGTCGGAGCTGACCAAGGGCATGCGGCTGTTCATTTCCGGAAGCGCACCGCTTCTTGCCGATACGCACCGGCAGTTCGAGGAGCGGACCGGTCACCGGATCCTGGAACGCTATGGCATGACCGAAACCAACATGAACACCTCCAATCCCTATGAGGGCGAACGCCGTGCCGGGACAGTCGGTTTTCCGCTGCCGGGCGTTGAACTGAAGATCACAGATCCGGACACGGGCAACACGCTGCCGGCCGGAACGGTCGGTCAGATAGAGGTGCGCGGGCCGAACGTTTTCAAGGGCTACTGGCAGATGCCGGACAAGACGGCGGCGGAATTGCGCCAGGACGGTTTCTTCATCACCGGCGATCTCGGGATGATCGACGCCGATGGCTACGTGCATATCGTCGGGCGCAACAAGGACCTGATCATTTCAGGTGGCTACAACATCTACCCGAAGGAGATCGAACTGATCCTGGATGACCAGCCGGGCGTGCGCGAAAGCGCCGTCATAGGCGTGCCGCATTCGGATTTCGGCGAAACGGTGCTGGGCCTCGTGGTGCCCGATGGCGATCAGGCGCCGGACCTGGACGCGATCATGGCTGTCACCGGAACGTCGCTGGCCCGTTTCAAGCATCCGAGAAAGCTCGTTCTGATCGACAGTCTGCCCCGTAACACCATGGGCAAGGTCCAGAAAAACATCCTGCGTGAACAGTTCAAGGATACTTTCGCCACCGCTTGAGACCACGCACATGACCCGGCACGCTCCAGAAGCTTGCCGGGTTTGTGCTTTGCGGGTGGGCTTTCCGGTTTGGTTTGCCGTTTAAACGCGTGCCGGCTCTGAAGAAGATCATTCGGGGCGATCATCATGGGCGAACCGCAGAACCAAGACCGAAAAGTCCGGCAAGCGACCCGGTCATCAGGCTGACCCGCTATGCTCAGGTCCCGATCCTGTCGGGGCTCAGCATTGCCATGCCCTGTTTCTCATCACCTTTTTCGTCGATACCCACGACGCGATCCAGAGCTTCGAATGTCTGGCCCGGAAGAAGGTAATCCTTCTGAACCTCGATCTGCTCGATATGGTCTTCATCGCCAATCTGGCGACCTATGTGGTGACCAACGTCTTCAAGTCGAGTGGTCGATAGGGAAGGAACACGCGGTTTGCTGCGGATGCCCGGACAAGCGGCCCATCCTTCGAGACGGACCTGATGATCCTCCTCAGGATGAGGTTCGGTGTTTACAGATGTCTGTAGAAATCTGATCCATGCTCGCCTCCTCTCAACCTCATCCTGAGGAAGCGCGAAGCGCTGCCTCGAAGGAGGGGCCGCAAATTAGGACGCCTTTGCAGTCGCAGCCAGGAGAGGGCCGTGGAAAGAAGCCCCAGGGCGGCTGGATCAGTTCCAGCCGCCGGCGTAGGTCTTGTAGAAGATGTGCAAGCCGACCTGGCCGCGTTTGGACATGGATTTCGCCCACCGCGGTTTGACATAGGTCGCGTGATAGTGCGTCGAGGCGTCAACCATCTTGGAATAGCGCTTGCCGTCGGTCACTTGCCTGGCCAGCTTCTGCGCCGTTGCCCAGGCAACCGGACTGGAAATGCGGTCCTTGATGCCGTCGCAGGCAAAGGAGAACTGGCAGCGGTTGCGCTTGTGCTGGTTCTGGTAAACGACGCCGCAGATACTGTCCGGATAGGCCGGGTTCTTGACCCGGTTCAGCACGACCTGCGCCACGGCCACCTGGCCGTCTTCGCTTTCACCGCGCGCCTCAAAGTAGATGGCCTCGGCCAGGCAGCGCTGCTCTTTCTTGCTTCCAACGGAAAGCGGCAGCGGCTTTTGGGCCCACCAATGCGGATTTTCGGGGTCTTCCGGTGGCGGCAGTTCCTGCTCATACATTGCAGCGCCGAACAGGGCATCGAAGGGTTCTTTTGTTTCCTTCACGCTGTCGGGGGCGTAGGCGGAAACGAGCGAGAAGCTGGCAGCCGCCGCATTGCGCGCCATCATCACCTTTTGCAAATCCAGCGGCCCGTCTTCCGGGAAACCATCCTGGCCATGGCCGGCCAGCATGCTGGTTTCTTGAGAGTTGAGCGGCTGTGCCTTCACGAAGGCCACGCGCGGCAGATCCTCATGTTTCTTTTCCGTCGAGATGAGGCTGGACATGGAATAAAGGTTGCCGGAGGCCCTCTCGACCATCTGGCGATCCGGCGCCATCGTGATCAAGCGGTCGCTTTTGGCGGAGCTGTTGGTCAGGATCTTGTCAGGAATTTCGGTCGGACGGGAGCTTAAGGTAACTTCGTCAAGACCGACAATCGGCCGCGCTTCAAAGTCATCGTCTGCGGAGGTCAGCGTCAGGACCGGCGATGAGGTGTAGTCCGGCACCGGTGTTGTGCCGAGCGCCAGTTTCGGCGAAATCTTGGTGGTGAAATTCGCAGGCTCAAGATACATCATCCAGCGCGGCGATTCTGCCTTGCGCGTATTGACGAGCGCGAAGATGTCCTGATTTCCAACCGATCCGCCGATACCGAGCCAGACCAGGGGACAGGCCACAAGCACGTATTTGAGCCGGCGCATTCGCGCACGGACCGGGCCGAAATCCTGTGTCACTTTAGAAGAAAACCGCTTTACGTTGCGGGACTTAAGGCCAGACATACGCAGCCAACTCCAACTCGTTACACATCGTCCCGAAACGCCGGACGAACAGCGTGAACGCTGTGTAAACAACGACGCTGGAATTGAAGATGTCCGCTTAACCTTGAAAGAGCGTTAATAAGACTGGAATTCGTGGAAAATCGTGGAAGTTTTCGCACCGGAGGGGTGCGTTATGGTTAATATTACTAAGGAATTAACTTCCGTGACGGCCGGCAATAAAGGGCGGAAAGCCGTCAGCGACCCCCGACGCGGAGCCCGGGCGCAGGCCGCTCGCTCAAAAGCTGATGACGGAACCGGAAGAGCGCTGCCGGGCGGCCACCAGTCGCGGTCGATGTTGCGCCGGTCGGTTCGACAAGGTCGGCATTTTCCACCAGACGCCGGAAATTCTGCTTGTGCAGATGCCGTCCCGAAATGGCCTCGACCGAAGTTTGAAGTTCGGTCAGGGTGAAGGTTTCAGGCATCAGTTCGAATATCACCGGCCGGTATTTCAGCTTGCCGCGCAGTCGGGAAATGGCCGTTGCCAGCACCCGGCGGTGGTCGAAGCGCATCGACGCGCCAAGGAAGGGCAGGTCGGACCGGCGCAGGGCCGCAGGCCGTCCATCGGTCCGCGCTTCCTCGACAAGACCCGCTTCATAGAGAAGCTCGAACCGCTCCAGCGCCCGTTCTTCATCCCAGGAGGTTCCGCCCGTGCCAAAGGCCAGCCGCACCCGCTCCTGACGTCCGAGTGGTTTGGGCGGCTCGCCAGATGGTGGCGGTTCATTGGCCCACAGGTCGAGCGCCGGCAGGATGTCCCGATCCAGGACATCAGGCCGTCCGGTGCGCCAGTCCTCCCAGGGAAAATAGTCGTACCAGGACCGCCATGCCGAATCATGCCGCGACAACATGCTCTCCGAATCCGGGGTCTGGCGGGTCAACGCCAGATATCCCACCGAAACCACGTGCGGGCCCTCGTCGCCGGTAACCCGGTGTCGGCCCCGGTCGCCGAAGGTATAGAGCTGTTCCACATACCCAAGCCTCAGTGCGGTCTGGTTTTCCACCCAGGACCGAAGGCCGATTTCGAAGGTACGGTGACGGATCGGATCGAACGGTCCAAAGGGCAGGCTGTCGAGCGCTGCTTCTGAAGAGGTATTTGCTCCACTGTCTGCGCCCGTTACCTGGCCAGTCTGCTTTGCGTCGTTCACATGGACGATCTGCGGCAGGCCCCCTGCAACCGATACGATGACGGCATTCAATCCGATTTCAATATTGGCTTGCCGGTGGGGCATTGGGTCTCCGTGGTGGGCGGTCAGTCGATCGGCATGACAAAGGGGGTGCCTTCAAAGGCATTGGCACCGCGGCCGATGCCACGGATGGCGTCGATCATGCGGCCGTCGCGGCCGAGAAGTTTGTCGCCAATGGCAACGATCCGGGCGTTTGGCGTGGCCGAAGGCGAGCGTTGCCTCAGGATTTTCGCTAGATGCTCTTCGTCCGCGTCCGGATTGAGCGAACAGGCAGCCACGTAGGCACCGGCCGTGGAGCGGCTGATCCCCGCCCAGCAATGGATGACCAGCGGCGCCTGCCGGTCCCAGGAATTCACGAACGACAGAAACGCCGCCACATGCCGTTCGCTGGCCGGCACCAGCCCCTGCACCGGGCTGACAATGTCGTTGAACGCAAGCGACAGATGCCGCTCCGGCAAGATGCCAGCCGGGGTCGGCACGTTCATTTCCGCGTTGATCAGCGTGATCACGGACTTGGCGCCCGTGTTGGCCACCGTTTCAGGTAATTTCGATAGGGAGCAGACGTGCAGCATGACAGGACCGGTTCTTAGTTTCTGCCACTAAACTAGGGTCATTCGCGGGCAAGGTCACCCGTTTGATTGCTTGCTTTTTGCATTGTTCCCAGCTTCGCGCAGGGCTTCGATCTCGTCGAAGCGCTGCATGAACATTTCCTGGGCAGTTTTCACCGGCAAAGGCTCGAGGCCATAGCGCAACTTGCCGTCGGCATCGAGTGGAAAACCGCGCGGTTTGCCGAAAATCTTCGCCGCTTCGTTTTCCTCGAAACCGGCCAGTTCCACAGCCTCGAAATAGGCACAGATGATGTCCGCGCGCTTGGCGAGCTTCTTCACGGTCATCGGTATGGCCGCAGGAAGGCCGAACCGAACGTGGATGGCCGCCTGCAGACGCGATTCCACTCCCTTGTAGGCTTCGCCGATCACGGATTTGAACGGAGAAATCATGTCGCCGATGACATATTCCGGTGCATCGTGAAGCAGAACGGCCAGTCGCCAGTGCGGTGGCAGGTCGGGTTTCAGCATCAAGGCGATGTCTTCGACGATCAGCGAATGTTCAGCGACCGAGAAGGCGTGATTGCCGTAGGTCTGGCCGTTCCAGCGGGCGACACGGGCAAGGCCATGGGCGATGTCGGAAATCTCGACGTCAAGCGGCGAGGGGTCCAGAAGATTGAGCCGTCTGCCGGACAACATGCGCTGCCAGGCGCGCGGGGGCTGGTCGGTTCGGGCAGAGGCCATCGGTTCTCAAGGGGCTCGCGGTTTCAGTCCGCGGTGTTCGGTTCCGGCAAGGAAAAGGAAGCCCAGTCGGGCAGCTTGACCAGAATCTCCGTGTCACCGCATTTCAAAGGAGAGCCGTTGTCCTTGGCTTGGGCAACCTTGTCAAGGCGCAGAAGCGCAAGGCCCACAGCGCCGTCTTCGGTCACGGCACTGGAGCCGAGGACGCCTGCGGATTTGCCATCGGCCGTGATGTCGGTGCCTTTTTCCCCAAGCGCAGCGCTGCTTTCGATCTGAACGAACCGCTTGCGGGCAGTACCCCGGTGATGCACGCGCGAAACGACTTCCTGCCCGACGTAACACCCCTTGGAAAAGGAAACGCCGCCAAGCTGGTCGAGATCGGCGTCATGCGGGAAGATATCCGAATAGTCGAAGTCTTTCAGACCCTCCGGCACACCCATTGAAATGCGGTGACGGTCATAGGCGGCAAGGTCCGCAGCCGTGGCGTGGAGTTTCGGGGCAAGATCCGCGACAGGACCTGCAATGCGCTTGCCGAGTGCCGGCAGGCGCGGGTCGGTGACCTCAGCAAGAGCACCCTCCAAATCACTGTCCGGAACCTCGCCTGCGTTCGCAGTGTCATCCCACTGGGCGATCACGCCAAAGTCCTCCGGCAGCATCTCCAGGTCCACCTTCGCTCGCAACCGGTAGAAAGTCAGCCGTTTCAGAAAATCGGCGGCGGTTGCGGAAGGTACATCCAGCAGATAGCTGCCTTCCTGCCGGTAGATCAGGAAGTCGAACAGGATTTTGCCCTGGGGTGTCAGCAGGGCACAGGCGCTTGCACCGCCTTCCACCATGCCGTCGATGTCAGCCGTGACCAGATTTTGCAGAAAATGCTGTGCATCTGCGCCTCCAACACGGATCAGCGAGCGGTCGGACAGATGGGCGTAGGACAAGGTCGGCACGGCAGGCTCCATGAACAAGATGGCTGTTTCAGACACATTGTCTGGCCAGTTTCACTTGAGTGGCACATAAGCGCTTTGCCAACCGTGGGCAAGGTTCTGAATCTGTTGGCCTCTGTCTGGCCCTTTGCCGCCGGGCCGCGTATAAGCCCGATAAACCGACCTGCCGATAGACCCGAATGAATGCGGAGGAGCCACATGAGCGCGACCTATGACCTGATCCTGAAGGGCGGAACCGTTGTCAATCAGGATGGCGCGGGACAGCGTGATGTTGCTGTTCGCGATGGCCGCATTGCGGGCATCGGCTCCTTCGACGCCTCACAGGCCGGCGAAACGGTCGATTGCACGGGCCTGCATGTTCTTCCCGGCGTCATGGACACCCAGGTGCATTTTCGCGAGCCAGGTCTCGACCATAAGGAAGACCTGGAGTCCGGCTCTCGTGCTGCCGTCATGGGCGGTGTCACCGCGGTCTTCGAAATGCCGAACACCAATCCGCTGACGACTTCGGAAGCGGCCCTTGCCGACAAGGTGCGTCGCGGTCATCACCGCATGCACTGTGACTTTGCCTTCTGGGTCGGCGGAACGCGGGACAACGCCAGGGATATTCCCGAACTGGAACGTCTGCCGGCTGCGGCGGGTATAAAGGTGTTCATGGGGTCTTCCACCGGTGATCTTCTGGTGGAAGACGACAAGGGCGTGAAGGAAATCCTGTCCGTGACCCGCCGCCGGGCAGCCTTCCACTCCGAAGACGAGTTCCGCCTGCGGGAACGCCAGGGTGAGCGTGTTGAAGGTGACCCGAGTTCCCATCCGATCTGGCGCGACGAGATCGCAGCTCTCCAGTGCACCCAGCGGCTGGTGGGCATCGCGCGCGAAACCGGCGCGAAGATCCACATTCTGCATCTGTCGACGGCGGAAGAGGTGGATTTCCTCATCGACCACAAGGACGTTGCCTCGATTGAGGTCACCCCGCACCATCTGACGCTGACGGACGAAGCCTACCACCGGCTGGGCACGCTGGTTCAGATGAACCCGCCGGTGCGTGCCCCACGTCATTCTGAACGCCTGTGGTGGGCACTGGAGCAGGGCATTCTCGACATTTTCGGCTCAGATCATGCGCCGCATCTGCTGGAAGAAAAACAGAAGCCCTATCCGGCTTCGCCGTCTGGCATGACCGGTGTGCAGACGCTGGTACCGATCATGCTGGATCACATCAATGCAGGCCGTCTCAGCCTTGCACGTTTCGTCGACATGACCAGTGCGGGCCCGGCCCGTCTCTTCCAGACTGCGCGCAAGGGCCGGATCGCCGTCGGCTACGATGCCGACTTCACGGTGGTCGACATGAAGCGCAAGGAAACCATCCGCAACGAGTGGATTGCCTCCAAATGCGGCTGGACGCCCTATGACGGCAAGGAGGTCACCGGCTGGCCGGTTGGCACGGTCGTCCGTGGGCAGCGCGTCATGTGGGATGGTGAACTGGCGGCACCCTCGCGCGGTGAAGCCGTCCGCTTCCTTGACGCACTGAAAGCCTGAAAAAGCCGTTCCTGAAAATCTGTGACGTGAGGGGCTGTTCTCCCTGTTCAGGCCCAGTTCACGTAGCGTCTGCTAACTTTACAAAATGTGATGTGAATAACAGCGGCGAGATAGCTAGTGTGCGACCTTGCGGCTGAAAGGTGGAAGGAAACCAATAAGTAACCGTGTTTCCTAACCCGATCTACACAGATGTTGGGTACAGTTTTAATCGAGCTTTATGGGTTTTTGCGTTGGGGAGCTCAGGGATGTTGTCATTGAAAAAAAATAGCCGGAGCAGGCGCACACGTTCGCTGCTCAGCCTCACCGGTGCCGCAGTTATGTCAGTCGCCGTCATGTCGACGGCCTTTGCGCGCGACGGCGCTCCGGAAGCGGATGCCGCAAGCGAGCCGCCATTGCACATGCTCGTTTCGCTGGACGAACAGAAAATCAAGGTCTACCGCGGCCTGGATCTGATCGAGATTTCGTCGATTTCTTCCGGAAAGCGCGGACACAGCACACCTACTGGCGTGTTTTCCATTCTGGAAAAGAAGCGCAAGCACTTTTCCAATCTCTACAACGATGCGCCGATGCCGTTCATGCAGCGGCTGACATGGTCAGGCATTGCTCTGCATGTCGGCAGGCTGCCCGGCTATCCGGCTTCTCACGGCTGCATTCGGCTGCCCAAAGCCTTTGCGCGGTCGCTTTACAGCATGACCGAGCGCGGCATGCATGTTGTCGTGACCAGGGGAGAGGCAAATCCGCTCGGAGTACATCACGCGGTGCTGCCTCAGCCCTACGTGCCGGAAACCGAGGTCGCGAGCCTGACGGACGAGACCATCGCGTCTGATCCGGCTCTGCGTGGAGCCATTCAGGAAGCGCCTTTGCAGGCCAATCTGCCTGCGGTCCAGCCGGAAAACCCGTATTTCGACTTGCCGCTGCGGATGATCATCACGCCGCAGAAAGCACCGAGCCGTGTGCAGGTGCTGCAGCAACTGCTCAACCAGATGGGCTTCAATGCCGGTCCGGAAGACGGTGTCATGGGCCGCAAGACCCGGGCAGCCATCAGCCTGTATCAGGAAGGCGCCGACTTGCCGGTCACCGGTCATTTGACCGATGCGCTTGAAACCCGCATTCGTGCCGACGCCGGCTACGAAGAACCGCAGAACGCCACGTTGCGGATCCGCCGCAAGTTCCGCGATGTATATTCCGCACAGGTCACGATCAAGGATATCGATCAGGAAATCGGAACACACGTTTTCACCGCGATGGATTTCAAACCGGGTGACACGTCCGTTGACTGGATCGCGGTTTCCGCGGAAGGGGAACGTGGCGGATCTTCAATGGAAGTTCTCGACCGGATCGAGATGTCCAGGAAGGTGGGACTTGAAGTTTCGAAGATGCTGACTCCGGGCTCGTCCCTGACGGTTACAGACCGCAACTTCACCCGCAACACCGGCCTTGGAACCGACTTTGTGGTGATCACCCGCTAGGTTCAGATTTCCCGACGTGCTGGACAAGTGTCAGGCCCCCGCTCTCGCGGGGGCCTTTTTCATTCTGCCGTTACCGATCAGCAGGCGCGGTATACTTCAGATTGTGGCAGTAGAAGTTAAAACCTATAGTATTGAAGGCAAATTGATCAATTATGGCGTGTATCGACATTGTTAAATGTGACAGGCTCACGGAAAATTTACAATAATGCTTCAGAAGTACCCTCAGTTAGTTTCCTCAGAGGTACGTCAGATGAAATACAACAGCATTCCACTGACCTGGAAAATTGCCATTCCGGCAGTGACTGTTTTCGCCTTCACCGTTCTGGTCGCAATTATCAGCCTGAATTCCCTTCACAAAGGAATGCTCGATGAGCGTCTCCTGAGTATCAAGAACATCGACCAGTCTGCGATCGCGATAGCGAAACGGTACAATGATATGGCCGTGGCTGGTACTCTGACCGAAGAGGAAGCCAGACAGCGTGCAGCGGTTGCCATCGGCGGAATGCAGTTCAGCGGTAACGGCTATATTTTCGTCTATGACAAGAAAGGAACGCTGCTGGTCCACCCGCGCTCCGAGATTGTCGGAGATAATCGCTGGGACAACGTCGACCCGGATGGCGTCTATATCACGAGAGAACTGATCAAGGCAGGCGACGCCGGCGGCGCCTATATTCAATATCAGACCAGGAAGAAGACCGGGGACGAGGTCTATCCCAAGCACGCATGGAGCGAGCTTTTCGCTCCCTGGGGTTGGTACGTCGGCAGCGGTGTCTATGTGGATGATCTTGACGCTGCGTATTGGAGCGCCGCCATTGTAATGATCGCTGTGTCTGCCATCGGTGCGCTCGTTGCGGGTTTCGTTGCCTTTTTCACGATCCGCAGTATCAGCCGCCCGATCAAGGCCCTTACCGACAACATGAACAGTCTTGCGGAAGGCAACAGTTCCATTGAGGTCGTGGGAACCGACCGCGGGGACGAAATCGGCCAGATGGCATCCGCCATGGAGGTCTTCGTGCGCAACGAGAACACGCGCAAGCAGCTTGAAGAAGAACAGCTGGCCAACCAGGAACAGGCTGCGCAGCGTGGTGAGGAAATCCAGCGCATGAGTGCCGAGTTCGATCGCCAGATCATGGAGATGATGAACATCATCGAAGGTTCGGTCAGCCGTCTGCAGAGCGCATCGGAGGAAATGACCAACGGCGCGGAACAGACGACGTCCCAGAGTGGCCTCGTCTCAAACGCCTCCTCTCAGGCCGCCCGCAACGTGGAAACGGTTGCCGCGGCTGCGGAAGAGCTTTCGGCATCGGTGAACGAAATCCGGCGTCAGGTACAATCCTCCAGCGAGATCGCCTCCCAGGCAGCTTCTGAAGCCCGTGCCACCAACGAGCGGATGAACGGTCTCTCCGAAGCAGCCGGGCGTATCGGCGAAGTGGTGACCCTGATTCAGGCAATTGCCGAACAGACGAACCTTCTGGCCCTGAACGCAACGATCGAGGCAGCGCGCGCAGGCGAAGCCGGCAAGGGCTTTGCTGTCGTTGCTGCCGAGGTCAAGGAACTTGCCACCCAGACGTCGAAGGCAACCGAGGAAATCTCCAGCCAGATCTCGGCAATTCAGGGCGAAACCCAGTCCGCTGCGAATGCAATCTCGTCCGTGACGCAGATCATCAACAGCATGAACGAAATCGCACAGTCGATTTCTTCGGCGGTTGAAGAACAAGGTGTGGCGACGCAGGAAATCGCTGAGAATGCGACAGAAGCATCCCGGAGCACGGTGGAAGTGACCAACAGCATCGAGAGCGTCTCCCTGGCGGCTGAAAGCACCCGTCACAATGCGGAAACAGTCGATGTCTCTGCACGCCAGCTCGAAGAAAACGCCAAGACCCTGAAGGGTCAGGTTGCAGCGTTCCTGGACGGCGTACGGACACAGTCCGCAGCCTGATCAGCTTTCGGTAATAATGCATCAAGGCCCCCGCATTTGCGGGGGTCTTTTTTGTGTGCTTTCAGGTGTCCGTCCCGACAAGGGAAGTTAGACCAGAACCGGATTGGCCAGTGTCCGCCGACCGTTTTATTGTCCGGATGACGGCTCGAATCTCCCCAAACGTCACCAAACTGTCGTGTCCGTCACGTATCGGAAGGCAGTTTATTGGCGCAGGTGACTCGGGAGAAAGACATGGCGCAGAGCACGCTCACCGCATCGAAGAAACGTCTGAAGAATGCGGTTCACCGGTCTGAAGCAACTTCCAGGGACGGCTTTCTGGAGCGCCTGTTTACGTTCGCCTTCAAGGGGCTCGTCTACCCGCAGATCTGGGAAGACCCGGACGTCGACATGAAGGCACTGCGCCTGACGCCGGACTCCAGAATGATCGCCATTGCGTCGGGCGGCTGCAATGTCATGTCCTATCTGACGGCAAACCCGGCCGAAATCACTGCGGTTGATCTTAACCGCGCGCATGTTGCGCTGGGCCGCCTGAAACTGGCCGCCGCCAGGCATCTGCCGAATTACGAGGTCTTCTACAGGTTCTTTGGCGAAGCCGACGAAAAGGCCAATGTGGCTGCCTATCAGCGTTTCCTGAAGGACAAGCTCGATGCTGAAACCGTTGTCTACTGGGAAGGCCGGGACATTGCCAACTGGGGCCGCAAGCGGATCACGCTGTTCTCGCGCGATCTCTATCATCACGGCCTGTTGGGCTATTGCATCGGTGCCGGCCACCTGATTGCGAAGCTCTATGGCATCGACCCGAAGTACATGGTCAAGACCAAGTCCCTGGAGGAGCAGCGCAGCTTCTTCGATACCGCGCTGGCGCCGCTGTTCGACAAACGCCTGGTGCGCTGGGCAACGTCGAAGAAGATGTCTCTCTACGGACTGGGCATCCCGCCTGCGCAATATGATGCGCTGGTGTCCGCCAGTGCAGAAGGCGATATGTCCGCGGTGCTGCGTCAGCGGCTTGAGAAACTCGCTTGCGACTTTTCCATGCAGGACAACTATTTTGCCTGGCAGGCCTTTGGCCGGGGCTATGCCCCCGGTGGTCAGGATAGCACCGGTCCCGCAGGGCCTCTGCCGCCCTATCTGAAGCGGGAACATTTCGAGGAAATTCGCCAGCGTGCGGGCCGTGTCCGGGTGCTCAACCGCAATTTCACCGAGCATCTCCAGTCGGTTCAGGAAAAGACGCTTGATGCCTATGTGTTGCTCGACGCGCAGGACTGGATGACCGACCATCAGCTCAACGCGCTCTGGACCGAAATCACCCGCACTGCCCGCCCGGGAGCCCGGGTCATCTTCCGCACGGCTGCCGAACCGACATTGCTGCCGGGCCGCGTCGCCGACCAGATCCTGGATCGCTGGACCTATGAGGAAGAGGAAAGCCTGGAACACGGCCGTCAGGACCGGTCTTCCATCTATGGCGGCTTCCATCTTTATGTGTTCAACGGCTAGACTGGCCATTCTCGGTACGGAAAACGAGCATCATGACCCAAGCTGTCGAAACGGCCCGGCTGATGGATGCCGTCTATCGTCATCAGCGCCATTTTTACGACCTGACCCGCAAGTTCTACCTGCTCGGGCGCGACAGGCTGATCCGTGATCTCCAGCCTCCACGTGGCGGCAATGTTCTGGAACTCGGCTGCGGCACGGGCCGGAACCTGATTGCGGCAGCCAAGGCCTATCCGGACGTCCGCTTCTTCGGTGTCGACATTTCCAGGAACATGCTGGAAACCGCGCAAAAGAACATCGACAAGGCAGGCCTGACGGAGCGGATCACGCTTGTGGAAGGTGATGCCGCCAATCCCGCTGTAACGGAAGGCCTGGGCGTGTCGGCATTCGACCGCGTGTTCTATTCCTACACGCTGTCCATGATCCCGATCTGGCGCGAAGCGCTGACGGCAGGTGCCGCCCGGCTGGCGCCGGACGGGCGTATTCACGTGGTCGATTTCGGTCAACAGGAGCGCATGCCGGGCTGGTTCAAACGCCTGCTCTTCGCCTGGCTGAAATCCTTCCACGTGTCTCCGCGCGCAGGGCTGGAAGACGAACTGAAAGACCTGGCTGCCCAAAATGGGGCGGTGCTGTCGTTCCACCGCCCATACGCCGGCTACACGGATTATGCGGTGATCGCCAAGCCGGTGTAAGCGCCGCGCCGAGGGGGGCTGTTCTGCGTCAGAGAAACGGGCGCTGACCTCAGGGACATCCCTGTTCGGCCCAGAGCCGCAAGGCATTCTTGAAGACACCGCCATAGGGGTGTTCCTTTGCCACGGCGCGGGACTTGTCAGCGACATAGGTCTTGGCCTGGTCGCACAGGTTGGCCTGTTCCCAGTGATGGCACGCAGCGCAGGTCTTGTCCTTCCAGACAGCCTCCGGCAGGCCTTCGATCGGCGGGAATTTCGGTGACCCTGTGATCAGCTCCGAAATGCTTCGGCTGGCGATGTCAGGCGTTCCCATGGCAAGCGGCGCATTGAACGCAATCACCGCAGGCGGGCCTTTCTGATCCTTGGTCGTTGCGGGCTGCTGCGTGGCCACAGGCGTGTCTTCGGGCGGTGGCTGAGTGGCAACCGGATCCTTGCTCTGCTCCTTGTTCAGGATCGTCTGCTGTTCCAGACGCGCCAGTTCGGCAAACGCCCCGTTTGGATAGGCGTCAAGATAGGTTTGATAGGCGCTTGCCGTGCCTGCACGACGCGCTGTTTCGATCATCTCGCGTTCGCTCGTCTGGGGGGCAGCCGGCTCGGAGGCCCCTTGCGGCGGAGCTTTAGCCGATGCGACGGGCTGTGCTTCCTTCTCCATCAGGACCGTCAGGAGCTTCCTGGCTTCTCCGGAATAGCGGCTGTCCGGGTGCGCGCGCAGGAACAAGAGCACCTGTAGCGGATCGTTGCTGAGTTTGACCGAGTCCCAGATCTGGCGAAGTTCGACTTCTTCCTGGGTAGGCGCCTTGACTGGAAGGAACTGGAAATCGACGGTGAGTGACGACGTATCCCACGGTGTCTGCTGGTTGTTCGTATCCTTCAGAACGTCGATCCGAACTTCCCTGAAAAGGGTTTCGACGGACATTCCGGGTGTCTGCATGTGCCGGGCCAGGGCTTCTGTGAAGGGGCTGTTGCCGTCGACACCGTCAAGAGCAACATCGCCCGGGGCTGTCGAGTAGGCCAGGAAGGTGCCCCTGGGGGCCTTCATTTCCGCAAGGCCATTGTCGCTCAGGTCCGGAATCGTAACGAACGGATTGTTCCGACAGGCATCGAGAATGACGATATTGGTCCGATTGCGGGCCGAGAACATCTGCCGCAAGACGGCCTGTGCCGGAACCCCGACCAGGCTGAGGTCTGCAGCATCCTGAAGCTCTATGTCGACAGGAAGCAGAAAGTTCGTGCCGAAGGATTGCACACCGTGCCCGGCATAATAGAAAAGCCCGGTCGCGTCCTCGCCCGCGGTCCGCAAACGGCTGCCAAAGTTGGAGATTGCCGTGATCATCTCGTTCTGGCTGGAGTTGGTCACGAGCGTGACCTCAAAGCCCACCTCGCGCAGCGCGTCGGCCATCAGTTCCGCATCTCTTACCGGATTGTCCAGCGGTGTGACTGTCGAATAGGCGCCATTGCCGACCACCAGAGCCAGCCGCGGTGCCGCATGCGCTCTGTTCGTGAGCATTCCGATGGTCAAGGTCAGCGCCATGAGGAATGCGATTGTAATGCGATGCATGGTGGTCCTATTCGACAACGACAAACTCTATCCGCCTGTTGCGTTGTTTTCCTTCCGCCGAGGTGTTCGGGGCAACAGGACGGCTTTCCCCGTAACCGACACTCTTGATCCTGCTTTCGGGAACGTTCTTGGAGACAAGATATTGCTTGACCGCTCCGGCCCTGCGTTCGGACAGAGCCTTGTTTGAGGTGTCGCTCCCATCGCTGTCGGTGTGGCCGCCAACTTCGATGACCAGACCCGGGCATCTCGTGATGATATCGACCAGGCTGTTCAAAAGAGGCTGGCTTCTCGGGTCAAGCTGTGAGCTTCCGCTCGGAAAGTAGATATTGTCGGTGCGGGACAGGATTTCAAAGCGGCCAATGCAGGCTTCGGCGTCCAGATTGCCTTCCGGTTCCAGGGCGGTGCTCGCCGCCGACTGGGCTGCTGCGACCTGCGGGGCCTCATCGGCCGAAACGCTCTGAACCGGTTTACCGGCTTTCCGTGCAAAGACGAAATCGAAGGAAACCGTTGCAGACGGCACGATCACCACGCCGGCGGCTTCCTCGAGTTTCTTGATGCCGCCGCCGAGGTTGAAGTCGGAAGCGGCAACAGAAATCGGCGCAGTGCTCGACACGGCAACCAGATCCTCGCTCAGATAGGTCACGGCAACATTGGACTGGTAGGTTTTGGAAATCCCGTGAAGATCCAGCTTGAAATCAAGCGGTATGATCTTGCGTTTCGCTGTTGGAAGGTCGGCAAGAGCCGATGCATCGATCTGCGTTGTGATCACCGCCTCGGGGAATTCGAACGTCTCGAAGAACAGGAACCGCATGCGCACGTTTCTGAGGTCGATCTTGGTATCGATCGAGTCCAGATAGATGCGAACCTTGGCGCTGCCGGTTTCATCTATGCCGCCTTCAATTTCGGCGAAGGAGCTTGATTCCACGATGGTCAGGTTCTTCACGGACTGGAACCTGAGGGACGAGGCATCCCGCTGCAGCGTCCAGCCACCTTTGAAGAAGGCTTCCGACGCGCTTGCTGGCGACTGAAAAAGGGCAATTGTCACCAGCCCCAGGAAAATCGCTTTCCAGGCAAACCGAACACCATTCATTTTCATACCCTTTCAGCCCGGTCGGCGTTTATCGCCACTTTTCCGTAACCTAATGAAAGTGTTGCAAAGTCGACGGGGGATTGCAACGTACCCCTATCGGGATTCCACTTACAACGATTTTGCGGCGTGAAAAGTCCGTTTGCCACAAATCCTACCAGCGTGTCACCTGTAGGTGCGGTCCTCGATTGGCGTTTCCCGTATCTTTTCAAGAAGCATGTCGAGAAGGGCCTGCTCGGCACGGTTGAGTTTCGCTTTCGGGTTCCAGACCACATGCACGTCGATCTCCGGCAGCGCGTCATAGGGCGGCAATTGCCACAACAGCCCCTCGCGGACGTCCCGCTTGGCGACATGGACGGGCAGGGGGCCGATTCCCAGTCCGGCGATGATCATGCGCCGCACTTCTTCGAGATTGGCCGAAGTGCCGACAACCCTGTCTTCCAGATCGGCTTCGGCACGCATCAAGGTGACCGCTCGCAGTGCATCTTCCAGCCGGTCGGTGACGAAACTGACCGAGGACTGACCCGCAAGATCGGTCTTTGTCAGGTTTGTCTTGCCGAACAGCGGATGGGGTGGGCCGCAGAAAAGGCCGAAGAATTCCCGGAAGAGGCGCCGATATTCAAGCTTCGGATTGCGCTCGCGCACCAGGCAGATTGCGAGCGATGCCCTGCGCGAAGTAACGGCCTCCAGTGCGTCCTTGCTGGCGGATACCTTGATGGTGAGCGTTGCCGCCGGATGGCGTTCATGAAAGGCACGCAAGGTGTCGTCGTAAAGCGGAGAGACCACATGACTGGCCATGGCGATTTCGACATGGCCGCGGATCTCGTCGGTCACGTCGCGCATAAGGGTTCCAAGCCGCAGGATGGAGCCCTGGATCTCGATGGCTTCCTTCAGCAGCAGTTGACCGGCTTCCGTCAGCTCGAACTGGCCCGGCTTGCGGTTGATGAGCTTGCGCTCCAACCGGTCCTCCAGCCGCTTCAGCGCACTGGAAACGGTCGGCTGCTTGAGGCGCAGCCTGTCGGCAGCTTTAGTCACGCTTCCGGACTGGGCCAGTACGACGAAGGTTCGCAGCAGGTTCCAGTCCAGTTCGCGGGCTAGCCGTTCCGCATGGATTGGGCGCAATCGCTCGGTCATTGATCAGATCTATAGTTATAATTTCCACTATCTATTTGATCAATGAACACCCGTCTGCGACGCTGAAGTCAAGCAATTTTGGCAAGGCATTTGGCGGGGTTCGAGCGCATGAGCGTTGAGGCGCGGGAAAAACGGCAGCCATGGATACTCCTTTCGCCTGCGTTGACCGCCGTCGGATTGCTGCTGTTCATTCCGCTCGTTTTCATTGTGGTCTATTCCTTCTGGCTGCGCACAGCCACCGGTGCCGATCAGGCGGGCTTTTATCTGGACAACTGGAATGAGGCGCTGACCGACCCCTTCTATCGGGACATCCTGCTCGGCACGCTGAGGATCGCGGCGATCACGACAATTGCCTGCGCTGTCATGGGCTACCCGGCGGCCTATTTCATCGCCCGCTCGCGCGGCAACAAGGCATTGCTGCTGCTGTTGCTGATGCTGCCGTTCTGGATCAGCTACATCATCCGAACCATGTCCTGGATCAACATTCTGGGCGTGTCCGGCGCGGTCAACTGGGTGCTGCTCAATCTCGGCATCGTCTCCGAACCGGTCCAGATGCTCTATAACGAGCCAACGGTGATCCTCGGCCTCGTGCACTTCCTTCTGCCCTTCATGGTGCTGAACGTCTATGTGGCGCTGGAAGGGATCGATGTCTCGCTGGAAGACGCGGCCTGCTCGCTCGGCTCCACCCGCTGGCAGGCGTTCCGGCAAGTCACCTTGCCATTGTCCTTGCCCGGGCTTGCCGCAGGTGGTCTGCTCTGTTTCGTGTTGAGCGCGGGCACCTATATCACCCCGCTGGTTTTGGGCGGTCCGACGGACGCCATGTTCGCCAATCTGGTCTTTGAAGCGATCATCACCCAGCTCAACTGGCCGCTCGGCTCGGCGCTGTCGCTCATGTTGCTCGCCGTCCTCGGCGCCCTGGTGCTGATCTACAACCATTATCTCGGCATGGGCCAACTGATGAAGGGGCTTGGCTGATGGGCTGGCAACTGATCCGGGCCTATACGTTGCTCGTCTATCTCTTCCTGTTTCTGCCGGTCGTGGTGGTGGTGCTTCTCAGCTTCAACGCCAGCCAGTTCGGCAGTTTCCCGATGACCGGTTTCTCATTCCGCTGGTTCGTCGAACTGGCCGGAAACGACGCGATTTTGCGGGCGTTCCAGACCTCGATTGTTCTGGGTGCGCTGACGGCGCTGATCTCCACGACACTTGGCGTTCTGGCAAGCCTTGCCCTGGTGCGGTACGACGTGCCTGGCCGCAACATGATCTCCACTCTCCTGATCGCGCCCATCCTGGTGCCGGAGGTGGTGCTGGCGGTCGCCTTGCTGCTGTTCCTCAATTTCCTGTCGATCAACAAGAGCTTCTTCCTGCTTCTCATGGGGCACGTCATCTTCACGCTGCCCTTTGTCATCCTTGTGGTGCAGGCTCGTCTTGTCGGGATCCGCCGCGACTATGAGGAAGCCGCGCTCAGTCTTGGCGCCAGCCCTGTGCAGGCCTTCTTCCAGATCACGCTGCCCCTGCTGGCTCCGGCGGTGTTTGCCGGCATGCTGTTCGCCTTCACCATCAGCTTTGACGACATCACCGGCACCTTGTTCTGGAAGCCGGGCGGGGTTGAAACCGTGCCCACCCAGATCTTTGCCATGCTGCGCAATTCCATCTCTCCGGAGATCAATGCGCTCGGCACCGTGATGATTTTCCTCACCGTCGGCCTGCCGCTTCTCGGGCTGGCAATCGCCCGGCGGATGGCCATGCAGCGCGGCGGTTAGAACCGCGCGATCAAAGCAAGTAACCGACAAAAGAACCAGAGTGGAAACCAAGATGGACAATACCAAACGCTATGAGCGTCTGCGCGAACGCTATCTCAACGGCGATCTCGACCGCCGCAAGTTTCTCGGGCTGATCGGGGCGGCCGGTCTCGCCTACGGTGTGCAGACCCCCTTTGCCCGCCATGCCTTGGCGGCGACCGAGGAAGTCCGCTTCGACGGTTGGGGCGGGGTCGTTTCCGAAGCCTTCCGCAAATACGCCTTCGATCCCTATACGAAAAAGACGGGCATCAAGGTTGTCGACGGCACCTTCGGCGGGGGGGATGAATATCTGTCGCGTGTGAAGGCCAGCCAGGAAGGCGAATACAACATCGCGCATCTGTCCGGCGTCTTCGACTATGCGCGCTATGTCAATCTCGGGCTGAACTCGACCCTGAACGAGGACAACATCCCGAACCTGAAATACGTGATCCCGAAGCTGACCGATGTCTTCCGCAGTGTCACCGACGGCAAGCTGTCCTGCGTGCCGTATGACTATGGCACCACGGGCATTGCCTATAACCGGAAATACATCTCCGACGACGAAGCCAAGGAGAAGGGCGCGAAACTCCTGATCGATGAAGCCTACAAGGGCAAGATCGGCGCCTGGTCCGACTGGCGCACCCGCGTCTGGTACGGATCACTGCAGACCGGCCAGGATCCGAACGACGCAACGGATATGGATGCGGTCTGGCAGGCCGTGCGCACCAACCGCGATCTGCTGTTGAAATACTGGCAGTCCGGAGCGGAACTGATGAGCCTTCTGGCGGAAGAGGAAATCTACGTCACAGAAGGCTGGTCCGGCCGGATCTATGCGCTTCAGGAGCAGGGCCACGACATTGGCTATATAGATCCGCCCAACGGTTTCGGCTGGCAGGAATGCCTGTTCGTGATCAAGGGCTCGCCGATGGAAGCCTGTGAAGAGCTGCTGAACTTCATGCTGGCGCCCGAAACCTCCATCGCGGTCGCCGAAGGACAGAACTATCCGCCGGCGCTTGACCCGAAAAAGGTCGACCTCGGCAAGAAGATCCCGACCCTGCCGGCCTTCGATCCGACAGGAACGCTCGATGGGCTGACCTTTGCCAATCCGGAATACTGGAACAGCCACGAGCAGGCATGGTCCAAGATGTTCGGACGGATCCAGAAGGGTTACTGAGCCCGGCACGGCCCATCCCTGAACCAATACCTTCCGGCAGTTGCTGCCGGAAGGCCGTTCTCTCCCCAGCACCTGGAGAATTTGCGTGAGCGCGGTTTCCCTCAACAACATCGTCAAGACGTTCGGCAGCTTTACCGCCGTTCATCGGATGAGCATGGACATCCCGGACGGAAGCTTCGTCACGCTGCTCGGTCCCTCAGGATGCGGCAAGACGACGACCCTCAGGATGATTGCCGGTCTCATCGACCCCACCGAAGGCGACATCACCATCAAGGGCCAGCGCATCAACGATGTGCCGATCCACAGGCGGAACCTTGGGCTCGTCTTTCAGAATTATGCGCTGTTCCCGCACAAGACGATTGCAGAAAACGTGGCTTTCGGCCTGAAATACCGCGATATTTCCAAGGCGGACGCCGAAAAGAAGGTGCGCGATGCGCTGGAACTGGTGCAGCTGCCCCACGTCAGCGACCGTTATCCCAAACAGCTTTCCGGCGGCCAGCAGCAGCGTATCGCCCTGGCGCGGGCCATCGTCATCGAACCCGATGTTCTGTTGCTGGACGAGCCGCTGTCTGCGCTCGACGCCAACTTGCGCGAGGACATGCGCGTGGAGCTGAAGCGCATCCAGCACCGGATCGGCATCACCACCGTCTTCGTCACCCACGACCAGTCCGAAGCGCTTGCCATGTCCGACAGGATCGTCGTGATGTCCAACGGGCGGGTGGAGCAGATCGGCACGCCGCAGGACGTCTACAACACCCCCGCAAGCGAGTTCGTTTCGCGTTTCCTGGGCGTTTCCAACATTCTGCCTGCCACCTGCCAGGCGGTGAACGGGCAGGAGCTGTCTCTCGAACTGCCTCACTTCGGCAAGGTCAACGTGCCGAAGGAAAAAGCGCCCAACCTGTCGCAGCCCGGTCCTGCGCAGCTTGTAATTCGGGCGGAAAAACTTCTACTGACGGAAAAATCCGCACCGGCGGATGATCGCATCGCGCTCGACGGCAAGGTCGAGGCGGTGGACTACCAGGGTCAGGCGGCGCGATATTTCGTGCGTGTCGGCGACCAGCAGCTTCAGGTGATCAACATGATCGATCAGCGTCCTTTTCAGGAAGGCTCGGACGTTTCCGTCCGCTTCCGCCCGCGTGACTGCGCAGCCCTGCCGGGAGCTGCCACATGAGCCGTCCGCAAACCTCTCATCTGTTCTACCAGTCCCGCCAGCGCCGGCCCGTGCTGGATCAGGCGCGCGGCGTCTACATGTGGGATGTCGATGGCAAGCGCTATCTCGACGGCTCCTCCGGGGCGATGGTCTGCAACATTGGCCATTCCAATCCGCGTGTGCTTGAGGCAATGCGCAAGCAGATGGACAAGTCCACCTTCGGTTATCGCCTCCACTTCGAAACCGAACCTGCTGAGCTTCTGGCCGCCAGGACGGCCGCGCTGGCACCCGAAGGGCTGGAAAAGGTCTTCTTCGTTTCCGGAGGATCGGAGGCGGTGGAAAGCGCCATGAAGCTCGCCCGCCAGAATGCCGTCGCGATTGGCGAGGCGCAGCGCTACAAGATCATCTCGCGCGAGCCGAGTTATCACGGCTGCACACTCGGGGCGCTGGCCCTGACAGGCTACGCGCCGCTCACCGCACCTTTCGATCCGATGATGCGGCCGATGCCGAAGATTCCGGCGCCGCGTGCCTATCTCGACGGACTGGACCCGGACGACGAGGCAACGGGGCAGCATTATGCCGACATGCTGGAGGCAAAGATCCTGTCCGAAGGCCCGGAGACGATCCTCGCCTTCATCGTCGAGCCGATTGGTGGCGCTTCCACCGGCGCGCTCGTACCGCCGAAAGGCTACATGCAGCGCATCCGCGAGATCTGCACGCGCTACGGGGTCCTGCTGATCCATGACGAGGTCATGACCGGAGGCGGGCGCACCGGCAAATTCTTCGCCGGCGAACACTGGAATGTCGAGCCGGATATTCTGGTCATCTCCAAGGGCTTTGCCGCAGGCTATGCACCCCTCGGGGCCATGATCGCGCATAAGGACATTGTCGCCAATGTGCTCGACAATGGTGGTTTCCTCCATGGCTTCACCTATGCCGGCAATCCGCTTGCCTGTTCGGCCGGTCTTGCGGTGCTGGAGGAGATCGAGCGGGAAAACCTCTGCCAGAACGCAGCCGCGACCGGGGCGCTCCTGAAGAGCGAACTGAAGAAGCTGATGGACCGCTATTCGATCATCGGCGACGTGCGCGGCGAAGGGCTGCTGCTGGCGTTCGAACTGGTCGAGGACCGGGCAAGCCTGAGGCCGCTTGCAAAGGAGTTGAACGCCTTCAACGAGCTTGTCGACATTGCCTATGAAAACGGCCTGATCATCTATTCCCGCAGAACGCGAGGCGGTTACAGCGGCGATCATTTCCTGATCGCGCCGCCCATGATCTCGACCCCGGATCATGTCGCCGAGATCATCGAAGGCCTCGACCTCTCTCTCCGCCAGTTCCTCGAGAGGATTTCGCAGCAACAGGCCAGAGCCAGCTAAAATAAAGACATGACAGACAAGATCATCATCACCTGTGCCATCACGGGCTCCATTCACACACCCACAATGTCACCCCATCTGCCTGTGACACCTGCAGAAATCGCGGGCCAGGCCATCGGCGCTGCCGAGGCCGGCGCGGCCATTCTGCACCTGCATGCACGCAACCCCGAAACGGGTCAGCCGTCGGCCCGGGAAGCGGATTTCATGGCCTTCCTGCCGGAGGTCAAGGCAGGTTGCGGCGCGGTGCTCAACCTGTCGACCGGGGGCAGCGCCATCATGAGCCTGGAGGACAGGCTTGCCGGTCCGCTGAAGGCCGAGCCGGAAATGTGCTCGCTCAACATGGGCACGATGAACTTCGCGCTCTATCCGCTGGCCGACCGCTACGACACGTGGGTGCACGACTGGGAGCAGCCGTTCCTGCGCGGCACGGACGATCTCGTCTTCAAGAACACGCCGCGCGACATCGAATTCGTGCTGACCCAGATGGGACAGCAGCGCGGCGCCCGCTTCGAGTTCGAGTGCTATGACGTCGGGCATCTCTACATGCTGCGCCACTTCGCTGACCGGGGGCTCGTCAAACCGCCGTTCTTCATCCAGTTCGTCTTCGGTGTTCTGGGCGGCATCGGGGCCGATCCGGAAAACCTGCAGCACATGAAACGGATGGCCGACAAGCTGTTCGGTGACGACTATCTGTTCTCCGTCTTGGCGGCCGGCCGACAGCAGATCCCCTTTGCGACAATTGCCGCCAGCATGGGCGGTCATGTGCGTGTCGGTCTGGAAGACAATCTGTATATCGCCAGGGGGGAACTTGCCCGGTCCAACGCGGAGCAGGTTACCAAGATCCGCAATATTGTCGAAGAGCTTGGACGCAAGGTTGCGACGCCTGAGGACGCCAGGCAGATGCTTGGTCTCAAGGGCACGGGCGGGACGGCCTTTTGATCATGAGCGGCATTACGATCAGGCGCGCGGAGCGGGATGATGCCGAAAGGCTTCACGCGGCATTGCTCCGGCTTTCCGCCGATATGGGCGATACCCATGTCGCCGGTCTCGACGACGTCATCCGTCACGGTTTCATGGAGGCGCCAGCCTTTTTTGCGCTGCTGGCGATCCGGAACTCTGACGGCCGAACGCTCGGTGTCTTGCAGGCCTCGCCGATCTTCTCGACGACGCGCGGCGGTTGCGGTCTCTATGTCTCCGATCTATGGGTCGATGGCGACACGCGTGGAGAAGGGCTGGGCCAGCGTCTGCTTGCCGCGAGCCTCGACCTTGCGCCTGAAAGCTGGTCCCCGGTTTTTCTGCGTCTCGCCGTTTATCACGACAATCCGGATGCTCGCCGTTTTTATGAACGGCTCGACTTTACGCCTCGGGAAGGGGAAACCGTCTTCGACCTGCGCGCACCTGCATTCGACAAATTGAGGCACCGCTCATGAAAGCCATTTTCGACGACCGCCAAGGGGCGCACGACCCCAAGCATTTCATGGCGAACGGAACCCGGCTGGCCAATCCGGAACAGCCGAAACGCATCGAGGTCCTGACAGCAGGAGCCAAAGCGGCCGGTTGCCGTTTCGAGCAGCCGGAAGATCATGGTCTTGGTCCGATTGCAGCGCTCCACTCGGCGGAATACCTGGTGTTTCTTCAAACGATCCATGAGCGCTGGAGCCGGATCGAGGGAGCGTCCGACGAGGTCATCCCGAACATTCATCCGGATCGGCGCACGGCAAGCTATCCGCGCTCGGCAGTCGGTCAGGCCGGTTTCCACCAGGCCGATACCAGTTGCCCCATCGCCGCGGGCACCTGGGAGGCGGCTTATTGGTCTGCCCAAAGCGCAATTCACGGCGCGGATTTGATGGCAGCCGGGGAACAGGCCGCTTACGTGCTGTCGCGCCCGCCCGGCCACCATGCCTTTGGTGATCTGGCGGGCGGCTTCTGCTTTCTGAACAACTCCGGCATTGCCGCCGAAAGGCTTTTGAAGGCAGGCAAGCGGCCGGCGATCCTCGACATTGATGTCCACCACGGCAACGGCACGCAGGGCATCTTCTATGAGCGTGGTGACGTGCTCACCGTCTCGCTGCATGCCGATCCGGTACGGTTCTATCCGTTCTTCTGGGGGCACGGCCATGAGCGCGGCGAGGGCGCCGGACGAGGCTGCAATCTCAACCTGCCGCTGGTGCGCGGCACGGGAGATGAGGACTATCTGAAAAACCTGGAAACGGCATTCGATCATATCAGGGCATTCGGCACCGACGTTCTTGTTGTTGCCTTGGGGCTTGATGCCTACGAGAAGGATCCTCTCAAGGGACTGGCTATCACGACGCCCGGGTTCGGACGGATCGGTGCCGCTATCGCGAAGCTCGGGCTGCCGGTGCTGTTCGTGCAGGAAGGCGGATACTTGTCGGACGAACTGGGCCAGAACCTCACCAGTTTCCTGACAGGGTTTCAGGACGCATGATCGAGACATCGGATTTTCTGATCATCGGTGGCGGCATCGCCGGAACTGGCGCCGCTGCGCGGCTTGCTCCGGAAGCGAAAGTCACCGTGCTGGAAATGGAAGATGCGCTCGGCCGTCACGCGACCGGCCGCTCGGCTGCCATCTTCATCCGCAACTACGGCAATGCCACCTTGCGTGCATTGAATGCGGCTTCCGAACCGGTTCTGAAGAGCCCGGAAGGAATTTCCGACGAAAGCCTGTTGTCGCCCCGCGGGGAAATGCTGATTGCGACCGAGGACGAACTGGACGCCTTCCAGGCATATCTGGATGGTACCGAAGGCATGGAGGTCCTGACGGCGGACGAAGCCGTTGCCCTGTTTCCTTTGCTCCGCAAGGAGTGCATTGCTGCCGCCGCCATCGAGCGGGACGCGCAGGATATCGACGTCGACCGGCTGTTGCAGGGCTTTGCGCGGCTTGCACGCAAGGCCGGGGCACGGTTCGTCATGGAAGCACCGGCACAGCGCATTCTCAGGAGCGGAGACAGGTGGCGTGTCGAAACGCCCAAGGGCGTGTTTGAGGCTCCGGTTCTCATCAATGCCGCCGGAGCCTGGGCGGATCAGATTGCGGGTCTCGCGGGCGCTCGGAAGATAGGGCTCGTGCCCATGCGCCGCTCGGCCGCAATCGTGCCACCTCCGGACGGTGTCGATATTACGAAATGGCCGCTCGTCGCCAGTGCGTCGGAGCAATGGTACGTCAAACCGGATGCAGGAAAGTTCATGGTGTCACCCGCCGATGAAGATCCCGTCGAACCGCATGATGCCTGGGCTGACGACATGGTTCTGGCCGAAGGCCTGCATCGCTTTGAACAGGCCGTGACCATGCCTGTCACCCGCGTGGAGCGGAACTGGGCGGGCTTGCGCAGCTTCGTTGCGGATCGCACACCTGTGGTTGGTTTCGCGCCTGACGCGGAAGGGTTTTTCTGGCTTGCCGGTCAGGGGGGCTACGGCGTACAAACGGCGCCAGCGCTGTCCCGGCTCGTTGCGGATCTTTGTCTCAGGCACCCGAGCGAGCTGCCCGAAAAGGTCGTGACCGCTCTCGATCCCGCCCGCTTGTTCTGAGCGGGCGTCTCTTTCAAGACTAGAAGGAATTCAATCATGTCCGACATCAAACGGCTGGAAGTTGGCCCGCGCATGAGCCAGGCCGTCATCCACGGCGGTCTCGTCTATCTCGCCGGCCAGGTCGGCAATCCGGGCGACACTGTCACCAACCAGACCCAGACCATTCTGGACCGCATCGACGCTCTTCTGGCACAGGCCGGAAGCGACAAGAGCCGCATTCTTCAGGCCACCATCTGGCTGGACGACATGAAGGACTTTGCCGAGATGAACAAGGTCTGGGACGCCTGGGTTGACCCGGCCAATCCGCCGGCCCGTGCAGCTGGTGAATCCAAGCTGGCAGCGCCGGAATACAAGGTCGAGATCATCGTCATCGCGGCGCTTGCCTAAATCACTTTCGAAATCGAACCCGCCCATCGGCGGGTTCGGTTGAAAGATGCAGGCGCAAACACAGCAGTGCCGCCCTGGCACGCCGCGCCGTTGCATCCGTTTTGGCGACCTGAGGGCACCTCAGGAACGGCCGCCTGCGCTTCCAGCACTCAACGCATTCATCTGCCGTGCCGTTTCCTCGTCTGCGGGAAAGAACGCCTCGATGGCGATCTCTGACAAGGTGACATCCACCGCCGTGCCGAACACCGTCGTGGTGCTCAGGAAGCTCAAGGGCCCATTTGGGCCTTGCAGATAAAGCGGAACGGCAATGCGTCCTTCGTGGAAGGGATTTGGTTTGCGGGATTCGTCTGCCTCATCTGGAACCATTGCGGCAAGCTCGTCCCGAAGGGCGGCCAGTTTCGGGTCAGCCGATTGATCGACCTCATGTGCCAGGCGTGCCAGAACATGGGTCTGCCATTCGCCGAGATTGAGGATACGTGGGGCCAGTCCATCAGGGTGCAGGCTGAGGCGCAGCACGTTTACCGGTGCTTCCAGAAGGTGTGGTGTGATGCCGTCCAACAGAGCAAAGACCGCCTGATTGGCGGCTTGCAGCTCCCAGTATCTGTTCACGGCAAGAGCCGGATGGGGCATATGCCCGTCAAGGATCCGGCGGACAACGGCGGTTGCCGCAGCCAGTTCGGGTTCATCCAGATCATGCTGCGGATACTGCGGAGCATGGCCGGCGGCAACCAGAATGGCGTTGCGCTCGCGCAAGGGAACATCCAGCTGTTCGGCCAGATGCATCACCATGTCCCGGCTTGGACGCGAGCGTCCGGATTCCAGAAAGCTCAAATGCCGCTGCGAGATGTCCGCTTCGCTTGCCAGCGCTAGCTGGCTCATCCGCCGGTGCTGACGCCATTGACGCAGCAGATCGCCCGCCGTCCCATTTGTCCGCTTCATGAGCATCACCCTGCCGTTTCGCTCGCGATAATTCAATTACCTCCAAAGTAATCGACTTCAGAACATCGGTTGGCAATCCTTTCTTTGTCGCCGCCCGCACCGTGCAGGCGTGCCGTGAGGAGTGGAGACCGAAAATGCCCAAATCGAATAAACCCGTTCCGCTACAGATTGTTCTGCGGTTTGACGCGCTCGTCTGCGCAGTGACGGGTATCCTGCTCGTCGGGGCTTCGGGATGGATTGCCGGGTTGACGACACTTCCCGCCAGCCTTTTGTTCTGGGCAGGCGTGGCGCTGTTTCCCGTGGCGGTGCTCATGGCGGTCTTTGCGGTCGCGGAGCCGGTGCCCGCTTGGGCGTCAAGCCTGGTTATCACCGGAAATCTTCTCTGGACCGTGGCCAGCCTGCTGTTGCCGCTGACGGGCCTGGTTTCGCCCAACATGCTCGGCTGGATGTTCCTGCTGGCACAGGCCGTCATCGTTCTCTGCTTCACCTGGCTGGAGTGGAAGGCAGCGCGGGAAGGCTGGAAGGTGGACCGCAAGGCGGCGAATGTCTCGACCTGATTTGGTGCTGCTTTCGTTGCACGACAGAAAAAGGCCGGTCCCTGGTGAAGGGAGCGGCCTTTTGATCTCAAGTCTTTTGTCCGCAATTCGCGCTTGAAACGAAAGGCACTTATTTCGGGAAGAGAAACGTTACTGCAGCTCGTGCGCCGAAGCCTTCCGGACCGTTGTCCGAACTGACCGCGTAGTAACGAACCCCCGCCTGAAGGCTGATGGGCTGTTTGTCTATCGTCACAAGTTTGGCGACCATGGCATTGACTGGCACCGACCATTCGTTCGACGTCCAGTTATAGGTGCTTTCCGAGTTCAGCGTGAAGGTCCAGGCGTCCTTGGTCGTGTAGGACAGGAACGGCTGCAGGAAGGTCGAGTTGACGTCGCTGCGGTTACCGTCGCCCGCAAAGGACCAGACATGGTTGGCAAGTCCACCGTAGGTCCAGGGACCAGACTGACGCAGGACAACGCCTGTCGGTCCCGCGCCCCATTTGCGGGAGCTCAACAGATCATCGGTGCCTGTTGGCAGCAACATCACCGGACCGAGACCCCAGATGATCCCGCCGGACGTCGGTTCCTTGGGTGAAAAGAAGAAGCTCTGCGTGGTATCGCTGAGACCAAACTGCGTGCCTGAATTCCCAGCGATATCATCCTGCCAGACCACGGGAACGATCGTTCGGGAGATCAGGTTCCAGTGCTCGTTGAGCGTGATGGGCACCACCGGCTGAATATTCAAGGTGACCTTGTTGCCGTCCGACGGGCCAAATCCGTGATCGTAGTTCCATTGGAATGGAACGCTGATGAGCGATGCCACGGGATTGGAGAGCTTCTTGGCAAGGTCGGCATCTTGGGCGCCCGCCGGCGCCATCTGGCAGAAAAGCGCGAGAGCGCCCAGAACAAACAACTGCTTCATGGTATGTGCCTTCCATGTCCAGGGCCGCTTGCCACCGTGACAGGTGCCCGATCATCAATGACACCCGGATATGTCTTTCGGGTGTGGCGGATGTATTTCAGGAAAAAGCAATCGGAAGTATATCACGCCTTTTGTGCTCTATTGTTGCGAAAGTTGCTGTTTGTAGGATTGCAGCGTCGGATCGGATGGATTGGCAACCAAAGCCTTTTGCAGACTGAGCTGCGCTCCCGCCAGGTCGCCGATGGCCATCTTGATGCGCACTTGCATCACCCAGGCATTGATCATTTGCGGATCCAGAAGGGTGACCTCTTCGAAAGCCGCAATTGCCGCCGGAATGTTGCGAAGGACAAGGGCCGTTCCGCCCAGCACGAGCTGGGTCTCCGGAAAATCCGCCTTGTTCGCGAGCGATTGCTGCCATTCGGCTGTGGCACTGGAGGCTGCCTCGGCCATTTTTTCGGGCATGTGGGCAATGGGTGCGCCGATCATGAGGCGGGCTGCCGCAATCCTCACGGATCTGACCGGGTCGCTCAAGGCAGGAATGATCCGGGGAAGCCGCTGGGGTGGCGGTACCTGCTGTTGCAGCGCCAGCGCCCCGGCGCGGACCATGGGCTCCGGATCTGCGAACAGGTCGGTGACAGCCTCGGCAATCTCCGGTGTCGCAACCGGCAGCAACAGGTCCAGTGCGCTCGCCCGCACGATGCCCGGATAGCTCGCCTGGTGAGCAACCGCCAGAAGGTCCGCGGCGTTGACGCCCGGGTCCTGCCGCGCGGCCGAAAAGATCTCCGCAAAATGCGCGCCGCGGTGGCGGCTGTCCGGAAAGCGCTCTTCAAGTTCCTTTGCTGCCCAGGCGGCGGACTTGTCGGTATGGCAATCGTTGCAGGCATTCGGCGTTCCGAGCTTTTCAGAAAGATCCGGCCTCGGAACACGGAAGGAATGATCCCTCCGGCCATCGATACCCATATAGACGCGCTCGATCATGTGGCACGATTTGCACGCAGCGCCCGGCGTGTCGGGCTGATGGAAATGATGTGAAGGATCGTCATAGAGCCTGGCCGTCAGTGACGGGAAGGCCTTGTTGCCCGCAGGACTGTGACACTGGGTGCAAACGGCGTTGCCCTCCGCACGTAATTCTCCGCTATGTGGCTCATGACAATTGCTGCAGCTTACCCCCTTGGCGTACATCTTCGACTGCAGGAACGAGCCGTAGACATAGACCTCGTCAAGGATCTGCCCATCCGCGTGATAAAGGCCTGCGCGCAGCGGTGACAGTCGATAGGCGTGATGGAACGGAGTACCCGGCACCGGATTGCCGTCGTCAAAGGCTTCGCGGCGTGAATGACAGCCTGCGCATTGCTGGATTTCCGCTTCCGGTTGGCCTTTTGCAAACACCGCCAGAAGACCGGACGGGCCGGTTCCCGGGAAGGGGCTTTCGGCATAGGTCTCCGGGTCTTTCGCCCAGGCAAGATGCGCGGCGCCCGGACCGTGGCAGGCTTCACAACCGACCCCGATTTCCGCCTGCCGGCTGGAATAGGTTCTGGTGACGGGGTTATAGTTTTTTTCAAAGCCGGTGGAGTGGCACTCGGCGCAGCGGGCGTTCCAGTTCTTGTAAGGACCGGTCCAGTGCAGACCGTCTGCCGGTGGAGGCGCATCGTCGCCGTAAAGGTGGTACCAGCGCTTCTTCTGCTGGTCCCACACCACGTCGAAGGACTGAACCCGCCCAGGTTCCGTCTCAACCAGATACTGCTGCAGCGGCGCGATCCCGTCGACGCCAATCACCTTGAAGGTTTGCGTCTTTCCCGGAACGTCGCTCGTCTCGATGAAATAGTCGCCGTCCCGGGTAAAGAAGCGACTGGTGCGCCCCTTGTGCGTGAACTCGGAATTGTTGAAGTCCGCGTCGACCGTATCCGGTCCTGGCTCCATCCAGGCCTTGGAATGGTGTGAGCTGCGCCAGGCGCTGGCTTCGGCTTCATGGCAGCCGGTACAGGCGGCTGTGCCGGCATAGTCCGGGACAGCGGGAGACAGGTTTTCGGCAGCAATGGCGCTCTGGAGCCAGAGCGTTGCAATGAGCGCGGCGAGCAATCGGGTGAACAGCATTCTGGGCGCTCAAACCTTTCCATCGTATCCGCCGGATAACGCGAGAGGTCTGCGTCTGCCGGCACCAAATCGTGTCTTTCCCGCAGATCTAGTCCGGAAAGATCTGCTTCCAGTCGTCTTTCATGCTGATGATGTGCCACCCTTCTTTCGAAGCGTCGTCCAGGCCCTTGCTCAGCATCCCGAAATGGGTATCGCGATCATAGGCATATTCCCTGACTGCATCGTCGTGATGGACGAACATGCCGAGGCGCTTGCCGGAACCGGCGGTCGTATATTGCAGCATCTGATAGTCGCCGTCGGAGTTGCCGAAGGCTGCCAGCGGGCGCTTGCCGATGTGGGTCAGGATACCCACGGGCTTGCCGGCCTTGTCGTCAACAAAGGCGATCTTGGGGGTTCGCATCAAGGTGGGAACGCCGTCGATGATCTTGTATTCCGTGACGATAGAGGAGCCGACCACCTGCTCGGTCGGAATCCCGTAGACCCTTTCGGTCCACGGACGCATGAATTCGATGCCGCCACCGGAAACGATGAAGGTCTTGAAGTCGTTGGCACGCAGATAGGCGAGAAGTTCCAGCATCGGCTGATAGACAAGGTCGGTATAGAGCTTGTCGAACCTCGGGTGTTTGGCGGTTGCGATCCAGTCGGTGACCGTCTTTTCGAACGCGTCGGTGCTCATGCCGGCATGGGTGGCAGCGATGATTTCCATCAGCCCCTTTTCGCCAGCCTTGCCGAGGGCTTCCATGTCGTTTTCCAGAACGGCCTGGAACGGCTGGGTCGTCTTCCATTCCGGGTGGTCCGGCGCCATGGCCTTTACCCGGTCGAGTGCGAAGACAAGCTGGGTATACATGGGATGTTCGACCCACAAGGTGCCGTCATTGTCGAAGGTGGCGATCCGGTTTTCCGGTATCACATAGTCCGCTCCGCCTTCCGCTGTGACCGCTTCGACGAACTCCACGATTGCCTGCTTGTTTGCACCATCGTTCCAGGACGGTAACGGATCGGATTGGGCCAGGGCTCCTGCCGCCGAGACGCTGATTGCCACCAGGCAAAGCACCAACGTTTTGAAGAGTGATCTGGCGTTCATGGCTGAGACCTTCCGATATGGCGATTTCTGGTTGATGTCCGCCCCGTTACTGATCGGGGGCGGACACTGTCGGCGTGTTCAGATCAGTTCCCGGTCGGCAGACCGATTGAGAAGCCGTCCTTGGCAAGGGCCTCCTGAACGTACTTGAAGCGTTGATACTGGGTCAAAGTAATCGGCCCTGTGTAAACTTCACTCTGCAGCTTCCGCGGCGGGTACTTGATGTAGGATTCAACGAGTTTTTTCACTTCCTCATTGATCACCGGCAGGTACCACGTACGTTCGGTGAAGTTGTTCATGAACATGTCGTAGCGTTCTTGCGGATCGGCAAGCAGATTGAAAATCTGCGGAACAGTTGCAACATAGCTTTCTGCGCCCTTCCATCCTAAGTTGCTGTCGACGGCAAGTCCACCGGTAGATGCGCCGTCATCGCCGCGCAGATTGAACACAGCCTTGTAGTTGCCGACGCGGGCAGCGCCCGGCGACAGTTCGTTCTCGGTGAAATAGAACCAAGCTTTGCGGCCGGAATCTCCCGTGCCTTCCCAGACAGGTGTCATGTCGTAGCTGTCGAAGATGATCGGTTTGCCTTCGCGGTCTTCGGTCGGCAGGGTGATGCCCGCGACGGAAGCGAAAGTGGCCATCAGGTCGAGACCTCCGACGACAGCGGCACTCTTCGTGTCCGGCTTGACGTGACCGGGCCAGCGGACGATTGCCGGAACGCGGTTGCCCCCTTCACGCACGGTGCCCTTGGTCCCGCGGAAAGGCGTATAGCCTGCATCCGGATAGACGTCCTGCCAGGCGCCGTTGTCCGTCGTCCAGAACACAATCGTGTTGTCCGCAAGGTCGAGCTCGTCGAGCTTCTTGACCAGATTGCCGATACGCGCGTCGAGTTCGACGACGGAATCGGCATATTTGGTCTTGGAGATCGACTTTCCTTTGAAATCGGGTGCAGGCATGTTTGGCTGGTGCACCTTCATGAAGTTGACGTTGATGAAGAACGGCGTATCCGGCTTCTTGGCAGCTTCCTCCAGGAATTCGAGCCCCGCTTTTTCGACATAGCCATCAAAGAATGGGATGCCGACCACACCCTTGTCCGGCGTGTCGACATACTGGCCATTGATCTTGAAGTCTTCGGTCGGTTTTTCACCGGCTTTGCCGGACAGCGATCCCTTGGTGACCTTTGCGAACATCTCGCGCAAGTCTTCCGGCATGTCCGGGAACCAGGTCGGATCGGCATAGGTATAGGCGTTGAGGTGATAGAGGCCGACGTGTTTCATCACGTCGTAGCCCTGGGCATTGGGCAGGGCGTAATCGTCTTCCCCCAGGTGCCACTTGCCAGTGAAATAGGTGTCATAGCCACCGGTCTTCAGAACCGATGCCAACGTCCACTCAGCAGCCGGAAGTCCGCCGCCCTGGCCCTGAAACGCCACGGTCGTCATACCGGAGCGGTTGGGAATGCGGCCTGTCTGCATGGCGGCACGCCCTGGCGTGCAGCTTGGCTGGGCGTAGAAATGGGTAAACATCATGCCGTCGTCGGCCAGTTTGTCGATGTTCGGCGTCGGCATGCCACGCGCTTCACCGCCCAGATACGGACCCGTGTCGCCGTAGCCGGTGTCGTCCGAAACAATGAAGAGGATGTTGGGTTTCTTCGCGTCCTGGGCGAAGGCCATGCCTGACAGCGCTGTGCAGGCCATGCCCGCGATCGCTAGTCCGGTCACTATTCTGGTCAACATACCTAATGGCTCCCTTTTGGTCCATTTGTTGAGGAGGCCTGAGAAGGCCCGACGTAACGTGTGCTTCCTGTGAGGAAGCTGGAAATTTCCCGTTCGAGCTCTTCGATCACGGCACGGTAGTCCGCCGCTTTGGCCTCATCGTTCCCCCAGCGTGCCAAAGCGCAACATGCGGTTGCGTAGTCCTCGCACAGTGAAAGGAAGGCTGGGTGAGCGCTGCAGAGGCGACGAAGAGCAAGTTCGTCCACGTTGAAGCGACGCATGATGAGAGCTGCAGCCGGCATGACGACACTGCTCCGTTCTCGAGAGCTCCTGGAAAATTCCACCAGAATTACCCATCGGAAACAGGCCTGTTGCAAGGTATGAACAGGTACGAACAGGAGTCTGGCGAGGCCTGTTTACCGTCTCTGCCGGTTTTGTTGGTTGTTCCGGATGACAAAGTCCACGGCATCGGACTATCGTTGTGCGGACATCGTTTTCCGGGAATTTTGGGGTGGAACAATGCTGCCTGGTGGGCAACACATAGTTGCAACGGATAAAGCAGACGAATACGACTGCCCTGCTCGTGTCCGGGAAGAGCTTTCCCGTGTCCTGCAAAGCGATCATTTCCACGCAACTCCCAAACGCCGGGCCATGCTGACGTTCCTCATCAAGGAAGCGTTGGCCGGACGCGCAGATAGCCTGAAGGGCTACACCATCGGGTTGGCGGTCTTCAGCCGGGACGAGAGCTTCGACCCACAGTCGGACCCGATTGTTCGTCTGGAGGCCCGGCGCCTGCGGCACGATCTGGACAGCTATTACATAGCCGAGGGTGCCCGAAACCCGCTTCGAATTTCCATTCCCAAAGGTCAATACGCTCCGAAGTTTCACGACAACCTGGCAGACGCTCCTGAAAGGGAGAGCCCGGTTGACGCCGGAGAGGACACCGTTCAGCGAAAGCAGCCGAAGGAAGAGGAAGCTCCTGCACAACCTGCTGTCAGGGCATCGAGATTGCCTTGGGCCGTTGCCGCGGCGGCAGTCCTGTTGCTTCTGGCGGCAGTTGCAACTGCAGCCGTGATGCATTTCCTGCCGGTAGAGGAGGAGCGGCAAGAGGTCTCAAAGCCGTCCGTGATGGTGCTTCCCTTCAAGGTGACATCGACAGATCCGGAACAGCAGATACTGGCCGAGGGAATTGCGGAGCAGATCATGACCGCATTGAGCCGGTTTCCGGACTTTCGCATTTTCTGGCCACCATCCGGCGCCAACGCTGCCACCACAATCGATCCGGTTGAAATCGGCCTGAAGGAGAATGTCTCCTTCCTGATTATGGGCGCGGTCGGATCGGAAGGCGGGGTGATACGGGTCAGCGCCAAACTGATTCACAGCTCCAGCAGGCGCGTGCTGTGGTCGGGAAGCTATGACCGCATGCGCAGCAGATCGACCCTGCTGGAAATCGAGGAAAGTATCGCGTCGGAAATCGCATCCGTCGCCGGACAACCCTATGGCATCATCAAGACCGAACTGGCAAGCAGTCTGCCGGCCGGGAACGAGCCGAGTAACGACAGTTTCGAATGTGTGCTGCGCGGATACGTCTATCGGAGGAACTTTTCCAGACAACTCCACACAAGGGTCCAGTCGTGCCTCGAGCGCGCGGTCAAACGGGATCCGGGTTATGTCGAAGCCTGGGCGATGCTGGGCTGGATCTATCTGGATGCCGCCCGCTTCGGTCTGATTGCAGACGAAAACAAGGAACTTGCCTTCGACCATGCACTGGATGCTGCGTCATACGCCTTGAACCTTGATGGCAACAATATCCTGGCGCTCAAGGCGCTTTCCTCGATCAATCACTACATGGGCAATATCGAGGAAGGCGAAAGGCTGGCCAAGAAGGCACTCGCTCTCAATCCCAACGATCCGGACACCATGGCTCAACTCGGCTGGCGGCTGGCTGTGGTGGGAAAATTCGACGAAGGCATTTCCTACCTGGAAAAGGCGATAGAGCGCACGCGGAACGCCCCCGGCTGGTATTATCACCTGATTGCCGTCGACCACCTGCTGAACGAGCGCTATGCGGAAATGCTGACAGCTGCAAAGAAGGGCGTTCTTGATGGCTCAGGGGTGAGCTGGTGTCTCGTCGCCGTTGCGCAATCCAAACTTGGCAATCAGGCAGCAGCCCGTGCCGCGTTGGAGAAGATGGCGGAAATGTCACCCGAATTGGGTCAGGATCCAGGTGGTTACCTGCGTTCGCACCAGGTCGGGGAGCAAATCGTCACCGCCCTTGTGGAAGGCTTGAAATCAGCCGGTTGGAAAAAGCCAGCCGGGGGGTGAGATCGGGAAGGCGTCCCAACAACAGAAGAACTTGCTTTGGGCAAGACTGCCTGGAGACGTTCCGAAACAGCGGTTCTTTTGCCTCAACCGTTCCGGAACGCCAGCTTTGAAAACCTGCGGGGCGTTAACAGCCCGGCGTCATCGAGGTGCCTTCAGACATTGCGCCGGAACACGCGTCAGGATCGCCGTCCGGGCCCTGGTCTACGGACGTCAGGTCGCCAATGGGGGGGGCAGAGCTGCCATCTTCGAGCCCGTCCCCGGACTGGTTGCTGGATTGGCAGCCGCCAAGAGCCAGGATCGAAATCAGAAAGGCAGCGGAGAAAAATCTTACAATCATCTTGGTCACTCGCATGCGCCGCAGGTGGCGGGAGTTGGAAGGCGGGGCGCAAGATACGTGCTTATCGGGTAGGCAACGGCTTGCGCTCGCACTGATTGTCACGATTTTTTCAATGGCCGCAATAGTCTCATGGATTGACTATCCGATTTATCGGCCGATTGGAGTGTGGCGGGATTGATTTGCTCAATCGCCCGCCACGAAATAATGCAGCGTGCCGTCCGGACCGATGCCGACTCGGTAAAACGTCCAGGCGCCGAAATCCTGCATTTCGGCAAAATCGCCTGCAGTAACGATCCGGAACATCTCCACTTTCTGATCGGGTGTCAGATCGTGCAGCGGGTAGCGGGCAAAATAAGGCCAGATATACATTTCCTGGGGCGTTCCGGCATCGACATGCAGGAAGCCGGCATCCATGATGTCGGCGAGAATGGCCAGGATCTCGAAGCCTTCACCGTCACCGGAGCTTTCTTTGAGGAAGTCTATCGGGTCGTCGATTTGCCCGAACGAGACGGTGGGCGGCAGTTCGTTGCTTTCGAACACCATGCGCAGACGTTCCATGTTTCCCGAAAGCGCTGCTTCCTTCAACTGGGCCTGCATCCGCTGAACCGGCTTCGGCAGATACGATGTGCTGTAAAGCACCTGGGGCAGGTCCGCGCTGTCGCTCGCTGGTGTTTCAGCAGCTTCGGTGCCGGCCGGTTCGACGCCCTCCGATTCTCCGGCCTCCGGCGACGTCAGGTCGTCTGCCGGAATTGACGGAGCGTTTCCGGTTTCGGACGGCGCAACCGGAATTGTTTCAACCTGCACCGTCTTGGCGACACCCGGAGCTGCGAATGCTGTGCCTGCCAGAAGACCGGCGACAAGAGCCGCAGCCTGATAAATCCGACTCATGAAAGTTCCTCGTTTATCCGCACCTGTCCATCGCCCTTCATGTCATGGCGGTGAAAGCAGGCATCGCCCCGCGCCATTCCTTAAACAATTCATGCAAGGGTGAAAACACAGGACCTCGAATTTCCTCTTGTCTTGTCACGAGGCCACCGGGCCGCTATCGAGTGGTCCGTTCGCAATAAAAGTAAAATCAAAGGTCTAGAAAAGGACCGCCCGTGTCGTTTTTCGAATATGCGCTGATTGGTTTTTTTGTTGGCATTGTCACAACGGCACCTGTCGGTCCTGTCAATATCATGGCCATTCAACACGCCGTGCACAGCGGGTTTCGTCAGGGTGTCTTTGTGGGGCTGGGCGCGGTCGTCGCCGATACCATTTATGCCGCTGCGGCAATTTTCGGCATCTCGGCGGTTACAAATTTCATCAAGGGCCAGATAGACCTTATCGAGATTATCGGCGGAGCGTTGCTGATCATTTTCGGCATCAAGATCTGGAACACCCATCCGCATCTGAGCCGGAACGGCAAAGAAAAGGAACACGGATTTCTGGCCGACGCGACGGCGGCCTTCTTCATGGCCATTACCAATCCGGGAGCGGTGTTTGCCTTTGTCGCAATATTTGGCGGTCTGGGAGACTATCGCCCCGAGAACGGGGACCATTTCGGCGCATTGGTGATGGTGGCCGGTGTTGCGGCAGGCGCAACAACATGGTGGGTGGTGGTTTCGGCGTCCGTCTCACACTACAAGTCGCGTATCGACGACCTCTGGCTGGATCGCGCCAACCATATTGCCGGATTTCTGCTCGTCCTGTTCGGCGCTCTGATCTATCTCAAGCTGGCGCTGGAAGCGGCGGCGTTGATCTGACCGGCTTGCGCATAGGCGGAAACAAAAGCCGCAGACAAACGGTCAGCATCAACGGACTGGAATCAAAAAGGCCGGATAACCGGCCTCTTCACAACGTGTGACGTGATCGGGTTACTGAAGAACGCGGTTCACGGTGTAGTCGCCTTGCAGGATACGATCCGGCAGGCCTTCGGCCAATTTGGCCACGGCATCTTCACCATAGGCGGCAACCAGATCCGCAAGCGCTGTGAACATCGCCGCATGTGCTACTGCGTCCGCATCCACGCCATTGGCGATGGCTTCGGCCCAAGCGTCGGAAATGAAGCCGAGTGCAGCACGCCTGATGTCTTCGTCTTCAGCAAATTCGGCTTCCATTGCCGCGTCGGCGTAATCATCGTTTATCATTCGCTTCCTTACCGGTCCTTCCCGAACGCATGGGAAACAACCCTTGCGTGTTCCTGCCCCGAATCTTGAGTATTGATCCTAGCACGGCGAACCGCGCTGATAAGTAACCGTGAACGCAAACTTAACGGCCACCCACAAATTTGATTCAAAAGGTTAACCAACTCGTAACGATTTGAATATTTTTGCGTACATTACCGGCCGTAGCGGCTCGTGACGTCGCTGATGATGACCTCACCTTCGCTCAAGTACTGTGCCATTGCGAGACGGGCAGCCTCGGTGCACTCTCTGTAAGCGACTGAGAATCCACGATAACCCTGGTTAAAACGCTCAATGAACCTGCGGCGCCGATTCTCGTCCAGAGTTTCTGCGTCCAGGAAATCCTCCATGCGGTCACGCCAGCTCGGATTATCGCTTTCCTTGCACAACGGACGCAGGAAATGCAGCGCTCCGAATATTTCGGACAGACGCATGAGTTGCTGTTCGTAAGGAGGCGCGTCGACCGCTGTTTGTTGAGCCGATACAACCTGAGCCGGATACACGCTCCCCAAGACCAGAACAACGGCGGTTCGGAAAAAGAAAGCTTGCATGCGGCGGTTCATCATGGGCCGATCATGCGGAACCCGGCTCGGCACCGCAAGCACTATGGCAAGTTGATCCCAAGATTAGACGCCCGGTCGTTGACCGAGGGGCGTTGCCAAGTGCCGCCGGATGCGCTCGGGGGTGCCGGGTGTGGTCAGCAGACCATCAAGATCTTCTATCTTCACCCAGTCGAGTGCGGCCGCATCGTCGGCTGCAACGGCGTTGCCGGAAACATAGGGGCCGCAAAATACGGTCAGGATAAAATGGGTGGCAACGCGGCCATCTTCGTCACGCTGGATCGAATCGAAGGTCTCCACAGGCTCATCGAGTTTTGCGGTAACGCCGGTTTCCTCAAAGAGTTCGCGCGCGGCAGCTTCCTGCAGGGTTTCGCCCAGTTCTATCACGCCACCGGGCAGGCTCCAGTGATCCTTGAACGGGGGCCTGCCGCGCTTCACCAGCAGGGCGCGGCCGTCGCGGTGGCACAGGACACTGACACTGGCGCGTGGTGTTTCCGGATAAAACCTGGACATGGAACCTCGGCGGGCGAAGAAAAGTCTGATTCTGTCCGGCCAGAATAAGCGGCCTTGAGCTATGCGAACAGGGCGTCGATTTCCGCCTGCGCACCTTCACCTTCGTGTTGGGTCGCTTCGGGCTCCACATGGCCGTGGATGACGGCGCCGGCAACGGCGATCAGAGGCTTGATTTCAATCGTTGCCTTGTCGGCGATTTCCGTCGCGATCGTTGCCGCATCCGGGGTGTCCCGCAGCTGGTCCTGGATGCTGATCACGAGCTTGTTGATTCCTGCGACCTGATTTTCCAGGTGCTCGCGCAAGTATGCCGGAGCGGCATGATAGGCCAGAATGGCCAGCTGTTTGTCCTTGAAAGTCGAGTTCTCGAAATGGCCCTCGTAGTCGAGCGGCTCCCATTCCAGAACATCTTCTGCGCAGTCCGGCATATCCGGAAGCATTTCCAGAAGCATCATCACTTCATTGAAATGATTGAGATAATCCGTCGCCAGGCCGGTCTGGGGATTAATGTTTGCCTCTTCCAGCCTTTCGGCTGCCAGCTCCCCGGCGCCCAAAACTGGATGCAAACATTCCATACCGGTCCCCCCTGTTATTGACTTGGAACCTACGGTACTTGTTTTTTATTTCCAATTGCCTAACTCGGCGGAACCCCGTTTGCCCCCGGTTGAGGCTGCCCCCATGGGAGAAAAACGATGTGCGGCCGCCTGGCTCTGACGACACCTCCGGATGCTGTGCGCAGCTTCTTTGATTACGTCGATCAGCCCAATTTTCCGCCGCGATACAACATCGCGCCAACCCAGCCGCTGGCCATCGTGCGGCAATCGCTCGATGGCACGCGCCGCTTTCACCTTGTCCGCTGGGGCCTGATGCCGCCATGGGTCAAGGACCCGGCAAGTTTCACGCTCCTGATCAATGCGCGGGCTGAAACCGCATCGCAAAAGCCGTCGTTCCGAAACGCCATGCGCCATCACAGATGCTTGGTGCCGGCCTCCGGTTTTTACGAGTGGCGGCGCACCCCGGAAGGCAAGCAGCCATTCTGGATCCGCCCGGCGGAAGGCGACATCATGGGCTTTGCCGGCCTTTGGGAAACGTGGTCGGATCCCGATGGCGGCGATATCGATACCGGCGCGATCCTCACCATCCAGTCCAACCGGATGATGTCGGCGATCCATCACCGGATGCCCGTGATCCTGAAACAGGAGCATTTCGGCACGTGGCTGGATGTCGCCAATGTTGACAGGCGAGAGGCGGAAAAACTGCTTCGTCCGGTCGAAGACGATTTTCTGGTGGCAACGCCGGTGTCGAACCGGGTGAACAAGGTTGCCAACGACGATGCGGATGTGCAGCGCGAGATTGCGCCCGACGAAATGTCTGTGCCGCTGAAAAAGGTCGCCAGGCCGGCGGCGGAAAAAACCCAGGCCGACAAAAAGCAGCTCGATCTGTTCTGATCCGCACCGGACCTTCAGAATTGCCGTGCAAAAGCGCGCTCTTGGCTGTAGGGCAAGGGCTCAGCCGCAAGGATAGACCATGAGCAACAACGACACGCCCGAATTCGAGCCAGACGAGATCTTCGACGACGCAACTCCCGAAAACGAAGCGTTGGCGGAAGCCTACAATCGTGGCCTTGACCTGCAGAAATCGGGTGATCTGGAAGGGGCCGCACAAGCTTACCGCGAAGCCTTGGCTCTCGATCCGGACGATCCGGGGGGCGTCAGCATTCGCCTGGCTGCCATTGGCGCGGAAGCCGCGCCGCCGAAAATGCCGGATGCCTATGTAGCAACCCTGTTTGATCAGCATGCCGATGTCTTCGACGACATTCTGGTTGATGAACTTGGCTATTGCGTGCCGCTGATGGTTCGCAGCCTTGTTCAGACACTTGAGATCGGTCCTTTCGACAGGTTGCTCGATCTTGGCTGCGGCACGGGTCTCACCGGGATGGCTCTTTCCGACTGCACCGCGCATCGGACCGGTGTCGACCTTTCCGAACGGATCGTCGAGCTTGCCTATGACCGAGACGTCTATGACGACCTTTATGTCGGCGAGGCTGTCGCATTTCTTGAGGAGTTCGAGGAAGACGACGGCTCACGACCGAGCTGGGACCTGATCGCGGCAACCGACGTGTTTCCCTATCTCGGCGCCGTTGAGCCTTTTCTGACGGGGGCCGTCGACCGCTTGACCCCGGGTGGCTATCTGGCCTTTTCAACCGAGACCTTGCCGGACGAAATGCTTCAGGGCCGCTCCTATATGGTTGGGCCGAAAAGCCGCTTTGCTCAGGGGGAAGGCTATATTCGCACGTCTCTGGATACCGCCGGTTTCGACATTCTCGCAATGGACCCGATCACTGTGCGTCTGGAAGATGGCTATCCCGTCCCCGGACACCTGGTGATCGCACGGCTGCGCTGACGGTCAGCCGCTGAACAATGCCCGTTATGGCGCAGCGTTCAGCGGCTCAGGTTCGTTTCACCAGCGCCTTCGGCGCAAGCGATTGAACGGCCGGGAAGTATGGTTCAGGTCAGTCGGTCGTCTGCATGCGCAGATAGGGTTCGCCGTCAGACGTCCGTTTGACCGCGACACCGTCGCCGGTGATCACAACCACGACCCTGCTGCGAAAGGCAGAGAAGCTGTCGAAGGTCACCACGTCCACCGGTGTGTCGAACTTGATGGTCACTCGGTAGTGGCCTGTGGTGCCAATCCGGCTCAGCGACAGCACTTCTCCGTCGAAGGGCTGCTTCAAGTAGCTTCCCGAGACACGGCTGCCGACGGCAAACTGCATCTCGTTCGGCCGCGCGGCCGTCGCGGAGGCGGTGTTCCAGTCCTTGAAGCCGTATTGAGCAGACAGAAGTTCAAGCGCCTGGCTGTGAGAGATGTCCTGCCCTTTGGCAGCAAGTGCGGCGCGCAGGCGCTTGGCCTGTGCCTTGAGATTGGCAACGCTGGGTAGCGTCATGGGATTACCTTTCCAAGAAAGGCAGGCGGTCAGGTGTTCGCCATGTGGCGGTGACCCGTCATGGGGCCCGCATTGCCATCAGCCTGCACTGTCTCGTGAAGGTCGGTCAAAGCTGCAAGAAGTCTTGCGCAAGGGCATTCACCATGGCCGGAGCCTGCGGGCGGCTGGTTCCCTCAAACCGGGGCAAGGCATACGCCCGGTAGCCTGGCCTGTCAACGCGGCAAAAAAAGAAGCCGCTGACGCGGCTTCAAGGGGTGGGGGGGTAATATAAAAGCACCCGACGGTTCTTGCCGCCTGAGTTGGACCGCGCCCCGGTGGGCGCAGAAGGGTGATTGCCCCGTATAGGGGGAAGGGCAATCGCGGAGGCGGGCGTGCCCGCCACCGCAGGTTTTCCGGGGGGAGGGGTGGTCCCGGAAACAGATCAGGCGTGGATCAGACGTTTCAGAAGTTCCACTTCCTGAGCAAGGGTCTTGTCCTTGGTCACCAACTCGTCAATCTTGCGAACGGCATGCAACACCGTGGTGTGGTCGCGGTTGCCGAAACGCCGACCGATTTCCGGCAGCGATCGTCCGGTCATCACCTTCGCGATATACATCGCGATCTGGCGCGGACGGACCAGTGTGCGGGCCCGGCAGGACGACAACAGGTCGGCCTTGGTAACGCTGAAATGCTTGCAAACCACCTGCTGGATCTCTTCCACCTTGATGGAGCGCGGTTCACCGATCCGCACGAGGTCGTGCAGGGTTTTTTCCGCCAGATCCATCGTTACCGGCTGTTTCGTCAGCTGGTTGTGGGCGAACAGGCGATTGAGAGCACCTTCCAGGTCCCGCGCCGATGCAATCACGTAACGTGCAATGTAATCGGCGACATCTTCGGGAACGGAAAAACCCGGATGCGTGCGGCGTGCTGCGTGGATCCGCTTCTTCAGGATATCCTGGCGCAGCGCATAGTCGGTGGCCTGAATGCCGACGATCTCGCCTTTCTGGATCCGGTAGCGCAGCGTCTCGCCAAGCGTATCGAGATCTTCCGGTGGCCGGTCGGCCGCCATGATGATCTGGGTCGGCGACTCCATCAGCAGTTCCAGAGTCTTGCTGAATTCCTCTGCAGCCTGCTTGCCATGCAGGAACTGCAGATCGTCTACCAGCAGCAGGTCGATGGAGCGCATGGCCTGTCGCAGAACGGGAAACGCCGGTGTTCTGAGTGCCGGGACCAGGTGATACATGAAGAATTCGGCTGACAGATACGCAACCTGCCGTCCCGTCTTGCGGGCTTCGGCAGCCGCGGCCTGCAGCAGGTGGGTCTTGCCGATGCCGGTGGCGGAATGGATATAGAGCATATCCAGAGTGCCCTGGTGACCGGCAGCCATCTGGCGCACGGCAGCGCAGGCAAGGCTGTTTGAAGCGCCTTCCGCAAAGGTGTCGAACGTCAGCTTGGGATTGAGGGACGCACCGTTCAGGAACTCTCCGGCGGCATCCTCATTGCTGTCTGCAAGGCAGGGAATGACCGGCACGCTGTGAGAAGAGCCGAACTGAGGCGTGCTGTTGAAAGGACCGGGGCGTCCGCTGATCCGCCGGGCGGAGATCGCATTGGGCGCAAGTCCGGCCTTGAACTGGCGCGGACGCAGGGCGCCGCGAACGGTCAACTCGATACGGTTGATGTCGTCCTGCTCGCGTTTCCAGAGACCGACGAGTTGCTTCTCGTAATTGTTCTGAATCCAGTTTTTCAGGAAGCGGGTGGGGACGGAGAGGCGCACTGCGTCGCCCGTCGTTTCTTCGTGATTTACTCTGCCGAACCAGTTGGAAAATACATCGTCACCGAGCTCGTTTCTCAGTTCCTTTTTCACACGATCCCATTGATCCGAACCGGCTAAGTTCTGAACCTGCATCATTGTGGCCTCCAATGGAGGGACTGTCTGCATGGCATCGATCCCCCCCCGTGCACTGTCTATGGACAACGATTTTCTGCCTCGTTGCCCGTTTCTATCCTTAGGTCTCTTGCCCATTCTGGGTCTTCGGACCGGGTGGCTTATTAACGCCTATGAAACACCATTAACCTTTTGCTTACCATATTTACAAATAGCTTATTTTTATGAGGTCATAGACGTATCATATTGTGATTTTTGTAGATGACGGTCGCTGCGCATGTAAATTTTACATAGCGAATCTTGCTTTTCGTCATCGTCAGGATCTGCCGCAAGTCCCGACGTAGTTGTTCTCCTGTTGCTGTTGATGCTCTGCCTGAGAGCTTGAAGACGATTTTAGGAAAAATTTAACTTTTAAGGAAGTTTTCTGCGAGTTTTCAAACGCCCGGTGTAAAATTAAGAACATCAGCCAATAAAAAAGCCGGGTTTAATCGAAAGATCATGTCAGTTTTACGGAGGGTGTGTACGCGCCGGTTCGCCTGTGGCATGACCGAAAGGCCGAGTGACATTTTTTTGTCGGCTGATCAGAAACGACTCGTTGTGGAAGCTGGGGACAATGTGCTTGTGACAAGGGCGCGCTGTGAGCGTTCGCGTTACGCGCACTGGCTGGCTCCAGAGTCTGGAAAGATCAGACAGATCAAGACCCTGGCCGAAGCAATGTATACATTGGCAGTGCCGCCGGTGCTCGTGGCTCCTCGCGCCCTTATCCCCAGTCCAGGCGAAATTTCGGCAACCTGCCAATTCTGACAATTGATCGATCAGGGCTGTTGCGGGCGGGCGTCCGCTTTCCGGCAACAGGCGTTTTGGATGGCCGTGACCCGGCATTGCTTAAGTAGAGGTCAGTAAAACATGGCGTCTGGCCCACGTTGATACGGAAAGGCCGGCTCTCAACGAGCCGGCTTTTCCGCGCGTGAGGTCAAGTCGTCGTCTTGAAAACAGTCGCAACAGTAGAAAACAGGTAGTTTCTATTCACGTGGACATCTATCGGCATATTGGGACCGTTGTTGTGCCAGATGGGGGCGTTGTTGTTCAGGCCGGGGCCGCGCTCCACTGAAACGAGGCCAAAGCCGTCATTGTCCCAATAGCCGTTAGGGAAACCGGGTGCGGGCGGACCACCCCACCAGGTGTAGATGTTAGGAGCTTCTGGCTGGTTCCACAGTTCATCACAATATTCGAAGTAATAAAGCCCGATACACAGCGGGTGTTCAAAAGCTTGCGGCAGCATTGTCTGAGCAACTTTCGCCGCCTTGCTGCAGGTTTGATCGTCGGCATAGATTGTTCCGGGGTTATTCGGATCCCGATGACTGGTGGCCGGTATGCCCCATTCGGTCAGGAGAACGGGTTTCTTGGCCCGTTGCGGCAAGTTGCCATAATCCCTGAAAATGCTTTCGAAGGTCTGGGTCTGATAGGTATTGACCCCCCAGAAGTCGATGCTGGGGCAGTTCTCCATATAAGAAGACGCTTTCAGGGGAATGTTGGGGTCGTCATGGGTTGCCATGCCGACCAGTTTGCCTGGCGCTTCTTCCTTCACGATGGCGGCCATCGTTTCTACCTGGCCCCACCAGAACTCGGCCCATGCCGGATTGTTGTAGCAAACGTCTGCGCCGTCCTGTTCGTTCTGGATGGTGAATCCCATCACCGCCGGGTGATCTGCAACGGATTTGACGGTCTCACGCAATACGTTGGTCCAGTAATCGATCTCTGCCCGTGTGGCGTTGTCATATTGGGTCTTCCAGAACATCGTGGCGGGCAGGGGAATGCCGATCAGAACGGATCGGTGCATCTTTGCTTCGGCTGGCGCAAACTTGTCCCACGCGAGATCCAGAAAATACTGATGCGTGAAATAGTGACCGCTGTCCCAGGGAGCCGGAAAGGTTCCGTTTCCCTCCAGTTGCCGCGACAGCATGCAGTAGACCCGAAGCGAGTTGTTGTGGAGCTGCCTGAAATTGGGAAAGTCGCGTAACAGGAGGGGCGACCAACTGGATATGAACGTGTTTCCTGCTTCAAATTCGTCCCAATACCAGTCTCCCAGGGCGGGTGCATAGGAATTGGAGCCATTGATCGGGGCAGGGGAATAGCAGACCCCTTTCAGTTTGATCTTCTCGGTCTTGGGCGGTTGCCCGTCTTCTGAGAGTTCGCAGTAAAGAGATGCGTTTCCATCGGTGTCGACGGAGCAGGTCCATTTGGTGGTCGTCATGGTGGGGTGCCTGAAATAAGGGTTTCGAATGACGCGCGGCGCTCAGGAAGATTATACTTTATAGTGTACATGTGAAGTGTTGCAATCAATAGGTGATGAATGAAGCTTTAAAGCCACTGCCTGCATTTGGGGTGGTTTGCCAAGGGGGCTGGCAGGGGCGCTTTGGGGGCATTCCGGGCAGCTCATAAAAAATGCCGGCGCTTGTGGCGCCGGCACGGGGTGTCTGTCGGGATGAGCTGATCTCGGTTTAGAGAACACGGCCCGGGTTCAGCAGGCCTTTGGGATCGAATGCGGTTTTGATCCGCTGCATGAGATCCAGTTCGATACCCTGCTTGACGTCCTTCAGGAGATCGCGCTTGAGACGGCCTATGCCGTGCTCCGCGGAGATGCTGCCGCCGAAATCGTTGACGATGCCATGCACGATGGCGTTCATCTCATCCCACTTTGCCAGGTACTCTTCCTTGTCGGCCCCAACCGGCTGGCTGACATTGAAGTGGATGTTGCCATCACCGATATGGCCAAACGGAACAGGCCGGCATCCAGGTACGAAAGCGTCGACCGCAGCCATCGCCTTGTCCAGAAAATCGGGGATCGAGGCAACGGGCACGGAAACGTCATGCTTGATCGAACCGCCTTCAGGCTTCTGCACTTCCGACATGCCGTGGCGGATATGCCAGAAATCCTGAACCTGGGTCAGGTTCTGCGCAAAGGCGGCGTCTTCCACAAGGCCGTTTTCGAATGCCTCACCCAGAATGCTCTCCATCAGGTCCCGGACAGGAAAGGCATCCGAACCGCTGGACAACTCCATCAGGACGTACCAGGCATGTTCGCCTTCAAGCGGGTCGCGAGCCCCTTCTAGATGACGAAGGCAGAACTCGACGCCAACGCGCGGCATGATTTCGAAGCCGGTCAGAACCGGCCCGGCCTGCGCCTTGGCAAGCGTGAACAGCTTGAGGGCGGCCTGAGGATGCGGCAGGCCGACAAAGGCGGCTTCCAGTTTCTTGGGCCTGGGGAAAAGTTTCAGTGCCGCGGCGGTAATGATGCCGAGCGTGCCTTCGCCACCGATAAATAATTGTTTCAAATCATAACCGGTATTGTCCTTGCGAAGGGTTCTGAGGCCGTTCCAGATCTCTCCCGTCGGCAGTACGACTTCGAGGCCGAGAACCAGATCGCGCGTGTTGCCATAGGCCAGGACGGCAGTGCCGCCAGCGTTCGTGGATATGTTGCCACCGATCTGGCACGAGCCCTGTGCACCGAGCGCGAGCGGGAACAGCCGGTCCACCTTTTCCGCTTCGTTCTGCAACGTCTCCAGCACCACGCCAGCCTCCGCCGTAATGGTGAAGCCGGCCGGGTCGACTGCGCGGACCTTGTTCATCCGAGACAGGGAAAGAACGATTTCGTCGCCGGTTTCCTGCGGAATCTGGCCACCGACGAGGCCGGTGTTCCCCCCCTGCGGAACAACCTTGAGATCGTTCTGATAGGCGTAGGTCATGACAGCGCTGACCTCCTCCGTGCTGCCCGGGCGCAGCACCATGGGAGTGACGCCCTGATACAGGTCGCGCCATTCTGTGAGATAGGGAGCCTGGTCGTCCGGATTGGTCAGAACGTTGGCTTCGCCGATCAGTTCGGCAAAGCGGTCGGCATGGGCAGTGCGCTCCATGAGCGAGGTCCTCGTGAAGTTTGACGGTAAAATTCGGGCGCCAACATAGTGTCTGAAAGCGTCTGCGTCGACGGTTCATTCCGTTACCGTGTCTCTTGAAGGAATAGACCCCTTGTGCCATAGGAAGCCAGCCCGCTGGGGCGGAAATGGAATTCTTTCGGAGACGACGATGGCGGAAACGCGCGGACTGATGAATGGCAAACGCGGCCTGATCATGGGTGTGGCAAACAACAAGTCAATTGCCTGGGGCATTGCCAAAGCACTGGCCGACGCGGGAGCAGAACTGGCACTGACCTACCAGGGCGATGCGTTGAAGAAGCGTGTTGAACCGCTGGCAGACCAGCTGGGCGCAATCGTTGTGGGCCATTGCGACGTCACCGATGGCGACTCCATCGATGCAGTCTTCAAGGCGCTGGAAGACAAATGGGGCAAGATCGATTTTCTCGTTCATGCAGTTGCCTTTTCCGACAAATCCGAATTGACCGGCCGTTTCGTCGATACGTCTTCCGACAACTTTGCCCGCACCATGGATATTTCCTGCTACTCGCTGACCGCTGTCACCCAGCGCGCAGAGAAGCTGATGTCCGATGGCGGCTCCATCCTGACACTGACCTATTACGGCGCCGAAAAGGTGATGCCGCATTACAATGTGATGGGCGTTGCCAAGGCTGCGCTGGAAACCAGCGTAAAGTATCTGGCGATGGATCTCGGTCCCCAGAACATTCGCGTGAACGCGATTTCCGCCGGTCCGATCAAGACGCTTGCCGCCTCCGGTATCGGCGACTTCCGCTATATTTTGAAGTGGAACGAATACAACTCACCCCTGCGCCGCACGGTCACGATCGAGGAAGTTGGCGACAGCGCCCTGTTCCTGCTCTCCGACCTTGGCCGTGGTGTGACCGGCGAGATCCAGCACGTCGACTGCGGCTACAACATCGTCGGCATGAAGGCGGTGGACGCCCCGGACATTTCCGTCGTCAAGGATTGATCGTTTCGGATGGCCGGTTTCAAACCGGCCATTTTTCTGTTGAGTAAGCCCTGTTCCTCTGAGCTGACCCCGTTTTCCGGAAACTGACATGACTTCTGTGCTGAGTGCCCTGAAATCCGGCCTGCTGCCCAAGCTGCACGATCCGGAGTTCCTGGTCTTCGTCCGCCATGGACAAACGGACTGGAATTTCGAAGGGCGCATGCAGGGGCAGAAGGATATTCCGCTCAATGAGACCGGACGCGCCCAGGCAAGTGGCAATGGCGAGAGGCTGAAGGCGTTTCTGGAGCGCGAGACAATCGATCCGGCCGGACTGGATTTTGTTGCCTCACCCCTTTACCGCACACGGTCCACCATGGAGCTGCTGCGCCAGTCGATGGGGTTGCCGGTTGAGGCATACCGCCTTGAGGACCAGCTCAAGGAAATCACTTTTGGCGACTGGGAAGGCTTTACGCTGGAAGAACTCGCGGATGAGGAACAGGATCTCATTCTGCAGCGCCGTGCCGACAAGTGGGGCTTCGTCCCGCCCGGAGGCGAGAGCTACAAGATGCTGACGGAGCGGATCGCCCGCTGGCTGGTGACCGTCGACCGGCCTTCTGTTGTCGTTTCCCATGGTGGCGTCTTCCGCGTTATGCGCGGTCTGCTGGAAGGTCTGGACACGGATGTGGTGCCCAAGCTGGATGTGCCGCAGGACAAGGTGTTTGTCTGGCGCAACGGCACGTTCGAGGCTGTCTGAAGCTCCAGGCATCGCAGGTGTTCAAGGGTATCTGGCGTCCATATTGAAGCAGCGCACAAAGCTGTTCGGTCTGCTTCAGTCTTCCGACATACATGTTGCCGCTCGCACGGATCACTTTGTTGTAGACAGACCATGTAGTTTCTCTTGTGATCATCGACACTGCAAAAGAGTGGATGATGCCGCAGCGGAAACTTCTGCGCCGGACAGCCCCAGCGCGGTGATCGGTCGGGACGACCGCAGCGTAAAAGAAAACAGCTAATGCAAGGGAGCCCGGAGAAAATCTAGGTGAGGTGCCGTGTCCGCCAATGAGTTTTACAGTGAGCTGCCAAGCTTTTCAGATTTCAGCACCGTCGGCGATCTAGCCGATTATCGCCCCGTGCCGGACGACTGGTACGTTCTTGCCACAGATATAGTCCGCTCCAGCGATGCGGTTGCGCAGGGCCGGTACAAGGAAGTCAACATGGTCGGAGCCGCGACGATTGCGGCAGTCCTGAACCGGATCGGCAGTGACCGTGTGCCATTTGTTTTCGGCGGAGACGGCGCGATGCTGCTCGTGCCCAAACACGATGTGAAGGCTGCCTGTGAGGCGCTTGCGGGCGTTGTCGTCTTGGCGCGCCAGGTCATGGAGCTGGAGTTGCGTGCCGCGGCTATCCCGGTCTCCCATCTGAGAGGGCTGGGCGGCGATGTCCGTGTGCGCAAATACCGCCTCAGCCCCGGCAATCACCTTGCCATGATCTTGGGAGACGGGCTGGCGATCGCCGATCACATCCTGAAAGATCAGGAGAAGTCCCGGCAATTTGCGGTTTCGATCCCCGATGCCGCTTTGCCACCGCTTGACGGGCTGTCCTGCCGGTGGGAGCCGCTTCCTTCGCAACACGGCCATATCGTGTCTCTCATCGTCAAACCGGTCGGGCGCATTCCGATGCAGGAGATCCTTAAAGGACTTGCCGACAAACTCGGCTACGACCCTTCGACGGATGACAGCCGGACGAGACTTGCGGACAAGACGCGCCTGCGCTTTCGGTTTCCGCCAACCGGAACAGGCCATGAAGTGCGGCTCGGATCTCCGGGCAGGCACTTTCGCGGATGGGCGAAGGCGATGCTCGAATCGGTTGTCTTCATGATCAGCCATCATACCGGCTGGCGTATCGGGCCGTTCGACCCGAAGCGGTACTTTCCGGAGCTAGGCCTGAACACGGATCATCGCAAGGTCGGCGACAGCCTTCAACTCGTTCTGGATCTGACGCCCGAGCAGCTTGGAAATGTCGAAGACTATCTGAAAGCCGGTTATGAGGCCGGGGATCTTGTGTACGGACTTCACGTTTCCGCATCAGCACTGATGACCTGCTTCGTGGAGGACATCAGCAACAGCCGGCATATCCACTTCGTGGACGGCGCGGACGGCGGATTTTCCTTTGCCGCAGCCGAATTCAAGAAACGGCAGGCGGAAATGACTGCGAAAGCGGCCGGTCAGGCCTGACCGCGCAGCGGGCCTTGCCCCTCGAGAGCGGGCTCCCAGGAAACGAAATCCTGTTTCAGGATCATCGTTGCGAGGTCGGTTTCCGGCACTGCCTGCGATATGAGGAAGCCCTGGATGACATCGCAGCCGTTGCGTTTCAGCCAGTCCCGCTCGCCCTCGGTTTCCACGCCCTCGGCAAGGACGCTGATGTCGAGGCTCTTGGCAAGGTTGATCAATGCGCAGGTGAACTTTTGCAGAGCCGGGTTGGTATCGACACCGGAAATGAAGCTGCGGTCGATCTTGACCCTATCGACTTTGAGATCGCGCAGACTGGAAATGCTGGAATGGCCCGTTCCAAAATCGTCCAGCTCGATGAAGAAACCCAATTGGGACAGTCGCGCGATGTTCTGCTTGATCGGAGCCGCCGTGACTTCGTCGATCATCACCGCTTCCAGAATTTCGAGGCTGACGTGGGCCGGATTCAGGCCAAGGTTCATCACCTGTTCGTGGAGCACGTCCACGGCTTTGGTGCTTGTCAGGAGGCTGGCGGTGACGTTGAGCCCCAGATGCATGGTGGATCGCGTCTTGCCACTGAGGCTGGCGGCGAAGTTCAGCGCCCGGCTACGCACCGCGTCCTCGATATGCTCCATATATCCCGCTTCCATGGCTGTCGGCAGGAAGGCGCCGGGATAGCGGATCGTGTCGTTGTCTATCCAGCGGGCCAAGGCTTCAGCGCCAACGACTTCGCCCGTGTGTATATTCACCTGAGGCTGGAACCACGCGACAATGTTGCCTTCCTTCAGGGCGTTCTGCAGTTCCGCGGCAATCTGGTCGCTTTCCTCGAAGGCTGTGCGCATCGCTGGTGTGAACCGGCTGAACTTGCCTGGCCCCTTCTGCTTCGCGGCCCTTAGGGCGAGGGCCGCATCGGTCAGAATATGATCGGAGATCTGATCGCCGGGACAGCTGATGAAAATGCCCGCATTGGCTTCGACCGCAGATCTGTTGTTGCCGATGACCCGGTCCGTTGAAATTTCCTGAAGCAGGGTGAAGGCGAGTTGCTCGAAACGGGCCACCCTTTTGAGCTGCGGGCGCAAAAGCAGAAATTCGGTCCCGCCTGTCCGGCACAGAAAGTCATCCGGCTCGGCGTGCTGGTTCAACTGCTCGGCCACCTGCCGAAGCAGAGAATCGCCATTGTGGTCGCCAAATCGGTCGTTCACCTTCTTGAACTCTCGCAGATCAATCAGGATGGCGCCGGTTTGCAGGCCGGGTTCCGCCGGGGGCAGGTTTCGAATGGTGTTCAGCAGGGCTCGCCTGTTTGGCAGGCCGGTCAACGGGTCATGAAAGCCGAGGCTTTCAAACTCCTGCTGCGTCTTGTCGGCAAGTGCGCGTGACAGGGCGATGGCTATGGCAAAGGCCGCGACGATCACCAGTCCACCGACAAGCCCGGCAAGGGTGACAGCGAAAAGTGTTTCCGACCGCTGCCGCTCCAGGTCTAACAGGAGATAGTCCACCGTGGACTGCCACAAGGCAAAAGCGGCATTCACCAGGGCCGGCTGCATTCTCACCACCGGCTGGGACAAAACATCCCCGCCTCGTTCGGCGACAATCGCCGATGTCAGCAGTTTCGACCCGACGGTCTGGAACGCTATGTTGGTTGCTCGGAAAACCCCGGCCTGCTTCTGCAGCAGTTCGGCTTGCTCCCCGGTCAGGTCGAAAAAGTACTCTACCGTATCGTGCGCGGCACCATCGGCGGCAATCTTGTACTGACCGCCCTGCACGGGGATCGCCATCTTGTCCCAGACATTGATCTCGCCCCGGGAGTGGATCTTCTGGGCGTTGTTCGCCAGGATCGCAGACTGAATGACCACCGTCGGCAAGACGTCGGTGATGAACTGCGGAAGCTTCGCGGCTTCGAAGGAAGAGGTCGAACTCAGCCTGGTGATCTGGGAGATCTTCGAGGCAAGGGTTTGCCCCTGACGAAGGGCGAGGGGAACGTCGTTATCTTGCAGGAAAGTATCGAGCGGTTGCATGAGATCTGCGGACCGTTCGCTATCCTCGAGCTCTTCTAGGTGCTCACGCAGGTTGACCGGCGTGCTGCTGATCTTGCCGGTGAGCGCCTTTTCCTTCAGCAGCGGTCCCAGTGCTTCAATCAGGTGAAGCCCGGCAAGGCTGGTGTCGATCGAATTGACCTTGTCGAACCTGTTATGAAACCAGAGCGAAGCAAACACCAGGCTGGGTGCCAGCAGGAACACGATCAGTCCAGTTAGCCAGCCCCTGATCCGCAACGGTATGCCTCGTGATTATCATTCATCCTCAACGTGTAATAGTGGTAGAGGTTTAAGGATTAGCAAATCCAGGGTCGAATTTTCACGAGCCATTTGCAAATTTTCCAGTGTCTTACAAGCAGAACATGTAAAACCCTGGTCGATGACCGCAGCATCCAGTCGAAATCTACTTGTTTTCAATTTCAGCAGGACCGGGGAGCGTATACGCCCACCTAAAAATGCCCTATTCCGGGCTGCGGGCTTGAGCTTGCAGGCGTGATGGCGTATCGCTCGGCGCCTGAAAGTTCATTTGCTAACCTCGGTCCCCGTTCATGTCGCACAACAGCTTTGGTCATCTTTTCCGGGTCACCACCTGGGGCGAAAGCCACGGTCCCGCAATCGGCTGCGTGGTCGACGGTTGCCCGCCGCTCATTCCGCTGACGGAAATCGATATTCAGGGCTTCATGGACAAGCGGAAGCCGGGCCAGTCCCGCTTCACGACGCAGCGGCGCGAGCCGGATGAGGTCAAGATCCTGTCCGGTGTCATGGTCGATGAGGATGGCATTCAGAAAACCACCGGTACGCCGATTTCGCTGTTCGTGGAAAACACCGACCAGCGCTCGAAGGACTATTCCGACATCAAGGATCGCTTCCGTCCCGGTCATGCCGATCTCACCTACAATGCCAAATACGGCATTCGTGACTATCGGGGCGGTGGCCGGTCGTCGGCGCGTGAAACGGCCATGCGTGTAGCCGCCGGGGCTGTCGCCCGCAAGGTGCTGGAGGGCGTGAGCATTCGCGGTGCCCTGGTGCAGATCGGGCCGCACAAGATCGACCGGAGCAACTGGAACTGGGCGGAAGTCGATAACAACGCCTTCTTCTGCCCCGATGCTGAGGCCGCTAGCTTCTGGGCGGACTATCTGGACGGTGTCCGCAAGGCTGGATCTTCCGTCGGTGCGGTCATCGAAGTGGTTGCCGAAGGCGTGCCGGCCGGCTGGGGTGCGCCGATCTATGGCAAGCTGGATACGGATCTTGCTGCGGCCATGATGTCGATCAACGCGGTCAAGGGCGTCGAGGTCGGCAATGGGTTCGATGCCGCAAGCCTGACCGGCGAGGACAATGCCGACGAGATCCGCCTGGACGATGTCGGCCGTCCCGTGTTCCTGAGCAACAACTCCGGTGGCATTCTCGGCGGGATCTCCAACGGTGATCCGCTGGTCGTCCGCTTCGCGGTCAAACCGACATCATCGATCCTGACCGAGCGCAAGTCGATCACAAGCAAGGGCGAAGAGGTCGATGTCATGACCAAGGGTCGTCACGACCCTTGCGTGGGCATTCGTGCGGTGCCGGTGGGCGAGGCGATGATGGCGTGTGTCCTGGCTGACCATTTCCTGCGTCATCGCGGCCAGATCGGCTGACCAGCAGACACTGCGGGTTACAACTCGTTACAATTCCGGAAGGCAAGGGCCATGGACCTTGCCGGTCATCTCCCTAGTTTTATCTCCAGCATGACGTCTCATGCATTTCAGGGAGTGATGACATGAATGAAATGACGCCGGTGCGCCGTATGACGGCAAAAGACTTTCCCCAGGAACTGCTCGATCTCTATGATTTCTACGCGCATGGAAAGATCACCAAGCGCGAGTTCATGAACGGGGCCGCAAAATTCGCAGTCGGTGGTCTGACGGCTGCCATGCTGCTCGACCAGCTTTCGCCGAACTATGCGCTTGCCCAGCAGGTTGCGCCGGACGATGCCGACATCGTAACCGAACGCATCACTTACCCGTCTCCGAACGGCCATGGCGAAGTGAACGGCTATCTGGTGAAGCCGGCAGGCGCCACGGGAAAGCTGCCGGCTGTGCTGGTCGTACACGAGAACCGGGGTCTCAACCCTTACATCGAGGATGTCGCCCGCCGTCTCGGCAAGGCCGGGTTCATGGCGCTGGCACCTGACGGCTTGACCTCCGTCGGCGGGTATCCCGGAACGGACGACAAGGGCCGCGAGTTGCAGCGCACGGTCGACGGCACGAAGCTGATGAACGACTTCTTCGCGGGGTTTGAGTATCTGCTCAACAGCGATGACAGCACCGGCAAGGTTGGTGCGGTCGGCTTCTGCTATGGCGGTGGTGTCGTCAACGCCATTGCGGTGGCCTATCCCGAGCTTGCTGCCGGAGTGCCCTTCTACGGCCGTCAGCCGGATGCCGCGGATGTCTCAAAGATCAAAGCGCCCCTGATGTTGCAATATGCCGAGCTGGACGAGCGCATCAATGCCGGCTGGCCGGCCTATGAGGAGGCTCTGAAGGCCAACGGCAAAACCTATGTGGCCCATATGTATCCGGGCGTGAATCACGGCTTCCACAACGACACCACGCCGCGCTACGACGAAGCGGCGGCAAAGCTCGCAGAGAAGAGAACGATCGAATTCTTCAAGGAAAACCTGATGTAGGGCTGCCGAATTGCCTTTGTGCGGTCATCCCTGTTCCGGTCTTTCCGGACAGGGTGGCGTCGATCAGCCTCTTTACCCGCAGCGCTCAGGCAGTTGCCGGGCTGCTGACTGTCAATTCTGGCCACGCATCAGGCGAACATGAAGGCCCTGATGCGGCTCAGGATTTCTTCCGGGTCAGCGGCGAGCGTGTGCAGGTTGATTGCGATCAGGTCCTGCCCGTGCTCGCGTCGGGTGCGTTTCCAGTTGCGCATCATGAATTTCTTCCAGACCGGAACGGTCTGTGCCTTCACGACGGCATCTTCCAGTGACCGGGTCAGAAGCACGTCAAGCCGGACCAGTTCGATGGAGCGGACAGAGGTTCGCTTGATGTCGGCCGTCCCGATGGCTGCCCAGTCGATGAAGCCGATGCGCTCCACATACAGGCCGTCCTCGTTGGCGCCGAGCTGAGGTATGCCTTTCTCGATCATCGGATAATGCCAATAGGCGATGCCGAGAGGCGCGAGGGCGGCAAGGGCCAGCAGTGGAAGGCTGCCGACGGCTCCGATTACGGCGAACAGAATGCCGAGGACAAGGCTGCCGTAGACGATGCTTTCGCTCTGGCTGCGGTTGAAGCCGACGGCGAAAGGCTCCGGGACCGGCTTTGCTTTGTCCTCTTGTTCGATTGCCTCTTTCTTCGCCGCCATGAAAGGCACCTTCCGAAGGATCCTCAGATATCGAGGATCTCTGTTTCGTCAATCTTGATGTCAAACCCTTCCAGACCAACGTAATGGCGCTCACGGGAGGCTAGCAGGCGAATGGAAGTGACGCCCAGGTCCTTCAGGATCTGTGCACCAAGCCCGACCTCACGCCATTGTTCCTGTCTGGCTTGTGCGGAGCTGTGTTCCTCGGTATCGGCGGCCTCAAAGTCGGATCTTGACCGCTTCGACTGACGGGCAACGCCGACCGAGCCTTCCCGCAGATAGACGATGATCCCCCGTCCGCGTTCCGCGAAATGTTTCATGATCGGGTCAAGCGGCCGGCCCTCTCCGAAGACATCGTCGAGCACGGACTCCAGCTGCAGGCGCACCGGCACGTTGCGGCCGTCCAGAATGTCGCCATAGACGATGGCCAGATGGTGCATCGGGTCGTACGGAGTGGAATAGGTGGTGGCATAGGCCGGACCGAACACCGTATCGACCGGCTGTTCGTTGACCCGCTCCACCAGCTTCTCGGTGCGCTGGCGCCAGGCGATCAGGTCGGAAACGGAAACCATCTTCAGGTCGTACTCCGCTGCGAATTCGGCCACCTGCTGGCCGCGCTTCACGGTGCCGTCGTCATTGACCAGTTCGCTGATGACACCGACCTGTTCCAGGCCCGAGAGACGGCAGAGGTCGACAGCAGCTTCCGTATGGCCGGAGCGGATCATGACGCCGCCTTCCTTGGCCACAAGCGGAAAGACGTGTCCGGGACGGACGAAATCGTCAGCGCCGACATTGGGGTTTGCGAGCGCGCGTACGGTGGAGCAGCGTTCCTCGGCTGAAATGCCGGTGGTCAGTCCCTGTCGGTAGTCGACGGAAATGGTGAAGGCCGTTGCCAGCGGAGCGTCGTTTTCGGAGACCATCGGATCAAGCCGCAGGCGGCGGGCGTGAGCAACCGTCATCGGGGCGCAGATGATGCCGGACGTGTGACGCACCATGAAGGCCATCTGTTCCGGCGTGACCTTGGCGGCGGCGACAATCAGATCGCCTTCGTTCTCGCGGTCATCATCGTCAGTCACGACCACCATTTCTCCACGTTCGAATGCGCGGATTGCTTCTGCGACACGGGCCTGGGACACGGGATGCTCCTTGGTTGTAGACAGTCCGAGAAAGTCGTTGGGGGTTACGGCACCATTGGTGGCAATTGCGATCTTGCGAGCCATGTCCCGCGAGACCCAGACATTGGGATCGTTGCAAAGGGCCGTAACGGAGGCAGGCGAAAGGTTGGCGCGGCGCGCAAAGGCGCTGCGGTTTTCCCCGGTCTGCAAGAGCCATAGATCCAATCTCATAATCTTGGATATACGCCCGAATATTTTCAGTCTCAAGGGAAGAGATGTAATTTTTCAGTGATACTGAAAGATCAGTCGCTTTTGATAAACTCCGCGACGCGGGAGACGAAGGCCGGAGTCATCCAGCTTTGTTCTAGCCCTGCCGCCTTTGCGAGCCCCGTCAGGTCTTCGCTGAGATAAGACGTAAAATACGGCTCGTGGAAAAGCTGAGGAAAGACCGACAGGAGACCGTCATATTCCGGCACATCTCCTGTCTGCAGGCTGTCGACAAAAAGAAACGAGCCGCCGGGCTTCAGAACGCGGCCCACTTCCGACATGACCTGTCTGCGGATTTTCGGCGGCAGCTCGTGAAACAGGAAGACGCAGGATACGACGTCGAGTGAATTGTCCGCGAACGGCAATGTTTCGGCGAGACCGCAGACATACCCGGCGCGGCGTGACGGCAGGCGTTCCCGGGCAACATTGAGATAGGGTTCCGACAGATCGATGCCCGTGCCCTTCAGGCGCGGAAAAGCGGCCAGGGCGGGCCGCAAGAGACCGCCGGTGCCACAGGCGATGTCCAGGTAGGAAACGCGGCGCTGATCCTTGCGGCGCAAGATTTTTGCAAACGGAACAAGGGCCCTGCGACGCATCGCGGCGGTGGCGCCTGAAAACAGCACATCCACCTGGAAATCGTAGAGCCGGGCACTTTCCTCCGACAGCCAGCCGTCGGTCTGAAAATGGAAGTTCTGCCGATAATAGCGGGGGAGGGCGGCTGCAAATCCCTCGGTGGAATTCACTTCCTGGTGCGCACCGCTCGCCCGTCGCCGAGCAACCTCCGGCACATCCTTGAAGAAGGCGCGACTGGTCGCAATCAGTTCGCCCGGTGTCATCGTGCCGTCGGACGGGAGTGGATAAAGCCCGTCCTCGACGGCTTTCAGATCGTCCGCGAACAGCTTGACGATGTCCGCCAGCATACGCCTCTGGCTCGGCACCGGGCCTGTCGGCACCACCTCCGGTGTTTCCGGAAGCTCTTTCTGGAGGTCCCGGTTCATCCGCCGCATGGCTTCGGAATGCAGGGTGTAGAGCGCAACGCGGGAGCCTTGATAAAGCGCATAGCGCGTTCGGCGGGCAAGGCTCAGAAGCGGCGGCAGGCTGCGGGGGCCTCTGACAGGTCCGAATTCCTCATCCGCCGCACTCATGGCTCACTCCCCTATCAAGGTCTGTTCAACACCGCCACAGCTTCAATATGGGGCGAAAAGTGGAACTGGTCCACTGGTGTGACGCTTTGCAGCACATATCCGCCGTCGAGCAGGATCCGCAGATCCCGGGCAAGCGTCGCTGGATTACATGAGACGGCAACAATCGTCTTGACCGTCGAAAGGGCCAGTTGTTCTGCCTGCGCCTGGCCGCCGGCACGCGGAGGATCGAAAACCACGGAGTCGTAACGGTCCAACTCCTCCTTCACCAGCGGTCTGCGAGAAAGATCGCGCCGTTCAAATGTTATCTTCTTCAGACCCTGGGGTTTGCGCAGGGCCTTGTCAAAGGCGGCCAGTGCCGCTGCATCGCCTTCCACCGCGTGCACATTGGCCTGCTGGCCGAGCCTGAGCGCGAATGTGCCGACACCGGAAAAGAGATCGGCGATGGCCTTGGCCTTGCCGACGCCTTCAAGAACCAGCTTGGACAACGCATGTTCCGCCGCCAGCGTTGCCTGGGCAAAGCCGCCGGGGGCGGCGACAATGCCGATGCCGCCCATGTCGAGCAGGGGCGGACGCAGCTCCAGGATGACTTCGCCATTGACCGAAAGCCGGGCAAGGTTCTGATCGACGACCTTTTGCGACAGGGCCGGGATCTTGCGTTCATATCCCTTGTCGGCCTTGTCGAGCGCGACATCCAGACCGGTGGTGGTCACCAGGACGGTCATCCGAAGCTCGCCTTTTTTCGGCAGAACTTCCGAGGCAAGCGACTTGAGGCCGGGGAGCGCTTCAACGATGACAGGGTCCAGCACGGGGCATTCGGAAATATCGACCAGCCGGTGGCTGGCCTTTTCATGGTAGCCGAGCAAAGTGTGGCGTCCGGCGCGGGTGGCCGTCAGAACAGCCCGGCGGCGACCGCCCATGGTCGCTGCAATCGTGCTGGATACATCGGTCTCGATACCGCGATCACGCAAGGACTTTTCGACAAGCCCGCGTTTCCAGGCCAGATATGGCCCTTCTGCAAGATGCTGCACGGAACACCCGCCACATGCGTGGAAATGTCGGCACACCGGTTCGACCCGGTCCGGCGACTTTGCAACGATCACTGGATCTTGCGCGCGTCCGTCCACCACTTTGGCCCGGACGGTTTCGCCCGGCAGGGCTTCGGCCACATAGACCGGCCCGGTCTCCGTCTCGGCAACACCGTCACCACGGTGGCCGAGCGTGGTGATTTCAAATTCTCTCTCGCTCATGGCCGAGCGATAGCGCCAAGAAGGGGAATGAGCAAGCCTTGATCATGAGACAGCCTCTCCGCGCTATCCCTGAGGTCAGCGGTATGCGCTTGGTCGGAATGTAGAAAAGGGAGAAGGGAAGGGGGAGAAGCGATGACCCTCAGCCAGCTTTCCGTCCGTAGAGCAGCCATTCCGCATTGCCGTCCCCCCCTTTGACCGGCGAGGGAACGAGGTCACCTGCCTGCCACTCTGGCATGCTGTTCAGCCACACCTGCAGGGATCTCGCGGTTTCTTCGGCAATTTCCGGATCAACCAGGCCGCCTTTGCCGATATTGTCCTTGCCCGCCTCAAATTGCGGTTTCACCAGGAACACGCCTTCCGCGCCGGGCGCGGCGAGTGCGAGCGCGGGCGGCAGGGCAAGCTTCAGCGAGATGAAGCTGACGTCGGAGACGAGCAGGCTTGGGGCGTCTCCTCCAAGATCCTGCAAGGTCAGGTCCCGCGCATTGAGACCGTCGCGTGCGACCACCTTCGGATTTGTCTTCAGGCTGTCGTGCAATTGGCCGTGGCCGACGTCGATGGCATGAACTTTTTCAGCGCCGCGTTCCAGAAGGACCTGGGTAAACCCGCCGGTGGAAGCGCCGATGTCGAGGCAGATCCTGCCGTTTGGATCGACAGCGAACCGGTCAAGGCCTTCGATCAGCTTCAGCGCGGCCCGGCTGACGTAGCCTGAGGCCGGATCTTCAACGGTGATGCTGGCATCGGCGGAGGTTTTCTGCGCCGGTTTGGTGCAGGGAGCGCCGTCGACGCTGACTGTCCCACGCAGGATGGCGTCCCGTGCCCGCGCGCGGGACGGGAAGACACCCGTATCGACGAGATGCTGGTCGAGGCGTTGTTTGGACATATGAATTTCAGAAGCAGCCGGCGATTGCCGAGATCAGTCGGTCGGCGAAGACCCGCTCACCGGCATAGAGCCACAGAAACGCCGAAAGCGCGACGAGGCCCGTCGCGCCAGCGGTCAGTCCCATGAACAGCGGCATGCGCATCGTGTCCGGCTTGCTCCAGTTTTTACCTCAGGAAGAGGCTGGCGCGTTGTCGATGAGCCTGCGCAGCTTCTTCATGGCGGTTTCTTCTGCCTCACCATAAGCAATCGTGCCGACGAACTTGTTGTCTGCACTCATGAGATAGATGGCAGCGGAATGGTCCATCGTATAGTCGCCATCGTCAAGAGGCACCTTCTTGGAATAGACCCGGTATGCCTTCAACATGGGATCGATCTGCTCTCGCGTGCCGGTGAGCGGAACAATGCGTTTGTCGAAGGCCCACACGTAGTCGCGCATGACTTCGGGTGTATCGCGCTCCGGATCCACGGTCACGAACGCATAGTTGAGCTTGTCGGCATCCGGTCCGAGTTCTTCCATCCAGCCCTGAAGCTCGGAAAGTGTCGTCGGGCAGACATCTGGGCAGAAGGTGAAGCCGAAAAACAGAACGGTTGGCTTCGTCGAAAAGGTCTTGTCGGTCACCGTTTCGCCGTTGCCGTTGATAAGCTCGAACGGGCCGCCGATGGCCGCAAGCGGCTCGATCAGGCCACCGGTGTTCTTGTTGCCAGCCGTCTGCTGATAGACCAGTACTCCGGAAACGATCGCAAGCACGGCAACAGCCGCCCAGGCCACGTACCGGAAGAGTTTCAAACCAGACATCGGTTTTGTCCTATCCTGATCAGAGCCCCCGGCACCTGTTGCAAGGCAGGAAGGGGCTCTGACACTTTGAAAATGGGTGTGGGCGTTTTATCGAGACCGAAGCAACGCCCACAGACGGGGCTCAGTTCTTGCCGTGATCCATCTTGCTGTGGTCCATGGCGCCATGCTCCGCACCGCCATCGGGAGTTTTGGCGCCCATCTTGGAGACAGCCATTTCGACAGCAACATCGCCAGCTTTTTCAAAGGTCAGGACAACCGGAATTTTGGTGCCCTCTTCGAAGGGTTGGTTGAGGCCCATGAACATGACGTGGTAGCCGCCCGGCTGAAGCGCAACCGTTTCACCGGCCGGGATTTCGACGCCATCTTCCATCTTGCGCATTTTCATCACGCCGTCGGTCACCGCCATCTCGTGAATTTCCACCTTTGCGGCAACGTCGGAACTCGCACCCACAAGGCGGTCTGCCTCGGTGCCGTTGTTGATGATTTCGACAAAGCCGCCGCCAGCCTTTGCTTTCGGCGGCGTTGCGCGGGTCCATGGATGGTTGAGCGTCAGCTCGCCAGCCTTGTAGTCGTGCGCGAGAGCGGACAGGGAGACAAGCGAAAGGGCGGCGGCAGCCGCTACGGTTTTCCAGATTTTCATAATGCTATTCCTTGAGGTCTGAGATGTTGGATGTTTTTTCAGACCGAGGAAGGCGGCGCCCTGATGGGGCTGGACCGCTGAGCAGGGGGCAGGACAGATGTCTGCCTTGTCGGCAGGTGCAGGTTTTCGGCGCTTGCGAGTGGTTGATCCACATGCGGCACTGCGCTTGCCAGGCAGGGCGCGATTGCGCAGCCATGGGCGCAGACCGGTCCGCATTGACAGGTGAGCGGATTGTGCGGTCGCGGCAGGCTCTGGTCCTGGTCGGAAGGCTGGCAAAGGCTGGTAAGACCTGCAGCAACCGCTGCATCCGGCGACAATGCGCTTGCAAGAACCAAAAGCACAAGACGCATCGCAAAGGCAAAGGCCGCCAGCGCCACCAGGGGGTGACGCTCCTGCCGGAGCTGTTGCAGCTTTGTGACGCGCGCTTTCATACAAGCGGCTATAAGCCGGTTGCACAATCATGTCGAGAGGCGAAACCGCGCAGGCAAAGGGGGCGATAGCCGGGCCACATGGAGCGGAAAGACATCAGGTCGTTGGCGGTGTCTTGTCCGCTGCGTCTTCGGTTGCAGTGGTTTCGGCGGAAGCGGCCGCATCCTCGTCGCTCGTATCGCTCTCGGCGGAGGTTTCGAAATTGTAGATGTCGTCTTCGTAAGCCGGGAACTCCTCGGGTGGGATGACAATTTCTTCGGGAGCGGCATCCAGGGCTTCGGCGGTGACAACCGAACCGACCTGCGCGGTGGAGGCGTATTCGAAGTCTGTCTTGTCTTCTCCGGTCGGTGCCACGCGGGTCATCACACGGGCAAGGATGAAGATCACCATCATGATATTGGCCGCGATAATCATGATGTACAGCCCGGACGGGCCGGTGTGGCTCATGATCATGGAGGCTGCCAGCGGTCCGATGATCGAGCCGATACCGAACGACAGCAGCATGCCGGAGGAGGTCGCGACGAAATCTTCGGTCGCCGCGTGGTCGAAGGCGTGCGCAACCGCGATTGCATAAAGCGGCTGCACGACCATGCCCACGGCGACCGCGCACAAAATGGCGACCATGAAGTCCTTCGGCGAGAAGAACACGATTGCCATCGAAACGGCTGCAGTTGCGACACCGAGACCGGCGATCACGAGACGACGATCGATGCGGTCGGAAAGCCGGCCCACTGGCCACTGTGCAATAAGACCGCCGCCGACGATGGCGGCCGCATAAAACGCGGCTTGCTTGGTGGAAAGGCCAATCTGCGACCCGTAAAGGGACGAGAGCGTAAGCAGAGCGCCTTGAGACGCGCCAATGAACAGCACGCCGACAAATGCTGCCGGGGAGTTCTTGTAGAGCTTTTTCGGCTCGAAACGCACCAGAGTGATCGGGGCGGGCTGGGTCGATGTGGTCAGAGATACCGGCATCACGGCAAGGGACACCATCACCGAGGCAATCGCGAAGGGAATGAAATCGGCGATGTTCATTGACGCAATGGAAATCTGCCCCAGCATCAGGGCGCCGAACAGGACGACGATGTAAAACGACATCACCGTGCCACGGTTCTCGTTCGAGGCGCTTTCGTTCAGCCAGCTTTCCACGATCATGTAAAAACCGGCAAGGCTGAAGCCGGAGATCATGCGGATGATCATCCAGGCATAGGGATCGATGAGCACCGGGTGCAGGATGGCGGCGGCGGACATCAACGAGACGAGCGCGGCAAAGGCCCGGATGTGCCCGGCGCGCATGATCACCAGCGGTGCGCCGAGACAGCCGATCACCATGCCGAAGAAATAGGCCGATGAGACCAGCCCGATTTCGAAGTCCGTGAAGTAAAACCGTTCCGCGGCCAGTGGCAGCAGTGTCGTCTGTATACCGTGCCCGAATATGAGCAGGGCGACCGACAACAAGAGAGCGGATACGGAAAGAAGGGTCTGAGCCATGGCTGCATCCTGACGATGGACCGCCGCAGCCCGGTCAGGAGCGTTGCGACTGGTATCGTGCCCGAGAAATAAAACAAAAGCGCCGGTTTGAACCGACGCACCTGTTCCTTTCAACCAGCCTTTTCAGGTATGGCGCCCCGTGTCAATCGGGTTTGATTTGAGCTCCCCAGCCGACTTTGACGGCGGGTATCCCGACGTCCTTTGGCAAAGAACGAAACACAAGCCCTCAGGCGCGCTGCGGCGCACTGACAGAGGCTGTTCCGAGTGCTGTGAAGACGGTCTTCAAAATGCCGTCACAGGAGAGCCCTGAGCGTTCATACATCGCTTCCGGCTTATCGTGATCGAGATAGGCATCCGGCAGAGCGAGTGCACGGACCTTCAATCCGTTGTCCAGAAGGCCTTCCTCGGCAAGCCGGGTCAGCACATGACTGCCGAAGCCGCCGGCTGATCCTTCCTCGATCATGACGAGAACCTCATGCTCGCGGGCAAGACGGCGGATCATGTCCATGTCCAGAGGTTTGGCGAAGCGGGCGTCTGCGACAGTGGTCGAAAGGCCGGCGGCATCCAGTTCGTCCGCAGCCTTGAGGCATTCGCTCATGCGGCCGCCGAAGTTCAGGAGGGCAACCTTGGTGCCTTCCCTGCGGATGACGCCCTTGCCGATTTCAAGCACGCTGCCGCGCTCCGGCATGTCCAGACCGACGCCTTCGCCGCGCGGGTAGCGGAACGAGATCGGGCCTTCGTCATAGGCAACGGCAGTCGCCACCATGTGGCGCAGTTCCACTTCGTCCGAAGCCGCCATGACGACAAAACCGGGAAGGCAGGTCAGGAACGCGGTGTCGAAGGCGCCCGCATGGGTGGGGCCATCGGCACCGACAAGACCGGCCCGGTCTATCGGAAAGCGTACGGGAAGGCCCTGGATCGCCACATCGTGAACAACCTGGTCATAGGCGCGCTGCAGAAAGGTGGAGTAGATCGCGCAAAACGGCTTGAAGCCTTCGGTGGCAAGACCCGCAGCAAAGGTAACCGCATGCTGCTCGGCAATGCCGACGTCGAATGTGCGTTTCGGATAGGCTTCGCCGAACAGATCAAGGCCGGTTCCGTCCGGCATCGCGGCCGTGATGGCGACCACGCGGTCGTCCGTTTCCGCTTCCTTGATCAGCGACGTTGCAAAAACGTTGGTGTAGCTGGGCGCATTGGCCTTTGGCTTGGCCTGCTTGCCGGTAACCACATCAAACTTGGCGACGCCGTGATACTTGTCCTTCGCTCCTTCCGCGGGAGCATAGCCCTTGCCCTTCTGGGTGACCGCATGGATCAGGATCGGGCCGTGGTGAGTGTCACGGACATTCTTCAAGATCGGCAGGAGATGTTCGAGATTATGACCGTCGACCGGGCCGACATAATAGAACCCGAGTTCCTCGAACAACGTTCCTCCGGTCCAGAAGCCACGGGCATATTCCTCTGCCCGGGCAGCCTTCTCGAACACCGGCTTGGGCAGGTTCTTGACCAGATTTTTGGCCGCATCGCGGAAGGTCTGGTAGGTCGGGCCCGAAACGAGCTTGGCCAGATAGGCGGACATGGCACCAACCGGCGGTGCGATGGACATGTCATTGTCGTTCAGGATGACGATGAGTCGCGAGCCGAGATGGCCGGCGTTGTTCATCGCTTCATAGGCCATGCCTGCGGACATGGCGCCATCACCGATCACCGCGATGACATTGTTGTCTGCGCCCTTCAGGTCCCTGCCGGTAGCCATGCCGAGACCGGCTGAAATCGACGTGGAGGAATGCGCGGCGCCAAACGGGTCAAAGGCGCTTTCGGCGCGTTTTGTGAAGCCCGACAGACCATTGCCCTGGCGAAGTGTCCGGATTCGGTCGCGGCGCTCCGTCAGGATCTTGTGCGGATAGCACTGGTGGCCGACATCCCAGATGAGCTTGTCTTCGGGCGTGTTGAAGACGTAGTGCAATGCGACCGTCAGCTCGACGACGCCAAGCCCCGCGCCCAGGTGACCGCCTGTCATCGACACGGCGTCGATTGTTTCCGCGCGCAATTCGTCGGCGAGCTGCTTGAGATCATTTTCATCAAGCTGGCGCAGATCGGCCGGGGACTTTACCTGGTCAAGAAGAGGGGTATCGGGCTTGGAAGACACTCTGGAGATAGCTCCACGATTTGAAACATGGCGGGCAGGCATACACCAACCGGATATAGGGCGCAAATCGGGCAGGGGGTATGCGCCATTTTGGCTCCACGAGTCCTGCGATGAAAACGCCGTGCATTTGCCTGAAATGACTTAAGGGGCCTTTTGGCAGAAAACGTGCAGGTTTTGGCGAAAATACGCGCAGTTATCTCGTTGGCTGATGCGCTTAACGAGAACGAAACCGCCCGCCAGTGAAGACATTGTCTGACACACGGTTATTTGATTGACGCGAAGGGAAAGAAATCGGCAGCGCAGCTTTCTTCCGAAAATCCGCGTTGCGACCGGGCGAGCCGGCACACAGTTCAGAACTGGCTCCGGATGCAGGCCGAAGGGCTATCGGTTTCGCGTGGCCGGGTTATTGCGGGTCGAGCGCTTCGGTCCCGCTGGCTTCGCCGTTTTGACCCAGCTGGATCTTCTCGACCTTGGCCTCCGCGGATTTCAGGAGCGTGTCGCAATGCTTGCGCAGCGCGTCGCCGCGTTCATACATGTCGATGCTCCGCTCCAGCGGCACGTTGCCTTGCTCGAGTTCCCGCACAATGGTTTCGAGCTGCTTCAGCGCTTCTTCAAAGGAAAGGCCGGCAATGTCGTTGGCAGCATCGGTCATCGGTGGGATCCCGTTTGTCTGAATATCGTCTGGTCTTGAGGGAAACTTGCGGTCTGAAGGCCGAAGGTCAAGGTTTCATTTTGGCCTTTTGCCGGTCATCCCCGTGCTTTTCACACTAACCGGTCATGAGTGTCATCACATGCGCGGCGACCGATCGCGCCAGCCCTTCAAGGTCGTATCCGCCTTCGAGAACGGAGATCAGATGGCCGTTGCTGTGGGTGTCGGCGACGTCCATCAACGCGCGCGTCGCCCAGGCGAAGTCTGCCTCGACAAGGTTGAGCCCACCCAGCGGGTCGCGCATGTGCGCATCAAATCCTGCGGAAATGATCACCAGTTCCGGTGCGAAGAGATTGAGGCGCGGCAGAAGCAGTATCTCGAAGGCTTCCTTGAAGCCGGTTCCATCTTCACCGGGCGCCAGAGGGGCGTTCACGATGTTGTTGGCGTCTCCGGTCTCCGACGCTGCACCGGATCCCGGATAAAGCGGCATCTGGTGAGTGGAGCAATACATCACCGTCGGATCGTCCCAGAAGATATCCTGGGTACCGTTGCCGTGGTGAACGTCGAAATCGACGATGGCCACCCGTTCCAACCCGAATTTCGCCTGCGCATAGCGCGCGGCAACCGCCGCATTGTTGAAAAAGCAGAATCCCATGGCGCGGTCTTTTTCCGCGTGATGACCGGGAGGGCGGGACGCGGAGAAGGCGTTGTTGACCCTTTTCGTCAGCACCTCATCGACCGCACGGCAAGCGCCGCCAACGCCGCGCAGCGCTGCTTCCCACGTGCCGGGCGACATGGTGGTGTCGGCGTCTACCCTGGCTGTTCCTTCCTCCGGAGCCAGCCGGTGGATCTGGTCAACGTAGCTCATGGGGTGAGCGCGGGCGATATCCTCAACAGTCCCCATGGGCGCGAGATCGCGTTCCACGGACTGGAATTTTTCGTGTTCCAATATCCTGTCGATTGCCCGAATGCGGTCCGGTCGCTCCGGATGCCCCACAGGGGTCAGGTGATCGAGATAGGATGAGTGGTGCAAAAGCAGCGTGGACAAGGGGGCGTTTCCGGAAGGTGAATTGTTATCTTTTGTCGGCCCTGCATCAGAGCGGTTGTAGGACAGGCTGTCAATTCCCGCATTGGACTAGAATGCGGACCTGTAAAGGGAGTTTGAGGCGGATTGTTCCTCCACGCCATTGCGACGGCTCGCACCTCGCAAACTGCGGCACATCAGGTGAGCGGCGGAAACTGGAAAGACGCACCTGGTCACACGCGATTGAAAACAGGACAGGGCCGCTGGGCAAAAATGTCAGTCTCTGGGCATTGGTCGCATCGCCGCGGCGAGGTCTGCCGGCCAGTTGATGGTCCTGAAGAAGCACAATGGCCATTCAACCACTACGTGCACATCGTCTCCGGATTGGCTGTCGTGTAACCAATCGCTTCGGTTGGTCACGCTGTGGCCTCTGTTGTGGCTGGTCGGGTCAGGAAGGGGGGGCAAAAAAACGGGCCGGCTATCTTGCCGGCCCTTACAGAGGTGCGAGCACCGCAGTGCTCGAGGGGAGGTCCGCTGCATCTCAATTCTGATTCTTAAACTAAGCGATTCCAGTAAGGGAATGCGAGCCTTTTACCGTAATCCATCTGCGGCATGGTGTTGATAAGTTTGCAGTAGAAGCTCTTGTTCCGGCAAATATTGTATGAATTGCTTAACCAGAATCGAGTTTTGGCGGCGAAGTTTGCTTGTCATCGGGAACGGAAACTTACGGTGTTTGAGATTAAATTAAGGCGATCCCGATTCAGCTTGATTTTCAACGACTACCGCCGAGTTGCTGTTTTTTAAGGCCTTTTGCTTGGGTGCCGAAGAAGGCATCAAACAACAGCCCAAGCACTTGGCCGGCTCAATCGTATTCGGGAGCAGCGCTGGTGTCAGTCGCGCGGGGCAGCTGCTCGACGCAGCCGGTCGTTGATCGCCTCGCCCAGTCCAAAGCTGGGGATAAACTGCACCTTGATTGTGCTGACACCCTTTGCATCGAGAAATCGCATGGCGCGAAACAGATTGGCGGCGGCTTCGGCAAGGTCGCCAGTCGCGCTCAGGTTGAATTCCGCCAGGGCTAGGTCAGCGCCCGGCAGCCGGTTGGCACCGAAGGAAAGCAGGCCGTCGTTGGCCGTCACATCGCTTGCATTCAGCTGCATCGCCGCATCGGGCGCATAATGTGACGTCAGCATTCCCGGCGCTGCCGGGGCATCCGGCCGCATTTCCGGGCTGGCGCCTTCAAGAGGCTGCCCCAGCACATGTTCGATATCCTCGCGGGCAAGACCGCCCGGCCGCAGCAGGCGCGGCGTTCCGTCAATCAGGCCAACGATGGTGGACTCTATGCCGACGGCACAAGCACCGGCGTCGATGACGAAGCTGAGTGAAGGGCCGAGATCGGCAACAACATCTTCTGCCCGCGTCGGGCTGATCTTGCCCGACCGGTTCGCGCTTGGCGCGGCAAGCGGCCTGCCGGTTTTTTCGGCCAGAAACCGCATGACCGGACCCACAGGAACGCGCAAGGCAACGGTCTGAAGTCCGGCGGTCGCCAGATCGCAAATCGGTGACGTGGAGCGTTTGGGGACGACCAGGGTCAAGGGGCCGGGCCAGAAGGCCTCGGCCAGTGCCAGCGCGCGCTCATCGAAAATGCCATGATCCAGAGCTGCATCCAGTGTCTGGACGTGCGAGATGAGCGGGTTGAACTGCGGTCGGCCCTTGGCCGCGAAAATCTTGGCGCAGGCTGTCCCGTTGGTGGCATCGGCCGCAAGGCCGTAGACGGTTTCGGTCGGCACCGCCACCAGCTCACCTGCCATCAGCGCAGCGCAAACGGCATCTGCTTCAGGCGCTGCCTGCCAGTCGGCTTCCTCGATGTCGAGCGTCCAAGTCCGCATGTGCCTCACTCGCTGGCGCATCAGGCGTTTACGCGCGGCCTGGATACGCGAAGATTTTCCATTCGGCGACGGTGTCGCAATCCTGTCAGGCAGGAGCCGGGCCGAGCGGACATCTCGGTTCCGCAATAGACCAAAAAGACGATGACCTGCCGCTGCGATACGGGTTGACGTTAACGTCAACGGGTCTATTGTCCTTCCAAACCGCTGTCGATGTTGCCTTTTGCGGAGTAGCCTTGCCGCCGTCAAGCTCGGAACAGCGAAAACCGTCATCTGGCGGAACGAATCGAAAGCCAATTGGTTTTGGGAGGACCTGAATGTATCGCGCACCCGTCGATGAGATTGCCTTCACTCTGAAACATGTCTGCGGTCTGCCCGACCTGCAGAAGAGTGCCCGTCACGCCGAACTCGGCGACGATCTTGTCGATGCAATTCTGACTGAGGCTGGCCGGTTTGCCGCCGAGGAAATCGCCCCCCTGAACGCGGTGGCCGACAAACACGGCACACCGCTTGTCGACGGCAACGTGTCCACGCCTCCGGGGTGGCGCGAGGCCTATCATGCCTGGATCGAGGGCGGCTGGAACAGCCTGACCGCCAATCCGGAATCCGGCGGCCAGGGCCTGCCGGTTATGATGTCGGCGGCTGCGCTGGAAATGTGGAACTCCGGGTCAATGGCATTCGCTATCGGTCCGACCCTGACCATAGGTGCCATCGAGGCAATGGAAAAACACGCCTCGGAAGACCTGAAGGCCAAATACCTGGAGAAGCTGGTCTCCGGCGAGTGGATGGGCACCATGAACCTGACCGAGCCACAGGCCGGTTCGGATCTGAACGCGCTGAAGGCAAAGGCTGAACGCCGCGACGACGGCACCTACCGCATCTTCGGCCAGAAGATCTTCATCACCTATGGCGACCACGACCTCACTGACAACATCGTCCACATGGTGCTGGCGCGCCTGCCGGATGCGCCGGCTGGCACCAAGGGTATTTCGCTGTTTCTGGTGCCGAAGTTCCTGGTCAACGACGACGGCTCCCTGGGCGAGCGCAACGACGTGAAGGTGGCCGGTGTCGAGCACAAGATGGGTATTCACGGCTCGCCCACCTGCACGATGGTCTATGGCGATGAAGGCGGTGCCATCGGCTGGCTGGTTGGCGAGGAAAACCGGGGCCTGGCCTGCATGTTCACCATGATGAACAATGCACGCCTGGCAGTCGGCATTCAGGGGCTCGGCGTTGCGGAGCGCGCCTATCAGCACGCTTTGACCTATGCGCTGGAGCGCAAGCAGGGCAGGGCACCTGGCGATACCGGTGAAGGCATGAGCCCGATTGCCCGCCATCCGGACATCAAACGCATGCTCCTGGGCATGAAGGCGCGCACGCAGGTCGCCCGGGCCATCTGTTATGCCTGCGCCCATGCCATCGACATGTCGAAGATTGCCGAGGACGAGGCCGGCAAGACCTTCTGGAGCGAACGCGCCAGCCTGCTGACGCCGATTGCCAAGGCCCTGCCCACGGACTTCGGCGTCGAGGTTGCCTCCCTCGGCATTCAAATTCATGGCGGCATGGGCTTCATTGAGGAAACCGGCGCGGCACAGCACCTGCGCGATGCCCGGATTGCCCCGATCTATGAAGGCACCAATGGCATTCAGTCCATCGATCTGGTCATGCGCAAGCTGCCGCTGTCCGGGGGGGAGCAGATCAAGGGCTTCATCGCGGAACTGCAGGCGGTGGCAGACGAGGTTTCGGCCTCCAACCGGCCGGAGTTCGGGGCGACCGCCGACCGGCTCTCGGCCAGCATTCGGGATCTTCAGGAAGCAACCGACTTCATGCTGAGCGCCCAGGCGGATGGCCGAAGCGGTGACGCCCTGGCTGGTGCAACGCCCTATCTGCGGCTCGCCGGCCTGACCCTGGGCGGCGCTTTGCTTGCCAGGGGCGCGCTTGCCTCAGCGGGCGAACCCGCACAGAGGTTGGCCGAGCGCACGCTGCTCGCCCGCAGTTTCTGCGAAACCCTGTTGGGTGAAACTGCCGGTCTGAAGTCGGATATTCTTCTGTCCGCCGAAGCCATCCAGGCGTTCGACGCCGAAGCCCTGGCGTCCTGAACCGCCTGACCGGAGTTGATGATGATCCGCAAGTCCCTTGAAGACGGCGTCCAGACCCTGCGTCTGGACAGACCGGAAAAGAAAAATGCCCTCACCGGGCAGATGTACAGCGATCTCGCAGAAGCCTTGGAGGTCGGCAATACGGATGCAGACATCCGCTGTCATCTGATCTGCGGCGTGCCGGAGGTTTTTACCGCTGGCAACGATATTGGCGACTTTCTGCAATATGCCGGCAAGACCGGGTTTGGCGAGACGCCGGTCGTTCGCTTCCTGAGAGCTCTGGTTCGCAACGAGAAGCCTCTGGTCGCTTCCATCGATGGCATCGCCATCGGTGTCGGCACCACTTTGCTGATGCATTGCGACATGGTTTTTGCCAGCCCGCGCGCCCTCATCCGCTCGCCCTTCGTCGATCTCGGCCTCGTTCCTGAAGCGGGGTCCAGCCTGCTCGGACCGCAGATCATGGGTCCGGCCCGGGCTTTCGAACTGCTGTGCCTCGGCAACGCCTTTTCGGCGGAAAAAGCCGAGAAGGCCGGGCTCGTGAACGAAGTGGTCGAAGGGGATGTCGACGCGGTGGCCCTGGCTTGCGCAAAGGAAATCGCCGCAAAGCCGCCTGAAGCCATGGCGCTTTCCAGAAAACTTCTGCGAGGGGATACGGCTCAGCTTTCCGAGCGCGTCGAAGAGGAAATCAGGATTTTTGCCAGCCGGCTGAGCGCCCCGGAAACCATCGCTGCCTTCCAGGCCTTCATGACGAAGAAGAAGGCCTGAGCCCTCTTGGGGCGGGACGACAAAACTGGAGACCGCAAGGTCGTCGCCGGAGAGCGACATACGGAGGAAACACCATGTCCCTGAAGGGCAAGACACTTTTCATCACCGGCGCGTCACGCGGCATTGGCAAGGCGATTGCGCTGCGAGCCGCACGGGACGGAGCCAACATCGCCGTGGCCGCCAAGACGGCGGAACCCCATCCGAAACTGGAAGGCACGATCTATACCGCCGCCGAGGAGATCGAAGCCGCCGGAGGCAAGGCGCTGCCGGTGCTGCTTGATGTACGCGACGACGAAGCGGTCAAGGAGGCCATCGACAAGACGGCAGCGCATTTCGGCGGGCTCGACATTGTGGTGAACAACGCCAGCGCCATCCAGCTGACGCCGGTGCAGCAGACCGACATGAAGCGGTTCGATCTGATGCATCAGATCAACACCCGTGGCACGCTGGCTTGTTCCAAACATGCCATCGACCATCTGAAACAGTCCGACAATCCGCATATCCTGATGCTGTCTCCGCCACTGGACATGCAGGAAAAATGGTTCGCTCCGTTCACGCCCTATTCGATTGCGAAATACGGTATGAGCCTGGTGGTGTTGGGGCTGGCTGGCGAGCTCCGCTCAAAAGGCATTGCGGTCAACGCCCTGTGGCCGCGCACGACCATCGCAACAGCGGCGATCAGGAATATCATCGGCGGCGACAGGATGATGCAGCAGAGCCGCACGCCGGATATTCTGGCCGATGCGGCCTATGAGATCTTTACCACGCCGTCGAAGGAGTTCACCGGACAGTTCGTCATCGATGACACTTTCCTGGCCAGCCGCGGCGTGACCGATTTCGACAAATACCGGGTGGACCAAGGTCTGGCATTGGCCCCCGACTTTTTCGTGCCCGACGACAGTCAGGCTCCGTGCGATCTCGGTCCTGTCAAGAAGTAACGTCGGAACCAGCGCACACAATGAAACGATTGAGGGCCGCCGGATCATGATCCGGCGGCCTTTTCATTCAGGCGCGCATGGGTTTCAGAGCGTTTGCCCACTTGGTGAGCTCGCTCAGCATCAGCGTGGTGCCTTCGCTGATCTTTTCGTTTGGCGTGAAGATGTCTTCGTCATTGATGAATTCCGGGAAGAAGGGAACCGGAACCACCTGCGGCAGGGCCACGACGTTGACGTTGGCCAGCAGGTCGCGCAGCGTCTGGGAGGCACGAAGGCCGCCGGAAATGCCACCGTAGCTGATGATGCCGGCCGGCTTGTAGTTCCACTCCTTGTAAAGCACCTGAATCGCGTTCACCAGCGATGCCGGCGCGAAGGAATCATATTCCGGGGTCAGGAACACGAAGGCGTCGGCGTCGGCAATGATGCTGCTCCAGCGCTTGGTGTGCTCGTGGGTGTACTGCTGAGCGGCAGGATGCGCCGGCTCGTCCAGAAGCGGCAGGTTGATGTCGGCGAGGTCAACGTATTCCACCTCGAAGCCGCCATGCGCTTCAACGGCACTGGCCGCCCACTTCGCAATGGTAGGGCCGACTCGTCCGGGGCGCGTGGACCCGGAGATGACCTTCAATTTCAGCGACATGTTGAATTCCTTGAGAAATAAGATCTTGGGAGGAGTATCCAGGCGATACCTCAGTATACGTTGGATACTTGCATGAAATGATGTATGCCGCTGTCAGCCGCAAGACGGCACTTTTTGGAAACCGAGGTATCCTTGATGAAACCCCTGGCTAAATCCTTTGACGAACTGCCAGCTGAAGCACGGCCTTCTGAAGAAAAACCACGTGAGCAACTGCCGCACCACGAGGACCCGCGTTGCGCGCCGGTGCGCAGGTTGCTGCAGACGGTGTGCAGCAAATGGTGCAGCCTCGTGGTCGCCCACCTTGAGGCCGAGCCACGGCGGTTTTCCGATCTGAAGCGCTCGATTGGCGGCGTGACCCAGAAATCCCTGACCGCGACCTTGCGGGAACTAGAGAAGGACGGTCTGGTCCACCGTGTTGTGACGCCCACCATTCCACCGCGGGTCGACTATTCCCTGACACCGCTCGGCCGGACGCTTCTGGTGCCGTTGAAGGCGCTTACAAGTTGGGCGATCGAGAATGAAGCCGCTGTTTCCAGTGCGCGCGAAAGGTTCGAACGCGAGCATGGTTCCGATTGAGCCTCGGGGTTGAAATCTGCTCTTCTCAAATGCAATCTGATGCCGCCGATGAGGGCGGCAACCGGATCCGCGGAAAGCGAAAGCACCCTGACATCTGAAGATATTTGCCGGTTTTTCACCTGCGCCCGACACCAGCGGATCGCCCGGGCTTACACTTCAGGAGAAAAGCCATGTCCACAGGACCTGCATCTTCCGTCGATCATTACCGGAAAACCGCGCGCCGTCTGAAGAAGGCGTATTTCAACGGCGAGGCAGAGGCCGTCGCACGGACCGCCGCCCATGTCGATACAGCAAGGTCACTGCGCCATGCGGATTTTCTGCATGTCATCGCCCGCGAAGCGGGCCATGAGAGTTGGCCAAGGCTGAAATTCGCGATCGAAACTGCATCCTTCAGCCGGTCAGAACGGGCAGCACGTCTGAAGCAGGCACTTTATTTCGGCCAGCATTGGGTTACGGAAAAACTGCTGGCAGATGACCCGACGCTAAAGGATGACAATTTCGGACTTCAGGTCGCGCTCTTCGATCTCGAGACTGTTCGGTCCATCCTGGCAACCGACGCCGGAGCCGCCACGCGCCAGGTCGGCGTGCGTACGCCGATCCTGCATCTGGCGTTTTCGAAGAACATTCACCGGCGGCCGGAACTCGCCCCGCAGATGCTTGCCATTGCCAGGCTGCTGGTGGCCAACGGGGCGGATGTGAATGATGGATATCCAGACCAGCCTGGCGACAAGCATCTGTTGTCCGCACTCTACGGCGCCTTGTGTCATGCGGATAATTACGAGCTTGGCCGCTGGCTGCTCGAACGGGGGGCTGATCCGAACGACGACGAAAGCCTCTATCACGCGACCGAGCTCGGGCATTCCCGCGCGCTTGAGCTGTTGTTGAAATATGGCGGAAGGCCTGACGGGACCAACGCCTTGCCGCGTGCGCTCGATTTCGGCGACGTGACGAAGGTCCGGCTGCTTCTGGACGCTGGGGCTGATCCGAACATTACTGAAGCAGACCACCCGAGCGGCCAGCCGATGGACTCCATTCCAGCGCTTCACCAGGCTGCACGGCGTGGGTGTTCAGAAAAGATCGTCGAACTGTTGCTTGCCCATGGCGCTGATCCGGATGCGGAATGGGAAGGGCACACCGCCCATGCCATGGCAGCGATTTACGGCAACTTGCCGGTTGCCGCTTTTCTGGCCAGGCGGAAACATGCGCGAGAGCTGACCCCCAACGAGAAGATTCTGGGGGACTGCGCGAAGGGGAAGTCAAACCCGGGAAGGCTGGATATCGCGCGTTTGAGCAGGGAAGACAAAAGCCTGCTGACAAGGCTTGCCATTCTTCCCGGAAAACGGGACCACATGAAGGCGCTGATTGCCGCCGGTCTGGACCCGGACGAAACCGACGAAATGGGGCTGCCGCCGTTGCATGTTGCAGGCTGGAACGGCCTAGCGGACGAGATGGACTATTTCCTCTCGCTTGGGCCGGACCTTACCCGCAAGAACCACTTTGGCGGCGATGCCCTGGACACCGTCGTCCACGGTTCGGAATTTGCTCCGAAGCGACCGGAGGCAGATCACATTTCCTGCGCACGTCTGCTGCTCGAAGCCGGCTGCCCGATAGACCCGCGCTCCATCACTGGCTGTGGCAATGAGGAAATGGCACAGTTTCTGGAAGATTGGCTTGCCGAGCCGGGAAGCAATCCCGGTTCTCGCGCGTTAGACCGATAGGGGCGAGCCTTCTCAAGGTAGATTTCTGGCCAGCACCAAAATCTGCTGTTAGTAATTCCACGTAATCAAGTGATCGCATAAGGCCGGAGGGAGTTCATGGAAAGCGCAATCGACCAGGTGAGTGTCTATACGCCACTCATCATCAACGCGGCGAAAGCCGTCATCGTTCTGGTGATCGGCTGGTTTCTGGCAGGCTTCCTGTCGAGCATTGTCAAGAAACGCATCGTCGCCCACCCGCGCATTGACGATACCATCGGCAGCTTCGCAGCATCGATCGTGCGCTGGCTGGTCCTGCTCGTCACCTTTATCGCGGTGCTGCAGCTGTTCGGTATTCAGGCAACCAGCCTGGTGGCGGTTCTCGGTGCCGGTACCCTGGCCATTGGCCTGGCGTTGCAGGGCACGCTGAGCGACATTGCCGCCGGTGTCATGCTGATCATCTTCCGCCCCTACAAGATCGGCCAGTATGTTGATATCGGCGGAACCTCCGGAACGGTGAAAGATCTCAACATCTTCGTCACCGAACTGGTGACGCCGGACAACGTGCAGATCATCATGCCGAACGGAAAGGCCTGGGGAACGGTCGTGACCAATTTCTCGGCCCATTCCACCCGCCGGCTCGATCTGACCTTCGGCATCGACTACGACGACGACATCGACAAGGCGATACAGATCATCCTCGATGTCGCCAATGCGGACGATCGGGTTCACAAGGATCCCGAACCCTGGGTCCGGTTGACCAACCTTGGCGACAGCTCGGTCGATCTTGGTGTCAGGCTTTGGTGTGATGCCAGCGACTACTGGGAACTGAAATTCCATATGCTGAAATCGGTGAAGGAAGCCTTCGATGGCGGTGGCATTTCCATTCCTTATCCGCATTCGGTGGAAATTCAGAAAGCGGGTTAACGCGCAAGACATCGCCGCAGCGGTTAGGCGCCACTGCGGCGATGTCGGGTAAAATCACACTTCAGGCCGTTTCACTGGCTTTCTTTTCCGGTGCCGAAGCTTCTGACGTGCGAGGTTCCTCGGGCGTCTCGTCGGCAAGAGAGGCTTCAGCCGAGGCAGTGCTGCTGTCTTCGGTCGCTTCTTCCGTCTCTTGCGTCCTCGCGCTTTCACCCTTTTCAGCAGGTGACGTTTCTTCCGCGGTGACGGTCTCCACTGCGTTCAGCTTTTCCGTGAGCGAGGGATCGTTCTGGGCTTCCTCTTCATCGAAGATGACGACCTCGGCTTCAGGCTCATTTGAGCCCGGATCCGGGTTGGCGGTTTCCTGTTCAGGGTCTTCATCGGACTGCGTACTGGTCCTGACCTCCGAGAAAATCGGGAAGACGGGATCTTCCATTTCCGCCTCGCCATCGTCCTTGTTCATCAACTGACGCCGTTTGGTCAGCATCGCGACGTGATTGCGCAGGTCTTCGTTTTCGGCCAGAAGCGCCTTGAAATCCTGCGCTCTGAGGCTGAGCAACTGACAATACCCCAGTGCAACGACATCGGCGCTGCGGCGGCCACCGGTCATCAGCGCAATTTCGCCGAACACATCACCGCGCCCAAGGCGGATGGTGTGACTGGGGGCGCGTACTTCCACCGCACCTGAAGCAATGAAATAGGCGGCATCGCCGCGATCACCCTTGCGGATCAGCTTCTCGCCCGGCGTTGCGAATTGCGGGCGCATCATCCGCCGGATAGCCTTTTGCTGCTTGCGGGTGAGGTCTGCGAACAGCGGGTGTGCGCTGACGAGTTCGCGTGTCTTCAGGCCGAGATCGAGCTTCGGCCGTGTGTGGCAGGCTTTTCGGGTCCGCTCGACATCGCGCAGTAGCTCCCGATGCAACTCGGTGCCGATCAGCATCTGCTCCTTGGCTTCGTCAAAGGCGGTTTCTTCCAGCCGGACGCCTGCCTTGCGCAGAAACTGCCCTTCGAGGGCGTCGGCATAGTCCGGATACTGCAGGCGCAGGGCATCGATGGCTGCAAGGGTTTCGTCCTGCCGGATCGCCAGGATGTCCTGCAGGATGTCGGCAACACGGTCACCGAGCAGGGGTCGGATCCGCTTGTTGTTGAAGTCGACCAGTTCGTCGGCAAGGATCCTGTAGACGAGCAGGAATTCGAACCGGTCGGCAAGGCGGATGGCCAGTGGCCGGGCAATTCGGAGCCGCCGCTGCAGAGCTTGCGCCAGGCGGAAACCAAGGCCGAATTTGAGCGGCTGCCGCGCAGCCTGATTATAGCCGGAGCGGCCTTCGGTTCGTGTCAGGTCTCCTGTGCGTCCCGTCATGGCAAGGAAGCGCGACACGGACCGGCCGGCGATGGTCTTGTCGTGGAAATGCTCCAGGACGAGCTGCTGTTCGCGGTCGGCCAGGGCGATCAGGCCAATGCGGACACGGTCCCAGTCCTTGAGTTCTTCCAGCTTGTTGGTTTCCGCCGCAGCTGCAGCCGCACGGGTTTCGTAATCCTTCAGAACATCGTCCGTGACGCGCGGGGCGATGTGATAGTTGCGGGCGGCGGTTTCCACTTCCTGCCGCACGTCTGACAGGGCAAGTGCGAGGAACTGGGTGCGCAAGGCCTCGTCGCGGGCATTCAGCTTGTCGAGGCCGAGCAGCCGGATCAGCGGCTTCAGGCTGGTGCCATAGACAAGCAGTGTGAACAGAACGAAGCCCGTCGCCAACTTGGTGACGAAGACCGACACTTCGTCCGACAGCAACGCGTGCTCGGACACGCTGAGCGCCAGTGTCAGTGTGACGGCGCCGCGCATGCCGCCCCACAGGATCACCGTCTTGTAGCGGTCGTTGACCGCTTGCCCCATTCGAAAAACGCTGAGGAGCGGCAGTAACCCGAAGATGACGACGGCACGTGCTGCCAGCGCCGCGACGATGACGACAAACAGCAACAGGATGTCGATGGGTGTGAAGCCTTCGACGAAACGCGGGATCAGGATGGCGGACAGAAGGAAGATGAGCGACGCCGCCCAGAAGGAGATCTGTTCCCACACTGAGTGCAGAAACTGCCAGTTTGCGGGTTGAATTCGGGCCGGGCCGTAAAGGTTGAACACCGTTCCTGCGCAAACCACCGCAACGACGGCGGAAACATCGACAAACTGATCGCTGAGCACATAGGTGCCATAGGGCAGGGCCAGGCTCAACGTCACCTGTGCCAGGGGAATATCGCGCATGATCGGCAGCAGCGAAACTGCGATCCGGCCAAGCAGCGCACCGACAATGATGCCGCCGGCAAACGAGCGGCAAAAGGCGAGGGCGGCTTCGCCGACCGTCATCGTTTCGTGACCCGTCAGCATATGCAGCAGGATGACGAAGATCACGATGGCGGCCGCGTCGTTCAGCAGGCTTTCGCCTTCCACGATACGGCCGAGGCGTGCTGGTGCGCCGATGTCCCGGAAGATGGCGACGACGGCCACTGGATCCGTGGTCGCGACGATCGAGCCGAGAAGAAGGCAGGCGATCAGTGTGATGTCCGTGAGCGAAAAAAGTGTCGCCAGCGGATAGAGGGCAAAACCGATAAAGGCCGTTGCAACAAAAACGGCGATGACCGCCATCAGCAGGATAGGAGCAATATCCTCGACGATCCGCCGGACATCTAGCGTGAGCGCGGTTTGAAACAGCAGGATTGGCAGGAAAATATAGAGGATCATCTCCGAATCCAGCGGGGGATTTATGAAGACGTCCGCAATCGAATTGAAGACATTGGTTTTGGCCGTGTAGCGCAGATAGATGGCCAGAATGCCGATCATCGTGCCGACAGTTGCCAGCAAAACGCTCGGCGCCAGCCCAAGCCGCCGGGCAAGGGGCTGCAGCAGGGAAATTGTCAGCAGGAGCAGCGCGAAAGCGCCTGTAATTAATGGAGTTTCCATGCCGATATGGTGCACCGCGATTGCGGCAATTTCAAACTAGTGTTTCAAATATTCTTGCAGCCCCCGGCAATAGCCACAGGATTGGGCGGAAATGACCATGACGCCAAACCCTATCGGCCAAAAACTTTGCGGAAGGGCCACGTCAGGAACCTCACCCAGTCGGCGACGACAAGCCAGAATATTGCCGGCACCACCATGACAAACGCAAACGGCAGGAAGAGCACGATCTTCGTGAGCTTGATCGGAAGAGACGTCGCCTGGGCCGCTGCACGGTTTTTCAGAACGTAGCGCCAGAGCCGGTTCCACCAGCGCCAGAGATACCAGCCCAGAAACAAGGTGACGGCGGACAGGAGAGCGAAGAGAAACAGGTTGAAGTTGGAGACCCAGGGTATCCAGCGGCTCTCGACTTCGTCCGTGTGTGCGGGATCTTCGTTGTTGCTGTGAATGCTCCGGACACCCGTCCGCAGGCTTCCATCCAGAAGCCAGCCGGCAAGCGTGTAGTCGTCCCCGGCCGACGAAGACACTTGCGGGCTGGCAGCCGCAGATTTCGCTTTCGGGTCGAAACGTGTTGCCGTCACGAGCCGGAAGTTTCTCTCGTCTGCGGCGTTGATCACGGTTGTGCTGTTGGGTGGCGACAGAGCCTTCAAAAGGTCGGCCTGGGTCATTGCCGATTGGGCGGCTGCAAAGCGTTTCTCAAGAGCGGTCTTTGAAAACCAGCTTTTGCCCGGTTGAACCAGCGAAGAACTTTCGACGAGCATCAGGTTGACGCGCTGGCTCTCGGCTGCTGCCTGGAAGCTGTCGAGGTCGATTTCCCGCACGGACTTGCCATCGCGCACACTCAATTGCGGGCGTCCGGTCTGCGGGTGCGGCGTAATGCGGCCACTGACGACCAGTGTCCTGTTTTTGTATTTCGCCAGGCTCGACGCCAGAATATCGGCATCGAGATTGGCAACAACGTCGCCCGGAGCCGCCGCCTTCGCCGCCCCGGCCTTGTCGAACCGGGCCATCTTGAGGTCCGCCTGTTTGACCGGCCGGGTGAGGAACTTCATGTTGCCGTCGAGTGCTCTGGCTGTTGCCGGATCGATCAGGACATCGGGCGAAAGCGCGACTGCCAGCCGTGTGCCGCCTGAATGGCGAACCGGCTTCAGGTCATATGCCTTGCCATTTGGCATCACCATCACCGGCCGGGTCTTGGGCGGCAGGCTGTCCAGTTGGTCCCGAAGCTTGAAGAAGTCAGCTTCCCGGACAGCTAGCTGAAGCGAGCCGGGGGCTTTGGTCTTGCCTGGAAGATCACCCGCCAGTGGCCGATGCGCCTGCCTTGCGGCATCATCCAGGACATCGGGCAGATCGTGAAGGGAGGACAGATGCAGGCTTTTGCCTTCGGCGTTGACAAGTTGCCAGGCGTTTCCCGGGGCCGGCACCAGCGCAATGGATGCGGCACCGGAGATCTTGGGCAGCCGTTTTGCAATCGAGGCGCCTTCGTCGAGAAGATGCTTGGGCGTGTGGACATGTTTTCCTGCGGAACCGGCGGCGTCTCCGGCTTCCCGCGCAAGCCGCGACAACAATCCGGCTTCGGCGGTTGAGGCAAGACACAAGGTGATTGCCGCCAGCAGAAGCACGCGAAGGGTAACTTTGAAATTATAGAACACGTCTGAAATCCAGGTCAGATAGAAAAGGTTATTTCAAAAAGCTCGAAAGGTCAGGCATTTCGCCGGTTCGCTCAACCTGCCTTGCGCTCCGATAGCCATATGCCACCGATAACCAGCGCCAGAGCGCTGCCGTGGTACCACTTGAACGGTTCTCCAAGGATGGAAACCGCAAGAATGGCCGCGAAGATCGGCACGAGGTTGATGAAGATCCCCGCGCGGGCCGGTCCGATCAGTTCGACGCCGCGCATGAAGAAGATCTGCGCGATGCAGGACGGAAAGAGCGCGATATAGAGGACCACCAGCCAGCCCTGGAGCGACGGCCACTGAACGGTGTCGGCAGCGATGTCATAGGCAAGACCGGGCAGGGATGTGAGTGCGGCAATACCGGACAGAACCGCAAAGAACGCAAGCGGCGAAACCCGCGGCCGGTCACGCAGCGCAAGCGTATATCCGGAATAGAGCACACAGGCGATCAGCATCACGCCATCGCCTGGATTGACGGCAAGCGCCAGCAGCACGTCCAGGCTGCCCTGGGCGGCAATCAGCGTCACCCCGACAAGCGTCATCAGAATGCCGAGGACCTGCAGGGCCCGGATCCTGGTGCCGAAGGCAATCAGGGAACCGATCAGAACAAGGATCGGGACCGACCCCTGGATAATGCCCAGGTTGACGGCCGTGGTTTTCGTTGCGGCGATGTAGAACAGGGTGTTGAACCCGATGAACCCGAAAACGGCCATCAGCACCATGCGCAAGGAATAGGGCCGCATGAGAGGCCATTCCGCACATATGTGCCGCCATTGCAGCGGCACCAGGATGCCGGCAACGATCACCCAGCGCAGGAACACCACCACCATGGGGGACACTTCGCCCACCGCAAGGCGGCCGGCAACAGTGTTGCCGCCCCAGAACAGTGAAGTCAGGGTCAGCATCAGCAGGGCATTGCCGTAGGACAGGTCGCCTACACGTTTAACCAGCGAGAACATGGAAACCGTTGCGTGGAAGATGGAATGAAGGTCCATCGGTAACGGATTGGCGCGCGGAGGCAAAGAGCAATCTTTTTGTATACCGTCTTATACTGTTGGAGATAATGATCTGGATCTTTTCCAAAATGGAAAAAGTCATCCAATAGGTCCGGCAATTGACGATTGCGTGCTTAGACCCCAAAACACGGGCTAATATCAGATTTTCAAGTTCGTTTAGGGAGCTGACAGATGACAGGCCGCGTCGATGCCCATGGATTGCAAGTAGCCAGGGTTCTTTATGACTTCATCAATGAAAAAGCTCTTCCGGATACCGGCGTCGAGCAGGAGCATTTCTGGAAAAGCCTGTCGAGCCTGATTCACGATCTGGCACCCAAGAACCGGGAACTTCTGGCCAAGCGTGACAGCCTGCAGCAGAAGATCGACATCTGGCACAAGGCCAACCCGGGCACTCCGGACATGGACGGTTACAAGACTTTCCTGACGGAGATCGGGTATCTGGTGCCAGAGGGACCGGACTTTTCCGTCGGGACCGCCAACATCGATCCGGAAATCGGCACCGTTGCCGGTCCGCAGCTTGTCGTTCCGGTGATGAACGCCCGCTACGCTCTCAACGCCGCCAATGCACGTTGGGGCTCTCTCTATGATGCGCTCTACGGCACAGATGCAATGGGCTCCCTGCCGGCCGGCAAGGGATTTGACCCGGCGCGGGGCGCAGAGGTGATTGCCTATGCGCGCAAGGTTCTCGATGAAGCCGCCCCGCTGGCAGACGGAAGCTGGTCCGATGTAACCGGGTTCGCCGTGGAAGCCGAAGCCCTGGTCATTTCGACGAAGGCCGGAAGCACCAGCCTTGCCGACGCCTCGCAGTTTGCCGGTTACTCCGGAGACAACGAGGCTCCCTACAAGGTGCTGCTCGTCAAGAACGGCCTGCATCTGGAAATCAACATCGATGCGCAACATCCGATCGGCAAGACCGATCACGCCCACATCGCCGATGTCATTCTGGAATCGGCCATGTCGACGATCATGGATTGCGAGGATTCCGTCGCTGCGGTGGACGCAGAAGACAAGGTCGTCATCTACACCAACTGGCTTGGCCTGATGAAGGGCGACCTGGAAGAAACATTCCAGAAGGGTGGAGAGACCGTCACCCGCCGGATGAATGCCGACCGCAACTACACGGCACCTGACGGGTCCGCGCTGTCACTGCACGGACGCTCGCTGCTGCTGGTGCGCAACGTCGGTCACCTGATGACCAACGATGCCGTGCTCGACAAGGACGGCAACGAGGTGCCGGAAGGTCTTCTCGACGGCATGATCACCTCGCTGATCGCGCTGCACGACATCGGTCCGAACGGCCGTGAACTGAACAGCCGCGCCGGCTCGGTCTATATCGTCAAGCCGAAGATGCACGGTCCGGAAGAAGTGGCCTTTGCCTGCGAGATCTTCAATCGGGTGGAAGATGCTCTCGGCCTTGCGCGCAACACGCTCAAGATGGGCATCATGGACGAGGAACGCCGCACCACGGTGAACCTGAAAGAGTGTATCCGCCAGGCAAAGGACAGGGTGTTCTTCATCAACACCGGCTTCCTCGACCGCACCGGCGACGAAATGCACACCTCCATGGAAGCTGGTCCGATGATCCGCAAGGGCGACATGAAGGCTTCAACCTGGATCAGTGCCTACGAGAACAACAACGTTGATGTGGGTCTTGCCTGCGGGCTGCCGGGGCATGCCCAGATCGGCAAGGGCATGTGGGCCATGCCCGACCTGATGAACGCGATGCTGGAGCAGAAGATCGGTCATCCGATGTCCGGGGCGAACACTGCCTGGGTTCCGTCCCCGACGGCTGCGACGCTCCATGCGCTGCACTACCACAAGGTGGCGGTAACTGAGCGCCAGAAGGAGCTGAAGAGCCGCGACGCGGCGAAGCTGGAAGACATTCTTTCCATCCCCGTTGCCGAGCGCCCCAACTGGGCACCCGAAGACATTCAGGCGGAGCTCGACAACAATGCCCAGGGCATTCTGGGGTACGTCGTGCGCTGGGTGGAACAGGGTGTCGGCTGCTCCAAGGTTCCGGACATCAACGATGTCGGCCTGATGGAAGACCGCGCGACCTTGCGTATTTCCTCTCAGCATATCGCCAACTGGCTGCACCATGGCGTTGTCGACCGGGAGCAGGTTCTGGAAACCATGAAGCGCATGGCGGCAGTGGTCGATGGTCAGAACGAGGGCGATCCGCTCTACCGGCCGATGGCAGCGGATTTCGAAGGCTCGGTCGCCTTCCAGGCAGCCTGCGAACTGGTGTTCGAAGGCACCAGCCAGCCAAACGGCTACACCGAGCCGGTGCTGCATCGCCGCCGGATCGAGTTCAAGGCCAAGACAGCGGCCTGAGCTTGAGAAAAGAAAACTGATGTTTCGGCCGCAGGGACACCTCCCTGCGGCCGAACTGCTTATGGCTTAGAGTTCGGTGGGTCTAAGGCATCAAATCCACGGATCAATAAGAAAACCAGCATCAAGGACTTTGTTCGGATTCTTTGGCGCGACCATACCTAGAACTTTCCCTTAAGATGAGACATCGTCTATGAGCCACCTACGGTCACGAAACATCATATGCTTCGCCCGCAGCTCAGAAATGATGGCATCCCTTTCAAGATTCTTAGGTCCAGTTCCCCAAGCATATTGTGCCAGAACTGTTTCAATAATCTGCAAATATAGACAGTTCCTGTTTGCTAAACCATATTTCATAGCTTCTTTATTTGCTAAACCATTTACTTTTAGGTCATTTATAGAATGGAATTTCTTCCGTTTTTTATTCTCATCCATTTGTCTTACATTTACTAACTGGGCGATGACGTCAGGATGGTTATCTTTAATATTTTGAAAAATCTGCATCAGTTCAGAAATCTTAGGCGGTTTTACATCAGCGTTCGGCCAATTCGGTGATGAAAATGTTCTAATACGATCGGCAGCAAATGCCATCGCGGCCTCATCATCGTCCTCGGAGATAGCGCCCGAAGCAAACTTACGCGCCAATGCAACAGCAATATTTAAGTTGACAGCGTAATGACCGGGCAACCGAAACGGCTTTGCGAGAAATGCCAAGACCTCTTCGATAAAACAATTTTCTTCATAAGAAAGGTCACCGTGCTCACCAACTTTGCGCAATAACTCTCGCACACCTTCCCAGGCAATAAGCTTGCGTGCTAACCAAACGACATCGGTTGGCTTAGTAATTGGCTTAACACTTTCGTCTAACGGATACAGCCTCATAGGACTGCACTTCACATTTACTACGGCCTGACTGCCCAAATTGGCTCTAATGAAATCATTCCATTCGAGTTCTAGGCGATTACGAAGTGCCTGCTCTTCCGGACTAATTGGCGGAAATTTATATTGCTGTGGCTGGTCTGACAAAGGACATTGCCTCTTAAGTGAAATACTGACTCAAAATTGCTTTGCTCCATCAAAACCTTCAAGGTCTTTTTGGAGACTGCAAGTCCTCGGAAGCATCACAGGTAATCTGGCAAAACATCAGACGCCACCCCACAATTAGAAGCGCTAAAAACAAAATCGGCTCATGGCCTAGGGTGACGCGCACGTTCTCGCGGCTGTGTCTCTGGTCGACCAGCGGTTTTTGCTGCGGGATAGCCTGGGAAAGCGCGGGTCCTTCTCTGTCTCAGAGCGGCAACGCCGGACTTTCTTGGAGTCCCAGATGCAGTTCGTTGCCAGTATAGGGATGTGCCCGGGCAACATCCTCGTTGAGATCGTGACCAAGGCCCGGTTCGTTCGAAGGGATGACGTAGCCGTCTTCCCAGCGGATTGGGGTCTTCAACAGCTCGGCATAGAAACCGTCGAAAGTGCGGATGGATTCCAGCACCAGAAAATTCGGGCTGCAGGCTGCAAGCTGAATATTGGCGAGCGCTACCAGCGGACCGCAGTAAAGATGCGGGGCGATCTGCGCTGATCGGCATTCCGCCATGGCGGCGATCTTCTTGGCTTCCAGCAGACCGCCGACACGCCCGAGGTTCATCTGCAGGATGCTGGCCGCACCGGTTTCCAGCACCCGGGCAAATTCATATTTGGTGCAGAGCCGTTCACCGGTCGCAACCGGGATGGACGTGAACCGCGCCACTTCGGCCATGTCTTCCGGCTTCTCCGGTGGGATCGGTTCTTCGAACCAGAGCGGGTCATAGGCCTCGATCCGGCGCGCAAGGCGCTTGGCGCCCGACACGGTGAACTGTCCATGGGTGCCGAAAAGAAGGTCGGCCCTGGTGCTGACCGCATTGCGGATCTGCCGACAGAAGGCTTCAGAGCGTTCCAGATCGTCAAGGCTCGGCTGGTGACCGTCGTAGATGGTGTAGGCACCGGCCGGGTCGAACTTCACTGCCGTGAAGCCCTGTTCCACCGCCTTGACCGCCGCTTCCGCCGCCATGTCCAGGTCGTTGTAGACGTTGGGTTTCGACGGATCCGGATAGACGTCGCCATCGGAAGGATAAAGGTAGGTGTAGGAGCGAAGGCGCTCATGCACCTTGCCGCCCATAAGCTGATAGGCCGGCTTGCCGGCAGCCTTGCCGATGATGTCCCAGCAGGCCATTTCCAGCCCAGACAAGACACCCATGACGGTGACATCCGGACGCAGCGTGTAGCCGGCACCATAGGTCTTGTGCCAGAGCTTCTCGATATGGTGCGGATCTTCGCCCTCGAACTGGCGCTGAAACACGTCCTTCGCCATGTCGGCAACCAGATGGGGGCCGAAAGTCGCGTTGTAGATCTCGCCGTAGCCGATGATCCCGCATGCCGTTACCAGCTTGACGAAGATGAAGTAGCGCCCGCCATGGCGTGGTGGGGCGTTTTCGACGACGAAGGTCTCGATTTGGTCGAGTTTCATATTGTCCACTTAGCTCGCGTTGCTGATCGTGATGGACTTTACCTTGGTATAGGCGTCGAGCCCTTCCCAGCCTTTTTCACGGCCATAGCCTGATTTCTTGTTGCCGCCGAACGGCAGTTCATTCCCGCCAGCCCAATAATCGTTGACCGACACTTGCCCGCAATCCATGGCGCCCGAAACGCGCATGGCCCTGCCAATATCCCTTGTATAGACACTTGCGATCAGGCCGAAATCGGTGCCGTTGGCCAGTGCGATGGCGTCTTCTTCGCTTTCAAACATCTGAACCGACAGAACCGGGCCGAAGATTTCTTCCTGGACCGCGGGATCATCCGGTGCAAGGTCGGCGATCACCGTCGGCTGGAAGAACCAGCCTTTGCCGGTGTCCCCATCGGTGGTGACGTCACCGCCGGTCAGGATATTGGCACCACGCGCCTTTGCGGCATCCACATGGGCCTTGATACGGGACAGATGGAGTTCGGAATTGATGGCGCCCATGTCCGGGTCGGTCAGGCCATGGCCGGGTCTGATCTTGGCCGCGCGTTCGACAAGAATGGCAAGCACCTCGTCGCGGATCGACTTGTGCAGGATCAGCCGCGATCCGGCGGAACAGATCTGGCCGGAGTTCGAGAAGATCGCCCAATAGGCTCCATCGGCGACCTTCTCCGGATCGGCATCGGCAAAGGCGATCAGTGGTGACTTGCCCCCGAGCTCCAGTGTCAGCCGGGTCACATTCGGCGCGGCCATCTGGGCCACATTGATGCCGGTGGTGACCGAGCCGGTGAAGGTCAACTGCTTGATGCGCGGGTCGCGCGCCATCTGTGCACCGATATCGCTGCCAAGCCCGGTGACCACATTCACCAGTCCTTCCGGCACTCCGGCTTCACACAGAAGTTCCGCCATCACAAGTGCGGTGAAGGGGGTGGTTTCGGCCGGCTTGGCAACAACGGAACAGCCCGCGGCAAGGGCAGGTGCGACACCGCGCGCGAAGGTCGAGGTGGGATAGTTCCAGGGAATGATATGCCCTGTAACTCCGACCGGTTCGCGCGCGGTGAAGGCGGTGTAGGCAGGGCCAAGGTTGACCGACCGTCCGTCCAGCTTGTCGGCGGCGCCTGCGTAATATTCGAAGAGGCGCGCGGAGGACTGCACGTCGCCCTGGGCCTCTGCCAGTGTTTTGCCGCTGTCGACCACTTCGATCACGGCCAGCCGATCGGCGTTGTCGCGGAACACCCGGGCGGCATTGTTCAAAATGCGGCAGCGCTCTGCCGGTGTAACCTGCCGCCAATGTGCGGCAGCTTTCTCGGCAGCATCGATTGCCCTGTCCATTTCGTTGTCGGACCCGAGAGAAAACTCGGCGAAAGCTTCCGCCCGGCCCGGGTCGAAGCTTTCCATCTTGCGGTTCGAGGCAGGAGTGCGCCTGCCGGCTATGAAATGCCCATCGGGCAGAGCGTCGAGCCTGCCGTTGACCAGATAGTCTTGGGCGATATCCTGAACGGTCATGAGTGGGCTCGCTTCTGGTCTTCCAGGATGAGATCGGCCCCCTTGAGGGCCAGCATCATAGTCGGGGCGTTGGTGTTGCCGGAGGTGATGTTTGGAAAGGCAGACGCATCGGCAACGCGCAGGCCTTCAACCCCATGCACCTGCAGGCGGCTGTTGACGACGGCGGTCTCGCAGTTTTCTCCCATCCGGCAAGTCGAAACCGGGTGGAACACGGTGCTGGCGCGGCTTCGGAAGTCCGACAGAATGCCGTCACCGTCAAGGTCACCAAGGTTGGGAGCGACAGGCTGTTCGACAAGGGCGCTCAAGGCGCGGCTCGCCATCAGTCTCTGGCAAAGTTTTCCGCCGTTGATCACAGTCTGCCGGTCTTCCTCTGTTGCAAGAGAGTTGGGCCGGATCGAGGGCGCGGCACGGGCATCGGCGCTACTGATGTCGATGCGGCCCCGGCTGGTGGGGCGGGCCGGCTGAGCACAGATGATGAAGCCGTTGAACGGATCGATGGTCAGCCGGGTCTTGTCCCCTTGGGGCCGCAGGCGATAGCTGATCGGATTGAAATAAAGCTGCTGGTCCGGCCGGCTCAGATCCGGCTGAGAACGCAGGAAGCCGCCACACTGGTTGACGGAAAGAGCCAGGGGACCCTTGCGCGTTGCCGCATATCGCATGGCGGAAAGGGCCTTGCCGAGCAGAGGACGCAGGATCGCATTGAGCGTCGGTTCCTTTGCGCGGAAGGTGAAACTTGTTGCCAGATGATCCTGTAGATTGCCACCGACATTGTCGTTGGCGTGGAGGACCGGAATGCCGAGCGTACTCAGCAGATTGCCCGGACCGATGCCGGAAACCTGAAGCAGTTGCGGTGAGCCGATGGCGCCAGCCGCCAGGATGACTTCCCGGCTGGCCAGCAGGGTCTCACCGCTCAGGAGTTCCACGCCTGTCGCGGTTTTGCCGTCGAACAGAATGCGGGCGACCTGGGCCTGCGTCCGAACAGTCAGGTTCTTGCGGACAAGGGCAGGGCGCAGATAGGCGCGCGCGGAAGAACACCGGCGGCCGTCCCGGGTGTTGATCTGGTATATGCCGCCACCTTCCGGAGCATCGCCGTTGAAATCGTCGCTCCAAGGCAGCCCCACTTCCCGGATCGCGGCGAAGAAATGCCGGTTCACCTTGTGGACCTGATCGGAAACGTTCTGGATATGGATCGGTCCATCGCCCTCTTTGACGCCGTCACAGCTCACCCGCGTTTCAAGGCGCTCGAAAGTCGACTTGACGTTCGCCCAGCCCCAGCCTTTTGCGCCGGAGGCCTCCCAGTCTTCGAAGTCTCCGGGCAGGCCGCGGCAATAGACCATTGCATTGATTGAACCCGATCCCCCCAGTAAACGTCCGCGTGGCCAATAGACACTGCGGCCTCCCAGGCCTTCGTCAGGGTCGGTCATGAAGCGCCAGGTGCGTTTGGGATCGGAATTCAGCTTGCCATAGCCGAGCGGCAGGGACACCCAGGGCGAGGCATCGGATCCACCGGCCTCCAGCAGAAGAACACGCGTTTGCGGATCGACGCTCAGGCGCTCCGCCAGAATACACCCGGCCGAGCCTGCCCCCACGATGATGTAGTCGACCTTGTTCATGCTGCGCTGCCAGGTGCCTTGACTGCTGATAAGCCAAAGTGTCGTTGAGGAATGAAAAATCCTGAAGCGAAAAAATATTTGGTGTAGCTTCGAAAAAATTTGAAGGAAGAGCTTGTTCGCACAGATGAGAATTCATTTCGGTGCGAGAAAGCAGGCGCCCCCGGTTTGAGGAAAGGACGGCGGAATGGCCTATAGCCTGCCACCGCTTACATGGCTGCGCGCATTCGAGGCGGCTGCCCGGCTCGGGAACTTCACCCGGGCAGCGGAGGAATTGCTGATCACACCGGCTGCTGTCAGCTATCAGGTGCGCCAACTGGAAGGGTTGCTGGGCTATCCGCTGTTCGATCGCGTTCACCGCGAACTGGTTTTGACCCGTCCCGGCCAGACCTACCTGCCCACGGTCGAAAAGGCGTTTTCCGACCTGTCCATCGCGACTGTTTCCGTGTTTGGCGAACGTGACCGGCAGCCGGTCCGGTTCCGCTGTCTCAACAGCTTCGGTCAACTCTGGATGATCCCGCGTCTGCGCGCGTTTCAGGAGGCGCACCCCGGCGTCGACCTGCAGATGATCTCGGCCTCCTGGGCGGAAAAGCTCAGTCCGGAACTGTTCGACATTGATATCCGCTTTGGCGACGGTAGCTGGACCGACGGGGTGGTGTCGTTTCTGCTGAACGACCCGATCATTCCGGTCTGCCATCCGGACCTGGCGCTCGACACTGGCAAGCGCGAACTGGAGGCGCTGGCGGGCGCGCCGCGCCTCGACATTATGGGAGTGATCGATACCTGGGAGAGCTTCTTCCACAGCCATGGCCGTGTGGTGCCCAAGCGCAATGGCCTGCAGGTCGACCAGACCCTGTCGGCTCTGGAACTGGCCGCTCTCGGCCATGGCCACGCTCTGGTCCTGGAAACGCTCGCCCAGCCCTATCTGGACAGCGGCCGGTTGATCCGGTCTTCAGACAAGAAGATCAAGAGCCGGCACAGCTACTATCTCGTCACCAACGGTCCACGCCAGGCACTCAGCCCCCACGCCCAGATCTTCTGCGACTGGATGATACGGGAACTTGGCGGTGTGACAGGCTGAGAAAGTTGTTCAAGGATATGAATAGTTTGCCTGCTTGATCGCAACAAACTCCGTCTTATCCTGGACCTCTGGCCCGAAAGTGTTGTCCGGGGCGACTGCTTCACCGCATTTGTCATTCCCGCGAAAGCGGGAAACCAGTACTCCGTGAGGTAAGAATTTATTTTATAAACAAATTCAGTGGGTTACTGGATCCCCGCTTTCGCGGGGATGACAACTAAGAAGGGTGAAATGTCGAGACGGGATCCACGACAAATGCGTCCTTTGGCATTGTGGCCTCAGACCCTCGGGAAGCGGGGAAATTTGCAAGATCACCCGCTCAAGCTGCAAGTCTAATCCAGTGAGAAGTTGAACTCGAACAGGCGGTCTATCGTGTCGAGGGGTTTCGGGTCCCGGTATCGATTGAGGTCGAGCAAGCCCGCCTGAAGTTCACTCTGCTCTCTCAAAGCGGTCTGGATCCGGTCGAACTCGGTCCAGAACGCCGGATCCGTTCTGCGGATACCGTAACGCGCCACGAGCTTGAGATAGTCGTTCTGAGACCGGATTGCCCGAATCATCTGCACGAAGTCCGGCAACTGGGCCTGTTTCACATTGAACATGAAATTCGGATAGCTGCTGAACTGCCCGGGAACGACTGTCACACCGTCGTTCTCTGGTTCGCGGCGCAGGTCCTCGTTGAAGATGAAGGCAACATTGCTGTGGGCCATGTCGTGCACCAGGGTGAACACCTGTGTGTCACGCTCCGTTTCCACAAGAAGGACCGAGATATCGGCCAGGAACTTTGCATAGGGAGCAGGCTTCTGGACGAGCGGGCGCAGCTGACCTGCGGGGGTGTCGTCGGCAGCGCAGGTGCTTCCGCTGCAGCGGTTGATGGGGTCGTGCGCGGCCCACAGGCCCGCTGGTCTGCGTAGCAGAGAGGTCAGGAACTCCGACTTGGCGTAGCTGGTGGCGAAATGGATGCCCGTTGGAGACGTGTTGTCCAGCGCACTTTCTTTCCAGAGATCGACTAGATTGACGAGCGGTCCCTGATACCAGCTATCGTGCATAGGTTTGCGAAGCTGTGGCGGGAGGAATGACAGGAACGTTCGCTCCCCCTCACGGCGCAGACTGTCCATGTAAAGACGCGTCGTCAGCTGGTGCTCCACATTGCCGAAGACATCGAACCCGGCGACGAGATTGTAATAGATCCGCTCGAACAGCGGGAAGTCGATGACCCAGGCTGTTTCCGGCACAGCGCCGACAAAACCGGTCACCACAGACGCTGAGGAGAAATTGCGGTAGACGGTCAGGCGGGCATCGACCTCGGTCCCGTCGCCGTCCCAGATGTCGCCATAGTCCGGGCCGCCATCAACCTTGAACTTGCTCTCGTATCGTCCCTTGCGAAACTCCTGATACTTGACCGGTCCGAGCGACAGGAATGCTTCCAGCCGCTTGGACAATTTGCCATCGAACTGCGCAACCGGCAGTTCCAGGATCGGGATCGCGTTTTCCAGAAAGCTCGGGTCCGTCACGGACAGGTCGGCATCCGGGCTCAGGAATGAGACCCAGAAGCGGTCCTCGATCACGTTGACCGCAACCTGCCCGTAGCAGACAGGGCCACGGATGAAGGACCGGACAAAATACAGCGCATCGTCCAGCAGGAACTGGTAGCGGCTGCGGGCAGGGATTGCCTGGAATGTCGACAGAGGGTTGCCGCCCGCGGCCGTTGAATAGGACGGCAGGCTCTCAATCTCCCAGTCGGTTTTCAGAAACAGGTCAGCGTAGCGGTTGAGGCGCTCGGGACCGATCTCATAGACCATGTGCTCCTTGTGAAGGATGGTGCCGTCAATCGGGACAAGCCTGTAGTGAAAGGGACCACCCGGATCGTCAAAAGGCCGGCGCGTGGGAATCTCATCAGGGGGGGAACCGGCCGGGGTTCTGGAGCGGATCACCCGGAAGAAGCGGGTTTTCTCATCGCCCTCCAGATGCAGATGGGCCAGGAACAGGTGCTCGTAGATATAGCGCGCAACAAGCTTCGATCGTTTGTCGCCGCGATTGAAGAAAGTTTCGACGGCATGCACCGACTGTTTGACGCTGTTGGGCAGACGCTTGTCCGCATCCGAGGCAGGCGCGCCATCCCTGGCCCAGGCCAGCAAGGTCGCGTACTCACCGTCGGCGAGCGGTGCCATGGCAAAGGGCATGCCGCCCTGCGGATGCTCTTCAAGATAGTCCTTCACCTTGCCGGGCATGGCGCAGCTATTGGACCGCAGTGTCGAAATGTCGATGTCGTCGGGAAGCGGTGCTCCGAGCTTGAAGGAACTCTTCCGTCCTGCCTGAAGCAACTGCTCCAGAACCGATGGGCCATCCTTTGCACCCGCAACGTCGAAGAACCCCTTGGCGCGCCAGCCCGGCACGGTTTTCGCGTCGATTCCAAGGCGCGTCAACGGGGCATCCTCCAACCGGGAGGAATCATAGACTGTCTGCTTGCTCGCGCCCCGCAACCAGCCTGCGGCCGACGACAGTTTCAGCTGACAGGGCGCGTCGTAACAGCCGTGGCAGACCACGCAGCGCTTGTTGAGAACGTCAACGGGAGCTCCGGCTTCCTGCGCCGTCGTCGCGCCGGCCCAGCAAATCATCAGCAGCTGAAAGGCGCGTTTCGGGAACCGGAAAAACGGCCTCTTCATGCGCCCGGCTGCAGTCCAGTCAGAGGGCTCACCCCTCATCGTCTTCCATCCGCTCACGGGTCACCCGGCTCGGATCATCAGGCCCCTTATAGTGGAACAGGTAGGCCCATCCCGCATAGGCTGTGATTGCAGTCATGATATAGACCCAGGTGGTGGTGCCGTAAGCATATTCCACGCCGGTCCAGCCGGCGCAAAAAGCGACCAGCACAATTCTGCGCCACAGCGGATCGAACCAGGGGTGTTCTACTGGACCAAACACAGTTTTGCCTTCCTTATGCGTCATCGGAGCCTTCTGATCGGACGTCCTGACGTTGCGGGATCTTCAAGAGCTTACAAAATCAGACAAAACCTGCCTGCTGCCGACTGATTACACCTTGAATCCGACTGCTGAACAAGGGAATGTGGGTTGCACTCCCCGCCACCGAAATTCATGTTGATAAGAGGGCCTGGCTTCCGACATGCTGACTTCGCTTGATCTCCTGACAGCTAATGACACGCCAGGTCAACACCCTCCTTCCTATTATGCTGCGACTGCCAACAGGCAAACAGCGCACCCGGCTCTGAACGGCTCTCAAACCTGTACGGCCTGTGTCATCGGGGGCGGATACACGGGGTTGTCAGCCGCATTGCATCTGGCCGAACGCGGTGTCGATGTCATCCTGCTGGAAGCCAACCGGATCGGATGGGGTGCCTCGGGCCGCAACGGTGGCCAGGTCGGGTCCGGTCAGCGCGAGGAACAGACTGTTCTTGAGCAACGCCACGGCAAGTCTCACGCCAGATTGCTGTGGGATCTTGCCGAGGACTCCAAGGCGCTCGTCAAGCACCTGATCGTGAAGCACCAGATCGCCTGCGATTACACGCCGGGGATACTGCATGCCGATCACCGCAAGAGTTTCATTGAGGATACTCGCGACTATGTCGAGCATCTCAGGCTCGTCTACGGCTATGAGGACATCCGCTTCGTCGGTCCGGACGAAATCGGCGAACAGGTCGGCAGTCCGCGCTATTACGGCGGTTCTCTGGATACGGGGGCAGGCCACCTTCATCCGCTCAATTTCGCACTGGGGCTCGGCCAGGCTGCCGCTGCCGCGGGGGCCAGGATTTTCGAGGAAACCAAGGTCACCGGTATCGAGGGTCAGGGCACGGAGCGGATCACCGTGCGGACCGGGCAGGGCGATGTTCGCGCTGACCATCTGATTTTGGCCTGCAACGGCTATCTTGGTCGTCTCGAGCGGCAGACCGCCGCGCATGTCATGCCGATCAACAATTTCATCGTGGCAACCGAACCCTTTTCGGAAGACGAGGCACGCAAGATCATCCGCGACAACGTCGCGGTGGCCGACAGCAAGTTCGTGATCAACTACTTCCGCATGTCCGCCGACCGCCGGCTGTTGTTCGGTGGCGGCGAGAACTACGGCTATCGCTTTCCTGAAGACATCAAGGCCTTCGTGCGTGAACCGATGCTGGAAATCTTCCCGCAGCTCAACGATGTGGCCATCGATTACGGCTGGGGCGGCACGCTGGCGATCACGCCAAAGCGCATGCCCTATTTTGCGCGTCTGGCCCCCAACATGCTGACCGCCAGTGGCTATTCCGGCCACGGCGTTGCCATGGCTACCCTTGGAGGACAGATTCTGGCCGAAGCCGTGACGGGAACCGCAGGGCGGTTCGACGTTTTTGAAAAACTGGACATACCATCCTTCCCCGGCGGTGACCGGCTGCGCTTCCCGCTTCTGGTGCTGGCCATGACATGGTTCTCCCTGCGGGACAGGCTCGGATTTTGAGATGCCGTTAAACCGCACGGAAACCCGCCAGACCATTGGCAGTTACTGGGAAGCCAGCGTTCCGCAGGCCAGACTGGACCGGCAGCTTATCGGAAATGCGGTGTTCGACGTCGCGGTGATCGGCGCGGGTTTTGCCGGGCTGAGCGCTGCGCTGCGGCTCGCGCAGGCCGGTGTCTCCGTGTGTGTTCTGGAGGCGGAACACGTCGGCTACGGCGCTTCGGGCCGCAACGGCGGATTTTGCTGTCTTGGCGGAACCAAGCTGGACGAGCACAGCCTGATCAGGAAATTCGGTCTGGAGGAAGCGCGCCGCTTCGTTGCCTATCAGGTTGCCGGCGTCAACCTTGTTGCCCAGCGGCTGGATAGCTGGGGTGTCCACGCCGACCGCCATTCAAAGGGGGAGATCTATCTGGCCCACCGGCCAAAAGACTTCGCCGGATTTCAGGCAGAAGCCGCTTTCCTGAAGGAGAACTTCGGCATCAAGGCGCGGGTTCTCTCCAAGGCGGATCTGGATGCTGAAGGCTATGGCGGGCCGACCTTCCATGGCGGCATGCACCTTCCGTATGGCTTTGCGCTCAATCCGATGGCTTACGTTCAGGCCCTGGCGGATCAGGTTCGCCGCGCCGGCGGCAGGATCTTTGCAAAAACACCGGTGACCGGGATCTCCCGGGACAGTGACCGCTGGCATCTTGAAACCCCGCACGGTCTGGTTCGGACCAAAAAGGTTCTCCTAGCGGGCAATGGCTACGCGCGTGAAGATGCCCCCAGGTGGCTGCACGGGCGCACGCTCCCGGTCATGTCGTCCATCCTGGTCACCCGGCCCTTGAGCGACGACGAACTGTCGGCGCAGGGCTGGACCTCCGATACGATGGCCGCGGACACCCGCAACCTGCTGCACTATTTCCGCCTTTTGCCGGACCGGCGGTTCCTGTTCGGCACGCGCGGCGGCATTTTCGAAAACGCCCAGTCCCTGGCGGCCATGTATGATCGTGCCAGGGCGGATTTCGACGATATGTTTCCGGCCTGGGCGGGCGTCGAAGCGGAACATAGCTGGTATGGCCACGTGTGCCTGGCGCGCAACCTCACCCCCTTTGTCGGCGAAGTGCCCGGCCTTGGCGGCATTTATGCCGCAATGGGGTGGCACGGCAGCGGTATCGCCATGGCTTCCATATCGGGAGACAAGGTCGCCGGGCTGATGCTGGGCAAGCTCCAGCCGGACGACCTGCCGGTTCCCTTGCGGCGGCCATTCGCCAGGTTTCCGCTACCGTCCTTGCGCAAGCTCTATCTTCAGGGCGCGTACTGGTGGTACGGCTGGCAGGACAGGTGAAACGCGCACGGGACGTGGCACATCAGGCTATCTGATCCCGCATGATGCGGTCACGGGAGAACAGAATGCCGGCAACATCCAAAACAGAACTACTTGCCGCAAGCGAGCGCGAGTTTTCAAAGCTACAAACGCTTCTCGATGACCTGCCCGCGATGCTGCGCCTTGAAAAGGATGCGGACGGCATTTCGCCGAAGGACATCGTCGGCCACAGGGCGCACTGGATCGACCTGTTTCTGGCCTGGTATCGGGATGGACAGGCTGGCAGGCCCGTCTGGTTTCCGGCAAAAGGGTACAAGTGGAACGAGACGACCAGATACAATGCCGATCTTCGGCAGAAGCAATCCGGTCTGTCGTGGCAGTCAGTGCGCTCGCTTCTGGACAGCAATCACGTTGAACTGCTTGCCCTGATCGAAAACCTGGACGAGGAAGAGCTTTACGGCGGGCCGATGAAAGGCTCCAACAACAAATGGACGACGGGCCGCTGGGCGGAAGCCGCCGGACCCAGCCATTACCGGTCGGCTTCAAAATACCTGCGCCAGCGTCGTGCCCGGTTTCAGGAAGACAGAGACCGGCGCAGCCCTCCTGCGGCGGATCAGGCTGGATCGGCCTGAGCCTTGCGCTTGACCACGGCTACATTGACCTCTCGCCGGATCTCGAAACCAAGCTTCCGGTAGAGTGCGATCGCTCCGTGATTGTCCGCATAGGCATGGAGGAACGGGGTGTCGCCCCGGCTCCTGATGACGTTTGCCACATGAAGAGACAACTCGGACGCCAGCCCCCTTCCGCGGAAGTCCGGATGTGTGCAGATTCCGCTGACTTCCGTATAGCCGTCGAGATTGATCCTGCTGCCAGCCATCGCCGCCAGGCGGCCGTCCTGTCTGATCCCGAAGAAGGTCCCCAGCTCCGGTGTTCGCGCGGTGAACGGCCCCGGTTTCGTCAGCGTTGCAAGCTCGACCATTTCCGGCACATCGGCTTCGCCAAGGCCCACGATAGGGGTTGAGGCAGATGGCCCGGCTGACGGCGAAACTTCCACCATGAGAACACCTGCCGCAGTAACCTCCGCTTCAAGGTTAGGGGGCAGGGCGATGTCGTCTGCCTGCAGAAGATAGACCCGGTCGTCACCCGCCTGGATCAGCTCCGCCAGGGCAGCCAATGCTTCAGGCGAGTTGTCCGCTGCTGCGGCAAAGGGAGAGATGGCCGGATCGAAACGACGGGCAAGGTTGCCACCCTGGCTGAATTGCGCCTGCCGGCTGGTCAGCGCTGACCACACAACCCGGTTCAGGAGGCTGTCCCGCCCCGTTTCATTGATAACTGCGTGCATCTTGATGCTCATTGTGCTGTGAAACCAGATCCCGTCGTTTCAGGACCGTCCGGGCGGTCTGGGGACGGTAACCACATGCGTAATCCGGCGACCGAGGCGCGGTGAATGATATTGTCTGCCGAGTGGAAACACATGGTGGTGATGAGTTCCGTCCAACCTTGCCAGACGTGCCTGATCATGATGCGCCCTCCGGGGGGGATTGCAGGCTGCTCCAGGCCTGCAACGGCTTGTCCTTGCAGCGGCTGGAAAGCGGCCGCATGGCCAGGGCGTCCTCCAGAGCAGCAAGCTGATCAAGCAGAGGGCCTTCCAGGCCGTCGCAGGCATCGGCAACAGCCAGAGTGATGGCAGGCCAAAGCGTCTCTTTCAGGTGGGCAACCAGAGCTTCGCCCTTGTTGGTCAGCTCGATTGTCGTCACGCGCCGGTCCTTATGGGAGGCGGAAGCCTCAACCAGTCCGTCCGATTTCATCTTGTTGATCATTCGGGTAACGCCCGGCTGGCTCTGGCCGATCGCCTTGGCCAAATCACCGATACTCAATGGCCCTTGCCGATCAAGTGCGGCGAGTACGGGATTGTGCGGCGTCGGCAGGTCCGTGCCGGCAAGCTCGGCGGCAACGGTCTGTGTCTGTGCCTGCAGAATTTCTCCGATCCGCTTCAGCCGGCTGCCCAGGGTGGCGTAGCCAAGGGCGCGCAGGACATCTTCGCTCATGGGTCTCTCCAATTGTATAACTGAATATATAACTAGTTATATATATTCGCAAGGCTTGACCGTGAAGGAGAGGGAGAGAACGGGTGAAGTGATTGGGTCCGAACAAAATCGCCCCGCCAGTGATCACTGACGGGGCGAAAGAAAACGTCACCGCGTTTAGGAGGACGCGACCTAGTCGAATTCCGGACCGCGTGCGCGGTAGGGAGTGATTTCCTTCCAGGCCCGCATGAGCGTGTCCAGCTCGTCATCGCTATGTGGCGGCATCACGATCTGCAGTTTCACCAGAAGGTCGCCATGACCACCGTTTTTGGTCGGCAGACCCTTGCCCTTCAGCCGCATGGTCTTGCCGCTTGAGGCATTGGCCGGAATGGTCAGGTTGACCGCTCCGGACAGGGTTGGAGTGCGCACTTTCGCCCCCAGAACAGCCTCATAAAGCGTCAGCGGCAGGTCGAGATGAAGGTCGGAGTCCTTCACGTCGAAAAGCTTGTGCGGCTTGAAGCGGATCTCGACCAAGGCATCGCCTGCGGGGCCACCGTTTTCTCCCGGATGCCCCTGGCCCTTGAGCCGGATCTTTTCGCCCTCGACCACGCCCTTGGGCAGGGTGACATTCACGGTCTTGCCGCTTGGGAGCGTGACCTGGGTCTTGCCGGAGTTGACGATGTCTTCCAGCGAGGCCCGCGCGACGAGTTCCGCATTGGCACCCTTCGTCTTGGGCGGTGCCTTGGCACGGGCTCCCGCGCCGAAACCGCCGCCAGGGCCGGCTCCCGCTCCGGCACGCCCACGGCCACCGCCGAAGCTGCCGAAAATGTCGTTCAAAATGTCGTCAAAACTGCCGCCGCCGGCCTGGGACGTCTTGTGGGTGCGCGCACCGCCGAAGTCTTCATAACCGGAAAAGCCCTCAAAACCGTGCGACTGATAGCGCTGCTTGCCTTCCGCGTCGATTTCGCCACGGTCGAACTTGGCACGCTTTTCCTTGTCGCCGACAATTTCGTAGGCCTGATTTGCTTCGGAAAAATGCTGCGCCGCCTTCGGATCATCCTTGTTCTGATCCGGATGGTACTTTTTGGCCAGCTTCCGAAAGGCCTTCTTGATTTCGCTCTCGCTGGCAGATTTTGCCACCCCGAGAACGCTGTAGGGATCACGCATTCGTCTCACCAGGTTCCTAAGATTTTCCGGCAGTCTGACCCGCGCACTGCTGTGTTCGGCAAGCCGAACGAAGCGTGCAAGTGAAGCAGGTCATGCTTGACCGGACTTGTCCTCTATATCGGGATGGATAGGAAAAAATTCCAGACCCTGACCTTGGACTTGAGAACCTTCCGGTTTTAGCTGGTTTTCGTCAGGGTTCAAGCGTCGGCGACGTTAAGGCTGGTGACAGCGAATTTCTGCGTCACGTCCCTGCAGGCCGTTCCGCTGTAAAGCTTGATGCCGACAATGGTATTCGCGGTTGTCTTGAAGCCAAGGCAGCCGGTCTCGCTGAAGCTGGACGCGTTGATGCTCGACAAGGTGCCCGAATTGCCGCTGATCGAATTGAGCCACGTCAGCGAAAGGGAATCTATCGGCTTTCCGGCGGCAAGGTCCGGGCTGATGGTGTCGAGGTTCTCGGCGATGACCGACCGGTCGTCGTCGTTGATATCAGCGTAGGCGACATCCGACACGGACGGAATGGAGCCGGTCAGGAGAGTGGGAGAATCGATGTTGTTGCTGCCCACCGGTACGGATATCTGGCTGCATCCGCCAAGTGCGGTTGCAATTGCCAGGCAAAGTGCCGCAAAGGGTTGGATCTTTATGTGCTCGGCAGTATATGAACGCATACGATACATTTTTTAAGGCAGCCCCCCGGTCCGGCTTTTTGCGCCGCTCTCAAGGCTGTCGTTTCCTTCGACAGGTTACCGATGACAGACCTTAAAGATCCCCCTGAAGAGTTAACAAAAGGTGACTTTACAGAGGTAGCGAAACCATTTGAGCTTTTTGCAGAATGGCTTGAGGACGCAAAAGCTTCGGAGCCCAACGATCCCAACGCCCTGGCGCTGTCGACCGTCGATGAAGATGGCCTGCCAAATGTGCGTATGGTTCTCCTGAAGGATTTCGACGAACGCGGCTTCGTGTTTTACACAAATTTCGAAAGCGCCAAGGGGCAGGAACTGCTCTCGGCCGGCAAGGCCGCCATGTGTTTTCACTGGAAGTCACTGCGTCGCCAGGTGCGCATCCGGGGTCTCGTCGAACAGGTCTCGAACGAGGAAGCGGACGAATATTACCGCTCCCGGGCCCGCGGCAGCCGGATCGGCGCCTGGGCATCCAGGCAGTCTCGGCCGTTGGAAAGCCGTTTCGCACTGGAAAAGGAAGTGGCGAAATACACAGCCAAGTTCGGTATTGGCGATATTCCGCGCCCCGACCATTGGTCTGGAATGCGCCTGATGCCGGTTTCCATCGAGTTCTGGCACGACAGGCCGTTCCGGCTGCATGACCGGGTGCAATTCACCCGCGCATCCGCCGATCAGCCCTGGAGCAAGGCGCGCCTTTATCCGTAAGACGTCTGCAAAGGCAAGTCAGAGAACTGGGCAGAGCCGGACGGTTCGGCGGTTCAGAGCAGGCGCTTCCAGCGGAAGAATATGTAGGTCAACGCCACAGACGTCACCATCAGTCCCAGTGAGAAAAGAAACCCGAGTTGCCAGTTCAATTCGGGCATGTTGGCAAAGTTCATGCCGTAGATCGATGCGATCAGCGTGGGCGGCAGGAAGATCACGCTGACGACGGTAAAGATCTTTGAAATCTGGTTCTGTTCCAGCGAAACGAGACCGACCGTCGCGTCCAGCAGGAAAGACAGCTTGTTGTCCAGTGCATCGCCATGTTCCTTGATGGAATGGATGTCCCTGCCGAACATCTTGCAGTCGGCTTCCTGCTCCTCGTTCAGGTTCAGCCGTTTGGCATGTGTGCTGAGATAAAGCAGCATCCGCGACAGGCTGGTGCAGACATCGTGCATCTTGGACACATGCAACCCGATCTGCCCCAGTTGCTTGATGGCGATCTGATAGCTTGCGGTCTTGCGCATGTTGAGGCCGTCGCCGAAAACCTGCACCGCCAGCGTGTCATACCGGGCCGAGGCGCTTTCCATTTCGTCGGCGCAGCGGTCGACGATGATGTCGAGCATCGCGAACAGAACAGCCGTTCCCTTGTGGGCGATGCCGGAATCGGCCTGAACCCTGCGCGACAGAAGGGCGATGGATTTCGGTTCGCCATAACGGACCGTGACGAGCCGCTTGGCATTGATGACGAAGGTGACGGACGAAAGTGCCGGGTCGATCATCTGGGTGGCAATGGGGAGCTGCGCGGTCATCACCACGGCGCCCGGTTCCAGATAAAGCCTTTCGGATGTTTCGATGGAAGCGATCTCGTCCCGGGTCGGGATTTCCGCGCCCATCAGCTTTTCCGCTGCCTTTTGCTCTTCCTGTGTCGGGGCGATCAGGTCAATCCACACGGACGTTGACGGCAAGGGGGCACCAGAGGAAAGCTCGATACGCTCCAGCCCTTTCACCGTTGGGCAATAGGCAATGATCATTCAGGGAATCTCCGCCGGGGGACGCGGACCGCGCCCTTTTCGGCGGCAGTTTGCCCAACAGATGGAGAGACGGCAACCACCTGAAAGATGTGATTTTGCGGGTGCCCATGAGGCACAGCCGCTTCCGGACGGCGGACATTCAATCGTGGCCGATTGCATGTCCGAGCACTATCCTTGACCGGTCATGCCGGCCGTGACCAAGCGTCTTTCAACGCCGCGGCGGGCTGACTTCAAGGAAGCCAGCAGCGGTTCCGGGCGCAGGACGCATCGGGAGCGGCTGCTCAGTTTTTCTTCTTCGCTGCCGTGCCTGAATTCTTGCAAAGGGCAGCTGCGTTGAGGGCTGCGATGCCGACGGGCTTGTAGAGGTTGACAAGCTTCGCGTCAGCGTTTTGCTTCGGGGCAGGGCGGCTTGCAGATTGCTCAGACATTTGTCTCGTCCGTTGTCTCTTCCAGTGCCCGCTCTCTGGGTTAAAGTTTACTTGGCTCGCGGGCGGAGTGCGTTTGTTATCCAATTGCGGCAAACGGAAGGCGGAAAACACGCCTTTCAGCCGATATCCGCAGCGGATGTTAAAAATCATGCGCTCATTGGCGGAAATCAGCCAGTCAAAAACAATAACAAGATGTAACGAATCCGGGATGGATTTGAAGTATTACGGTAATTATTTCTTTACGAATTAGGCGTGGCTGCGAAATCGGCAAGTATATGACTGGTGGTTCATATGAAATAGCTTTGGTGATTGCGCAGCGGAAAACCGCGCAGAGCCCTGTAGAAACCATGCAGTGATCGGGCAAAAATGAGCAGCACCGTCGCGGTGCAAAGGACCAGTCCGACGAGCATCAGTACCGAGGAAATCGCCGCCCCAAGCAGGATCATCAGACCGCCTGCGCTCAGGCCGATGACCAGAAGGGCAATCGTCGTGCGAAGATAATGATAGTGCGTCTGCTGCCAGTGGCCACCAGTCTCGGCATAGAGGAACGCAAACACGAGAGCGATGGGCGACAGCAGCAGCGTCAGCACCAGCAAGTGACACAGGCAGATATTGGCTGAGCCCGGCCGGAACAGGCCAAAAGGTGAAACTGCTTTTTGTTTTGCGTCACCGGTTGCGCTGTGCTCCGGTTCATTCGCCGTACGGCGGGACCGCAATCCGGTCATGCCTTGCCCCGATTTGAAACTGTCATTCCGGCGTGTCTTGCTTGCACGTTTATCGTTTACACAGAAGGAATGTATGATGTGTTCACCGTCGAAGTGAAGTTCATTTTTGACAATTTGGCTGTAAACGAAGAAACAATCAGGTGGAAAGCCTTCCGCGTCGATGCGGCAGGCCAGGTGAGATAGGGTCTGATGAAGCGCTACGCCGTTTACAAAACAGCTTCAGCACCGGCAAGCCGTACGGCTGGCTCCGTGGCGCTGGCGCTTGCGGCAATTGCTTTTCTGGCAAAACGGTTCGGTCTCATCGAGGCGGATGTCTTCGTTCTGTCGCTCATTGCGGCGGCAACGATTGCGCTCGGCGCCATTCTGCTTGCGCTGTTCAGCTTTCACCGGATCTGGACCTATGGCGGACCTGGTGTGCCGGCAGCGCTTACCGGGCTGTTCCTGGGGGTACTGGCGCTTGCGACGCCTGCACTGGTTGTCGGCATGCTGGTGATGCATGCAGGCGCGAGCGACCTGGCTACAAATCGAACCGATCCACCCAGCCTGGAAACGACGGTCATTTCCGACAATCAGCCATTTCTCGACTGGCTGAACACCATGCTTGTTGAGGACGTCTTGCCGAGTGTGGCAGCTTATTCGGGCGCCGGGCCGGAACTGAGCGAAGCGGGCACTTCGGCGGAAGACCGCCTGTATCCCGACATCGTTCCCCGCCGGTACCGTATTTCCACAGCCCAGTTGCATGCGGCCGGTGCCAAGGCACTTGAAGCGCTGAACTGGCAGGTGGTTGGCGAATTGCCGCCCGACCTTCTCGACGCTCCGACCTTTCTCCAGGCAGAGGGCACTTCGCAGATCCTGGGATTGAAACACGACATCGTCCTGCGCATTCGCCCGGATTCGGTTGGGGCGCTGCTCGATGTGCGTTCACGCTCACGCACACCGCTGAAGGACCTGACCGACAATGCAGATCGCATCCGTCTGGTCTTCAGCGAAATCGACCGGGTGCTGCTGGAGACCTATGGCGATCTGGCAAGACTGTCCGTCGATGAGACAGAGGTGGAAGAGGATCTGCCGGTCGAACCGGTTGAGGATCTGCGCGAGACAATTCCACTACCGAGCTTCAAACCGTATTACGAGGACGAGGACGCGCCGGTTGCCGAAGGTCTCGATGCGGTCGATCTTGAAGGCTGACCGTTCGCAGGTTTAACCGGCAAGACGGTAGCGGGCGGTGAGAGACACCTCCGGGCTGGCCTCGACGCGGCCACGGTCCGCAAGGTCTTCCAGATGTGCGAATACCGACAGACGAGCTGCAGGATGCAGCGCCGGATCGACGGCGGCATAAAGCACCGAAACGATTTCCGGGATCGATGTTTCACCTTTCTCCAGTTCCCGCAGGATAGAGGCCTCACGATTGAGCCTGTGTCCTTTTAGCGCGCGGACATAGTTGATCGCGTTTTGGACCATGCCGCCATGCCCGGGCAGATAGCTGTCTTCGGTGCGGGCCAGCAGTTTGTCGATGGAGGCCATGTAGTCCCGCATGCTGCCGTCTGGCGGGGCGACCACCGATGTCGACCAGCCCATGACATGGTCCGCAGACAGTAGAACCGGCTCGCCGGTGAGGGCAAAGCACAGGTGATTGGACGTGTGGCCGGGGGTGGCAACGGTTTCCAGCAAGATGCCGGCAGCCTCGAATATCTCGCCGTCTTCCAGCAATCGGTCTGGCGCGTAGTCCTTGTCACCGCTGGCATCGAGTGGGTTGACCTCGTTTTCCAGAAGCTCGCGTGCCGGCCGGTGCGGCCCGCATCCGATGATCTGCGCACCGGTCCTTTCTTTCAAAAGCCGCGCGCCCGGTGAATGATCCACATGCGTGTGCGTGACCAGGATCGCCTCAATGGGGGCGCCTTGTGCGGCTTTTAGAATGGTCTCCACCTGGCCTTCCAGGGCAGGTCCGGGATCGACGCAGATCAGCCGGCTGGTTCCCAGAAGGTAGCTGTTGGTGCCATGAAAAGTGAAAGGTCCCGGATTGTTTACTGTCAGCCGGCGCACGCCCGGCATCACTTCGACGGCGGTTCCATAGTGCGGATCGAACGCGCGATCATGCTTCATGTTGTCTCCGGTTCGTTTGTGCCTGCGGGCAAATGTTTCGGCGGTATCCGGGTGGATCTGCACGTCATGTATCTGACGTTTGAATCGGCTAGGGAAGCGCTACTTTGCCAAGCCGGGCCCAAATGTGAAACAGTGCGTTTGGGGTTGGGAAGAACGAATTTGACGGAAAAAAATGACACATGACACCGAGTGCCGGGTCGAAGGCATGTTGAATCTCCCACGGGCTCAGGCGTTTTCGCTGTTTGTCGACCGGCTCGACCTGTGGTGGACCTCTCCGTTCAAGGATGCGGGCGAAGGCAAGGCGCAGGCAGGGATCGATCCTCATGCCGGTGGGAGCTGCTATGAGATCGACGCCAATGGACAGCACAGGATCTGGGGAACGGTCCTGTCTCTCGAGCCGCCGCTTTACATCCGGCTTGCCTGGCAGGTCAGCCGCGATGGCGAGGAAGTCGCGGATCCCGCAACAGCAAGCCGTGTCATGGTCAACTTCCGTGACGCGGGAGACAGCACGCGCCTCGAAATCGTCCATAGCGAGTTTCTGAGGCATGGCGAAGCCGGGACGGATTATCTGGAACGCATGTGCCGGGCTGACGGCTGGCCGCGCATTCTGAATAATCTGAAGGCAGCCGCCAGACACCCCCTGCCGCAAACCCGCTGACCGGCAGGCCTCCTTTTCAGCCCTGCAAGCGGACATCGCTCGCCATCTTCAAGCGCCCTAGAGAGCTCTTGCCCGAAAGTCGCTCTTTGTCGCCGGGATGACATGCTTCCCATGTTAGGGGAGTGTTTCCATGCTGTCCCGATCTCCCTATTCCGGCCTTGCGCATTTACTGAGACGTCGAAATAGTGTGTGCACTCGGGAGACCAAATCGCTGAAAAGAATTCGCTCGACTGTCTATGACCCTACCGCCTTCGCCTATCGAAGAGCCCGCTGAAGATCGGCAGGCTGTATCGCCCCTGACCAGACTCCGCGAAGCTCGCTGGGTGCTGCTGTTCGCGCTTGCCGCGATCACCGGTGCGGTCATCCTGCACGAAGTGCCGCTGACGACGGGGCTGCTGGTCATGGCGGCAATGGTTGTCGTCGCCTGTTTCGTTCCCGGCAAGTCTTCGAGCCGCAGGGTCAAGCTGAATGCTCAGCGGGAAATCCGCAGGATGTGGCCGGGGACCGGCATGAAGGTCACCGTCGATGCGCTTCCGACACCCTGTTTCGTTGCCGACGGGCGCGGCATCACGCGTTATGTCAACAAGCGAGCCCTGTCGATCTATGAAGGCGTGAAGCCAGGAGATCCTCTGTCCTTCTCGCTCCGCGCGCCTTCGCTGCTGGAAGCCTTCGACCGTGTCTGCGCCACTGGTGAGGCGGAGAAGATAAGCTGGATCGAGAAGGTGCCGACCGAAACCTGGTACGAGGCCCATATCTCGCCGATCTACATGCCCGGCAGCGGTGGGCAGGAAAAAGTTTCCAAGCTACCGGACTTCATTCTTGTGGTGATCCAGGACTTGACCGAGAACCGCCGGTTGGAACGCATGCGCACCGACTTTGTGGCAAATGCCAGCCACGAACTGCGCACACCCCTGGCCTCGCTGACAGGCTTCATCGAAACCTTGCAGGGCCCAGCCCGCAACGACCCGGATGCGCGGGACAGATTTCTGTCGATCATGCTGGACCAGGCTGGCCGGATGCGCAGGCTGATCGATGACATCCTGTCCCTCTCGCGGATTGAGCTGAAGGCCCATGTCCGTCCCGCGAACGACGTCGACCTGTCGGAGATCGTGCGGCACACGAGCGATGCGCTGTCGCCACTTGCGTCCGACATGGGGGTCGAGATCCGGCTTCAGCTTCCCGATACCCCCGTGAAGATCAAGGGCGACCGGGACGAGCTGATCCAGGTGACGGAAAACCTGATCGAGAACGCGTTGAAATACGGGCACGACGGCAAGTTCGTTGACGTTGGTCTCGCGAAATCACCTGCGCCCCAGGAGGCTTCGTTCTGGCAACTGTCAGTGCGCGATTACGGCGAGGGCATTCCGCGGGAACATCTGCCCCGCCTGACGGAGCGGTTTTACCGGGTCGATGTAGAATCGAGCCGTGCGATGAAAGGCACCGGACTTGGCCTTGCGATTGTGAAGCACATCCTGACGCGCCACCGCGCCCGACTGGACGTGGAAAGCGAGCAGGGGCAGGGGGCGACCTTCACGGTCAGTTTGCCCGCCACCGAGAACGCGGCAGGTCTGCCAGAGAAAATCTCTGCGTGAGACCGCACAGGCAAGTCGCGATTTCCTGAGGCGGGAAGCCTCCAGCAGATTGCCCGGCAAGATCGGAACAGCCTTTTGTGACTGGCCAGGCGCCCCGCCGGCAGGAAGACCTGAAGTTCCGGATCACGCCCACTTTTTCTACGCCCGGAAGGAACATGTCTGCTTTCACCAGAGACGATGCCCGGAGTGATGACGGATATCTCGCGACCAGGGGACTGATTCCCCTTGTCCGCCGAATAACACAGGCAGGAAGCTGCCGAGGTGCTGGCACTACCGGCATTGCATCCATGGTCTGGCCAACACAGGCCGCACACTCCCCTTCCAGTCGCCGCGTCAGGTCCCCCAGAGAATACCTGGTTGGCCTTGCGAGCGGTGCAGCTGGCTAAAAAGGTTCATTGGCAACTTTGCCGGGGTCGATAGGGGGCGCACCTTGTGCGCTCCGGCACCTCTTTTTATGACTGTTTGCGACACAAAACCGTCAATCAGAGGGTTTTGTTTATAAATTTCAACGACTTAAATTGTCACAAAACTGAAAAAGAACTGTCATAGAACTCTCATCCGTGGAGCCTAGGTTCCCCGCATCGCTCGTGCAGATCCAAGCGCGGTGATCATCTAGAAACCTTGACATTCAAAGGGAGTGGTCAAGTGAAATTTACGACCCTCGTTAGCGCAACTGCTCTTGCCGTTGCTTCCACTGCATTCGCTGGTTCGGCTCAGGCTCGCGACCAGGTGCAGATTGCCGGTTCCTCCACGGTTCTTCCGTATGCTTCCATCGTTGCTGAAGCATTTGGCGAAAACACCGACTTCCCGACCCCGGTCGTTGAATCCGGCGGCTCCTCTGCTGGTCTGAAGAAGTTCTGCACCGGCGTTGGCGAGAACACCATCGACATTGCAAACGCTTCCCGCAAGATCCGCGAGAAGGAAATCAAGGCTTGTGCCGAAGCTGGCGTGAAGGACATCATCGAAGTCCGCATCGGCTACGACGGCATCGTTTTCGCTTCCCAGAAAAACGGCCCGGCATTCAACGAATTCACTCAGGTTCAGTGGTTCAACGCTCTGGCGCCAAAAGTCCTGAAGGACGGCCAGATCGTCGACAACCCGTACACCAAGTGGTCCGAAGTTGACGCATCCCTGCCGGACGCAGAAATCGCTGCTTTCATCCCGGGCACCAAGCACGGCACCCGTGAAGTGTTCGAAGAAAAAGTTCTGGCTGTCGGTTGTGAAGAATCCGGCGCTCTGAAGGCCATGATCGACAGCGGCATGTCCGAAGACGACGCTGAAGACGCCTGCATCGCAGTTCGCACCGATGGCAAGTCTGTGGATATCGACGGCGACTACACCGAGACCCTGGCCCGCATCGACTCCAACCCGAACGGCGTTGGCGTTTTCGGTCTGGCTTTTTACGAAAACAATACCGACAAGCTCAAAGTGGCAACGATGGACGGTATTGCTCCTTCCACCGAAACCATCGCATCGGGTGAGTATCCGGTTTCCCGTCCGCTGTTCTTCTACGTCAAGAAGGCACACATCGGCGTGATCCCGGGCCTGAAAGAATACGCTCAGTTCTTCGTTTCTGACGAAATCGCTGGCCCGGATGGCCCGCTGGCCCAGTATGGCCTGGTTTCCGATCCGGAGCTTGCCGCTACGCAGGCTTCCGTTGAAGCCGAAGAAACGATGGGCAACTAAGCACATCTTTCCGAAAGGGCGGCTTCGGCCGCCCTTTCTTTCTTCTTTGCCGGTTGGGTCGCCCTATGTCACTTCCCTATATTCTTATTGCGCTGCTGGTTCTGGCTGCCGCCGGATACATAGTCGGCCGCGGAAAAGCGTTAAGTTCTGCCGGAGGGGATTCGCGAGAGCTTCATTCCCTGCCTGGCTACTACGGCTGGAATGTCGTCGTTTCCATACTTGTGCCGGCCCTCCTGCTGCTTATTGCCTGGCTGATCATCCAGCCGATCGTTCTGGACAGTCAGGTATCCTCCAAGATTTCCGAAGAGACCATTGCCGCAAGCTCGCTCGACCTTGTCATGAGCGACGTCGTTCGTGTTGCCGAGGGGCTCGACCTTGCAGTGTCCCAAGGCGCTATGTCGGCTGACACGGCGTCATCCATACGTATCGAGCTGACCGACGTGCGCAGCCGTCTCGGCGAGATCGGTGTCGCACTCGGTTCTGAGGTAACCGCCGAAACGCTGCGGGCGGCACAGACCTACCGCAGCATCTCCAGCACCGGCCTGCTGCTGCGGTCCATCGTCGTTCTGGCGGCCGGTCTGATCGGTTTCGCCGTCGCTGTCCTGCGTACCAACAAGGATTTCCGCGCCCGCAATGTGGTGGAAACGGTTGTCCGCTACATCCTCATCGCAGCCGCTTCCATTGCTATCCTGACGACCGTTGGCATCGTGCTGTCGCTGATCTTCAACACGGTGGAGTTCTTCCGGCTTTATCCGGCCGCGGATTTCTTCTTTGGCCTGACCTGGTCACCGAGCTTCGGCGGCGGATCGGAGCTGGGTATCGTGCCGCTGATCTGGGCGACCATGTATATTTCCCTGATAGCGCTCGCTGTTGCCGTGCCGATCGGCCTGTTCGCCGCAATTTACCTGTCCGAATATGCAACGCCGCACGTGCGTGCCGTTGCAAAGCCGTTGCTCGAGATCCTGGCCGGTATTCCGACCATCGTGTACGGTCTCTTTGCGCTGCTGACGGTCGGCCCGCTTCTGATGAACCTGTTCGGCTCCGGCGGTGCGCTCGGCGTTAGCTGGATGTCAGGCGCTTCCTCGGTATTCACCGCAGGCGCGGTCATGGGCATCATGCTGATCCCCTTCGTCAGCTCCCTCTCCGACGACATCATCAACGCCGTGCCGCAGGCCATGCGCGACGGCTCCCTCGGCCTTGGCGCCACCCATTCCGAAACGGTGAAGCAGGTCATTCTGCCGGCGGCCCTGCCGGGTATCGTCGGTGCCGTCCTGCTGGCGGCTTCTCGCGCCATCGGCGAAACCATGATCGTGGTACTGGGGGCCGGGGCCGCTGCCCGCCTCAGCATGAACCCTCTCGAAGCGATGACCACCGTGACCGCGAAGATTGTCAGCCAGCTCACCGGCGACAACGACTTTGCCTCCCCGGAAGCGCTGGTCGCCTTCGCGCTCGGTATGACCCTGTTTGTCGTGACCCTGGGGCTCAACATCTTCGCGCTCTACATCGTGCGCAAATATCGGGAGCAGTACGACTAATGACCGACACGACCCTTACGCCTCCGTCGGGCAAGACCAGTGCTCCGGCCCCGAACAGGATCACCTCGATCCTCGAACTCGATCCGCTGACCAGGAAGCGCAACGCCGCCGAAGCCCGCTTCAAGCTCTATGGCATCATTGCCATCGGCATTGGCCTGTTCTTCCTTATCGCGCTCTTGTGGGCGATCCTCTCCAACGGTCTCGGCGCCTTCAGCCAGACCTTCATCAAGGTGGATGTGCCGCTCAACCAGGAGCAGATTGCCGCCGCGGAAAAGTCGGTGGTCAAGACGTCCAAATACCGGGCCATCATCGTCGACGCCTTCGCCAGGGAACTCGCCGGTGACAAGATCACCACCGATATGTCGGCCAAGGACATGGAGAAGCTGTTCTCCTCAGGTGCCGCAGCAACGGTCCGCGATTATGTGCTCGCCAATCCGGACAAGATCGGCTCGACCGTCACTTTCGATTTGATCGCCTCGTCCCGCGTTGACGGCTACCTGAAGGGCCGCGTCAAGCGGGAAGACCTTGCCGAAGACAAGAACCTGGACGCTGCGCACCTGGATCTGGCAGACCAGATGCAGTCTGCCGGCCTTCTGGAGAAGCGTTTCAACTGGGCCTTCATCACCGGAACCGATGCGTCCGACAGCCGCCCGGAACAGGCCGGCATCGGGGCCTCCATGATCGGCTCTCTGTTCATGATGCTGGTGGTGCTGTTCCTGTCACTGCCGATTGGTGTCGCCGCGTCCATCTATCTGGAAGAGTTCGCGCCGCAGAACAAGTTTACCGATCTCATCGAGGTGAATATCTCCAACCTGGCCGCGGTACCGTCCATCGTATTCGGGATCCTCGGCCTGGCGGTGTTCATCCAGTTCATGCACCTGCCTCAGTCCGCACCGCTGGTCGGTGGTCTGGTGCTGTCGCTGATGACGCTGCCGACGATCATCATCTCCACCCGCGCCTCGCTGAAGGCGGTTCCGCCAAGCATCCGCGATGCGGCGCTCGGGATCGGGGCATCCAAGATGCAGTCGATCTTCCACCATGTGCTGCCGCTGGCCATGCCGGGCATTCTGACTGGGACGATCATCGGTCTGGCGCAGGCCCTTGGTGAAACCGCTCCGCTGCTGCTGATCGGGATGGTCGGCTTCATCGCCTCCAACTTCCCCGATGGTGTGGCGGCCGGTTTCTTCTCGCCGAACTCGGCCATGCCGGCCCAGATTTACGAATGGGCGAAACGCGCCGATCCGGCATTCTATGAGCGCGCATGGGGCGGGATCATTGTTCTGCTGGTGTTCCTCATGACCATGAACATTATCGCTATCATCCTGCGCCGCAGGTTTGAGCGCCGCTGGTAAGGATTGCTCCGATGAACGAGATGCCGAATTTTGAACAGGCGAAAACCATGACCGAAAGCAAAATTTCCGCGAAAAAGGTGCAGGTCTATTATGGCGATACGCACGCCATCAAAGACGTTGACATCGAAATCCAGCCGCGGTCCGTGACGGCCTTCATCGGCCCCTCCGGATGTGGCAAGTCGACCTTCCTGCGCACGCTCAACCGGATGAACGACACCATCGACATCTGCCGCGTCGAAGGCTCGATCAAGATCGACGGCGAGAATATCTACGACCCCAAGGTCGATCCGGTGCAGCTGCGCGCAAAGGTCGGCATGGTGTTCCAGAAGCCGAACCCGTTTCCGAAGTCGATCTATGACAACATCGCCTACGGCCCTCGGATCCACGGCCTGGCTCGCAGCAAGTCCGAGCTGGATGAAATCGTGGCCTCCAGCCTGCAGAAGGCCGGGCTTTGGGAAGAAGTCAAAAACCGTCTGGACGAGCCGGGTACCGGTATGTCGGGCGGTCAGCAGCAGCGTCTGTGCATCGCCCGTGCGATTGCCGTGAGCCCGGAAGTGATCCTGATGGATGAACCGTGCTCGGCGCTTGACCCCATCGCGACCGCGAAGGTGGAAGAGCTGATCGACGAGCTGCGCGAAAACTTCACCATCGTGATCGTGACCCACTCGATGCAGCAGGCTGCCCGTGTGTCTCAGCGTACCGCGTTTTTCCATCTGGGTATTTTGGTTGAGGAAGGTCTGACGCAGGACATCTTTACCAATCCGAAGGACAAGCGTACGCAGGACTATATTACGGGCCGCTTCGGCTAAGCATTTTTTAGGTTTCTGAAGGGGACACACGATGTCTGAACATACAGTCACGGCTTACGATGACGAACTGACGGCCATGGCCGGCAAGGTCGCCGAAATGGGCGGTATTGCCGAGAAGGCCTTTGCCGATGCGGTCTCTGCGCTGGTGTCGCAGGACCTGGAGCTTGCCAAGGCGACGATCAAAGGCGATGTCCGTCTGGACAACCTTTACAACGAACTTGAAGTGAAGCTGATCGAGCTGATCGTTCGTCGTCAGCCGATGGGGCAGGACCTGCGCGAAATCACCGCTGCCACCCGCATTGCCAACGACCTGGAACGTGTCGGCGATCTTGCAAAGAACGTTGCCAAGCGGGTGATCGCCATCGACAGCGGCTTGCAGTCCAAGAAGCTTGCGATCGGCGTCGAGCACATGACCGAGCTTGCTCTGTCTCAGCTCAAGCAGGTGCTGGATGCCTATACCCGGAAGGATCCGGAAGCTGCCCGCAGGGTGCAGGAAGCCGATGCAGAGGTTGATGCGATCTACACATCCATCTTCCGCGAGCTTTTGACCTACATGATGGAAGATCCGCGCGTCATCACCCAATGCGTCCACCTGCTGTTCTGCGCCAAGAACATCGAGCGCATCGGCGACCACGCGACCAACATCGCCGAGAACGTCTACTACATGGTCACTGGCGAACGTCTGCCGGAAGACCGGGCAAAGGTCGATGAAACGGGCGCGGTCTGAGCGCCGGCTTCTGTCGCATTTGCAAAGGATCTGAACGGCCGGCGCTCTGGCGCCGGTTGCTGTAATTGGAGCGAGATGTATGCCGAAGGTGCTCATCGTTGAAGACGAAGAACCGCTCAGCCTTCTTTTGAGATACAATTTGGAAGCAGAAGGATATTCGGTCGAGTCCTGTGTCCGGGGCGACGAGGCGGAAATCCGCCTGCGGGAAAGCCTGCCAGACCTGTTGCTGCTTGACTGGATGCTGCCGGGCCTGTCCGGAATTGAACTGTGCCGCCGCCTGAGAGCGCGCGAGGACACCGAGCGTCTGCCGGTCATCATGCTGACGGCGCGCGGCGAGGAAGCAGAGCGCATCCGCGGCCTGTCGACCGGTGCCGACGACTATGTGGTCAAGCCTTTCTCCGTGCCGGAGCTGATGGCCCGCGTGCGCGCCATCCTGCGGCGGGCAAGCCCGGAAGTGGTATCTTCCATGCTGCGGTCCGGCGATATCGAACTGGATCGCGAAACACACCGTGTCCGCCGCAATGCCAAGGAAATTCATTTGGGGCCGACGGAGTTTCGTCTCCTGGAATTCCTGATGACTTCGCCTGGCCGGGTCTTCTCCCGCGAGCAGCTTCTCGACGGCGTCTGGGGCCATGATGTCTATGTGGACGAACGCACGGTCGACGTCCATGTCGGCCGATTGCGCAAGGCGCTGAACAAGGGCAAGGCAAAGGACCCTATCCGCACGGTGCGCGGTTCTGGCTACGCCTTCAACGACCAGTTCACCTCTGCAGCTGTCTGAGGGCAGAGTGCGGAATACGCAATGAAAGCCCGCCCACAAGCGGGCTTTTTGCATTTCAGGGGCTATGTGACTGTGAGAGTTATCTGCGTCTTCGCTGCCAGGCATTCGATCAGGCTATGGTCAATAGCTGGAGGATGTCGTCACCTTCTGTTCCCATGAAGGGGCATTTTCGAAGCGAAGGCACTCGGGTCAACGGATGCACAGGGCCTTCGTGAGACGCGGCACACAGGAAGCAGCACCTGGCCGTGGGAAAACTCAAACAAAAAACCCGCCGAAACGGCGGGTTTTTACGAGCTGGATTTATCTGGAGGCTATCAGCCTGCCTGAGCCATCGTCTTGCGGTCGCGGCGGCGGTCGGCGACCGGCTGATAGGCGATCTTGCAGTGATGGGCGCAGTAGGGGACCCCGGCATCGGAATGGCGGCCGCAGAAGTAGAAGTCGTCGGTCGCCGGATCGCCGATCGGCCATTTGCAGGTCCGCTCTGTCAGCGTCAGGATGGTCGCACGCTTGGAGATCGGCACCAGGTCGGCAATCGGTTCGACGCGCGGCTTGGCTTCCGCCACCGGTGCAGGCGCCATGTCTGCTTTAAGTGCTGTTGCGCCGATGGACTGCGGCTGAGTGGGGGTTGGTTTCTTTGGCGCGGCGCCCGCTGGGGGGGCTGCCGTACGCGGCCGGCGCGGCTTGGCGCTTGAAGACGTGGACTTGGCACGGCCGGACAAACCAAGGCGATGGACCTTGCCGATGACAGCATTCCGTGTGACGCCACCCAGTTCGCCTGCAATCTGGCTTGCGCTCAAGCCGTCGCCCCAAAGCTTTTTGAGAAGCTCAACCCGTTCGTTTGTCCAACTCATCGCCGCACCCTTTAGTTTGACCGTCCTGCGGCCATTAACCCCGTGTTAAGCATGCGTGAGCACGCTTAATGATGGCATATCTAGTGCCTCTTGGTGATTTGCCTCACGAGATCTCGTGTTTGATTGTTCAGAGGTTACAATAACGTTAATTTGTCAGGCAACCGCCGAACCCAAACCAGTTGGGGATGAAACGACTTTTCCCCAATTATGGCGAGGTCATTGAGAATTTTATGAAATCCGCCTTCCCGGACGGGTGAAATGTCCTGTGCGCCATTTCCATTGACAGCGCAGGGTACGGGCAGTGTATAAGAAAGCCGCTACGTGCCGCCTCATCGGGGCGGCATGTTGCGTTTTGACCCTTCGGCAACTGTTTCAGATGTCGGCCTGGCGTCTGGGTGACGCTGGGACAGAAAGGGCGTTTAAAGGAGACAAACGAGGTTATGTCCGCGACTGCACTATTCGGAAATTACGCAAGATCGAAACTGGCTTTCGATCATGGGGAAGGTGTCTGGCTGGTAACGACTGACGGCCGACGATTCCTCGATTGCGGTTCCGGCATCGCGGTCAACGCACTCGGTCATGCTCATCCGCATCTGGTCAAGGCATTGCAGGATCAGGCCGCCAAGCTGTGGCATACGTCCAACCTGCACCAGATGCCCGACGGTGAGCGGCTGGCGCAGCGTTTGTGTGCGGAAACCTTTGCCGACAAGGTGCTCTTCGTGAATTCGGGCGCCGAGGCGATGGAAGCCGCCATCAAATGCGCGCGCCGCTATCATTATGACAATGGCGACCCCGAGCGGTTTCACATCATCACCTTCGAAGGCGCCTTCCACGGCCGGACCATCGCGACCATCGCAGCGGGCGGCCAGGCGAAGTATCTTGAAGGCTTCGGTCCGAAGGCGCCCGGTTTCGATCAGGTGCCCGCCGGCGATCTGGACGCTTTGAAAGCCGCTATCGGTCCGCAGACGGCGGCGATTGCCATCGAGCCGATACAGGGTGAGGGCGGTATCCGCGAGATTCCCGCCGACTTCCTGCGCGCGCTGCGCAAGATCTGCGACGATAACGGCATTCTGCTGATCTTCGACGAAATCCAGACTGGCGTCGGACGGACCGGCAAGCTGTTCGCTCATCAGTGGGCGGGGGTTGAGCCGGACCTGATGGCGATTGCCAAGGGGATCGGCGGCGGGTTCCCGATGGGCGCATGCCTGGCAACCGAGGAAGCGGCTGCAGCCCTTTCGCCAGGAACCCACGGCACCACCTTTGGCGGCAATCCGCTGGCCATGGCGGTGGGCAACGCCGTCCTGGACGTCGTCCTGGATGAAGGCTTTCTGGAAGGTGTTCGCCAGAAAGGGCTCAGCTTCAAGCAGAAGCTGGCCGGGCTGGTGGATGGACATCCGGACGTGCTGGCGGAAGTGCGTGGTACTGGCCTGATACTCGGCCTGAAATGCGTGGTGCCGGTGGCTGATTATGTGCTGGCGGCCCGTGAAGCGGGTCTCCTGGCAGTGCCTGCCGGCGACAATGTGGTGCGCATCATGCCGCCACTGACCATGAGCGAAGATGAAATTTCCATTGCTGTCGAGCGCCTGGAGCAGGCTGCCGTCGCCGTGGAAGCGAAATTGGCGGAAGGAGCGGCCTGATGACCGCAAATGGAACCTACCGGAACTTTCTGGATCTGACGGATTTCGAAGGCGACGAACTGCGCGCCATCCTGGACATCAGCCGGAAGATCAAGTCGAGCCGAAACGGCGTGAATCGCGGCCAGGGGCCGCTGGCTGGCAAGGTGCTTGCCATGATCTTCGAACAGCCGTCGACCCGCACGCGCATTTCCTTCGATGTCGGCATGCGCGAGCTTGGCGGCGAGACGCTGATGCTGACCGGCACGGAAATGCAGCTCGGTCGCGGTGAGACCATTGCCGATACGGCACGGGTGCTGTCCCGTTTCGTCGACGCGATCATGATCCGTATCCTCGATCACAACGAACTGCGTGAACTCGCGGAAAATGCGACAGTGCCGGTGATCAATGGCCTGACAAAGATCTCGCATCCTTGCCAGATCATGGCCGACCTGTTGACCTTCGAAGAGCATCGCGGTTCGATCAAGGGCAAGAGTGTTGCCTGGACCGGAGACAGCAACAACGTGCTGGCTTCCTGGATTCACGCCGCACCGCGCTTTGATTTCGAATTGCGCATCGCGACGCCGGGCGAGTTGGCGCCGCCGATGGACCTGATCGAGACCGCCCGCGCCAAGGGTGGTTCCATTCAGGTCACAACGGACCCATATGAGGCGGTCAAGGGGACCGACTGTGTCGTGACCGACTGCTGGGTGTCCATGGGGGATGACGACGCGGAATCGCGTCACAATCTTCTCAGCGCCTATCAGGTCAACAAGCGCCTGATGGCTGAGGCAAACCAGGACGCCCTGTTCATGCATTGCCTGCCGGCTCACCGGGGTGAGGAAGTTACCTCGGACGTCATGGACGGTCCCAACTCCGTTGTGTTTGACGAAGCCGAAAACCGGCTCCATGCCCAAAAGGGCATTCTGGCCTGGTGCTTCGGCGCAGCATAAGGCAAGCCAAGTGGCACTTAATCTTGATGAACTGGGCATTACGCCTGCAGGGCTGGACGCTGTCCGGCCCTTTGCCGTGGAAGGGCTCGATGTGCGCGGCCGTGCGGTCGCGCTTGGTCCTGTCCTGGAAAAAATTCTGGACCGCCATGCCTATCCGGAGCCGGTCTCGCGCCTGCTGGCGGAAGCGATTGTCCTGACCAGCCTTTTGGGCACGTCGCTGAAATTCGACGGTCGTTTCACGCTGCAAACGCAGACGGACGGGCCGGTCTCCATGCTGGTGGTCGACTTCAGGTCTCCGGACGCGATCCGCGCCTGCGCCACCTTCGATACCGGCGACGTCGAGGCCCTGATGGCCGATGGCAACGCGACGCAGGAAGCGCTTCTGGGGCATGGACATCTGGCGATGACCATCGACCAGGGCCCGCATATGCAGCGCTACCAGGGTCTGGTGGAGCTGGGTGGTGTGTCGCTGGAGGAAGTGGCACGGCGCTACTTCGAGCGGTCAGAGCAGATCCCGACCGAAGTTCGTCTTGGGGTCGGTGAACTGTTCACCCGCCAGGAAGGCGAAGGTCATGCGAAAACCTGGACCGCCGGCGGTATCCTGATCCAGTTCCTGCCAGAGGCACCGGAACGGATGCGTCAGGCCGATATAGATCCGGGCGACGCCCCGGAAGGCACGCGTCCGCATGAGATTGACGAGGACGACGCCTGGGTGGAAGCCAAGGTGTTGGTCGAGACGGTCAAGGATGTGGAACTGACCGATCCGGAAGTCAGCGTGGAAATGCTGCTCTTCCGCCTCTTCCACGAACGGGGCGTCCGCCTCTTCGAACCGCAGCCGCTGGCCGACAAGTGCAGCTGCTCGCGCGAGAAGATCGAAAACGTGCTCGCTGGCTTCAGTCAGGAGGATGTCGACCACATGACGGTGGACGGCAAGATCATCGTCACCTGCGAATTCTGCAGCGCCCGCTACGAATTCGACGGCAAGCCGGGTCAGTAAACCGGGACGAAGGCACATTGAAGAAAGCCCGGATCGGAAACGGTCCGGGCTTTTGTCTGTTTTTCTGCCAAAACGGCCTCCTCGTGAGGAAGCGCAAAGATCAACTGCGGTAAGCCGTCATGTGAGCAGGCACCGGATCTGCGCTGCGCTTGTCCGGTTTAACCGCCTGGGGTGGGGGGAGCATCTCTTGGATGAGACAACGCGAATTTGCGGCTAACGGTGCTCATGTCCTTTGGACGCGTGGTCCCAGGACCCCGATTAGCAACAAAAATTGAGCTGTCCCACCCACATCTTCCTCCTCCTGAGGAAGCGCTTTAGCGCTGTCTCGAAGGATGGGCCGCTTGCGTAAAAGGTCACCACTCCTGCTTCCGGCAAGAGGTCATGTGGGTAGATAGCAAGGGCTGTGGTGGGCCTTAACGCGCCAACCCGTCCGCAAATGCCCTGACAGCCTCTGCAGCCAGCGCGATGTTGCCGTCGAGTGTTGCCGGAGACTTGCCGCGCGGGCCGAAGTCATGGTTGCCGTCTTCCAGATAGGACAGGCTGACATGAGCGGGCAGGGTGACCTCGTCAAGCTCTGCCTTGGAGCCGAAAGGATCCCTGTCGCCCTGCAGCACCAGAACCGGGCGCTTGGCGTCCTGCAGCGGCTGGAACCGCCACTCTGCGTCGGCCTTGCCGGTGGGATGGAAGGGGTAGCCGAAACAGGCTACACCCTTGACGCGCCCGGGCAGCGAGCCGCCGCCTGCCAGCATCGCGGCAACCCTGCCGCCCATCGATTTGCCGCCGATCAGCAACGGGCCGTCGGTTTCGCTCATGACGGACTGCAGGGCAGTCTGAAACTCGGCAATCAGCTTGTCGGCCCGTGGTGGCGGCTTTTTCGGGCCGCCAGTCCGGCGTCCGGCCATATAGGCAAATTCGAAGCGTGCCGCCGCAATGCCCTCGCGGGCGAGAGCCGCCGACAGCTTGTTCATGAAGGCCGAGTCCATGGCCGCACCGGCACCATGGGCCAGCAGCAGGGTTGCCATTGGGGGCGTTTCGGGGCGGGTCCAGAGAAAGTCGGTCATGATGATGTGATCTGTCGCAGCGGCAAGAAATGATATCAGGAGTATTGTTGTACCGCCCTATCGTGCCATCGGGACCGTGGCAAGCTGCATTAGTCAGGACGTTTCAAAAGACCCCATGTTTGACCAGATCGACATCAACCTGCTTCGCATGTCCTGTTTCGGCGGCATCTTTCTGATTATGGCGCTGCTGGAGGCCGGTCTGCCGCGGCGTCGCCTGAAAAGCAGCCGTTTGAAACGCTGGCCGACCAACTGGGGCATTGTCCTGCTTGATGCCCTGCTGGTGCGGCTGATCTTCCCCATGGGCGGCGTTGGCCTGGCACTGCTGGCACAGGAAAAGGGCTGGGGCCTTTTTGCGCTGCCCGGCTGGTCCGGCGTTCTGGCGGGTGTGATCACCTTTCTCGCGCTCGATCTGGCGGTGTGGTTTCAGCATCTGGTATCGCACAAGGTTCCGCTTTTCTGGCGCATTCACCGCACGCATCATGCCGATAGCGAGGTTGATGCAACGACGGCGCTGAGGTTCCACCCGATAGAAATTCTGCTGTCGTTCCTCTGGAAAGGGCTGGTCATCATCGCGCTCGGCGGCCCGGTCGAAGCGGTGTTGATCTTCGAGATCGTCCTCAACGCCTCGGCGGTTTTCAGCCATGCCAATGTCCGCTTGCCGCTTTGGCTGGACCGCCCGTTACGCTTTCTGATCGTCACCCCGGACATGCACCGCATCCATCATTCGGTGCTGCCGCATGAGACAGATTCCAACTACGGCTTCTATCTCGCCATCTGGGACCGTCTGTTCGGGACCTATGTTGAAGATCCGGAGCAGGGACACGAGACCATGGAAATCGGGCTCGGTGCCGCGCTCACGCCGCGTGCGCATTCGTTTCCCTTCAGTCTGGCAATCCCGTTCCTGAAAAATCCGGACCGTTCGAAAAAGGCAGATCTGAAGAAGAGCGCTGGCAAAAGCTGACACGCTGCCAGCCTGCCGGAAACAATCAGAAAAAGCTCATCGGGAAATAGCGCAGGTAAAGCTCGCGGTAGATACCCTTCTGATGAAGCTGGCGCAGGGCGTAGGTGAGGGCAGCGGCCCGTTCCGGGTCGTCCTGGCGCGTTGCAATGGCCATGCCCTCATCAAAGTAGCCGGGCTCCAGCCACGGCCCGCCGGCAAAGGCACAGCAGCCATCTGCGGCTTCGCTCGGCAGCCAGAAGGACAGGTTCAGACCATCGCCGAAAAGGGCGTCGGCCGAGCCACCTTTGACGGCCTCCCGGGTCGCCTCCACCGTCTCCAGACTGATAATCTCTGCCTCGGGAAAGAAGCGCTTGGCAAAGGCTTCGTATCGGGACCCGGCCTCGACGGCAATTCTCTTGCCGGTCAGGGCCTGTTCGTTGAAATCGGACGCGTTATAAGCCCGCACCACAAACCGTGCCGGCAGCTTCAGATAATCCTCGGTGAAGTTGAGGCCGCGCGTGGCGGGCAGGCTGCGCGACAGGCCCGAGATGATCGCGTCGCCTTCTTCCTCGTCCAACGCGGGCAGAAGAACCTCGAAGTCCTTGATGCGCAGAGCGCAGGAACTGCCCAGTTCCTGGCACAGCGCCCGGGCGAGATCCACATTGAAGCCGGTCAGCCGGCCATGCTGATCGCGGAAGACAAATGGCGGGTAGCCGTCGGTCGCCAGAAACTGGATCTTGTCCGGAATGGCATTCGGCCGGTCGTGGACGGCTTTGGGATCCCAGAAATTGGGAACGCGGACCGAAGGTTCCTGGGCGGAGGCCGACAGGGTGCCAAGCGCCAGAGTGCAGAGCGTCAGAGTGGCGAGTGTCCGGGAGCTGGGAGCCAGCAGCCCGGCGGCACGACGGCCAATAGTCTGAAGAAGTGGTAGTGAACGTGGCACGCGGACGTCTCGTTCCATATCAAGTCATGGTCGGCATACGCGCCGGGAATCGCAACAACAGGATATCGCGAACCTGCACTGCTTGTCAGCCCGCTCTTTGGCGTGCGCGGAGTACCGTCAGGTCTGCGGTTCCGGATCATAGGACCGCAGGACGACGATTGTGTCGAAGCCCTTGATTTCGTCTTCATAGAAATGAGCTTCGGTGAAGGTCGCATAGGCTTCCATGGAAGCGCATTGCACCGTCAGCACCAGATCGGCCGGGCCGGTGACGTGATAGACCTTCTTCACTTCCCGAAGCTTCCTCAACTTCTGCAGCAACTTTGCCATGCGCTCGGGCTGTCCGCGCGACAGCGCCAGCATCACGAGCAAGGTGACAGAGGCGCCGGTTGCCTCTGGCGACAGAACGGCCACCTCCCGCTCGATTGCTCCCACTTCCCGAAGGCGCTGAACCCTGCGCAGACAGGCAGCGGAAGACAGGCCGACTTTCTCCGACAGTTCCTTGCCGGTCTGGCGGGCATCGTGGCTGAGCAGATGCAAAAGCTGATGATCGAAATCGTCCAGATCCATGGAAAGGTCCCCTAAGGCATCGTTATGCGACATATTATCGGAGATTTTTAAATCTTGCGAGTTTGTCGCTTCAAGGCGAGACATTTGCGCACCGCTCGCGGTGGCTCTTTCTAAACTTGTTCCTGTCTCGTTGGAAAGGAGCAAACAGATGTCCGATCACCATGTATCACTGCACCTGACGCGCGTCCGCAGGACGGGTCTGGGAACCGCCGTCTTTCATTTTTTACTGAAGCGTCTGCGCCATCGGCGCGATATGGCTCATCTGGCAGATCTGCCTGACTATTTGCTGGAAGACGTCGGACTCAGCCGCTCGGTTGTCCGAAAACAGGCACAGGTACGGGAAACGCTCCGCTGATAGGGGTCGGGCGTTGCTGCAAATTTGGGAGATAGGATGAAGAGGTTTGGAGCGGGTGAGGGGAATCGAACCCCCGTCTTAAGCTTGGGAAGCTTCTGCTCTACCATTGAGCTACACCCGCCGAACCTGATGAGCTTTCTGCGCCGACTTGCCCGGCCTGTCAAGCGGGCTTCTTTGAGGGGCATATGCTTTTCCAAAGCGCGGCGATCTTGCGATGCAGCATTGAAATCGCCATGTTCTGGCCGTGCAGTGCGACACGCACGAAAAGCCATCAAACCGGGGCACATCAATGCGAAAACAGGTCAGGGCGCTGGTCACCTCACGCAACTGGGAAGCCTGGATCATCGGCGTCATCGTTCTGAATGCGGTAACGCTCGGTCTGGAGACGAGCCACACCGTCACGGCGGAGATCGGCGGTTTCCTGAAGCTGGTCGATCAGGCAATTCTGGGCATATTCGTCGTCGAGCTGATATTGCGCCTTTATGCCCATGGTCTGAAATTCTTCAAGGACCCGTGGAGCCTGTTCGATTTCACCATCGTGGCGATCTCACTGATGCCGGCAACGGGCAACCTCTCCGTTCTGCGGTCGCTGCGGATCCTTAGGGCCTTGCGCCTCATTTCCGTCGTACCGTCCCTGCGCCGCGTAATCGGCGGACTGGTGGCCGCTCTGCCGGGCATGGGCTCGATTGTCGTGCTGATGGCGCTGGTCTTCTATGTCTTCGCTGTCATGGCCACCAAGCTTTACGGCGAAGCCTTTCCCGAGTGGTTCGGGACACTTGGCGCTTCGCTCTACACACTGTTCCAGGTCATGACGTTGGAAAGCTGGTCCATGGGCATCGTGCGTCCTGTTATGGACGTCTACCCGTATTCCTGGCTGTTCTTCGTGCCCTTCATCCTGTGCACGGCCTTCACGGTGCTGAACCTGTTTATTGGTATCATCGTTTCCGCCATGCAGGAGGAGCACGAGGCCGAGGCCGACGCCAACCGGCAGGCCATCCATGTCGACACAGGTCTTATTCTGGAAGAGGTCAGGGCGCTCCGCAACGAGGTCAGGCAGCTTCAGACGCAGGTAGACGAGTCCCGGAAGTAAGACTGCGCGACTGTCTGAAGCCGAGGCAACAGCGTATGGACCGAGAGCGATTTATGATCTGATGCGGCGTCCCATGGCTGGACCATGGGACCCATGCCGTTCCGTCTCCCAAGCCACTTGTTTCTTTGTGGCCAAGGTCTCGAGAGGGATGCGGGATCAAGTCCGGCGATGACGACTGGAGAGGGTCCACACCCTAAAGCTCCGCCAGAACATCTTCCGGCCCCTCGACCGCCAGCGTCACACCGTCTTCGGTGTAATCCCGCGTGATCACCGTCAGGCGGAGGCTTTCGATCCGCCGTTCCAGCTCGGAGCTGGAGGCAAAGTCGGCGCTAACCGTTTTTGACAGGATCTTCTGAAATGGCACCAGATCGGCATTGTTGATGGCATCCTGGGTGGCGCCGGAATAGGCCCGCGCAAGGCCGCCGCCGCCGAGTTTGGTGCCACCGAAATAGCGCACGATCAGAACGGCGCAGTTGATCAGTTCGGCCCCTTGCAGCACCCGAAGTGTCGGCATGCCGGAAGTGCCTGCCGGTTCGCCGTCGTCCTTGCCGCTTTCATCAATCCGGTCATCATCCAGCAGTCGGCGGTGCGCCGTGACGATGTGGTTGGCCTTCTTGTGTTCCTTGCGCAGCTCTTCCAGCCGCTGGTCGAACATTTCCATCGGCACAAGATGCGCCAGGAAACGGGACTTCCGGTCTTCCAGAAAGCCTTCAAATTCACATGTGACGGTTTTCAGGGCCATAGGAGGGTCAGGCAGGTGCCCTGAAGTGTTTGGACAGCTTGAGCGCCTGGCCCTGATAGTTGGAGCCGATGCCTTCGCCGTAAAGCGTTGCCGGGCGCTCGGCCATGTGTTCATAGACCAGGCGGCCGATGGTCTGGCCGTGTTCCACAATGAAAGGCACATCGTGCGAGCGGACTTCCAGCACCGCGCGCGAGCCGACACCGCCGGCACCCGCATGGCCAAAGCCCGGGTCGAAGAAACCGGCATAATGGACGCGGAATTCGCCGACGAGCGGATCGAACGGCACCATTTCGGCGGCATAGTCCGGCGGCACATGCACCGCTTCCTGGCTCACCAGAATGTAAAAGGCGTCCGGATCGAGGATCAGTTCCGCCCGTTGGCGGCGATAGATCGGCTCCCAGAAATCCAGGACATCCTGCGCGCCCACGACATCCACATCGATCAGTCCGGAGTGCTGCTTCGCGCGGTAGCCGATCAGGCTGTTCGGGCCGGTCCCCTCAAGATCAATGGAAAGCTGCACACCGTTGCCGATACGCTCGTTGCCACCGCTCATCAAGGTGTGGGCCTTGTGGACTGCTTCCAGTTCAGCATCGGGAATGAGCGACTGGCCGCGCCGGAAGCGGATCTGACTGAGGCGGGACCCAGACCGAACGAGGATCGGGAAGGTCAGCGGCGAGATCTCCGCATAGAGCGGACCGGTATAGCCGGCCGGGATGGTGTCGAAGGCCAACCCGTTGTCGGTGATGACACGGGTGAAGACATCCAGGCGCCCGGTGGAGCTTTTCGGGTTGGCGGTCGCGGAAATATCCGGTGCCAGAGCAAGGCTTTCCTGAAGGGGCACGATGTAGACACAGCCGGTCTCAAGAACCGCGCCTTCGCTCAGGTCAACGGTGTGCAGTTTCATCTGCTCAAGCCGTGCCGCCACCTGGATCTCCGGTCCCGGTAGGAAGCTGGCTCGCACCCGGTAAGCCTCTTTGCCCAGACGCAGGTCAAGGCTGGCAGGCTGGATCTGTCCGGTGACTGGCGGTGCGTCCGCTGAAATCTCTCCGGCGGCGAACATGGCCTGGATTACCCGTTCCGGCAGAATGCCGTTTGCTGTGAGAATTGCGCTTCCGTTCAAGGCCTGACCTGCTGTGACGTTCATGAAGATATTCCGCAGTTTGCTGGTCTATGGTCATTAAAGGATCGGGCCGCCCACGCCAACAGGCATTCTGGCAGAACCGGGCTTTTGGGCTCAAAGGACGCAATACACAATTGACCTGTGTCCGATTATCCCGTAGGACAAGCTCACTTCGTGGTGATTTGGGCCGGCCGGCTTGCAGCCACGTTAAACAAGTTGCTAAAAAGGCCGGAGGTGAGAACCCCGGTCTTTAGGCTGGGGTTTTTTGCGTTTGGAGCGAATGAAAGACATGACTGAGACCACCAAGACCGGAAACAAGAACTGGCGCCCTGCAACCAATCTGGTTCATGGCGGCACCATGCGGTCACCGTTTGGTGAGACCTCGGAGACCATCTATCTGACCCAGGGCTTCACCTACAGCGGTGCGGAAGCTGCGGAGGCCAGGTTCAATGGCGAGGATCCGGGCTATGTCTATTCCCGCTACGCCAATCCGACCGTTACCATGTTCGAAGATCGCATCAAGGGTCTGGAAGGGGCCGAGGCCGCACGGGCAACCGCCAGCGGCATGGCAGCCGTCAACCTGGCGCTGATGGCGTCGGTCAGAGCCGGCGACCATGTGATTGCCGCCAAGGCGCTGTTCGGCTCCTGCCGCTATATCTGCGAAACCTTGCTGCCGCGCTTTGGTGTTGAAAGCACGCTGGTCGACGGAACGGACATCGAGCAGTGGAAGGCGGCCGTTCGGCCGAACACCAAGGCCCTGTTTCTGGAAAGCCCGACCAATCCGACGCTGGAAGTGATCGATATCGAAGCCGTGGCGCAGATCGCGAAGGAGGCCGGGGCTCGGCTGGTCGTCGATAACGTCTTTGCGACGCCGCTCTACCAATCGCCGCTACAGCTCGGCGCCGATGTGGTCGTCTATTCGGCCACCAAGCACATCGACGGCCAGGGTCGGTGTCTCGGCGGCGTGATCCTGTCGGATGAAGAGTGGATCAACGACGAGGTCATGCCCTTCGTCAAGCACACCGGTCCGCACATGAGCCCCTTCAGTGCATGGGTGCTGTTGAAGGGCCTCGAAACACTGCCGCTGCGCGTTGCGCGCCAGACGGAAACCGCCGGCATGATCGCCGATTACCTGGCGGGTCAGTCCAAGGTGACGCGGTTGATTTACCCGGGCCGGGACGATCATCCGCAGGCTGATGTTGCCAAGCGCCAGATGCGCGGCGGGTCCACGATGCTGGCGATGGAAATCGAAGGTGGCAAGGAAGCCGCCTTCCGGTTCACCAATGCGCTGGAGATCATCAAGATTTCCAACAATCTGGGCGACGCCAAGAGCCTGATCACCCACCCGGCAACGACCACGCATCAGTCAATCGGCGAGGAAGCCCGCGAAGAACTCGGTATCACCGACGGTATTCTGCGGCTATCGATCGGCCTGGAAGATCCGCAGGACCTGCTGGAAGATGTGGAAAAGGCGCTTCAGGCGATCTAACGGCCTGTCTGCCGCAGGGCCCGGACGCCAATGAGCACCCGGGCCCCGGCGGACAGGAAGCAAACCGCTGCAAAGCCATAGGCGAGCACCGGAAACCAGTCAGGCATCAGGGCCATCAGCAGAAACAGCGCGATGGTTTCGGTGCCCTCGGCAAGGCCACCGATGTAATAGAGCGATTTGGCTCCTTGAGCGTCGGTGGTCAGCTTGTTCTTCTCCGCCATGATGGCAAAAGCCAGAAAGGCCGAGCCGTTGGCGTAGAAGCTGGCAAGAAGCGCCGCGGCCGCGAGGGCATTGCTGGCCGGGTCCTGCACGGCAAAGGCAAGGGGAATGGCGCTGTAGAAAAAGAAATCCAGCGTGATGTCGAGATAGCCACCAAGATCCGTTTTGGCAGTGGCGCGGGCCAGCGCACCATCGAGACCGTCGGCAAAACGGTTGACCGCGATCAGGAAAAAACCGACCAGAGTGTACCCGGTCGAGATTGCAACGGCTGCCGCCATGCCGATGGCAAAACCGGCAAGGGTCACGCTGTTGGCCTTGAGCCCCGTGCCGGCAAGGTATTGTCCCAGCCGGTTCAACGGCGGGTCGATCAGCGGGCGCAGGCAGGCATCGAACATGAAAAGGTCACTGTGTTTGGACTGACAGATCGTGTTCTTGCAAAATCCAGCATCAAATCACAAGCAATTCCAGCCTCAGATGCCACAACCCTCTTTCACGCTTGCGTCATTCGCCCTATAAGCGCGTCCTGAATGAGCGGGTGCCCCCCGTGGACGTCGCTTCGGACCGGTCTATTTCAAGGTTCGCAGTTCAGAAATTAAGGAAAAGCCGTGTCTGGCAGTTACACCGCCATCACCCAAGGGATCGAAGTCTCTGTCGAGCCGTTTTACATGGACGATGAATCGCGTCCCGAAGCGAGCGAGTACATCTGGGCGTATATGGTGGAGATCCACAACGGTGGCAGCGAGCCGGTGCAACTGAAAACGCGGTACTGGCAGATCACCGACGCTCTGGGGCGCCAGGAAGAGGTCAGCGGAGAGGGCGTCGTCGGCGAACAGCCGGTGATAGAACCCGGTGAAACCTACGAATATTCGTCTCACTGCCCGCTTTCGACCGACAGCGGCATCATGGCCGGGTCCTATTCGATGGAACGTCCGGACGGCTCCCTGTTCGATGTCGTCATTCCCGCGTTCTCGCTCGACCTGCCGGACGCGATCCACAGTCTGAACTGAGGCTCGTGGGCCCGGTCAGATGCCGGCAAGGCCGCCGCTTCGGCGGATAGTGCAGGCTCATTTGCGCTCCGATTGCCTGATTGCCCATGTTTCGTCTCCGCAATGAGGGACCGAAAACAACAAGGTTTCAATTTGAACGATCTGGCGAAGTTGAACGGCGATGTGCCGTTGCTGCCTGTTCCTTGATCCAGAGGGTTATTGTGTCCAGTGCGCCCGGCGCGTAGGCACGGCGCCCCAGCACCATAAACAAGGCCTTCGCCCAGGAAGGCATTTGCCCCTCGAGCTGGTAGTTGAAGGCTTCCGCCCGAAGCAGTGCATGTGTTGCGTGCGGGACGACCACGAAGCGGTTGGCGGGGTTGCCAGCTTCGAGGGTCTTTCGATAAACGGCGGAATTGAAATCGGGATCGACATTGAGGTCTTCGCCGCCATGCACAGTCAGAACAGGGGCGGATATGTGTGTCAGGCTAGAACTGGAATCGGCCGCCGCATTCCGGTGAGCGAATGCGAAGCGGTCTTCCGGCATCGGAACCTTGTCCATGCCGCTGTCGAGATAGTCCTGATAGGAAAAATCCCGGTCGAGAAATCTTTGCCCATCCCTCGCGTTCTCGGCGACGGCTTGATCGATCTCCTTGAGATCGGTGCCTGTACGTTCCAGCCTGCGCCGGGTATGATAGCCTGCCTGCCTTAACCAGTTGACCGCGCCGCCGACAATCACGAAGAAATCGGCCTGTGCAGGCTCTTCCGCCAGAATTGGCAATACCCAACCAGCTTGGGAAAAGCCGAGAAACCCGGCGGGAGACATTCGCAATTCAGGCTGTTCTTTTGCTGCAGCAAGGGCCGTTGCTGCGAGGCGAGCCCTGTCAGCCATCGAAAAGGACAGCCAGTTGCCTTCGCTCTCGCCAACCCCCGGTTTGTCCCAGGAATAGAGGGCAAACCCGCTGTCCAGGAGGCTGCTGACAAGAGGCAGGTAGCCACCGCCGGAGTACCTGTCGGCAGGGCCATCCCCATGAACGAGCAGAACCAGGGGCGGCGGATCAGGCTTCGTGTTTTCGGGGGGCGGCAGATGCAATGTGCCTGAAACGGAATATCCGTCGAAGGAAAAGACAATCGGCCGCGTCTCGTATTCAGAAAGCTCGAAATCCTGAAGGCCCAGGAAAACCAGGAAAACACCCGCCAGGACGGCAATGGATGCCGCCCCGACCCAGGCGAGGGCCTTCGATGCTTTCAAATACCTGCTCCGAGCGGATCAGATGGTCCGGTGACGGGCAATCGCGCCGCGTTCGATGGCAGCCACGGTCAGCTTGTCGAGTTTGAAGCGGTCACGCAGAAGCTGCAGGATGCGCAATTCTTCCTTCTCGACGTGGAGATCGGCAGCCGCCACTTCAACCGCCAGGGCATAGGCCGTGTCGTAAAGCTTTGTCGGAAGCACGTCGCCGACCAGTTCCAGCACCAGATGAAGGCCGTTGTCTTCCTGCAGGATGTCACCACAGCGCTGGGCGGCCGGGATGATCCGGTTGTCGTCGTAGCCACTGAAGACGGGCAGCATCTTGATCATGTCGCCGATGGTGGCCAGTTCGTTGTCGGTCATCTGATTGTCCGACGCCGAGACGATAACCATCACGTAAATGAGGGCTTCCTGTACGCTGATCGGCTCGTTCATAGACACTATTCTTTCTCCCGTAGCACCAAAAGACGGAAACATCTTCTTGATCGTGCGCCCGATGTAGCGGGTTGGGAGACAAGCTTCAAGTCACCGCTGCAAGACAATCTGATGGCCGCCGCAGCCTGCTTTTCCAGCCGGGATAACGTTGGAGAGGGAAAGAGTGCTCAAAGGTCCCGGTTACCGTCAACTTAGCTGGGATCATGCGATTGCACACAGAGGCGTGTTGATCTAGTGTCGCGCCGCAGCAACCAGCCGAAAATACCAAAAACCGGCTTGTTGCGTTCCATCCATTCTCTTGAACAGAACGACTATAAAAATGACCGAACAATCCCTGCCTCCGCTTGACCTTTCGCAAGAGTTTGTCGAGGCGGCCACGAAATCGAAAGCGTGGCCGTTTGAAGAAGCGCGAAAACTGGTCAAACGGATCGAGAAAAAGGGATCGGACAAGCCGGTTCTGTTCGAGACGGGTTACGGCCCGTCAGGGCTGCCGCATATAGGCACCTTCGGCGAAGTTCTGCGGACCACCATGGTGCGTACCGCCTTCCGCCTGCTGACCGAAGACAAGATCCCGACCCGGCTGCTGTGCTTCTCCGACGATATGGACGGCATGCGCAAGATTCCGGAAAACGTGCCGGATCGTGCAGCGCTCGAACCCTATCTCCAGATGCCCCTGACGGCGGTGCCGAACCCGTTTGGCGGCGACTTCGACAGTTTTGCTGCCCATAACAACGCCATGCTGCGCCGGTTCCTGGACACCTTCGGCTTCGACTACGAGTTTGCCAGCGCGACGGAATATTACAAGGCGGGCAAGTTCGACGAAGTGCTCATCCGCGCCACCGAAAAGTACCAGAAGATCATGGACGTGATGTTGCCGACCCTTGGGGCGGAACGTCAGGCAACCTATTCGCCGTTCCTGCCGATCTCGCCGACGTCGGGCCGTGTGCTCTATGTGCCGATGAAGGACGTCAATCCGAAGGACGGCACCATTACCTTTGCTGATGAGACTGGCGAAGACATCACTCTGCCGGTTACCGGTGGCAAGGTAAAGCTGCAGTGGAAGCCCGACTTCGGCATGCGCTGGGCCGCGCTTGATGTCGACTTCGAGATGTTCGGCAAGGATCACATGACCAATGCGCCGATCTACGACAAGATCTGCAACATCCTGGGCGGCTCTGCTCCGGAACACTTCGTCTACGAGTTGTTCCTGGACGAGAAGGGCGAGAAGATTTCCAAGTCCAAGGGCAATGGTCTGACCATCGACGAATGGCTGACCTATGCCGCACCGGAAAGCCTTGCGCTCTACAATTTCCAGAAGCCGAAGACGGCCAAGAAGCTCTATTTCGACGTCATCCCGAAGGCGGTGGACGAATATTACACCTTCGTCCAGAAATACGAGCAGATGCCGGTGGAGCAGAAGCTGCAGAACCCGGCCTGGCACATCCATTCGGGCAATATCCCGAAGATCGACATGCCGGTGCCTTTCGCCATGCTGCTCAACCTCGTGTCCGCCTCCAATGCGGAAAACAAGGACGTGCTGTGGGCGTTCATCTCCCGCTATGCACCGGGCGTCACGGCATCGACCCATCCGGAACTGGATGCGCTTGTCGGCTATGCGATCCGCTACTTCGACGATTTCGTCAAACCGACCAAGTCGTTCAAGGTGCCGGACGATGTCGAGCGCACTGCGCTGGAAAAGCTGGACGAAACCCTGGCAGCCCTGCCGGCCGATGCGGATGGCGCTGCCATCCAGGATGCGGTTCTGGACGTCGCACGATCCATTGAGCGCTATCAGGACCCGTCGAAAAAGGGGCCGGACGGCGGCCCCGGCGTGTCGGTCGTCTGGTTCTCAGCGCTTTATCAGTTGCTGCTGGGTCAGGAAAAGGGGCCTCGTTTCGGATCCTTCGTCGCTCTTTACGGCATTGCCGAAACACGCGAGATGATCCGCAAGGCGCTGGCTGGCGAACTGACGGCCTGATTGAAAGACAAAAGCAAAAGCGGTGCATCTGCACCGCTTTTCGTCTTTATGGTCTACCTTCCGGCGCAAGCTGCGTGGATTAGTCCGGACCGGCTATGGTTCTGACACGCGCGGTACTGGCTTCCAGTCCCTCACCGATCAAATCGGCAACGCCCAGTTCCTTCAGCTTGAGAAGACCGGCAGCCGTCGTTCCTGCGTAGTCGATCATTTCCTGAACATGCTCTGCCGAAGACCTGGCGTCTTCGGCCATGATCTGCCCGGCCGACAGGATCAATTGTTTTGCGGCGCGTTCGGCGATGTGCCTCTCCACCCCGTTGGCGCGGGCATACTCAACGATACACTCGGCGAAGAAGGCGGCAAACCCGGGAACTGGTCCGGTTATGGCGGTGAAAACCTCGATCTGCTGTTCGTCAGCGACTTCATCACTCGGACCGCAGGCCGATAGCAGTGCCTGGACGCGCTTCCGGTCCGCTGGTGTGAGCGACGTAGCCGCACACCAGGGCGAGTAGGCCAGCCGCTTGCCAGCCGCCGGGCTCGACATGGCGCGAACGACCCTGTCCGAGCCTGTGATGGCCTTGAGCCGGTCGCGCGAAACGCCCGCCATAACTGAGAGGATCAGTTTATCGGGAGCTGAAATCCGAACCGTATCGACAAGCGCCGGCGGGACGGACAGTAGGATGACGTCACAGGCATCGGCCAGAAGCTGGTTGGACGCGGTAAAGGTGATCTCCGGCCAGGCGTCGAACCCGCCTGCCGAACCGGACCGATTGGATATCCAGAGCTGGTCAGCTCCGATACAGCCACTGTCCAGCCACGCAGTTGCGATAGCGCTGCCAAGTTGGCCTGTTCCCCCAATGATGCCGACCTTGATGTCTGCAGTCATGAAAACTCCCGATCCGGTTTCTTCGCCTTATGAGCCTAATACCAATCAGGATAAACGCGAAGCAGGCTTGCTGGCCTAAGTAAACGACCCTTGCCGGTAAACCGGGCTTCGTGACGCGAGCGCTTGATAGCCGCTGTGCGAAAGAACAGATCTTTCCAGTCGGGCTTTAGCGTATGGGTGGGTCTGCCTCCGGGAACTCATCAATGGTCAGTTGGTCTTCACCCGGTTGTTCCGGTTCGGACCTCAGGCTCCATTCGACAGTTTCCGGGGCGAGTTCCTCCAGACCCGGCAAAGAGGACGGCACTTCGGTTTCGAGCCCGGTCGTCGGCAATTCGTTCAGCCATTCCGATTGCCACTTGCCGATCTTTCTGTCCCTGGCTTTTTCGGCAAGCTCAAAAAGTCCGGTTGGCGCATCCGGCGCCGGATCCGCCCAGCCGTAGCGAACAAGCCGTCTGCTGAGGTCCATGGACCCGCGGCTGCAAGTGGCCAGGATCTGTTGTGGACCGGTTTCCTCGATCTTCTCGCAGGTCACCTTCAATTGCCGCACCAGTCCTCTCAGGAAGGTGCGTGCCCTGGCGCCGCAGGGCCAGGTGCCTCCGAGCCGCGAAATGCAGGTTTCGTCCGGTTTCAGCGGAACAATATGGGCGAGCGTGATCGTCAGCCTCTTCGATTTGATGTGCCCGCCATCCAGAACCTGAACCCGCATGAACTCCAGCGGCCCGTCTGGGATCGGTTCAACCGGTGGGTTCTTCAGTTCCAGATAGCGTTTGGATGGCTCAATCCGCTTCAGGTTGCCGTTGACCTTCGGTGCCGAGACCCCTTCGGGGGAAACGTTGCGAATGTCATCCGGCCGCGGAGCGGTTGTGACGACAACCGGTTCGCTTTGTGTCCGGACAGCTTGCGAGGCGGTGTCTTCCGTCTTCACCGGGACGCCGGTTTCCTGGCCAGTGGGGGCCGCACTGGTTGCCGCCACGCGTTCGTTCTGCGGCGAGGGCGGGTCGCTCAGCAACAGCCAGGCGAGCAGACCACCTGCGGTGGTCAGCACGATAGCAGGTGTCATGAGAGGCCGAAGCTTCATCAATGTGCGCTCGCAGGTTATTGGCTCGCCCAGATAATACGGGCAGTCCACTCGATTGCCGAGTGCCGAAAGCGCAGGGAGTGAGAATTGTCCCCGATTGTGCGGACAGCCAGGTCCTCGCGGCCTGTCTCCAGCAACGTATAAAGCGACAGACGGCCGCTGGTGAGTCTCAGTGCCAAGCGATCACCTGTGCGAAGGGGTACATCCGGTGCGACCACAACGATATCGCCGCTCCGGTAAAGGGGCTGGAAGTCTTCGTTGCTGACCCGCAGGGCAAAAGAAGCCCCGGGCTGCGGAAAGGTGAACCGTTGCCAGGTCGCGCCGGAAGGGCGGCCTGCGTCGTCGAAGGCATCACGGTTTGACGCCGCTTCCAGTCCGGCAAGGGGCACCAGAGCAGGCGCATTGTCGTTTGGCACGTCCAGCGTTTCCACGCGTGCGGCAAAGGTGTTCAGGGCTTCACCGGTCGCCGCCAGCACCTTGGCAAGCGACTCGGTGGAGGGCCAACGCGGACGTCCATCGCCGGCAACGCGTTTTGACGGATTGAACGCGGTCGGGTCCAGGCCGGCCCGCCGTGCCAGACCGGACGGCGACAGCCCGTTCTGCGAGGCGAGGGCATCGATGGCCGCCCAGACTTTTTCGTGTGAGAGCACGGCTGCCGGTTTCTCCATGGTATGCGACAGGAATAAATACCTTTCGCTCATATGGGTTTTCCCTGCCAAAATTCAAAAGAAACGCGCAGGCCTGCCTGTGCGGCTTGTTCGGGGCGGTCCGGATGAGTAGTGTCCCGACCGGCTGAGCATGCGCCGGGCCTTTGCCTGCCATGCCGTCGCTGGCACCAGGCAAGGCAGACAGATGACACTGATATTCAAGATCGCTCCAAAATCCCTCTGGCAGGAAGCAATCAGCCTCGGCGTTTTCAACGGCGCACCGGTGGATCTTCAGGACGGCTTCATTCATTTTTCCGCTGAAGATCAGGTTCGGGAAACCGCTGCAAAGCACTTCGCGGGCCAGCAGGAGCTGTTGATCGCCGCCTTCGATGCGGACAGTTTCGGCGACGATCTGAAATGGGAGACGTCGCGGGGGGGAGCCCTGTTTCCCCATCTCTACGCACCGCTGGATCCGATGGCCGCTGTCTGGGTGAAGGACTTGCCGCTTTCGCCGGACGGATCGCATACGTTTCCGGAGCTCGCGCGATGATACCGCCTTTCCTGGAAAACGTTGCAATGAAGGGCCTTCAATGCCTGGACGCGGAAACGGCGCACCGTGCGACCATCCTTGCCCTGAAGTCCGGGCTGATGCTGCCGCGGCGCAGGCGCGACGACCCGCGTCTTGCGGTAAGACTGTGGGATCTGACCTTTCCCAACCCGGTTGGCATGGCAGCCGGTTTCGACAAGAACGGTGAAGTGCCCGATGCCTTGCTGAAGCTTGGCTTCGGATACACCGAAGCGGGATCGGTCACCCCCAGGCCGCAGCCCGGAAATGAACGGCCGCGTGTGTTTCGTCTGCCTGACGATGAAGGGGTGATCAACCGCTACGGTTTCAACAATGAGGGTCATGCGGCCTTGCGCAAGCGCCTGGAAGCCCGGCGGCAGCACAGTGGGATTGTCGGCATCAATGTTGGTGCCAACAAGGATGCGACTGACCGGATCGCCGATTACGTTGCCGGGATCAACGCCTTCGCCGATGTGGCGTCCTATTTCACAGTCAATATTTCTTCGCCCAACACCCCGGGACTGCGCGACCTGCAGGCCCGGTCTGCACTGGCCGATCTGCTGACCGCCGTGATGACGGCGCGCGACGCCTGCACCCGGAAGTTTGGGCGCAAGGTACCGGTGCTTTTGAAGATCGCGCCGGACGTGGCAGATGAAGACCTGAGGGACATTGTCGAGGAAGTTCTTGCCAAGACTGTCGACGGCCTGATCGTTTCGAACACGACCATCGGGCGCGAAGGCCTCAGCGGTAAGGGACCGGTGCAGGAAACCGGCGGCCTGTCCGGCAAACCCCTGTTCCGCAAATCGACCATCATGCTGGCACGCACCCGCAAACTGGCCGGGCCGGACCTGCCGATCATTGGTGTCGGCGGTATCGACAGCGCGGAAACCGCCTGGACGAAGATCACCGCGGGTGCCGATCTGTTGCAGCTCTATTCGTCTCTCGTCTTCAAGGGCGCAGGGTTGATCGACGAGATCCTGAGCGGCCTGTCTGCGAAACTGGATCAGCACGGGATCGCGTCGCTGCGCGAGGCTCGCGATGCCAATGTGGACGCCTGGGCCTCGGAAACGGCTTAGAAAGAGCCGCCGTCAGGCGGCGCCGAAGGTTTCCGTCGCCCGCTTCGGGCAGGCCGCCAGCAATGTCAGACCGCGTGTGCCGAAAAACAGCAGGAACGCCAGCCAGAGGCCGTGGTTGCCGAGGACCGGAAACAGCAGGTAATAGGCTGCCAGATAGACGACCAGCGACAGCAGCATCATGTTCCGCATGGTTGACGACCAGGTGGCTCCAATAAAGACGCCATCCATCTGGAAAGCCAGCACCCCGAACAGGGGCATCACAATGGCCCAGCCCAAATAGGCCGCAGCCACCTGGCGGACATCTTCGGCTGTCGTCATGAAATCGATCACATGTTGTCCGAACAACCAGAACAGGGTCGACAGGATCGCGGCCAGCGCGAAGCTCCACAGGGCCGTCAGTTTCAAGGTAAGGTCGAAGGCGGGCCGGTATCTCGCGCCGACGGCCCTTCCGGCAAGCTGTTCCGCCGCGGTGGCAAGGCCATCCAGAAAGAAGGCCGTCAGCATGATGAATTTTTCAAGCAGCGCGTTTGCCGCAAGAACGGTATCGCCCTGATCTGCCGAGCGCGCGGTGAAGAACGCGAAGGCGAACAGCAGGGTAAAGGAGCGGATCATGATGTCGCGGTTGACGGCCATCATGCGCACCAGCAGGCGGCGGTCGAAAATGACCTGAGGCGCCGGCCACGGCGCCTTGCCGGTGGTAAAGACGATCAGGCCGACACCCAGGATCGTTGCCGCGATTTCACTTAAGACCGTTGCCAGGGCAACGCCTTCCACGCTCCAGTCGAGGCCGATGACGAACCAGACACTGAGGCCGATGTTGAGCCCGTTCATGACAAGCTGGAGGACAAGTCCGGTTCCCGCGCGTCCGAGACCGATGAACCAGCCAAGTATGGCGTAATTGGCAAGCAGGAAAGGCGCACTGTAGACGCGGATATCGAAGTACCGGCTGGTGGCGGCCTGCACATCGGCGCTGCCTCCAAGGAACCAGAGGCCTGTTTCCCGCAAGGGGATCTGCAACAGGATGACGAGCAGGCCGCCGATGGCCGCGATCAGGAAGGCGCGCAGCAGTGTCGCCCTGACTTCTTCCTCGTTCTGCGCACCATAAGCCTGTGCCGTCAGCCCTGTTGTTCCGGACCGCAGGAAATTGAAAGTCGTGAACACCAGGTCGAAGATGATGCCGCCGATGGCGATGCCGCCAAGAAGGGCCGGATCTCCCAGTCGGCCGATCACCGCCATGTCGACAATGCCGAGCAGCGGTGTCGACAGATAGGCCAGCGTCATCGGAATGGCGATAGCCAGAACGGAGCGGTGCGTAACCGCAAAGGCCAGTCCTGGCCGCTCGCCGGTTTCTGAAAGGTGGGACATCGATGGCTCGCTTCAAAGGGAAGACCTTCTTGTCCGCCCGGTCTCCGCGCGTCAATTCTTTTCCGCACATACCGGGTATACATTGCCGCCTTTGACCGGGCTGCTGGGAAGGGTGCTGACACTAAGGATGGGCGCGGGCCGGAAGGGGCCAGTTAATGCTCCTTATGGGGGTGCCCGTGACGCTGCAGGCGCCTTATATTGCGCACAGATGACCCTGCCGATCGTACACCACCCGGCCTATTGCGCCGATCTTCCCGCCAATCACCGGTTCCCGATGGACAAGTTCCGTGCCGTCGCCGCGCTGATACGTGAGGAAGGCCTCCTTGGAGACAGTGCCTTTTTCAGGCCCCGTCCGGCCCCGTTCGAATGGGTCGCGCTGGCACACGATCCTGCTTATGTGGACCAGGTGTTCAATGCTCGTGTGCCGGACAAGATCGCGCGGGAAATCGGGTTTCCGATGCGCGAGGACATCGCCCTTCGTGCGCGCTGCGCCACCGGCGGGACGGTGCTGACGGGATATCTTGCGCTGGAACATGGCATTGCCTGCAACACCGCCGGTGGCAGCCATCATGCACGGCGTGCGCATGGTGCCGGGTTCTGCGTTTTCAACGATGTCGCCGTTGCCATCAAGGTGCTGCAGGCGGACGGAGCGATCCGAAAGGCGCTGGTGATTGACCTGGATGTGCATCAGGGAGACGGTACAGCGGATGTTTTTCAAGGAGATCCGGATGTCTTCACGTTCTCGCTCCATTCGGAAAAGAACTACCCGGTTCGCAAGGTGCCTTCTCATCTCGACATAGGCCTTGCCGATGGAACGGGAGACGAAGTCTATCTTGCTGTTCTGGAGGAGGTGCTGCCGGATCTGCTGAGGCAGGGGGCCTGGGACATCGTTTTCTTCAACGCCGGTGTCGATCCCTTTTCCGGCGACCGGCTCGGCAGACTGGCCTTGTCACGCGACGGGCTCTGCCGTCGTGACCGCTATGTCATCGAGACGGTGCGAAAGGCCGGCGTCCCTCTGGCGGGCGTTCTGGGCGGGGGCTATTCAACGGACATCGACGAACTGGCGGACCGTCACGTCACGCTGCACCGGACGGCGAGGGCGGTGCTGTTGGAGGAAGCGTTGTCTGCGACGGATCAACAAGTGTCCCTTCGCTAGGGAAACTGGGTCAAACCACGATATCCGACACCTGCACGGAAACATTTGCGGAAACGCTTGCCACTGAAACAGCGTCGGTGCTGCCGGTGGCAACGGTCGAAGGGGCTTCCGGTTGTGCACCGAAGTCTGTGTCCCGCAGTGCCTTGAGCCCGTCATTCAGGTCGTCGCGAACATCTTTCAGCTCTTTCTTGGACTCGCGGTCATCGCGCTTGAGCAGACGTTCGATCTGTGAGGCAAGGGACTTGATGTCTGCTGCAATCTTGGCAAGGGCTTCCTTGTCGCCCTGGAGCCTGGACTTGCGGCCTGCGGTATGGGCTCTGTCCGTTTCCTGCTGCCGTTCCGTGTAGCTGAGAATGGCTGCCTTGAGATCTTCCTGCCAGCTTTCGGGCTCTTGGCCCTCAGGGGAGAAACCATCCTGTTCCTCATCATTCTGGCTTTGGCCTGCCTGGTTTTGATTTGTTTGACTGGAGTCTGAGGCCTGGTTTCCTGAAGCCTCAGACGCTGTCTCTGCTTCTGGTGCGAGCGCTGTCGCACGTGCCTGGGAAACGCCTGCAGTTGCAGCCGTATCCGTGACCGGTGCCTGTGTCTCGACAACTTGAAGTCCCGCGCCTGCAGTGGCCGCTGCGGTACCGGTGACGTTTGACAGGCCTGGCAGAGCGCCTGGCCCCGATACGCCGCCGCTCAGGCTCTGTCCTGCCGATTTCAGGCTCTGTGCAGCAGACTTGAACTCCTGAGAAATCTGTTTCAGCTCCTTGAGCAGCCGTTTGGCCTGCTCTGGCGTTGCGAACCGAAGCATTTCCTTGAGTTGTTCAATGCGCTCCTTGGCTTTGTTGATCTTCTGGCTGCGCAGCGCATCCTTGTTGGCTTCCACCGACCGGGAAAGGCTGTCGTTGAGTTCAACAGAGTCCTTGTATGTCTCGAACAGGGACTTTGCCTTGTCCTCGTCCTCCGCCGAGCCGCTTGCACCGATAAACGTGGTGAGCGTCTGAACGGCGCCGAGTGAAGCAGCGCGATTGCCTGCCTGGGCGCCCGTACGCGCGTAGGATTGAAAGGAGGCGGCAAATTTGGACGTTGCAATGGCGGACATGAAAAGGCCCTTTCAGGCTTCGGTAGGCCACGCCAGTGTCGGTTAATGATGATTAAGAAAAGGTTAATTTTCTCGCAGAGGTTGCGTTCCGGAGTCGTCAGGAATGCAAGCTGCTCCTGATCCTAGCGGTTGCGGCCCATGGCCAGAATGCGCATGACCAGCCAGATGGGCACGACCACCATTGCACCGATGACCAGATATTTGCCCAGCCGCCCGAGGGCATTGAAACCCATGTTCCACAGCCGTTCGACAAAATCGAACGACATGGTGATCAGGTCGAGCGGGTCGAGGTTCAGCGCAGACAGGATTATGCCGACAACGAAGGACAGGAACACAAGCCGCAAAAGCACCTGGGCTGGCGAGCCTCCCAGAAAACGGCTCAAGCCGGTGTCGAACATAGGTGTCTCCTGCATGACGTTGGTGTCTATCCTGGCAGGTAGTTAGGAACATTCGTTGCCGATTACAATGAGGCTGCTCGAACACTGCGAGAACTTGTGGTGCTCGAGAAGGCGGATCGTAAATTTTCTTATTAATTAAATAAACTTGGTGTCGTAATTCGTATAGTTCTGTACGCTTCCTGCCAAAGACACGGATGAGTGCTTGGCGTATTAAACTTTCAGGAATGCGAATCTAGATCGTTTGCGGCTACCCACATCCGCATTGGTCTGCCTTCCTCTACCTGCGGTGAAAGACAGCCGCTGGGCCGGGATTAACCCCGGACCGGCAAAAAAGGCGAACATATCGCAGGATGGGCCAGCCGCCATCGACCCCACCTGTTCTTCATCCGATCGGATGAACAGCCGGTTGCGGTAAGGCGTTTTCATGGAACCCCTCCATGAAGCCGCCGGCATTCGGGATGATCTTTGGCACGGTGGCGACTAGCCCGCCGCCGCCGTGCCACAATTCTCGACGACTGACCGATCTCCGGCGTGAAAACCTTGAGCGAACGGATCTTACTTTACGGCGGCTGACTGCCGGGACGTGGAGCGGGCAGCCGTTGCCACGTTGGACCGTTTGACCGGCTGCTTGGGCCCCGGAGTGGTCGTGCTCATCGCATGAGGTCTGGAGCGTGGCGCATCCCGAACCTTTTTGGGAGAGACGCCGAACCATGTCTTGACGGCCCGTGAGAAGGTGCTCAGCTCCGAAAAGCCCAGAAGATACGCAATCTCTTTCATCGGAAGATCTGTTCCGAGCAGATAGCGTTCGGCGGCGGAGCGCCGGACTTCCTCACTGAGTTGGCGGAAGCTCGTGCCTTCCTTTTCAAGAAGCCGCTGGACCGCCCGCTGCGACATGCCGAGTTTGGAAGAGATGAGCGGCAGGGTGCTGGCACCGGACGACAGATTGCTCGCGAGTTCGTTGGCGATGCGCGACAGCGGGGATTCAAGTTCACCGAAGCTTTTCACTTCCGAGGTCGCGGATTTCAGAATGATATCATATAGATGGGCGTCATGGCGCCGCAGGGGGCGGGAGAGCAGGGCCTTCGGAAACGAAATTCTGTTCCGCGTCGCCCCGAATTTGATACGGCCCTGATATTTTTTCAGAAAACTGGAAGTGCAGAGGGGGCGGGCGGTCGCAAGCTCGATGAGGATCGGAGGCACATTCATATCGAGCGCATGTTCAATCTGCTGGGTTGCCCAGCCCACGCGTGCGAAGACGTTCTGCCGCCATTCGCCACGTCCCTCGAGAATGGGCCACTCAACGTAGCCACCGGTCTCGTCCTCATCGTATTTCAGGCGATAGGCGTTGGTTCTGATCGGCGTGAACCTGGCCCAGGCCAGGCAAGCGTCCCGCAGCGACGGAGCGCAGGCAAACAGATAGTCGTAGATGGAAAAACGGCCGGTCTCGATGCTGTTGAAGAGGTCGAACATGGCGGCGTCATCGTTCATGACAGCCGCGATATGCTCAAATACGGCATGCCAGGCCGTTATTGGCACGACGCCTTGCGGATCGTCCAGGCTGGCAAGATCGAATTGATAGAGCTTGGCCATCTGAGGCCAGTCCAGATTGGCATCCGAACAGATGTCACGCAGAACGCGAAAGACATCGGAGCGCGCCCATTCGCCCTCAAGTGGCATACGTTCCTCCAACAAGCCAATGTCTTGTTCCCGCCGGAACTGTGCATGACAAGTTAGTCTGGATCAAGTTTTGTCGTAATTTGCCAACAATTTTGAGGCGAGCATTGGCTGAGTGCCGCTCCCCAAGGGGAGCGGCACAGGTTCCAGATCAGGCGGCGTCCTTGACCTTGGCTTCCGCTTTTGGCGGAAATTTGCCGTAGAAGGTCTCGTTTTCCTTGGCCATGTCCTTGAGCAGCTTGTTGGGCTTGAAGCGCGGGCCCCATTTGCGGGTGTACTTCTTGCACAAGTCGACAAAGGCGGGGGTGCCCATCATGTCGATATAGCTCAGCGTGCCGCCGGTGTAAGGGGCAAAGCCGAAGCCGAGGATAGAGCCGACATCGGCTTCACGTACATCCGTCAGGCACTTTTCTTCAAAGATGCGGGCCGTTTCGAGTGCCTGCATCACCAGAAGCCGTTGCTTGAGCTCTTCGATGTTGAAGCTCTCGGCAGGCTTCGGCTGGCCGGTGACCTCCGGAATGCCCGGCCACAGGCTTTTGTCCTTGCCCTTGTAGTCGTAGAAGCCCTTGCCATTCTTGCGGCCGAAGCGCTCCTGCTTGACGACCATCTCCTCAAGGATGTTGTCGAGCGGGCCCTCGACGTATTTGACGCCAAGGTCCTTGCGGGTTGCGGACACGATCTTCCACGCAAGATCCAGCGCCACTTCATCGCCGAGCGACAGCGGGCCAACCGGCATGCCGGCCATCTTGCCGGCATTTTCGATCATGGCCGCCGGAACACCATCCGCCAGCATCATCAGGCCTTCGCGGATATAGGTCATGACAACGCGTGAGGTGTAGAAGCCACGGCTGTCGTTGACGACAATCGGGGTCTTCTTGATGGCCTTGATGTAATCAAGCGCCATGGCGAGCGCGCGGTCGGAAGTGCGTTTGCCGAGGATCACTTCCACCAGCATCATCTTGTCGACGGGCGAGAAGAAGTGAATGCCGATGAAGTTCTTCGGCCGCTTGGACGCCTGCGCCAGAGAGGTGATCGGCAGCGTTGAGGTGTTGGAAGCGTAGATGGCACGTGACTTCATCACCGCCTCGGCCTTTTCCGTCACCGCTTTCTTGATGTCACGATCCTCGAATACCGCCTCGATCACCAGGTCGCAGTCGGCGAGCGCTTCGTAGTCGACCGTGGCGGTGATCTTCGACAGCAGCTTTTCCTTCTGCTCTTCGGTTGCCCGGCCACGTTTGATTGCCTTGCTGATAAGCTCGTCGGAATGGGCCTTGCCCTTGTCGGCGGCCTCCTGGTCGCGGTCGATCAGGACGACGTCGATGCCTGCCTGTGCGGTGACAAAGGCAATGCCCGCGCCCATGAAACCAGCGCCCAGAATACCGATCTTGCGGATCTTGTTCGGCCGCTGGTCCACCGGGCGGCGGGCCAGCTTGTTCAGCTCCTGCATGGAGACGAACAGCGAGCGGATCATGTTGGCAGCTTCCGGCGTCTGCAACACCTTGGCGAAATAGCGGCTTTCCACCTGAAGCGCGAGGTCCATGGGCAACTGAAGACCTTCGACAACCGAGCGCAGCAGGTAGCGGGCGCCGGGGTAATTGTCATGGGTCTCGCGGCGATAGATCGCGTTGGCAGCCGGCCAGAACTGGAAGCCCGCCGGGGAATACACCTTGCCGTTTGGCAGCTTGTAGCCCTTCTTGTCCCACTCCTTGACCGGGTCGAGACCCGCCTTCAGCATCTTCTTGGCGGCAGCGACCAGTTTCCTGGTCGGGGCGACTTCATCCACCAGTTTCATCTGCCTGGCCTGCGGGGCGCGCAAGGTGCGGCCCTGGAGCAGAAACTGCATGCCCTGCTGGGCATCGGTCATCCGCATCACGCGCTGGGTTCCGCCGGCGCCGGGGAAGAGACCGACCTTCACCTCCGGAAGACCCATTTTCAGGCCTTCGTCAACAACGCGGCCATGGCAGGCAAGTGCCAGCTCGGTGCCGCCGCCCATGCAGGTGCCGGCAACGGCGGCCACGAAGGGTTTGCCGCTTGTTTCCAGCTTGCGGTAGACCTGAGACAGCTTGCGCGATCCGTCGAAGAGCGCCTTGGCAGCCGCTTCCGCATCGTTGCCGCGCTTGGTGTGGAAGTCCTTCAGGAGGCCTTCCAGCATGGTCAGATCAGCCCCACCGGAAAAGGTGGATTTGCCGGACGCAATCACCGCGCCCTTGATGGCCTCGTCCCCGGCTACCTGGTCGACAATCGCTTCCAGTTCATCCATGACCGACATATCGATGACATTCATCGATTTTTCCGCCATGTCCCAGGTGATCAGGGCGAAACCGTCCTCATCGGTTTCAACGGTGAAATTCTTGTAGCTCATTTGATGGTCCTCCTCCGGTCAGGCGCCAGTCGACTGCAGGTGGGCGCGCTGTTGCGCAGCCGTCTTCGTGCCGTCAACGACGACGTCGCCGGTGTGTTTGGTCTCTGCGGGTTCGAACAGCATCACCCAGCATTCGTCTTCGGCGAGCGGATTGTGCTCGACCCCCTTGGGCACGACATGCATGTCGCCAGCGTTCAGCACGACGTCATCCCGGTCGCGGTAGCGGATGGTGAGGCTGCCCTTGACGATGAAGAACAGTTCGTCCTCGTCCTGGTGGTCGTGCCAGACGAACTCGCCTTTCAGCTTCGCAAGCTTGACGCTCTGTTGGTTGACATCGGCCACCACACGCGGAGACCAGTAGTCGGTGATCTGGGCGAATTCTCTGTCGATGTTGCTGATCATGGTCAAACCCGCTCGATGATGGTCGCTGTGCCCATGCCTGCGCCGATGCAAAGTGTGACGAGGGCGGTGTTGAGGTCGCGGCGTTCCAGTTCATCGAGGACGGTGCCGAGGATCATGGCGCCGGTGGCACCAAGCGGATGGCCCATGGCAATCGCGCCGCCATTGACGTTGACCGTTGCCGGATCGAGGTCGAAGGCCTGCTGGTAACGCAACACGACGGATGCGAAGGCTTCGTTAATCTCGATGAGATCGATGTCCTTGATGTCCATCTTGGCGTTTTTCAGCAGCTTTTCTGTGACATCCACCGGACCTGTGAGCATCAATGCTGGTTCGGAACCGATGTTGGCGAAGGCCTTGATGCGCGCGCGCGGTTTCAGGCCGCAGGAACGACCTGCAGTGCTGGAGCCGATCAGCACGGCGGCTGCCCCGTCGACGATGCCGGAAGAGTTGCCGGCGTGGTGGACGTGCTTGATCCGTTCGATTTCCGGATGGGCCTGAATCCCGACCGCATCGAAACCGCCCATGTTGCCCATCATCTCGAAGGAGGGATTGAGCGAGGCGAGCGACTGCATGTCGGTGTCGGGCCGCATGTGCTCGTCCCGGTCCAGAATGGTGATGCCGTTGACGTCCTTCACCGGCACCACTGATTTGGAAAACCGGCCTTCGTCCCAGGACTTGCCGGCGCGCTTCTGGCTTTCCACCGCATAGGCGTCGCAGTCATCGCGGGAAAAGCCGTATTTGGTGGCAATCAGGTCTGCCGAAACGCCCTGAGGCATGAAATAGGAGGGGATGGCGACCTGCGGTTCGATCGGCCAGGAGCCGCCGGAGGCGCCAAGGCCAACACGGCTCATGCTCTCCACGCCGCCCGCGATCACCAGCTTGTGCTGGCCTGCCATCACCTGGGCCGATGCCATGTTGACCGCATCGAGACCGGACGCACAGAAGCGGTTGATCTGCATGCCCGGAACCGATTTGTCGTAACCAGCCGCAAACACCGCCGCACGGGCAATGTCGCCACCGGCTTCCCCGACCGGGTCGACACAGCCCAGGACGACATCGTCCACCCGGGTCGTATCGAGGCCGTTCCGGTCACGGATCGCTTCCAGCGCAGTGGCAGCCAGGCGGACAGTCGGCACTTCGTGCAGCGCACCGTCCTTCTTGCCGCGTCCGCGCGGGGTGCGAACGTGGTCGTATATATAGGCTTCGGGCATCAGATCCTCCTCTGGAGCGGATTGGCCTCAGGTCTTGTCCGGCAAGGGATGACCGGGCATGAGGTCGTAAGGATGTTTCCAGCCGGGCAGCGCCTTGATCCGCCCCAGCCATTTGGTGACATTCGGATAAGCCTCGAGATCGATCCCGAGCTCACCTTCGTAAAAGAGATAGCTGCACAGAGAGAAGTCGGCGCTGGTCGGCTTCTTGCCGATGGCGAAATCGTTCTTCGCAAGATGCTTGTCCAGGATGGCGAGCGCGGATTTGCAACGTCCGTCGAGCCATTTGACGACATCCGTTTCACCGGTCTTCATAAGAGTGCGCATGAACCGCAGCGGGCCAAGCATTCCGGAAATCTTCTGATTGTCGAAAATCGTCCAGCGCAGGATTTCCCGGCGTTCTTCTTCGTTTTCAAAGCCGAACGCGCCAAATCTCTCGGACAGCACGTCCATGATCACGGCAGACTGCGTCAGAATGCTGTCCCCGTGCACAAGCACAGGCACTTCACCCATCTCGTTCAGCGTTTCCCGGAACTCCTCCGTGCGGGTGGCTCCGTTGAAGAAGTCCACCCATTCGGGTTTCCAGTCTGCGCCGCACAATTCCAGCATCAGGGCCACCTTGTAGGAGTGTCCCGACTGGGCCATGCAGTGAAGAACGTATTCAGCCATAACTTGAATTTCCCCTCGCAAATCAATCTGGAACACGACTATAGCGGCCGGTTTCGGTTTGCGGGCTCAATTTTATGCCATCGGCCAGCCGGTCTCCGGACGCCCTTAAAAGGCGTCCGCGGCAACCGACATCATGGTTTCGGAGCCGGACGAGATCCGGGCGAGGTGGGCGGCTGTTTCGGGCAGGCTGCGCTCCATGAAGTAATGGCCGAAGGTAAGCTTGGTTTCCAGCCAGTCGGACTTGTCGCCTGCACCTTCCGCGGTCTTTTCCTGGATTGCCTTGGCGATCTTTGCCCACATGTAGCCAAGGGCAACGAGCCCGAAGAGGTGCATGTAGTCGACCGAGCCGGCACCGGCATTGTCCGGGTTCTTCATGGCGTTGTTCATGAACCACATGGTCGCGGCCTGAAGATCGTCCATGCCCTTCTTCAAGGGACCGGTGAAGGCGGCGAGGGCTTCGTTGTCCTTGTTCTCCTTCAGGAAGGTATTGACCTCGTTGAAGAAGCTCATGACCGCGCGGCCGCCGTTCGCCGGCAGCTTGCGGCCGACGAGATCAAGGGCCTGAATGCCGTTGGCGCCTTCGTAGATCATGGCGATACGGGCATCGCGGACGAATTGTTCCATGCCCCATTCGCCGATGTACCCATGTCCGCCGTAAACCTGCTGCGCATTGACCGTGTTGGCAAAACCGGTGTCGGTCAGGACACCCTTCAGCACCGGCGTCATCAGACCCATCATGTCGTCGGAAAACTGCCTGGACTTTTCGTCGTCGGAGCGGTGCGAGATATCGCCGTGAAGCGCGGTCCACATGATCAGCGCCCGGGCGGCTTCATTGAAAGACCGGATCTGCATCAAGGTGCGGCGGATGTCCGGATGCACGATGATCGGGTCGGCGGGCTTGTCTGGAGCCTTCGGTCCGGTGAGGGCTCGTCCCTGGACACGGTCCTTGGCGTAGGTGACCGCGTTCTGATAGGCGACTTCCGACTGGGAAAGCCCCTGAACGGCAACGCCGAGACGGGCTTCGTTCATCATGGTGAACATGGCGCGCAGGCCCTTGTTCTCTTCACCAACCAGCCAGCCGGTGGCATCGTCGTAGTTCATCACGCAGGTTGCGTTGCCGTGAATGCCCATCTTGTGCTCGATCGAGCCACAGGAAACGCCGTTGTTGTCTCCGACCGAGCCGTCGTCGCCAATCGCATTGCGCGGCACGACGAACAGCGAAATGCCCTTGGTGCCTTCCGGCGCGCCTTCGATACGGGCCAGCACCAGATGGATGATGTTTTCCGCCAAGTCGTGCTGACCGGCGGATATGAAGATCTTGGTACCGGTAATCTTGTAGGACCCGTCTGCCTGCGGCACGGCCTTGGTGCGGATGAGGCCGAGATCCGTTCCGCAATGGGGCTCTGTCAGGTTCATGGTACCGGTCCACGTGCCGGCAATCATGTTGGGAAGGTAGGCCTGTTTCTGCGCGTCGGTGCCATGGATGCTCAAGGCCGCCACAGCACCTGCGGTCAGACCCGGATACATGGAAAAGGCCATGTTTGCCGAAGAGGCGTATTCGTTGAAAATGGTGGTCAGCGTATGCGGCAAACCCTGGCCACCATAGGCCGGATCAGCGGACAGTGTGCCCCAGCCGTTTTCGCAAAAGGCCTTGTAGGCTTTGAGAAACCCTTCTGGCGTCGTGACAGTGCCGTCTTCGTTGCGGGTGCAGCCTTCGCTGTCACCGGTCTGGTTCAACGGCTGAAGAACTTCCTCCGCAAACTTGCCGCCCTCACGCAGAATCGCTTCCACCAGATCGAGAGGAGCATCGGCAAAGCCTGGAAGGTTGGTATAACGATCGTAGCCGAACACGTCCTTCAACAGGAAAAGCGTGTCATCGACGGGAGCGGAATAGCTCGGCATGGATATCCTCCCAGAATTGCCGTTTTTGTTGACCTTACGTTTCCGTAAACGTCACCTTTGCGCTCTATATACGCGTCCTGTTTTTGTCCGGCAAGTGGTGTCCCAACGGAAGGGATGACAAAAAAATACGCCTAAAACATGCTGATGGGAATGATTTCCGTGTGTCCGGCATACGAATTCGTGTTGAGACAGCGGAATTTTGAATGAATTTTGCCGGTTTGAGGAGAGGGCGTTGATTCGCGCAAAGCGGGTAAAAACCAGGTCTACAAACGAAAACCGCCGGAGTTGCCGCCGGCGGTTTCAAATCTCTGAAATCGAAAGGGGAGAGGATCAGGCCTCTTCCGCTTCCTTGTGTTTCAGCATTCCGGAAACGATCTCGACAGTGCGCGACAGTTCCTCGATGGCCTGTTCGATGTCCTTGCGCTGATCTTCCAGGACGGCGATCTGTTCGTTGAACTTGGACAGGGCAACGCGCAACTGCGTCACCTGACCGTCGCGCAGGTCGTAAAGGTCAAGCATGTCGCGGATTTCGGACAGGGAAAAGCCGACGCGCTTGCCCATGAGAACCAGTTTCAGACGGGCGCGGTCGCGGCGGTTATACACCCGGTTCAGACCGTCACGCTTCGGGTTGAGCAACCCCTTGTCTTCATAAAAGCGCAGCGTACGCAGGGTGCAGTCGAATTCTTTTGCCAGGTCGCCGATTGTGAACTGGGTTTTCTTCGTGCTGTCGTCGGTTGCGGACACAACGTCCACAAGATCGTCTTCATTGAGGATCGAAAGAGCTTCGCTCATAGCAGTTTGTTCTCGTTTTTCAGCCGTTGTCCGGCTCATCGTTGATGTTATGCAATTTTCGAAACCCGCTCCAAAGACATGGTCTTCGGTGCGTTCGCAGGCGACGCGTTTGTGTGCACAGTGGCTCAGCCGGTTTCTTGCTTACTATTTAGCTTACGTTTGCGTTAACGTCCAGTCACGGAAGGTCTCAGGCGAAAATTTCGTTAATGCGGCGTTTGCCGATTCGCACAGTCCTGTTCTCTTGAAATGCGAATATTCACTCGAAAACGGTCTGTTTTTGCATTTAGCAAAGCCAATTAACGGCCTGTTTACCCTAAATCGACACAGTCTCTCAAAACGCTGCGCCTTTCTCGTCCTCGACGGAATTCTGGTGCAGCCTGTTCCATCAGCGGTCTGAATGACCGTCAGCCCAGGGTCAAGAGATGCCGGCTTGGAAGAAAAACGAGGCAGGACGCCGCGGCCGTGATGCGTATGAAGGCGACGACTTTTACGATTCACCGCGCCGCGAGCCAGCGCGAAACCGTATCGAACGGTTGACGCGCACTGCAACGGCGCTCGGCGGCCAAGACCGTTATACCTCCGAAGAACGCGACGAGGATCTCGATGCCGTGGCGGACGAACTAGACCGCCTGTTGGCCGACCAGTCGGAACCACGTCGAACCGATGCGCACCGGCCTGAAACGCGCCAGACCGCAGTACGCCGGCCTGAACCACGTCAGCCTGCGCCGCGCCCCAGAGCGCAGCACAGAGAACCGGGTATCGATGAGGTCATGGGCGCGCTGGACCGCTTGGACGAACAGGTGCAGGGGCTGGCAAGACCGGACCCGAGGCACGACTACGGACAGACCCAACGCACCGATTTCGCGGACGAGCCGCTTCGGTCCGCGCCAAATCAGCGTCCGCGGCCAGGCAGCTATGCCATCGACAATTTGCCTGCCGAAGATCCCCGCTATGAACAAGACGATGCTTACGGAACGCACTATGCGCCGCAGCCTTCCCGTCACCGGGAGCGGGACGGGCGCGGCAGAAGCGACGCGTCCATGCACATCTACAAGGACCTTGGCCGCCGCATCGATGCTCTGAGAGCGCCGCAGGAACAGGCTTTCAATCAGGTTCGCGACGAACTCGGCTCGCTGCGCGAGGCGCTTGGTGGCCTGTCCCGTGGCACCAATGAAACCGTGGGCCGGCAGAACGCTGAACTGCGCCGCTTGTCCGACATGGTCGAGCGTTTGCGGGCCGACAAGAAGAACGATCTGCTTGCCCGCGATATCCGCAAGGAAGTTGCGGATCTGAAGGACATGGTTGGCCGCACCAATGTGGAAGGGGCCCTGCAGACCCTCGAGCATGGCTATGCCCACATCCTGCAACGCCTCGACGAATTGTCCCGTGCCTCGGTCGATCCGCGTGTTCTGAACGGCGTGACCGCTCGCCTCAACGAAATCGAGGACGCCTTTGCTGCGTTGCCGCGGTCCGAGCACATGATGGTGCTGGAAGACCGGGTCGTCAGCATTGCCGAGCGTATGGAAGAGCTCCTGCAGCGCAAGGGCCATGCCGAGATCGAACCCCTTCGGGCAGAATTGCGGGAAGTGCGCGGCTTCGTCGAGCAGATCGATATCAAGGGTCTTGTCGAAGGTATCGACGACCGGATGAAATTTGTCTCCAGTCGGCTGGACGATCTGGAAGTGCTGGCGCGTGAACAGCGCGGTCTGGACAGCCGACTGTCCGCCATGGAACAGCGCATGCCGGAGCCGGAAACGATCTCCAGGCTGCAGGGCCGCCTTGAGGACATCGTCGGCATGATGGCCGATGACCGGGCGTCCCCGGTCGACACCCAGCATCTGGGTCAGGTCGACCGGCGTCTTGATGAGATCGTTGACCGCCTGGAGCGGATGGAGCAGGCTGGCCCATTGCCTTCGGCCGACACGGGAGCCTTCGCGGCCCTGGAGCAACGCCTGGAAACGATTTCCGGAAAGATCGATGCAATCGAACGGAAGTCAGCCCGGCCCGTGCCCGTGCTGGATGCCGCCGCCATGCGGGCTGGCGGCAATTCGCCGGACAACAAGTTCCTGGCTCAGCTTCAGGACAGGCTGAACGATCTGACCGAGCGTCTGGATCAGCCGAAAGACACCGTCACGACATCCGATCTCGACAAGCTGCGTGCGGAAATCGGGTCGATGCGCGCCAGCGTGTCCGCACCGGCGTCCACCGACGCTCTGGAACAGCGGATTGCCGATTTGGCACAGGTCGTGTCCAAAGGGGCTGAAGTCACCGACGACGGCCGATTCGAGCAGCTTGGTGCGAAGGTTGCCGCGCTTGCCGAGCAGATCGAAAGCACATCCTCGCGCGCCTTCAGCATGGAACAGTTGTCGCCGGTTCTCGAGCGGATCGAGAAGGGCCTGGAGAAAACCCGTTCGGACGTCGTCGGGATTGCCCGCGAAGCTGCCCGGGAAGCCGTCGAAAATGCAGCGACGCCTCCCAACGGCCAGTACGATCAGGCCATTACGGAGCTTCAGTCCGACCTGAGGCGGTTGCTTGATGCCGCCGAAGGAAATGACGAGCGGACACGCAACACCTTCGACGGGGTCAAGTCGGTTCTCGGATCGCTGACCGAACGCCTGGACAATCTGGAACGTGCCGAAGATGTTGGCGACGCAACTGGCTCCAGCTTCTCGCCGGTCATGGTCGACGAGCCTGTGTCGCTCTTCTCCAAGGCAGCCAGAGCCAAGAAGCCGAAAGGCGATCAGCAGCCGGTTGAAGCACCGCGGTCCGACGACCGGACCCGGGACCGCAAGGCCGATTTCATTGCTGCCGCCCGGCGGGCTGCGCAGGCAGCGTCTGCTGAAGCCGCGCAACTGGAAAAGCGCGAGCAGACGGCCGAGGAAATGGAAGTTGCCGACGACGAACGCGGCAAGGCCCGCGTCGGTTGGCTGCGCAACGTACTCAAGCGCGACAAGTCTGCCGCGAAGACGGACAAGGCTGAGCCGGTCGAAGATCTGGAACTGAAGTCCGAGGAAATTGCCGATCAGGCGTTCGAAGCCCAGGATGCGACCGTTCTTCCGGGTGACCGTCCGGCACCGGAACTGCAACAAGGCTCCAATGGACGCCGCCGCGCCATCCTTTATACCGCTGCCGCAGTTGTTCTGCTGCTTGGAACGCTGCAAGTGTTCCGTATGGCAACCGGTGGACCGGAAGAGGGTGATCAGGTTGCCGCCAATACGCCGGAAACCGTTGAAGCAACACCTGCGCAGACCGTGGCTGATGCAACTCCGGCACAGGCAGACACCCAGCCGGAAGCTGACGCGACAAGCGAGGTTGCACTTGCAGAAAGTCGTGGCGCCGAAGCTGCCGCAAACAATCCTCCCCCTGAGAACACAAGCAAAGCGGTCTCAGCGCAGGCACCGGCTGTTGCTGCCGCAGCGCAAGCGGCTCCGGCCCCCGCAGCGCCCGTCACCGAGAAAAGTACGGTTCAGGCAGCTTCTGCCTCCGGCACACTTTCTCCGGAAACAGAACTGGCCTTTGCCCCGCCTGCCGGCGTTGCCAGCACCTTCGGCGAACCAGGCGAAAGCACGGTCTCAGGCTTCGAACCGGCAAGCACGACCGGTGCACAGGCAAACCTTATTGCCAACCTGCCACCGGAAGGCGTCGGTCCGATGGCGCTGCGCAGCGCCGCAGCCAGCGGCAATGCGGCGGCAGAGTTCCTTGTGGGTGTGAAATACACCGAGGGCAACGGCGTCCCGGCGGATCTGGCCAAGGCGGCAGCCTGGTATCAGAAAGCAGCCGACAAGGGCCTTGCGCCCGCTCAGTACAGACTTGCCAGCCTTTACGAGAAAGGCCGCGGCGTCGAAAAGGACCTGCCGAAGGCGAAAGCCTGGTACCTCAAGGCGGCCGAGGCTGGCAATGCGAAAGCCATGCATAACCTTGCGGTTCTTTACGCGGAAGGTGGCGGGGAACAGCCCGACTATGCCGCTGCCGCGAAGTGGTTCGAGGAAGCCGCCAACTTCGGCGTCAAGGACAGCCTGTTCAACCTGGGCATCCTCTATGCCGGTGGCATCGGTGTCGATAAGGACCTGGTTGCCAGCTACAAATGGTTTGCCATCGCAGCCGATCAGGGCGATCCGGAAGCGGCCAAGCGCCGTGACGACGTCGCCAACATGATGGACCAGGAACAGCTCGCCAATGCCCGGCTTGCCGTCGAGAGCTTCAAACTGAAGACCCCGAACGCGGCAGCCAACAAGGTCACGATGGAGCCGAACTGGGTGGACAGCGCTGCGTTGCCGGCGGAAAAAGTGTCGATCCAGGCTCCCGACAACACAGCCATGGTCAAGGAAGCGCAGGACAAGCTGAACTATCTCGGTTTCGACACCGGAACGCCGGACGGCCAGATGGGACCGCGCACCCGCAGCGCGATCCGCGCCTTCCAGCGCAGCATCGGGATGCCGGAAACCGGCGAAGTTGACGGCCGTCTGCTGGACGAGCTGAAAAGTCAGGCGATCTAGGTGACGCCCTCATAAACGGGTAGCCAAATCAGAAAGACGCCCAGTCAGGCTTGTTGCCCGGCTGGGCGTTTTGGCGTTGGAGGGGCGTTTAAGATCTCATGGCGCTGGACGTGAGAAATGTGTTCGGCAATCGAAGGTGCCGTTGGCTCGGCCAGTTTTTGCTGGGGATAAGGGCCCGTCAAAAGTGACGTCGGATTTTTGACAGAAGAAGCGGTGCGGGTCGCAGTGTTGAAAACCGGCCTTTTGCCGAGATATTTTCGCAACGCAACAGGAGAATTCCGCCTGTTATTGTCCTAAAGACGGCGATTGGAACAGAACCGGCCCGCAGGCTGGTTGACAGGCCGGACAGTACGGGTCTTTAACCATTTCATCGTAATCATTACGCAGTCATTTCTGCAATATTTCGGTTGATCCCGTGCAATTATATCTGCCCATAGCCGAGATTCCGGTGAATATCTTCGTGATATTCGGCATGGGTGGTGCCGTGGGGTTCCTGTCGGGGCTGTTCGGTATCGGCGGCGGGTTCTTGCTGACACCGCTGTTGATCTTTTCCGGCATCCCTCCGGCAGTGTCCGTCGCGACGGTCACCACCCAGGTGGTCGCCTCATCGTCGTCGGCTGTCGTCACCTATTGGCGCCGAAAGGCCATCGACCTGAAACTCGGCACGATCCTCCTCTGCGGAGGTGTGTTCGGCTCGCTTATCGGCGTCGTCCTGTTCCAGGTTCTGCAGTCCATCGGTCAGCTCGACGTCGTGATTTCGCTGTCCTATGTCACGTTTCTTGGTGCCATCGGCGGCCTGATGCTGTTCGAATCCATCCGTGCCATCCGGCGGCGCAAATCCGGTGTCGCGCCCAAAGCGCGCAGACCCGGCCAGCATAACTGGATCCACGGCCTGCCGCTGAAGGTGCGGTTCCGCCGCTCCAAGCTCTATGTCAGCGTCATTCCGGTTGTCGGGCTTGGCGCAATCATCGGCTTTCTCGGCACGATCCTGGGCATCGGCGGCGGCTTCATGATGGTGCCGGCGTTGATCTATCTGCTGCGTGTTCCGACCAACATCGTCATCGGCACCTCCCTGTTCCAGATTCTGTTCACGATGGCGGCCGCGACCGTGTTCCATTCCATGGGCACAAAGACGGTCGATATCGTTCTGGCCATGACGTTGATGATCGGTGGTGTTATCGGAGCCCAGTTCGGCGCGCGTATGGGCCAGAACCTGCGCGGCGACCAGCTGCGCATGCTGCTGGCCCTGCTGGTGCTGGCTGTGGGCTTGCGATTTGCGATCGACCTTCTGCTGACACCGGACGACTTCTATTCCATCGCGATCCGGAAGGGGGCAGGGGCATGAGCCGGCTGTTCCTGCTTCTGTCGATGGTCCTGTGTCTGACGACGGGCGCACGAGCACAGGAGCGGCCTGCTCAGGAGCTGGTGACCTCCCTGTCGTCGGACCTGATTTCAATCCAGTCCAATTTCACGGGCACGGAAATCGTCATTTTCGGCCAGGCGAGCGACATCCAGCGCCAGCCGAACGATCCCAGCAGTTACGAACTCGCCATTGTTGTCGAAGGCCCGCCCCAGGACATAACCACACGACGCAAGGGCCGGTTTCTGGGGGTGTGGGTCAACCGCGAGGCCGAGCGCTTTCAGCACGTTCCGTCCTTTTACGCGGTCGCCAGCACCGTCAATATCGGCAGCATGGCGAACCGCACGGTGCTCGATGATCTTGGCATCGGTCTCAATCACATCAACCTGGCTGTGTCCGGCGTTTCCAATGTGGCACTGTCCGACCGGGATGATTTCCGCCGTGCCTTTATCCGTTTGCGGAAGCAAATGGGCCTGTATTCGGAGCAGGAAGCCTCGATCACTTTTCTGACCGAGACGATGTTTCGCACCAATATTCCTCTGCCGGCCAACATTCCGGTTGGTGACTACAAGGTGAAAAGCTTCCTGTTCCTGCACGGCCATGTGGTGGCCCAGACGGAGCAGACACTGGCCGTTGCGAAAAGCGGGTTTGAACAGGTTACTTTCGAAATGGCGCAGTCCTATCCGTTATTTTACGGCGTTCTTGCAGTCTCGCTGGCCATCTTCACCGGCTGGCTCGCCGGCGTGATTTTCCGCAAGGACTAGTCAGCCCGTTGTGGGCCCCCGGCACCATTCAACTCGCACGGTTCTGATTGCTTGCCACCTGCGCAACACCTTTGTTTCGCAGCGTCAAATCGCTTTTCTACGCACTTTCCGCTGGCGCTCGCAGCAGCTGTGGCTATTCTCAAGTCTATCGAATTTTCAGACTGTTGGGGCAGGCGGACATGACAGATGAACCCTCATCCAGGCCACGGGTGGAAACAGTCGTGAAACAGGATCCGACGCTTGACGCGAAGGTGATCGATGTTGCCATCCGCCTCGGCGTTCTCGGGCTTTTCGCCTATTTTTCGCTTCAGCTGGTGGCACCGTTCTTTCTGTTTCTGGTGTGGGCCGTGGTGCTGACAGTTGCGCTTTATCCGGTCTATGGCTGGCTGACAGCCAGGCTTGGCGGACGCAAGGTTCTGGCTGCTGTCCTGATCACGCTCTGCTGCCTGGCAATTGTCATCGGTCCCGTCGCCGTGCTGATCGTCAGTCTCGTCGACACCCTGCAGGGCTGGTACCACGGCGTTGCCAGCGGCGTGCTCAAGCTGCCTCCGTTGCCCGAGAAACTGGGCACCTTGCCGGTCGTCGGTGAGAATCTTTCCGAAATCTGGCACCTTACCGGCCAGGGTCTGGAACAGGTGTTGGCCAAGGTCGGTCCAACACTGGTGCCCGCCGGTGGCCGCATCCTCGGCGTCCTGGCATCGCTGAGCGGCAGCGTTCTGTTCTTTGTTGTCTCCATCATTCTGTCAGGCTGCCTGTTCGTGCCGGCTCCCTCTCTGGCAAAGGGTGCCAAGCTGTTTGCCGACCGCATCATCGCTCCGCGCGGATCAGAGTTCGTCGATCTGGCTGGGGCCACCATCCGCAACGTCTCGCGTGGGGTCATCGGTGTCGCCGTCGTCCAGGGGCTGCTGACGGGCATCGTGCTGATCGTGTTTTCCGTGCCGCTTGCCGGTGTTCTGACCTTCGTGGCGCTGATCCTGTGCATCGTTCAGATCGGTCCTGCTCTGGTAATCATTCCCACAATCATCTGGGCGTGGAGCTCCTGGGACCTGATGCCAGCGCTCCTGTTCACCGTGCTGATGGTTCCGGTGATGCTGATCGACAATGTCTTGCGACCGATCCTGATGTCCCGGGGCCTGAACGTGCCGATGCTGGTGATCCTGATCGGCGTTCTCGGCGGCACCATAGCCTATGGCCTGATAGGCCTGTTTCTCGGGCCCGTCATTCTGGCGGTGTTTTACGAACTGGTCATTGCATGGGTGAAGGCAGGCGAGAAGAGGGCGGCTGAAGCGACGAGCTTGCCCGATCGCTAGAGCGTCTGGAAATAGCCGCTTGCCGGATCTTCAGCGAGATGGCTGGAAATCGCTGCCCAGGTTCCATCGGCAACCAGTCCGTCGATATGCGCCTTGTGGATTGCTTCGTTTTCCCAGTTTTCGACAAGCGTAAAGTGGCAGGCATCATCCCGGTCTCTCAGAACCTCGACGCCGTGACATCCGGATACGCCCGGAAGCTCGGTCGCGACGGAGCGCATGATGGATTCAAAAGCCTCTTGCTTGTCTTTGAGTGCCTTGAAGTGAACGACAACTTTGATGGCCATGTGGAGTCCCTTCCGCGTTGGCTGTGTGGTGCGGGCATGGGATAAGCTGGCAAGAGAGATAATAACAGACCCGTTCCTGCTGAACGACTGCCCGATCCTGCGAACCTTTCTTCAGCCGTCGTTCTGGCGAGGGCTATGCAGAGTCTCTGTATATTGGCGCGGAGCCAGGCCGAAAGCGGATTTGAAATCGCGCGTGAAATGGGACGTGCTGGCGTAGCCGGCAGCCTCGGCGGCACGGGCGACGCTCGTGTTTGAAGTCAGGAGTTGCTGCCGGGCGCGATCTAGACGTACCTGCTTGCGATATTGAAGCGGCGACTGGCCGAACAGGGCAGTGAAACCATGTGCGAAATGCGAGGGGCTCAAGGCAACCTCGGAGGCGATTTCGGCAACTGTCAGATCCGGTTTTGCAGCATGGGCCTCGATATAGCGCAAGGCCTTGACCAACCTTTCATCCGTTGCACCCACCATGCTCCTCAGCACGCCAAATGCGTTGGACCGCAGGATCCGGTAACAGATCTCCTGCAGGCAGAGGGGCGCCAGGACGTGGCAGTCGGCAGGATCCTGAAAAGCGGTCAAGAGGCGCAGCAGCGAAGCGGCAAGTCCATCGTCAAGTGGCTCGCAGGCGATAAGCGCGCCATTGGCCGGGGAGGACACATCGGCATGGGTTTCGGAAAGGCGGACCAGCGTTTGAGCAATCAGCTCCGGTGGCAGTTGCAGTTTGATGGCGAGGTAAGGCTCTGCCGGAGAGCCCTCCACATAGGCGCTGTAAGCAGTATCACCATGAAACGCGATCACGTGGCCTGTGTCATTGATGATCTGCTTGTCGCCCAGGGAAACGCGTTTCAACCCGGATACTGCAACAGCGACTGACAATCCCCTGTTCCGGCCACGATGATAGGGAAGGCATTCCGACTGTCTCAACACCCAGACGGACGCAAGCGGGGACGGGGTGACACCATCCGTCTGCGCAAACTTCCAGACAGCATCGGCCAGTGCACACATTGCTGGTGAAGCACTTTCGGGACTGCCGGATTGGCAAGGTTCGGCGGGAGTGGTCGTTAGCATCACTTTGGCTTAGTCAAATGATGCCGCCGACACAAGCAGCAGGTAAATTGTCAGTCCCCGACCAGCCGGCTGGCGGTGAAGGGGTAGAGGCGGTCGTTGCCGAGCATGAAGACCGAAAACTGGCGCCGCCGAAACAGCATGCCATAGGCCTCGTCGGTGACGTTGAGGCCACCTGTCAGCGCGCCAAAGGCGGGCAGGACAAGACGGGTGCCGTCGGTGACGAAACAGGCCCGCCGGATCGAACGGCCGAAGCGGCGCACGCGGGCGGCGGGATGCAGATGGCCGCAGATTTCCCCGGTGGTCTCGGTAGAGCCAACCTTTTCGACCGGTTCGTGGCGGAAGGTCAGCGGTCCGATGGTGATTTCATCGACCGTGACACCGCACAGGCGGACCGGTGCAACCGGATCGTGGTTTCCGGTAACCCAGATCCATTCGCGGCCGAGCTGCAGCGTTGTCAGCATGGCCCGGTAGGGCGCAGGCAACCGGTCGGAGCCGTCAGGGTCGTGGAAACTGTCGCCGAGGCAAATGACGCAGGCCGGGTCGAAGGCATCGATCACGCCGGCAAGCTTTTCCAGCGTCGCTCCGGTGTCATAAGGCGGCAGCATCACACCGCGCCGGGCGTAACTGGAGCCTTTTTCAAGATGGAGATCCGCGACGATCAGGGTGGATTCGTCCGGCCACCACAGGATTCCGCTGTCATGTAGACCGACCAACTGGCCATTGATCTGAATGTCATGACATACCGGCGCAGCAGCATATTTGCGCAGATGGGATGTCAGGGCACTCATTCCATAGCCTCCAGTACGAGTTCTTCGGCGGCGTCGGCCAGCAGCGTATCCATGGCCTCCCCGTAGACCGGTTCTTTCCCTATTTCGAGAAGAATTGGCACGGCAAGGGGCGAAACATGTGGAAGGTCAGTATGCGTGATTCGTCCGCGGATACGGGCAAGAAGTTCCCCCAGACGAGAGATATCCAGAAGTCCTTCGGCGGCATCGTTCCAGGTTGCCTTCAGGAGTATGTGGTCTGGTTCATGGGCGCGCAGCACGTCATAGATCAGGTCCGAGGAAACGGTTACCTGCCGTCCCGACTTCTCCAGCCCCGGATGGCGGCGTTCGATCAGGCCGGCAATGACAGCACAATTGCGAAACGTCCGTTTCATGAGGCTGGATTCGGCGAGCCAGGCATCAAGATCGTCTCCAAGAATGTCTTCCTCGAACAATTGATCCAGTGGGATCCTGCCGGAGGAAAACTGCAGGGACAGATCGCCAAGTCCCCAGACCGCAAGCGCATAGTCGTTGGCAACGAAGCCGAGCGGGTTTGCGCCCAGGCGTTCCAGACGCTTGGTCAGCAGCATCCCGAGCGTCTGGTGCGCAAGGCGCCCTTCGAAGGGATAACAGACCATGTAATGCTTGTTCGCGCGTGGAAATGTCTCCACCAGCAAGCCGTCTCTGGACGGCAATACGGATTTTTCCTGCTGAATGGTCAGCCAGTCGCGCACCTGTTCCGGCAGAGCCTTCCAGGTTTCGGGCGTCGCCAGCATCGTGCGCACGCCTTCGGCGAGATAGGTGGAGAGCGGAAACTTGCCGCCCATATAGGACGGGATCATCGGATTGTCCGATGTCGTGCGCGAGACATAGGCTTCGCTTTCGCGGATGCCCTCAAAACGGACCACCTCGCCGCCGAAGAGGAATGTGTCGCCCGGCGCCATCTGCTCCAGAAAATACTCCTCCATCTCGCCCAGCACCCGGCCGCCCCGACCAACGGGCGTCCTGCGCCCGGAAGCCTTGGAGCGGACCAGCCGCACCTTCAGCATCGGCGCTTCAACGATGGTGCCGACGTTCAGCCGGTATTGCTGCGCGATCTTCGGGTGGGAGATGCGCCAGAGCCCGTCCTCGCCTTTTCGCAGCTTGGCATATTGATCGTAGCTCTTGAGCGCATAGCCGCCGGTCGCGACAAAATCGAGGACCCGCTCGAAGGTCTCCCAGTCGAGATGCCTGTAGGTTTCCGAGGATCGTATCTCGTTGAAGATGTCCACCGCATCCAGCGGATCAGCACAGGCCAGACCAAGCAGATGCTGAGCGAGCACGTCCAGCGCGCCCTGGCGCAACGGCGGCGTGTCCTGGTCCCCCCGCATGGAAGCGGCAAGAGCCGCCTGGCACTCCAGCACCTCGAAGCGATTGGAGGGGATGAGGATCGCCTTGGACGGTTCGTCCATGCGGTGATTGGCGCGGCCGATCCGCTGGGCAAGACGGCTCGCCCCCTTCGGCGCACCAATATTGACCACCAGATCGATGTCGCCCCAGTCGATGCCCATATCGAGCGAAGACGTGGCGACCACCGCCTTCAGGGCTCCGGAGGCCATGGCGCTTTCGACCTTCCGCCGCTGGCCAACATCAAGAGAGCCGTGATGAAGCGCAATCGGCAGCGTATCGTCGTTGATGCGCCACAGTTCCTGAAACACCATTTCGGCCTGGCTGCGTGTGTTGACGAACAGCAGCGACACGTTGTGCGCCTTGATCAGCTTGTAGATGTCGGCAATGGCATAACGTGACGAGTGCCCGGACCAGGGCACGCGTTCTTCGCTGTCCAGGATCGAGATATCCGGCCTCGCGCCACCGGCAACCTCGACGACATGAGACAGAGCCCGTCCATCGGGGTCGGGTTGGTCGACAAGATAGGCGCGAAGGTCATCCGGTTCAGCGACGGTTGCCGAAAGGCCAATGGTTCTGAGGTTCGGTGCCAGCCTGCGCAGACGGGCGAGGCCTAGCGCGAGGAGATCGCCCCGTTTGGACGTCACCAGCGCATGCAACTCGTCCAGAATGACGGTGCGAAGAGAGGCGAACATGCGCGCCGAGGCCGGGTCTGACAGCAGCAGGGCGATCTGCTCCGGCGTGGTCAGCAGAATATCCGGCGGATTGAGCTTCTGCCGTTGGCGCTTGTGGGACGGTGTGTCACCGGTGCGTGTCTCCAGCCGGACGGCAAGATCCATCTCCGAAACGGGGGCTTCCAGATTACGGGCAATGTCGACGGCAAGCGCCTTCAGCGGCGAAATGTAAAGCGTGTGGATGCCGTTGCCCGCGGAACCGGGTTTCCTTTTTCCGCGCGTCTCAAGTTCCACCAGGCTGGGCAGGAACCCTGCCAACGTCTTGCCGGCGCCCGTTGGCGCGATCAGCAGCGTGGAATGACCTTGTTGAAGGTGATCGATCAGTTGAAGCTGATGCGGCCTCGGAGCCCATCCCCGCGAGGCAAACCAGCTTTGGAATCTATTCGGTAGCAACTGCGCGTCCATGGCTTGGTTTTAGGTCAGGGCTGGGCGAAAAGCGAGGGGATGTTCCTAGAATGTTCGTCTTGCCTTCAAGTCCGCTTTGGTCAATCGTGCGGGAAGATGCCTTAGGGGGAGGTTCTGTTGAAAACACTTGCATTTATTGGAATATTGTCGGCCGCTGTTCTGTCTGCAACTGCTGGTGCAAAGGCTTCGGAAAGCCTTAATTACCGTTGCAATCTCGGCAATCAGTTCGCCTTCATTGAAACGATCCCGGAAGAGGGGCGCGCAATTCTTGAGGACATTGACGGCAAGACCATTCTGGTACCGGACGGGCGGGGCGGTTACTTCAACGATGGCGAGGAGATTTCCTTTGACCAGGACAAGCCCGTCCCCGAACTCTGGCTCGGCGATGTGTCGCATCGCTGCGAGATAGCGACACCGGCTTCCAGCAACCAGACTCATGCGAACGGCGCTGTTGGCGGGAACGACACGCAATTGAATCTCCAGGGACAATCTCTGGGTGGCAAGCTTCGCGACGGGCCTGGTCTGAATTTCCGGCAGACCGGCAGCCTTCCGGAAGGAACCTGGGTCACGATCCTGAAGAACACGGGTGTGCGAATGGATGGCTACGACTGGTTCGAAGTTGCGGCTGACAGCGGATTGCGCGGTTACCAGTGGGGTGGGATCATGTGCTCCAACGGCTCGCAGATTGCCGGTGTTTATCAGGCCTGCGGTGCGCAGGCGTCTTCGCAACCGGCTGTGAAGGTGGCTCAGCAGCAAGGCGGCGGCTGGATGGCCTTTGCGCTGGCCCCCGGTGGAGCCTTTGGTCATGGTGCTGCCCCGACCCGGGCAGGTGCGGAGCAGTTCGCCATGCAATATTGTGGCAACAACCAATGCAGGATTGCGGACACGACGCAGGCAAGGTGCCATGCGCTCGCCGTGTCACCCTCCAGTCATGGTATTGGCGCGGGCGATAGCGAACAGGCCGCGATGAATTTCGCCATGGGCTGGTGCTCGAACAGCGGCGCAAGCGGCTGTCGCATCGAATACAGCTATTGCCAATGATCTGAAACAACACCATGCGGCCTTCTGGCCGCATGGCTGTGGCACAAACGCCAAACAGGCCCTATCTAGCGTCTGATGTCCGATCTTCTAACGCTCACGCCCGAAGGCCTGTTCTGCGCTGAAGCAGGTGTTCATATCGATCCGGTCCGCCCGGTCGAAAAGGCTGTCATTACACACGGCCATGCCGATCATGCCCGGTCGGGCCATGGGGCGGTGTTGGCGACCCGCCAGACACTCGACATCATGGCCATCCGCTACGGCGAGAATTTCTGCGGGGCGGCGCAGGCAATCGGTTTTGGCGAGACGCTGAAACTTCAGGGTGTCGAGATCTCGCTTCATCCGGCAGGACACGTGCTCGGCTCTGCCCAGGTGTTGTTGACATCTGCCGGTCAGCGAACCGTCGTCTCCGGCGACTACAAGCGCCAGGCGGATCCGACCTGTGCTCCGTTTGAAGTCGTTCCCTGCGATACCTTCGTGACTGAGGCGACCTTCGGTTTGCCGGTGTTTCGCCATCCCCCGGCGCGAGAGGAAATTGCCAAGCTGCTTTCCTCGCTGGAGTTGTTTCCGGAGCAGACCCATCTGGTCGGGGCCTATGCGCTCGGCAAGGCGCAGCGCGTGATCGCCGAATTGCGGGCGGCCGGTTATGAAAAGACGATCTACATGCACGGCGCGCTGGAAAAGCTGACGGCCTATTACAAGAGCCAGGGGATCGATCTTGGCGATGTCGAAGCCGTTGGCCAGCGCGGCAAGGAGCTCGCCGGTGAAATTGTCCTGTGTCCGCCCGGGCAGCTGTCAGACCGATGGTCCCGCCGCTTCGGCGATCCGGTTGCGGCGATGGCATCGGGCTGGATGCGCGTCAGGGCCCGGGCCCGGCAAAGAGGAGCCGAACTGCCGCTGATCCTGTCCGACCATGCCGACTGGGATGACCTTTGCCGCACCATTCTGGAAACGGGAGCCGAGCAGATCTGGGTAACCCACGGCGCGGAAGAGGCACTTGTCCACTGGTGCGAATTGAATGGACGAAACGCCCGCCCGCTCAATATGATAGGCTATGACGACGGCGAGGATGCCGACGTTGCGCGGGCCACACATGGCTGATCAGGCCTGCACGGAATTACGGCATATTTTCCTTTTGGGGGAGAGGTAGTCATGGCGGACAACGGTGGATTTGCAGGAGCCGGAAACGGACAGACAAACGGGGCCGGGGCCAGCGCAAATGGCGATGCGGAAGAAGCGATTGCCCAGCTCTTTGACGACTACCAGGCCGGTTTCAACGACTATGACATCGACAGGATCTGCGATTGCTTCGCGCTGCCGACCATCATCTGGCAGCATGAGAAGGGCCATGTCTTCAACGACGACGAGGAACTGATCGAGAATATCGAGGCACTTCTGCAGGCCCTGGAAAAGGAAGGCGTGTCCCATTCGGATTTCCACGTCGTCTCCAGCCACGTCAGCGGCTCGGCCGCACTGGTGACCCTCGACTGGAGCCAGGAAACGGCCGACGGCGAGGCCGTTTTGGAATTCACCTGCCACTATCAGCTCATCCAGGACGGAGCGGATTGGGTTATTGCCTGCATCATCAATGAATAAAACGAAGGGCCGGAGGGCGGGTCGTCTTGTCCTGCCGGTCCTTTGCATGCTGTCGGCCCTGTCTGTACGGGCTGGAGCCGAGACGCCGGCAGCCTATGGTGCGCTGACACCAGCACCCGAAAGCTTGAAAGCCTGCGAGCTTCCGGAGATTGCCCCGGGCAAGGTTTTGCTGGAGACGGATTGCCGCTATTCGGATCCAGTCGTGATCTCCACCGGCAATGTGATTCTGGATTGCCGTGGAGGCACCATATCGGGCATGCACCGGCGCGGCATCACCATCCGGCCCGGTCTGAAGAACGTTACCATCCGCGATTGCCGCCTGGCTGACACCGGCGGCATCCTGATCGAAGGTCAGACGCCGACGGATGATGCCCCGGCACGGGATGAGGCGCGGGCAACATCGTCGCAAGGGGTCGTGCTCGACCATCTGACAATCACCCAGTCCTATATGACCGGTGTCTTTGTCGACCACTACGTGGTCGGTGCGACGATCCGAAATTCCATTGTTGCCGATGGTCACCATGTCGGCATCTATCTGGAACATGGGTCGCAGAAGAACGTCGTTTCGGGCAATCTGATCCGAAACAACGGCCTCTTCACCAACAAGGGTATCCGGCGCATCGGCCCGACCCGCCGCGAAGGCCTGTCCGTGGACGGGTCCGCCTACAATCTCATTGAAAACAACGTTTTCGACAGCAATGCCTTCGGCGGCATCTTCCACTACAAGAACTGTTGGGAATTCCACACCACCAACCCCGAAAGCCGCCCGCGCCTGCAAGGATCGGACGGCAATGTCATCCGGGGCAACGTCTTTCGCAACATGGACATCGGCATCTGGGTCGCCTCGCGCCAGGCGCGGGATCTGGTGATGTGGGATTGCGGCGACAAGAGCCCCTACGACAATCCGGTTTCGCTGAACCTGATGATGGGTGAGCGCCCGTGGGGCAAGTCCGACAATTTCCTGGGCTATCGCTTCAATCCGGAGTTGATCGCTGGCTTGGTCGACAAGAATGCCCTTGCCCCCAGGTGGCCGTTTCCGATGGAACTGCACCTTTACGAGGATTTCGCAGAAGACAATACCTACGAGGGCAATTGCTTCGAGAACCTTGTCACCGGCATCCGGATCGAAGACGACGGCAACACCGTCAGGAAAAACCTGTTCCTGGGGGACTTCGAATATCTTTATCTTGGCAGCCCGTTCCGGGCACGGGTGTTGAACCGGCCGATTGAGGGAACCGTTATCGAAGGCAACACAAACGTCTCTCCCTCGGGGCGAAGCTTCCTGCAGAACAGCTTCCTCGCGGAGGGGGAGTACACGGATACCGTTATCGATCAGCCAGACAAGGCGTCAGTCGGGCCGAAGCCGGAGGTCTGCCAAACGGGGCAGAGCTAGACCAGTCCAAAAGAAAAAAGCCGGTGACGCTGGTCACCGGCCTTTTGTCAGGGCTTGGTTTTCGAAGCCTTGCGCTCGGAGCGCGACGGCTTGTTTTTCTTCCCGGCTTTCTTCTTGACCCCTGCGGCGTTGGCTGCAGGACGGCTGCGCGGTTTGCGGCGTTCGCCGTCAGGTGCATCCGCGGAACGGCTCTTGCGCTTGGGAGCCTGGTCGCCGCTGTCGAGATCCCGGGCCAGTTCCTTGGTGTTCAGAGGCTCATAGGCAGGATGGTTCGGAACGAAATCGTCGTCGCCGGACCGACGGCGGGGTTTCCCGCGAGGGCCGTCAAATTTGCCCTTTGGGCCGTCGAACTTGCCGCGGCCTTCGCGCTTCGGGCGGCCCGCCTTCAGGCTGTCTTCTGCACCGAGGTTTTCATAGTCCGGTGCGTCCGCACCACGCGGGCGGCGTTTGGGCGGACCGGAGCGGTCACGGCGGAAGCCATCATCCTTCGGCGGAGCCGGTATCTTGCCGCCACGCGCGTCGAGCAGTTTGATGGTGGCATTTTCTTCACCCGTGCCCTCACGCTTGACCACGTCGGCAAAGCGCTGGCCATGGCTGCCGGCGATCTCGAAATAGAGTTCGTTCTGGAAGATCTTGATTGCGCCGACTTCCTTCTTGGTCACGTGACCGGCGCGGCAGATCATCGGAAGAATCCACCGCGGTTCAGCGCGCTGGCGGTGGCCAAGCGACAGCGAGAACCAGATGCCGTCTTCAAACTTGCCGGTGATTTCCGCAGTGCGGCCACCGCGTGAACCGGCATCCCGGCCTTTCAGAGACGAGTCATCCAGACCCGATACTTCTTCCGGAGCGGGCAGACGCGACTGACGCAGTTTGACAAAGGCAGCCGCCAGCTGTTCCGGGCTGTGCAGCGCAAGCAGTTCGTTGGCAATTGCCAGTTCTTCTTCTTCCAGCTCTACCTTCAGTGCCGGGTCGGCCAGAAGCCGTTCCTTGTCCTTGGCACGGATGTCATCCGCAGTCGGCGCACCTTTCCAGGTTGCCGTGATACCGGCGAAATGCAGCACGCGTTCTGCCTGGCGGCGACGCGGGAAGGGGACCATCAGCACGCAGGTGCCCTTGCGCCCGGCGCGGCCCGTACGGCCGGAGCGGTGCAACAGCGCCGCCTTGCCTGTCGGCAGGTCGGCATGGATCACCAGATCGAGGTTCGGCAGGTCGATACCGCGCGCGGCGACGTCTGTCGCGACGCAGACACGGGCGCGGCCATCCTTCATCGCGGCCAGCGCGCTGGAGCGCTGTTCCTGGCTGAGTTCGCCGGAAAGCGAGACGATGGAAAAACCGCGGTTTGCGAGACGGGATGTCAGCCGGCTGACGGCTTCACGGGTCGAGCAGAATACGATTGCCTTTTCCGCCTCGTGCTGGCGCAGCACGTTGATGATGGCGTTTTCGCGCTCGTTCGGCGCAACCGGATGCGCGACATAGTCGATGTCGCCATGCTGTTCGCGCGCATTGATGGTCGACAGGCGAACGGCGTCTTTCTGAAAGCGCTTGGCCAGTTCCGCGATCGGCTTGGGAACCGTTGCGGAGAACATCAGCGTACGTCGTTCCTGCGGCGCGGTATCCAGAATGAACTCCAGATCCTCGCGGAAGCCCATGTCCAGCATTTCGTCGGCTTCATCGAGCACGACGGCCTTGATCTCGGAAAGGTCCAGTGCGCCACGTTCGATATGATCGCGCAGGCGACCCGGCGTCCCTACGACGATGTGAACACCGCGCTCCAGTGTCCGCCGTTCCATGCGCGGGTCCATGCCGCCGACACAGGAGGCCGTCACGGCACCGGCTTCATTGTAGAGCCAGGTCAGTTCTTCCTTCACCTGAAGGGCAAGCTCACGGGTCGGGGCAATGGCCAGCGCCAAAGGCGCGCCTGCTCTGCCGAGGCTGTCCTGTCCGTCCAGCAGGGTAGGGGCGAGTGCGAGGCCGAAGGCAACGGTCTTGCCGGACCCGGTCTGCGCGGACACCAGAAGGTCGGCTTCCGGCGGAGCGTCGCTCAGAATGCTTTCCTGAACGGAGGTGAGGTTTTCATAGCCACGTTTCGCCAGCGCGGCCTTCAGCGCCGGGGCGAGAGAAGTCAAATCGGTCATAGAAATCTTTCAACTGCTCCGGATCTTCTGCATGCCAGTCAGCAGTCTACCGGATAGGGCCATCCAGTTATGGGCCCATGGATGGCCGCGGCTTATACAGGTATTTTCCGTTTCCGTCCATCCCGCATTTCGGGAGACCAGGCTAACCCTGACAAAACCGCCAAGGATTATCAGGGAACGCTCGCATAAATATTGGAAATAATACCATAGGTTTATAGTGCCTAATTTTTCACCTCAAGGTTACTCAAATTATTAACTTGCCCCTGCGTTTGATATTGCATCTTCAGGTTGGGGATGAGACATGTTGAAATCAATTCGAGTTCAGATCGCGCTGCTGGCGATCGTTCCATTGCTTGCTTTCGTCGTGCTTGGGGCAATGACGATAGAAGAGGCTTACCGGGATAGCCGGCATGCGTCTGAAATTCTGCCTATCGCCGACATGGCCAGGAAATCGGAAGCCGTTCTGCACGAATTGCAGAAGGAGCGCGGCCGCACGGCAGTGCTGATTGCCTCAGGATACGCCCCCGAACCGCAAGGTCTTCTCCAGAAACAACGCGCCGCGACGGACGAGGCTGTTGAGCAGTTGGTTACGACTGTTGACGGCTTCGCCGTCGACAACACGAAGTTGCTTGCCGCCGCGCGGGAAGCTGCTGCCGGAATGGAACCGATTGCGGCGCTGCGCGCGAGCGTTGACAGCAAGTCCATAGCGACCCCGGAAGTTCTTGCCTTTTACTCCGGCAAGGTGAGGAATCTGATTACGCTCGTTCAGGCCGCCGCCCAGGCAACGGAAGACGGCGCCTATACCGAGCAGATGCACCCATTCGTTCAACTGACCGAAGCAGGCGAGGCTGGCGGGCTGGAGCGCGCCATTGGCGGGCAATTGTTCACTCTCGTTGCTCGCAACGGTGAGGTTCCAACAGACAGGTTTCAGGCCTACTTCGACAGATTGTCGGTTGAACAGGCGTTCTTGAGCAATTTCAAACAGATTGCCACACCGGAACAGCTGGCCGCTTACGAGCAACTGGTTTCCGGTCCGTCGGTCGATCAGGTCATCGAGTGGCGCAAGGTGTTGCGCGGGCTGCCCGAAACCAAGGACGGACAGGGCATTGACGGGTCTGTCTGGTTCGGCAAGGCAACGGACCGGTTGAACCTCATCCGGGAAGCGTCGCTTGGCATGCTTGCAGCTGCCCAGGCCCGCGCTGCGCAGCTTTCCGAGGAAGCTGCGTCGCGTCTGCGCAATGCCATCATCGCGAAGGTGGCCGTCGTGTTGATCACCATTGCGCTTTGTGTCTGGCAGATCGGCCGGGTGAACGGCATTCTTTCACGGCTGACCACCGAACTCGTTCGCATTTCAAGGGGCGACCTTGATTTCGAGCTGCCCTTCTCCGAGCGGAAGGACGTTGTCGGCGACCTCGCCAGGGCGGGACGCATCTTCCAGGAAAATGCAAGGGTCCGGCAGGCACTCGAAGAGGAAGCTGTAAAGGAGCGCGACCGAGAGCGCCTGCGCCAGAACCATGTCGAGGCCCTTATCGAAAAGTTCCGGTCGCTGATGGTGACCGTGACGGGCAACGTCGATAGCCGGACAGCGTCCATGGCGGATATCGCTGCGCGTGTCCGCAGCATTTCACAGGAAGCCTCGGCTGCGGCTTCAGAAGCGAAAAACGCTTCCACCTCCTCATCGAACAACGTTCAGACGGTTGCAGCAGCAGCCGAGGAAATGGCGGCGGCGATCCAGGAAATCATGAGCCAGGCCGAGCGGGCGAGCGGTGTTATCGACGAGGCGACGAGCGTGGCACAGCGCACGGATACCAGCGTTTCCAGCCTTGCCCAAGCGGTTGAAAAAATCGACACGGTTGTTGAAATGATCCGTGCGATTGCCGAGCAGACCAACCTGCTTGCCCTGAACGCGACGATCGAAGCGGCGCGTGCAGGCGAGGCGGGACGGGGCTTTGCCGTTGTCGCGGCGGAGGTCAAGGAACTGTCGACCCAGACAGCAAAGGCAACGGAAGAAATTTCGAGTCAGATTTCCTCCGTCCAGGGACTTACCGACGAGGCTGTCGATTCCATTCGCCGGATTTCCGGGTCGATCGAACTGATCCAGGAAGTTACCGGCGCCATCACCGTGGCGGTCGGGGAGCAGAGCGTCGCCACACAGGAAATCTCGCAAAGCATCACCATGGCAGCGAGCGAAACCAGCAATGCCGTCCGGAGCGCAGAGACGGTCGACGAAGCGATCCAGACGACCGCCGGTGAAGCGGAGAGGGTTGATACAATCGCAGGCGAGGTCAAGCAGGTCGCGACCGAGATGGCCGACGGCATTGAAGGCTTCCTGGAAGAGATGACCCGTGACGTCGAAGAGCGTCGCCGGGCAAGCCGCAAGCAGGAAATGGGTCAGCACGTCACGCTTTTGACCCAGGATGGCAAATCGATCGAGACCCGCCTGATGAACAGTTCAGAAGGGGGCATCGGGGTGATGCATTTCGATGGCGCCCGAGCAGGCCAGTTGGTGACCTATGAGGACTTTTCCGGCAAAAAGTTCCCGATGGAAATCAAATGGGTGAGGGACGACATGGTCGGGCTTCAGTATCGAGCGGAAGCTGGCAGCATGGCTGACGCAGCCTGATCGGCTGCAAGCCACCTTGCGCGTCAGCCGTTATAAAACCGTTGGTCTGACCGGATGCCGGGAAGGTGACCGGCCAGACCTTCTAAAGAAAATCTGACAGGGCTTGCAGTCCGGACCCTTTCGCGGTTCGTATAGCGCTCATGCAGGCCTTTTCCCATTTGCTCGACCGGCTTTCCCTGGAACCCAGGCGCCTCGCCAAGGAAGCGCTTTTGATCCGGTATTTTCAGGACGTGGCAGATCCGGACCGGGGTTTCGCGCTGGCTGCGCTGACCGGTGGGTTGCGTTTCAAGAATGCCAAACCAGCCCTCCTGAGAGCTTTGATCGATGAGCGGACAGACACGGAGCTGTTTGCGCTTTCCTATGATTTCGTCGGCGATCTGTCGGAAACCATTTCCCTGATGTGGCCGCAGGCAACATCCGGGGATGTTGCCGTGCAAGACGCAGCCCCAACTCTGTCTGAAGTGGTCAATCGCCTGGAAAACGCCGGCAAGAGCGAAGTACCCGGTTTGCTGACGGACTGGCTGGACACACTGGATGAAACCGGCAGGTGGGCTCTGTTGAAACTGGTGACGGGCGGTTTGCGCGTCGGGGTTTCTGCAAGACTGGCCAAAACGGCGGTTGCCAGGCTCGGCGGCCTGGATGTCGCCTCGGTGGAGGAAGTCTGGCACGGGCTGGAGCCTCCCTATGAGGCTTTGTTCGCGTGGGCAGAAGGCCGGTCCGGTCCGCCCGATACATCCGATCCCGCTCCATTTCGCCCCGTGATGCTGGCGCACCCTCTGGACGAAATCAAAGATACGGACCTGCTGGACGCACAGGATTTCGCCGTTGAGTGGAAGTGGGACGGAATACGCGTGCAGGCAGCCGCTGGCCAGAGCGACACCGGAGACCGCGTGCGTCGTCTGTTCAGCCGGACCGGCGAAGACATATCGAAGGCCTTTCCCGACATTCTGGAACTCCTGACATTCGATGCCTGCATCGATGGCGAACTGCTGGTGGTCTCGGAGGGCAAGGTCCGTCCCTTTGCGGATCTTCAGAAACGCCTAAACCGAAAGACCGCAGGTCCAAAGCTGATCCGTGAGTATCCGGCTGCGATCCGTGCCTATGACCTGCTGAGTGTCGGCGGCACCGATTTAAGGGAGTTGCCGTTTAAGGAGCGGCGCAAGGCGCTTGAAGCATTTATCGCCGATCTGCCCGAGGGAAGCATCGATCTGTCTCCCATGGTGCACGTAACAGGTTGGGAGGAAATCACCGCGGCGCGTGCCGAACCCCATGCCCATCTGCCGGCCGCCGATGCCGAGGCCGTTGAAGGCCTGATGTTGAAACGATGGGATGCGCCCTATGTCACGGGTCGGCCAAAGGGACTTTGGTTCAAATGGAAGCGGGAGCCCTACCTGATCGATGCGGTGCTGATGTATGCACAGCGCGGCCATGGCAAGCGCTCCTCGTTTTATTCCGACTACACTTTCGGTGTCTGGCGCGACGGAGAGGCCGGTGCCGAGCTGGTTCCGGTCGGCAAGGCCTATTTCGGATTTACCGACGAGGAGCTGCGTGAAATCGATCGCTACGTGCGAAACAACACCATCAACCGTTTTGGTCCGGTTCGGGAGGTTGTTCACGGCGCCGAAAAGGGGCTTGTTCTGGAAGTCGCCTTTGAAGGCCTCAACCGGTCCACACGGCACAAGTCAGGGGTCGCCATGCGTTTTCCCCGCATTTCCAGACTGCGCTGGGACAAGCCGGCTGCTGAAGCCGACAGACTGGAAACGCTGCAGGCAATGCTGCCGGGCGAGAAAACATAATCCCGGGTTTCGACAACTGGTTTTTGAAAACCCGCCCTTAAGTCGTGCTTTGGCCATGGAAATATGGCACGCATGGACGAGACAATGGCCGACGGTTGCCCTGCTTTCGAAAGGGCTGTTCCCACATGCGGGAAACGCACGGCCGCCAACCGGAGAGGCACTATGACGATCCGCAACACATTTCTGGCTCCCCTGTTCCGTGGACTGGCCGTGGCCGTTCTTCTGGTCCCGGCAGCCATCGCTCAGGAAAAGGTCGCGCCTGAAACGGCAGACGCAGTCACGAAGGGGCAGGCGAACCGCTTTTCACTGGTCAAAGTCGATGAAGATATCCTGAGAGTGGACCGTCAGAACGGCACTGTTTCCATTTGCAAGGAACAGAGCGATGCATGGCGCTGCAATCCGGTGCCGCTGGCCGAAGAGGCCTATCTTGCGGAGATCAACGAACTGGCCGGTGAGGTGGATCGTCTGACGGCCCGCCTGGAAGAACTGGAAGGCAAGGGCGGAAAGTCCGGCAAACAATTGCCGCCCGGTTCCGCGCTCGACCGTCCGGCACCCAAGCCAGGAGAAGGCGGTCGTAGCCCGTCGGCGACCGAGGAAGATGAAGAACTCGAAAAGGTTCTGACCTTCACCGAAAGCGCCATGCGCCGCTTTTTCGGCATGGTCCGCGATCTGCAGAAGGACTTCGAAGGCGACGGCAACTGAGCGCTTGAGAGGAGCGGTGGAAAGATTGCGTGTCTCTGTCCGGGATACGCGATCTTCAAATGAGCTTTCTGCTGCCGAAAAAATCAGTCGATCAGCATTTTGCTGATGGCCTGATAGGCCTCGTCCGGTAGTTCAACAGAAACCCGCTTCGTCAGGTCCATCGTCAGCGCAACAACATCCAGCACGGCGACCAGACGGTTCGTCCGCGTTTCAAACAGATGATGGCGCATCGAGAATGTCTTGGGACTGACGCCGGTAAAGCCAGAAACGACCAGCATTGCATCGCCGGTCTTCAGAGGCGTTAGCCAGGTCAGTTTCATTTCGACAGCCACCCGGCCGTACCCGTTTTCCGTCAGATAGCTGTGGGTCATGGGCGTGCGTTGCCAGACGTGGGGTACGCCGTCCGTGCAGCAGGACAGGGCAAACCTGTCATCGGCCTTGCTGTCCGGGCCGATATCGCGCGGGAGCACGGTTCCCCGGTAAACGATCTGCGCCCCCTTGGCCTGAAGGGCGGCAAGCGTCGCGCGCGCATTTGCAGGGGCGGCGGTGATTCCTCTCGGCCCTGCCTCTGCAATCATAGGTGACTGGAAGTCGCGAAAGCGCTGACGCAGGGGTTTGGCGGCGGTGGCGCTAGGTTCATATCCGTCGAGCGCGGTCGCGGTGAGTGTGCCCGTGGCCCCGTCGCGCATCTCGTGGATGACGGTCAGCATATGCGGTCCGTCAAAGGCGATGCTGGAATGAACGGTGATCAGGTCTCCCGTTCGCATTTCCTTGTGGTAGCGCACGTGGCGCACACGACGAGCCCCGACGATGGTTTCGCTTAATCCGCTTAGCAGACGGAACTGGCGGTCTGCTTCTTCGAAACGACTGAAGTAGAACTGGACATTTAAATGATCATTTTCGTCACATTCCCAGCGGTTCACAAATGAAAACAGCGTTGCCTGAATTGTCATATTGGGTTCGTATACTCAGCGATTTCGATTATGTGATGTGTATTCGGTGCATCATTTGTTGCTGTATTTGATTTGATTATCAACAAAAAATGCAGACTGTGGAAAATTATCTTGAGCAACGTTGGGGAAGTAAGAAGAAACGCAATTTCAACTACGGGGAATTTTTTTAAACTTCAGGTTGATGATTGCGATTGGTTGTAGCCTTCCTTCTTTCTTACTGGAAGGGGTAGGCTGTTTGCCATTCTGGTTGCATCGGGGTTGCGAGCGATTCCACAGGGTTGGTCAAAAGCATGGTTTGACTTGCGCGCAACCCATGTTGCAAACATACTTTAAGATGGCCGCAACAACGGGGCTTCGCCGAAAAACCAAGAAGCGAGCGGTGACTGCATGTCAGTCAGCACCGCATGGCTCAGGCGGACCCTGCGGGCCAAACGGACCGTTGAGGGAGGATTAACAACGTGTCGGCGACATCGTATCGGTTCATTATCGCGGACGATCACCCCCTGTTCCGGGGTGCCCTCCGTCAAACGCTCGAAACGCAATATCCGGATGCAGTGATCGAGGAAGCCGGTGCGTTGGAGGACGTTACGGCCAATCTGGAACAGGATGGCGAGGTGGATCTCATTCTGCTGGATCTGTCCATGCCGGGCATGCGCGGCTTTTCCGGGCTTATGTATCTGAGAGCGCAATATTCCGGCGTTCCGGTGGTGGTGGTTTCGGCGAACGAAGATCCGCAAGCCATCCGGCGTGCGGTTGAATTCGGCGCATCCGGCTTCATTCCCAAGTCCCACGGCATCGATGTTATCCGGGAAGCGATTTCCGAAGTCATGTCGGGCAACATGTGGACCCCGCCGGACGTGGATCTTGCCGCCGATGATGGCAGCGGCGATCTGGTACAGCGCCTTGCAACCCTCACACCCCAGCAGGTGCGGGTCCTGATGATGTTGTCCGAAGGCCTTCTGAACAAGCAGATCGCCTACGAACTGTCAGTTTCGGAGGCAACCGTAAAGGCACATGTTTCCGCGATCCTGCAAAAACTCGGCGTGGAAAGCAGAACACAGGCTGTCATCGCGGCATCCAAGATCGAAGCCGGACAATGGCAGCTCGGTGGAGAAACAACAGAGGCCGCTCAGGCGCAATAAAGCGCAGATCCACTTACGTTTCGGCAGGCCTTTTCTGCGGTGAAGGCGGGTTCTTGGCTGGCTGACTTCTGGTCGTTTGGCGTGACCCGAAGCTATCCCTCCGGTTGCGGAATTGCGTGGCAAGTCGGCATTTTTCCAGTCAGAATTGCAAAAACATAGCTGAATCCTGACCTGCATTTTTACCGGAATTTCAGGGTATGGCTGTATCCGTCGTTGTCGCGGGGCGACGCCACGCACAGTGCGAGCAACGACCCGGGGACAAAATGCGGCTCAGCTTCAATTGGCGACTGATCTTCCAACTGATCGGAATGGCCTTTCTGTTGCCCGGTCGTCAGCTGAAAGCGGATTTCCATTCCGATCGCGGGCTTGGGAATGGCCAGCGGGAGGCCAATCCCATCCGGGCGCTCATGCTTGCGTTCGGACATCCGGTCGTTGACGAGCTTCTGGCCCGCAAGGTCCGCGCCGCACAAATTGCAAGTATCGCGCGCCTGACGCCCTTCATCGTACTGGCCAATGTCGTCAACGTGCTCGTCATTGTGCTGACGTTCCGAAGCTTCATGCCAATGAGCTTGATTGCTGTCTGGCTCGTGGCGATTGGCACGTTTTTGTGCCTTACCCTGTTCAAATGGCTGAAGGCCAGAAAATTACCGGTTCAACTTGCGTCGCGGCGGTCTCTGAACAAGGCCGTCATGCATGCGACGATCTTCAGCACCCTGTGGGCAGCCGTTCCGATTGCCGCCTTTGTTTATGGTGACCCGGATGGCATCTGGATCGCCTCCTGCCTGACGACCGGCATGCTTTGCGGTGGCGGGTTTGCGCTGGCAACGGTCCCTCAGGCGGCGTTCCGCTGGGTCGCCATCCTGTTCGTTGCCTCGCTCATGTCCTTCGCAATCGGACGCAGCGCGGAGCTGTGGCCATTGTTCTTCCTGCTGAGCAGCTACACGCTTGTGGTGATCGGCAGTGTTGCGTCCGCAGCGTGGCTGTTCGCTTCGCACTTCCTTGCCGAAGCAGAGCTGGAGCATCGCGGCGAACTGATTGCCCTGCTACTCAACGAGTTTGAGGAAAAGTCGAGCGACTGGCTTTGGAAGACAGACAGCCAAGGCGTTCTGCACTCGATTTCCGATCGGTTTCTGCATGCCAGCGGCCGTGACAGGGCGGAGCTGGAAACCTTGCGCATGGTTGATTTGGCGTATTCCCTGGACGAGAGCGATGCGCGGGCCGCGGTGGCAGCGCTGGAAAACGCCATGACGCGCCAGCAGGCCTTCCGCGAAATCGCCATCGGGGTGGATGTCAAAGGTGAGGAGCGGTGGTGGTCGCTTGCGGCACGCCCGGTCTACGACGACCATGGGTCCTTCACCGGTTATCACGGTGTGGCATCGGACATTACCGACGCCCACAGGGCGAGTTCTCTGGTCTCGCATCTCGCCGAGCACGATTCCCTGACGGGTATCGGCAATCGCAGCTGGTTCCTGAAGCAGGCCGAGGCACAGCTGGAAGAGCAGAACCAGAATGGTCAGAACACCCTGACACTGTTCCTGATCGATCTCGACAATTTCAAGGTGGTGAACGACACCAGCGGCCATCCGGCCGGCGACGAGTTGCTGCGCCAGGTCGCAAGTCGCTTTACGGCCCTTGGCGAAGGCCACACGATGCTGGCGCGTTTCGGAGGCGACGAATTTGCCGCACTCGGCCGCTTCGTCAGCGATCAGGCGGCCTTGGCATTCGCCGAAGAACTTGTTGCCGCCACCCGCAAGCCTTTCCGCATCGGCCGCCGCGACTTCGCCATTGGTGCCACGGTCGGCTTCACACGCCTGCACGACAGCAAGGACACGGTCGATGACCTGATGCGTAAGGCCGACATCGCGCTCTACAAGGCAAAGGAAGGTGGCCGGGGTCGCTCGCTCGCCTTCGAACAGGACATGGAGCGTGAGGTCCGTGAGCGCCGTGAACTTGAAGCCGACCTGCGCGAGGCTTTTGAATATGGCAAGCTCAACGTCGATTTTCAGCCGATCGTGGATGCCCGGTCCGGCGAGGTGGTGTCCAGCGAGGTTCTGGTTCGCTGGCTGCATCCCGTGCGCGGAGAGGTGCCGCCGGATGTGTTCATCCCGATCGCCGAACATGCCGGCCTGATACTGCCGCTTGGAAACTGGGTTCTGAAGAAGGCCTGTGCGGCCGCCGCACAATGTCCGGAGCTGGAGAGTGTCGCGGTTAACCTATCGCCTGTTCAGTTCATGGATCCGAACATGGTGGAACAGATCCTCGGTGTGCTGCAGGAGACGGGGTTCCCACCGGAGCGGCTTGTTCTGGAAATCACGGAATCGGTGTTCCTGCGCGATTTTGGCACCGCGTCGATCAAGCTGCAGAAGCTGCGTGACCTCGGCATCCGGATCGCGCTGGATGACTTCGGCACGGGTTACTCATCGCTTTCGTATCTGCGGCATTACAAGTTCGACAAGATCAAGATCGACAAGTCTTTTGTCGACGAGATCGGTGAACGCAGCGATGGCCTTGCCATCATCTCGGCAGTCATTGCACTTGCGCATAACCTCGGCCTTGAGGTGACGGCGGAAGGGGTGGAGCGCCAGTTTCAGGTGGAGGCGTTGCGCACACTCGGTTGCGATACCATGCAAGGTTATTTCTTCGGCAGGCCGGATCCTAATCCGATGCGGGTCGCCCAGATCCGCAAGGAGGACTGGCTGGACCGGTCCCCGAGCACTGCGCCGAAGGATCCCGGAGCACTTCGCTCCGTTTCCTGATGCGTTTGGGGCGGACAGTCTTTTCGACCGAACCCTGCGACCAGCCTATTCGGCGGCCTGGCCTGCCTGGCAGCGCGCCAGATGGGCACGCAGCGCTGCCGGCTTCAAGGGTTTGTTGAAGAAGGCGATGTCCTTTTCCTCCGCCTCGGTGCGCACAGGGCGGCTCCGGTCGGCAGTGATCAGGATCGCCGGTATCTGGCGTCCGAACTTCCACCGCAGTTTCAGGATCGCTTCGATACCTGTTCCATTGTCCAGGTGATAGTCCGCCAGAATGACATCGGGTGTCAGCCCGGCCTTGCTCAGCTCATTGGCTGCTTCAACGTCATCTGCGGCCGCGATCACCTTGCAGTTCCAGTTCGTCAACAGATGACGCATCCCGCTCAGGATGTCCGGTTCGTTGTCGATGGCAACCACACACAAGCCGTCGAGTTGCCCAGCAATGGCAGGCGCTTGAGGGATGGCAACCAGATCCGGCATATCTGCTGACCGCGGCAGTTCAACCGAAAAACACGAGCCCCTGTTGGCTTCCGAGCGCAGCATCACCGGGTGATTCAGAACGTGGCTGATCCGCTCCACAATGGACAATCCGAGCCCAAGGCCTTTTGCAACGCGCATGCCGTCGTCCAGCCGGTGGAACTCCTGGAAAATTGCCTTCTGTTTGCTTTTCGGGATACCCATGCCCGTGTCGTGAACTTCCACGATAACCCGGTTGCCATGCCGCCGGCAGCCGACCAGAACACGGCCCTGCTGCGTGTATTTCAGAGCGTTCGATACCAGGTTTTGCAGCAGGCGACGCAGCAGCCGCCGGTCTGTCCGCACCGAAAGGGACGTCGGCACGATCCGCAGTTCCAACCCTTTTTCCTTGGCGACAGGCTGAAAATCGAGCTCGATCCCGCGCAAGAGTTCATCGAGGCGGAATACTGTCGGTTCCGGTTTCAGGGCCCCGGTGTCCAGACGGGAAATGTCCAGGACAGCGCCGAGAATATCCTCAACCGACTCCAGTGCCATTTCCACATTGCGGACCAGTGCGCCGTCTTCGCCGTCCTTCACCTTGTCCACGAGAACCGAGGCATAGAGACGGGCGGCGTTGAGCGGCTGCAGGATGTCGTGACCGGCTGCGGCCAGGAACCGGGTCTTGCCGATATTGGCTTCTTCAGCGGCGCGGGTGGCTTCCACCAGGCGCTCGTTGACGTGGGTCAGTTCTTCCGTGCGTTCCCGAACCCGGCGTTCCAGGGTTTCATTGGCACGGGCGAGCGCTTCTTCCGCCAGAACCCGCTCGGTGATGTCGGTGTAGGTGGTCACGATGCCGCCATCGGGCATTGGGCTGATGCGGACTTCGAACACGGTTCCGTCCGATTCCAGTTTCTCCTGAAAGGTTTCCTGGATCAGAACAAGCTTTTCGATCCTGTCGGCGACAATCGCTTCCACTGGCCCGGGGCCATGCACCCCCCGCTCGGCGTTGAACCGCAGGATCGCATCCAGTGTCGTGCCCACCTGACCGTATTCGGCCGGCAGTCCAAGCAGATCGCGGAATTGCCGGTTCCAGCAGATCAGACGCAAGTCCCGGTCGAACACGCCAATGCCCTGGCGCACCTGATCGAGGGCCGTCTGCAGCAGGTCGCGGTTGTACTGAATGGCAATCGAAGCGTCATCGAGCAGCTTCACTGCGCCCTTTGTCGAGGGGTCGTGCCGCTTGAGCATCAAGGTCAGCACCAGGCGGGAGGAGGCCGCGCCGATGGCGCTCGCCAGAAGCTGCTCGGAGAAGCGCAGAAGGTTGGCATCCGCCAACCTTTTCGGATCAAGTTCGATGCCGCGCTCACTCGTGAAACGGCGGAAGGAACGGGCGGTACGCTCTTCACCGAGATAACGTGCAACGGTCGCCTGCAGGTCTCCTGCGGTCACCGACGTGCGCCAGTACCGCAGACTGGGCGAGGGCGCGAATTCCGCCGGCACGAAGACATTGGCCTGAAGCGTTTCCGCAGGCAGCGGCTTTCTTAGGAAGGAGCCACCCACAAAAAGAATGATGTTGACGATGAGGCTCCATAGCGTTCCGTGGATGAAGGGATCGATGTTGATCCCAAGCAGCGCCTGCGGGTTCAGTTGGGCAATGCCGAACGGTCCGGTTTCCAGGAACCCGTCCGAAATCAGGCCGGACTTGGCAAAGGTTGGCAGCAGCAGGGTATAGGCCCAGAACACGAACCCGCCGCTGAGACCGGCGATGGCGCCCAAGGACGTGGCGCGGCGCCAGAACAGGGCGCCGACGAACGCGGGCGCGAACTGGGCGATTGCGGCAAACGACAGGAGACCGATCGACACAAGGGCAGCAGTGTTGCCGGCCGCCTTGTAATAGGCGTAGGCCAGCAGAAGGATACCGAAGATGGCAAGGCGCCGGATCGTGAGCAACTTGTCGCTCATGTCCTGGCCGCCGGTGTTGACAATGTCGTCCTCGCTGTGCCGGCGCAGCAGCAGCGGCACGACAATGTCGTTGGAAATCATGATGGCCAGCGCAACCGTTGCGACGATGACCATGGCCGTTGCAGCGGACAGACCGCCGATAAAGGCAAAGAGCGCAAGCCAGGGATGTCCAGCATCAATGGGCAGCGCCAGCACGAATGTGTCCGGATTGATGTCCTGTCCGAAGCGCAGCAGGCCGGCCGCTGCAATCGGCATCACGAACAGGTTGATCAACACCAGATAGAGCGGGAACATCCAGGTTGCACGGCGCAGCTCGGCGTCGGAGTTGTTTTCCGTCACCGTGACGTGGAACTGACGCGGCAGCATGAGAACCGCGAAGGCCGACAGGCAGGACATCACGAGCCAGTTGCCGGTATTCAGCGGTTTTTCGAAAATCTGGGAGACTTCAGGTGCTTCCGAGATGGAGCGGATCAGGTCGACCGGGCCATCGAACAGCGAATAGGTCACCCAGAAACCGACTGCAAGAAAGGCAACGAGCTTGACCACCGCCTCGGCGGCGATGGCGAGCATCAACCCTTCCTGGTGCTCTGTCGCGTCTATGTGCCGGGTCCCGAACGCCCAGCTGAAAATGGCCATGCCGAGGGCGATCAGCAGCGTGACGTCGTCGAACACGGGCGTGAAGATGTCGCCTGGCGAGATCAACGGGCCGATCATGGTGGTGATCGACAGCGAGACGGCTTTCAGCTGCAGGGCGATGTAGGGAATGACGCCGATCACCGCGATCAGCGTGGCCAGCGCCGCGACCGACTGGCTCTTGCCGTAGCGCGCGCCGATAAAGTCGGCAATCGACGTGATGCTTTCGGTCTTGGAGATCTGGATGATCCGTTGCAGCAGCGGATAGCCGAGCGCGAAGACAAGCAAGGGGCCGATGTAGATCGTCAGGAATTCAAAGCCGGTCCGGCTGGCGTTACCAACCGAGCCGTAGAAGGTCCAGGAGGTGCAATAGACCGACAGAGACAGGGCGTAGATGAACGGGCGGCCGCCGGTACGGGACGTATACCGGCGTGGCATACGGTCGCCGAAGCTGGCGATGGCGAACAAGCACAGGATGTAGGCCGTTGCGGCCAGTATCACGAGCCATCCATGCAGCATGATCTGCTAACCGTCCTCCCGAGCGGCGTAGGTTCCGGCCGCCTCTTGCCGGGACAGCTCGGACCTGTTTCACGGCAAAAAGCCGGGTTGCCTATTGCGATCCGACCACAGCCAGGCCGATCTGTCTATTCACCTTGCGACTGACACTCTTTCACAGCTTCGCCCGGATGTTTGAATTGATCACCATCAGTGAAGTCTTCTTCAAATCCTTTCATGAAAGATATATGCGCAAACACGATATGGTTGCGCGACCTGCCAAAGAAGGACTCCCAAAGTGACCAGCCTGATCGAGCGATTGAGCCCGCAAGCCAGAAATGCGCCGGAAAGCGGTATTGTCGAAGTGTTCAATGCCGGTCGGGAGCGGGAAGATCTGATCCCGCTGTGGGCAGGCGAGGGTGATCTGCCGACGCCCGGGTTCATTTGCGAAGCGGCAAAAGCCTCTCTCGACCGGGGCGAAACCTTCTACACCTATCAGCGCGGCATTCCGCCCTTGCGCGAAGCCTTGGCCGCCTATCACCAGGATCTTTACGGCAAGCCGTTCTCCGCGGAGCGATTCTATGTGACCGGATCGGGCATGCAATCCATCCAACTCGCCGTACAGGCTGTTGCCGGACCGCGGAGCGAGGTGATCGTGCCGACGCCGGCCTGGCCGAACATTTCAGCAGCCATCGATATTCACGGGGCGCGTTCGGTCAGTGTGCCGATGCGCGAGGAGGAAGATGGCTGGAGACTGGCGATAGAAGATGTTGAAGCTGCCATTACGCCGCAGACGACCGCCCTTTTTCTGAATTCCCCCTGCAACCCGACAGGGTGGGTGGCCGATGAAGACGTATTGAAGGCCTTCCTGGAGCTTGCGCGCAGGCGTGACCTCTGGATCATCGCCGATGAGATCTACGCGCTGTTCTATTACGGAGAGGGGCCGCGCGCGCCGTCATTCTATGACATCGCCGAGGACGATGACCGAATCATCTTCGTCAACTCGATGTCCAAGAACTGGGCCATGACCGGATGGCGGGTCGGCTGGATTTCCGCTCCACCGGAATTGGGCCAGGTGTTTGAAAATCTGATCCAGTATTCAACCTCCGGTGTTCCTGCTTTCTCGCAGTGGGGTGCCGTTGCCGCACTGACTGAGGGGCGCGGCTTCCTGCAAGAACAGGTTGAGCGGGCCCGCAGGGGACGAGAGTGTGTTCTCAAGGGTCTGAAGGGGCTGAATCGCGTGAAGGTTTTGCCGCCCGACGGCGCATTTTACCTGTTCTTTTCGGTTGAGGGCGTCACGGATACGCGCAAGTTCGCGTTGGACCTCGTTCGCCAGACAGGCGTGGGTCTGGCACCTGGAACGGCGTTTGGAAAAGGCGGCGAACACTACCTGCGCTTATGCTATGCCCGGCGCGAAGATCACCTAACGGAAGCGGTGCGTCGAATTGGCACTTGGATACCAGAGATTTAGGTTGCAAACGGGTTGCTGGCCTACGGGAAAACCCCTAAACCTAGATAGTACATGGGGGTCATTTGGGTGCAGGGATAGTGCGGGACGGCATTTCAGACAAGGATGATGACAATGCAGCCGTAACGGAAGCGCGTCTTGCGAGTGTTTTCGATACCGCTGCCGACGGTATTATTGTCATCAACGACCGTGCTCAGGTGCTGGCCTTCAACAAGGCCTGCGAACGGTTGTTCGGCTATGAAGCGGCGGATCTTCTGGGACGGAATGTCAATCGGATCATGCCGGATGAATATGCCCACGCGCATGACCACTACGTGAACAACTATCTCACCACCGGTCACAAGAAAATCATCGGAATCGGCCGCGAGGTGCAGGCCCGCCATAAGGACGGCACGGTCTTTCCCATCGAATTATCCGTTGGGGAGGCGTGGACGCCGGCCGGGCGCCAGTTCATCGGCATTCTGCGCGACCTGCGCTCACGCAAACAGATGGAAGACCGGCTGGCCAAAACCCAGGCGCAGCTTCTTCACATGACCCGAATCAGCGCTCTGGACGAGATGGGAGCTGCAATCGCGCATGAGCTCAACCAGCCTCTGACAGCCGTTCTGCTGTATCTGCAGTCCGTATCGCGCAAGACCCGGGCCGACAATTCCCTGGATCCCTTCATCATCGAGGTTATCGACAAGGCGGTGCGCGAAGCCGAGCGGGCTGGAGAAATCATCCAGCGCATGCGTCAACTGGTGGAAAAAAAGACGCCCAATCGCGAGGCCATCGAAGTCCGGGACTTTATCGCAAGTTGTCTGGAAATGGCCGAACTCGGCAGTGGTCAGGGCGGGTCGATCATGAAGGCGGAGATCGCGGAGGGGCTGCCGCCGCTGATGGCCGATCCGGTGCAGATCCGGCAGATCCTGATCAATCTTCTGCGCAACGCGCGCGAAGCGGTCAGCGATCAGGCCGACCGCATGGTGGTGCTCTCTGTGTGCTGCAATGGCGATCGACTGGAATTCCGTGTCACGGACAATGGTCCGGGGGTTCCTGAGGAACTGGTCAACAACCTGTTCAGGGCCTTTACAGGGGCCAAACACAAGGGGGTCGGCCTGGGTTTGGCAATATCCCGTTCGATAGCGCAAAATCATGGCGGTGATTTGCGGCTGGAGCAGGCCGCAAATGGACACGGGGCTTCCTTCTTGTTGTCGTTGCCAATAGACCCGCCCGAAGATGATGTTTCAGAAAAAGCCGAATCTCAGGATCCGGCAGAAGATAAGTTGAGGAAGTGATGGACATAAAAGCTGACGCGGAGGCCATTTACATCGTTGATGACGATCCGGCGGTGCGCGACGCGTTGTCGGTGCTTTTCAATATGGAAGGCTATGTGGTCGAAACTTTCTCGGACGGCGACACGTTCATTCAGTCCGCAAGCAAGGCCGTGCCGGCCTGTGTCATGCTGGATGTTCACATGCCGGGCCGGTCGGGCATCGAGATCCTCAAGGCACTGAACGCGGAAAACTACCCGGCGCCGATCTTCATCATCTCCGGGCAGGGCGATATTCCCATGGCAGTCGAAGCCATCCGCAATGGGGCCTTCGACTTTGTCGAGAAGCCGTTTTCCGCCGAGACCGTTCTGGAGCGGGTGAAGGAAAGCATCGCCATCACAAGGCAGCGGCAGGACGACGTTGTGCCGGCGTCTTTCCAGGGTGCGGACCTTCTGACGCGCCGGGAACTTGAGGTCCTCAAGGAAATCACGGACGGAGCTTCCAACAAGGAAGCTGGACGCACTCTTGGCATCAGTCCGAGAACGGTGGAGGTGCACCGGGCGCGGATTATGGAAAAGCTCGGCGCGCGTAATGCGGCCGATCTTGTCCGTATCGTTCTGGGTCACCCGTCAGCCGGATAAGGTCAGGCCGTTCGATTTGCCGGACGGCATTTCGGCATCATGTGAAGGCCGAATCGTATTTCTGCGTACAGCCGGTATGCATTTTATGGCGTATAAGTAGAGACAGACTGCATGTCCGCAGGCTTTGAGGATCTACTTTCGTGGTTGTTCACATTGTTGAAGATGATGAAGCAGTTGCCGATGCGTTGGCGATCGCGCTCGAGGATTTCGATCATCATTCAGTCACTTACAAGGACGCAGAGAGTTTTCTCGCCAGCGCCGCACCCAGTTCAGACGACTGGGTGATTGTCGATATCGGACTTCCGGACAGGTGCGGTACAGAGGTCGTCCGCGAGCTTATGGATCTACCGGCGCCTCCGGGCATCCTTGCCATTTCCGGCAAGTCGAAAGTGAATCTCCTGCAGCAAATTCGGGAGCTTCCGGACCTGACGGTTTTGCGAAAGCCGTTGTCGATTGACATGGTGACTGCGGCCATGGCTCCCAAGGCCATGGTTTGAGGATGCTGTTCGTCCGGAATCCCTTTTGAAATTTCCCGGATTTCAGGTCCGGAGCGCCAAGTTTCATGGCGCGTTTTGGGCGCGCACGCCTGTGCCGCTCGTGCTGACTCTTCAATAACTTAGACCTTCGTCGGCTGCGGCGTTACGGCTCATATGTAGTTTATCTTACGCAGTCGACCGAATTTCATTCCCTGCTATCCGCGTTCTAGAGTGCACCCCGCAAGCTACCAGGTGTCGGACGGGGCATCTGCAATCAGCGGTCGATCTTGCCAGAGGCGCGACAGGAACGCGCCAGGGAAAAAGACCAATCGCCAACGTAGCAAATGAAGGCCGTGCTTCAGGCACGAAGGAGGGACATATGGCTTATTTCGACGCGGGTACCCCCGGCCAGGGAGCTGCACCGAGAATGACGGGCGCGCCGGTCTGCACACCCAGAAAAACATCATTTTCAGACTTCGGCGGCAAGTCCGTGCAGTACGACACCCATGCGGTGATCTACTACGAAGGTGATTCCGCCAAGCGGCTGTACGAGCTGGTGAAGGGCTCGGTGATGCTTTACAAGCTGCTGCCGGACGGGCGTCGCCAGGTTGTCGAAGTTCTTCGACCCGGTGATATTTTTGGTCTCGCCGGCGGCGACGAATACGATTGCACCGCCGAAACACTCACCAATGCCGATATTCAGGAAATCGACCTGAGGCAGGTTGAGCGGTCCGATGCGCTTCAGCGCACGCTCACCAAATGCCTGACCAACCAGATGCACGTGCTTCACGAACATGCCGTTCTGCTCGGCCGCAAGTCTGCCGTCGAGCGGGTCGCGAGCTTCCTGATGCATCTTGTCCCGGAGCGGGGCGGCGTCGGTTGCGTCGGTCCGACCGACGAAAGTGACGACGGCTTCGATTTGCGGTTGCACATGACCCGGCAGGAAATTGCCGATTATCTCGGCCTGACCATCGAGACGGTCAGCCGCGTGGTGTCCGATCTGAAGCGCCGGGACGTTATCCGCGTTGACCGTGCAGACCGGATCCATCTCAACAAGGTCTGCGGCCTCTGTCAGATGACCGGTATGCACTGAACACCGCTTGATCGTCGATTTCAAAGGGCTGCGATTTTCGCAGCCTTTTTTGTGGCTGGTCGTCCCTTCCAGATTGGTGGCGTCTGGTCTAGCATCAGGAACCGACCAGCCCCAAGGTCCAGCCCCAAACTCGTCCAGCTTGGGGCTTCGTTGTTCAAACCGCGGCAGAATGGCGAGCTTTCCCGCTTGCCTGACTTGCCGCCAGATAGGCGTCGAACGCCGCGGCGGCGAGGCGCACATAGGGTCTCCCGGCCTCCGTCACTTCAACCCTGGCGGTTTCAGTGTCCGGATCCAGCCGGACCAAACCATCAGACACCAGATCCTGTAACGCGTCGAAAGCATCTGCAAGGTGGCTGGTAGGCAGGCCGTAGTCCCGGCAGGCGGGCGCAAGATCACAAGCGTAGTTGGTCATCAGCTCTTCGATAATCCGTCCACGCAGGCGGTCGTCGGCGGAAAGTGCCAATCCTTTCGTGACCGGCAACTCGCCTGACATGATAGCCCGGCGCCAGTTGCCGACATCAGACACATTCTGAACGTAGCCAGCAGACAGCCGTCCGATGGAAGAGACGCCGAATCCGATCAGCTGTTCTCCCTGATCCGTTGTGTATCCCTGGAAATTGCGCTTCAGGGATCCGTCCGAAAGGGAAATGGCCATGCTGTCGTCCGGACGGGCGAAATGGTCGAGGCCTATGGCGATATACCCGGCCTTCAACAATTCGGCGCGGGCAAGATCCGCAAGAGCCAGCCGCTCTGCGGCGGTCGGCAAGGTGCTTTCGTCGATCAGGCGCTGGTGCTTCCGCATCCAGGGCACATGGGCATAGCCGAACAGGGCAATGCGGCCTGGAGACAGCGAGAGCGTTTTTTCCACCGTATCGAGAATCGTTTCCGGCGACTGGCCAGGCAGTCCATACATCAGGTCGAAGTTGAGCGCGGTCACCCCGGCCTCTGTCAGGAAGTCCACAGCCTGCTTGACGACCCTGTAGGGCTGTATGCGGCCAATGGCTTTCTGAACGTCAGGATTGAAATCCTGCACGCCAAGGCTGGCCCGGTTGACGCCGATGATGGCGAGCGTTTCGGCAAGCCGGTCCGTCACCAGCCTCGGATCGAGCTCGATGGCGTGTTCCAGATCCGGCGCAAGATCAAAATTGACACGCATCAGTCCGGTCAGGTCGATCAGGCTCTCGCGTGGCAGGAGGCTGGGAGTGCCGCCCCCCCAATGAATATGGCGGACAGGACCCGCCTGCTGCATGTGCTCGGCAACCAGGTTCACTTCCTGCCCGAGCATCGCGGCATAGGCCTTGAGCGGCGCGTCCTGGCGCGTTGCCTTGGTATGACAGCCGCAATAATGACAGAGCTCACGGCAATAGGGCACGTGCAGGTAAAGCGAGAGCGAATCCTGCGGCGACAGCGCCTTGAGCCAGTCCGCATAGACGCCGGCCGTTACGCCGTCATGAAAATGCGGTGCTGTCGGATAACTGGTGTAGCGCGGTACGTTGCGCATGGCGTAAGAGAGCGGATCTTTCATCATGTGGCGATCTAACCGTCCGGTCCGGGATCGCGCCTTGATATCGCTCAAGTCCCTGGTAGGGATGACGATGAAACCGAAGGAATGATCCGGCGTGACCGACTTGCCACCCCTTGCCGAAGAAAAACGTTTCCCCGATTCTCCTGAGCGATATCGTCTGCACGGCTCTCCGGACAGCGCCAATTTCATCGTCAGGATGGTTCTGGAAGAACTCGGTCTTGTCTATGACTATGCGCCCGTCGACCGGTTGATCTCGCAGCAGAACTCCGATGCCTATCGGCGGCTCAATCCACAGGGCCTGATTCCGGTTCTGGAAGTGCCCGGGCAGGACGGCCCCATGTTCGAAACAGCGGCGATCGTCCTGCATCTGGCGGACACGCACGAAAATTTCGCGCCGGCTATTGCCTCTCCTGACCGCGGACGGTTCCTGAAGTGGCTGTTCTTCCTGTCAAACACGTTGCACTCGGACCTGCGGATTTCCTTCAAGCCCGAAAGATACGTTCCCGAAGCGCAGGTGGCGGCGAGCCTTCATGCCGGTCTGATCCGCCGGATCACCGGCAGTTTCGGGCATCTCGAAGCTGAACTCTCCGCGCAGGGCGGTCCCTTTCTGCTGGGAGGCGCGCTTTCTGTTCTGGACCACTATGTTGCTGCTTGCGCCAGATGGGCGCAGCTTTATCGCAATGAGGGCAAGTGGTCTCTGGAGGCAACGCCGCATTTGCGTGCCCTTCTTGAGAGGCTGGAAACGCGTCCGGCCGTATGCAAGGCCTGTGAACTGGAAGGAATTGAGGGTAAACCTTTCACAGAGCCCCGTCCTGCTCAGTTGCCGGGGACAACCGGCTGAAAAAACTCGCCTCGTACATGTTGATCCATGCAATCAACCATGCGCTGGCCGATCAATCCATTTATAGCTCAAGGAGCCTTGCCAAGCTCAATGGGTCCTGATGCCTGACATATCGTTTCAATCTGCCGCCGGAAGACTGGCGGTCACGCTTCTCGTCGCGACTGCCGGGGGAGCGGTGTTCAACCTGCTCGGGCTGCCAGCAGGATGGTTGTCCGGTGCCATGGTCTTTGTCGCCATTGCGACCCTGGCGCGGGTGCCAACGCTTATGCCGGTCCCGCTGCGGGATGCGCTCTTCATCATGATCGGCATTTCCATGGGGGCAGGGGTTCATCCGGATATCGTTGAGCGGGTGGCAGAGTGGCCGGTGTCCATGGCCATGCTCCTGGCGGTGATGGTGGCTGTCACGTTTGCCGGTTACGCGGTGCTGCACTACGGCGCGAAATGGTCGAAGGAAACGGCTTTCTTCGGGGCGATCCCGGGGGCTCTCTCCTATGTTATCGCCCTTGCCACGGACAGGGGCGCGGATCTTCCCCGCATTGCCTCCAGCCAGTCGCTGCGTCTGTTCGTTCTGGTAGCGGTTCTGCCGTTTGCCGTCGTCTCCTCCGCGGAACCGACGGGCATCGGCAGCAGCGCGGTCTATGTCTCCGGTCTCTGGGATTTTCTGATCGGCATACCGCTCTGCCTGGCTGCAAGCTGGCTTGCGGTCAAGGCCAGGGTGCCAGGCGGTGGACTGACGGGCGCGTTTTTCATGAGCGCAGGTCTCAATGCGTCGGGTCTGCTGGTGCTCGTTCTACCGACTTACATCGTGCTGCCGTGTTTCGTGATGATGGGCGCCCATATCGGTTGCCGGTTTGGCAATATGACGCTCCGCCAGTTCGTCAGCGTCCTCGGCGCATCCATCGCGGCCTTCGCAGCGGCGTTTATGACGTCGCTTGCCGGGGCCTGGATGGTTGCCGAAATGGTGGATATCCCGTTCGGCCAGGCCTTGCTTGCCTATGCGCCCGGCGGCCTGGAGGTGATGACACTGCTCGCCTTCATGCTGGATCTCGACCCGGCCTTCGTCGCCGCTCACCAGATCGCACGCTTCACCGGAATGGTGCTGCTGCTGCCTTTCATCACCGGGCTTGTGCTGGGGCGGCGAAGCAACTGAGGCTGAGCCGTGACGCGCTGCATTGAACCATCAACTGCCGCGCTTCAGGTCGGGCGTCGATTTTACGAGCGGATGAAGTGGAGCGTATCGAAACTCTGCCGCCACTTGGAGACACGTTCGGCCATTGCCTGCGGATCGTTCGAACGCAGGGCCTCGGTTATCAGCCTGGCCAGTTCCGGCATGTCGGCGCTCGTCATGCCCCATCGGACCAGTTCCGGAGTTCCGAATCTGAGCCCGTTCATGTCGCCATCAACGGGCGCAATCGGCAGACCGATGCCGCATGCCAGAAATCCGGCCTGACGAAGCTTCTTCGAGGCCGCCTGGCCGCCGCCGAAGGCTGCTGCCTCCAGCGCAAACTGGTGGGACGCGGTTGTCCCCTTTACCGTGGAGAACACCGGCATTCCCTCCGCGGCAAGGGCATCGGCCAGCGTATGCGCGCTTGCCGCCATCTCGGCTGCATATGCCTGGCCGTAGTCGCGCCAGTCCAGCAGGGTGATGGCGAGTGCCGCCGACTTCGCAACGTCGAAATTGGCGGTGAGCCCCGGAAACGCAATTCCGTCGAGCTTTCGGGCGAGATCCTGTTCATTGGTCACGATCAATCCGCCGGCCGGACCGCCCAGGCTCTTGTAGGTGCTCATGGTCATCAGGTGCGCGCCTTCCGACAGCGGGTCTGAAAACACTCCGCCGGCAATCATGCCGCACTGGTGGGCGGCATCGAACAGCACAAAGGCACCGACTTCATCGGCTATGGCACGAATGTCCTTCACCGGGTGCGGGAATAGATTGAGGCTCATCCCGATGGTGATCAGCCTCGGCCGGACCTTCAGCGCCAGGGCGCGCAGGCCCTCCAGATCGATCGTATAGCCGTCGGCATCGACCGGTGCCTCGTGGATGTCCAGACCATAAAGACCGGCACACCCTGGTGCGTGATGGGTGACATGGCCACCAACGGACGCCGGAGGGGCGATGATGGCATCGCCCGGTTTGGTCGTTGCCATGAACGCATAAAGATTTGCCAGCGCACCGGAGGCAACCCGGATTTCCGCATGGGCCGACTGGAAGATCTCGCAGGCAAGGTTCGCTGCAATCACCTCGATTTCCTCGATGGCTTCGAGGCCCATTTCATATTTGTCACCCGGATAGCCGAGGGAAGGCCGGGACCCCATGCCACTCGACAGCAAGGCTTCGGCGCGCGGGTTCATCACGTTGGTCGCCGGATTGAGGTTGAAACAGTCCTTCTCGTGAATGGACCTGTTGGTCTCGGCAAGCGCTTCGACGCGCGCGGCAAGCGCTTCGGATCCGAGAGACGCGGTTGCCTGGGTGATCTTGTCGATACGGTTGGCAGCCACATCGGGAAGCCAGGGGCAATTGTCTTGTGCGCTCATGTCGGAACTCCGGTTCGATTTGAACAAAGTGTCCCTCTGCGCTTGCGTTCGTGCAAATCAGTTTTTAGAAATTCAAGGGCTAGAAAAATTGAGGCTCGAGATGTCCGTATCTCCACCTGTGCCCAGACTGCCGTCGCTGAATGCGCTGAGGGCCTTTGAAGCGTCGGCACGCCTCGGCGGGTTCGCGCAGGCAGCTGCCGAACTGCAGGTTACGCCGGGAGCCGTGGCGGCACAGATCAAGTCATTGGAACAGGAGATCGGCGCAGCCCTTTTCGTGCGCTACGCCAAGGGTGTGCGCCTGACAGCCACGGGTGAGCGGGCGCTGCCGGGTTTTGTTGCGGCTTTCGACCAGATGGGGACAGCCGTGCGCGATCTGAGGCGCGACGCTGCACCCGGCAAGATCCACATTGCCGCCTTGCCGGCACTCGCCCAGCTTTGGCTGGGGCCCAGGCTGCCCACGCTACGCAAGAAGCTGCCCGGGATCGACATCTCGGTGACGGCTCTGGAAACACCGCCGAACCTGAAACGCGTGCCCTTCGATCTCTGTCTGTTTTATTGCGAAACTGTTCCTGAAAACGGGATCGCGTTTTCAGGCGACGCGTTGCTGCCTGTCTGTACCCCGGCACTTGCCAGGAAACTCAGTCAGCCAAGTGATCTGAAAGAGGCGATTTGTCTGACGGATACGGCCTGGGCGGACGATTGGCGGCTTTGGGCTGATCATGTGCTGCCGGGCGCCGGGTTTGCGCCACGCGGCCCTGTCTTCTCGCTTTATGCCCTGGCCGTGGAAGAAGCGCTCAACGGGGCAGGGGTCTTGATGGCCCATCGCGCGCTTGTTGCCGAACAGCTTGCGGCGGGCGCTCTGGTGGCACCCTTTTCAACGTCGGTTCCGCTGCACCGGCAGATTTGCCTGTGGAGCCTTCCATCAAGCCGTGCCAATGGCGCTGCCGGTCAGGTGCTGCAGGCCTTGCGTGAAATTGGATAAGCGTCCGAACGCAGGCTTTGCTTTCAACTGCGCCGGGTCTTTGCCTTGTTGCCACGCCAGAGGATGAACAGTCCCGATCCCACGATGACGGCACATCCGACCAGCATAGGTGCATCGATCCGCTCGTTGAACCAGACGGTCCCCAGCAGGACGCCGAACAGGAGACGCGAATAGCGGAACGGTGTGACGGTGGCGATTTCGCCTGTGCGCATGGCCTTCATCAGCGCGCCGTAAGCGAAGACGCCGCAAAAGACTGCAGTTCCAAGCGCCGCAGCTGAAGTCATTCCTGGCACCACGAAGGCTGAACGGTCCCAAAGGCCGTAGACAAGCCCTGCGATGATGATTGTCAGAAACCCGTAGAACCCCAGAATATTGGTGCTGAGCGTTGCAGGCGCGGCACGGCTGGCCAGGTCACGGCCGGAAAAGCCGAGCATGCCGATGACGGCCAGTAGCGAAAGTGCGGAGAAGCTGTCGCTCGTCGGGCGCAGCACGATCAGCACGCCCAAAAGACCGATGAAGATCGCTGTCCATCTACGCCACCCGACCTTCTCGCCAAAGAACAGGGAAGCGCCCAATACGACGAATATCGGCGTGGCCTGAAGGATGGCCGTGGTCGAGGAGAGCGGCGTCAGCGCAAGGGCCAGGATATAGAACAGCCTGCCGACGAGCTCGAAGGCGAAACGCACCTGCATGACCCGCGAGAAAACGTCCCGTTTCAGAACCTTTTCTCCCCTGGCGGCCGCAAGGCCAAAAAAGCATAGGGTTCCGCCGACACCGAACAGCACGAGGATTTCCGAAACAGGCAACTGGGTCGCGGCCTGTTTCACAAACGTATCTTCGAACGCAAAGGCGGCCATTGCGGCCACCATCCACAGACTGCCGATGATGTTGGGGCGAAGGCCTGCGCCTTTGTTGAAAGCTGCGGTCACAGGGAGAGGTCCGGTATCGAAAAGGAAAGCCAAAGGGGGCAGGTGAACGCTCTTTGCGGGCCCCTGAACATCACCCTTCAGCGGAAGACGAAGGGCTAACACGTTTCCCGGTGCTTGGCTTTGGAAAACCCGAAGAGGCGGGGGGAGTGGACACTGGCACCAGAGCCCCGAGGGCAGTCGGTAGCTGCGACAGGAAACTGAAATCGAACGGATGTCACATCCTTTTTACGGTCGCCCTGCATCGTAGGCGCGACAATTTATCCAATGCAATCTGACGTTTGGGGGCACTTCTGGGATCGTCAATTGCGGGCATGTTGATATGAATCAACGCAGCATTTTTAGAGTCGTGTGCATGGTCGTGCCATCGTTGGCACCTTGTAACGATTTCAAGACTGGGGCGCTAAAATGGCACACAACAAGGCCAAAATGATCTCGCTCGAGGAAGGCGGCTTCGCCATCTTCCTTGTGCTGCTTGCATTTGCCTGCATCATCGTGGCGGGCAAGACATTCGATCAGGTCATGGCATTCCACGCTGGCATAGGCGCATTGTTCGCCGCCGTCAGCGTGTTTCTGATTTTCAAGAATTACTTCGATGACGGCGGGGAAGCGATTCCGGCCGAAATCGACGGCAAACCAAACTACAACATCGGGCCGATCAAGTTCGGTGCGGTCGCGGCGATGTTCTGGGGCCTTGCCGGTTTCACGGTCGGTTTGATCATCGCTCTTCAGCTGGCCTGGCCGGCGCTGAACTTCGATCTGCCGTGGACAAACTTCGGGCGGCTGCGTCCGCTGCACACCTCCGCTGTGATCTTCGCCTTCGGCGGCAACGTGCTTCTGGCAACATCCATGTATGTGGTCCAGCGCACCAGCCGTGTCCGCATGCCGGGCAAGATCCTGCCCTGGTTCGTGATCCTGGGCTACAACGCCTTCATCGTGATCGCGGGAACGGGCTATCTGCTCGGAGCGACGCAGAGCAAGGAATATGCCGAGCCGGAATGGTATGCCGACCTGTGGCTGACCATCGTCTGGGTCTTCTACCTGCTGCTGTTCCTGGGCACGCTTTGGAAGCGTAAGGAACCACATATCTATGTGGCCAACTGGTTCTATCTGGCGTTCATCGTCACGATTGCCATGCTGCACATCACCAACAACCTGACCATTCCGGTCTCGATCTACTCGACCAAGTCCTACATTGTCTGGTCGGGTGTTCAGGACGCGATGGTGCAGTGGTGGTACGGCCATAACGCGGTGGGCTTCTTCCTGACCGCCGGCTTCCTGGCCATCATGTACTACTTCATCCCGAAGCGTGCAGAGCGGCCGGTCTACTCCTACCGTCTGTCCATCGTGCACTTCTGGGCGCTGATCTTCATCTACATCTGGGCAGGTCCGCACCACCTCCACTACACGGCTCTGCCGCAGTGGGCGTCAACGCTGGGTGCAACCTTCTCCATCATTCTGTGGATGCCGTCCTGGGGTGGCATGATCAACGGCCTGATGACGCTTTCGGGCGCCTGGGACAAGCTGCGGACCGATCCGGTCCTGCGTATGATGGTGGTTTCGGTCGCCTTCTACGGCATGTCCACTTTCGAAGGCCCGCTGATGAGCCTGCGTTCGGTCAACTCCCTGTCGCACTACACCGACTGGACCATTGGTCACGTGCACTCCGGTGCTCTGGGCTGGGTTGGCTACATCTCCTTCGGCGCGATCTACTGCCTGATCCCGTGGTTGTGGAACAAGCGTCAGCTTTACTCTCTGAAGCTGGTGAACCTGCACTTCTGGCTGTCGACGATCGGTATCGTTCTCTACATCACCGCGATGTGGGTGTCCGGTATCATGCAGGGCCTGATGTGGCGCGCCTACGATCAGCTCGGCTTCCTGGAATACTCCTTCGTGGAAACCGTCGAGGCGATGCATCCCTTCTACATCATTCGTGCTCTTGGTGGTGGGCTGTTCCTGCTCGGCGCTGTGATCATGGCCTACAATCTCTGGATGACCGTCCGTCACGGCGAGGCTGAAGAAGCCGATGCCACGCCGGCTGGCTCCCTGGCTCCGGCCGAATAAGGGAGGGACAGACAATGTCTGCATGGAAAAAACACGAAGTCTTCGAAAAGAACTCCTTCATCCTCTTGATCGGCATTCTGGTCATGGTCGCCATCGGCGGCCTGGTCGAGATCGCTCCGCTCTTCTATCTGAAAAGCACGATTGAGAAGACCGAAGGCATGCGGCCCTACACGCCGCTCGAACTTGCCGGACGCAACATCTACATCCGCGAGGGGTGCTATCTGTGCCATTCGCAGATGGTGCGTCCGATGCGCGACGAAATGGAACGCTACGGCCATTTCTCACTGGCGGCGGAGTCGATGTACGACCACCCCTTCCAGTGGGGGTCCAAGCGGACCGGCCCGGATCTGGCCCGCGTCGGGGGCAAATACTCCGACGACTGGCATGTGGAGCATCTGAAGGACCCGCGCGCGCTGGTTCCTGCCTCCATCATGCCCGGCTATCCGTTCCTGGCTGAAAACCGCCTGAACACCCGGGACATCGAGGCCCACCTGTCGGTCAACACCATCGTCGGCGTGCCTTACACCGAAGAACAGATCGCAAATGCCGCATCTGACATCATCGGTCAGGCGAAACCGGACACGGAAGCCGCCGACGGCTTCGAGGAACGCTGGCCGAACGCCACGATCCGCGATTTCGACGGCAACTCGAAGGAAGTCACCGAGATGGACGCGCTTGTCGCCTATCTGCAGGTTCTCGGAACCATGGTCGACTTCTCGATTTATGACGACAAGGCAAACGCGAGGTAAGAGCGATGAACGAGACATACTCCGCATTCGCAGGCTTCGCGCAAACCTGGGGCCTACTCTATTTCATGATCCTGTTTGGCGTCGTACTGGCCTACGCACTGTGGCCGAAGAACCGGAAAAAGTTCGACGACGCTTCTCAAATCCCGTTTCGGGAGGACTGATCAATGGCAGACACACATAACAAGGAAGTCGACCAGATCTCCGGGGTCGAAACCACCGGCCACGAGTGGGACGGTCTGAAAGAACTGAACAACCCACTGCCGAAGTGGTGGCTGTATCTGTTCTATGCCTGCATCGTCTGGGCCGTGATCTACTGGGTTCTCTACCCGTCCTGGCCGCTGATCTCCAGCTATACCACTGGTATTCTGGGTGCCAACCAGCGGACCGAGGCGATCGCGTCCTATGACAAGGGCATTTCCGAACGGTCAGTCTTTGCCGACAAGATCGTGGCAGCCTCTCTTGAGGACATCGCGACGGATCAGGAACTGCTGCAATTTGCCCGGGCCAACGGCCAGGCAGCTTTCGGCGACAACTGTGCACCGTGCCACGGTTCCGGCGGTACGGGCGCGGAAGGCTTTCCGAACCTGCAGGACGACACCTGGATCTGGGGTGGGACGCTGGACGACATCCACACCACCTTGGAATACGGTATCCGGTCCGGCAATGACGATGCACGCATCGGCGAAATGCCTGCCTTCGGGCGCGATGAGTTGCTGAGTCGTGAGGAGATCAATCAGGTCGCCAACTTCGTCGCATCCCGTGCCGGGCTTGAGACCGAACAAGGTGTCGACCTGGCAGCAGGACAGACTGTCTTTGAAGACAACTGTGCGGCTTGCCACGGTGAAGACCTGAAGGGCATTCAGGAGGTCGGTGCGCCGAGCCTGCTGTCCGCCAACTACCTCTATGGCAAGTCTCTGGACGCCATCAAGTCGCAGATCAACAACCCGCGCAACGGCGTGATGCCTGCCTGGGTGGACCGTCTCGACCCGGCGACCATCAAGTCTCTGACGGTCTATGTCCACTCCTTCGGGGGCGGGCAGTAAATCCGCGGATCTGGTGCGACAAATGCGCCAGATAACCTGAACAATTTGATCCGGCGCAAAGTGTGACGCTTTGCGCCGGTTTATTTTGAGCACTCGCTGCTAAGAGTGAGTGGCGAATGATTTTACAAAAGATCCTATTGGGGCAGGATCGCGTTGAAGAGGACGGACGGTATGTCTACGGACACCGAGACGCATGAGGGCGCGCAATCCGAAGAGTGGTTTGCATCGGCCAAAAAGATCTATCCAATGGCGACGCATGGCCTGTTTCGCAGGATCAAGTGGGCGCTGCTGTTCATCACGCTGGGCATTTATTATTTCCTGCCTTTCCTCCGCTATGACCGTGGGCCGGACGCGCCGAGCCAGGCGGTTCTGGTCGATATGGAAGGCCGGCGTGCCTATTTCTTTTTCATCGAAATCTGGCCCCAGGAAGTCTACTACCTCACCGGTCTTCTGATCCTGGCAGCCCTGACGCTGTTCCTCATGAACGCCGTCGCAGGACGTGTCTGGTGCGGCTATCTGTGCCCGCAGACGGTCTGGACAGACCTGTTCCTGTGGGTCGAGCGCAAGGTGGAAGGCGACCGGCGCGAGCGCATTGCGCTCGACAAGGACCCGTGGACTTTCGGCAAGGTCCGCAAGCGTGTGACCAAGCACTTCCTGTGGCTGATGATTGCCTGGTGGACGGGCGGCGCCTGGGTGCTCTATTTCAACGATGCTCCGACCCTCGTCTGGGAACTCCTGACCTTTCAGGCGCCGATGGTTGCCTACGTCTGGATCGCCATTCTGACCACGACAACCTATCTGCTGGCCGGTTTCATGAGGGAACAGGTCTGCATCTACATGTGCCCGTGGCCGCGTATCCAGGCTGCCATGACCGATGAGAAGGCCCTCAACGTCACCTATCGCTGGGACCGTGGAGAGCCGCGCGGATCTCTGAAACACAACAAGAAGCTTACCGAGCAGGGCTTGCCCGCAGGCGATTGTGTTGACTGCTACCAGTGTTTCCAGGTCTGCCCGACCGGTGTCGATATCCGCAAGGGCATGCAGCTCGATTGCATCCAGTGCGGCCTGTGCATCGACGCCTGTGACAACGTCATGACCAAGATCGGCAAGCCGAAGGGGCTGATCGGATACGACACGGACGAAAACATCCAGCGCCGCCTGGACGGCAAGGATTCGATCTACGAGATTGTCCGCCCGCGCACGGTTCTTTATGTCGGCATCATTGCCGTGGTCTGTGGCATCATGTTGTATGCGATGCTCAACCGCGATTTCGCCGACATCAGCGTTCTGCACGACAGAAACCCGGTTTTCGTCGAACAATCCGACGGATCCGTGCGCAACGGCTATACCGTTCGCCTGTCCAACAAACGCCGCTACGAGCGTCACTTCATGCTGCACGTGGAAGGAATGCCGGCCAACACCAAGGTTGAAGCCGTTGGCACGGAAGACACTTTCGCAGGCCGTCCGATCATCTCCGTTGGCCCGGACACGACGCGTGAAGTTCGTATTCTCGTAACGTCTCCACCCTGGGCAAAGATGCCGCACTCGACGCCGGTTACCTTCCGGATCACCGAAAGCGTGATGGGCGAAGTCGTGACGGCCGAGGATACGTTCAAGGCACCGAAAAAACCTTGAGGAGCAAGAAATGACAATGGTTCAATCGAACATGAAAGATCCCAAGGCGATTTCCGGAAAGACGGTCCTTGCCTGGCTTCTGGGCTTCTTCGGTGTGGTTTTCGCCGCCAATGCGGTCTTCATCTATCTCGCGCTCGGGTCTTTCCCGGGCGTGGTGGTGGAAAGCTCCTATGAGGCGGGCCAGGTCTACAACGAGGAAATCGCGGCTGCGAAAGCCCAGGCGGAACTGAACTGGCAGGTGTCGAGCGAATTTGTCCGCACCAGCGGTCAGGACGGCAAGCTGGTTGTCTCGGCCATGGACGCGCAAGGCACACCACTCTACGGGGTGGCGCTCAAGGCCCTTTTGCGCAATCCGGTCCATGGCGGTGCCGACGTGAAGGTCGACTTCACGGCCGATGGCGGGGGCCGCTACGTGGGCACGGTCGAAAATCTTGCCGACGGCAACTGGACACTCATTCTGGACATCGAGCAGGGTGGTCAACGGAAATTCCGGTCGGAAAACCGGATTTTCGTCAAGAACTGAGGCACATGCCGTGACGGTCCATCAGCGTGATTGGCAGGCATTCGTGACACCGGGCGATGACGGCGCGGTCCATATGGACCTTGCCGTCGACGGTATCACCTGCGCAGCCTGCATGGGAGAAATCGAACGGGGTCTGAAGCGGCTTCCGGGTATCCGGACCGCCCGTGTCAACCTGACCAGCCAGCGGCTTGCCGTTGACTGGTCGCAGGACCAGACCGGGGCTGATGAGATCGTCGCCGAACTGGCGCGGCTCGGCTACAAGGCCCACCCGTTCGATCCGGCCAGCCAGAAGGAACGTCAGGACAAGACCGGCAAACAATTGCTGCGCTGCCTGGCGGTCGCCGGGTTTGCGGGCATGAACATCATGCTCCTGTCTGTCTCCGTCTGGTCGGGCAATGCCACGGACATCACCCCGGAAACACGGGATTTCTTCCATTGGCTGTCGGCGTTGATCGCCATGCCGACAGTGGCCTATGCCGGGAGACCGTTCTTTCGCAGTGCCTTCAACGCTCTGGCTGCCGGCCGGTTGAACATGGACGTGCCGATCATGATTGGCGTGACGCTGGCCCTTGCGCTGTCTGTTGTCCAGACAATGCAGCACCAGCATCACGCCTATTTCGAATCCGCCGTCATGCTGCTGTTCTTCCTGCTGGTCGGGCGGTATCTCGATCACAACATGCGCGGGCGCACGCGTTCCTTTGCCGAGAATATTGCAGCGCTCAAGGCGGAAGTCGCCGCACGGATCCACCCCGACGGGGCTGTGCGCGAGGTCCCGCTCTCGAAAATTGCCGCAGGTGACCTTGTTCTGGTGTCCGGTGGCGAGCGGGTTCCGGTGGACGGCGTGGTCGAAACCGGTGTCTCGGAGATCGACCAGAGCCTTGTAACCGGCGAAAGCGTGCTGGCGCCTGTCGCTCCGGGTCAGCGCGTCTATGCAGGGACGCTGAACGGGGGAGGAGCGTTGCAGGTCCGGGTCCAGGCGGCCTCCGGTGCAACGCTGCTGGATGAAGTCAATCGCCTGCTGGAAGCCGCATCCCAGGCAAAATCGAAATATGTGCGCATCGCCGACCGCGCGGCTCGGCTGTATGCACCGCTGGTGCATGGAGCGGCAGCTCTGACGTTTCTCGGATGGTTGCTCGCCGGGCTCGACTGGCAGCCGGCCCTGATCATTTCGATTTCGGTTCTGATCATCACCTGTCCCTGCGCACTCGGGCTGGCGGTTCCTGCCGTGCAGGTGGTCGCATCCGGTCAGCTTTTCCGCTGCGGTGTTCTGCTGAATTCCGGTGATGCTATCGAACGGCTGTCGGACATCGACACGATCCTGTTCGACAAGACCGGAACCCTGACGCTTACCGAGCCGGACCTGTGCGGCTCCATCGAACCAGATGACGAGACGCTTGCTCTGGCAGGGCGTCTTGCGCTTGCCAGCCGGCATCCCTTGTCGGCCGCTCTGGTCAAGGCAACAGGCGCGCTGCAACCGCTTCCGAACGTCAGCGAAACCTCCGGTGCCGGTCTTGAAACGACGGTGTCCGGAAAACGTCTGCGTCTTGGCAGTCCGCTCTTCTGCGAGGCGTCGGGAGATCAGGTCGAGGCAGCCCTTGAAGCGAACCCGGGGGCGTCACTGCTTGCCATCCGCTTCGGCACGGAGCCAGTTCGCCTGTTGGCGTTCCGGCAAAGACTGCGGCCGGACGCAAGGGCGGTGATTGACCAGTTGAAGGGGCGCGGCTACGCGCTTGAAATCCTCTCCGGCGATACCAGACCCGCTGTTGCCGATTGCGCGGCGGCCCTGGGTGTCTCGCAGTGGCAGTCTGGCATGAAGCCTGCCCAGAAGATTGCCCGTCTTGAGGAGCTTCAGTCCGGTGGTCGAAAGGTTCTGATGGTCGGGGATGGCCTGAATGACGCCCCGGCGCTCGCCGGTGCACATGTCTCGTTGTCCCCGGTATCGGCCGTTCATCTCAGTCAGGCGGCGGCGGACGCTGTTTTCCTCGGCGACAATTTGCAGCCGGTGGCCGATGCGCTGAGGTTGTCGAAACGGGCAAGGGCGGCGATTGAGCAGAACCTGTGGATCTCGGTCGTCTACAACGTCATTGCCGTGCCCATTGCCGTGGCGGGGTTCGTCACGCCTTTGATGGCGGCCGCAGCAATGTCTGCGTCCTCTCTTGCAGTTACCGCGAATGCGCTCAAACTGCGCTGGGGGACTGGTGGCAGGAATGCGGAAACCGGAGCGCCCGGCATCGCGGAACAGCAGGCAGCGGAATGAGACCAACATGGACGTTCTGATCTATCTGATACCGATCGCACTGCTTCTTGGAGCGCTGGGACTGGGAGCGTTTCTCTGGTCTCTGAAAAGTGGTCAGTATGACGATCTGGAAGGCGCCAAGTGGCGCATCCTTGACGATGATGACCTGCCCGGCAAGTGATTGCCGGCAATCTTGACTTTGGCCCGCTGCGGGCCTAGCCCCATGCACTCCTTGAGATCGTTGGAGCAATGCATGGAAACGTTTCCCGAAGCGCACAAACCTGGCTACGCCGTTTATTCCAGAACGTCGCTTGCCATCTACGATGCACTTGTGCTGGGGCTGTCCAACCGCTGGATCTGGCGTTGCCCGAGTTCCCATCTGGTCGCGCTTTACAATCACCATGTTTCCGCCAATTACCTGGATATCGGCGTGGGGACGGGCTACTTCCTGGACAAGACGCGGTTTCCCGTTGCAGATCCCAAGGTAGCCTTGCTCGATCCCAACAGGGACTGCCTTGGCAAGGCCGCTGCAAGAATTGCCCGCCTGAACCCTGTAACCATTCAGGCTGACGCCCTGGTACCGTGGCCGGGCAACATCGGCACGTTCAAGACGATAGGCCTGAACTACGTGCTTCATTGCCTGCCGGGAACCATGGCGGAAAAGGCCGTGATTTTCGATCACGCCATCCCGCATCTCGATGAGGGGGGAACCGTCTTCGGTTCCACCATCCTGCAAGGCGACGCACCACGGTCCGGTGCCGCTCGCAAGCTGATGCGTGTCTATAACCGAAAAGGGGTCTTTTCGAACGAAGCCGACACGCAGGAGAGCCTGCGGACGGAACTCGAAAAGCGATTTGATGACGTGACGGTGGAAAGGATCGGATGCGTGGCACTCTTCAGTGCCAGGGAGCCTCGTTCTGCCTGAAGCTTCTGATCACAGGCTGCAACGAGCTGGCTAGGAAAGAACGTTGGACAGGGCCATTCCGGTGGCAAGCAGGACGAGCCCTATGCCGGCCAGCAGAAGAAGATTGTCTCTCAGTTTTGCGTGCGATGCGAGGTCGGACTGCTCGTTCTCCATGGGGAGCGGGTCGTCTTCCCCGAACGTTTCAGGATCTCGGGACATGGTTCTTACAATCGTTTGCAACAGGCCGCTCATTCAGTTCTATTTCGTGCCTGCAAGATGACGGCGCACAATTGAAAGTCCCGTTAATTTCAGCCCGGCCAAAAGGTTAATTGATCGCAATCTTACCAATGCGTGAAATGCTTTAGTGTATTGCAATCAATTTCTCAGCCTTTGTGTAACTATTCAAAGTCGATCCCACGCATGCGGATAATTGAGGTGTCGAAAGGCACAGAACTAACTCATTGTTCAGACTTTCATGGCAATGGTAAAGTCAAACAAGGAGGACTAGGTGAGCCTTGATCTTGCCTCTCTGACATTCTTGCTGGTCGAAGACAGTGCTTACATGCGGACCATCCTGCGCACCATGCTTCAGGGGTTCGGAGCGCGTCGCATTGTCGAGGCCGAAGATGGCGCGTCTGGCCTGGAGGCCATGGACCGGGCGAACCCGGATATCCTCATTCTGGATTGGGTCATGCCGATCCTGGACGGGGCGGATATGGTGCGTATGATCCGCAGCCCGAACAATCCCTTCGCCTATATTCCGATCATCATGGTAACGGCGCATACCGAGCGCAGCCGGATTGTCGAAGCCCGGCGTCTTGGCGTGCATGAGTTGCTGTCAAAGCCGATCTCGGCAAAGGCTCTTTATCAGCGCGTTTCCAGCGTGATCCTGCATCCGCGCGATTTCATCAAGACGGCGACCTATTTTGGCCCGGCACCCCGTGAAATCCGCAACCGCCAGAAAATCTGGCAAGGCGGCCCCGGCCAGCCGCAGCAGCCGCCGCAAGATGGCGAGGGTGATGCAAAGCTCACCGCGATCGGCTAAGCGACGACAATTTCAGCACAAGATTGTGTGGAGGCGTCAGACGATGAATTCGTCAGGCGGCTGATTGTGCCGCGGCGCGCGTGTCTGTTGCCGGATAAGATGCAGCACCTTGCGAATTGGAGGCTTCTGCTGCCTCGGCAAACTGTGCAAGCACGTCTAGATCAACCGTGTAGTGGTCGAGCAGAAACTGCGAAAGAACATCGATAGGCAGGTGATGATAACCTTCGATGGCGGCCATCAAAGCTTCAAGTGTGTCCAGCCGTTCACGGAGTTTGATCATGATTACCCGATGCGCCGATTTTTTTCTCACACTGGAGTTTTATGGTTAATAAAGCGTAAAGTGAATCGTTGCAAGAACGCGCGCTCGCGGTATCACCTCCCTTAGTACCCGTCCACAATCTTTTGCCGGAAATCTTCGATTTTCTTGGTAAAAGTGACCAGTGCACGGCAAGTTGTCTGTGAAGTTCCAGGGAAAACTCAATGGCAAAAATCATTTATGTTCTGAACGGCCCGAATCTCAATCTTCTCGGCAAGCGGCAACCCGAGATCTATGGGGCTCAGACGCTGGACGACGTTCAGGCAATGTGCGAAGCGGCAGCGAAGCCGGCTGGCCTCCGGATCGTGTTCCGTCAGAGCAATGCAGAGCATGAGTTGATCGACTGGATCCACGAGGCGCGGGAAGCTGCGGCTGGCATCATCATCAATCCGGCAGCCTATACTCACACGTCGATTGCAATTCTGGATGCGCTCAATGCCTGCAGTTGTCCGGTGATCGAGGTTCATATCTCGAACATCCACAAGCGGGAAAGCTTCCGGCATCATTCATATGTTTCCGCCCGGGCCGACGCGGTCATCGCAGGCTGCGGTGTAGAAGGCTACCTCTTGGCCCTTCAACGGATGGTGACACTGTGCGCCAACGGGTAAGCCGGGGCTGCTGACAGTGGACGAAGACTTTGGGCTTTGCTGAAGCTTGGCGCACACCGAAAATAATGGGTGCCGGGTTCTGGAAAAAGATGTTCGTCAATAATGTAGGGAAGCATGCCGCACGAAGGCAAATGATCGCGACCTGCTTCAGGAACCAGTTGCGCTGAAGAATTCCTTCACGATGGTCGTAGCGAGGATCTTGACGTCCAGGGCGACCGACTGGCGCTCGACATAGGCAAGATCGTAGGCCAGACGCATACGGGCCGCGTAGGGGTCTTTGGTCTCACCGCGAAAGCCGTTGACCTGAGCCAGGCCGGTGATGCCCGGCAGAACCGTGTGACGGTCCATGTATCTGGGATGGAAATCTTCATAGGGCTTTCCAGCTGCCAGCATGCCAGGCACATGCGGCCGTGGGCCGACCAGAGACATTTCACCCCGCAACACGTTGATCAATTGCGGCAGCTCGTCGAAATTACTCTTCCGAAGCAAGGAGCCGATCTGCGTGACGCGCGGATCATTGGCAACCGTTTGCGAAATTCCGGTGCTGTCGCACTGATCTTCATACATCGTGCGGAACTTGAGCACGGCAAATTTCTTGCCGTTCAATCCGTAGCGCCACTGGCGGAAAAACACCGGTCCGCGGCTCGTCAATTTTATTGCAACCGCGCATACAACAAATAGGGGAAAAAGCAGCAAAACACCGGTTCCAGCCCCGATCAGGTCAATGCATTTCTTCAATACGGTGTGCAGAGCACCACGTGACCTTCGGCCCCGGTTCGGCATGGTGATCCGGTCGGTGGGAAGATAGCCCCAAGGCACCAGGCCGCCAAATTTGAGAGCGTCGCGGCGGTGACCATCTGCGTCGTAAGATACTGTTTCGTCTGCCAAGATATGCCAGCCTCAACCTGATTTACGAGACCACTTAAAGTGCTTCAGCATCCTAACTGGAGGCAGTTGCAATCGCTATTGTATCGTTAATATGTGGTTAATAAGATCAGGAAAATTGTTGTCCATTAAGGGTTTGGTTACCATAGTGACGCGACGTGAGCAACGTGCAAACGTCAAAAATGATATGAAATTAATTTAATTTTTAAAATTTCGAACGCCGGACTGTTGTCAGCCCGGCGTTCTTATCGATTAAAAAATGTCAGTGGTAAAAATACCCGCTTAATAGCTGCGTCCGACGCTGGTGTATTCGAAGCCGCGGGTTTCCATATAATCCGGTTTGTAGATGTTTCTGAGGTCTACCACCTTGGGTGACGCAACCAGAGATTTAACTCGATCTAGGTCAAGCGCACGGAACTGATCCCACTCCGTGACGATTACAACCACGTCAGCATTTTCGATGGCGTGATAGGGGCCATCACAGAACATGACGCCCGACATAACCTTCTCGGCCTCTTCCATGCTGGCCGGGTCATAGGCCCGTATCTTGGCACCGGCTTCCTGCAGTTTCGCGACGATATCGATGCTCGGGGCTTCACGCATGTCGTCCGTGTTGGGCTTGAAGGCGAGGCCGAGCAGCGCAATGGTCTTGCCGCTGACATCACCGCCCATGAATTCAATGACCTTGTCGGCCATTTTCTTCTTGCGGGCTGCATTCACCTCAATAACGGAATCGACGATCTTCAGATCCGATTGGGCGCCGGCGGCGATCCTGGACAGTGCGAGTGTGTCCTTGGGAAAGCAGGACCCGCCGTAACCAGGACCAGCGTGAAGAAACTTGCCGCCAATGCGGTTATCGAGGCCGATGCCGCGCGACACTTCCTGAACGTTGGCACCAACCTTCTCGCACAGATCCGCAATTTCGTTGATGAAGGTGATCTTGACCGCCAGAAAGGCGTTCGCCGCGTACTTGGTGAGCTCGGACGTGCGGCGGCGGGTCACGATGATCGGCGTTTCATTGAGGTAAAGCGGGCGGTAGAGCTCCTGCATCACTTCAATAGCGCGATCGTCCTCCGTGCCGACAACGACTCGGTCCGGACGTTTGAAGTCGTTGATTGCAGCGCCTTCGCGCAGGAACTCCGGGTTGGAAACGACGGCGAAATCCGCATCTGGATTCGTCTTGCGAATAATCGCTTCCACTTCGTCACCCGTGCCGACCGGAACGGTCGATTTGGTAACGACAACGGTGAAGCCCTCTATAAGACGCGCGATTTCCTCTGACGCTGCATAAACGTACGACAGGTCGGCATGGCCGTCACCGCGCCGGGTGGGCGTTCCAACGGCAATGAAAACAGCATCCGCACCGCGGATCGCCTCTTCCGGATCCGTGGTGAAGAAAAGACGTTCTTCGGCAACGTTCTTGGCAACAAGATCTTGTAGGCCGGGTTCGTAGATCGGGATCTGTCCGTTGTTCAGTGCATCGATCTTGCTTGCATCCTTGTCGATGCAGGTCACGACATGACCGAAATCAGCAAAACAGGTTCCAGACACCAGACCGACATAGCCGGTCCCAATCATTGCAACACGCATATTAAAATATCCTGCTTCTGGGTGGTCTTCAGGCGTTGGTCAATCACCGTAAGCCCGCTAGGTGCTGCTCGAATTACATGGATGGGCAGCAAAAGACCAGATCGTTGAAATCGTGTGGTTTGAAATTTTGAAAATCAGCTCCGTAAACACTTTTAAACAAGACTCGACAAGGCGTCTGCAATTGCCCGATCGCGTCTCAAGCGCGCAGCTTAGTGGAATGAAGCAAAAAACGGGAGCATTTTCTGGGCCCAAGGGGTCACGGGGCGCTCAACACAAGATCCCCCTGCGCGATGAGGGGGCAAAAATAGGTACCCATTCGCCAGTCTACTTTGGTGTGATGCCGCACCACGCGGCGGTGAACAGGGCAATCGTCTTGGTGACTCTTTTCAGCGACGGCAGATTGACGCATTCGTCTATGCCGTGAATGTTTTTCGTCAGCGGGCCATAGGTGAGGGCGGGAATGCCGCAATGGTTCATGTAGAGCGCGGCATCCAGATAACAGGCCATGATCGACCGTTTGAGAGCAGTGCCGGATGTGGTCCTGTGAGCTTCTGCGAGCGTGTTTTCGGCGTCGCTGCCTTCGGGGAGCCGGTATCCTGCCTGGCAGGTTCCTGTCCATTCCAGCTTCGGATTGGCTTTTTCAAGCCGGTGGTCCCTCGCACCAAGCGTCTTCAGCATGTCCTCCAGGCTGGCCATCCGGTCTTGTGGGGCATCGCCAGGATAAAATCCGATCCGGCCTTCAAAGGTGCATTCGAACGGGATTGACGACTGCCATTCGCCGCCGTTGATGGTGCCGATGTTGAGGCTCGCCGGATTGCGCAGACCGTCGAAGCCGGGATGCCCGGCCTTTTCCTCGTTCCAGCGGGCTTCCAGCGCCTTCAGTTCGTTGATGACGAGGAAAGCCGCTTCAATGGCACTCAGGCCGGACTCCGGCTCGCGGGGGTGGGCCGGGACGCCCTGAACCGCAATCTGGAACTTGATCACACCGGAGTTTGCAAAGATGACGTCTTCATCCGTCGGCTCGGGAATGAGCACGGCGTCAGCTGTCGCACCGCGCAGGATCGCAGCGGCAGTGCCGTTGCCGGTCACCTCTTCATCAATGACGGACTGGACCTCGAGAGGCCCTTGCAAACTGAAGCCGGCGGCCTCGATGGCGTCGGTGGCAAAAAGATTGGCCGCAAGGCCTGCCTTCATGTCACCGGCCCCCCGCCCGAAAAGCCAGTCGCCCTCGCGTACGGCCGCGAAGGGCGGGTGGGTCCAGCAGGCCGGGTTGGCGGTGGGAACGACATCGACATGGGCATTCAGGATCAGCGAACGTCCATTCGTAGCCGGCGTCTTGCGGCCGCTGACATTGAACGTGTCCTTGTAATCGATGGTGGCAGGAGAATAGGCCGGATGGGACTGAAGCGAAGCCACATCGACAGGATAGGTCTCGACTTCATAGTCACGGCTGCGAAGCGCGTCGGCGACGATACTCTGAACACCGGCCTCTTCGCCGCGCAGGGACTGGGCGCGAACAATCTCCTGCAGGAAGGCAATCTCGTTCTCGAAGGCCGTGTCGACAGCAGCTGTGATTGCGGAAACGGCTTCTTTTGAAAGTGGTTGTGACATGACGGTCCGGCTGAGTGAGTGAAGAGGCAGGCAATTTGCCTGCACCCTATCAACTGCGCGCCGCGCGTCAAATCGGCCGTGACCGACGTCGACCAGGTCTCCTATTCGAAGCACACCGGAGAAGCAGCGTGCCAAAGACTGGAAAAAGCAGGGGGGGAGCGGGCGTGAAAAGCGCACCCGGCTTTATACCGTCAGATACCGCCGGACCTCGCTTTCCGACAGATCCGCCCCGGTGCCGGAAAGCACCACTTCACCGCGATCCATCACGGCATAATCATCCGCCAGATCACGCGCAAACTCGAAGTATTGTTCGACCAGCACAATGGCCATGGTGCCCTGATCGCGCAGCCAGGAAATGGCCCGGCCGATATCCTTGATGATGGAAGGCTGGATGCCTTCCGTCGGCTCGTCCAGGACCAGAAGCTTCGGGCGGGTGACAAGGGCCCGGGCAATGGCAAGCTGTTGCTGCTGCCCGCCGGACAGGTCACCGCCCCGGCGGGACAGCATGTCGTTCAGCACCGGGAAAAGCTCGAAGATCGTGTCGGGAATGAACCGGTCCTTGCGCGGGATCGGAGCGTAGCCAGTCTCCAGGTTTTCCTTCACCGACAGAAGGGGAAAGATCTCGCGTCCCTGCGGCACGATGGCAATGCCCTTCTTGGCGCGGGCGTGGGCGGCTAACGAGGAGATATCCTCGCCGTCCCACAGGATCTTGCCGGCGCTGATGCCGTGTTGCCCGGCAACCGCGCGCAAGGTGGAGGTCTTGCCAACGCCATTGCGTCCCATAAGGCAGGTTACCTTGCCGGTCTCGGCCTTCAGTGAAACCTTCTTCAGCGCCTGGGCGGCGCCATAGTGAAGATCGATGTTTTCAACTTGCAGCATGGGCTGCCTTCCCTTTGCTGATCTCAATACGGCTGGAGCACTTTGCTTCGTTAGCTTCCGTCATCGATGCGGCACCAACCGAAACGACAACGGACAAAGACTAGCCCTCATCGTCCGAGATAAACTTCCACGACACGTTCGTTGGCTGAGACATGGTCGAGGGAACCCTCAGCCAGGACGGAGCCTTCATGCAGAACAGTGACTTTGACGCCCAGGGAGCGCACAAACACCATGTCGTGTTCGACCACGACGACCGAGTGATCATTGGCGATATCCTTCAGGAGTTCAGCGGTTTCAGCGGTTTCTGCATCCGTCATGCCGGCGGCAGGTTCGTCTACGAGAAGGAGCTTCGGGTCCTGTGCCAGCAGCATGCCGATTTCCAGCCATTGCTTCTGGCCGTGGCTCAGGTTGGCTGCAAGCTCGTTCCTCTTGGAACCGAGCCGGATCAGGTCGAGCAGATGGTCGACCTGTTTCTTTTCAGCTCCGGAAATGACGTGGAACAGGGTCGCGAACGGCCCACGCGGCGCTTTCAGTGCCAGTTCCAGGTTGTCCCAGACGGTGTGGCTTTCAAAGACGGTGGGTTTTTGAAATTTGCGACCGATGCCAAGCTCGGCGATCGAGGCTTCATCCTCCCCCGTCAGGTCGACCGTTCCGTTGAAAAACACCTCGCCGCTGTCCGGCCGGGTTTTGCCGGTTATGACGTCCATCATCGTGGTCTTGCCGGCACCATTGGGGCCGATGATGGCCCGCATTTCGCCAGGGGCAATCGTCAACGACAATTCGTTCAGCGCCTTGAAGCCGTCGAAGGAGACCGACACGCCGTCGAGATAAAGAAGACTGGAAGATCGTGCCATTGCTTTACTCCGCGGGTTGGGGCTCGGCATCCGCCGGCAGGGTCGAAGAGGATGTCTTCGGGCTGACATTGGCCGGTGCGGCGGGCGACTGCGGTGCCTGGCTTGGTGGCTCATCCGACCCTGCCTCGTAATCTTCGGAGATCTTGCGTTGCCGCAAGGCTGTCCAGCCCTGGGAAACGATGCCGACGATGCCTTTCGGCAGGAACAGGGTCACGACCACGAAGAGGCCACCAAGAGCAAACAGCCAGATATCGGGCAGGGCGGCGGTGAACCAGGTTTTGGCGAAGTTGACCAGCACAGCGCCGAGCACGGCGCCAACCAGTGTTCCGCGTCCGCCAACGGCGACCCAGATCACCACCTCGATGGAGTTCGCGGGCGCAAATTCACCCGGGTTGATAATCCCGACCTGCGGCACATAAAGCGCACCGGCAATACCGGCCATCATGGCGGACAGGGTCCATACGAACAGCTTGTAGTGTTCCACACGATAGCCCAGGAAGCGCGTCCGGCTTTCTGCGTCGCGCACAGCCACGAGCACCTTGCCGAGTTTCGATCGGGTAATCGAACGGCAGATGAGGAAACACAGGACCAGTGCCAGGCCTGAGGCTGCAAACAGGCCGGCACGGGTCGTGTCGGCTTGAATATCGAAGCCGAGAATGTCCTTGAAATCGGTCAGGCCGTTGTTGCCGCCGAAGCCCATGTCATTGCGGAAAAAGGCAAGCAGCAGCGCATAGGTGAGGGCCTGGGTGATGATCGACAGGTAGACGCCGGTCACGCGGGAGCGGAAGGCGAACCAGCCGAAGACGAAGGCCAGCACGCCCGGCACCAGCAGCACCATAAGCGCTGCAAACCAGAACATGTCGAAGCCGTACCAGTACCAGGGCAATTCACCCCAGTTCAGGAACACCATGAAATCCGGCAGGATCGGGTCGCCGTAGACGCCACGGGTGCCGATCTGGCGCATCAGATACATGCCCATGGCATAGCCGCCGAGCGCGAAGAAGGCTGCGTGACCGAGCGAGAGAATGCCGCAATAGCCCCACACCAGATCCACTGCCAGCGCCAGCAGGGCGTAGGTCAGGTATTTGCCCATCAGCGTGACCGCGTAGTTCGGCACGTGAAAGGTGGACCCCTCAGGCAGGAGCAGATTGCAGGCAGGCACCAGGACAATCACGGCTGCCATGATGGCGAGGAAGATCCCCGCTCGGGCATCCATGGCGCGAAAGAGAAAGGAGGACATCATGCTTCAACTGCCCGGCCCTTGAGGGCGAACAGCCCCCTTGGACGCTTCTGGATAAAGAGAATGATAAAGACGAGCACGAAGATCTTGCCGAGCACGGCTCCTGCATAGGGTTCGAGGAACTTGTTGACCACGCCAAGCGTCATGGCGCCCACCAGCGTGCCCCACAGGTTGCCGACACCGCCGAAGACCACGACCATGAAACTGTCGATGATGTAGCCCTGACCCAGGTTCGGCGAGACGTTGTCGATCTGCGACAGCGCTACACCGGCGATCCCGGCAATGCCGGACCCGAGCCCGAAGGTGAGGGCGTCGATCCACGGTGTCCGGATGCCCATGGAGGCCGCCATGCGCCGGTTTTGCGTCACGGCACGGGTGTAGAGCCCGAACGGGGTTTTCTTCAGGACCAGCATCAATCCGGCGAAAACCAGCATCGCGAAGACGATGATCCACATGCGGTTATAGGTGATCGTCATCTGGCCGATCTCGAAGGCGCCGGACATCCAGTCCGGATTGCCGACTTCCCGGTTGGTCGGGCCGAAGATCGAGCGCACCGCCTGCTGCAACACCAGCGAGATGCCCCAGGTCGCAAGCAGCGTTTCCAGGGGGCGACCGTACAGCCAGCGGATGACGCCGCGCTCGATGGCAACGCCCACCAGTCCCGAGGTGAGGAAGGCAAGCGGCAGGGCGATGAAAAGAGAATATTCGAACAGGCCGGGCGCCGAGGAGCGAATGAACTCCTGAACAACGAAGGTGACGTAGGCCCCGATCATCACCATCTCGCCATGCGCCATGTTGATGACGCCCATGACACCGAAGGTGATGGCAAGGCCGATGGCGGCGAGCAGGAGGACCGAGCCAAGAGACAGGCCGTACCAGATGTTCTGCGCGGCATCCCAGGCCGCGATGGATTTCTCGATCTTGGTGATTTCCGTCGTCGCCGCTTCGCGCAAGGCGCCTTCGGATGAGGATTGCACGGCTATCAGACGCGACAGTGCATCACGATTGCCCATTGTGCCCAGTGTCGAGACCGCCTGAAGTTTTGCTGCCTCGTCCATGTCTGAATTCAGGACCGCCGCAGCCCGGGCTTCTTCCATCTTCTTGCGCACGCCGTCGTCCGCTTCAGCGGCAATGGCGGCATCCAGCGCCTCGATACCGTCCGGGTCTTTCGCCTTGAAAATGGCTTCCGCTGCCGCCATCCGCACCGCCGGATCGGGCGCCATCAGGGTCAGGGACCCGAGAGCGGACCGGATCACCCGGCGCAGGCTGTTGTTGACCTTGATCTTCTTGATCTCGCGCTTGGAAGCTTCACCGGCTGTTTCCATGGTCAGCGGATCAATCAAGGTGTAGGCCTTGCCGGCCTTCTTGATGATAAAGACCTCGCCATCGGCCTTGCGCGCGTAAAGGTCGCCGTCACTCAGCGCTTCGAGGACCGGTGCGACCTGTGGGTCGCCGGTCGCGACCAGCGCGCCGATCTGCTTTTCCGTCTCTGAATATTTGCCCTTGGCCAGTTCGTTGATCAGCGGACGGAGCGTCGCAGCATCACTTTGGGCCAGAGCCGGCGTGGCGAGGAGACTGGCAGCGAGGCTGAGGAGCAGTAGGAAGGATCTCATCAAGGACATCGTGTCCACCGGTGTTTTGAGCTTTCACCTGACGACCTCATCCTGAGGAGCCGCAGTGCGGCGTCTCGAAGGATGGGCCACTTGCTTCCGGGTTTGCCACCCACCTTTCGAGATGGACCTTGTGGTCCTCCGCAGGAGGAGGGGAGAGCTGGGAACTTGTCTCCAGGCAAACCTTTCCGGTTCGAAAACCGGGGGAAGAAGGGGACGGGTCTCGTAAGACCCGTCCGATTTCCGTGTCCTCCCTTAAGACCCGGAGCCGCCGCACTTTCCGGTGACGGTGTTGAAATTGCCGCAGGAGAGCGGTGCGCGCCAATCGGAGATCAGGTCCTTGGAGCCTTCCAGATAGTCGGACCAGGCATCGCCAACGACGAGACCGGAGGTTTCCCAGACGGTTTCAAACTGGCCGTCGTCCTGGATTTCACCGATCAGCACCGGTTTGGTGATGTGGTGGTTCGGCATCATCGCGGAGTAGCCGCCGGTCAGGTTCGGAACGGAAACGCCGACGATTGCATCGATCACTGCGTCAGGATCCGTGGTACCGGCCTTTTCGACAGCCTCGACCCACATGTTGAAGCCGATGAAATGAGCTTCCATGGGGTCGTTGGTCACGCGATTGTCGTCGCCGATGTAGGCGTGCCATGCGTCGATGAACTCTGCGTTGGCTTCGGTGTCGGCGGACTGGAAGTAGTTCCAGGCGGCAAGGTGGCCGACGAGCGGGGCCGTGTCGAGACCGGCCAGTTCTTCTTCACCCACGGAGAAGGCGACCACAGGGATGTCTTCTGCCTTGATGCCCGCGTTGCCCAGTTCCTTGTAGAAGGGAACGTTGGCATCGCCGTTGATGGTGGAAACAACGGCGGTTTTCTTGCCGGCCGAGCCGAAGGTCTTGATGTCGGACACGATCGTCTGCCAGTCGGAGTGACCGAACGGCGTGTAGTTGATCATGATGTCTTCGTCGGCAACACCCTTGGACTTCAGGTAGGCTTCCAGGATCTTGTTGGTTGTGCGCGGATAGACATAATCGGTGCCTGCCAGAACCCAGCGCTCGACGCCTTCTTCGTTCATCAGGTAATCGACAGCCGGAATGGCCTGCTGGTTCGGTGCAGCGCCCGTGTAGAAGACGTTGCGCTGGGATTCTTCGCCTTCGTACTGAACCGGATAGAACAGCAGCGAGTTGAGTTCTTCAAAGACCGGCAGAACGGACTTGCGCGAAACGGACGTCCAGCAACCGAAGACGGCATCGACGCCGTTCACTTCGATCAGCTCGCGCGCTTTTTCAGCAAACAGCGGCCAGTCGGAAGCCGGGTCGACGACAACAGCTTCGAGTTTCTTGCCCAGGAGGCCGCCCTTCTTGTTCTGCTCTTCGATGAGCATCAGCATGGCGTCCTTGAGGGTCGTTTCGGAGATGGCCATCGTTCCAGACAGCGAGTGCAGGATGCCGACCTTGATGGTGTCATCCTCCGCAAACGCGCCACCTGCAATGGTGGAAGCCATCAGGCCTGCGAGTGCGAGTTTGGCAAATGTCTTTTTCATGTGATTTTCCCCTTGGTCACGGCACCGGTTCCCGGCCGGTGCAAGGCGGGCCCCGGAAGGAGCGGCGCCGTCGGGGATGGATCGTGCGCCGGAAACGCCGCACTGCAACATACGTCGTTTGACGTAACTCCCGACCCACAGGGACCTGATCGAGCCTGAGTCGCGTGTATTGGCACGCAGTTCGATTGAGATCTGATTCAGCGGTCCGAACAGGAAACGCCTCCGCCTTGAGCGGTCTTTCGGGACATCACCTCGCTCCGAAACAGCCTGTTCGTTGCAGTAGGCGTGTCAGGGCTGCATCCAGGAGAATTCGTCAGGCACCCGTGATGAAAATACGTGCAGAGGGGCCTCATGCAGTGCCCTTGTTGAATGAATTCCGGTCAACTTCTTTGGTGTTTGCGCGATCCGGAATCCTTATGTGGTAGTTGCTGGTAAATTCTGATAGGAAATTTGAATGCCTGGTGCGTGCCGGGGTAAGTATATTGTCGAAAAATACATGCGCGTCAGATGAAAATCTTCAATTTAATATTTTTGGGTGACACGAAATGCTTTGGGTAAAGTCACGATTTCAGAAGGTTGTGCTGGGTTTGATTCTTGGAGGGATTCTGGGTTTCGGAACGTTCGGATCGGCTGCCCTCGCACAATCGGTTGATCCTCAATATTACTATCGCCTCACCACCCAGTTTCGTGGTGACGACATGTGTCTCGATGTCTTCAACGGCGGCGCGAAGAACAACATGACCCACCTTGCCAGGTGTGCCGATCTCTCCGGTCAGTACTGGCGTTTCCAGCCTGCCGGGGACGGATACTACAAGCTGACAACGATGTTCCGGGGGGCAAACATGTGCCTGGACGTTTTCAACGGCGGGGCGCGAAACAATCAGGTGCATCTTACACAATGCGCCGACTACTCCGGCCAGTTTTGGAAAGTAACACGTCAGGGCGGTTGGAGCAGACTGACAACGCAGTTCCGGGGCGCATCCATGTGTCTGGATGTCTTCAATGGCGGTGCCAACAACAACATGCCGCACCTCACCAACTGTGCCAACCTCTCAGGCCAGTATTGGAACCTGTCCAGAACCGGCAAGCGGATATAGTCGCAGACAAGGCAATTGTTCCCTGGGGCCGGAAATGTGCAGATTGTATTTCCGGCACAATTGTTGCTGTTCTGCAATTGTCGGTTGGAATGCGGTTGAGTTGGGCTTCAGCCTTGTTGCTTTGCGGGTATTGTGCTTGAAAAACGGTCGATTGCTTAATGAAGAGGCAGTGGCATGAGAGCCCGCCAGCGCATCTTGCCTGTTCGTCGTCAGTACAACAAATGGGTCAACAACCAGACGCTTGAGGACTACGCGCTGCGCTTCACCGCAAAGAGCGCGCGCCGTTTCTCCTCTCGGGCAATCTCTCAGACTGCCATCGGCGCGATCTCTTTCCTGGCGCTGGAAGCCATCGGCGGGGCGATCACCTTGTCCCATGGAACGGCCAATGCCTTCCTGGCCATTCTGGTTGGCAGCCTTGTTCTGTTGATCGTTGGCCTGCCGATCAGCCGCTATGCCATGCGCTACGGCGTGGATATCGATCTGCTGACCCGCGGTGCCGGGTTCGGCTACATAGGGTCGACAGTCACGTCGCTGATCTATGCCAGTTTCACCTTCATACTCTTTGCGATTGAAGCTTCCATCATGTCGAGCGCGCTGGAGTTTGCCTTCGGCGTGCCGTTGTGGCTGGGCTATGTCGTCAGCGCAGTCGCGGTCATTCCGCTGGTCACCCACGGCATTACCTGGATCAGCCGCTTTCAGCTCGCGACCCAGCCTTTCTGGATCATCCTGAACATCCTGCCGTTCGTCTTCATTGCCTTCACCGACTGGCAGGCCGTCGGCGAGTGGCTGACGTTTTCCGGCATTGACCCGGTCACACAGGCCCCGCGCACCACAGTGGGCGGCTGGGACAGTATCAATCTGGTCAGCTTCGGTGCGGCGTCTGCCGTCATCCTGGCCTTGATGGCCCAGATCGGTGAACAGGTGGATTTTCTCCGGTTTCTGCCTGCGCAGGATTTTGCCCGGCGCAGGCACAGGCTCGCCCTGTTTCTGGCCGGGCCCGGCTGGGTCGTTCTCGGCGCTCCCAAGATGATTGCCGGGTCGTTTCTGGCGGTGCTTGTGCTGTCCCACGGTGTTCCGGTTCAGCATGCCGACGAACCGTCGCGCATGTACGCAATTGCTTTTGGCTACGTGATCCCGAACGAAACAGTGGTCCTTCTGCTGATGGCAGCTTTCGTGGTGGTGGCGCAGCTCAAGATCAACGTGATGAACGCCTATGCCGGGTCGCTCGCATGGTCCAACTTCTTCTCGCGCCTCACCCATTCCCATCCGGGGCGGGTTGTCTGGCTGGTCTTCAATGTCGGCATCGCCCTGCTGCTGATGGAACTCGGCATCTACCGGCTGCTGGAGGAAACCCTCGGCGTTTTTTCCATCATTGCAATGGCCTGGCTGTCGGCCATTTCGGCGGATCTCTTCATCAACAAGCCACTTGGGCTGTCGCCTCCCGGCATCGAATTCAAGCGCGCGCATCTTTATGACATCAACCCCGTCGGCACCGGCGCCATGCTTCTGGCCGCGGGTCTTGCTCTTGCGGCGCACTTTGGCGAGTTCGGCGAGACTGCCGAGGCTCTGGCCACCTTCCTTGCCATGGCCATCGCCTTTATGGCCGCGCCCCTGATCGCCTATGCGACCAGGGGACGGTTCTATCTCGCCCGCAAACCGCGCCAGAGCTGGCAGTCGAAGGAACACATTGCCTGCTCGATCTGCGAAAACCCGTTTGAACCGGAAGACATGGCCTATTGCCCGGCCTATCAGTCTCCAATCTGTTCGCTGTGCTGTTCTCTCGACGCGCGCTGTCACGACAGCTGCAAACCGAAGGCGCGGTTGTCCTATCAGGTCGGCACCGTCGCGGGGCGTGTTCTGCCGGAAAAGGCAATGGCGTTCCTGCAATCCCGGCTGGGGCGCTACGCGCTCATCTCCGTCCTGTCGAATGCGGCAATCGGTCTGGTGCTCTGGATCATCTACGCCCAGGCGGAGAACCGTCTGGGAGACCCGACCGGAATTATCGGTCAGACGGTTCTGCTGATCTTCTTCGTCTTCGCCATTGTCGTCGGCATTGCCTGCTGGTTTCTGGTGTTGGCCCACGACACGCGCCGGGTCGCCGAAGAAGAATCCATGCGCCAGAACGCGCTGCTCCAAAAGGAAATCGATGCCCACAGCGTCACCGATGCAGCCCTGCAGAAGGCGAAGGAAGATGCAGAGGCGGCCAACCTTGCCAAGAGCCGTTATGTGGTTGGTCTCAGTCATGAACTCAGAACCCCGCTGAACGCGGTCATGGGCTATGCGCAGGTGCTGGAGCACGATGACAGCGTGCCGGAAGCCCGCAAGCCTGCCGTCAGCACGATCCGGCGCAGCGCCGAGCATCTGTCGGGGCTGATCGATGGTCTTCTGGATATCTCGCGCATCGAAGCCGGAAGGTTGCAGATCTATTCCAACGAGATCAACATTCACGAGTTTCTGGATCAGATTGTCGACATGTTCCGCATGCAGGCCTCGGCCAAGGGGCTCGGCTTCAGCTATGCCCGTGCGCCCAACCTGCCGGTCTTTGTGCGAACCGATGAAAAGCGCCTGCGGCAGATCCTGGTCAATCTTCTGTCCAACGCGATCAAGTTCACCACCAAAGGCACCGTTTCGCTTGCCGTCAGCTACCGTTCGCAAGTGGCCTGCTTTGTCGTGTCGGACAGTGGACCGGGCATCGCGCTTGATGAGCAGGTCAAGATTTTTGAACCATTCGGCCGCAGCAAGGCCGCGGACGGTGCCAAGACGCCGGGACTGGGGCTCGGGCTGACCATCACCAAGCTTCTGACGGAAACCATGGGCGGGGCTATCGCGCTGTCCAGCGAACCGGGCGAGGGGGCTTCCTTCGAAGTGCGCCTGATGCTCGCGGCTGTCGACAGGCCCGTCGATACCATCCGCCTGGAAAGACAGGTGCGAGGCTATAAGGGCGAGCGGAAAACGGTTGCCGTGATCGACGACAACCCGGATCACCGGTCTCTTGTCTGCGATATCCTGAAACCCATCGGATTCGCCGTTGTCGAAGCGGAGACGGGCCGGGCCTGCCTTGAGACCGTAGAACCGCTTCGGCCGGATCTCTACCTGATCGATATCCTGATGCCGGGAATGAACGGTTGGGAGCTTGCCGAGGAGCTGCGGGACAGAGGCGCGACCGCGCCGATCATCATGCTGTCCGCCAACATCGGTGACAAGGCTCTGCGCCCGGACGGACCGGCGCATCATTCGGCCACGCTTGCCAAGCCGTTCGCCATCGGCCAGCTTTACGACCTGCTGCAAAAACACATGGGGATTGTGTGGACCGAACTGCCGGTCGAACGCACCCGGGAACCTGCCAGAAAGGATCCCCTGAAATCGCCAGGTGCCGATCACGTCGCCGATCTGCTCTCGCTTGCCGAGATCGGTTATGTGGAAGGCATCGAGGCCAAGCTGAACGAGTTGGCGCAAACGCCGGAAAATCTGCCCCTGATCGATGCATTGAATGTCCATCTCGCCCGGTTCGATTTCGATGCTTACAAAAACGTCTTGAGTGAATTGGAAACACATGACGGATGATCGTCGCGATACGGTTCTTGTGGTCGACGACAGCCCGGAAACGCTCGGCTTCGTCACCGAAGCCCTGAAAAAGACCGGGGTGGCCGTTCTGGTGGCGACCAGCGGCGAGACCGCGCTCAACATCTGCAACAAGGTGACGCCGGACACGATCCTGATGGATGCGGTCATGCCCGGTCTCGACGGTTTTGAAACCTGCCGTCAGATCAAGGAAAACCCGGCGCTTCAGCATGTGCCGGTTATCTTCATGACCGGGCTGTCCGAGACGGAGCATGTGGTAAAGGCGCTGGAATCGGGCGGCGTCGATTTCCTTACCAAACCGATCGACGTCGATGAGCTCAAGGCGCGGATCAAGGTGCACCTGAAGAATGCCCGTTCGGTTCAAAGCGCCCATGTGGCGCTGGACGCTGCCGGCCGGCATCTGGTGGCGGTATCGCAGGAAGGGACGGTCCTGTGGTCGACACCGCAGATCCACAATCTGCTGGCAAAGACAGGTGCTGCCGAAACCAGTCTTTTCCGTTTGGGTCAGGCGCTGGGGGACTGGCTGGATGGCCAGCAGTCTTCAGGAGAGCGGCGCAAGAGTTTCATGCTCGGCTTGTCTGAAAACCTTGCGGTGCAGCTTCACCCGCTTGGCCGCGTCGGTCCGGATGAGAACCTGTTCCGCGTGACTGCGGAAGATGAAGCCGGTCAGGTTCAGGCGCTTCAGGGCAGCTTTGAACTGACACAGCGCGAGGCGGAAGTTCTGATCTGGATCGCCAAGGGCAAGTCCAACAAGGATATCGGCGAAATTCTGGGCCTGTCGCCGCGCACGGTGAACAAGCATCTGGAGCAGATCTTCGTCAAACTTGGCGTCGAGAACCGGGCTTCCGCAGCTGTGCGTGCGGCCGAGGTCATCTACGCGCTTTAGGACCTGGAAAGCGCGTGCGTTCGGCAGGCTTCTCCGTAATCGCATAAGCCCGGCGTTCTTCAAACAATGAGAATGGCAGCTTTCTGCCGTTTGAAACCGTAATGCCGATTGGCTCGACAAGCGCCCAAGCTTGTCTTATGGATGCATTAAGCCGCTTAATAACATGAAGAACGCTGCGGCAATGCAAGGAGAAACAGGCATGGTGGAGTCTCGGGAAGTGCGCCGGTCGTCGCTGTTGCCTGACCGCATTGCCGCGGACATCATGGCAAAGATACAAGACGGCGAACTGATGCCCGGCGATCTCTTGCCCACCGAACACGCCCTTGCCGGAACATTTGGTGTCAGCCGCAACGTGGTGCGCGAAGCCATCGCCCGGCTTCGCTCCGATGGTATCATTGAATCGCGCCAGGGCCGTGGAGCCGTGGTCAAGCCCGTTTCGGAACGCGAAACCTTCCGTGTCGACATCAGATCGCTCGAAAAATCGGGCAATCTGGCAGATCTCTTCGAATTGCGCGGGCTTCTGGAAATCGAGGCTGCGGGCCTTGCCGCCTTGCGCCGGAATGCGGAGGATCTTGCGGAGATGCGCGCGGCAGTCGCCGTGCTTGAGGGGCACAAGCAGTTCAACGAACAGCGGCTGGAAGCTGATGCGGTGTTTCACCGGGCAATCGGCAAGGCTGCCGGCAATTCCTATCTCTTTACGATCATCTGCTACATTTCCTCGCGCTTGAAGGAAACCACGCGGGCTACGTCGGAGAGCTACGCCAAGGGCGATCTGGTCGAGATCACCCAGAAAGAGCACAGCAGAGTGCTTGCGGCAATCGAAGCAGGCGACAGGACATCCGCCCGCGAAGCCATGGCAACGCACCTTCAAGGCGCGGCTTCCCGCCTCAATGTCCAGGTCAAGCTGGGGACAAGCGTTTAGGGCCTCGCCCCATGAAGAACGACGGAGTGGCATGAAGCGGGCAGGCGCGCGCGAAGCGGGTTTGCCGTCTTATGGCCAGAGAGCAAGCAGGAGACAGTTCCTGACGGGATGTGGGCCACACGCACAACGGCCCCGTAACGGAAGACCCCGTCTCAAGGTTTTCTCAGGTTGCCGCGCAGAACAGGGCCGCCGCCCAAAGCCTCATTTCCTGCGCTTCCGCGCCTTGAGGAAGATCAATCCGCCTAAACCATTTCGTCTTCATTTATGGTTCCACACCCTAAACGTTTCGGAAAAATCCCCAACACCCTCCAGGGAACAGGTGGAAATCTTTGGTGCTCGCATAAGGGCGCGGCTGTCCGACATAAAAGTCCCGGCCGCCAAATCTTATTTAAGGGCGATCGTTTCTGAGGTCCTGGTCACTAAGGACGAGATAAAGATCTTTGTACCGAAGGAAATCGTTGTCCAATCAGCCGCCGAAGAAACCTGTGATGAAGATGACCCTCATCAAACGCTAGCGGTTCGTCGATATATGGGGAAACGCGGAGAGAGAGGGATGCGAACCCTTTTGACGATCTATTCAAAGAACTTGAGGATCGGGAAGTGGTTTTAAACGCCTTCTCGGATTTGGGTATGGATTATATTCGAGATTAGTTGGAACTACCCGCTTCGGCCATCGACTAGCTACCGTACGTCCAACTGGCAGCTATGAGTCCATTTCTGTCGTCCCATCTGTTCAATGATTGACCAGCTTGCGCAGCGACGTTTCACCAGTCAGAGTGTTTTAATGTTGACGCTTTTTTCCTGCATCGGCACCGCGTCTTTTGCACCTCAAATGGTGCTGGAAGAAGCCGAACTTATGCACAATATCGTTGAAATCGATATATCCCGAGGCGCGCATCGGTCGCCAGAATATCTGTCCATAAATCCAAGCGGAAAGATTCCGGCGCTAAAGTTGGAGAACGGAACGGTGATGACAGAAGCGTCAGCAATCTGTCTTTTCCTGGCCGATCTGCACCAGCTTTCCGAAATTGCGCCCGGGCCCAGTGATCCTGACCGCCCCTTGTTTCTCAAAACACTGATCTATTTGGCGACATCGGTTCAGGATCAATATAAGCGCTACTACTATCCTGAGCGCTACTCCACAGATGCGAGCAACGCACAAAACATCCGAGACAGAGCAGTCGAATTGTTGGGTGAAGTCTGGGCGCCGCTTGAGGAGCATTTAGACGCAAATGGTCCGTACTGTTTGGGACCACGTCATAGCGTGGCGGATACCTATCTTGTGATGCTTGCATCTTGGTATCCGGACCAAGACGGTTTTAGGCATAGGTTTCCGAGTATCGCCCGATGCTTCGATTTAGTAGCTGAGAGGCCGATCATTAAAGCGGGGCTGGATCGACAGCATGTCATCAGTGTTGGCCGCAAAGATGCTGGAAGCTGACACACACTGAGTGGTGGCAAAGTCCGCAAACCCGCGATTGATGGTGCAATCACTTTGAAACCAGTTCGCCCGAGAACCGCCCGACAGTAAGGTCGACTCAACTTAGGTCAGGCCTGTAAGTACAAGCGCGTTGCTCTGATCCCGCAAGCGGGTTCGCTAACACGTCTGCTTTATGAAAAATGGCGGAGAGAGGGGGATTCGAACCCCCGGAACGCATGCGCGCTCAACGGTTTTCGAGACCGCCCCGTTCAACCACTCCGGCACCTCTCCGCGGCACTTGCGATAAACGGGTCTCAAGTGGCGCGGAACATAGACACACTCTGCGCGCCCTGCAAGCCCGGAAATGAGTTCTTTTTTCAGGTTGTGGATTGGGGGCGTTTTCGCCTGGTTTGTCTGGTTCCGAGGCATGATCTGACCAGCTATGGAAGCGGGTGCGCCCGTTGAATAGCTGTGTGGAAGAGCTTCCTGGAAAGGGCTGGAGGGAGCATCGTGGAGATTCGGATTGACCTGATGCGAGCCTGCCCCGATAACGGCCGGTGAGGCGGATTAACGTTTTCCCGTTTGCGGCAATCGCGATGAACGCTGAGAGAACCCGCCGCGAATGCACGGCGCATGGGATTCGAAAAACAAGCGGTTTTGCGGCAAAAAGGCCAGATTTCCGTTTGACAACGAATGCGGGCCGACTATATTGCGCGAGCTCGAAAAGGTTCGCTTTTTCGAGTTCTGTTTGTCGTTCAAGGCCTGCCGGGCTTTCAAAGCTTCACGCTCAACCCGACACAAAGACTTGTCAGCCAGGATTCAAGACCTGGAGGGACAGGCGCCTCGGTTCGACCTGAAAAGCAGCCGGTTCGATGGTGTAACAGCCCGTTCCGGTGTGTCAAAAACGAAAAGAAGGACGTGCGAGACATGTTCGCAGTGATCAAAACGGGTGGCAAGCAGTACACTGTTGCCGCCGATGACCTTCTGAAGGTCGAAAAACTCGAAGCCGAAGCCGGCAGCACCATCACCTTTGAAGAGGTTCTGATGGTCGGCAATGGCACAGACACCACCGTTGGAGCTCCGCTTGTGGAAGGCGCTTCCGTGGTTGCTGAAGTGGTCGAACAGGGCCGTAACCGCAAGGTTATCATTTTCAAGAAGCGCCGGCGTCAGAATTCCCGCCGCCGCAACGGCCATCGTCAGGCGTTCACCCTCGTCAAGGTGACCGACATCCTGACCGGTGGTGCAAAGCCGGCCAAGAAGGCAGCGCCGAAGAAGGCTGCGCCGAAGGCTGAAGAAACCGCTGAAGCCGCACCGGCTGCAGCAGCAGAAGGCGGCGACGACCTGAAGAAGCTGGACGGCGCTGGTCCGGCTGCTGTGAAGAAACTGAACGAGGCTGGCATCACCACCTTCGCTCAGATCGCAGCCATGTCCGCTGACGATGTCGCACGCGTTGAAGAAGAAACTGGCCTGAAGGGCAAGTTCGAACGCGGTAATTGGGTTGAGCAGGCGAAGGAACTGGCTGGCAACTAAGCCGCCGCTCCTAAACCTAACAAGTATTCGAAGAACGAGGAGTTCTAACGATGGCACATAAAAAGGCAGGCGGCTCGTCCCGCAACGGCCGCGACTCAGCTGGCCGCCGTCTCGGCATCAAGAAATTCGGCGGGGAAGCTGTGATTCCCGGCAACATCATCGCGCGTCAGCGCGGCACTACCTGGCACCCGGGCACCGGCGTTGGTATGGGCAAGGACCATACCATCTTCGCGACCGTGGAAGGCAAGGTAGAGTTCCAGGCGAAAGCCAACAAGCGAACCTACATTAACGTGCTCCCGGTAGCGGAAGCAGCGGAGTAAAGCCGACGTGAAGTTTCGAAACGCCGGCGTCCCGTAAGACCCCGGCAATTCGAGACAGGCCAACATCCGGCCAGTCGAAGATCCAAGGGGGAGATGGGGCGCCATCTCTCCCTTGATTTGTTTTGGCTGGAGGAAATGATGGTTGTTGAAAGTGACGGTTTATTAGACGAAAGCAGTCTTGCTGCGGCTCCATTGCCGCAGGAAGCGGTTCGTGTGCGGCTCGACAAACCGCGTATGGACGATTTGGCCGATATGGTATTTCTGGCCAACAACAAGAAAGTGGCGGCAAACCTTTCCACCATGCCGCATCCCTTCACATTGGACGATGCCCGCTCGCTGGTTGCCAAGTCCGCGATCAACCAGCCCCATTCCGCAACCTTTGCCATCCGCCTGAAGGTAACCGGTCGGCTGATCGGCATCACGCGGTATGCCAATGTCGAGTCCGGCGGCCCCGTGCATGTCGGCTATTGGCTGGGTGAGCCCTTCTGGGGGCAGGGGCTGGCAACCGAAGCGGTTCATGCGCTCGTCGACCACGCCTTCACCTATCACGACATTGGCGAATTGCAGGGATCCTGCCGGGTCACCAATCCGGCATCGCGCCGGGTGCTCGTCAAATCCGGATTTCAGTATCGCGACCAGGCCATGATCCGCTCTCTCGGGGCGGGTGGCTCGGTGCCCATCGAGCGCTATACGCTGGAGCGGGCTGTCTGGAAGTCATTGAAAAGATGGGGGCAGGGACGATGAGCATGTTGCCGGAACTGAAAACGAGACGCCTGATCCTGCGGCCGGTCGAAATGTCCGATGCGGAAGCCATGGTCGCCCTGGCAGGCAAGGATTTCGAGGTCGCCCGCTGGATGACGTCGTTCACCTGGCCCTATGAGGATGGAACCGCGGAAGCCTATCTGAAAACCGTCGTCGGCAAGGATCCGTTTAAAACCGAAGCACTGTTCGCCATCACCCTTGGCGGGGTGTTCATTGGCGTGGTCGCCATCGAGCCTCCGGGCGATCTGGACGATCTTCCGAACGTGCCGACACTTGGCTACTGGCTCGGCCGCGCCTTCCAGGGCCATGGCTATGCCAGCGAGGCGGTCGAGGCCGCGCTCGGCTGGGCGTTCGAAGCATATGAGACCGATGCCGTCGCCGCACGCGCCTTCGAGGACAACTTCCGCTCTCGCGGTCTGTTGCGGAAAATGGGTTTCAAGCCCTACGCCATGACGGAACGGTTCTCCAAGGCACTGGATCGCAGGGTTTCCAATGTCATCGTGCGCCTGGTACGGGCCGATTTCGACGCGCGCAAGGAAGCTGCGTGATGTTGCCCGTTCTGAGAACGGAGCGTCTGATCCTTCGAGCCCCGCGTCCGGAGGATCTGGACCGCTGCGCCGAGCTTCTGGGCGACTATGATGTCGCCAAGATGCTGTCGCGGGTCACCTATCCCTACGATCTGGAACAGGGCCGGGCCTATCTGGCACGTTCCGCAGAGCGCTGGTCGAATTGGCGGGAGGCGGAGGAACTCGGATTTCAGATCGATTGCCAGGGCGAGATGATCGGCGGTGTCAGCTTCAAAAAGTTGCGGGAGACCCCGGAGATCGGCTATTGGCTGGGGCGCGCCTATTGGGGCAAGGGATATATGAGTGAAGCAGCGCGGGCGGCGGTCGTCTGGCTGTTCGGCAATACCGATCACCAGTTGGTCGCCTGCGAAGCCATGACGGAAAATCCGGCTTCGCTTGGCATTGCCCGGAAATTGGGCTTCCGCGAAGTAGGGGAAGTGGGCTGTGCCAGTGTGTCACGAGGCTGTACGATGCCGGCCATCCGCACCGAGCTGACACGAACAGACTTTCTGAACGGCCAGTGATCCAACCGGGGTCCGGCCTGAAACAGGACGAAAAGAGAAAAAGAAAATGAAATTCCTAGATCAGGCCAAGGTCTATGTGCGCTCCGGCAACGGCGGTGCGGGCTGTGTGTCGTTCCGACGCGAGAAATATATCGAATACGGCGGTCCCGATGGTGGTGACGGCGGCAAGGGTGGCAACGTCATCATTGAATGCGTCGACGGCCTCAACACGCTGATCGACTATCGCTACAAGCAGCATTTCAAGGCCGAAACCGGCATTCACGGCATGGGCCGCAACCGCACCGGTGCCCATGGCGGCGATGTCGTGCTGAAAGTTCCCGTCGGCACCCAGGTCTTCGAGGAAGACAACGAGACGCTGATCGCCGACCTGACCGAGATCGGCCAGAAGGTGATGCTTCTGAAGGGCGGCAATGGCGGCTTCGGCAATGCCCATTTCAAATCGTCCGTCAACCAGGCTCCGCGCCGGGCCAACCCGGGCCTTGAGGGCGAAGAGAAATGGATCTGGCTGCGGCTCAAGCTCATCGCCGATGCGGGTCTCGTCGGTCTGCCCAATGCGGGCAAGTCCACTTTCCTGGCAACGGTTTCCGCTGCCAAGCCGAAGATCGCCGATTATCCCTTCACGACCATTCACCCCAATCTCGGCATCGTTCAGATCGACGGCCGCAGCTTCGCCATGGCCGACATTCCCGGCCTGATCGAGGGCGCTCATGAGGGAACGGGCCTTGGCGACAGATTCCTTGGCCATGTCGAGCGCACCCGGGTTCTGCTTCATCTGGTGGACGGCTCCGGCCAGGAAGATCCCGGCGAAGCTTACCGGGTGGTGCGCGGCGAGCTGGAAGCCTACGGCGCGGGTCTTATGGAGAAACCGGAAATCGTGGCGCTCAGCAAATGCGACGCGTTGAACGAGGATCTGATTGCCGAAAAGGCGGCCAGCCTTGAAGAGGCCTGCGGCCAGAAACCTCTGATTCTGTCCTCGGCCAGCGGTCTCAATGTCGACCGTGCGCTGCGCATGATCGTGCGCGCCATCGACAAGGACAAGGAAGACGAAGCCAACCAGGTGCCTGCACCCGAGCAAGAGGGCTGGCATCCCTGATGTCCCGCAGTCTGAAAGACTACAGCCGGATCGTCGTCAAGATCGGCTCCGCCCTTCTTGTCGAAAAGGGCGAACTCAAGCGCAACTGGCTGAATGCGCTGGTTGCCGACGTGGTTCGGCTGTCCGATGCCGGAGCGGAGGTGCTGCTTGTTTCCTCCGGCTCGATCGCGCTTGGCCGGGGCATTCTCGGCCTGCCGGGTGGGCCGCTGAAGCTTGAGGAAAGTCAGGCGGCAGCTGCTGCCGGTCAGATCGCGCTGGCGCAGGCCTATGCGGATGCCCTTGGCGCGCACGGCAAGAAGGCCGGTCAGATACTGCTCACCCTAGGTGACACGGAAGAACGTCGGCGGTATCTCAACGCCCGCGCCACCATCGGCACCTTGCTTAAACTCGGGGCCGTGCCGATCATCAACGAAAATGATTCCGTGGCCACGTCCGAAATCCGCTACGGCGACAACGACCGCCTGGCGGCGCGTGTTGCCACCATGGCCAGCGCCGACTGCCTGGTGCTGCTGTCGGACATTGACGGGCTATACACCGCACCACCGCAGCAGGACCCCGATGCGGTGTTTCTGCCTGAAGTGCCGCGCATTACCCCGGAAATCGAGGCCATGGCCGGATCCGCCGGTTCGGAGCTTTCGCGCGGCGGCATGAAGACGAAGATCGATGCCGGCAAGATCGCAACCACTGCCGGAACGTCGATGGTGATTACCTCCGGCAAGGAACTCAATCCGCTTGAGCGGTTGGACCAGGGCGCTCGTGGGACATGGTTTCCCGCGCTCAGCTCTCCCTCCAGTGCGCGCAAGGCCTGGATCGGCGGTCATCTGGAGCCGCGCGGTGAAATCCGGCTGGATGCAGGTGCCGTCCGGGCGATGACCTCCGGCAAGAGCCTGTTGCCGGCCGGGGTCACCTCTGTATCGGGAAGTTTCTCGCGCGGTGACGCGGTGATATTGCTCAACCCGGAAGGCCGGATTATCGGCCGGGGGCTGATTGCCTATGATGCCGATGAAGCGCAGCTGATTGCGGGCCGCAACAGCCGGGAAATTGAAGCCATTGTCGGTTATCCGGGCCGAGCGGAAATGATCCACCGGGACGATCTGGTTCTGGAACGGCCTGCGCTCGACGAAGTTTGAGCGATCCGGTGGATGTCTTTTGATCTGGAACGCGTTAAAACGCGTCAGGACTGGCGGTGGTGAACGCCGCGAAACGGGAGCAAGTGAGTATGCTGGAAGTAGTCGAGGCAAAGACGATCGAGGACTTGATGACAGAGATCGGGCAGCGTGCCCGTGCTGCCAGCCGGATTCTTGCCGTTGCCCCAGCAGACCAGAAGAACGCAGCCTTGCGCGAAATGGCTGCGGCCGTTCGCGCCGCAGCACCGGATATTCTCGCAGGCAACCGGCTCGACATCGAGGCGATGAAGGCGGGCGGGCAGACGGCATCTTTCCTGGATCGCGGCACGCTTACGGATGAGCGGATCGAGGCGATTGCCAAGGCCCTTGAAGATATCGTCGCGCTGGAGGATCCCGTCGGCAGCGTGATCGCCGCCTGGGACCGGCCGAATGGCCTGAAGATTGAGCGCGTGCGCACGCCCCTTGGCGTCATCGGTGTGATTTACGAAAGCCGCCCGAATGTGACTGCGGATGCTGGGGCTCTGTGTCTGAAAGCCGGTAACGCTGTCGTTTTGCGCGGTGGCTCCGATACCATCAATTCCAACCGGGCGATCCATGCCGCCCTGCAGAAAGGCCTCGTTGCGGCCGGTCTGCCGGAGGAGGCGATCCAGATGGTGCCGGTGACCGACCGGGCCGCCGTTGGCGAAATGCTGCGCGGCCTTGGCGGCAATCTTGATGTCATCGTTCCGCGCGGCGGGCGCAGCCTGGTTGAGCGCGTGCAGAGCGAAGCGCGCGTTCCCGTATTCGCCCATCTGGAAGGCCTTGTGCATATCTTCATCGACAAGGCTGCAGATCTGGAGACCTCCGTCGAGGTGGTCGTCAACTCCAAGATGCGCCGGACCGGCGTCTGCGGCGCGCTTGAAACGCTTCTGGTGCATGAAGACGTGGCCCACAGCCATCTGCCGGTGATCGTGAAGGCGCTTCAGGAAAAGGGCTGCGAAATCCGCGGCGGTGCGATTGTGCGCGATATCTGCGAAAACATCGTACCGGCAAGCGAAGACGACTGGTCGACAGAATATCTGGACAAGATCCTCGCGGTGAAGGTGGTTGCGGATCTCGATGCCGCCATGGACCACATCGCGCGCTATGGCTCCAATCACACAGATTGCATCGTGACCGAGGACCAGGCCGCCGCCGACCGTTTCCAGCGGGAAGTGGATTCGGCCATCGTGCTTCACAACGCTTCGACCCAGTTTGCCGATGGCGGCGAGTTCGGCATGGGGGCGGAGATCGGCATTGCGACCGGTCGCATGCATGCACGCGGGCCCGTGGGCGTCGAGCAGCTGACCAGCTTCAAGTACAAGGTGCATGGCACCGGCCAGATCCGTCCGTGACGGCCATTGTGAGGTCGTCTGTATGAGTACCTTGAGTCTTGGCGCAGGACTGGATCGCGACTGGATGAAGCTGCCCCATGCCGAGCCGGGCAACCGCATCGGCATTTTCGGCGGCTCTTTCAATCCTCCCCATTCCGGTCACCGACTTGTGGCGTCGACCGTGCTGAAGCGGCTGGGGCTTGATCAGATCTGGTGGCTGGTAACGCCCGGCAACCCGCTCAAGAGCCATTCTGAGCTGGCACCGCTGGAACGGCGGCTGCGCCTGACGGCTGATCTTGCCGACCATCCACGCATGAAAGTGACGGCCTTCGAGCAGGTGCTGGGAACGCCCTACACCGCCAGAACGCTCGTCGCTCTGCACCAGATGCGGCCATCTGTCCGATTCGTTTGGGTCATGGGTGCTGACAATCTTGCCGGCTTCCATCGCTGGCAGGATTGGCGCTCGATTGTCGGCTCGGTGCCGATTGCCATTGTGGACCGCCCGGGAGCCTCGCTATCGGTCATGTCCTCCCCCATGGCAAAAGCCTATGAAAAATATAGGCTTCCCGAAGAAGACGCAGCGCTTTTGCCGGAAATGGCGGCGCCTGTCTGGACCTTTTTGCACACGCCTTTGGACCGGACATCGTCCACCGATCTGCGTCTGGGGCAAAAGCGGTGACGGGCAGATTTGCCAAGATTTCCCGCTTGTCTTGAAAATGCCAATCGGGAAGCGATATTATAGCGATGGTCGCGATGAGCGCGGCCGAGGTACGGTCAACCGGTCCTGCACCCAAAACGGGTGACGTGCAAAGTCGAACGTTTCAGTTCGTGACGACGTTGGGCGCGGGACGGCATAAACGGCGAAAGGCATAACACCTGACCATGACCTTTGAAAGTGAGCGGGCAGACATGTCCTCTCCTCTGCAGGCTTCCGTAGGTAAAGAACTTGCGGCAGACCTCCTCGATACGGTCCTCACCAGTCTTGACGGCTCCAAAGCTGAGGACGTTGTTACTCTCGATATCGCAGGCAAAAGCTCGCTGGCCGATTACATGATAATCGTGTCTGGCCGCTCCCATCGTCATGTGGGCGCGATTGCCGAGCATTTGGTGAAAGATCTCAAAGCGGCCGGCGCCGGAACGGCAACGGTTGAGGGTCTGAGCATCTGCGATTGGGTGCTGATCGATGCGGGTGATGTGATTGTGCATATCTTCCGTCCGGAGGTTCGCGGTTTCTACAATCTGGAGAAGATGTGGGCACCGGAAGAGGATGCGGCACCGCATTACATCGGCTGAGCCGGCATTGAGACCCTGAAACGGGCCTCCGTCTGCTGTCGGGCAGATTTTTCACCGGAACGATCTCCGGCAGGGACTCATGCGCTTTACGCTCTTCTGCATTGGCAAAATGAAAGCCGGTGCGGACAAGGAAATTTTCGACCGGTACATCGACCGCGCCCGCAAGAGCGGCCGCGGCCTCGGCATTACCGAAGTTGCCCTCACTGAAATGCCTGAAAGCCGTGCACAGCGCGCCGACGACCGCAAGACGGAAGAGGCGCGGGGCATTCTTGCTGCGCTCAATGCAGGCGCGCGGCTTGTGGTGCTGGACGAGAACGGCAAGAACCTCACCAGCCCCGCTTTCAGCCAGAAACTGGAAGCCTGGAAGGACGAAGGCGTTCCCGATGTGGTGTTTGCCATTGGCGGGGCGGACGGTCACGGCCAGGAAGTTCTGGGCAGGGCGGACCTGAAACTGGCGCTCGGGGCCATGACCTGGCCGCATCAGATCGCCCGTATTCTTTTGGCGGAGCAGATCTACCGCGCCATGACGATCCAGTCCGGCCACCCTTATCACCGCGTGTGAGACGCCCGAAGGCGCCCCTTAAAACGCCCCCCGAAAACTCTGGGAGAAACCCGGTGATACCCGCACTTGAAACCGAAAGACTGATCTTGCGGCCGATGACCATGTCGGATTGGCCGGCATATGAAGCGCTGATGGCTTCCGAGCACTCCCGGTACATGGGCGGCCCTATGTCCCGGTCTGCCGCCTGGGGCATGTTCTGCCACGACGTTGCGCAATGGCAGTTGATGGGACACGGCGCGCTGATGATGGAAGGGCGTGGCTCGGGCGAGGTTCTCGGCCAGGTAGGCATCAATCACGGGCCTCTTTTTCCCGAGCACGAGCTGGGCTGGTTTGTCTATGAACATGCGCAAGGCAAGGGCTACGCGTTTGAAGCGGCCAGGGTTTTTCGTGACTGGGCGCAGCAGGAGCGGCACTTGCCGTCCCTGGTCAGTTACATGGACGCGGACAACAGCCGTTCGGCACGTCTTGCCGAAAGACTGGGAGCTATTCTGGATGCTGATGCGCCGAGACCGGAGCCTGACGATGTTGTCTACAGACATTTTGGACGGTGAGGGCAGGCCGCCGGGTTGAGCGTCAAAGACGTTGCCGTTACGGCATTGTGACTAAAAATTAACAATTGAACTGGCGGAAAAAGGCGCGAATGCCTGTATCTCGCCGCATTCGCCACGTAACGGTCATCAATCAGACAGAAGAGGGAATGCGATCCAGGTGGGACTAAAAAGTTAACTGGCCGGTCACTAGGGTAAACGGTTCGTTAACGCAGACTGTGTATCGCATTGTAAGACAACCCTTTGGGAGCTTAGGCAGGTTGATAGCGGAACGCATGACAGCGACGCGTTCGGAACTTGAGAGACGGATGATATTCCGCCCTCTCTTGAGTGGACTGACTGCGGTCTTGCTCGTGCTGCCCGTGCCTGCCGGATCGACCGAAACGGCCGACGAAACCACGCCCCAGGAACAGGCGGCTCCTTCTCCCGAGGTGAGCGCCGCCCTGGAACGCAAGAAGCAACGCGAACAGGAACTTGCTGCGCTCTCGCGCGATATCGAGGTCTCGACAGACCGCCAGGCCGCCATCGCCCGTGAGATCCGTGCACTTGATCGCGACCGGGAAACGCTGAATGCAAAGATCATCAGCACTTCCGACACGATCAAGGGGCTGGAAGGGAAGTTGACCGATACCGAGCGCCGGCTGCGTGCGCTGGGTGAGAATGAGGACGCGGTACGCCTGTCGCTGATTTCCCGACGCGATGTGCTGTCGGAGGTGCTGGCCGCACTACAGCGAATCGGCAGGCGCCCGCCACCGGCACTTGCAGTGCGCCCCAGCGACGCGCTTTCAGCGGTGCGCAGTGCGATTCTCTTGAACGCGGTCATGCCGGAGCTGAAGGTCGAAACCGAGGCTCTTGCGGCAGATCTTGAGGAATTGCACCGTCTGAAGACGGTGATTGCAGAGGAAAAAAACCGCCTGCGCGGCGATGCGATGCGATTGGCTGAGGAAAAGTCCCGGCTTGAGCTTCTTTTGAGCGCAAAAAGGCAGGAACATCAAAGAACGGTACAGGACCTTCAGCAAGAGAAGGAACGTGCGGCGGAACTTGCGGACAAGGCGGGGTCTCTCCAGGAATTGATCGCGTCCCTAGAAGCGGAAATCGAAAGTGCGCGGGAGGCGGCGGAAAAGTCGCGCCAGGCAGCACTCAATGCCCGGAAAAACCCGTCGCGCACCTATGATCCCTTTGCGGATCCGGGGCGTTTGGCACCGGCCATTTCGTTCCTGGACGCCAAGGGCAAGCTGCCGCAACCGGTTGCCGGGACGCTTTTGAAGGACTATGGCCAGGAGGACGATTTCGGCGGTGTGACGGAGGGTCAGTCTATCGCCACGCGTCCTGGCTCAAATGTGACTTCACCCGCGGACGGATGGGTGGTCTATTCGGGACCGTTCCGTTCGTTCGGACAACTCTTGATCCTGAATACCGGCGACGGCTACCATGTGCTGCTTGCCGGAATGGACCGGATCGATGCGGAGTTGGGGCAATTTGTTTTGACCGGGGAACCGGTTGGTGTGATGGGCGCAACCCAGTGGGCTAGCGCTTCGACGTTCGGTTTGGGCTCGACCCAGCCGATCCTTTATGTTGAATTCCGGAAAGACGGTCGTGCGATCGATCCCACACCCTGGTGGGCACGCACTGAAGAAGAAAAGGCTCGCGGATGATACGGAAAGCTTCCTTGCTGCTGGTGGGTGCCCTCATGGGAGCAGCGGCAATCACGACACTGTCCCAGATGCCGATCAATGTCTCGGTTGCGGCCAATGCGGCGGCAACGGATACTTACCGGCAGCTCAATCTGTTTGGCGACGTGTTCGAGCGGGTACGCTCCGACTACGTGGAAGTCCCTGATGACGCTCAGCTTATCGAGAGCGCCATCAACGGCATGTTGACCTCACTCGACCCGCACTCCAGCTACATGTCCCCGAAAAGCTTCCGGGACATGCAGGTGCAGACCCGTGGCGAGTTTGGTGGTCTTGGTATTGAAGTCACCATGGAAGAAGGCCTTGTGAAGGTCGTGTCGCCGATCGACGATACGCCAGCCGCCAAGGCCGGTGTTCTTGCGGGCGACTACATCACCTACATCGATGGAGAGCAGGTCCAGGGCCTGACCCTCAATGAGGCGGTCGAAAAGATGCGCGGTCCGGTCAATACGGACATCGTCGTCACCGTGCGCCGCAAGGGCAGTGCAGAACCGTTCGACATCACCATCACCCGCGACATCATCCGCATCCGTTCGGTGCGCTGGCGGGAAGAGGATGACGTCGGATACGTTCGTGTCACCCAGTTCAACGAGCAGACCTTCGACGGGCTCAAGGAAGCTGTCGAGGAGATGACCGAAAATATCGGTGAGGACAAGCTCAAGGGCTTCGTCATCGACCTGCGCAACAACCCGGGCGGTCTGCTGGACCAGGCCATTGCGGTCTCCGATGCGTTCCTCGACCGGGGTGAGATTGTCTCTACCCGTGGCCGCGAAGCTGACGAAACCCAGCGCTACAACGCCCGTGCAGGCGATCTGACGAACGGCAAGCCGGTGATCGTGCTGGTCAACGGCGGCTCCGCTTCGGCTTCGGAAATCGTTGCCGGCGCGCTGCAGGATCATCGCCGGGCGACCATCCTCGGCACGCGGTCCTTCGGCAAGGGCTCGGTCCAGACGATCATCCCGCTTGGGGCCAACGGCGCCATCCGCCTGACGACTGCGCGTTACTACACGCCGTCGGGCACGTCGATCCAGGCAAAGGGCATCGTTCCGGATATCGAATCCCTGCAGGATCTGCCGGAGGATCTGGTTGGCCGGGTCGACACCAAGGGTGAAGCCGGTCTGCGCGGTCACCTGGAAGCGTCCGAAGGTGAAGAAGGCTCCGGAAGCCAGGCCTACGTGCCGCCGGATCCGAAGGACGACACGCAGCTGAACCTGGCCCTCGATCTTCTTCGTGGCAAACAGGCAAACAGCGCGTTTCCGCCGGTCTCCGACAGCGCAGCTGTCAAAAACTAAGACAACAAACGCGCGCCGGTCCGCCGGCGCGCGACTTTCCGTTCTCGTTCTGCGTACATCAAAAACAAACTTTCCGGTCGGGGGGCTTCCTGATCCGGGCAATAGGCTCAGGACGGTATGTCGAGCGAAGATCTCACAGCTCCATTAGGCATGGGCAAGCGGCGGCTGGTCAGGCTGCCGTTCGGTCTTATCGGGGTCGGTATTCTGAGCGTCATCATCACGTCGACGCTCGTCTGGATCACCGTTGTCGATGACCCGCTGGGCGGAGAGCCTGTCGCCGTTCTGCCGCTCGACGCGATCGTCGAGGGCGTGACCTCCCAGGACATTGAAGTGGTTGAGATCCGTCCGGGCATCGACGGAGATCTCGGGCCGAACCTGCGTCCGCAAAGCAGCAAGGATCTGCTTGGCCCGCGCTATGACATGGTCATGCGTCCCGACGGACTTGGTCCGAACGCCCCGGTAACCAGCTTGTCGATCAATCCGGACACCCGTGTCAGCGAACGCTCCGATTTAGGTTTTCTGCCGAAGGTCAGCGACGCGGGCGTGCGTCCGCTGGATGCCTATTCACGGCCTGTGGTGCGTGAATTCACCTCCATACCGAAAATTGCCGTCATCGTGACCGGTCTCGGACTGAGCGAAACCGGTACGCAAAACGCACTCAACCGGTTGCCGGCCGATACGACATTTGCACTCGCGCCTTACGGCAGCGATCTGGATGAGTGGATGCAGCAGGCCCGGACCAAGGGACACGAACTGCTGCTGCAGCTGCCGCTGGAACCGTTCGATTTTCCGGACAACGACCCGGGGCCGCACACGCTGCTGGTCAGCCTGCGCCCCAACGACATGATGGATCGTCTTGGCTACCTGCTGACGCGGGCGACCAATTACGTTGGCGTTATTCCCGAAATGGGAGCCCGCTTCACGTCGACCAAGCCGTCGATGGAGTTCCTGTTGGAAAAACTGAAGGCCCGTGGCCTGATGTTTGCGGACAATGGCACCTCTTCGAGATCCATCGCAGATGAAGTTGCCAAGGAAAAACGCATCGCCTTCAGCGGGGTGGATGTGGTGCTGGATGAAGTGCCGCGCGAAGATGATATCAACGCCAAACTGCTGCAACTTGAAAGTGTCGCCCGGGCCCGCGGGGTCGCTGTGGCAGCCGCGTCGGCCTTGCCGGTCACCGTGCGCCAGCTGGAAAAGTGGGTCCAGGACCTGGAAGAACGCGGCCTTCAACTGGTTCCGGTTAGCGCGACCATCGACCGATAATCTCAGCAGATTGAACACCAAGAGGTTTTTGTGACGAAGCTGGCACTTGGACCGGGGTTTCCGGAACCTGACGACGGTCTTCCTTACCGGCCCTGCGTCGGAATCATGCTCATCAACACGGCGGGCAAGGTCTGGATCGGGAGCCGCGATGACGGCGGCAGTTCATCCAACTACGAATACTGCTGGCAGATGCCTCAAGGAGGCATCGACAAGGGTGAGGCGCCGGAACCGGCAGCCCGACGCGAGCTTTATGAGGAAACCTCGATCAAGTCCGTTACCCTGCTTGAAGAAGCTCCGGAATGGTTCGCCTACGACTATCCCCCGGAAGTCGTGCGCACGTCTCGCAAAGGCAAGTATCGCGGACAGGCGCAGCGCTGGATTGCCTACCGGTTCGACGGATCGGAAGACGAAATCAACATTCTGACCCCGCCGGATGGCCACACGGCAGAATTCTGCGACTGGCGCTGGGAAGATGCCGACCGTCTGCCTGGCCTGATCGTGCCGTTCAAACGCCCGGTCTATGAGCGTGTTGTTGCTGCGTTTTCCCATCTCACGTCTTGAGGCGAAGCCGTGTGAGCAGGCTCGAGCGATGGTTCGTTCTAGCCGATTTTCGTAAGCCCTTGTCCGGTGAGCAGCTTCAAAGCGTCAGCATTGGAGTCCCGTTTGTCGTTTTTCAAACAGACAGGCCGAAGCGGCGCGGCTAACATCCGGACCAAAACACGGGGTAGGTGAGGGGAATCGCAGTTGCGAACCGCCCGCCGACACCGCGAAGGTCAAAAAAGGAGCGCGGACGCGAAATCCAGATGCGCTCCAGCACAACGGGAGATACGCCAATGTCGTTCGGCAAGGGGCTTTCACGCAAGCCATCCCAGCCAAAAGGGCGTCAGGTGGAAGATGCGGCTCTGGACGAGGTCCGGAAACTGCTGGGCGACGAGCCACGCCGGCGCGACCTGCTCATCGAACATCTCCACAAGATCCAGGACGCATTCGGCTGCCTGGAAGCCCGGCACCTGCGCGCGCTGGCGGAAGAGATGCGCCTGTCGCAGGCTGAAGTCTATGAAGTCGCGAGCTTCTATCATCATTTCGACATTGTGCGGGAAGGCGATGCGAGGCCTGCGCCGCTGACCGTTCGGGTTTGCGACAGCGTTGCCTGTGCGCTGAAGGGCGCGGATGCTCTTGCAGCAGCTCTTGAAACCGGGGTCGATCCGGCGAAGGTCCGCATTCAGAAAGTTGCCTGCATCGGCCGTTGTGCCGGGGCTCCGGCCGTCCAGGTCGGCAAGCGGGCAATCGACAACGCCAGCGAAGTGTCCGTACGCGCTGCGCTGTTCGAGGGAAATTCCAGTCCGTCGGTTCCCGATTACATCAAGCTTGACGCTTATCGCGACGCCGGTGGCTACAAGTTGCTGGAGCGCGTGCGCGCCGGTGAGCTGGATGCGGTGGAAATCGCGGACAAGGCCCTGGAAGCCGGGCTTCGCGGCCTTGGCGGCGCGGGTTTTCCAACCGGCACGAAATGGAAGATCGTCCACGATCTGCCAGCTCCGAAATATCTCACCATCAATGGTGATGAAGGCGAACCGGGCACATTCAAGGACCGCGTCCATCTGGAACGGGATCCGCACCGGATGCTGGAAGGCGCGCTGATTGCCGCCCATGCGATTTCCGCTGCGCGTATCTATCTTTACATGCGCGATGAATATCCTGCGGTTATCGAGATCCTGCGGACGGAAATCGAGGCTCTGCGCGAGGCTGGCATCATCACGACCATCGATATCGAGCTGCGCCGCGGGGCAGGGGCCTACATCTGCGGCGAAGAAAGCGCGATGATCGAATCGATCGAAGGCAAGCGCGGCCTGCCACGCCACCGCCCGCCTTTCATCGCACAGGTGGGCCTGTTCGGGCAGCCGACGCTCAACCACAATGTCGAGACCCTGTTCTGGATCCGGGACATCGTCGAAAAAGGCCCGCAGTGGTTTGCCGACCACGGACGCCGCGGCCACAAGGGCTATCGTTCCTTCTCGGTCTCCGGGCGCGTCAAGGAGCCCGGCGTCAAGCTGGCTCCCGCGGGCATCACCATGAACGAGCTACTGGAAGAGTTCTGCGGCGGCATGGAGGAAGGCCACGTCTTCAAGGCCTACCTGCCAGGAGGCGCTTCGGGCGGCATCCTGCCGGCCTCGCTTGCCGACGAGCCACTCGATTTCGGCACGCTCGACAAATATGGCTGTTTCATCGGCAGCCATGCCATCGTCGTTTTCTCCGATCAGGATGACATGCGCGATGTGGCGCTGAACCTGATGCGCTTCTTCAAGCACGAGAGCTGCGGTCAGTGCACGCCGTGCCGGTCCGGAACGGAGAAAATGGAACATCTGCTGGCGGCAGGTGACTGGGACAAGACCAAGATCGCCGATCTTGATGCCGTCATGCGCTCGGCGTCGATCTGCGGCCTTGGCCAGGCGGCCAGCAATCCGGTCACCTCGGTGCTGAAATTTTTCCCGGAGGAGTTCGAGGCATGAGCCAGGTCACTTTCTCTCTCGACGGTCGGATGGTCACTGCGGAAGACGGCGAAACCATCTGGCAGGTTGCCAAGCGCGAAGGCGTTGCCATCCCGCATCTCTGCCACAAGGACGCGCCAGGCTATCGGTCTGACGGCAACTGCCGGGCCTGTATGGTCGATATCGAAGGCGAGCGCGTTCTTGCCGCCTCCTGCATCCGCACACCCGCTGACGGCATGGTGGTGAAAACCACCAGCGATCGCGCCTCCAAGGCCCGTGAAATGGTGTTCGAACTTTTGGCTGCCGACCAGCCGTCGCGGGACAACCACCCCGACCCGGAAAGCGATTTCTGGAAATGGACCGACCGTGTCGGCGCGTCCACCAACCGTTTCGCACCCTGTGCCAAACCGGCTCAGGACATTTCGCATCCGGCAATTGCGGTCAATCTGGACGCCTGCATCGCCTGCAACCTGTGCGAACGGGCCTGCCGGGAAGTGCAGGTCAACGACGTCATAGGCATGGCCGACCGTGGATCGCATACCGTGCCGGTGTTCGATCTGGCCGACCCCATGGGGCTTTCCACATGCGTTGCCTGCGGCGAATGCGTGTCGGCCTGTCCGACTGGGGCGCTGATGGAAAAGAGCCTTCTGGACGCAACCGCCAGCAAGCGCGAGATCTTTGCCAAAGAAACCGTCGACAGCGTCTGTCCCTTCTGCGGTGTCGGCTGTCTGACGTCGGTCTCGGTGCAGGACGGCAGGATCGTCAGCGTCGAAGGCCGGGACGGCCCAGCCAACGAAAACCGGCTCTGCGTCAAGGGCCGCTTCGGCTTTGACTATGTTTCCAGCCCGGAGCGTCTGACCAAGCCGCTGATCCGCCGGGACGATGCGCCCAAGCGTGGTGACATCGCCATGTCGCGGGAAAATCATCTCGACTATTTCCGCGAGGCCACATGGGAAGAAGCGCTCGAGCGGGCGGCTGGCGGCCTGAAAGCCGTCTATGACGCCAAGGGTGGTCGGGGTATCGCCGGCTTCGGTTCGGCCAAGGGCTCCAACGAAGAGGCCTATCTCTTCCAGAAGCTGATCCGCCAAGGCTTCCAGACCAACAACGTCGACCATTGCACACGTCTCTGCCACGCTTCGTCCGTGGCAGCGCTGATGGAAGGCATCGGCTCGGGTGCGGTGACGGCACCTTTCAATGCTGCAGGCGAAGCCGACTGCATGATCGTGATCGGCGCGCGACCGGAACAGAACCACCCTGTTGCAGCAACCTACATCAAACAGGCGGCCAAGAACGGCACCAAGCTGATCGTCATGGATCCGCGCGGCCAGGGGTTGATGCGGTTTGCAGACTACGGTTTGAAGTTCAAGCCGGGCACGGATGTGGCGTTGTTGAACGCGATCCTCAACGTCATCATCACCGAAGGCCTCTACGACAGCCAGTATATCGCCGCCCATGTGGATGGGTTCGAGGCGTTGAAGGAAAAGATCGCCGACTTCACGCCGGAAGCGATGGAGCCCGTCTGCGGTATCGACGCACAAACCTTGCGGGACGTCGCAAGGCTCTATGCCACCAGCGCCAAGTCCATCATTTTCTGGGGCATGGGCGTTTCGCAGCATGTCCATGGCACGGATAACGTCCGCTGCCTCATCGCCATGGCGTTGACCACCGGCCAGATAGGCCGCCCGGGTACGGGCCTGCATCCGCTACGCGGACAGAACAACGTGCAAGGTGCCTCCGACGCGGGTCTCATTCCCATGGTGTTCCCGGATTATCGGTCGGTCGAAAGCCCGGACATCCGAGCCGAATTCGAGGATGCATGGGGCCGAACGCTCGACCCGGTGCGCGGGTTGACCGTGGTGGAGATCATGGACGATATCCTGGAAGGTGGCATCGAAGCGATGTTCGTTCAGGGTGAAAATCCGGCCATGTCCGACCCGAACCAGACCCATGCGCGCAAGGCGCTGGCCAGTCTGAAGCATCTGGTGGTTCAGGATATCTTCCTGACGGAAACCGCCTGGCATGCGGACGTGATCCTGCCGGCCTCCGCCCATGCGGAGAAGCTCGGCACCTACACCAACACAAATCGCCAGGTCCAGATCGGCCGTCCCTGCGTGCCCATGCCGGGTGAAGCGCGGGCCGACTGGCAGATCCTCATCGATCTCGCCAATCGTCTGGGCCTTAACTGGACTTATGACGGCGTGCCGGCGATCTACGAGGAAATGCGCTCGCACATGGCCTCGCTGAGCAACATTTCCTGGGAACGGCTGGAGCGCGACGGCACGGTTACCTATCCGGCGGACGCTCCGGACAAGCCGGGCAACGAAATCCTGTTCGGCCAGTCTTTCCCCACTGCCGATGGACGCGGCCGCATCGTACCGACGGATCTCGTGCCGCCGGACGAGCTTCCAGATGACGATTTCCCGCTGGTGCTGACCACGGGCCGCATGCTGGAGCATTGGCACACCGGAGCCATGACACGGCGCGCACAAGTGCTCAATGCCATCGAACCGGAGCCCGTTGTCTCCATGAACCCGCGCGACATCGAGCGCTCGGGGCTGGACATTGGACAGCAGGTGAGGGTGGAAACACGGCGCGGCGCGATCACGTTGACCTTGCGTGCCGACCGGGACGTATCGACAGGCATGCTGTTCATCCCGTTCTGCTTCAACGAAGCCCCGGCCAACTTCCTGACCAATCCGCAGCTCGACCCCTTCGGCAAGATTCCGGAGTTCAAATTCTGTGCTGCCCGGATCGGGGCGGCCGGTCAGCGACACGCGGCGGAGTGACGCCGGTTCCAGCCGACGCACGAAGGAAGAAAAGATTTCTTCAGAGAAAAAAGGGCGGCCACTGGCCGCCCTTTTGATTTTTGCATCTATGTGATCAGAGCGATCAGTTCGCGACAACCTTGACTGCCAGCAGATCCGGCAGGGTCTGCGGTGCCGCCAGAGAGCCGAGGATCTGAGCGATCGGAACCGGGTTCTGCGGGGTCAGTGTGATTTTCAGTTCCCCCGGATTGTTGAGGAACTTCGACGCCGCTTCGCTGATCATCTGTGTAAACGCAGCGTTCTGAATGGGCGCTGTCATTTGCGCCGTTTCAGCCACCAACGCTTCCCGGAAGGCGTCTTCCGGAATGTTCTGCGCTTCAGCAACATGGGCGATGCCCTTTTTGGTGAGGCCAGCATCCTTGAAGGTGAACGATGCGTCGACGAATTGTGCGACGACAAGTGCCATCTGTCCCTGGTTTTCCGGATCCTCGAACACGGATTTCGGAACGTTGGCAAGACGGGCGGACAATTCCGCACGGCCAACGCCTTCGACATCCACCATCAGACGCTCCAGGCGCAGTTCCAGCGTTGCCTCGTCCCAGTAAAGGCGGGTTTCGTCGGACCAGACAACTGTTTCCAGACCGAGAGACTCCAGCAGTGCCTGGACGTCCGGGTCATCGACGGCCGCAACGGGCACTTTCAGCCCTTCGGTCTTGGCGTGGAAGCTGGTCGGGATCGGCGGCACCGTGGTGGACAGCGTCATCTCGGCCTTGCCGATTTCGGTCCGGCCAAGGTCCGGAACGGTGACGTCCAGCCCCTCAATCTCGTAGCCGAACGAGCGTGGCAGGAAAGCCCGGGCGACGTCGATGGGATGATCCTGGCCAAAGGCAGGATCGGCCATCAACGTGCTGATCATGGCGCGCATGGGCGTATATTCGGCAAACTCGATATCTCCGATTGCCGCCCAGTCGATCTTGACCGATGCACCCTCCGGCAGATCCGGGGCGTCGAGACCGACCATCATCATTTCGCCGATGCCGTCGGAATTGATCTCCGACATGGCCATTTCCTTGATGGAGACATCTATCGGCTTTTCCGGGCCCGGCGTCGGAACGCTCACTTTGATGCCATTGAGGCGGGCATCGGTAACCCCGAAGGACCGGTAGAACTGGAAGACGCCGGTTATCAGTTCCTCTGGTGCCGGGGTCTGCTTCGTGAACAGACCGTCGAGCAGAGAGAGGATGTTGTTGTCGCGCTTGACGACGGTCAGTTCATCCATCGAGGTTTTGTCGACGGATACGTCAACCGCAAGCCCGTCGCCGAGGTCCTGTTTGGATTTGTAGTCAATCGCGGACGCCGACCCGAGCATGACAACTTCATCGCCGGTTTCCGGAACATCAGGGTCAAACAGGTCAAAGAACGCGGCGGTGTCCATGTCCTTGTAAATCGTTTTGCCCTGGCTGGTGGTCTGGTCCAGCATCTTTCCCGAAGCCGGGTCCAGCGTTTGCAGGGACTGGGTCATGCTGTCGATTGAGTATTCGCCAATCCTGCCGTCTTCGGCATCGACCATACGGTATCCTGCGATCTGCACGGTACCCGATAGAACAAGCGTGTCCTTGTTATCTTCGGTTTCCCGAACCTCGATACTCATCGCCGTATTGTCGAGCTTCAGTTCGTCGTAGGAGGTCAGAAGCGTTGCCTTGACGAACGGAAGCCAGCGGCTGACCTGATGCGCCTCGTCTTCGGCCGGAAGCTCGGGCATGGTGAAGCTGTAGTTGGTGGCGGACATACCGGTCAATCGGCCGTCGATCTTCACCTGGCCCTTGCCTTCCGCGCCTGCGGACAGAGCCATCTCGGAATCGTCCGAATAGACCCAGCTTGCAGCCGTGAAGTCACCATCCTCATGGCTGAGACCGGTAATGGTGACAGTGCCGCTGTTGAGAGAGAGCGAATAGTTGAGTTCGGTCAGCTCGGCAGGTTCGATGTCTGTTGCACCGTCACTATCCGTGACATCTTTTTTTTCGGCCGGGATATCCTCCAGTACACCGCTCATGGTGATGGTGCTGTCGGTCAGGGTCAGCGTGTCGCTGCCTTCGTCATAAGCGACGCTGCCGTTTTCGACCTCGACACCAAGTTTTTTCAACCCTTCGACATAAGCTTCATAGGCAATCTCTCCGGTGTCCTGCGCAAAGGCGGACCCGGAGACCAGCGCAAACGCGGTGCCGAGCATGAACAGCCTGACGCGCGCTCTGGCGGGTTTGGAGGAGAAAACGGAAGCTGACTGTAAATTCAATTTTGTGGCTCCAATAAAATGATCGGAATCGGGCAGTTCGAACAAGGTCGGTCCCGATGGGGTCGGACGTCCCAGTCCTCATCAAGACCTAGGCTATTCGATGACTATGTACCAATCACATGACAAGGTCGAATCGGGAAAAGTCGGATCAGATTTGTGTGTGAAGCCATTCGAAGCGCACGGTTTCGTCGGTTTCAACACGCACTGCAGCGGTTTTGCGGGTCTCAAAATCTTCCTGTGCAGAAAGTTGCCTGAACGCCCAGACTGCGGTGCCGCGAACAAGGGCATCGCTATCCTCCAGCAGCGCTTCCACCTTTTCTAGCAATTCCGTTTCGCCGGAATTGCCTGCGGCGATCAGCACATTACGCAGAAACTTGCCACGGCCGATGCGTTTGATCGGCGATCCGGAAAAAAGCTTGCGGAAGGCCGCATCGTCCAGTGACAGGAGGTCCGTGAGTTTCGGATTGATCAGTTCTTGCCGGGCAATCAGCTTGGCCTCCCGGGCAGCTTCGGCAAACTTGTTCCAGGGGCAGGCGGCCAGGCAATCGTCGCAGCCATAGATCCGGTTGCCGATAGCCTTGCGGAAGGCATGGGGAACAGGACCGGGGTGTTCGATGGTCAGATAGGAAATGCAGCGCCTGGCATCGAGCTGGTAGGGCGCGGGAAAGGCATTTGTCGGGCAACTGTCGAGGCAGGCACGGCAGGAGCCGCAATGATCGCGCTCGCCGCCACTCGGCGGCAGTTCAAGTGTGGTGAAGATTGCACCGAGAAAGAACCAGGAGCCAAGCTCGCGGGACACCAGGTTGGTGTGTTTGCCCTGCCAGCCAAGCCCGGCAGCTTCCCCAAGCGGTTTTTCCATCACCGGAGCGGTGTCGACAAACACTTTCACGTCTCCGCCGGACCGGGAAACGAGGAAGCTGGCCAGCTCCTTCAAGCGCCCCTTGATGACATCGTGATAGTCGCGGTGCCGCGCATAGACGGAAATCCCGCCGGTGGTCCTGTCGGCAAGATGGGCGAGGGGATGTTCGTGCGGAGCGTCGCCGGGGCCGTAATTCATCGCCAGCATGATGACCGAGCGAACCTCCGGCCACAGCGCCTGCGGTGATGTCCGGCGGTCCGCGGTTTCCGCCATCCAGCTCATGCTGCCTTCATATCCCTTGTCCAGGAACGTCTGCAGGCGCTCGCCGGCCTGGGGGATGCTGTCGGCAGCAGCAATCCTCACGCCGTCGAAACCGAGGGCATGGGCCTTTTCTTCAAACGCGGTCAGAAGCTTTTGGGTCTTCAGGTCCAAGGCCTTTGGCTGCTCTTTGGAACAACGGATCGTCAACCGGCGCCGGTCGAACGTGGACAGAATGTCTCAGAAATCGAGATCCGCATAGGTTTGTGCGGCGGGCATGCCCAAAACCTTCTCGCCAAGGAGCGGGCGCATCGACGGCCGCGATTTGACCCGCGCATACCAGCTCTTGATGTCTTCCTCATCGCCCCAGGGCACTTCGCCCAGATAGTCGGCGCAGGAAAGCGAGGCAGCCAGGGCAAAATCGGCGAAGGTCAACCTGTCGCCGGCAACCCAGCGGCGCGAGGCGACCAGATAGCCAAAATATTTGAGGTGATGGTGGATGTTCGCCCTGGCAACGCGCAGGGCTGACGAATCCGGTTCACCGCCGCCGGTGGATTTGGGCATGATCTGCTTGTAGATGCGTTCGCGCACCAGATGGCCGATGACTTCCTGATCGAATTTGCCGAGGCTCCATTCGACCAGACGCCTCGTTTCAGCGCGGGCATCGGGATGATCCGGCATCAGCCGGCGGTCGGCAACCGCATAGCCACGAGTCTCATCCAGATATTCCATGATTGGCCCGGCGCCGCAGATTGCAGGGCCTTCGTTTTCCACGATCACCGGCACGGTGCCTGCCGCGTTCAGCACCAGGAGCGCCCGGGGACGTTCCCACGGGTTCACGAGCTGCTCCTCGAAGGCGGCGCCATATTCGCTCAAGATGAGCCGAATGAACCGTGAAGATGGTGAGAACGGATGATGGTAGAGCGTCAGCATGAAGGGGTTAAGAGCCTGAACTGTGGCAACACTACGTCGAAGCGGTTGCCAAATGATGCAACCGTCTAAACGGAGAGTTTGACCCGAATATGGTTATCAAGGGTTTGACGTCGCGACGTCGCTTCGTCAAATAAGCGGCGGCTCGGGCAACGTCCTGAGTCGTGACACATACTTGGTCAGGCTGCTTTTCATCAAGCCATTTGGAGACAAGATACACTATGGACGGTCAAACGATTGTTAACGCTCTGATTTTGGGGATCGTCGAAGGTTTGACCGAGTTCATTCCCGTCTCCTCTACCGGTCATATTCTGCTGCTCGGCCACTTTCTGGGCTTCAACAGCACGGGAAAAACCTTTGAGGTTCTGATCCAGCTCGGGGCCATACTGGCCATTCTGTCGGTCTATTTCGGTCGTCTGTGGACATTGTTCATAACCTTGCCGAGCGATCCGTCCAGCCGGCGTTTCGTCGCCGGTATCCTGATTGCCTTTCTGCCGGCCGCCGTTATCGGTGTTCTGCTGCATGGCTTCATCAAGGAAGTGCTGTTCGAAACGCCGTCGCTGATCTGCGCGACGCTGCTGCTCGGCGGCATCGTCCTTCTCTGGATCGACCGTCTGCCGCTGAAGCCCCGCTACACCAACGTGATGGATTACCCGCTGTCGCTGTGCCTGAAGATCGGCTTTTGCCAGTGCCTTGCCATGGTTCCCGGCGTCTCGCGCTCCGGCGCGACCATTGCCGGCGCACTGCTGATGGGCACCGACAAGCGCTCGGCAGCCGAATTCTCTTTCTTTCTGGCAATGCCGACCATGGCCGGTGCCTTCGCCTACGACCTGTACAAGAACCGCAACGTCCTCTCCATGGATGACGCCATGCTGATCGTCATCGGCTTTGTCGCGTCTTTCATCGCGGGCGTCTTCGTGGTCAAGGGCCTGCTCGACTTCGTCTCCAAACACGGCTTCGCCCCCTTTGCGTGGTGGCGCATCTTCGTCGGCATTGCCGGGTTTGTCGGGCTTTATTTTCTGGGTTGAGGCTGCTCTTTCACAGTCCGGAATGACGGAGCGGGGAAGGGCCTTGTCTCAGGCCGAGCGGTCAAGCTGGCCCTTCGCCGTGTAGAGCCCGGCAAGCGCCTCCAGTTCGCTCGCGAGCTCCTGCCGAAGCTCCTCGGGGGCGAGCAGTTCCGCCCCCGGACCAAGCCAGCGCACCAGCGGAAGGATGCGTGTGCGCTCCGTGGATGGAATGCTGACCAGGATCCGGCCTTCTCCGGCCGGTGTGAAGATGGCGTGGCGGTAGTACCAGTCAGCGCTCAGTTTCTTCGCCTGTGCCGCCGTAATGAGGATTTTGGCAATCGTTTCTTCCTGCTCCCAGCGGCGCATGGCCTGGGACAGCCAGGCCCCGCCGAGCAGGCTCTTGATGGAGAAGGTCTTGTCGGGACGGAAGAACAGTCCACTGATTTCCAGAGCCCGCACCCGGTCTGCCCGGTAAACCTTCAGCGTGTCCGTATCGACGCACCGGCCGGCCAGGTACCACAGGTCGCGGTCGAACATGACACCATGGGGTTCGACATCGTGCGCCTTGACGGTGTTTCGTGCGGGATTGACGTGTTCGAAGCGGACCCGCTTGCCGTCCAGGATCCCGGCCATGAAGCCATCCAGAGCCTTTTGCCAGTCGCAGGTCGGTTCCGCCTTGGTGCCGGAATGAAAGATGTCGGGCGGGATCGGTTCAATGCCGACGATCCTGTCCGCCTCCTTCAGCAGCCCGTGAACCGTTTTCGGTAGGGACGCCACCAGCTTTTTTTCCGCCGCCGCCAGATCGTCTGCCAAAGGCACTGTGCGGCTGGAGCGCACCAGCGCCATCGCCGCCAGAAGGGCTGCGGTCTCATTGCGGGTCAACGCCACCGGTGGCTGAAGATAACCGCTGGCGAGCCGGTAGCCACCTTCGGCGCCGCGCTCCGCGTCCACCGGTACGCCGAGGGCGATCAGCCGGTCGATGTCGCGATAGATCGTGCGAAGCGAAACGTGAAACCGTTCGGCAAGCACGGTTGCCGGGACGAGTTTGCCACCGGTCAGCAGCAGCAGGATGCCGAGTGCGCGTTCAATCGGGTTCATGGGAATTCGGGCTCAGTGAGATCGGAACAAAAAAAATCATAACCTGAGAACAGAACAGGATCAAACATGACTCACTGCTGTCAGGATTGGTTTGTCATTCTCGCCTTGTCCCCAGGAAGGAACGGGCGTTCCGCCCACAGGAGAAGTGAGATGAGCCTTGAGATTGAAACCATTTTCCGCAGCCGGGCAAATAGCCGCGGTGCTCTGTTTTCTGCCCTTCGTGTTTTGGCCGCAGAGTTCCGGACTTACCTTCGCCGCCGGGAAACTCACCGCGCTCTTTCTCGCCTGAGCGATAGCGAGTTGAGAGACATCGGCCTGCAACGTACCGAACTCGGCTACATCGAGTTGCAGGACGACCGGTTAAAGGTGGGGCCGCGGCATGGATAAACAGTTCCGGCGGCTGGCAAGGTCTCCTGTCAGCCGCCGGTTCCGCGCATCAATGCCTTCATCTCCGGCTTGTTCCACGCAAAGAACATCACCACAAGCGCGGTGAGCGCCGCGATGATCACGCCATAGAATGGCAGATCCAGATCAAGGCCGATCAATTCCCCACCCAGCAGCGAGATCACGCCCGCCACCAGCGTGAAGACGGCGATGGTCACGCCCATGACCCATCCCTGTTCCTCGTCTCCGACGGCTGCCGAATAAAGTCCGAGAAACGTCGGGTAGGCGATGCCGAAGGCAAAGTAGAAACAGAACACCGGCACATAGGTCAGGATTGCGTTGGGCGACGCTATGAAAGCCGCTGCCGACAGCGCCCAGACCGTAAGGGTCATTCCCAGAAGGGCTTCCTTGCTGAACCGCTTTTGCGCCGGCACCACCAGAAAGGTGCTTGAAAAGGCGAGGGCTATGCCGATGGTCAGCATCACCATCGATCCGCCAAGCGTGCCGTAGCCGAAGCGGCTGGTCAGGTAGTTGTCGACGAAGATGTAGAACGACAGGTTGGCGACATGGAAGAAGAAGAAAACCACTGTCAGCCGCATCACCGTCGGATATTTCCGGATACGCCATAGAAGTTCGAAAATGTCCAAAGGCTGAAACACGAATTTCTGCCGCTCCACCTCGGCGTCATGGGCATCCCGGAACGACAACACCACCAGCAGAACAGCAATGAGAACCAGCACGAAACAGGCGTAAAAGGGGAGCTTGATACTGGCGAGATCGCCGATCAGGACCGGATCGGACAGAACGCCACCAAGCAGCGGCCCGCCAACCAGCCCGAAGCTGACACCTGTGATGATGTAGCCCATGTTGCGGTTGCGGTCCTCGTCATCCGTGCTGCCGTCGATCATCGCAGCCTGCGCGATCGGCTGGTTGCCGGCGGTCAGCCCGGTAATCGCGCGGCCCAGGATCAAGAGCACGAAGCTGTTGAGATGAAGGGCCGCGATGGTGAGTGCATAACCGCCGAGCGCGCCGAATAGGCAGATGAGGATCGCATTCTTGCGGCCGATGACGTCTGACAATTTGGAAATGTAGGGTGCACCGAAAAACCAGCACAGGAAGAAGATGCCGATAACGAGGCCATAATCGAAATGGCGCATCGCCTCGCTGGTGGACTGTGGCAGCATCGACGTCGAAGGCTCCATCACCAGGGAATTGATGATTGGAAACACCAGTCCCTGGCCGAGCAGGTCGACAAAGACAACAAAAAGCAACGTGACCTTGGCAAGAACTGACATCTTCGCCTCCCGTCGGCTTTCACGGTAGGCGAAGGATCTGGATGCGGCAATGAAAAGCTGTGATCTGCGGGAAAGGCCCGGTGAAAGCTGCTGCCTGCGGAATGGGTGTTGTACCCGTTGATCAGATCACTCATCGTGTGGAGTGCGCATACCTGTCTCAAGCCGGGAAAGTTTCCTTCCCAAACAAAACGGGCCCCGAAGGGCCCGTCGAAGACGTCATCTGCAAAAAGGCGTTAGGCCGGGCGGTGCGCGTCGTACTGGCCGTGTTCGCGGTAGCGTTCCAGGTAGGTCGGCAGAACGGCGGCCACCGTTGCCGGCTTGATGCCGATGCCTTCCAGGGTGCGGCCATCGGATTTAGCCGCGTCGGACACCACATTGTCGGTTTTCAGCAGCTCGACCTGATCTGCCGTGAACGGCGCATAGGGGAAGAGCTGGAACAGCTTGCCCATGGCCGAAGAGACCGGGAAGGGAATCGGCAAGAGAACGCGGTTGCGCCGGGTGACGTCCAGAACGTCTTCCAGGCATGCCTTGAAGCTCTTCACTTCAGGTCCACCGAGTTCATAAGTGGTGCCGCCGGCAAGATGGCCATCGACGGAGCGGGCAACCGCCTCGGCAACATCGCAAACGTAGACCGGCTGGAATTTCGTCTCTCCGCCGCCAAGCAGCGGCAGCACCGGCGAGAAGCGGGCCATGTCGGCAAACTTGTTGAAGAATTCGTCTTCCGGGCCGAACACGATGGACGGCCGCAGGATCACGCTGTCCGGCAGCGTTTCCAGAACACCGGCTTCGCCGATGGCCTTGGACCGGGCATAAGCGGACGAGCTGTGCGCGTCAGCGCCAATCGCCGACACATGCGTGATGCGATCGAGTCCGGCGGCCCGGGCGGCTTCCGCGATTGCCCGCGGACCGAAACCCTGAACCGCGTCGAAGGACTGTTTGCCGCTCGGGGCCAGAATGCCGACGGCATTGACCACCGCATCGGCACCGATCACCGCCCGGTCGACAGACCAGCGATAGCGCAGGTTTGCCTGAACAGGCATGATCTGGCCAACAGCGCCTAGCGGCTGCAGATGTGTTGCCAGATCAGGACGGCGGACGGCCGCGCGCACGCGGTAACCGCGCTGGGCGAGCGCCTGAACGATGTGACGGCCAAGAAACCCCGATCCGCCGAAAACCGTGACGAGTTTGCCGTTAAGTGCTGTGGACATCCTGAAAATGCCTTCTGTCGCGTCCAAAAGGAGAGGCGGCCTGGAAAATGACCGGCTCAGTCTGGGAGTTTATTAGCCCTTTGCCGCGGGTCTGTGAAGGGCTGGTTGTGAATGAATGAAAAAAGTCACATAGAGTGATTGACAAGCCCCGGAACCACCCTTACAAGCCCCCCTCACAGCCCAGGTGGCGGAATTGGTAGACGCACTAGCTTCAGGTGCTAGCGCTCGCAAGGGCGTGGAGGTTCGAGTCCTCTCCTGGGCACCAAATTCTGGTTTCAGACAGACTACCAAAGTCTGAAACACTCAAAAAAAGCTCCGGTTTTCCGGGGCTTTTTTTGATTCTGGTGTCCGGCGTTATCCGATGGGGGTTGTTGGTATCCGATGCATTTGTTGGTACCATTCCCCTGAAAAGACCAACAAGCTTGGAGTTCGTGTTGGTCTTTTTGGAAATGCGAGACCAAACATGCCACTGACCGATGCCCAGATTCGCCGGCTGAAAGCGCCGGAAAAAGAGAAAAAGCTGAGCGATAGCGAAGGCTTGTATCTCCTGCTGAAGCCATCGGGCGGACGCTTGTGGCGTATGGCCTACAGGTTCGCCGGCAAGCAGAAGGCTTTGGCGCTGGGCCAGTACCCGCATGTTGGTCTCTCGGAAGCGCGGCGCAAAAGGGATGCTGCAAAGGCTCTGATCGCCAGAGGGATCGATCCATCTCAGGAAGCGAAGGTGGAAAAGGCCGAGGCCACACTCTCGAACGGGAACACGTTCAACCTCATTGCCGACGAGCTTCTGGAGAAGATGGAACGGGAAGGCCTGGCCAAGACCACGCTGACCAAGCGGCGCTGGCTTCTGGACATGGTGAGGGCAGATCTCGGAAAGCGTCCAATCAGGGACATTACGGCCTCTGAGATCCTCGTCCCCTTGCGCAAGGTGGAGGCGCGGGGCAACTACGAAACAGCCCGCCGGCTGCGTGCGACTGTTGGTCAGGTCTTTCGCTATGCAATCGCAACGGCGCGTGCGGAAAACGATCCGACCTTCGGCCTCAAGGGCGCGCTGACGACGCCCAAGGTGGTCCACAGGGCAGCAATCACTGACTGGCAGCGCCTGTCAGGCCTCAAACGCTGTATCTGGGAATACGAAGGCTCCTACGAGACCCGCGCCGCGCTAAAGTTGATGGCGCTTCTCTATCCGCGGCCCGGTGAGCTGAGGCTCGCCGACTGGGCTGAATTTGATCTGAAAAAGGCCACGTGGACGATCCCGGCGCCCCGGACCAAGATGCGCAGGGAGCATAAGAAGCCCCTGCCTGGCTCAGCGGTCGAAATCCTGCAGGACCTGCACCAGCTGACCGGCCATAGGCCGCTCGTCTTCCCGTCCGTTTCATCTCCCAAGCGGCCCATCAGCGAAAACACCATGAACGCCGCCTTGAGGCGTATGGGCTTCACCAAGGAAGAAATGACCTCTCACGGATTCCGGGCGACGGCGTCGACCTTGCTCAACGAGAGCGGCAAGTGGAACCCGGACGCGATCGAGGCAGAGCTTGGGCATGTCGGCGCAGACGAGGTCCGCCGTGCCTATCATCGTGCGGCCTACTGGGATGAGCGTGTACAGATGGGGGAATGGTGGGCGGAGCAAGTCGCAGCAGTGGGAGGTCTATAATGGCGAGTGAGCAAAATTGTTCAGATCCAAGCGTGTCTGAGTATTGGCCGCAAATCGTAGCTTACGTCAGTGTCCGATTTCCGGGGAGTAGCTCACTTCATGGTCTCGAAGCAGCTTGGCGCGTGCCCTCAGTTCAGTAAGATCTGGGGAGGAAGAGCGCAGCGTTGGTGGAGCTTCATCGGTAGCCCACAGCACTGGCGCGGCATTCATCTTGAGACTGCGAACCGGTTTCGGACTACGTTCTAGAGTAGTCTTCAGCTCTGTGTCCGTCAGCTGAAGCAGCTCTTGCGGGTCGTTGGTCAGGTCGAGAACCAAAAGCTCGGATGTATTTTCCGGGTTTGGACCGATTGGAGCGACATACCAGGAATAAGGGCGACCGAAGTAGAATTCCGTCATCGCGAACAGTTCATGCACGGCAAGGAACTCGGAGACTGACGGCTTTCGGGACAGTTGAAGGGCGCGCTGCCAAAGAGCCGGAATCTTTTCGGCAAGCAGGCGGGACATGTGAATGGTCGCCTCGACGTCGGCCATGGCATCGTGGGCGTTGTCGTGCGAAAAGCCGTTCGCCGGGGCGAGCCTATCCAGTTTAAAGCTCGGCCTTCCGTTATCGCCGTTAGGAATGTTGAAGGCATCGGGCTCTACCAGGGCAGCCGCTTGCAGCAGCTGCAGGGTGTCGGTTCTGCCGTTCCCGTGATTGTTTGTCAGGTAGGGCTCCGAAAGTGTTTTGTAGAAGGCTTGTCGAAGCAGGGTTTCATCAAATCCAAGGGAGTTGTGCCCAATAAAAACCGCTGGTGACCATTCCAGCAGCTTGTTCCTGATTTGCCGGACCATCTGGTAGTGACTTGGCAGAGTAGGATCATCGAGTTGCTCGGCCGTGACGCCTGTTACACGCATGGCGCCAGGTGCGGGGACAACGTGCGGCAAGATCCGGCAGCGCATCTCGAAGCGCTCCAGTTCCTGGAAAGCCTCATCCGTGCGGATCGCGCCAAACTGCAGGATCTGATCGAACGCAGTGTTGGTTCCTGTCGTTTCGGTATCGTAGAACACGTACGTCATCGTCAGATCCTGATCTGGAGCCGGCTCTAAGCAAACTGATACTGCCAGCTATCGGGTCAACGAGCCATTGCAGTGGCAACGCAATAGGCGATGATCGTTGGCATTCACAATGCCAGGCGCGTGCTGATCATGTGCGAACTGAGTACCCATTGATCTCAACGGATATCCCGGTATTCAGATGAAAAGAACAGTACAGGTCACCTACCACACTCAATTGTAGACCAGAGTCTCTACAAGCGAATGTTTGACTTCAATTATTGAATCCGCTCAATTTCCAGAATGGACAAGAAAAGCCTCTCAGAACGCGACATCTGCACCAAATTCATCACACCTGCCTTGCGGAAGTCGGGCTGGGACGAGCTGTTGCAGATCCGGGAGGAAGTCAGCTTCACGAAGGGGCGGATCACCGTTCGCGGCAAATTGGTCAGCCGCGGCAAGGGCAAGCGCGCCGACTACCTGCTCTATTACAAACCCAACATCCCAGTTGCGCTGATCGAGGCCAAGGACAACAACCACAGTGTTGGCGACGGCATGCAGCAGGCTCTCGACTATGCTGAAACGCTCAAGATCCCGTTTGTTTTCACATCAAATGGGGACGGGTTCGTTTTCCATGACCGGACAGGCAACAGCGCTCCCAGAGAGACCAATCTCGGATTGGATGGCTTTCCACCACCCGATGACCTATGGGCGCGCTATCGAACCTGGAAAGGCATTGATGACGAAGGCGAGAAGGTTGTCCTGCAAGACTACTACGATGACGGAAGCGGCAAAGCCCCACGCTATTACCAGGTCAACGCAATCAATGCGACGATGGAGGCGATCGCCAAAGGGCACGATCGTATTCTGCTGGTCATGGCGACGGGAACGGGAAAAACATACACGGCCTTCCAGATAATCTGGCGGTTGTGGAAAGCTCGGAAGGCCAAACGGATCCTGTTTCTTGCGGACCGGAACGTGTTGATCGACCAGACGATGGTCAACGACTTTCGCCCCTTCGGTGGCGCCATGGCCAAGCTGTCGACGAAATCAAAGACCATCGAACGGCAGGACGGTAGCACAGAGGATCTTACCCTGGCGCTCGACAAGAAGCGGCGCATCGATACCGCTTACGAAGTTTATCTCGGTCTCTACCAGGCGATCACGGGTCCAGAGGAACGCCAGAAGCTGTTTCGGGAATTCTCGCCGGATTTCTTTGACCTGATCGTGATCGACGAATGTCACCGCGGCAGCGCAGCCGAAGACTCCGCTTGGCGCGAGATCCTCGAACATTTCTCCGGCGCAACACAAGTTGGCCTGACGGCAACCCCCAGAGAAACAGAGTACGTTTCGAACATTGCCTATTTCGGTGATCCTGTTTTCAGCTATTCGCTGAAAGAAGGAATTCGGGATGGTTTCCTTGCACCTTACAAGGTCATCAAGGTTCACATCGATCACGACGTGCAGGGGTACCGTCCGCAAAAGGGCCAACTCGACCGGGATGGCGAAGAGGTCGAAGACCGAATCTACAACACGAAGGATTTTGACCGCTCTCTCGTCATCGACGATCGAACAAAGCTGGTCGCCAAAAAGGTTACGCAATTTCTCAAGGAGAGCGGCGACCGCTTTCAGAAAACCATCGTATTTTGCGTTGACCAGGAACACGCTGATCGCATGCGCCAGGCGCTGGTGAACGAGAATGCCGATCTCGTTGCGGACAATCAGCGCTACGTCATGCGGATCACAGGGAGCGATACGGCGGGCCAGGCACAGCTCGGAAACTTCATCGACCCGGAATCCAAATACCCGGTTCTGGTGACGACATCGCGCCTGTTGTCAACCGGCGTCGACGCACAGACCTGCAGACTGATCGTATTGGATCGAGAAATCGGCTCCATGACCGAATTCAAGCAGATCGTAGGACGTGGAACGCGGGTCCATGAAGACACCCGGAAATTCTACTTTACCCTGATGGATTTCCGCGGAGCGTCGAACCACTTCGCCGATCCGGACTTTGACGGCGAACCTGTTCAGATTTATCAGCCGGCAGAAAACGATCCGATGACACCACCGGAGCCAGGGGACGAAGAGCCAGAGGGCTTTGACGATGAAGCTGCGCCCTACGATCCCGGTGACGGTGAGGTTCTGACCGACCCTGAGCCCCCTCCGGGAACCCCTCCAAATCCACCCGGCTCGAGAAAAGTCTATGTCGATGGCATTGGCGCCAGCATCGTCGCCGAGCGCGTTGAATACCTGGATGAAAACGGGAAGCTAGTCACGGAGTCCCTGCGTGACTTTACCAAGAAGGCTCTTCGAAAACAGTTCGCCAGCCTGGATGAGTTTCTCAAACGCTGGAATTCAAGCTCAAGGAAGAAGGCAATTCTCGACGAGCTGGAAGCTGAAGGTATTCCGCTTGACCCGATCCTCGATGAACTCGGCAAGGACCTTGATCCCTTTGACCTGATCTGTCACGTCGCTTTCGATGCCAAGCCTCTTACGCGTAGAGAACGTGCGGAAAACGTCAAGAAGCGCGATGTCTTCACTCGGCACGGGGAAAAGGCACGCGCTGTTCTGGATGCCTTGCTGACCAAATACGCGGACGAATGCGTCATGAATCTCGACGATACAAACGTTTTACGGATCAATCCGTTCACAGGTCTTGGCACACCAATCGAACTCGTTCGTGCTTTTGGCGGGAAACCTGGTTTTGAACAAGCCGTTTTAGAACTGCAGTCTGAACTCTATCGGGATGTCATTTAATGAGCGTTGACGCACTACTATCGCGAAACGCTGAAATCGAAGACGCCCTTACCCGGCTTGTAACCGAATGTCCTGAGCTTGCGGAGCTCGAGGCACAGCTATCTCAGTTCAATGTATTCAGGGTTCTCGGAGCAACCTACAGCGAATTGAGACATTCCAATATGCTGGCTTGGCTCTTTGATCCGTCTGGTTCGCACGGACTAGACGATCTCTTTCTGCGTCGTTGGCTCATGGAAGTTCTGAAAATAGGTGCAGAGCTGGACAATCGACCAGCCGGCTGGATATCGCCAATCGCTATTGACGTCATGGAGATAGATCGCGTCGAAACACACCGCGAATTCGATTTCATTGACCTGCTGCTCGAAATTCATCCTAAACAGGGAAAACCTTGGCTCATCTGCATTGAAAACAAGGTGGGCGCGTCAGAGGGACCGGACCAGCTCAAGCGATACTATGAAAAGATTGAGCGACGTTTCGAAAATTTCGATCGAAGAATCTATGTGTACCTGACTGCACATGAAGATACTGCAAAGCACGATCAGTTTATCGATGCGGGATACGAGACCGTTCTCGCTGTCCTCATCCAGTGCATGAAGCAACGGGAAGACAGCATCGGGCCGGAACCGCTCATTTTGCTGAAGCACTATCAACAACTGCTCAGGGAGTACTTCATGGACGACGGTGAGACCGCTCAGCTCGCGCGCAAGATTTACATGAAGCACCGGCAAGCTCTTGATTTCATATTTGAAAACAAGGTTGACCCCAAGTTTGAAGCCACCAACGCTATTGAACAGGCTTTACGGCTTGAAATCGAACATCTGAACCTTGTTATGGCGCCATCCAGCAAAGGCAACGTCAGATTTCTACCAAAGGAATGGGATGTTGAAGAAAATACCGGAGGCATGGCTTGGGGGGAGAACAGCAGATATGTGCTTTGCGAACTATCGCTTTGGTCGAAAACGGTGAACTTGCACGTTATTCTCGGGCATGCTCCGGAAAGCTGGGCGGAACTGGTTTGGCAGCGAGCTAAGGATCCACCCTTTCGACGTACTCGGAACAAGCGGCCGCAGTATTGGGTGAAGCCCCACAGCATCAAATCCTCACTTTTGGTCACCAAGCTTTTTGAGCTTAGCAGCGAGGAAACCGTGGGAAAAATAATGCCCTGGTTGAAAAGTCAGTTGGCAAGCGAAAACTTCCAGTCCGTTGCTGCCGAAATTTCAAAACTCCTGCCAAGCCTGAAAGCCGATTAATCCATGTCCGTCCGTACAATCGTCAAGTCCATCCAGGACATCATGCGCCAGGATGCAGGCGTCGATGGTGATGCCCAGCGCATCAGCCAGCTCTGCTGGATGTTCTTCCTCAAGATCATCGATGACCAGGACCAGGAATTCGAACTGCTGAAGGACGATTACAAATCACCGATCCCCGAGCGCTTTCAATGGCGAAGCTGGGCTGCGGATCCGGAAGGGATCACCGGAGATGATCTGCTCACCTTCATCAACGGGGAGCTGTTCCCCACGCTGAAAGAGCTGGCGCCGGCAACACCACGCGCACGCACCGTCAGGGATGTCTTCGAAGACGCCTACAACTACATGAAGTCTGGCCAGTTGATGCGCCAGGTGGTCAACAAGATTGACGGCATCGACTTCAACAATCTGAGTGAACGCCAGCATTTCGGCGACATTTACGAGCAGATCCTCAACGACCTGCAATCCGCCGGCAATGCAGGGGAATACTACACCCCCCGGGCCGTGACCGCCTTCATGGTCCAGATGACAGATCCGAAGCCCGGGGAGACCCTGTTTGATCCGGCCTGCGGAACTGGCGGGTTTCTGACCTGCTCTATCCGGCACATGCGGGACGAGTACGTGAAACGTCCGGAGGACGAAGCCATCATGCAGGCTTCGCTGAGGGCGGTCGAAAAGAAACAGTTGCCGCACATGCTGGCGGTCACCAACATGCTGCTTCACGGGATTGAGGATCCGTCCTTCCTGCGCCACGACAACACGCTCGCTCGGCCCTACATCTCATGGGGGCAGGACGAGCGGGTTGACATCATCCTGAGCAATCCTCCCTTCGGCGGGCGAGAGGAAGATGGCATCGAGAGCAACTTTCCCCAGCACTTCCGCACGCGTGAGACTGCCGACCTCTTCCTTGCCCTGATCGTTCGCCTTCTGAAACCAGGCGGCCGCGCCGCGGTGGTGCTGCCAGATGGCTCGCTCTTCGGTGAGGGCGTGAAGACACGGCTCAAGGAGCATCTGCTGGAGGAGTGCAATCTCCACACCATCGTGCGCCTTCCCAACTCGGTTTTCAGACCCTACGCCTCGATCGGGACCAACCTGCTCTTCTTCGAGAAGGGCACACCAACCTCCGATGTCTGGTTCTGGGAACATCAGGTACCCGAAGGCCAGAAAGCCTATTCCATGACCAGGCCGATCCGGTTGGAGCATCTGGCAGACTGCGCCTCCTGGTGGGGCGGCAAGGAACGCAACGGACGGGCGGAAAACGAGCACGCCTGGAAGGTTTCCATCAAGGAGATCAAGGCTCGCGGTTACAACCTCGACATCAAGAATCCACACACAGTAGAGGAAGATCACGGAGACCCGGAAACGCTTCTGAAGGACCTGACGGTTGCTGAGGCCGAAGTGACAGTGGTCCGCGACCAGTTGAAGGCTATCTTGGCGGAGGCGCTTGCGCGATGAACAAGGCAGCTTTATCTGAGGAAGCTCTCGGTCGGCTCCGGGCTGCCAAGGCCGTCATGCTTGATCGGGAGGATATCCGCAAGATCAAGGAATCCAAGGATCAGGTGCTCGCGCGCTACAGTCCTGCTTTCCAGTCTGGCGCAATCGAAACGCTGTCAGAAGACGTCCTGCGGTCTTTTCTGTATTTTGAAAACAACCATCATTGGTCGGGATTGAATCGGCAGGTGAACCGTGTTTGCGCAGACATGGAAGCAACCCGTCTGGCTCTTGCAGAGCTTGTCGATGAATCGCTGCCAATCGAGGGCCGGATGCATGCAGCAACTGGCATCAAGGGCATGGGCAAGGGCATTATCACCGCCATATTGCATGTTGCCTACCCGGACAAATACGGCGTCTGGAACAACACCTCCAATGACGGATTGCTCGACTTAAGTCTTCTCCCGGCATTTCCTCGCGGTGCCAGCTTCGGTGAACGGTATGAGGCAGTCAATCGGGTGCTCATGCAATTGGCGGAGGAGTTGGAGGTAGACCTCTGGACCCTTGATACGATGTGGTGGTTTCTTCACGTGGAAGAAGACCTGAACGATGAAGAGACCAACCTTCCCGAGGAAACGGCTGATCCTTTAGCAAAAGGACAGAACACCAGAAAGGTCCGGTTCGCCCTGGAGCGTCATTTGCATGACTACATGTTCGACAATTGGGACGTTCTGGACCTCGCAAAAGAATGGAACATCTTCAGTCGGGACGGAGAACCTGAAGCCGGCTACGAATTCCGCACACCGATCGGCCGTATCGACCTGCTTGCACGACACAAGACCGATCCGCGATGGTTGGTGATCGAACTCAAGCGCGAAAAATCCTCTGATGCCGTTGTCGGTCAGGTCCTCCGCTACATGGGCTGGGTTCAAAAACATCTCGTGGAAGATGGCGAAGAAGTTGAAGGCCTTGTTGTGGCCACAGAAGGGGATCCGCAACTTCATTATGCGCTCGAAGTCGTGCCTTCGGTTTCCTTCAAGTCCTATGAGGTAGAGTTCCGCCTCAAGGCAGGCCCCTCGTTCGAGGAGTTTGCCAAGCCATGAACGTGGATCGGTTGCTTCAACTCTATGAAAAAGTCGCCGACACGCCGGAAGCTGTTCCACGGCTGCGGCAGTTTGTTCTGGATCTCGCGGTTCGTGGCAAACTCGTGGCTCAAGACCTGATTGACGAGCCGGCGTCGGAATTGCTGAAAAGAATTGCGACGGAGAGAGTGCGACTGACAAAGGCGGGCGAGATAAAGAAGCAGAAGCTACTCCCCAAAATAGAAGAGGACGAAGTACCCTTCGGCCTCCCACATGGATGGGCATGGGCGCGCCTTGGCACCCTTATCGATCTGATCTCCGGCCAACACTTGCAACCACCGGAGTACAGCGAAAACTCCGCCGCAGGAGTTCCCTATATTACGGGTCCCTCCGATTTTGGTCGCGAGGGCCTAGTAATCAGGCGCTACGCGCTAGTGCGGAAAGCTGTCGCGACACGCGGTCAACTTTTGCTTACCGTCAAAGGATCAGGCGTAGGGAAAACAACGCTTTGTGACCTTGAAGAGGTTGCTATTAGCCGACAACTAATGGCGCTAACAGCGATTTGCTGGGATCCCGCCTTCCTCGAGTTAGTCGCGGACCGCTTGGCCAAAAAGCTCCAAGAGGAGGCTCGCAGCCTTATTCCAGGAATTTCAAGGGAGGATGTAACTGGCTTTGTCGTGGCCCTTCCTCCCCTCGCCGAGCAGCAACGCATCGTGTCGAAGGTGGAGGAATTGATGGCACTGCTGGACCGCCTGGAAGCGGCACGGCTGAAGCGAGAGTCTACCCGCGACCGTCTGGCCATCGCCAGCCTCGCCCGCCTGACCGGACCTGCAGCTACGGCAGAAGACCTTGCAGCCAGCGCACGCTTCGCCCTCAACGCGCTTCCTGCTCTCACCACACGCACAGACCAGATCAAACAACTCCGCCAGACCATTCTCAACCTTGCCGTCCGCGGGAAACTGGTGGAGCAAGATCCGGCGGACGAGCCGGCGTACGAATTGCTAAAGCGGATCGCGGCGGAAAAGGAACGGCTCCGTGCCGAAAAGGGAATACGTGCGCAAAAAACAGCCCCACCTGTGGAAACCTTTGAAGCGGAGGCTGAGATCCCCCCGACATGGCAGCACGCATATCTGCAAGAGATTGCTTATCAGATTACTGACGGCACGCATCTGACTCCAAAATACACAGATAGAGGTCGTCCGTTCCTCTCTGCTCAGAACGTGAAGCCATTCCGCTTTATGCCGGAAATCCACCGTTTCGTGTCAAAAGAGGATTTTGAGAAGTATCGGTCCAATCGGCGCCCAGAACGTGGCGATGTTCTGTTGACGCGTGTCGGTGCGGGGATTGGCGAAGCGGCTGTCCTGGATTCCGACTTCGAGTTCGCATTCTACGTCAGCCTTTGCCTCATCAAGGTTCCCAACGACTTGGTGAATGTCGACTACCTTGTCATTTGGCTGAACAGTCCAGAGGGGCGAGAAAGCTCGACGGTGCGCACCTACGGAAAGGGAGCCTCTCAAGGAAACTTGAACCTCGGCCTGATCCGCACCTTCAAAATCCCATTCCCCCCCCTCGCAGAACAACACCGCATCGTGGCCAAGGTCGACGCCCTCATGGCCCTCTTCGACCGGCTAGAGGCCGCCCTCACCACCGTCGACGCCACCCGTGCCCGCCTTCTAGAAGCCCTTCTCAACGAAGCCCTTACACCAGCAACCAAATCCCAGCGCGAGGCGGCTGAATGAGCTTTCGCGTACTAGATGCTCTGCCCATCCTGGTGTTCCGCTTTGGTGAAACCGTCAACAAAGTCCCGGATGATCGAAACGGGCGTCAGGGATACGAAAACAAGAAAGTCATGGGCTTTCGGACGCCGTCCGGCAAAGTCCTGGCTCTGGACGTGGACGGAGAGTACGACGAGGTGAAGGTCTGGATCGAACCACCTGGACCACCGACGATCAACGGAATTCGTATTTTGGCACCGCGGGAAAGCCACGATCTCCATCGAAAGGAACTCGCGCCGCTTGCGAAAAAGGCGGGTGTGTATCTGCAGGCCGAAACGAAAGCCGGATTAGAGGAATTACTATCGTGGTATTCATGAGCAACCTCCACCTCCTAACTAAAGAGCAGAGCTTCTTTAAAAGGCATACTCAGCAGCTGCCGGTATCAAACGGGAGATAGCGCAATGAATTCAGAGAGTAAGGATTCTCCCGAGGTTGGCAAATTTTTGGAGCTGTTCAATCGTCTGAAGGAATGGTTCGACGATTCACCTGAAGAGCTTGCGCAGCAAGCCATTGGTGACGAAGAAGTCGAAGGCATTTGTGCCAGCCTGTCTCAGCTTGGCTTTCTTCTGACAATGAACGAGCGGCGCGCTCGTTCGCTTTTCACGGGGCCAGTCAACCCTGCGTTCCTTGCAGCATGGCGTGATTACGAAGAACGCTACCAAGCTGTTGTTGCGGGTATTTGGCTTTCGAACATTCTTCCTCGGACTGCGACCGACGTCACCCTTCGTGTTCCGAAGGCAGAACTGCAATGGCAAGCTGCGCATGAGGATGCGACAGAGCAGGCAAGCGGTATCGAGGCAGCACTCGATTTCGCGAGACACAACGCAGACCAGGCAGATAGGTGGGATGACCAACCGGAATTAGTTGAAGAAATACAAGAAGGTACGGCTGCATGGAGCCGTTTGAAGCGGGACACCGGTTTCGCCTGACCGGCGTTTTCCGGCGCCGCGAGCTTATCCCGTTTGTTCTGGTGCCTCGACAGGTTTCCGATAAGTATGGCGAAACCGAAGCGCATTCGATGTTGAAAAATCTGCAACAGGCGCACGATGCGTTTGTTTTTGGCGTCCCATATGCTGCCATTGCCGTTATGCGATCGATCATGGAGGTCCTGCTTCGTGACCACTATCAGGTTGCCGGATACGACCTCAATGAGCGGATCAATAATGCTCACAAGCTTCTGCCCCCAGGCGCAAATCTGGCGGCACTGCATCGATTGCGGAAACTGGCAAATTCCATCCTGCATATCGATCAGGAAAAGGATGAGGGATTACGCAAACTGGATGACATTCAGCTGGAGAAGGAGATCGTCTCACTTCTTTTTGTCCTGCGCGCACTGATCGAAGGTGCCCGAGTTAAGTAAGGAGTTGAAGGACGGATGACGGAAACGCGACATGCGCTTTGCAACCGATCACAGCTGCTTCTGAAAGAGACACATGAGTGAGAAAGTCGACTGGGGACAGGTCGCCCGGCTTCTCGATGATCTCTATACCGCGTCTGACGGTCTGGAACGGATGTTTCCTGGACGCAAGTTCACACTCGATGGTCATCTCGTCGGCAGTATCGGCGAAGTTCTTGCCGCTTACATGTTCGACCTCGCCCTGAACCCGGCTTCTACTCAAGGTCACGATGCCATTGCGAGTGACGGCCGCAATGTCGAGATCAAGCTGATGCAAGGCTCCGGTATTGCGATCCGTCACGAACCCGAGCACCTGATCGTCCTGCAACGCCCCAAGGGAGGACCAGTTCGTGTCGTCTATAATGGGCCTGGATCTGTTGTCTGGTCAGCTGCCGGCACAATGCAAAAGAACGGCCAGAGACCCATTTCTCTCTCCCGACTTTCCCGCCTCAATACCGAAGTCATGGATAGCGATCGACTGCCGCAGAAGAGGATGCCACCGGTGTAACCACAAGGTTTGGGCACATCACACTGTTGCGGCAAGGTGCCGTCTTGCGTGGCAATGAATGCCTTTACAGGTTCTTTCGCAGTCTGATCCGAAAGACCGTTAATTTCTGAACTTTCTATCGAAGTCGCTCAAAAATTGGAAGTCTGGAATTCGGACTGCCAACCTCCTGTTAATGCAATGTCAATACGGGAAAAACATATCGCGCAAAGGTTGCGCCACATATATGGCTCTCCTACAATGCACTGAAAATCCGCGTAAATTTGGTGCAGCTTTTGTTAGTAGAATCCCTGTCGCGACTTATTTATATGCACCCGCGCGGCTTAAGTAATGAGCAGCTGCTCTGGCGCTTGAGAGATTCCGGCATACGTGTCAGCGCTTCCGAAATCCTCTCGACTTTGACGACGCTTGCCGAACGCGGCGAGATCGTTCGCATGCCGGACCAGCGCTGGCGGCGCAAGCCATCCACTTTGCAGACTGATCATCGACCGGCAGGCAAACCGGGCAAAACCGATCCTGATGATCAGACGGCGGCCGTGGAAACCCTTTTTGCGGTCAACGCAATCAGCCGGCCGATCAATCAGGATGGGGCTGAGTTAGGCACAACACCAACGGAAAACCAGCAGGCCGAATTGCCGGAACCGGAGCTGCTGTTGCGCTACTATGCTGCCACCCAACGCAAGGACCCTCGCGGCAAAATCACAACATTTCCCGACCTTCACGCGGAGTCCTGGCAGCTCATGCGGATGAGCTGTAACTGGTGGATGGATGGTCTTCAACTTGAAATTTTTGCTACGGACCTTCCGGATACCTTCCGGGAGGCGCTGAGCCGTCGGAATGTGGACAGCGCAGCACTCGGTTATCCGCTTTTGCTATCCGAGACGAAAGAAGGCCAGACGATCTACCCTGCCTTTTTGTTTCCGGTGGAATGGCGCGTCCAGGACGATCGCCTGATCATGCAGGTTCAGCCAGGGGAGCCTTCCATAAACCCTGATTGGCTGTCGCAAGTCATCCGGCAGACACAATGGACAGAGCGCGATTTGCTTGAGCGATTGTGGATGCTCGGCGAACCTCAGGATCTCGGGTCTCTTGCCGATCGCCTGAGACACACTTTGGCAACACTGAGCGCCGAACGGATCCGGGTGGCGGATCTGGAGAACCAACTACCGCTGCAAAGACGGGGATTGCATAACTGCGCCGCCCTGATTTTGCCGGACGATACCAGCTTTACAGTCGGTGCAGCCAAGAACCTCGAGAAGCTTGCCTCTTGGGAGCGGAACACGCTGCGTTCAACGTCTCTGGGTGGTTTATTTTCTCCCGTGGACGGTACAGTGGGCAATGATAAGGACCTTCCGGTCCTGTCCCCGGTTTCGCTCTCCGAGACGCAGAGGGGCGCCGTGAAATCCGCACTGATAAACCCTCTCACTGTGATACAGGGACCTCCAGGGACAGGGAAAAGCCAGGTTATCATTGCAACGATCGTTTCTGCGCTTCTGCAGGGCAGAAGCGTTCTGTTCGCCTCGAAAAACCATCAAGCTCTGGACGAAGTTGAAACCCGGCTGAACGAACTGACGAAGGATTCCCCGCTGGTCACGCGTGGACGCGACGCTACGGGAGAGATTGATACGGGTTTTCTTGATGCCTTTCGCGAAATCGTCGCCAGCGAATATCGCACTGAGGCGGATGCTGCAGCTTACCAGAAGCTGGAAGCACTCAAGAGCGATGCTCGGAGGTTCGACGATCACCAACAGCTTCAGACCGACTTACGTTCGAAGCATGTCATGCTCTGTGATGTAACAGATAAGCTTGAACGACTTCAGCAAGCTGGCGACGGAGGTCCGGACACTTCTGATCCGGCACCTGCCAGAAGTCGGTCCTGGATCATCAAGTGTCTGACCTGGATCGGGCGCATCCTTTTCCGTAAACGCAATCGTGCGAAAGATGCCCCTGCTCAGGACTATGATGTCGGTCATCTGCTTGAAATGCAGGCGGATCTTCTGAAGACGATTGCCGACCTCCAAAAATCAGCTGCGTCCATGCCGACAGAAGATTTTCAGCGGCTCGAAAAGACGATCCTGGAAGACGTTGAACCTCTATTGAACCGCCTGGTGCGTGAACTCACGCAACCGACTGAGGAACAGCGCCGTGCGCTCAGTGAAAAGCTGAGAGAATTGGAGTTTGACGGACTTCGCTCGGTAGATTCTTTGCCCCTGGACGTAGCTGAGCAGATTGTCGGTCTCCGGCCTGTCTGGGCAATCAGTACGCTATCCGTTCCAAAGCGTGTTCCACTTGTACCCAATCTGTTTGACTACGTGATCTTTGACGAGACCAGTCAGTGCGACATCGCCTCCGCCTTGCCGCTGATGGCCCGCGCGAAGCAGGCAGTGATTGTCGGTGACCCGCAACAGCTGAATTTCATCCCCGCGCTGGGCAGGCAGACCGAACATGCTCTGATGGACAGTCTCGATCTACCCAGAAAGGGGCGTGCCACCTATGCCCAAAGCATCAACTCATTGTTTGACTTTGCCACGCACAAACCCGCCGCAGTCAATCATTTCTTGAAGGATCAGTTCCGGTCAGCACCTCACATCGTGGACTATATCAGTGAGGATTTCTATCGCGGGCGAATGGTGTCTCAGCGTTCGGAAGACGAGTTCAAAGCTCCCACCGGTTACAAACCCGGATTGGCTTGGGACGACGTACAGGGTTTCGTGAGGCGAGAGGAAAGCGGATGCACGAACAGCGACGAGGCTGAGCGAGTTGCCGAACTCGTTCAGCAATTTGCTTCGGATCCAAATTTTTCCGGCACCGTCGGTGTTGTATCGCCCTTCAATGCTCAGGTAGCTAAAATCTCCAGCAAGATTGATCAACGTGTTCCCCAAAAGGATCGCGATGCGCTCAAGCTACGGGTTTCGACTGTAGACAAGTTCCAGGGAGGCGAGGCGGATGTAATCCTGTTTTCGCTTGTCCTGGCGGGTGGCATTGATGCCGGAGCGCTCACGTTTTTGCGGCGGGAAAGACGGCGGTTGAACGTGGCGATCAGTCGTGCGCGCGCGTTGTGCATTGTTGTGGGCGATCTCACAACCGCGCAACATTCCAACATTGCTCACATACGCTACTTGGCGAGACGATCATCGGACAGGACAATCACACCTCGGGCTCCCTTCGACAGCCTTTGGGAGCGCAGGATGAGCGCCGCTCTCAAAAAGGCGGGTTTTGAACCAATTCCCCAATACCCGATCGGGTCCAGGTATCTGGACTTTGCACTGGACCCTGAGACCCTGAAAATTGATATCGAGGTTGATGGTCAGAGATGGCACACCGATGCCGACGGCAATAGAAAGATCGGTGATCGGCTTCGCGATCATGAACTGGCGGCACGTGGATGGACCGTTCTCAGGTTCTGGGTTCACGAACTCCAGCGCGACATGCCTGGATGTATTGAGAAAATCAAACAAAAACGCGACGCGTTGCGGGAGGCGCAATCATGAATGCGAACCGGCTCCAACTCACGGTGATTGTCGCCCTGGCGGCTGCTGTGATCGGCCTCAACGTCATCCTGTTTCTGCAGTTTCGCGCTCAGATCGACACGCTCGACGCTCGTGAACGGAATATTTCACATCGCGAGGCGCAGACCTCCAATCTCGAAGCCCGGTTCACTGAACTGGGGCCACAGGTCAGCGACCTGGAAGCGCGGCTGCGCGATAGGCAGGAAGCTGAGCGGGCGTTGGAAGATGCACGTAAGGCGGCATCAGAAGCACTGCGGGAGCGGGATGAGGCCGATCGAAAACGTGTCGATGCCGAAGAGAAAATGAAGTCGGCTCAGGATTTGAAAAACGATCTGGATAATCAAATCCAAGACTTGGAAATGCAGAAGCGCCAAGCATCCACTCAGTTGACCAGCCTGCAAGAAAGCAACAGCAAACTCGAAGGCGTCGAAGAAGAGTTACGATCGGTGAGATCCAAACTTCAGGAATTGAAGAGGGCCTTGGATAGCGCTGAGGCTGAGAGAACGAGGGCAATAGAAGAAAAAACTGAGGCCGAAAATCAACGGAAGAATTTCGCTTCGAATGCCGCGAACACTCAAGAAAGACTGGAAGAAGCTGAAGCGGATCTGGAACGTGTCTTCAAGGAACGTGACGACGCTAGAATGGAGCTTTTGGAGACCGAGAAGCAAAAAGTAGCCCTAGAAACTGAGATTGCCAATCTGAGGTCAGAACAATCGAAGCTAGCTCCGGTCGTGTCTGAGCTGCAGAAAACAAGGAATGCGCTCGACAGCGAAGTCGAAAGCTTGAAAGAGCGGAAAACGAATGCCGAAGCGAGTGCACAAAAGGCTCAGCAGGATGCAAAGCTCGCGCAAGACCGAGAGCAGGCTGCAGCTGAACGTGCTCAAAAAGAAGATGAACGTGCCCGTACTGCTGAAGAGCGCGCAATAGCTGCGGAGGAAGACGAAAAAGCTGCATTGGATCGCAAAGCTACCATCGACAGCCAACGTATTGAACTCGCTCAGGATGCGCAGGAAATGCAGCAGCGGTTGGAGTCCTTACAAGGTGCTCTTGCTGAAAAAGGACCGCAGTTGAACTCATTAGAAACCGAATTGAAGGCTGCGCGGGAACAGCTTGCCCAACTGCGACAAGAAAGAGGCGAACTGGTCGCGCAAAATGCGGACTTGGCGGCCAAGCAAGAGAACCTGTCCGAGTTGGACAATCAGATTCTAAACAGGTCCGAAGAACTCGAAAAAGCTACCGCAGAGCGCAACGAGGCAATCGCAAAACGCGCAGATGCACAGGCTGCACTGCACTCCGAGGAAAACAAGCTGGCGAGTGTAAGGGCCGAGCATGCGCGCCTGACTTCTGAGGCCAACACATTGCGAGAGCTCCAGGCTCAAATTGAGACTCTGCCCGAGGAATTGGATGAGCTGGAGGGGCGCGTGGCCTCTGAGCGTGCAGTGCTTCTCAAAATTCGCAGCCAGATTGCACAAGCTCTTCAGGAGCGCGATCAGCTGATCAACCAGACAATAGAAACATTGGACAATGAGGCAGCTCCGCAGACGTCTGACAACACGCCAGATGAAAACGCCCAGACAGAACAGGAAGGTCAACAATGACGCCGGCAGAACTTATTCTTATCGGCCTGCTGACACTTGTTCTGCTGGTGGCCATTCTCACCTGGTACGCAGCCTGGAACGGATATCGGGCCAGCCGGGAGAGAGACTCGTACGAGGACAGGAAAAGCCGTCTTCCGGCAGCAACGGAATTCGAGAACATTTCCGAGCGCCTCAAGTTGGCCAAGGTGGAGCTATCGGAGCGGCAAGAAGAACTCTCCGTTGTCGAACAGAAAATCCAGGACCGGGACAGACTGATTGCCGAAGTGTCTTCGCTTCAAGAGCGATTGGATTCCCTCCATGTGGAATATGCAGGGTTGTCGTCCGCTCGCGAAGATATCGAGGAAGCTAAAAAGGAAGCTGCCGCAGCCGCGTCCGAGCTGGCCGAACTCAGTCAGAAACTGGATGCTGCCCGGAAGGAATACAGCGAACTGGAACGAAGTCTTGAGGAACTTCGAAAGGAACGCGAGAAAAAGCCGGATAACCTCGAACGCCGGATCGAAGAGTTGGAGCTACGGCAAGAGACTCTCAGGGAAGAACGTACAAAACTGGAAAACGAGCTCGTTCCCCTGAGAGATGAGCGCGACACGCTCATGCGCCTAGTGCATGAAGCGCGCCGGGCTGAAACGGAAAAACTTGCCCTGGAGCGGGATATTCAGTCGCTTGAAGAAGACGTTGCTACCCTCAAGGAACAGGTTGCCGACCATGAACGCGCGTCAGCTGAAGTGGTCAGGCTCTCCAGTCAGGAGGCAACTCTTCAGGACTCAATCAGTCGGTTGACGAGTCGTGAAAACAAATTGATGGCCAAAGTCGATGAGTTGGAACAGGAAATCGCGAAAGAGAAGTCGAAGCGCGAGGAGCTGGCGCAACTCGATGAGGACTTGTCGAACAAACGGAGGCGGTCAGCAGAAATTGCTGACGAAATTTCCAGCCTGATAGCCAGGCGCACCCAAATTGAAAGTGATATGCCCGGCGGGACATCTGGTGATGCAGGCCAACTGCTCGCAGACTTGAAAGCCGTTCCCCGGTGCCTTGAATTGCCGGAGAGTTTGCGCTTGAGCAGCATAAGGGAGACCGATGCCCTTTATGAGGTGCAAAAATACCTCGAAAGGCTAGGTCTGCGATATCATTGGCGAACTGTCTATGCCTTTCACACGGCGCTGAAAATCAACGACGTTGCTCAGCTAACCGTCCTCTCCGGTGTTTCGGGTACGGGCAAAAGCATGTTGCCTCGGCGATATGCAGAGGCAATGGGCATGCACTTTCTGCCTCTTTCAGTCGAACCGAGGTGGGACAGTCCTCAGGATCTGCTCGGCTTCTATAACTACATAGAGAAAAAATACCGTGCTTCGGAACTATCAAGAGCCCTGGTTCACATGGACCCACATAATTCGTCAGGGCTGTCAAACCAGGATTTCAGTGATCATATGTTGCTGGTTTTGCTGGATGAAATGAATCTTGCTCGTGTTGAATATTACTTTTCCGAGTTCCTAAGCCGCTTGGAAGCTCGTCCAGCATTCAACAACGAAGGGGCACAGAACAGTCGGAAGGATTCCCTAATTCCTATAGATGTGAGGGGAGTGGAGCATGGCTCAATCAACCTATACCCGTCGCACAATATATTGTTTGCAGGCACAATGAATGATGATGAGAGCACACAGTCCCTTTCGGACAAGGTGCTTGATCGAGGTAATATTCTTCAGTTTGCCGCCCCAACTGAATTTGCGAAGTTTGATGTAAAGCGATCCGCAGAGCCTGCATCCGAGGGTATTCGCTTTGGAGAGTGGCGGAGCTGGATAAAGGACACCTCCAGTCTGGAAGCTGCCCCGGCCCAAATGGCGCGGACGACAATCAGTGAACTGGCTCAGATTATGGAGCATTTCGGTCGCCCATTTGGACACCGGCTCAATGACTCAATTCTGTCATACGTGGCCAACTATCCCAAGGATGGTCCTGCCGGGTCGACCACAAAGGTGCCGCTTTCTGACCAGATTGAATTCAGGATCATGCCGAAACTTCGTGGGGTTGAGATAGACAATCATCAGGAAGGCTTCGAAAGGTTGGAGGCGTTACTCCGCGATGATCTTGCCGATGAAAATATGGCGGACAAGCTGAAACAACTTAGGGAACAGCAGTCCAACAGTACTGGGCTCTTCAATTGGCGGGGGCTTTCACATTCAGGAGCCGGAAATGCCGGCAATTGAGCTGTGGACCCGGCCCTGGGCGCTCGTAGAAACCAGCCGCAAGCATCGGTTTTCCCTGGTTCCTGGTGTATTCGAGTTGCCCGCTGATAACCTTACAGCCACCTGGATATATACAACCATATCAAATCCCTTGAGGGTAAACAGGTCACAGGCGACCCTTGAACCAGTGCCGGGATATGTGGGGGAGGCGACCGGCACCCGCACACTTGGTCTCATACCAATCCCGCTACGTAGGCAGGCAGGTGTCCAGATCGAAGGGCTCGACGGAACAATTTCGGTTTCGCTACCGCATTTTCCGGAACGCCCATCAGAAGCGGAAGTTATCAGGACAGCTGATCAGGAGATCGCACATCAGCTTTTTCTTCGGCTGAAGTCAGTCTGGGCGCGTCTAAAGGACGCCGAGGCGGCAAGTGCGGATCCATCGACGTTGTGGGTCGAACTCAGGCGGCGTTGGACAGAAGAGTCGGCGCAGGACGACGCTTTCATGGACGTCATTGTGCGCCATGCGCGCAACCTGGGCACGACGATTGATACGATCGACAGGTCCCCGCGTCGGATCCTTCGCCGGTACCATCAGATGACCCCGCTGTCCCGTGTCCAGGAGATCGATCGGCGCTCCATGACGTGGCTTATCAGGCAGCCCGGAGAAAACCTTGCTGAACGCGCTGGTGATAGGCAGCAGATCCTAGCCGTTGCCCGGCGGGAGAACTTTGATACGCTCGAGAACAGGGTCGTGCGCGCTTACGCGGCGATCGCCCGTTCAAATGCGAAGGACTACAAGGAGCGAAATTCGCAAGCACAGCTCCACAAGCGCTTTCAGGATGTCACTGCATTTGAGAAGCGTTGCAAGCGACTGGATCGGGATTTCGCAGAATTGGGTGTCCGTACCACTGATCCAGGCATCACCCCGAACTTTGTCATGCAACACAATCCCGCATACAGGAAGATCTGGGAGGCTTGGCAGGAACTCATCCAGCAGAGACGAGAGCTGGATGAACTGTGGCGCTGGCAGTCCCGTTCTTGGGAGGACTATTGCGCACTGGTTCTGATGGTCGCACTGCAATCGTTACCCGGAGCAAGGCTTATAGCAGCCTCCCCGCTTTACTTCCGCGATGAGCAACACCGCGGCTCATGGCTCGATCAGGATAACCCCTTTGGTGTCTTTTACTTGCCTGATCACCAGACCGTGGTTGAAGTCCGCTTCCGAATGAAACGGCCGCACAAATATTTGGCGGACTTTGGTGCGCCGATCTGGGTTCGTTACGGAAAGCTGCAGGACGATACATCCTTCCTGAAATACATTGCTGTATGGCCAATCTGGCACGTTGTAGGAGGCCTGTGCCAGGGCGAAGCTGATGAAATCTCGGGGCTTATCCCTTTGGGGCGCAGGGCGCATCTGACAGGTGGCGTTGTAATGCGTCCAACGGCGGAAAATGCTGAAGCTCAGTCTGAAGAGGCTCCGGCAACCACGGCCTTGACCGTCGGTACTTCTGGCGCTCCGCTACGAAACGCAATTGGCAGTCTGGTTCGGTTTTTCGACGAATTCCTGCAACCCGGGCCAATCACATGAGACGGTGGGTAGGCGTCGACATTAACGGATGGCATGATCTGGCGTGCCGGGACTGGAGCTTTGAAGACCCGGATACACCACTTCAGGACCCGCAAATTATAGATGGCGGGCTGCAGGGAGTTCTTGTTCAGTTGGACAGTGGCCGCTGGATAGGCGGTCCTCAAGCCAGCCTGGCGCCTCACGGAAGAAGTGGAGCCTGGGGAGAAGTTGGACTCCCGGAGCGCCGCAAGTCTGTGCGTTCTATATTGGACACCCTTCAGGATGAGGCTGAAACTCCGTCGCACAAGCTGCTTTGGGCACCTGTTCAAGCTCTCACGGCCGGTGCTCAAAACTGCTTCCTGACCATACCGGACAACGCCTCTTACGAAGAGAGCGTAAGAGAACGTCTGCTAGGCGCGTTGAGAGGCCAGAAGCGGCCGAAAGCAACCCTTGTATGGCGACCAGTGGCAAGTTTTCTCGGCGCAATGGAAACGGGTCAAATCCCATCTGACAGGGATGGCTTTCGTGTTCGGATTCTGACGCACGTAAGCAACGGTTTGGAAGAACAGATATTGACGCTTCGACGCGTTCAAGGTCAATCCGGGCACCACGCGCCGGAAAGGCAGGGATACGGACAAACCCTCCTTCCGGATTTGGGCTTGAAAGCAATATTCGAGAGCACGGAAAAAGAGGTCTTGCAATCTGATCAGACGCTTCTTGAGGGGAGCTGTGACCCTACTCCCATGACCTTTCAATTATTGTCTGGCCGGATGAAGCCGGGAGATGTTGAAATTCTCAGGCGTGCAAATGGCACCTGGGTGGAGATCTCCGCACCGAAGGTCGAGCCCTTTTACTCTTTCCCGCGTCCTGCCGGTCCAGAAGATCATTCGATCGAGCCTGTCGACATAACGTTGTTGTCGACACCATTAGGCGCGAAATTCGCAGATTCGCTTGCTGAAGTCGTCGAGGCGTATTGGGGGAAGGTGGAGATGCTCTCATGGGATGCCGCAGCGCGAGGTGCATTGAAGGCCGGCCTTCTGGTCGAAAGCGGGCTGCCACATTTCCTGGACCGTCTTGACCCTGTCAGGCTTTGTCTTCTCAAAACCGAGGGGGCTGAGTTTGTGGACCTTATACCAGAACAAGAGACGGTTCCCGCTAACCATACCTATAAGTCGAAACCAATCACTGGGCCTGTCTGGGGTAGTGGCAAGACAACAATCGAGTTTTACATCCAAAAGGGAGACACCAAAGTTCGCCACTGGACTGCGATCACAGAGGCACCTCCATCGGAAGATACTCCTGTAGAAATCCATCTCAGTCAGAAGCCGGCACAGGGCTGGGCGAAAATACAAATTGTAAGTTCAACTTGGGAGGATCTGAGACGAAAGCCCATCGACATTGATTGGCTATCACTCCCTGAAGATCAGCGCAGTCCAGAAGAAATCATCGAGGAGCTCGACAAGGACTTCCATCGACCGCAAATACCAAACCGGATTTTTGAGCCATGCCATATCGATCTATGGACAAATGATGCGTTCAGATCCGGTATTCTAGAGGCCGTTTCTCAGTTCGAACAACGAGGCTCCGAAGCTCTGGAGAACCTGTCAAAAGCGATTAGACGAAGGCTAAATCCTCCATTGTACTCGACAGTCTATCTTCCCATTAGCACTGATGGGGAGTTACCCGAGGTCCTGTCAGAGGATGATATAGTGCGTTTCAAGGCTGTAATCCGTGCAATAGAGGATGAAGTTCTTTACGTTGCTCAGAAGTCTCGTATTCGCTTAAATAACAATAACCATCTGCTCTGCCTTGGTTGGTCAACGGGACAGTGTTCCGATCGTGTCCAAGACGAGTTTTTGAATGCAATCCGCGCCGACATTTCTGGCGAAGATCATCCACTTCTCAGTGCTCGTGCATCTGCCCGTACAATTGTGCGCGGTGCAGCTCGAACAATGACGTCTTCAGAGAAGCTGCATTCACTTTTCAGCTTGCTCGTGAAAAGAAGGCAAAATGCTGACACTCGAGGAGCTCTTTGCGATGCTTTAGCACGACGTAAATTCGCTCCGCAAAGTCTTGACCGGCAGCTGGCAGGGCAGATCGCTCAGAATACCGCAGTTAATATTGATAAGCTTATTGAACAGCAATCATTTGCGGTGGATCTCAAATACACCCTTCTCATCCTCACAGGCCTCCTGCGCTATCGTGAAGTCGAACCCTGGTTTCTTACTCCAGACAAACCTGGGCATGGTCAGGTCATCCAGGCCAAGCTGGAAAAGCTTCGAAATGCCGTTTTCAGAACCCGCAAATACATTAGTCAGGGTGATCTGAAAGTCGAAATTATCGAAAGTCTATTGGAATATATTGAAGGAACTGGTGGTGATCCTAACCTGCTCAGGGTGTTAGAGGACATCAAGGAAGAGTCTTAGTGAGCACCAAATACGTTCAGGTGATTTATTGCAGCGCTGAGTTCACTACCCAGGCGGTTGAAAACTAGGGCGTTTTAGTTGGAGTTTCCGTGGTTAATTGCAGGGTCGGAAGCAATTGAGGCATCAAGTGTCTCTGAAGTGCCCAAGGCATTTATTCTGAGACGGGGCCTCTTTAGTGCCGACCGGTTGATGAGACGATTGCGGGCCAAAGTAACGAGGCGGATGATGAAGCAACCGGGATCGATGAAGGCACTTGAGGAACTCGGGAGGGTACGCCTGTCAGAGCACTTCTATATGCGAGATTTCCTATATTCCGAGATTTCCAATTTCTATGGAATGCCAAATCTCCCGCACTATCCCGATGCTGCTGTAGAGGCCGGAACTCAGCTTTGTGAGCAGCTGCTGGAGCCGCTTCGCTCGGCATTCGGGCATATTGCTATCCGCTCAGCTTACCGTTCGCCTGAAGTCAACGCCTTCGGCAATGAGAAGGGCCATAATTGCGCAAGCAACGAGGCCAACTATGCCGATCACATCTGGGACTTTCGGGACGCAGAAGGGCGCTTGGGAGCTACCGCCTGTGTCGTTGTACCCTGGTTTTGGGACCGCTACCAGGACGAAGGGGATTGGCAGAGGCTTGCCTGGTGGATCCATGATCACCTGCCCTATAACTCGCTCTGGTTCTTTCCCAGGCAGTGGGCAGTCAACATCAATTGGCGACAGAGCCCGGAGCGCAGGATCGTCAGTTACGCAGTGCCAAAGGGAGTGATGACGAAACCCGGAATGGCCAATCACAGTGGAAATCATAGCGAATGGCTGGAGGGGCTGCCGAGTTTACCTGCGGCCGACGCCGGAGGTTTTTGATGAAACCGCCAGACCAGTTGACGGACGAGGAGCTCAAGAATCTCATCGGGAATTATCGTCGCCTCAAAAGAACAGACGATACTGCGTATCCTGAGCTGCTAGAGGAGTGGAGCCGTCGGAAAGGTCAGGGCCTCGACTTCGACACGACCATGCGCGCGGTTGCCTGTGCAGCACGGGAGGGGCGCTTCCTATCCTACAAGCAGCTCGCAGAGGAAAGCGGTACTGACTGGTCCAAGGTTCACTATGCAATGAACACTCATCTTGGAGACCTCATTGAATATTCCCACCGACGTGGCTGGCCGCTGCTAAGTGCGATCGTCGTCAATCAGAAGAATGTCGACACCGGTGAGATGGAGTCCCAGACGCTCAAGGGGTTCGTAACTGCTGCAAAGGAGCTTGGCTACGCAGTTGCCGATGAGGAAGGCTTTTTGCGCGAGCAGCAGGCGAGGGTTTTCGAATGGGCGAGAGGGCAGTACGATTCCGACGATCAATCTCATTGAAGCCTACCGGCGTGAATGAGAGCTCAGTGTAACATTTTTCCGATATGTAACCGCGTTTTCTTTTTTATCAGTTGAAAATTTGTTGGTCTTTCTGTTGGTCTTTTGAAAATCGAACAAAAAAATACTCATATAAAACAAATGATTATTGACTAAATCACATGCCTCTCCTGGCACCAAATACCGGTTTTGGACACACTACCAAGGTCCGAAACACTCTAAAAAAGCTCCGGTTTTCCGGAGCTTTTTTCGTTTCTGGACCTGCCTGGCGTTTCTGCCTAGTGAGTTACTGATTTCGAGAAAACATTGATGATCAGCACCCCGGCCAGGATCAGTCCGAGGCCGATCAGGGCGGGAAGATCGAGCTTTTGGCCGAAGACCAGCCAGGCGACCAGGGTTATCAGCACGATGCCGGCTCCGGACCAGATTGCGTAGACGATTCCCGTCGGCAAAACGCGAATCGGGTGGGACAGCAGCCAGAAAGAGATCGCATAGCCGGCTATGGTGATGAGCGATGGCAGCAGCCGGGTGAAATTTTCGGTTTTTGCCAGTGCTGAGGTTGCGATCACCTCGGCAACGATGGCCGCAATGAGAAAAAGATAGGTGACGGCAAGATTGTTCGGCATCTCGGGATCTTTTCTGTGGGGCATGCGGTTCCTGTGTCATCGGTTTATACGAAAAAGGCCCGCGTGAGCGGACCTTTCTGATGTTGGACGGGGGGCTGCCTGGCCGGTTTCTAGAACGTGTATCTGCTTTCCAGCAGCAGGCCGTAGCGGTGATAGTTCTGGTCGAGAACCACTTTCTCGCCAGTGACGACATATCTGCGGTCGAAATTCGAGTGGAGCCACCAGTAGCGGCCGCCGACCCCGAGCTGCCAGTTCTGGGTGAGATCGACATTCAGCATCGCGTCGGCTTCCAGGCCATAGGTCCAGTCGCTCTCCCAGGTCTCGATCTTGTTGTAGCTCCAGGGGACGCCTGCCACATCGACGGACCAACCGACACGTTGGCCCAAATCGCCTTCAGCAGTCATGCCCAGGCGGATCGCGTGCCAATCGCGGGACTGTTCGACGGTCAGGTTCCCGTATTGCGCGGAAACGTCGTCGGAGAGGTACTGGTAGCCGACAAACCCTTTCAGCCGCACCTGATTGTTGGCAAATTGCGCGAAGCCCCAGCCACCGTCGATAACGACATATCCAAGAGACGTCTCATCGGTGTTGTCCATCTCATAGCCTGAGAAATGCACATCGCCGCCATTGCTTCGGCCAAGGCCGACATACCCTCTGACGAAGGTATTGGCCGTGGTGTCTTCAAGCGTCCCGACCAGTTCAGCCGTGTTCGAGGTGACATTGTCCGTGCTGGAAATGTCGAACCCGCTGTTATCCAGGTCGGAGCGCGACTGGCTGTACCAGTAGCGCAGGCCAATGCTGCCCCGCAGCGTGGATGTCTGATAAAGCTCGCCGGAGCCCGAGGGGCCCGAGTAGAGATCGGCAGCGGAGGCAAGGGGCGCCGAAGAAAGCGCCAGGAAGGCCGCAATCGGAAGGGACTGAAAAGGTCTTTTCATGGCTGAAACACCGCTTGTAGGAAGACGCGGATATGCGCGCTATGGGTGTATCAGGTATTGCAATTTATGGTTAACAGTGTGTGAAGTCTCACTTTATTCGTTCAAAGAATGACGCTGGACTCGCCTTCGCGTTGCCAGGCTGCTGCGTCTTCGGACATCTCGACGTCTAAGAGAGCTGAAGTTGGGGAGCCTTCCCTTGACCTTCCAGCAACTGGAAGGATTATCTCGTGGAGAAATGAGAGCTCCATCTGAGCGCGTATTATGCGGGTGCCAAGGCTCCCATGAACCTGTCTTCGGTTGGACCCACCTGCAACGGGCAAAGCCTGCACGGCTGACGCTTTAAGGAAACGGAACATGAATATCGGTGAGGCTTCGGAACACAGCGGATTGCCGGTCAAGACGATCCGCTACTACGAGGATATCGGTCTTGTTCGACCGCTGCGCAGCGAAAACGGGTATCGTGATTTTGTTGACACGGACCTCCAGCGTCTGAAGTTCCTTCAAAGGGCGCGCAGTCTTGGGTTCTCCATCGAGGAATGCCGGGAACTCCTCTCTCTTTATGAGGATCGCAACCGGGCAAGCGCCGATGTGAAGGCGATCACGCACGCAAAGATCAGAGAAGTGGATCGCAAGATCGAGGAATTGCGATCTCTGAGAAAAGTGCTGTCGGAACTGGTGACGGCCTGCCATGGCGATGACCGGCCCGACTGCCCCATAATCGATGACTTGTCGGGCCAGCACGATCCCGGCCAAACGGACGAGAGCAATGGGCACACCTGATGCGTAAGGGCTTTCTGATCGTTTCAGCGGCACTGTCGGCCATTGTTCTGGCCATATTGTTTTGGGGTCTCTTATCGGAGAAAGACCAGCCACCTGCTGTCAACGGAGCTGCGGTGGTCGAGGTTCAGGTCCTGTCGTAGGAAGGAAACGCGCTGGTGGCGAAGCGCTTTTTCGCGAAAACTGTGCGAGTCGCCATGGCGAGGGCGCCGATGGGCGCGACGGCATAGGCCCGCCGCTTGTTCGCAAGATTTATGAACCTGGCCATCAGTCCGATGGCGCTTTCCTGCTGGCTGTGACACGCGGCGCGCGCTCCCATCAAGGGTCATTTGGCGATGTGCCGCCCGTGGATGGCTTTCGCCAGGCGCATATGCGAAATTCTTGTCTATGTTCGTGCACTGCAGCGAAAAAACGGGATCGACTTGAAAGCAAGGGGAAGTGGATGCGGATTGGGGGAGCAGCGTTTGTGCTTTGGGCCGGCTTGATGTCTGCGGGAGCTGCCTTTGGCCATGGCGGCGCAAGCGGCATCGTCAAGGAACGTATGGATGTGATGTCGGACATCAGCCGCAACATGAAATCCATCGGGACCATGCTGAAAGGCAGCTCCGCCTTGAATCCGGATCTGGTGATAGATGCAGGCGATGCCATCGCAGCACACGCGGGCGATAGGCTAACGGCCCTGTTTCCGGAAGGCAGTGATCATGCACCGACCGAGGCGAGCCCGGAAATCTGGAAGAAATGGCCTGCATTTTCTGCCTCCGCGGAGAACATGAAGGCGGCGGCGCTTGCCCTGAAGAGGGTGGCGGAAGCCGGTGAGGGCAAGAAGGAAATTGCGGGTGCTTTCGGCAAATTGGCAGCAACCTGCAAGAGCTGCCACGAAGTTTTTCGTATCAAGAAATAGCATTCTCTCCACGCATCGGCATGGTTCTGCGGTCAATCGGCTTGCCTCATCCCGCTGCATGTTTTACCTGACGGAAAACGTATTCAGGTAAGCGACCTGCCATGTGCCCGTTGTGGGCAGCCGGCAGACAACAGCATTTATTGCGTTCAACCTGTGTTCATGTGTCATCGCATAAATGCAGGTAGGACAATTGAAGACATAAGCGCGGTGTCCAGCCGGTTCAGCACGGCAGGAACGTCGGCAGAAACTGCGCCTGGGACAGGCCAGAGGAGACGAAACGTCATGACCATCCGCTATCACAAGGGCGATCTGCCCGATCTGAAAGCCTATGAAACGGCAAACGCGGTGGCGGTCGATTCCGAGACCCTCGGGCTTAACCCGCATCGCGACCGGTTGTGCGTTGTGCAGCTGTCTCCGGGCGACGGAACCGCTGATGTGGTCCAGATCGCACGGGGCCAGAGCGAGGCGCCGAACCTCGCCGCGCTCATGACGGATGCATCCAAACCCAAGATATTCCACTTCGCCCGGTTTGATGTTGCGGTGCTTCAGCACTATCTGAACATTCGGGTGTCGCCAGTGTGGTGCACGAAAATCGCATCCAAACTGGTTCGGACCTATACGGATCGCCACGGATTGAAGGATATCACGCGAGAGCTTCTCGGGGTGGAGCTGTCCAAGCAGCAGCAGAGCTCGGATTGGGCGGCGGAGACCTTGAGCGATGCGCAACTGGCCTACGCGGCTTCGGACGTGCTTCATCTGCACGCCTTGAAGGAACGGCTGGAAATGATGCTGGAGCGTGAGGAACGCAGTCATATTGCCCGGGCCTGTTTCGACTTCCTGCCGATGCGGGCGGAACTCGATCTGAAGGGCTGGGAAGAAAACGATATTTTCGCCCATTCGTAAGGGCCCTGGCGACAGGGCATCGGGCACACGGTTTCGGAGAATGGATTGAGCGCTGTTGGCGATCACATGCACGGGCATTCAGCCAGGCGGCCTTTGAGCCGCGCCCAAAGGGCTGCGCGTCGGCACAGCATCATGGTGCGCATCATGCGTTGGCTCTTTCCAGGCATTGGACTGTTGATCCTGGCCGCCATGGTGGGGCTGGTGGTCCTGTTCAATGTGCTCAGCGGGTTTGGTGCCACCAACGTGATGCTGACCAGCGAAGGGCTGGTGATGGACCAGCCGGAGCTCTCGGGGCACGACGGCGAGCGGTCTTACCGGGTAACAGCCAACCGTGCGATCCAGCGTCTCAGCGATCCACGGATCATCGATCTGGAAACCATTCTGGCCGACATTACGCTGAGCAAGGATCAGAGCGCGCAGATCGTGGCGCTGAAGGGCACATATAACAATGCCACGGAAAGGCTGCGGCTGTTCGAAGGCATTCAGCTTGAGTGGAGCGAAGGCTACACGGTTGATTTGTCCGATGTGGAGATAGATCTCACCAACGGAGCCTTGAAGACTTCGAATGTCGTGTCCATCCGGTCGGATCAAGGCCGTATCGTGGCGGGCAAACTCGATTATGATAAGGCCAAGGGAATCGTCAGGTTTTCCGATGGCATCAAGATGACCCTCAATCCTGCTTCGCAAGGACAGTAAGAGATGACTTTTCTGAAACGCATGACGATTGCCGCCGCTGCCGCCCTTATTGCCGGTTCGGCCCATGCCCAGACCTTCTCCGACGCCTTCGCGGGCTTCGGGTCGAGTGAAGGCGAACCGATCGAGATCGAAGCAAGTGAGCTGCGGGTCGAAGACAACAACAACACCGCGACCTTCGTTGGCGATGTTCTGGTGACGCAGGGCGAAACCACGCTCAAGACTGAGCGGCTCAAGGTGTATTACGTTGGTTCCGGTGCCGAAAAGACCGAAGACAGCACCGCTCAGCAGCGGATTTCCAAGCTGGAAGCGGAAGGTGGCGTTTTCATCACGTCCAAGGACCAGACCGCGAAGGGCGATGAAGCCAGTTTCGACATGAACCAGGAAGTCATGGTCATGACCGGGCGGGAAGTCGTGCTCAAGCAGGGGCCGAACGTTGTCGTCGGTAACAAACTCACCGTGAATCTGAAGACCGGCAAGGCCAACCTGAGCGCCGGTGGCGGCAAGGTGGCGGGGCAGGGCAGCGGCCGCGTCAAGGTACGCATTCAGCCCAACAGTGTGAACAACGACCAAACCGGCAACTGAGTTTGACGGCTGGTCCGACTCGACAGCGTCGGTCGCAGACCTTATGTGAAGCTGCGGCAATGATCGGATGGACGGCAGGCCAGTGAAAAGAACGCCTTCGGAGAATAACGGATTGCAGGGAAGCATGCCGGATCCCGCCCATGATGGCGAAGACTTGTCGCAGGCGCTGGTCGTTGAAGGCATCGGCAAGACCTATGGTCGCCGACAGGTGGTGAAATACGTCAGCCTGACAGTGAAACCGGGTGAGGCCGTCGGCCTTTTGGGCCCGAACGGGGCCGGCAAGACCACAACCTTCTACATGATCACCGGTCTGATCCGTCCGGATCAGGGCCAGATTTCGCTGGAAGGTTTCAATATCACCCGGATGCCGATGTATCGCCGTGCCCGCCTCGGTATCGGCTATCTGCCGCAGGAAGCATCCATCTTTCGCGGCTTGACGGTGGAAGAAAACATCCGGGCCGTTCTGGAGGTGATTGAGCCGAACCGGCAGAAACGCCGTGAGGAACTTGATTCGCTGCTGGCCGAGTTCGGGCTTACCCACTTGCGAAAGTCACCCAGTATCGCGCTGTCCGGTGGTGAACGCCGCCGCGTCGAAATTGCCCGCGCGCTGGCAAGCCGGCCGTCCTTCATGCTTCTTGATGAACCCTTCGCGGGTATCGATCCGATCGCTGTCGGCGACATTCAGCAGCTCGTTCGGCATCTGACCAAGCGTGGCATTGGGGTTTTGATCACCGATCACAACGTTCGCGAGACTCTCGGCCTGATCGACCGGGCCTATATCATTGCCTCAGGCGAGGTGCTGACGGAAGGGTTGCCGCAGGAAATTGTCACCAATCCGGACGTGCGCCGGCTTTATCTGGGTGAACAATTTACGCTTTGATGACATGCTGCCAGCTACGTTATACACTTGGACTGCAACGAATAAGCAAAAAGCAGACCAACTTGAAATAACGCTTGCCTGGGAACTCAATGGCCATTTCAACCAAGCTGGAGATGCGGCAAAGTCAGTCGCTGATCATGACGCCGCAGCTGATGCAGGCGATCAAGCTGTTGCAAATGTCCAATCTCGACCTGGTTGCCTATGTCGAAGCCGAGCTGGAGCGTAATCCGCTTCTGGAAAAGAGCGACATTGCCGAAGGGGGACCTGAGGGCGGCGCCGAAGCTACGGCGGATGCGTTCGGCGAGGGCACTGATACTCAGAACCATCAGACTGAAGAGCCTGGCACTGGCGACTGGATGCAGAGCGACCTGGAAACCGGGTCGGAAGCCATTGCGTCGCGAATGGATACCGATCTCGGCAACGTCTTTCCCGACGAGCCGGGTGTACCCGCATCGCCCGATCCCGCGCTCCTGAAGGCTGGCGACAGCTACAAGAACACTGGCAGCAGCGGCGCATCTGATGATTATAATCTGGAGGCTTTCGTTGCCGACGAAGCCTCTCTTGTCACGACCCTGGAAGAGCAGATGCATCTTGCGATCGGCGAGGAGGCCGACAAGCTGATTGCGACACATCTGATCAACTCGCTTGATGAGAACGGCTATCTCTATCTGGATTTCGACGAAACGGCAGAGCAGCTGGGGGTCGAGACGGAGCGGCTGGAAAGCGTTCTCGCAGTCCTGCAGACTTTCGAACCCGCCGGCGTGTTCGCGCGGAACCTGGCCGAATGCCTGAAGCTGCAGCTCATCGACAAGAACCGCTTTGATCCCGCCATGGAAGCGCTGATCGACAACATTGAACTGCTGGCGAGACGCGACTTGCCGGGGCTGCGCAAGGTCTGTGGCGTCGATGACGAAGACCTGGTCGAAATGATCGCGGAAATCCGCGCCCTCGATCCCAAGCCAGGCAGCCTTTTCGGTTCGGCGCTGGTGCAGCCGGTGGTGCCGGATGTGTTCGTGCGTCCGGCCAACGACGGCACCTGGGCGATCGAGCTGAATTCCGACACCTTGCCGAAGGTGCTCGTCAATCAGACCTATTATGCCAAAGTCATCAAGACGACCCGCAACGAAACCGAGAAGGAATATCTCACCGACTCGTTGCAGACGGCCAACTGGCTGGCCAAGAGCCTTGATCAGCGCGCCCGCACGATCCTGAAGGTGTCGACGGAAATCGTGCGCCAGCAGGACGGGTTCCTGACCTACGGCATCGCTCATTTGCGACCGCTCAACCTGAAGACGGTCGCGGAAGCGATCGGCATGCACGAATCGACGGTCAGCCGCGTAACGTCGAACAAGTTCATGGCGACCCCACGTGGCATTTACGAGCTGAAATACTTCTTCTCGTCGGCCATTTCCGCAACGGTAGGCGGCGATGCCCATTCGGCCGAGTCGGTCCGGCACCGGATCAAGCAGATGATTGATGCCGAGGATCCGAAAGCGATTCTATCCGACGATACGATTGTCAAAATTTTGAAGGACGATGGTGTCGATATTGCCCGGAGAACGGTAGCCAAATACCGTGAAGCCATGAAGATCGGCTCGTCCGTTCAGCGTCGGCGGGAAAAAAACGTGCGGCTATAAGTCCTGATGCGATCTGCCTTTAGGGTTCAATAGTGCAACATTTAAAATGTTTCAGAGATTTCCACTGAAACAATACAAGGCAATTACGCAAGGCTTTTTCCCGTTTGTTTCTTTAATTCATAAACAATTGACTCTTTGAGCGAGCGCAATTATAGCACCGCCCTCGTGACGTAAACAGGGGATGGCGCTTCGGCGCTGACTGGTCCATTCTGTAAGCTTGAAACGTCTCGCGTTTCAACACCGGTGGCAACGCCGGTGACCTAACGGTCAATAGAAAAAGAAGAGGTCCCCATGGCTTTGCGGATTTCGGGTAAGAATGTCGATGTAGGCGATGCACTGCGTGTCCACATCACAGACCGAATCGATGATGCACTGGAAAAGTACTTTACAGGCGGATTCACAGGCCACGTTACACTCAGCAGGGAGGGCACAGGCTTCAAGTCTGAATGCAACCTGCATTTGGACACCGGTATTGTGCTTCAAGTGTCCGCGCAGGATCAGGACCCGCGCGCCAGTTTCGATATGGCTGCGGACAAGATCGAAAAGCGGCTTCGCCGCTATAAGCGCAAGCTGAAGGACCATCACGGCCACAACGGCCACGAGCGTGACGCTCTCGAAGCGGCATCTTATGTGCTTGCTTCGCCTGAGGAAGACGAGGAAGTGCCGGTGGATTTCAATCCGCTGGTGATTGCCGAGACTTCCGCAAAAGTTAAGACGATGACCGTCGGCATGGCGGTAATGGAGCTGGATTTGACCGAAGCGCCGGTCGTGCTGTTCAAAAATGCGGCAAACGGCGGAGTCAATGTTGTCTATCGTAGGCCAGACGGCAATATTGGCTGGATAGACCCAGCATTGGTAGCCACGCAGGCTGCCGAATAAGGATGCGGATGGGGTCGGCTTCCTCAGGGAAGCCGGCTTCTGAAACTTGTAGGCGGACTAATGGATCTTGGTGATCTTCTGGGTAAAGACGCGGTAATTGCCGGGCTCAAGGCCAAAAGCAAAAAACAGGCAATTCAGGAACTCGCCGGAAAGGCGTCTGAACAGACCGGGCTTTCCGAACGGGAAATATTCGACACGCTTCTTCAGCGCGAGAGACTGGGGTCTACAGGTGTCGGTCACGGCATCGCGATCCCGCACGGCAAGCTGACACGGCTCGACCGTTTGGTCGGATTGTTCGCGAAGCTGGACAAACCAGTGGATTTCGATGCTCTCGACGACGAGCCGGTCGATCTGGTGTTTCTGCTTCTGGCGCCGGAAGGCGCTGGTGCCGACCACCTCAAGGCGCTGGCCCGCATCGCGCGTCAACTTCGCGACAGCTCCGTCACCCAGGGCATTCGCGCGTCCCATGATGCGCAGGAGATCTATGGTTTCTTGACCCAGCCGCTGGCATCTTCCAACGCGGCTTGATCCGTTCAAAGTCTCAGATGCAAAAGACCGGCCACGTGGCCGGTCTTTTGGTTTGTAGGCGCTCTCATGTTCAAATGGCTGGATCGCAGTGGTGCTGAGGGCCGGTGTGTCCTCGTCTCCTGATCCTTCCGGACAGAGGCCTGACGTTCTGAGATCTGGCATTGCACGCAGAAAGTTTTGCAGCAGCCCTGAAGTCAAAAGCTGTTCCCGGCTGCGCCTTGCTCGCGGCCGGGAAGCGCTATGTGGTGTATGGCGCCTCAGGCTTTCGCCGGATTGGCATCACCCTGGACGAGCCCTTGCTGCGGCGCGGAAACCGCGCCTTTGGTCAGGGCCGGAAGATGCAGGTCGGCCAGTTCCGCAGGCGGGCTTGTCTCTTCAGGAATGCGCCACAGGGTGGAGCGGATTGCGATCTTCCCGAGCGTTCTCGTGGACGTGACGACAGCGATCAGAATGGCCAACAGCGGCCCGATGGCGACAGGAATGACCGGCCACACCAGATCGATGGGCTGTGTGGAAAGCCAGGCGAACCCAGCCAGCCCGAAAAGTGTCTGCGGCCAGAGCTTGCCCGCCGCCAGCAACACCGGCAGGCGTTGCACGCCGCGCGCCTGCGCGCCCCAGCCGATGGTTTTGCCGAACAGGAGCCCGCCCATGAACAGCGAGTGCGCCACGGCCATGATCGGTGCCAGCATCGCCGAATAGACGATCTCCGCCAGAACGCTGAGGACGATACGCACTGGTCCGCCAAAGGCCTTGCGCAGATCCGGCCGCGCTAGCACATCGGCCACCGTTGCCAGTTTCGGCGCGAACACCATCGTCAGAACCGTGAAGAAGAGCAGGGCGCCGGTATCTGGCCGGTAGGGCATATAGTCGGTGACCATGCCGAGGACGGCCGCCGATGTCATGAAGCCCAGCCAGGCGGGCGAACCGAGAAACATCAGGATGGCCAGCACGAGCTGCATCCGGCTCACAGGCTTGAGGCCGGGAAGCCCGATCAGCCGGCGGTATTGCAGGTTGCCCTGGCACCAGCGCAGGTCACGGCGGATAAACTCCAGCAGATGCGGCGGATTGGCTTCATAGCTGCCGGTTTCCAGCGGCAGCACACGCACCTCGTAGCCGGCGCGGCGCATCAGCACGGCTTCCACCTGGTCATGGGAAAGGATGGTGCCTGAAAGCGGGCCCTTGCCCGGCAGTTCCGGCAGGCGGCACCTTTCCTTGAACGGTTTGATCCGCAGAATAGCGTTGTGGCCCCAGTACGGTCCGCAATCGCCCTGCCACCAGGCGCTGCCGATGGTGTAGGAGCGCATGCCGAGTCGCATGCCGAACTGGAAGACACGTGCAAAGGCGCTGTCCGTCGGCAGGCCGACCACCAGGCTCTGCAGAATGCCAAGTTGGGGATTGGCTTCCATACGCCGCACCAGGCCGACAATGGCCTCGGCGGACATGTAGCTGTCCGCATCAAGCACAAGCGCGAACTCGTGACGGTCCCCCCAGCGATCGCAGAAATCTTCGATATTGCCAGCCTTGAAACCGCGGTTGTCCGTGCGCCGGCGGTAGACGACGTCCACCTGGCCTTCGAAGCGATCCTTCAACCGGGCAGTCATCTGCTGCTCCTGAAGGGCAACATCGTCCATGTTGGTGTCGCTCAGTACATAAAGGGTGAACCGGTCCGCTTCGCCCGCGCGTATTAGGTGAGACACCATGGCGTTGAGGTTGGTTTCCAGGCTTTCAGTGTCTTCGTTGCGCACGCAAGACAGCAGCGCCGTAGAGCTTCGCAGCGGTTGCGCTGGGTCGCCATGGTCGATCGGGCAGACCGCATCGGCCGGATTTTTCGACAGCCGCATGATGAGAAGGCCGATCACCGCGTTCCAGAAGCCGATGATGGTCCAGGGCAGGGTGACGAGGAAACAGATCAGGATGAAAAGGTCGAGCGCCGTGTAGCCTCCTGGAGACAGCGTCAGCGTCATCAAGGTGGCAAGGCCGGCAAAGCTGAGCCCGAGAAGGACAGCGAAGGTGGCGCGCCGTGCGGTCATGGTTGAAAATGATCCAGTGAATTTTGGCATGTCACAGACCCGAAACATTATTTTGACTTCCAATTGGAGCGATCATCGCAATAGTGCGCATGTCAAAATGTCCTAACGTTGACGAAGGCAAGGGTTGATGACCACTGAGGATAGAGGATGACCGCTGACACACCGGTGACCACGCGCACAGGCAAACCACAGGCGCTGTGGTACATCGAACCCGGTCGATGCGGACTGGAGACTGTTTCCTTGGACAAGATGAAAACCGGCGAAGTGCTGATTGAAACGCTCTTTAGCGGGATAAGCCGGGGAACGGAAGGCCTTGTCTTTCGCGGCGATGTGCCGTCGAGCGAATGGCAGCGCATGCGGGCGCCGCATCAGGAAGGGGATTTTCCGTTTCCGGTCAAATACGGCTACGCAAACGTCGGCACGGTCCTCGCTGGGGATCCGGATCTCGATGGTCGCCTCGTATTCTCTCTCTTCCCTCATCAAAGCGTCTTTGCGCTCCCTTCCACGGCATGCGTACCGGTTCCCGAAGGCGTTTCCGCCGAAAGGGCCGTGTTAGCGGCCAATATGGAGACGGCACTTAATGCGTTATGGGACGGAAAACCATCACCTGGGGATCACATCTGCGTGGTCGGTGGTGGTGTCGTCGGTCTCCTGACCGCATACGTTGCCGGACGGTTGCCCGGATCAAAGGTAACCGTCGTAGATACAAACCCTGACCGGGCGAAAGTTGCCATCGCGCTGGGTTTGGAATTCGCACTGCCGGAAGATGCGCCGGTCGATCAGGATCTGGTCTTTCACACAAGTGCGACATCGGCAGGCCTGGCCACCGCGCTCGCCTGTGCCGGCGATGGCACATCGATCGTCGAAATGAGCTGGTATGGTGCCCATGCGGTCACGGCCCCGCTCGGAGCGGACTTTCACTGCCGCCGACTGAAGCTCGTCTCGAGCCAGGTTGGGACCATCCCTGTGGAGCGCCAGGCCCGCTGGACCTTCCGCCGCAGGCTGGAAACGGCTCTTGCCCTGCTGGCCGATCCGGTGCTGGATTGTCTGGTCACGCACAAGGTGGCCTTTCCGGATTTGCCAGAGCAGCTACCCGGCTTGCTGGACAAGGCGTCGGATGTGCTTGCCGCCCTTGTTGTCTATGACGGAACCAGCCAGGCCGTCATTTGAACCCCCTTTCAATTTTCCTCGTAAATTCAGGATGAGAATATGTTTGCAGTTGAAGTCCGCGATCACGTCATGATTGCCCACTCCTTCAAGGGAGAGCTGTTCGGCCCGGCCCAGGCTTTGCATGGCGCCACCTTCGTCATCGATGCCGCATTCCTGGCGGAAAACCTCGATTCCAATGGCGTGGTGATCGATATCGGCCGGGCACATGAAGCCTTGAAGGAGGTCTTGCAGCCGTTGAACTACAAGAACCTCGACGAGGTTCCGGAATTTGCCGGCATCAACACCACGACCGAGTTCCTCACCAAACACATTCATGACCACCTGGCCAAAGCGGCAAGAGAGGATCGGCTGGGTCGTTCGGGATCGGAACTGAAGTCCATTCGCGTGACGATTTCCGAATCTCACGTCGCCCGCGCCTGGTACGAAGCCGGGATCTGACAGCTTATGCCTTCGCTTGTCTTTGCCTATCCAGGCGACCTGAACACACCGACGGGTGGCTACGGCTATGATCGCAGGATTATAGCCGGGGTGCGCGCACTCGGCTGGGACGTCGATCTTGTGTCACTTGGAGAAGGCTTTCCGTTTCCTGCCGACGAAACGCTGCGCCATGCCGAATACAAACTGTCCTCGGTTCCGGAAGGATCGCTTGTCGTCGTCGACGGACTGGCCCTCGGTGTGATGTCGGAAGCCATGGAGCGGCTGCACGAGCGGGTCAAGCTGGTTGCCCTGGTGCACCACCCGCTATGCCTTGAAAACGGTCTGTCAAAGGAACAGTCAGAGGCACTTTTCCAGAGCGAGAACAGCGTTCTGGCGTTCGCCCGCCACATCATTGTCACCAGCCCTGCCACGGGAACGCAGGTGGACGATCTGTTCGGCATCGCGCCGGATCGCATCACGGCTGTTCTGCCGGGAACCGACAAGCCTGAGCCATTTGAGCGCCTGGAGCAGGACACCATACAGCTTCTGTCAGTCGGCACCTTGCTGCCGCGCAAGGGCTATGACCTGTTGCTGTCTGCCCTGGTTAGCCTGAAGGCTCTGCCCTGGCACCTGGATATTGTCGGCGGGCTAGAAGCGGATCCTGCCTGTTACCAGGCGCTGCTGGCTCAGGTCCGCGAGCTTGATCTTTCCGGCAGGGTCACCTTCCACGGCGCCGTTCAGGCGCACGACCTGGCTGGTTTCTTCCGGTCGGCTGACATTTTCGTTCTTGCGAGCCGGTATGAAGGCTATGGCATGGCCTATACGGAAGCGCTTGCCTATGGTTTGCCGGTGATCGGCAGCGGTGGCGGTGCCGTAAAGGAAACGCTGCCGGAAGGGGCCGCCATCTACTGCGGCGTCGAGGATGTCGATGCCCTGCGGCGCGCTCTTGAGGCCCTGATTTCAGATCAAGGCGCGCGTGACAGATTGAGCGCTGAAGCCAGAAAGGCTGCGAAACGCTTGCCGGACTGGACAGACGCAGCACGGCACTTTGCAAACCTCTTAGAGGATACCAGCCAATGACCGGTTTTTCTCCTGAATGGCTGGCCTTGCGCGAGCCGATCGATCTCGCGGCTCGTAACGAGGCTGTCGAAATCGCGTTTTTTGCTGCTCTCGGCAGTGACCGTTTACGTTTTCTGGACCTTGCAAGCGGAGCCGGCTCGACCGTATCGGCGCTTTCACGCAGCAAAGGCCGTTCCGTCGGCAGCTCGGTGGAATGGCTTCTGACCGACTACGATCCAGCCCTTCTGGACGTTGCCGGCCAACGCTGGCAGGACAGCGTGACGATGCGGCAAATCGACCTTGCGAAGGATCTGGAACAGCTTCCGTTTGCCGAGGTAGATGCGGTGACCACCTCCGCCTTTCTGGATCTGGTCTCGGAGCCGTTTCTCGTCCGTCTGGTCGATCAGGTCGTGCGGGCGAAAAAGCCGTTTCTGGCGAGTCTGACCTATGATGGCCGCGCCGTCTTCGCCCCGCAGCTTTCTTTCGATGCAGCGGTTCTGGACGCGCACAACACCCATCAGCTTTCCGACAAGGGGTTTGGCCCCGCACTCGGTCCGGCTGCCGCCGGGCGTGCCATCGAACTGTTTCAAGATCGCGGTTACAAGGTGGTCGAGGGCCGGTCTGATTGGCAGGCAGACCATGCGTCGGCAAATTTCCAGAGCGAGCTGCTCGCAGGTTGGCAAAATGTCGGCAGGCAAGTTGGGCTGGACGAAGCGGAGCTGGCGCAATGGTGGTCGCTGCGGCAGGAGCAGATCAGCTCCGGGGATCTCAGTCTCACCGTGGGGCACATCGATTTCACAGCCTTTCCGTAAGGAAATTTCTGCCGGAATCCTAATAATGAGGCCCGCTTTCCCTAAAGTCCGTCAGTTTGGCCGCCTTTCGCTGCCAAGGTGCTGCACGTATTCTTACGATCTTGTTTTCACCGACGGGGTGCTCCGTCGGCTAAGGTGAGCGAACGTAGCGGAAGAATTTCTAAGCGGGGCGAATATTTGCTCGTTTCTTGAGCAGATGCACAATCCTTGACTTAATCAACATTAACGATTGGTCTTTTGTAATTTTTTACCATGCCCTTTAATTACAGTTTATCGTTTTTTGGTCTAGATGATGCCTCGACACTCAAGGACCGACTCAAACGTAACCGTGAGAAAGTGGTAAGGACAAAATGAAACAGACCATTCGGACCCTCCTGGCGAAACATGGCAATCTGCCGGTTTCTATCGACGATGTCGCGGACAGTGCAGATCTCTATGATGCCGGTCTGTCGTCCTTTGCGTCCGTCCAGGTGATGCTGGCGCTCGAGGAAGAATTCGACATCGAATTTCCGGAGCATCTGCTGAACCGCAAATCGTTCTCGTCCATTGACGAGATCGACGCAGCACTGACTGAAATTCTGAAAGAGCAGGCTGCCTGATCCATGACTGCCGCAGCCAAGATCACTGCCATTGGGTTGGCAGATCGCGCCAAACGTGCCGCCAGCGTCGCCGCGGAATATGCCGACAAGGTTGATGTGGAAGGCCGTTTTCCCATGGAAGGCATGAATGCCTTGAAAGCGGAACGGCTCATGGGTGTCATGATCCGTCCGGAATTCGGCGGGGAAGGGGCAACGCTCACCGAGATTGCCGACATCTGCGCGATCCTCGGACAGTCCTGTTCAGCAACAGCGATGACTTACGCAATGCACCAGATCCAGATTGCCAGTCTGGCGGATTACGCCGTTGGCAGTGCCTGGCATGAAGCTTTCCAGAAGCGGATCTGCTGCGAACAACTCCTGATCGCTTCGGCGACCAGTGAGGCCGGGATCGGTGGCAACTTGCGCAATTCGATCTGTGCAGCCGAAGTTGAAGGCGACACTGTTCGTCTCACCAAGGACGCGACTGTAATTTCCTATGGTGCCGATGCGGATGCCATCATGGTGACGTCCCGCCGGAACGCCGATGCAGCTCATTCCGATCAGATTGCGACCATTTTCCTGAAAGACCAGTACACGCTTGAGCTAACCAGCAAATGGGACACGCTCGGCATGCGGGGGACCTGTTCCGACGGTTATATTTTCAAGGCAGAAGCTCCGGCCGAGCAGACCTTGCCGCGCCCCTTCGCGGAGATCGCGGCGCAATCCATGCTGGCGGTCTCTCACCTGCTGTGGGGCGCGCTCTGGTACGGCATTGCCGCTGACGCAGTTGCGCGCGCACAGAGTTTCGTCAAGGCCGCCGCACGCAAGTCTCCGGGACAGGTGCCTCCGGGCGCGCTGCGCCTGGCCGAAACGTCCAGCCTGCTGCAACTGGTCAAGGCCAATGTCGTTGCCGGCCTGAGGCAGTTCGAAGGCTGCAAGGGCAACAGCGATGCGCTGAATGCCATGAGTTTCTCCGTTGCCATGAACAACGTGAAGATTGGCACATCGCAGACGATCCTGACGATCATCAACCAGTGCATGTTGATCTGCGGGATCGCCGGTTACAAGAACGGAACGCCATTCAGCCTCGGTCGCCACCTGCGCGACGCGCATTCGGCGCAGCTGATGATTTCCAACGACCGTATCCTGGGCAATACGTCCACGATGCTCTTGGTCAACAAACAAGACACCAGTCTTTTGGGGTAATGATGGACGCGCAAGTCTCTTTTCTAGATCAGCTCTTTTCAAAAGGCGTCCTGCATGACAGCGGCGTCGACGGCCTTTATGCCCGCAGCGGCGAATTTGAAGACGTTATTGCCCGTTTCGAAAAATTTGCACTCACTTATGGACAGGACGAAATTTCCGAAGCGATGGTTTTCCCGCCGGGAATGACCATGCAGGATTTCGAAACCAGCGGCTACATGAAGAACTTTCCGCAGCTGGCGGGAACCGTTCATGCCTTTTGCGGCAACGACCATGACCACATGGGCCTGTTGCAATGCATGGCCGCGGGTGAAGACTGGTCCAAGGACCAGAAGCCAACCCAGGTCGCACTGACCCCGGCTGCCTGCTATCCGCTTTATCCCATCCTGTCGCGCCGTGGCCCGTTGCCGGCGGAAGGCGCATACGTTGCCCTGCAGTCCTACTGCTTCCGCCACGAGCCTTCCAAGGATCCGGCCCGCATGCAGATGTTCCGCCAGCGCGAATACGTGCGTGTCGGTTCTGCCGACCAGACCATGGATTTCCGCGAGACCTGGAAACAGCGCGGCTCGGACATGATGGAACGTCTGCAACTGCCGCATAACGTTGATGTGGCCAATGATCCGTTCTTCGGCCGTGCCGGCAAGATCATGGCGTCCGGTCAGCGTGAACAGGAACTGAAATTCGAAATGCTGGTGCCCATCACCTCGGAAGAAAAGCCGACGGCGTGCATGAGCTTCAACTACCACATGGACAATTTCGGCAAGGCCTGGAACATCCGCCAGGCTGATGGCACACCCGCCCACACAGCCTGTGTCGGCTTCGGTCTCGAGCGTCTGGCGCTTGCGCTGTTCCGCCACCACGGCTTCGACACGTCCAAATGGCCTGAAGGCGTCCGTGCCGCGCTCTGGGGATAAGGGAAGACCATGACGCAAGCCGTGTTTGACCGCTTAAATGCGGCAACCTACGTGCGCAGTCCGCTCCATTCCCAGGACCGGGACTGGCCCGAAACCAACTGCTATCTCGATGTCTGGATCGAGGTGTTGCCGTCGCTCGGCTTGCCGGCAGAGGCCTGTCTTTCCTATTCGGTGACCCAGGACTTTGAAGGTGACCAGTTCACCTTCTTCAAGGTGCCACTGGAAGATCTGGAAGCGCTCTATGGCCTCAAGGTCACCGAACTGGCCATCTATGACCGGGTGGAATCCCATGTTCAGCAGCAGATAGAACGAGGCCGGTTCTCGCTGGTTGAGGTCGACAGCTTTTTCCTGCCCGATACGCACGGTGTCGGCTATCACGAAGCCCACGGCAAGACCACGATCGCGGTCAACTGGATGGATTTTGAAGCCAGGACAATGGAGTATTTCCACGGTCTGGGCCTGCACCGGCTGGAGGGCGACGATTTCGACGGAGTGTTTCAGCGCGGTGCACATGAAAAGGCGACACCGTTCCTGCCCTATACGGAATTCGTGAAGGTTCCAGGCACGCTGCCGACGCCAGCTCACATCCTGAATGTTTCGGAAAGCCTGCTGCGCCACCACCTGAAGCGCCGACCGGAACACAACCCGATTGCCGCTTTTGCGGAAGTCTTCCCGGCGCAGGTCGAAAAGATCTGCGAACGCGAGTTCGGCTTCTTCCACCTTTATGCCTTCAACACGCTGCGCCAGCTCGGGGCGAATTTCGAGTTGTTTTCGTCCTACCTTGACTGGCTGGTGAGGGAGGGAAGGTCCGATCTCACCGAGGGTGTTGAGATGGCCAAGAGCATTTCGTCCACCTGCAAGATGGTGCAGTTCAAGCTGGCGCGCGCGGTCATGCGCAAGAAGTTTCAGGGACTGGATGAAGGCCTGCTGCCCGCGGTCAACGCGTGGGACAGTCTGATGCGGTTGCTCGACGCTCACTATGGCGACGAGGAAACACGCTTTTCTCCCGTCGTCAGCGCTGCCGGGGTTTGAATGATCGACCTGGGTGAAGGGACCTGGTCGCTGTCACTGACGGAGCCGGGGGCTATCGAAACGCCGCATGCAACCGGCCATCAACGGGATTGTGTCCCCGCGAAGGTTCCCGGCACCGTTGCCGGTTCTCTCGCGGACGCTGGCCGCTACGATCCGGAAAACCCCGTTCCGCTTCATGGCAAGGATGTCTGGTACGAAGCCTGTTTCGACGCAGAGCCGGGGCAGTACCGCCTGTGCCTGGACGGGCTGGCAACCATTGCCGAGGTGTTCCTGAACGACGTCGAGGTTTTGTCCAGCCGGAACATGTTCCGCAAGTACAGCCTTCCGGTTGAACTGACCGGCCGCAACGTTCTGAAAATCTGCTTTCGTGCGCTTGAACCGCATCTCAACGCGAAGGGCCCGCGGGCCCGCTGGAAACCGCAGCTGGCAACCAGCCAGGGCCTGAGGTTGGTGCGGACCACGCTGCTTGGCCATATGCCCGGCTGGTGCCCGGAAATCCACGCTGTCGGCCCATACCGCCCGATCCGGCTGGAGCGTGAAGCAGCACCGCGCCTCGTTGAAAAGCGCATTCAGGCAGATCTGGCACCGGATGGCAGCGCCACGCTGTCGGTTGCGGTTAGGCTTGAAAACGTGGCGGCCGAGCCTGCGCTGATCTGCGCCGGAGCAACGGCGAAGATGTCCCGTCAGGACGATGGCTCCTATGCGGCAACACTCCGCCCTGAGGGCATAACCCCCTGGATGCCGCATACGCATGGCGACCCTGCGCTCTACGACATGGCGGTTGAATGCGCGGATCACACTTTTGCGCTCGGCAAGACAGGCTTTCGCCGGATTGAGGCAGACCACGGCACTGACGGACGTGGTTTTGGCCTGAAGATCAACGGCGACCCCGTCTTCTGTCGGGGAGCTGTCTGGACCAATGCGGACCTGTTGAACCTTCCGTCCAGCCGCGAGGCCTATCGTCCACTGTTGGAAAAGGCGCGGGACGCGGGCATGAACATGCTGCGCGTCGGCGGTACGATGCTTTACGAGAGCCGTGCCTTCTTTGAGCTCTGCGACGAACTTGGCCTGCTGGTTTGGCAGGACTTTCAGTTCGCCAATTATGATTATCCCGTAAAGGACAGTGCCTTCGTTGAGGAAGTTGACGCGGAACTGCGCGATCAACTGACGGAAAGCATGGGCTGCCCGTCGCTTGCCGTTTTGTGCGGTGGCAGCGAGATCTACCAGCAGGGCGCCATGATGGGGCTTCCCGAAGAACGCTGGAAGGGGCCGCTGTGCGAGGAGATCCTGCCGGCGATGGCCGCAGCGCTGCGGCCGGACGTTCCCTACGCGGCAAATTCGCCCTGCGGCGGGGTGCTGCCGTTTTCTCCCAACGAAGGCATTGCGCATTATTACGGCGTCGGGGCCTATTTGAGGCCGCTGGAAGACGCCAGGCGAGCCGATGTCCGCTTTGCAGGGGAATGTCTTGCCTTTTCCAACGTTCCCGTTCAGCAGAGCCTGGAGGAAGGCTTGGCGGCGAAACCCGGTCATGATCCGCGCTGGAAGGCGCGGGTGCCGCGCGACCGCGGTGCCGGCTGGGATTTCGAGGATGTCCGCGACCACTATCTGAAGCTGCTTTACGGCGTCGAGCCTGCCAGCCTGCGCTATGGCGACCCGGACAGATATCTCGATCTCGGACGCGCGGTCACCGGCGAGGTCATGGGCGAAACATATGCTGAATGGCGACGGCCTGCGTCCAACTGTCAGGGCGCTCTGGTCTGGACCTTGTCCGACCTGACAGTCGGGGCGGGATGGGGACTGATTGATGCGTTGGGACGGCCCAAGCCCGTCTGGTATGCGCTCAAGCGTTCCTTCCAGCCGGTTCTGGCGTGTGTGAGTGACGAGAGGACCAACGGTCTGGCCATCCATGTGATCAACGAACGGGGGCGGGAACAACCCGTCAAGATCAGTATCGCCTGCCTGAGGGACGGCCAGGTGCCGGTGGTTTCAGGAGAGATGGATCTTGTTCTGGCGCCCCGCAGCGCGCAGACGCTCAATGCGGTCGATCTGATCGGAGCGTTCTTTGACGTTACCTACGCCTACCGCTTCGGCCCCCCATCGCACGATGTAACCGTGGTGCGCCTTTGTGATGCGCAAACCGGTGAACCGATCTCCGAAGCGCATCACTTCCCGCTTGGCCGGGGGCATAACCGTCATTTCGATGCACCCGAGGCAAACGTTCTCAAGGACGAGGCCGGTAACTGGTCGCTGATGATTGCCGCCAAGCGGTTCCTGCAATCGGTCGCAGTTGACGTCCCAGGGTTTGAACCTGAAGACAACTGGTTTCATCTGGCGCCGGGCGAAACGAGGCGGGTTCGGTTGAGACAGATAGAATCCGACCTCCGCGATGACGGTGAGACAGTGCCAAAGGGGCACCTGGGTGCGTTGAATTTCGCAGGTCGGACCGCCTTTTGAGGCCACGCGGGATGCTATTGCCTATTTACCCGCGTCGTCTGGCACTGCCGGTGTCTTTGCCCATAAGATGAAGAACCATGTTCCGATGGTCAGAGCGATCTGAACCGCGAAACGGAAAAGCGCCGCCCCGGCGAGGCCGCCTATCGTGCTGCCGAGGGTAACGACAGGGATCAGCAGGAGGCTGGTGCCGATGAGCAGTGCCATGCGAACGCGTTGACGCCCGGTTGCCCGCAGGACGTCCGCCCCGACGCCGGACAGCCCCATGAGCAGCGGATAAAAGGCAAGGCACATCACGACAATCGGCGTTTCGGCGAAATCCTCACCCAGAACAAGGGGGAGGAAACCTGCGACCAGCAGCAGGAAGGCGGCAACGGGCAGGGCCAGGAAAACCGTGACCGGCAGCAGCTTGATGCCGAATGCGAGGCTGCTTGCTTGACCGTCCTGCGCCTGCCGGAAATGACGGGTGTAGGTTGCATAAAGAAACGCCCGGACCGGAGCGGATGCCGCGTCGATAATCCTGAACCCGGCCGCGTATTGGCCCCCAGCATCGGCCCCCAGATTGTGAACCACCACCGGCTTGTCCAGGTCTCTCATGCCGCCGATGGACAGGAATTCAATGCAATAGAGCAGGCTGAGTTTCATGTCGTCCCGGATCAGCTTGAAGACCGGGCGGCCGAGATCGCGCAACACGAGCCAGCACGAAACAAGCGCCGACAACAGCCCAGACACGAAAAACCACCAGGCCCATTCATGCAGCGTGAGAGTGCCGGGCAACACGGTGGCAATCAGAAGGAACACAAGCTTCAGCGAGGCTGCCAGGATGTTGATGACAATCTGCTTTCTGGCAAGGTCGAAGGCCATGTAGGATTGCGCGCACAAGATAATGAGTTTCGTGAACAGCAGATCCGTCAGCGAAATGATCGCGATGGTCGACAGCGGAACGGAACTGCCGATGAGAAAATAAAGCACGGCGAGCGTTGCCGGCAGAACGAACGGAAAGGTCAGACCCATCATGATGAGGGAATGACCCAGATACTTGCCGAAGGATTGAGGCTCCACCGCTACACGCTGAAGGAGCAGATATTCGCTGCCCAGGCCCACCACGAACCCGGCCATGATGGAGACGCTGGTTATCGTTACGAAGAGACCATATCCCTCCGGACCGAGTGCTCGCGAAATGAACAGGAAAAAGGCAAGCTGAATGACAAGCTGCAGACCGAAATTGATCGTGTAGGAAATCGTGTTGGCAACCAGCGGCAAACGCGACAGGGCAAGCAGCCTTCCGTAGAGCGCTTTGAGCTTATCAAGGGCCGAACTGGAGTTCTGGGACACGAAGAGGCCTCGAGGCGTTAGCCAATGGTCTGTGAACAGCGGGAGCCCGAGAAAAAGGCCCTTGGTCCGCGGAGAGCAGTAATTGTGTCACCATGACGGGACAGGTCATGTCTATGTGTCAAATCTGACCTTGTCGTTAATAGGGGCTTTCCGGGTTCAAACAAAACCAATTTTAACGTTCCTTTTATCCCGTCCAAGCCAAGGATGGGCATCGGGTTCAAACAAGAGCGGCAAAACATGTTGGCACATACGCAGGTTCTGACATTCCACGGCATTGGTGACCCTGCGGTACCTGTTACCCCGGCCGAGCGCAATTATTATGTGCCGGCGGAAACCTACAGGCGCACCATCAGCCGTCTTTCGGACCTTGAACAGCAATTTGGCGTCTCGATTGAAGTCACCTTTGACGACGGCAATCTGTCGGACTTTGAAACTGGTCTCCCCGCGTTGACTGAAGCTGGCCGCAAGGGCCGGTTTTTTGTACTCGCCGGACGGATTGATACGGACGGGTTTCTGAGTGCGGGCCAGATGCGCGAAATTGTGGCAGCAGGATCGGTCATCGGAAGCCATGGTCACGATCACGTCGACTGGCGCAAGCTGGATGAAGCCGGATTTCAGCGGGAGCTGTATGACGCTCGCAAGAAAATCGAGGATACGATTGGTCTTCCCGTCACCGAAGCAGCCATTCCCTTTGGCGCCCTCGACAAGAATGTCCTCCATAGATTGAAAGATGCAGGGTACAGCCGCATTTACACCAGCACCCCGGGTTTGGCCTTTGGCGGCTCCTGGTTTTGTCCTCGTTGGTCGCCGACAGCAAGCTTTGATCCCGATACGGATATCGCTCCGAGGCTGTCGATGAAGCAGAAACTCAGAAGTTCGCTGTATGCCCTGGCCCGCCGCGGCCGGTACCGGATCTAGGTGTGGAGTTAATTCGGCTTCTTGTAGAGTTCTGCCAGCGGCAGACTGAAGACGGCTCGCAGCTTTCCCATGTTGAGCGAAAGTTTTTGCCGCATCCGGAATGAGCGCGCCCTGTCGAAGAGCCGGAAGGCAAGTGCCAGCGATCCGGTGACCGCACATTTCGCCAGCGCCCCGAATGCAAAACAGACATGCCAGAAAGGGTCTGGATGTCTGGCGAGGCGCATCTGGCCATAGGACTGGCCCGCGCGGACGGCCCGGCTGAGAATGAAATTCATCGACAGACGGTCTTGCGGAACGTGTTCATGGGCAATCGCATCGTCGGCGGCAAAAATGCGCGCTCCGCGTTCGGCGGCCTGGGCAAAGAAGATGGTGTCTTCGCCGCCTGTGCGGCCATAGGCTTCATCGAACCGCAGCTTCAGGGCGCGCACAAAATCGACCCGCACCAGCGTGTTGCCACCGCGTCCGGTATACAGCCTTTTGCCCCGGTGTCCCCAGTCCGTATAGAGCGGGTTTGCCCGGCGCAGCCAGTCGGGCGTATTGTCGGGATAATGCGGCTTCACCGGGCCGATCACCACATCCGCGTTGAATTCTTTCTGGCAGTCGAAGAGCTTCACCAGCCAGTCGGGTTCCACCCATTCGTCGTCATCGACAAAAATAAGCCAAGCGCCGTCTGCCGCATCCAGCAAAGCATTGCGGGCCGTCGAGATATTGCCACTTGCAACGGCGAGACAGGTCACGTCCAGCGACTTGACCGGATGGCTGGTGACGAGTTTCGTTGCAGCGCCGGTTTTGGAATCGTCGGCTACCAGCACTTTCAGTTCCCTACCGGCGGGTAACGTCACCGCAGCCAGGGAACGGAGCGTGTCGAGCAGGGTTTCACGGCCGATGCTGGCGATGGCGACGGAAACAGTTTGCATTCAGGCCGGGCTCCGAAGCGGGTTGGAAAAGCCAAAGGGATGTAACAACACCCATTCATGCACGAAAAGTTCCTGCCGTATTATTAAACAATGGCTTAGGAAAATGACGCAAGATGCGCCGGATGTGTGATAGACCGCCTGCAATCCTCCGATTAGCTGGAGCCAGCTTCTGACATGAACCAGCAAGGTTTCGATACCTCCACTGCTTCACCGATTGCCGGAACGTCTCCGGTGGCCGTGCCGATCGCGTTCGATGGTCTCGCCGGCTGTTTTCATCCAGCCAGCGGAAGCACTGCGATCCTGATCCTCAGCCCATGGGGATATGAAGAGCTGTGCTCGCGCAAGAGCTACAGGATACTTGGCGAAAAACTTGCCGCAGCGGGATACCCGTGTCTGCGCTTCGATTATCCGGCGACAGCAAACTCGCATGGCGACAGCGCGGATCTTGACGACAAGTCCGCGTGGCGGAATTCCGTGACACGGGCGCTTGCCGAACTCAGACGGTTGGCGCAACCGGATCGTGTCGTCGTGATCGGGCAGGGGATCGGCGCTGGTCTCGCTGCAACTCTGGCCGAAAGCGGAGAGTTTGCCGGCCAGATCCTTCTGGCACCAGTCGCTCAGGGCCGCGCTTATCTGCGCGAACTGGCAGCCTGGACCGCAATGACGCAGCCAACATTCCTGATCAGTGCATCGGATGGCCCCAAGGGCGGGCTGATGGCTGGCGGGTTCGTTCTGTCGGCAGCAACAGCAGACGAAATCAAATCGATCAATCTCTTCAAGACAGAACTGCCCTCCGGATTGAAAACCTTGCTGGTGGAACGCAAGGACCATCCGGGCGATCTGAAACTGGCGGACCATTTTGCCGAGACAGGTCTGACAGTCGAGAGGCTGCCGTTTGAGGGCTATGCGGACTATGTGTCCGACCCGACGTTGTCCGTACCGCCACTTCAAACGCTTGAGCGGATCGTCGCCTGGGTGAAATGCAATTTTCCCGCGGAACAATTGCAGAAGTCGCTTGCTGCTGAAGCGACTGCCGTGTCGAAGCCTTTGCCGGACGTGGTGGAGGAAGCACTGCGCTTCGGACCGGATGACATGTTTTTCGGTGTGCTGGTAACCCCTCTTGGCAAAGAGGTGAAAACCGCAGTCGTAATCCTGAATTCCGGCTACGATCATTCCATCGGCTGGGCACGGATGTCGGTCGGCTTTGCCAGGTCTCTCGCGGAAAACGGCTGTGCGGTCCTGCGCATGGATCTGGCAGGCATCGGCGAGAGTGGCTATTGGCCGAACCAGCCAAGCCAGGTTCTTTATTCAGACAAGCAGCTTGATGATGTCAGGGCCGCAGTCGATTTCGTGAAGAACCGTACCGGAGCGGATAATATCGTCCTGTTCGGCCGTTGCAGCGGTGCCTATCTCGCCCTTCTGGCAGCCTCTGACGACGAACGTGTCGACGCCGCCTTCCTGGTCAATCCGCGCAAGCTGGTGTGGGACCCGGACGAGGATGTGGACAAGGCCATCCGCGAACCGATCCAGACACTCTCCAGTTACGGGCGCAAGGCGGTCGACCTGAACACCTTCAAACGTGTCGTGTCCGGAGATATCAATCTCGTATCAGCCATGAAAAAGGTGTTGCGGGCTTCGAAGCTCAAGGCCGACCGGAAATTGGCACCGGTTCTTGGAAACCTTTCGCGGCATCACCGACTGTTCAAGGTGCTGTCCAGCCGTCTGAAGCATCTCAGGCAGCGGGGTGTTCCGATCTGTCTTGTCTATAGCGACAATGACAGAGGTCTCCTGGAACTGCACAACTGGTTCGGTCCGGACCGGCGTGGTGTGAAACCCTATCCGAATATCAGGATCGAAGATCTACCGGATGCCGATCACAACCTGACACCGGTTGACGCCCGCCAACGGATGTTCGCCATATTGAAAGCGTTCATCGCGGACCTGCCCGGGTCGAAATTGACTAAGTGACACTCCAGCCTGCCTAAGTGACACTCCAACCTGCCTGTGTCACGCGTATTTGCGGCGTGAGGGCGGCGGGGTATCTGTCATTGTGCGCACCAGGCCGGCGGGGCGGCCTTCTGCGATCGTAAGCAGATCACGAGACAGGATCGGCATGGAGATCTGATCTTCTTCCCGCTCGGCAACGGTAACAAGGAACTGCGTTGAAAGACCGGCAAGCGGATCGTCTTCGGCTAGCTGCGGCAGGGCGACGCCGTCGATGATCACGAGGTCATAGTCGCGGGCGATATCGGCGAAATCGAAGGCTTCGCGAATGTTCATCCGGTGGTGCTTGTACTTCGGCAATCCCGAAACCAGCGAGAGGAAGGCGATATCGAGTTCGTCATAGTTGACGACCCTCTCGCGCAGTGTCGCACCGAGATCATCCATGTCGTCCAGGCTCAGATCATGGCTGAGCATCCGTTGTTTCGGTTCACCGTCGGCGAGGAGCACGCGCAATCCGCGCTGGGCCGCTGCCAGGGCAAGGGCGAGCGCGGCAATGGTCTGGCCATGGCCTAGGGCCGGCGAGGTGAGAAACACAATGCGTGTTCCATTTTGGTCGGGTGCGTCCTGAATTGACGAGACGATCTCGTCAACACCTTGTCCGAACGCCCAGCCGGGTCCGTTTTCGCCCGAATAATACCGGTCGACCGCATCTTGCACGGCAGAAATGGCGTCGGAGCTGAGCGGACGCACGCTGCCGTTTTCGTCGGTTTCTGTCAGCCAGGGTAACTGGCTGATCACCTTCAGCTCAGGATCCGGGTTGGACGACAGCCTGGACGGCGTGCGCTTGCTTCTCGTCCGGGAGACGGGCAGCTCCGATGAGGGGCGAGCGTCGTAAGAGGCATCGACCTGCGTGACGACTGGCGCCATCGGTTGCACAGGGCCGGCCACGGCCATTGCGGGCTCGGGGGTCTGCATGAAGTCAGGCAGCAGATGTTTTTTGGCAATGCGGATCGCTTCGCCGGCAACCGCGATTATCGTGCCGAAGAGCAGACCCAGAATGCCGGCCAGAATGACCATGAGCTTGCGTTTCGGGTAGACCGGGCTTTCCGGCGGGATCGCTGGAGAAATGATGCGGACGTTGGGAAGGACCACCTGGTCGAGCTGCGAGATTTCCTTGGCCCGGCTCAGTGCGATCTCGTAAAGCTGCCGGGTGGCCTGTGCTTCCGTTTCCAGTTCACGTAGCTGGATCGAGGCGGCCTGATCGACGTCGGAGAGGTTGCGTGTGGAGTCGAGTTGCTGCTCGAGCCTGGAAACCCGTTCCTGATTGACCTGAACATCGATGCGCGTCGAATCTGCAATTCGTTTGATTTCATCACGAATGAGATTGCGCAGCCGAGTAAGCTGGGATCTGGCCTGCACCACTGACGGATGCGACGGCAGCAGATCGGCCATCAACTGGGCTTCCGTGCGTGCAGCGGTCGCATATTGCTGCCGCAGTGAGGAGATCGTTGGCGAATTGACGACGTCACCGATGGATCCCGCATCGACACCGCTTTTCAGCACCCGCTGGATCTCATCGTATTTTGCGGTCGCTTCGGCGAGTGCCGCGCGGGCGTCGATCAGCCTGGCGTTCAGCCCGGTCAGTTCCTGACCCGTCAGCAGAGAGCCTTCGTCGGAGTTCTGAAGCTTGTTGGCTGCACGGAACTTCTGGGTTGCTTCTTCAGCCTGCCGCAAACGATCTCGCAAATCGACCAGCCGGTCATCGATCTGGGTAGCAGCTTCTTCCGAGGCCTGATCGATCTGCCGTTTCTGGTCGGACAGGTAGCTTTCGGCAATCGAATTCGCCAGAACGGCAGCTTGAACCGGAGAAGGCGATTCCGCTGAAATATTGATGACAAAGGTTTGGCCAACCCTTTTGACGATCGTTGCATCGGCAAGGGCGCCGACCGCCGCGGTTTCCTGCGCTTCAAGCGTCTCGGCGTCTTTCTTGGTCTTGCCGAAGATCAGGCTTTTGAACTGGCTCAGGAGGCTCGGCGATCCCTCACCGAAATAAGGGTCTTCGGCCAGGTTGTTCTCACGGGCGACGGGACGCAGCACCGTGTCGGAATGAATGACCGAAATCTGGCTGTCGATCACTTCCGAGCCTGGTCCGGATCGGGAGGGGCGGTTCGGATCGTCAAACGGCTGCCGCACTGTCGGGTCGAACATAACTTGCGAAGACGCCCTGAAGATCGGGGTGATGGTCAACGAGAAGGCTGCCGTCAGGGCGGCGAAGACAAAAGCTATGGCGGCGATCAGAAAGATACGGCGGCGCAGGACCTGAAAAATGGACAGGACGTCCAGGGCAATGGCATCGCGGCCTTGAACCGACGCTCTATCGTAAACCTGATTTTCTACCTGTCTGGGGTCCACCAAAAGTCACCTTTTCTCCTTGCGCGCACGCACCTTACAGCTTGTAAGCACTTATGGTTAGTGAACTGCTAATTTACCACGAAACTACGATGCCCGGATAACGCGAGCAGGGCTGCTGTTCGCTTGATCAGGAGCGGGTGGTCTACTGCTTGTTCCAGGTCCGCATCACCGCATGGGGGAGCAGGGCGGCAAGCAGAAAGATCAGCCAGTTCAGGGAGAACGACCGGAACCAGCTGCTTTCCAGCATGTTGTGACAGATGACGAAGAGCATGAGGGAATAGCAGAGAAAGGCGATCCTTGTGTCCAGTGCAACGACCCGGGCCGCGGAGAAAAGAGCTGCCAGGACAATAAGGAACAACAGCGAGATACCGGCAATGCCGAGTTCCAGCATGACGTCTAGATAACCGTTATGCGCCTGGATCAGCAAAATGACGAAACCCGGGGCCTCGCGAAAGGCAATTGAATCTGAGCCTGTTGCCCAGAACGAGGCATAGCCCTGGCCCAGCAAGGGGGCTCTCGAAATCACGTCCAGGACGAAGGCCCAGATGAAGGTCCGGCCCGTGTAAGTCTCGTCGTTGAACAGGAACAGCGACAGATCCGAAAAGCCGAACCTTGTGAGAAGAGATAGATACGACAGCAGAACGGCCCCGGTCACGGCTCCGAAAATCAGCAGCACCGTGGCGTTGATGCGGAAGAGAAAGGCCATGCCGACCGCAACATAGGCAATGGCCGGCATGAGAACCGCCAGCCCGAGGGACGTTTTCGACTGGCTGAGGACGAGCAGGCCGAAGGCGAGGGCGGAGATGATCAACATGCCGAACCGCCTCAGCAGTCCGCGCGACATCAGAAAGCCGTAGAGGTTGAACATCAGCGCCAGCGCCATCACGGCACCGAGATTGTTCTTCTGGGTATAGATGCCCGCGTGCCCGATCGGCGTCGGCGGGAGCACGACGACAGCAACCGCGTTGAGCAGAACGACCGTATTCATCAGCAGCCTGAGCCGTCTGAGCAAGGTGCGGGCGTCATCGGTAAAAGAGACGGAAATCACCAGACTCAACACAACAATGATCTGCAGAACCACACGGCGAAATGCAATGCCGGGCGCATGAGACCACATCACGCTTGTAACGGCGAGCAGCAGGTAGAGAAATAGAAGCCAGATGAGCGGGCTTCTAAGCACCGTGAACGCGTTGAGCAGCCGCCGCCCCGCGGACACGACCAGCAGCCCAAACAGGCCGATCCAGAAGAGCTGGTTCAGCGCGTTGGATTTCGAAGCACTGATGTTTGCCGCGGTATCCAACCCGCCGGAGGACACCAGGACGAAAGGGCTGATCAGCATCGGATAGGCGAGCAGCAGAACCGGAATCCAGTTGAAAATCCTGTCCAGCAATGTCTGCCTGTGCAACACGGCCTGTGGCCCGGACTGTTCAACGGGGTGAACTGTCAAATCCCAGTCTCCAGATCAATTGCGACTGCGGAACCTGCGCTCCGGTCCAAACGGACCTCAGCCTTCAAGTCAGTCACTAGGTATGATTCGCTGCCACTGGCTCAATCTACCAGCCGCCTTTTCGCACAGTCGACTTAAAATCCGGCCCAACCCACACTCGTTCGGCAGGCGAGACTCACAACGCGTCGGCGTTCAGCCCCAAAGCGTCGACCATTCCTGGCTCAACGGTTCTCTTGACGTTGTCAGTCATCAGGCCGAAGCCTTCATAATAGTCCCAGAGGGCCCAGCCGTAGCCGTGTTCTTCCACGACGGTGCGCACATCCCTGATCCAGGCGAGCCGACTGCCGTCGTCCCGAAGTCCTTTCGGCGGACGAATGGCGCTGAACTCGCCAAGCACGATCTGGTCCTGATCGATGCCGTATTTGTCCGCCCATTGCGAGATCGTGTCGAACCGGCTTTCGATGAAGGCCCGGTCGGGTTTCTGGCGTTTGTAGTAGTCCCGGACGACGTCCATCGCCTTGTCGAAGGCATAATCGGGAACGTCGACATCAGCCGCCTTCAGGGCCGCGATATGCTGCCGGGTTCTCTCGGCTGCAATCTCCTCGTTGCCCGCTGTCCACGGATAGCTGAGACCGGCGATATAGCGCAACGGGTCCAGCACCCAGGGCAGAGACTGGTGGGTGAAAAGGAAGGGCTCGTAGAAATGGAAGTCGATGATGATCTTGTCGTCGTAACCATCCATGCTCATGTATTCGAGGCCTTCCAGAGAACGCCAGCAACCCGGTGTCAGCACAATCGGCAGATCGGGGGCAACACTGCGCACCCTGTCGTAGAGCTGTTTCTGAGACACCGACCAATCTTGCCCGTCCTCCCGGAAGCAAACGCCCTGCGGCTCGTTCATCAGTTCCAGCGCAACCTTGTCCGTCGGCAGATCGCGGATCCGTTTGGCCACATCTTCCAGCAGATCGGCGTAGGCCTGAAAGCGCGGGCCGGGAGCGTCCTTCAAAATGTCGACAGGGGCCCACTCCGTCAGGTAAGTGGCCGGGTGCAGATCGACCATCACAGTAAAGCCGCTATCCAGCAGGCGAACGGTGATGGACTTCATATCGTCCAGCAAAATGCGGCGTTCGCTGTCTGTCGCAGCCAGAAACACGCCTGCATCAATCGGAAAACGAATGAAGTCGAACCCAAGGGCTTTCAGCCGGTCCAGTTCGGCGTCGGAAACTTTTGAAAGCTCGCCCTGGAACGGTGGCCAGAGGTATTTCCCCGGGCGAGCCGGGTCGCGGAAGGCGAAACTTTGCAGGCGGGAGAGGTTGATGCCACGCTTGAATTTGGGGATCGAGACGGTGGTTTCCGGCGCTGGCTGGACGCCGGCGGCAACGGCATTCTGGCGTTCGTCCAGATACAGAAACCCGGCGGCAAAAGTGAGGACGGCCACGCCAAAAGCAATCGCGGTTAGCCTGGGCCAGAGGCGCTTTGGCTTTCTAGCTGTCACATACCGCTCCGTTGCTGATCGGGGTTCAAACTGGCTTCAAGGTCCTGACGGTAACTTTCCAGGATCATTGCAGGGTTGAACCGGTCGTGCAAGATTTGCTCGCTCGCCACAATCTGGTTGCGATAGTGATCGGATTTTTCGGCCAGTTTCGTGAAAGCTGCAGCAATGCCGGCAACATCGCCGGGCTTCACGCCGATGCCGACATCAATGTCGTCCAGATAGCCGTCGATGCCCGTGTCCTTGCCGTAGAGGATTGGCAGTCCGGCAAAAAGTGCTTCCAGGTAGACCATTCCGAAGGTCTCGTTGTAGCTGACCAATGCCATGGCAAGATACGTTGGCAGCACCTCGAACAGGGCCTTGCTGTCCATGGGGCCGAGGATCCGCACGCTGCCACCGAGCCCGAGGTCGGCGATTTCCTTTTTCGCAGCCGCCACCGCCTCCGGGCTGCCGGGTCCGATCAGATCCAGCCCGATGCCGGGATGAGACTTGCTGAAGGTGGCAAAGCCTTGCAGCAGGTCGGACATGCCTTTCCGCCTCCGCATGTCCAGATCGAACACGCTGACGAACCTGGGGATCGGGTCCTTGACTGGCACCTTGCTGGTGGAGTTGCCGACAATGTTGGGAAGCAGTCTTTCCTTCCCTGGTTGCTCGGGAACATACCGGTGATAGGTGTCCCGGAACCAGGCGGAGATATGATAGATCTTGTCTGCACGTGCAGCGATGCGGCGCATCAGGTTGCGGTAGGTCGGCTTGAACAGCAAAACCTTGCGCTCGGATTCGCCGCGAACGGAAACGAACAGCCGCGTATCCGGTCCGAAACGCTCCACCAACCACAGGGCCGCAATGCCTTCAAACGACAGTTTGTGTGCATGGATGAGCGCGGGAGCACCATGCTCGCGCTGCATCGTCTTCAAAACGAGCCTTGCGACACGGCGCATCGCCCAGGCAAGACCGATGCCCATCGGCAGGCCGAAATAGCGGCATGAATAAAGCCTTACACCTTTGACGTTCCCGCAATCCAGGAAGCTCGCCTGCCAGGGCAGACTGGTCCTGTCCATGGTCACAACGATATGGCTGCCATAGTCCACGCCCGTAACCAGACGCTGGATCGCAGTGGTTCTGCGTTGAAATTGCTGCGGATTTGGATAATCGGCACTCAGATGCAGGATGAGCGGCGCTGCGGTATCCGCTTCAGAGAATTCAGTCCGTGTGTCCATAGTTTCCCCTGCGGCGAACTTCGGCGGCAGAACGATTACACCGCGCACATCGGATTGTGAATTCAACAAGGCGAAAGGCGGCCCGTCCGCCTGTTTGATCCTCAATTCCGGGGCAAACTTCCATCATCACGTTTCAATAAAGAGTGAATGACACTGCCCCAGGTGCTCGAGAACGCCATTCGCCACGTTTACGTAACGAACAATCGACAAAAATAACTAACTTTAAACGTCGGTTCGGCACATTGCCGGCACGCAGGCCTTCAGGCGATGTGCCGTTCCTTATGAGGTGCGGAGCGCGTCTTGCCAGAAAATTGCTGAAGGAAACTGCAACGGAGGACGATGAATGCCGAACCGGAGTGAAGAAGACAGGGATGCCAGAGCGCTTGGCGCGCAAAGCTTCGGCTTGAAGAACAGGCTGGTCCGAATTCTCTGGGGGATCGTCTGGTTTCTTCTGGCGTCCTGGACGCAGCCCTTTCACGGTTGGCGACGGTGGCTGCTGCGCCAGTTCGGGGCAACCGTCGGGCAGGGGGTCTATGTCGCTCCATCCGCACGGATCTGGCACCCGCGCAATCTGATTCTGGAAGACTTCGCCGCCATCGCCGATGGTGCGGATATCTACAACATGGGGCCGGTCACCATCGGCCGTTACGGTGTGGTTTCCAAGCGTGCGCACATCTGCGCCGGGACCCATGACATCAACGACGACAAGTTCCTGCTGATCGCAAAACCTATCGTTCTGGAAGCCTATAGCTGGGTTGCCGCGGAAGCCTTTGTTGGCCCCGGTGTTCGCGTCGGCGAGGGGGCGGTTCTGGGAGCGCGTGCGGTGACGGTGAAGGATCTGGCTCCCTGGACAGTTTACGCCGGCAATCCCGCCAAACCGCTCAAGGAGCGGCAGCGGTTTGAACGCAACGACGTGCCGAAACGGGGATGGCGGGAGCCTTTGGAAACTTCTGATTGATTTTTTCAGTTGAAACAAGTTTACCTTGCGTTCCAATTAAAATAAGTAAGCACGCACTTTCTAACGGCTATGTTTACAACTGCTTAGAGACAAATCGGGTATGTCTCGAATGCGCTCGCTGCTGACTTGAACGGAACGGGCACATTGGTGAGACAGGGATCGGGATGCTGGCGAAAGATTTCGAAAGTGAATTGCTGGGGAGCCGGATCGAAGCAACCGCGATCGGTCCGTTTGCCATCGGGCGTCTTTGCTCCCGGGATGCGATCCAACTTGTCGAGTCGGCCGTGCAAAAGCGCCGGAAGCTCGATATTGCCATCTGCAACGCCCATACGCTGCTGCATGCTCTGGACGACCCGCAGTACGCCGCAACGCTTCAGAAAATGACACTCCTAAACGACGGTATCGGTATCAGTCTTGCAAGCAAGCTTCTCAATGAAAAACCGTTCCCTGAAAATCTGAACGGTACGGACCTCATCCCGCGCATTCTGGCCAACATCGGTATGCCGTTGCGGATCTATCTGCTTGGCGCAAAGGAAGAGCAGGTCCGACGCGCCAAGGAGCATATCGAGGCGGCCTATCCGAAACATCATGTGGTCGGGTACCGCGACGGATATTTCTCACAGGAAGACATCGACGGCCTGTGCGAGGGCATCAATGCCGCAAATGCGGATCTGCTGCTGGTCGCCATGGGCAATCCCCGGCAAGAGAATTTCATCGTGGAGAACCGGTCTGCTTTGTCCGTACCGGTCGCGATCGGGGTCGGGGCGCTTTTCGATTTCATGTCGGGAGCCGTTGTCCGTGCTCCGAAGATCGTCCAGGCCGTCGGTCTGGAATGGCTGTTCCGCCTGATTCAGGAGCCGCGCCGCCTGTTCCGCAGGTATGTGATCGGCATTCCACGCTTTCTGTTTGCGCTGATGAAAATCAGATTCTCCCGATCCGGCAGCCCCCGCTAGTCTTCGCGTGCAAGGATCTGCCTGAGCCGGTCAACGACCGCTGCAACAGACGGCGCTGTTTCCACATCGGAAAGCGTCGGCCGTGCGATCATGATGACGGGAAGCTTCAGGACCCGCGCTGCCTCGATCTTGGCAAAGGACCGGCTGCCACCACTGTTTTTCGTCACCACATGAGTGATGTTCCTGTCCCGAAACAGCGAGATTTCTTGCGCGGCGGAAGCCGGCGGACGGGAGAGGAGCAACTCCCAGGACGTTGGTAACGGATTCGGCGGAGGCTCGATCATTCGGGCGAGACCGAAAACATCGGTGCGATCGGTAAAGCGCTCGATCTCCTTGCGGCCAATGGCCAGGAAAGCACGTGCACCGGCAGGCAAGGCTTCGGCCGCCTGGTCCATGGTCTGGACATGTGTCCAGCGGTCGTTTTCATCAGACTGCCAGGCGGGCCGTTCCAGACGCAGCAAGGGTATTTTGAGCGTCTTGGCAGCTTCGGCGGCGTTGCGGCTCATCTGGGCGGCAAAGGGATGAGTCGCATCGACAATGGCCGTAATGTTCTCTTGCCGCAGAAAGGCAAGCAATCCTTCGACGCCGCCAAAACCACCAACCCGGGTGGGTACACCAAGATCGGGCAGGTCGCGGACTGCCCCGGCAAAAGAAGCTGTCAGGCGGTTTTCCGGAAAGGCATCCGCCAGGGTTTTGCCAAGCTGCCGGGCTTCACTTGTGCCGGCCAGCAGCAGGATATGTTTGGCCTCAGCCGTCAAAACCGGTTTCTCCCAGCACCTTGCCCTGACGGTCGGTGATCAGCACTTCCACATCCACCGGGGCATCGCGCAGGATCTGGCGAACGGCGGTTTTCGTCCGGTGGGCAAGCGGGCCGCTGAGATCGATGCCCGCGGCCAGCGACGCATCCAGCACCTCCTTGGCCGTATTGGCCGAAGCTGCCTGCTCAATCAGGGCCTCGGAAGCTTTTTCCTGACGCAGAAGATCCTGCAGGAACTCAAAGTCGACGGAGCTACGGGCGGAATGAAGATCGAGTGCCCCCTGCGCCAGCTTGGTGAATTTTGCGAAACCACCGGCAAGGGTCAGCCGATCGACCGGATGGCTGCGCAGGTATTTCAGCAATCCACCGGCAAAATCGCCCATGTCGAGAAAGGCGGTCTCGTCCAGATCGTAACGGGCCTTCACCGCGTCTTCGGAACTGGCGCCAGTCGCGCCAACCACATGGGTAAGCCCAACCGCGCGGGCAACGTCGATCCCGCGGTGAATGGAGGCGATCCAGGCCGCACAGGAAAAAGGTCGGACGATGCCGGTCGTGCCCAGGACGGACAATCCCCCCAGGATACCGAGCCGGGGGTTCATCGTCTTGAGCGCCAGTTGTTGTCCACCTTCGATTGAGACGGTTATCTCGACATCGCCAGCACCACCGTGCTGTTGGGCAACCTCTTCGATTGCCGCTCGCATCATCTGGCGCGGAACGGGATTGATGGCAGGTTCTCCTGGCGGGATCGGCAGGCCGGGTCTTGTGACAGTGCCGACACCGTCTCCTGCTTTGAAAAGCACACCAGTGCCCTCAGGCATCAGGCTGACGGTCGCGCTGACCAGAGCGCCATGGGTCACGTCGGGATCATCCCCCGCGTCCTTGATGATGGCGGCGGACGCAGATTGTCCGGAAAGCGTGTGCCAGGTGAGGGCGAAGGCCGCCGTTTCCCCCTTGGGCAGGGTGATCTCGACCGGATCCGGGAAATCGCCGGTCAAAAGGGCCTGATACGCTGCCTTGGCAGCTGCCGTCGCACAGGCTCCCGTCGTCCAGCCCCGCCGCAGCTCTTTTGGCTCTTCCTTCGACATGCTCTTTCTATAGACGATCAATTTCCGCTTTGTGCATATTAGTTTATGTGCGCGATGAAATGTCGTTTTCGCATCGTTTTTGATCGCCGAAGCGCTTGGCGTTGCCGGGCCACACGGGTAAACAGGAACCATGATTGGTAACGACGACAACAACAGATTGCCAGAGGGCGTGCCGGGAGGCCTTCCGGTGTTCGAGCCCGGCTGGGTTTGGCTTGCAGGTGCGGGGCCGGGCGATCCCGGCCTTTTGACGCTGCATGCGCTCAATGGCCTGCGTCAGGCCGATGTCGTCGTCTTTGATGCCCTTGTCGATCAGAGCATTCTTGCCTGGGTCAAACCCGGTGCGGTGACGGACTATGCCGGCAAACGCGGCGGCAAGCCGAGCCCGAAGCAACGCGACATCACGCTGAAGCTGATCGATTACGCCCGTCAGGGCAAACGCGTGCTGCGCCTGAAAGGGGGCGATCCTTTCGTCTTCGGCAGGGGCGGCGAGGAAGCACTCGGTCTGGTCGAAGCCAGCGTGCCGTTCCGGATCATTCCTGGCATTACCGCCGGTATCGGTGGTCTTGCCTATGCGGGCATTCCCGCAACACACCGCGATTGCAATCAGGCGGTTACCTTCCTGACCGGCCATGACCAGACGGGCCTCACGCCCGATGCGATCAACTGGGACGGGATCGCCAAGGGCTCTCCGGTTATCGTCATGTATATGGCGATGAAGCATCTGGACGCGATAGCCGGCAAACTGATTGCCGGTGGACGATCTGTGGATGAACCTGTGGGTATCGTGTGCAATGCGTCCCTTGCGGGCCAGGATGTTCTGGAAACCACGCTTGGCCGATGCGCTGAAGAAGCGAGGGCCGCAGGCATCGAACCTCCGGCAGTTGTGTGTGTCGGAGAAGTCGTCCGGTTGCGCAAGGGCCTCGACTGGCTCGGTGCGCTGTCCGGCAAGGTGCTGGAGAGTGATCCGCTAGGTATTCGCGTTTCGCACCGTACCGCCGATGCGGGCTGACGCTGCCGAGGTCAATGCCAGAGGCGTTTTGATCGCGGCCCCGTCATCCGGGGCCGGCAAGACCACCCTGACACTGGCACTGCTGCACGCGCTGAAGTCTGCCGAGCGCTCCGTGGTTTCAGCCAAATCGGGCCCGGACTATATCGATCCGAAATTCCATGAAGCAGCCAGCGGGACGCCTTGCATCAACCTAGATGCCTGGGCGATGGACCGGGCAACGCTGCGGTCGCTCGCAAGCCGTCAGGCGGCGGGGCACGACGTTCTGGTGGTTGAAGGGGCCATGGGCCTGTTCGATGGTGCTGCCAGCGGCAAGGGCTCGGCGGCCGATCTTGCCGCCACCCTGCAATTGCCGGTGATCCTTGTGGTCGATTGCGGCAAACAGGCCCAGTCTGTCGCAGCGCTGGTTCATGGTTTTCAAAGCTTCCGGCCGGATATTCACCTCGCCGGGGTCATCCTCAATCGGGTCGGCAGTCCACGTCACGAAGCCATGCTGCGCACAGCTCTGGCCCCACTTGAGATCGACGTTCTGGGGGCCTTGCCGAGATCGGAGGACCTTGTCCTGCCGGAACGCCACCTGGGTCTTGTCCAGGCAGGCGAACATTCGGATCTGGAGGCTTTTCTGGAAAGGGCTGGTACCCTTTGCGCCCGACAGATCGATCTGAACCGCCTGAACGATTTGGCTGCACCTGTTGCGGCAACGGGACTTGCCGCAGAAAACCTGCCTGTGCCGCTCGGTCAGCGCATCTCCATTGCCCGGGACGTCGCCTTTGCCTTTTCCTATCCGCATATGCTGGAGTTCTGGCAAAGAGAGGGGGCAGAGCTCCACTTTTTCTCGCCGTTGGCCGATGAGGCGCCTGCTCCGGATGCCGACGCAGTCTTTCTGCCCGGCGGCTACCCGGAGCTTCATGCTGGAAAGCTGGCAGCCGCAGATACCTTCAGAACCGGCATCTTGACTGCCGCCGGCACCGGCGCGCTGATTTACGGCGAGTGCGGCGGTTACATGGCCCTTGGCACAGGCTTGGTTGACGCCGAAGGTTCCCGTCATGAAATGCTGGGTCTGTTACCGCTGGAAACCTCGTTCCAGACCCGCAAGCGTCATCTCGGCTACCGGAAAGTCACACCGCTGGGTGGCCTGCCGTGGCAAGGGCCGCTAACCGCCCATGAATTCCACTACGCCTCGATCGTGTCGGAAGGCGAGGCGAAACGGCTGTTTTCTGCAGAAGATGCCGAGGGAACGGAACTGGAGCACATGGGACTGCGCGCCGGATCGGTCATGGGCTCCTTTGCCCATGTCATCGCTCTCAGCTAAACCACTTCGAGCACGACCAGCTCGCAAGAGACGTCTTCCTTTGTGTGATAGGGACTGTGGATGATCTCCAGCGTCCTTGTCTTGCCGTCCTTTTCCAGCTTCTCGACCTTGGCCTTGAAGCCGTCGGCCTCCCAGGCGCTATCGCGCACTGTCAGGACGATGGGAGCGCCCGGCTTGGCGATGCGCAGCAGTTCGTCGATCCCTTTCGGACCCACATGGCCATTCGTGAAGACGCCTGCGCTGACGATGCCGTCATAAACGTTGTCATCAATGCTGGAGAGCGGGCCCATCATGTCGGCCTGGGACAGATAGCGGTAGATCCGCCGGCTGCGCGAATGCTCCAGCATCGCCGGTGTCAGATCGATGCCGTCAATCGTCAGGGCTGAATTGCGACTTTTCAGCTCGCTCCCGACAAGACCAGTGCCGCAGCCGGCGTCCAGCACGAGGGCTGTTTCCGACACGCGCTCGACCAGGGCTTCGGCTGCAATCCTGGGACCGACATAGCCGATGGCCTGAAGCAGATCGTCGTCGTAGGTGTCTGCCCAATCCGCATAAAAGTTGCGTATGGCGTCGGGTTCGCCGGTCAGAGAAATCGCCTGTTTCAGAAGTGGATTTTCGTCGTGCATGGCGCGCTCCTGTGTGAATTGAGTCCTCACCCTAGGCGAGGGCAGGAACGCGATGCAAATGACCGCTCACGGTCAGGCAAACCATCGCTCGAGAAACCTGCAAAGCATTCCGAGACCTCCCGATTACCGAGAGCGACAGGCCGTGAAAGGTCGCTAAGCTTCATATTTCCGCCGGTTCGTCAGGCCTTTGCCTTCTTTTTCGGGCGCAAAACATGCACGTGGTCGGCATCGTAAAGGGCGCTGTCGCGGAAATCCGCAGCAGGTTTCAGGGCATGGCCGACGAAGACCAGTGCCGTGCGGGTGATCTTGGCGGCGCGCACTTCCGCAGCAATCGTCGACAGCGTGCCGTGGATGAAGGCCTCATCCGGCCAGCCGACACGATAGGCGACAATCACCGGGCAATCGGCGCCGTAATGCGGGGTCAGCTGGCGCTCGACTTCCCGCAGATTCCGGATCGACAGGTGAATTGCCAGGGTTGCGCCGCTTTTGCCGAGCGTGTCCAGGTCCTCGTTGTTCGGCATGGCCGAGGATTTCATCGCCGTGCGGGTGACGATGATGGTCTGGGCAACTTCCGGGATTGTCAGTTCGGTCTTGAGTGCGGCCGCCGCCGCTGCAAAGGCCGGCACGCCGGGGGTGACGTCATAATCAATCCCGAGCGCGTCCAGCCGGCGCATCTGTTCCGCGGTTGCGCCATAAATGGAAGGGTCACCGGAATGAACCCGGGCGACGTCCTGGCCCTTTTCATGAGCGGCTTTGATCTCGTCGATGATGTCGTCAAGCGTCATCGGGGCTGTGTCGAGCACCCGAGCGTCTTCGGGAGCTGAGGCGACGATCTGTTCCGGGACCAGCGAACCTGCATAAAGGCAGACCGGACAGGACTGGATCAGCTTCAGGCCGCGCACGGTGATGAGATCCGGATCGCCCGGTCCGGCGCCAATGAAATGAACGGTCATGATTTGTCATCCGTTTCGAGAATGTCGGAAATGTCGCGCGTTACGTCTTCTGCCCGGGGCGTAGCCGATGGCGGGGGCGGCGTCTCGGCCGCTTCAGCCGGTTTCAGCGCGTCGATCCGTTTGGCATAGCCGCGCGGCGTATAGACAAACGGCTTGCCGTCGCCGCGCATGACCGTGCGTGTGTTGGTTGACCCGACCAGGACGGTGGTCAGCATATCGACATCGTCGACGCTGAGCGCATGCAGGCTGGTGACACGGATGGTTTCTTCCGGACGGCCGAGATTGACGCCGAGAATAACCGGTGTCGCTGCCGAGCGGTGTTCCAGCAGGATTTCCTTTGCGGCCGCAAGCTGTGTGCGGCGGCGCTTGGAAACCGGGTTATAGAAGGCAATCACGAAATCACCCTCGGCGGCTGCCTTCAGGCGCTTTTCGATCACCTCCCACGGGGTGAGGAGGTCGGACAGCGAGATTGCGCAGAAGTCATGGCCAAGCGGCGCGCCAATACGGGCCGAGCAGGCCTGAAGGGCCGATATGCCCGGCGCGTTGGTAACGCTGACGCGCTTGGCGGCAGCGGACACGCCGCCATATTCCTCGTTCCGGTGCAACAGCTCATAGACCAGCGAGCCCATGGCGTAGATGCCGGCATCGCCGGAGGAAATCAGAGCGACGTTCTTGCCCTTGCCGGCTTCTTCCAGGGCAAAGCGCACCCGGTCCTCTTCCGCGCCAAGCGGGAAATTGTGGTGGGTTTTGCCGGTGATGTGCTGGTCCACAATGTCGAGATAAAGCGAATAGCCGACAACGTCAGTGGCCTCGGCAAGAAGTTTGGTGGCCTCCGGTGTGCGCCAGTCGTCCTTGCCCGGGCCGATGCCGATAACCGACAGGTGCCCGCGAGAGCGGCCAACCGCGTCGGTGTTGATCCACTTCGGTGACCGTGCAATGGCGCAGGTCGCGTTTTCGGTTTTCTGCTTTTCGACCTTCAACGTTCCGAACGCGCCGGACGCGGCAAGGGCTGCCCCTTCCGAAACGCCGTAACAGCCGACTTCCTTGTAGACGATAGGAGACGGGTTTTTCAGTCGGGGTGTCTCGCGCTGAAGATCTTCGGAGGAAAAGACGCGCAATGGCACATCCAGATGCTCAGCCAGTGCGTTGACTGCGGCTTCATCGGCTTTGAGGTCGATGGTCGCGATGCAGGCAACGGCGCCCTTGGCGATGTTGGCTGCCGCGAGTTCGGTCTCGACCAGTTCGATCAACTCGGCAGAATAGCAACCGCGCGCACAGCCGACACCGACCGCATAGCGCTGCGGATGATACACCAGCCGTGTCGGACCTCCCTCTTCAGGGTGTTCGGTTGCCGACAGCGTGATGGCGGCATCGTCGGCCTGCGGCAGCTTCGCCTCTCTCAGCCATTCGGCGCGCCCTTCAAGACGCACCGGCGCACCGGAGAGCAATTCGGCCATCACCGGCTTGGCATCTTCCGGGTTGGCAAGGCGCCAGCCGCGGGGCGGTACATCCAGCGCCACGCCAAGTTTGGTGTCGCCTGCCGTCGTGATGGCAGCAGTTCCGCCAAGCGCTGTCGCCAGCAGTTTGGCCAGTTCGTTGGCGCCGCGATGACCGCCGAGCAGCGGCACAACACTCTTGCCGTCTTCTGACACAGAGAGCACCGGCGGTTCGTTTGTCTTGTCGGACAGGATTGGCGCAAGCGCCCGGATCAGAATGCCGCTGGCACAGAAGCCGACAATCGGATGCCCGGCCTGAAACAGCAGGCGAATATGGTCGATGGTTTCGTTGAACTGTGTGTCCGCCGTCGGCACACGCCCGGCAAGCCCGTGGATGCGAGCGGTTGAAAACCGTCTGGCGATGACTTCGGCAGCGGCAAGGCCGGCCTGGTTCAGGACGAGTAGGATGGGGGAAGCGTCCACGCTTCGTCTCCCTTGTAGATGAGGATCATGGAAAAATAGGGGGCAGCATCGGTCTCAAGATCGATAAGCCGATGCACTTTCTGTTCCGGCAGGCTGGCACGTTCCACGTAACCGGCCTTTTCCAGCAGACCCATGTCGGAAAGAAGGGCCTTCAGCCGCGTCAGGTGCCGACCAACCTTCATGATGGCAACCGCCTGGGCTTCTTCGATCTTGGTGCGGATTTCCGCATCCGGAAGCGGACCGGGAATAACGGTGAGCACATCGTTGCGTGCGGTAAGCGGCCGCCTGAGCTGAGCCGCACAGGCGGTCAGCGAGGTAACCCCAGGCACGATCTCGATGGTAAAGCGGTCGGAAAGCCGCTCGAACAGATACATGAAGGAGCCATAAAAGAAGGGATCTCCCTCGCACAGGGTCACGACATCCTCACCACTTGCCAGAACGGCGGCGATTTCGTCGGCAGCCTTGTCGTAGATCTCCTGAGCCGGAAACCGGTCAACCCGCATTGGCACGACAATCGGGATCTCCCGCACACCGTCGGGGATCGCACCAGCAGCAATCGATCGGGCAAAGCTTTCGCCGGAATCCGGCGCTGGGTAGGCAATCACCCGGGCACTGGCGATTAACCGGTGAGCCTTGAGGGTCATCAACTCCGGGTCGCCCGGGCCAAGACCGATGCCATAGAGAGTGCCGCTCATGATTTGGTCAGGCTCCACTGCGTCACGGGCATCAATGGGCGCCAACCGGTCAAGCCGCCAATGGCGCTTGCCCGGTGAACGGAAACTTTCTTCAAGGTGCCTCCATGAGACTGATAGGCGGAAAGAAGTATGGCTTCGCTCTCCAGTGTCACCGCATTGGCGACCAGCCGTCCGCCTCGGCCGAGTGCGGCAAGGCAAGCCTCGACCACGCCGGGCGACGTCAAGCCACCACCGATGAAGATAGAATCCGGCTGCGGCAGATGTTCAAGGCCTTCCGGAGCGCTGGCATCCAGCAGTTTCAGCTGCGGAACGCCAAGGGCCATGGCATTTTCAGCCGCCATCTGCCGCCGCTCAAGATGGGGTTCCAGGCCGATGGCCCGGGTTCGGTCCGCTGCGCGCAACCATTCGATCGCAATGGAACCACAGCCCGCACCAATGTCCCAAAGAAGAGCGCCGGGATGCGGTTTCATTTCCGCCAGCGTGATGGCGCGGATGTCCTGCTTGGTCATCTTGCCGTCATGACGAAAGGCGTCATCCGCCAGGCCAGGTGTCCGGGCGCGAAACCGCAGCCCCGGGTCGGCGATCACTTCCAGCGCCAGCGTGTGAAAATCGGCAACCTCGGCAGACCAGTTTTCAGCGGTGCCTTCGGCGCGCCGCTCCCTGGTGCCGCCCAGATGCTCCAGAACAGTCATCCGGCTGCGTCCATACCCTTCGTCAGCCAGAAGATCCGCCACCTGACGGGGCGAATCCGCATTGCTGGTAAGGCACAGGATCCGCGCTCCCGGATAAAGTGAGGCCCGCAGCAGATCGACAGGCCGCCCGTGAACCGATAGGCAGTCGGTGTCCTGCAGCGCCCAGCCCATGCGCGCCGCTGCCAGCTGAAAGGCCGACGGTGACGGCAGCACGATCAGCTCGCGTGCATCAAAATGTTTGAGCAAGGACGAGCCAATGCCGAACCACATGGGATCGCCTGTCGCCAACACGGCGACACGCGTATTCCTGAGTTCAGCCAGATCATTGAAGACGCTTGCAAAGGGGCTCGGCCAGGTTCGCTTCTCGGCGGTGATCCCACCCGTCAGTTCCAGATGGCGGGCGCCGCCATAAACGATATCAGCGCCTGCCAGCGCTTCTTTGCCGCCGGGGGCCAGGACGCCATCTTCGCCGAGGCCGACCAGCGTCAGCCAGGGGGGGGTGTCGGTGCCGGAGGTCATTTGTCCTCCAGACGATACGGTTTGATCACCGGTTTTACCGAAAGATCCTGCGGTTTGCCGCCACTGCTTTGCGACACTTGCCGCGCGCCGCGCGAGCGATGATGGACCGGCTGATCGCCACTGCCTTCAGCTGGTGCCTTCGCTGAGCCACTCGGCTGGGACAGGAACCCGCGCGAGCGCAGAGGCTGTTTGCCACCCACGGATTTCAATCCGGGTGACTTCTGATCGTCTTTCGGGAAATCCGCCGCCATCTTACGCTTCCTCCGGCAGACCGGCGGCAAGCGCGTTGACCGCGGCCGCAGCCATGGCTGATCCGCCCCTGCGGCCCCGCACGGCCAGGAAAGGCAGCTTGAAGGGATTGGAGATCAGGGCTTCCTTGGATTCGGCCGCACCCACGAAGCCGACCGGAAAGCCCAGAACCAGCGCCGGTTTTGGCCCGCCGGCGGCAATCATTTCAAGCAGGTGGAAGAGGGCTGTCGGCGCATTGCCAACGGCAACAACGGCTCCTTCCAGCCTGTCCCGCCACAGCTCCACCGCAGCGGCAGAACGCGTCGTGCCAAGGTTTTTGGCAAGTGCTGGAACCGTTGCGTCGTTCAAGGTGCAAACCACGTCGCAGCCAGCGGGAAGACGGAAGCGAATGAGACCATGCACCACCATTTCCACATCGCAGAACACAGGCGCGGACCGCGCGAAGGCGTCTTGCGCAGCCGACAGAATATCTTCCGACCAGGCCAGATCCTGCGGCAGGTCCGTCATGCCGCAGGCGTGGATCAGCCGCACCGCCACCGGTTTCAGCCCGTCGGGAAGATGAGACAACTCTGCTTCCGACCGTACGATGGAAAAGGACTGGCGATAGATCGCCGCCGGGTCCTTTTCGTAATCGTAGGACGGCATGGTTTCGGTGCTCACGGCAGCCTCAGTCTCCGCGGTTCAACGACCGGGGGCCGTGCGGATGGTCTGCGTGCGGGTAGGGGTGGTGGTGGTGGTCATGATGGTCATGATCATGCCCGTGTGAATGCTCATGCTCGTGCGAATGATCATGAGAGTGGCCATGGTGATGCGCGTGATCGTGACCATTGTCATGAGAATGATCGTGAAGATGGTGATCATGATCGTGGTGGTGATGGCCACCCGCCTGAACCTGCTTTTCGCAGGCGCCGGTGCAGATCTCATCGCACAACTGGCATTCCGCTTCCGCACCGAGGCCTTCCACGTGGTGGTGATGGCTTTCTTGCGCCAGTCCTACTTCCGCCTCGAAGCCGAGCACCTGTTCGCGGTACTTGCACATCTGGCAGTTCATCAGGTTGGCGCCCTGCAAGATCTCCTGAACCCGGTCGGCCATTGTGTCGATCACCTGCGGGTGGTCGTTCAGATAGCCGGCTTTCAGGAATTCGATCTCCGGATGCTTGGCGGCGACTTCGTCCGTGGTCGAATAGATCCGCTGCACCAGAACACCGGTGAACAGGAAATACGGGAACACGATAACGCGCTTGTAGCCGAGCTTCGCCGCATGTTCGAGGCCGGGGCCGACCAGCGGGAAAGTGACGCCGGAATAGCAGGTTTCCGCCCAGCCGAAACCGAAGCCTTCCCACAGCAAGCGGGTAATCTTGCATACGTTGGAGTTTGCGTCCGGATCGGAAGCGCCCCGTCCGACCACCATCAGCAGCGTTTCGTGCAACGGCACGTCGCTTTCGGCGGCGTCGATAGCCTCCTGCACGCGGGCGGCAGCGGCTTTCACCATGCGCGTGTCGACAGCCAGTTCGCGGCCATAGGAGATCGTCATCTCCGGGTGCATGGCCTGATAGGTGTTCAGAACCGAGGGAATGTCGTTCTTGGCGTGACCCGCGGCAAACAGCATGCCCGGCACGGCCAGGACGCGGGTGCAGCCGGCCTCACGCAGCTTGTTCAGGCCGTCATGAATCACAGGATTGGCGAATTCCAGATAGCCATATTCCACCGGCCAGTCGGGAAAGCGGGCCGTCAGGCCTTCCGCCAACTGGGCAAATTGCTTTACGGCGCCCTTGTTGCGGCTGCCATGGCCACAGATCATCAGTCCAAGTTTTTCGCTCATTGAGCCGCTTCTCCGGCAGTCTCGTCGTCTTCCGAAAGGGCTTCTGGCGCGTCTTCGGCTTTTTTCTGCTTCTTGTCTTTGAGGGCGATGATGCCGGCGACGAGCGCGGCACCTGCAAGGGCTGCGACCCCGACCCAGTGGGAATGACCGGCGAGTTCACCGAGATGGCCCCCATGGGCAAAGGCGGAGGTTGGCAGCACGGCCGCAAGGCCTGCAAGGATGGTCCGACTGATCATGTCTCTCCCCAGTGGCTGATACCGGATCGGCAGCGTGGTAACAGGCGTCGGGAAGAATGAAAGCAAACACGCGCAAAAGCCGGCCGGGCCGGGTGATCTGCTGATGCCTTGGACAGCTCCGACCTTGGTCCCCTGTTTGGGTCAACCTCATCCGGAATGGCTTTCAGTCCCTCCACGGGACGCCGTCAGGTGGCGGCACCTTAGGGGAGTGACCATAGCGGATCAAGCATGAAAGCGACATCCTTTGGCACAAGGCAGCCACGGTACGGAACCGGCAAAAGCACAGCTTGCTTGGGGGACTTGGTGCGAACCGGTTTGTCTTTGTCATCCCTTTGGATGAGGGGGCAGCCGGTCTCGTTTCGGGGGCAAGCGCGGCGTCGTAAATGGCACTTGGATGCATCCCCTCGGCAACCGTCGGCCACCTCGGCCAACCGGTACAAAAACGGGAGGTACCGCAGGACCCTCGTTGAGCGTGCATGAGAATTCCACAAAGTGATGGAGTTCTGCCCCTTCCATCGCGAAGCCCGACTTTGCGAGGCGCCATTCTGACGTTTGTCCGCCGAACTGCCTCAGCCGGTGCGCAGAGAGTGCAGCCTTGTTTTCAGCACGTCGAGGCTGTCTAGTAGGGGCTTCAAGATCCAATGCGCAAGCGGGGCATCATGCAAACTCATCTTGTTTTCACGGTCATTGCCAAGGACCGTCCTGGCCTGGTCGAGCGGATGGCGGAGATCATCGCCGGCACGGGCGGCAACTGGATCGAAAGTTCCATGGCCCGTCTGGGTGGTGAATTTGCAGGTATCGTGCGAATCGCGATCGAGGGGCTGCGTGCCGACGAACTGGTGGAACAGCTGCAGGCTCTTTCCGCCGATGGGATCGACATCACCCTTCGTTCCGACCAGACGGGCGCCGAATTGCCGAAAGGGGCGTCCGCTCATCTGGATCTGGTGTCTCAGGACCACCCGGGCATCCTGCGCGATATTACGCGCGTCCTTTCAGAAAAGGGCGTCAGCATCGAGCATCTGGAGACCGAAGTCGTCACCGGCTCGATGCAGGGCGAGGCCCTGTTCAAGGCCTCTGCCGATCTGCGTCTGCCAAGCGGGCTGGACCCTGCAGCCTTAAGCGACGCGCTTCAGGAGATGGCAGGAGACCTGATGGCGGATATCAATCTGATTGACTGAAGTCTGTCAGTCCTGCCAGACGGATGCTTTGCCGGAAAGGCTTGGCACAAGAGGGGCTGCACACAATGCTCGACCAGCTGGACTTTACCGGCGAACTTTGGCTGTCCGCCGGTCCAGGTGGCTGGACTTTCGTCACATTACCGTCTGCCTGTGCCGATCAGATCCGGTTTTTCACCGGTAGCCGCAAGGGTAGCGCCTGGGGCATGATCAAGGTAAAGGCGCGGATCGGTGAGGCTGAATGGAGCACCACCATCTGGCCGGACAAAGCGTCCGGTTCGTTTTTGCTGCCGGTCAAGGCGGCGGTCCGCAAGAAAGAAAAGATTGCAGCCGGAGATACTGTCGACGTGAGCCTTTGGCTGCAGGTGCCACCGGGGTTCTGAACGCGGGGAGGGCGGTTTGAACCGTCAGTCTTTCGTGAGTCTCAGCCGGCCCACGTCAAGCGGCAAGCGCCCAATCGGCCGCATCCGCGCGTGCCCCGATCAGGGCCAGACCGTTGGCAACAGACGTCAGCTCGTTCCCGCCGGAAATTCGGTCCTGGCCGAAACGTTCGGCGAACTGTTGGCGCACTGCAGGCACGAAAGACGTACCGCCCGTCATGAATACCCGGTCGATATCGGCTTCGCTCAGGCCGGCCTTTTCCAGCGTGACATCCAGGGCCTGATCCATCTTCTTCAGGTCCGGCGCGATCCAGCCGTCGAAATCCGCGCGCTTCACGGTTGCCCGGAAGTCCGAACCAAGCGGTGCAAACGTCAGCTCCGCCTCATCTTCGGATGACAGCATTGCCTTGGTCTCCGAGACGGATTTGTAAAGCGGGTAGCCCTGGTCCTCTTCCACCAGGTCGATGAATTGTTCGATCTTCTCTGGCTCAAGGCAGTAGCGCAGCAGCTTCTTCATTTCCTTGAAATCGTCGGAGGTCTTGAAGATCGACAGCATGTGCCAGCGCGCGAAGTTGGAAAAGAGGTTGGGCGGGATCTCCAGGATCTTGCCCATGCTCTTGTAGGCCGACCCTTTGCCGAGCTTCGGCAGAACCACGTTGTCGATGATGCGGTAGTCGAACGTATCGCCGGCAATGCCAACCCCGCCACGCCCGAGAGGCGTGGCCTTCAGATGCCCGGCTTCGGTTTCAAACCGCATGATCGAATAGTCGGTCGTACCGCCGCCAAGGTCGGCAACCAGAATGGTCGTGTCCTGTTCCAGCGACTGCGCATAGGAAAAAGCGGCGCCCACCGGCTCCATCACGAAAAGGATGTCCTCAAACCCGACCTTCTGAAACGCCTTCCGGTACCGCTCCATCGCCAGCCCTTCATCCGGATTATGGCCCGCAAACTCCACCGGCCGACCGACCACAAGCCGCGTCGCCGCCGGATCAAACGCTGCGCCCGCCCGCTCAAACGCCCGCTGCAGAAACGTCGCCATCAGATCTTCAAACTCAAACCGGACGCCGAACACGCCCGTACCCTTGAAAACCCGGCTCGCCGCAAACGTCTTCAGCGACTGGATAAACCGCACATCCCCAAAACTCTCCAGAAACTGCCGGATCGCCCAGGGCCCAACCTCCGCATTCAACGCCCTGGCAGGCCCCCGGTCGAGAAAACTGAGAACGGTTGGAAGCGAGGTGAAACTGTCATTGCCATCAACAAAACTGATCGGCGCCGTCGCCCCCACCCCCTGCGCCGAAACCGCGACCGTGTTGGAGGTGCCGAAGTCGAGGCCGATGGTTCGGGACATGGGGGAATTCCTTTTGAAAACGATGGGCGGGCGGCACAACCAGTTCGTAGCCTGACTGACCTTCCTCCAGCTGTACTTGAAAGAATGGTGCTTCAAGCAATCTGGCCGCGCGGAACTCTCTGAGAATGGAATGGTCGTGCGGGATATGCGGGAACAGCACGAAATGCAAGTCAAAACGGGACGATTAGCATGCTTTCGTTCGGGTGAAGTTCAGCGCTTCAATCATCAAGTGAATGGTTTCTCTTGAAAAACAGATTGGTCAGGACAACAACAAGAAACTAATGGCGCGCCTATTCGCAGGTCCCGAGGCGCCAGCTTTGATAATCGGAGAGCCAAAGGGTGGAAGGTTTGTGGGTGCGAAAAGATGACGGTGTGCATACAAAATCCGGTCACTGCCAACCTGGTTACTTTTGGTGAAAGCGTCAAACCGATTCACCGCCCGCTATTCACGTCATTCAAAATGGTTCCTTCATCGTGACATTCTGGCACTATGTTGTTGTGCGGAAATCCGTTATGTTAAAATCTGTCGCCAAATGGACATGGACTGACTAAAGGTCTAATCAAGACAGCCGGTTGACGTCCGGACCGGGCGTCAGCAGAGATCAGTAACTGCAGATTGGCAACATGCACTCAGAACCTTTGCGCCAGAGCCTAAAGCGCCAATTCGCGATCACTTTCGCCCTGATCGTCCGCGAAATGACCACCCGCTATGGCAACAAGTTTGGCGGCTACATGTGGGCGGTGCTGGATCCGGTGTTGACGATTGCCATCCTGACAACAGTGTTTTCGGCAGTCGCACATATCCCGCCACTGGGAAGAAGTTTTACTCTGTTTTTTACGACAGGATACATCGCATTCTACATGTATCGTTCGACATCAGAGCAAGTAGGGTCTGCAGTGGAGGCAAATAGAGCTCTTTTGAATTACCCTGTCGTGCGGCCATACGATACAATTTTAGGCAGGATATTCTTGCAGGTGGCAACGCTATTCGTCGTGAATGCTCTTCTTTTTGGAGTTCTCTATCTCGTAGTACCCTTTGAACGTATAGATTTAGCGCCCATTTTCTTGGCTTCCTTGATTGCGATTTTGTTAGGTGCAGGTGTTGGAGCCTCTAATATTGTCTGGTTCCACCTGAGCAGTACCTATCAACAAATCTGGGGCATTATCAATCGACCGGCATTCATCGTTTCCGGTGTTTTCTTTCTACCGGACACCGTTCCCCACCCGTTCAGAGAATGGCTCATGTGGAATCCACTTGTGCACATTGTCGGCCTCTTCCGAACCGGGTTCTATCCCACTTATCGGGCGTCTTATGTCGATATGCCCTATATAGTCGGATTAACTGCCTTTTCGATTGTTTTCGGCTTCTTTCTGGTTTGGCTTTATGATGCGCAACTACGGGAGCCGAAATGATCAGATTGGATCGCTTGACCAAACGCTTCAAGCTCAAGGGAGAGATGCGTTACATCGCAAGGGATGTGTCGTTTACGGTGCCCAGGGGCAACAGCATTGGTTTGCTGGGGCGTAACGGCGCGGGTAAATCCACGCTCTTGAGGCTTATTGCTGGCACGATCAAGCCGACGTCGGGTAGGATTATCCGTCTCGCCAATGTGTCATTTCCACTTGGTTTTCAGGGCAGTTTTAATGGTTCGCTAACCGGAGAGCAGAATGTACGCTTCGTTGCCCGCATTTATGGCCATGACACGGAAAAACTGGTCGATTATGTGCAGGATTTTGCAGAACTTGGAAAATCCTACTACATGCCTGTGAAAAGCTACTCCTCCGGGATGAAGGCACGGCTAGCCTTTGGCGTCAGCATGGGGATTGATTTTGACTATTATCTGGTCGACGAAATCACCGCAGTTGGCGACTCGAACTTCAAGAAAAAGTGCAAATTGGTTTTTGAAGAAAAGCTCCGGAACTCCGACATCATTATGGTGTCACACTCGAATGGGGCACTAAAAGAATATTGTACGACTGGGATTGTGTTAGAAGATGGAAACTTAACTTATTTTAACAATATTGACGATGCAATTAACATGCACAATGACAACATGGCACGCCGATAGGCCGGTCTCTGATTACTTGAAGGTTTGATTGAACATGTCAGCTGTCGAAAAAGTCCCTGGAGAAAAAACCGACGAGATCAGTCAGGGAACGGTGTTCAATCTTCCGTCGAAAAAGAGAGCTGCCGTCGCCAAGACAAATTCGAAGGACGGCAAACTCATTACGAGGCTGAAAAAGTCTGGCCTCGATCCGCAGAAACTGCTCGATCTGGCATTGCCGGGAACGACCGCGAAATCCGCTACCAAAATGCGGCACAGGATGATCCTGTTGGGCTTCATGCTCTTTGTTGCGATGCCGGCTGCAGCGTTTTCCGCCTATATGTTTTTCTGGGCAAGCGATCAGTATCACAGCACGACGGCATTTGCCGTCCGCAGTTCCCAGCCTGTTGCGGCGACGGAAGTGCTTGGCATGGTCATGGGAAACGCCGGAGGAGAGTCTGTTACCTCCAATAGTTATATCGTCACGGACTATCTCCAAAGCCAATCGGTACTGGAGGACCTTCCGGACGATCTGGATTTGCAAACTATCTTCAATCGTGAATCTTCGGATTTTCTGTTCAGCATGGGCAGCGATCTGCCGGTCGAAGACCGCTTGAGCTACTGGAACGACATGGTCGACGTCAGTTTTGATTCGACCTCTGGGGTCATTCAGGTTGAGGTGCGCAGCTTCCGGCCGGAGGATTCGGTCGAGATCGCCAAGGCAATCCTTAAGCGCAGCGAAATGCTGGTCAATCAACTATCAGAAGCAAACCGGCGAGAGACGGTGCGTTTCGCGGAAGAAAGTGTTGCGCGCGCCGAGGCGCGTTTGAAAGCAATCCGCAAGCAAATGCTTGCCTACAGGAATGAAACTCAAGAAGTCAGCCCAGAGGAAAATGCCAAGCTTGCTGCGGAAATGATTGCCGGGCTTGACCAAAAGAGGGCAAGCCGGGAAGCGGAAAAAAAGACCCTGATGAGTTACCTGGATGAGGACTCGCCGCGCATCCGACTACTGAACCAGCAAATCGAGGCTCTGGAAGGTCAGATTTCAAGTGCTCGGGAACGCCTTGGCTCCGGCGTATCGCCGTCTGGCTCTTCTGGTACGAAAAGGACCGCTCTTTCGTTCCGTCTTGCAGATTATTCGGAACTCGCTCTCGAAGAAGAATTTGCACAGCAACTCTACGTTACGTCGCTAGCCAGTCTGGAAACGGCGCGTCAGGAAGCTGACAGCAAACATCTTTATCTAGCGACATTCATCCAGCCAACTCTGTCTGAAGATGCGCAGTATCCACACCGTTTGCTATATTCACTTGCCGCATTCCTATTGTTGGCCGGTATGTGGTCTGTAGCGGTTATGATGTACTATAATGTGCGCGATAGAACATAAAACATCATAAACTTAACGAATAACTTTAAAAGTTAATAACAAAAAAGATTTTTTTCAACAAATTGAATCGTAAACCCGACTGACAAATCAATGTAGCGATCCTTCTATGATCCGGATAAACAAAATCCGGATCACTTTAAGCTAGGTTGGTGATAGTAGTTTCGTTTCTAACGAAGCTTCAGATGAGTGAATTTTCAATCTGGGCTGATTTAGTCCCGTTTTTTAAACAAGAAAGCGTAGTTCTTGATCCATGGTTTCTTTGGACGAACCTTCAGGAACTTAGAAAATTCACAATCAAAACCGTAATCGTCCATTGTAGCGACCATGTCCGCGACTGAAATTCCGAACTGCCAATAATTGTGGACATCACGTTCTAAACAGTTTTGTTCCTTGTTGAATTCGTCCAAATTTTCGAACCAACGATCCAGTCGTTCTTCATTCTGAAAAACAACATTTGCCTTAAACCAATTTGGGCCATGATCAATAAACCTGATAGTGTCTCGGCCAACCGTCCACATTGGGTTGTGGATCAACACATACTTGGTTTGGTTTGCCCAACGCATCAAGACTTCATTCCAATCAGGCTTGACCTGATGGAGTAGGACATCAAAGAAAATAATAAGGTCAATGTCCCCGACCTTTTTTATGGTCGGAACTTCTCCGAAAAAACCTGCTACGCTATTTGCGTTCTTATTCTCGGAGATCCATTTTTTAGCATCTGGAGTAATAACTTGATCTACAACAACCCCTTTCTTAATTTTTTCTTTTTCTAACGCATATCGACAGTATCCGCCATCAACTCCCCAACACGCCCCTAAGTCTGCGACTGAGGCAATATTCCTTTTGCTATCTAAAACTTCATCTATTAAAGACAGCTTGATTGGATCTAGTTTATCAAGGTAATTCATCTGAATCTTTCCTGTTTACTTCAGTAAGGTGTAGATGTGTTGTTGATCTTTTTGAATTTTTTCTTCAAAATTCTTATTTTTTAACATCGTTTCCATAATATTTCTGTATCTTGCATAGCGCGCTCGCCTTATATCTGGCATGCCACGCATTTTAATTACGTGCGTCATTAAGTTTTCTAAAATATTTTTATATCTTTTTGGCAGCCGACAGTTTGGAAATGCTTTTGTCAAAATTGATTTTGCAAAGTATCGAATAGCTCGCTCGTGATCGCCTTGACATTGATAATCTTCGGCTATATTTCTGAAAAACTCGTGACTTAAAGTAGTTTTTTCTCCGAATTTACGAAGATGCATTTTGTAAATTTCAATATGAGCGCTTAGCCTCTTCTTGTTGTTCAGCGTAATTCTTGCACCATCATGGTCAAAATATATGCAAAGAGGTTCTGGGACACCGACATACGTTGCATAATCAGTAAGGCGAATAAAAAAATCCCAATCCTGGCAAGCAGGCAAGCGCTCGTTGAAGCCCCCTAGAAACCGAGCAATCCAAGTTTCTACGATGACTGAGCTTAAAGTGCCAATAAAGTTAGATTGTCTAATTTTTGCCGAAGAAATTCTTTTCCCGCCAAATTGACGGCAAATGATTTGCCCTTCCGCGTTGACCCGATAACGCCCTGTTGCGGAAAAAACCGGCCTGGAATCTATGTGCATGTGTTTTTCGATTGCATTCATTTGCAATTCTATTTTCTGCGGCATCCAAAAATCGTCACTGTCGATAAACGCCACAAAGTGTGACTTGGCGGCAAAAATACCTCTGTTACGAGAAAAGTTTGCTCCTTTATTAGTTTCATTTCGTAATAATTTGATGTCAATATTCCTTGAAAAACTCTCAACGATAAGTTGTATTTCTTCAAATTTTTCCTTTTCGGAATGGTCATCTATAATGATAATTTCTTCGACCTGTCTAGTTTGTGCCAATATGGAAGATAAGCATTTTCCCAAAAGGTCTGTTCTGTTGTAATTTGGAATAATAACGGTTATACTTTCAGTCACTGCATGCCCCTAACAATCTCAGAGAATCTTTTTGCCTGCTCGACTTCATTGTGATGTTTTCGCACATGATCAAAAGCCGCGACGGAGATCGACTTAAGAATCTTTGTGTCGGTAGAACAAGACATTAAAGTCTTTGCAAGCGCTTCATCATCCTTTTCTTGGATCAAGAAACCTGATTTGTTATCTTCGATCAATTCAGGAATGCCGCTGTGATAGGTTGAAATTGCTGGGAGACCAGCTGCCATTGCCTCCATAAGAACGACTGGTAGCCCCTCGCTGTCGCCGTTTGAAGCTGTATGGCTCGGCAATATGAATAGGTTACAGCGCTTCATCAGATCGCGAACAAAACTTTTTTGCTTCGCTCCGTAAAATACAAATGCGTCTTTAACACCATCTGCAATTGCCCTTTCTTTGAAGAATTGTAGCTGCGGGCCATCACCAACACAATGAACACGTATTCGTAAGTTTGATGTCTCCTTAAGCCTTCTGATTGCCCGGAATAAAGTGATAAAACCCTTTTTTTCCACAAATCTACCGACAAAAAGCACGTTTAATTCGGGAGTTGTATTATCTTCGGGGAGACAAACACCGGGATAGCTATCAGGTATGTGTGTGCCTAAATACAAAGTCCGCACACTTTCAATCGCTGTATTCCGCTTAAGAAGCCTTTCCCACTGTTTATTGACGCACAATGCGAGGTCAATATCACCCGCCGCTTCTCTGTATGGGCCCCAACCATGCGAGTTAATGAAGGAAGACATGTCGTGACCATGAAACACGATAACATTCTTCGCTGATTTAAAGACAAAACGCTTCAACTGCTGCCCGATGCGATAGTTGTGTCCAAAATGGGTCACAATGACGTCTGGTGTTCTTCTCATCTGTAAGCAGAGCATCAGGGTTTGATGCCAAATTTTTCCTTCAAACCTCAACTTTAAAAGCTTCGCTGTGAACAAGGGCGCCCGGACTGCGCCCCTAAATGCGCGAAAAAACAGTCTTTTGTTTTCTGGTTTCGCATATAGTATGCCAGAGTCGCACTCCTCCTCAGAATTTTCAAAACGAAAAGTGTCAAGTGATCTGGCGAAAACCTCGATTTTTACATCAGAGTTTTCTTTGAGAGATTTTACTTGATCATGTACGAAAGTTTGAGAATACTGGGGAAATCTTCCATTGATGAACAAAACGTTCATTCGGCACTCCGTTCTGCGTATGAGCGATCATAGGCGTAGCCTTAGTCAACTGACCAGAAAATTTCAACGTCTTTAAGCCGATCGGGTCGCTAAACTCGAGTAGAGCAGAAGTAGATGCGTTATGCCTAGTTTCTAGGCAGTGCCGGCCATGGCTTCCCTAGGCCACCACGAAAAGCTGTTGGTTTGTATACTCATACTTTGACAAAGTTTTTGTAGGAATTTAGTTGCACTGAAGACTTACACATTTTGAGGTTCGCCTCAGGCGTAGAAATGGGATAAAAGAGATCAATGCCGTTCATAGAATACAATGGAAGAAACATACTATATATCCACGTACCAAAAACAGGTGGGACTTCCGTAGAAAATTGGCTTAAGACATTGTCACCGTTGAAGTTTCACGTTCCTGGTGGAGTGTCTGCAATGCGCTGCACTCCTCAACATCTTCAGCGAGATCAGTTCAGAGTGCTGTTTGGTGAGGATTTTTTCGAATATAGCTTCATGACAGTCCGCAATCCGTTCACTCGCATTGAAAGTGAGTACCGGATGCGTGCCGCAATGAGCGGCCGTAATTTTTTCAAAACCTTCGCAAACTTTTCCCGATGGCTAGAGAACAGTATCGCCCAAACTCAGTCAAATGTTTATCATCTCGATAACCACATCAGGCCCCAATGGCATTTTTGCGGCTCTGGTCTACAAATCTTTAAACTTGAAGAAGGGCTGGAAAATATTCTTTCGACGGTTGCAACTAAAATTGGCGCGCCGCAACCAGAGGCAACACCACATCTTCTTCAGGCGCCAAATAACGAAATACGGGTTACCTGGGATCGCGTCGACATATTGCGCGTTTTGGAGTTTTATAGTAAAGATTTTGAGGAGTTTGGATATCCTACAGAGCCACCTGTAGATGTTTGTTGACTGTGACTTTGTCCAATCTGAGAAAAGCCTAATGTCCGATGCCCAGTTTTCAATTGCAGATCCAAACGCAGAAATACATACACAAATCCTCAAATATAGAATTGTTGAATTAGGAGAGCCAAGTTATACATTTGGTACTAAATTTGATTTGGAGGAGCATCTTACTGTTCTTGCTAAAGAATTTTCAGGGAAGAGTTACCTTGAATATTTCCACGCGGCAACGATAGTATTTATAAGAAGAAATATTAATTTGGATTTTTGTTTAAAGAATTTTTTCAAGATGTGGGATGAGGAAGGGGAATTCTTAAGAGCCAACTTGGACAGCCGTTGGCTTGTTTCAGCCTGTGATACAATCATTGATCATTCTACTGATCAAGCGGATGTAGCTACGGCGCTTTCATGTGTTTTGCTGGTGAACACGGTGAAGCTTTATGAAACAGAACGAGTTTTCTCCGCTAGTCCCAGCCGTGTAGAACATTTACCTAGTGAAGCAACGGGCCGCGTAAACCTTTTCGATGGGATAAGTGCTTTTGCGATTGGTCGCGGCGATCTGGTGAAAAAAATGACCCATCGCGTAAATGCGATGTCGCATTCTTCGATCTCGTCACTAATTTTGAAAGAACTTTTTTTAAGGTTGAACGAAAGTGACACTGTATTTAGGAGATTTCGCGATCTACACACTCGCGAGACTACAAGATGGTAACTTCATTGATTTTAAGTTGCTATTTTGGGGGCACGCTATCGAGTGTGGACGCAACAATCGTAAGAACTGGTGAAGATAATTGTTTAAAAAGATCATAAAAGCTTTTAGGCCTGATAAACCAGGCCAGCAATACTATTTTCCGACTCAGCCACCTGAAGTAATGAGATTTTTGTCTTTATTGAGTGAAACTTGCCAGCAGCAGCCCACCGACTTAGCGTTGGAATATGCTTCTCTGGCCAGTAAGTTAGTTAAGTCGTTAGTGACTACAAATTTTACAAACCACAGCAACTTTATCGAAGCTATACAGTTTGGTAACGCACTTCGATTTCCAGATCCTATTCCGCGTCGGGTATATGAACATATTCTTTGTGGTTACGAAAATTGGCTGTGCGCTAAGTATAGTTTGCCAGGGTTTGTTATGGTAGAGAAGGGAGATTTGGTTATTGATTGCGGCTCCTTTGTGGGCGGTTTCACATTGTCTGCTGCAAAAGTAGCTGGAGTTGTTCACGTTTTTGAACCTGAGCGACAAAATTTTGGACTTTGTTCTTTGAACTTGGCTGGTTTTGATAATGTTATACTCAATAATAAGGGGCTTTATTCAGTCAGCAGGGAGTTGGATTTTTTTGTTTCAAGTTCGAGCGTTGATCATTCTTTTCTCACTCCCGATAAAGGTGAGATCTTAGAAAAAAGATCAATACAAGTTATTAGTCTTTTTGACTATTTCTCTGAGCGCCGAGAAAATAAAATAGATTTTTTGAAACTCGAAGCAGAAGGAGTAGAGATTGAAATCTTTGAAGGTCTTCGAAGCCTAAAACCCAAAAAACTTGCGATTGACATCAGTCCCGAGCGTGACGGAATAAGTCCGTACGCTGAGTTTAAATCGAAGCTAACTAAGATGGGATACGAAGTAAGAAAAAGAAAAAATGTTTTATTTGCGAAAATAATATAGTTTCGAAGTTTTATTTATCGAAAATAATTATTGAATACTTCTCTGTGTTTGTCGAATAGATGGTGAATAACTGAGATAAGTAAATTATTTCTAGTTTATTTTTATTTGGACTTGCTGCCAAAAGGAAATTTATTTAGTAATATATTGTAGCCATTTTGGAACACACTTTGTGACAAAAATTGTATTAACTACCCCCGGGATATGGATGTTGAGGAGTGCAATAGAACTTATTGCCCGTCACAAGCCATGTCGTGTACATTTTTTAGGTCAAGGGTTAGACGTCGTCGCTGGGTGGGGCCACAAGCCGACAGCGCAGCGCGCTCGAGACATGGCGGCTAAACATCATCTTCCTTATGTGGCTTTCGAAGATGGGTTTTTGAGATCCGTTAGACCCGGCAACCAGGAAAAGCCGCTCTCCTTGGTCTTTGATCGTACCGGCATCTATTACGATGCCCGCCAGCCCAGTGATCTGGAATGTTTTGTTCGCCGGCGCTTTGAGAAGCCTATACGGAGGCAAGAGATCCATGACGCAATCGACATGATCCGGTCCAAGCGGCTCTCGAAATACAACAGTTTCGATTTCTCGGATATTTCGAAGCTTCATTTGAAATCTGCCGACCGTCAGGATCGGGTGCTTGTCATTGATCAAACCGTCGGCGACGCGTCAATACCGGGCGCATTCGCAAAAGATGAAACCTTCCGTCAGACGTTACAAACCGCAGTTGCGGAGAATCCTGAAGCCGAGATCTTGATCAAAGTTCATCCGGAAACAATGATCGGGCGTAAGGCGGGGCATTTCACTCAAGAGGTGTTGCAATCACTCGCCATAGAGAATGAAGTTTGCGCTCTGGCCCTTAAAGAGGGCCGGTTGCGATTGACCCCAGAGGCAATCAACCCCTGGCCACTTCTGGAGGCGTGCTCCAAGGTCTATTGCGTATCCAGCCAACTGGGCTTCGAAGCCATACTCGCAGATTGCGAGGTTCACACCTTTGGTGTTCCATTTTATGGCGGTTGGGGGCTAACGGTCGAGCGCAACCCCATCAAGGTTGGGCGTCGCAGTCCGGTATCTCTTGAAGCCGTGTTTGCTGCACTTTACTTCGACTACAGCCATTACCTGGAGTATGATCCTGTCCGCGAAATCTCGTTTGAAGAGGCAATTGCTCAACTCGAGATAAGGATCCAAAAAGACCGCCTCCGGTCTTGAGGCCGCTCCGTAGCGTCCAGCCATCTTTTCCATAGCTCCACTGTAACAGTCCAATGGAACAGGCGGATAGATAAGCCCTGTTGTTTCAACAGGTTATTGATTTCATTGAGGTTTAGATGGTGCTGCCGGAGAGATTTGAACTCTCGACCTCTCCCTTACCAAGGGAGTGCTCTACCCCTGAGCTACGGCAGCATCTGGCTTGTCCTTGAGGACAGGCGCGGCGTCGAACTTTTTGCTTGAAAAGCTTGAGTTGCGAGACGCAAGTGCTGGTGCCGATCAGCAATGCCGACCGGAATGAGGGGGCTTTTGCCATAAGAGCATCTAGGACGCAAGCAGTGTTTTGGGATTTTTTCCACCAACTTGTGCCCCATTCGGACAAAGCATGGGCGATTGACAGGATCGCAGCGGAAAGCCTCGGCTTTTGCGCCGGTTTCGTCTGTGGATATTAAGCAATCTCAAGAGCTCTGGTGAGAAGCGAACTGATGCACTCAGGCTTGGTGAGGTGGCCGGTTCCGGAGCGAGGCGGCGCCTGGAGAAGTGGGGGTGCTTGGCCGGGACGCCGGTGCCGGGCACAGCAAGGTGTGCCGTCCCACACAGTCATACATTTGTGGGCTTTCGTGCGGCTGCGCGGCGGGAGCTCATTTGAAACCGGAACAGCGCCCAGACCCGGATGCCCTTGAAGGGGGAGGGACCTTACCAGTTGATAAGTGAATGCATCCCGCGTGTTCTTGAGAGTGCGCAGGATGCCTAGGCAAACTGCGGGCAGGTTGCTAGACAGGTGGATGACGACATCATCACACAGGCGCGCCATGGCTGACAAAGACCAGCAGCACCAGTCCGTTGGAAGTGACGGCGACAAAACCGGTAAACAACACGGTGAAAAAACCGCTGAGAAAGTGGCTGCCAAGTCCCGCGAAGACCGGCTGGCGGAAGCCTTGCGCGCCAATCTGCGGCGTCGAAAGTCTGCTGCCAAGAGCAGGAATGCCGACTGAGGCAGGCCACCCAGGCATTCCGACGTCCTGACTGGGCTGAGGCCCCGTAAATGAAGTTGAAGTGGTTTGCGCGTATTGGTCTACTTCGGGGCCTGGAAGCGCGAGAAATGCGGCGCATTTCAAAGCATGGGAAGCGCGCTGAGGAGAACCAATCCGGAGATGTCTCAAGACACGAAAATGGCGTCATTGCGTGTCGTCATCGTGCCTGACCGGGCAGGAAGCCGGCTTCGCACACCGTTCCGGACTCGGCTTTTCCATTTCTCAGCCCACTCCGTCTTCATTTATCGGGCCGCACCCTAATCTCGAAATTGCCCGCTCGCCGCCGGTTGCCTGCCTTGCATGGGCCATAAGTTGCGTGTAGACCGCACGCTTGATGTGAGTTTCTTGACGTATGCAAAGGGATGGCTGCGCGAAGCGCGTGGCTCCGTTCGGGGAAAAACATGGACAGTATCAAGGTCGTTGGCGGTTCGGAACTGAATGGCGTCATTCCGATCTCCGGTGCCAAAAACGCGGCGCTGCCGCTGATGATCGCGTCGCTCCTGACGGATGAGACCCTGACGCTGTCCAATGTGCCGCGCCTGCGCGACGTTGCCCAGCTGACGCAGATCCTGTCCAATCATGGTGTTGACTATTCGGTCAACGGCAAGCGCAGCGGCCAGGATGATCTGGCCGGGCAGACGCTGAATCTGACCGCTCGTGAAATTGTCGACACCACCGCCCCCTATGAGCTTGTCTCCAAGATGCGTGCCAGCTTCTGGGTTATCGGTCCGCTGGTTGCCCGTTGCCACGAAGCGCGCGTGTCGCTGCCCGGTGGCTGTGCGATCGGCACACGGCCGGTGGATTTCTTCATCGATGGGCTCGCAGCGCTCGGCGCCGAGATCGAGATTGACGGCGGCTACGTTATCGTCAAGGCCCCGGGCGGGTTGAAAGGCGCGCGCGTCGAGTTTCCGAAGGTTTCCGTCGGCGCAACCCACACCGTCATGATGGCGGCCACACTGGCCAGCGGCGAGACGGAGATCGTCAATGCCGCGCGGGAGCCGGAAGTGGTCGATCTTGCCAAGTGCCTGAAGGCCATGGGAGCGAAGATCGAGGGCGAAGGCACGTCTACCATCCGCATACAGGGTGTGCCGCGCCTTCATGGCGCGCATCATGCCGTTGTTCCGGACCGGATCGAAACCGGCACCTACGCCATGGCGGTTGCCATGACCGGCGGCGACGTCCTTCTGCAAGGCGCTCGCTCGGACCTTCTGGAAGCGGCGCTTGAGACGCTTCGTCAGACCGGTGCGGACATCACGCAGACCGCCGACGGCCTCAAGGTTTATAGGAACGGCAATGGCATCCAGCCGGTGGATATCACCACCGAACCGTTCCCGGGTTTCCCGACCGACCTTCAGGCCCAGTTCATGGCGCTGATGACGAAGGCAGGCGGCACAAGCCGGATTACCGAAACCATTTTTGAAAACCGCTTCATGCATGTTCAGGAACTGGCCCGCCTCGGCGCACAGATCCATGTGGATGGCCGCACGGCAACCATCGACGGTGTCTCTGCGCTTCGTGGTGCGCCGGTCATGGCAACGGATCTGCGGGCGTCTGTGTCGCTCGTCATTGCCGGTCTGGCTGCGGAAGGCGAAACGACGGTTAGCCGTGTTTATCACCTCGACCGCGGGTTTGAGCGCCTGGAAGACAAGCTGACCCGCTGCGGCGCGAAGATCGAGCGCATCTCGGCCTGATTGAGGGCTTTGATATCCTTTGTGGAGGCCCGGGCAGGTTCATTTCTGTCCGGAGGAACATTGTTGATGGGCCCGGGGCCTTGCATCCAATTGCCTCTTCATCTGTCTGCGCGGACACGGCCGTCGTCGTCAGATCAAGTCCGTCCATGACAGGCACGGCGAGACGGCGGGAAACAAGCCGTCCCATGGATGCCTTGGTTTCCTGAAAGCTACTCCGCCGTATGTCGTTTGATCACTCTTCCCCGAGACGTGAAAGAGGGGCCTGGACCACCGCTGCCGCTGGTCATGATGGCCTCGGCAATGGGGCTGAGGGCAGGGGTGTCGGACGACCATACGAGCAGGAAATTTGCCCCCACACCACCAGTCGTATCGTTGATTGGAATCAGCACGGTTTTCGACTGGAGGGGGGCAAGGTCCACGGGCGTCTCAAGCAGCTTGCGCAGCAAGGTACCGTCTTCGTTGTGATAATCGACCTGTTGCAGAGTGATCGTGGCTTCAGGGTCGACATTGTGGACGGCAAGCGTCGCCGCCAGAAGGTCGGACCGGTTTGGATGAGAAAAGATCCGCGAGTAGGCCGGCACGTAGATTGTTTCACCAAGCACTTTCTCGGTGAAATCCTGAGCCTGAACGTGTGACGGCGTCTGAAAAAGAAGCAGGCCAACTGCCAGCAGGCTGAGGCAGATCAATCTTTTCAACATTCTGTGCCCATGCGCTCGTGTGATGTTAGGGTGTCACTTTCCTGAATGCGTACCCTGATTGCAAGACGGCAGGGTGGTGGCAGGTTGTCATTGAGTGGCGCTGGATTGGCCTGCGGGAAGAGGTTGGAGCGACTGCATGACTGCACAGACAATCCGTTTCCTGATCCAGCTGGGCTTTGCCTTTGCGGCCATGTTCGCGGTTGTCTTCGTCCCGGCGCCCTATGGGCCGTCGCTCGGCTTCTTCCTGCTCGTCTTTGGGCTCTGGTTTGGCCGGCGGATCTTCAAGCGAATTGCAACGCTGGACGCGATCAAGGCAGATTTGCGCCAGCGGGTGGATGAGGGCCCTTGACCTTCCCATGGTGCCGTAACGCAGGTTTCGCGGCATTGGACATTGCCAAAACCATCATTCCCCATTAGGCAACAGCCTTGGGACTGGGCAGAAAATCGCTTATATGCGTCCTGCCAGACAACGCATGACCGGATCAGAACAAGAGCAAATGGATCAGCTGAAACTTGCCGCCCTTGACCAGGAAGACCTTCAGGTTCTTTCCGCCCATCTGCAGGACGCCGTGATTACCGTCGCGGATATCCGTTATCTGCCGAAGGAGCAGAAGGCCGTGTTCGTGATGAACCGCTTCGTGTGGGACAAGGAAGCCGACAAGCGATCGAAGGAACACGAGCGCCGGCGCACGGCGCTGGCCTTTGCTCGGGTAAAGGCCATGAAGGCGCAGAATATCAACCAGAAAGCCAAAGGCGCCGTTCTGGAGCTGCTCGCGGTAACCTTCGAACCGGGCGAGGAACCCGCCGGCACGATTCAGCTCGCCTTTGCAGGCGGTGGCAGTCTTATGCTTGAGGTTGAGTGTATCGAGGCTCAGGTGTCGGACCTTGGAGCTGCATGGTCCACGCCGAACCTGCCGCAGCACGACCTCAGCTGACGCCCCGCACGGAATGACAGACGGTGCCCGGCACCGCAGACGATGGAGAATTGCGTGGTTCTACGCCTTAACATCAACGACGCCCGTTTCGAAGACCAGTTCAAGGCACTTCTTTCCGGAAAACGGGAAGTTTCCGAGGATGTAGACCAGATCGTTCGCGATATCCTGGAGCGGGTGCGCACGGAAGGCGACAAGGCAGTCCTCGACTATACGGCAAGGTTCGACAGGCTGCAGGCGGAGAACATGGCCGAACTGAGTGTCTCTACCGCTGAAATTGATGCCGCGCTTGAGGAAGTGCCGCAGGAGACGCTGGACGCCCTGCAGCTCGCGCATGATCGCATTCATGCCCACCATGCCCGCCAGATGCCGAAGGACGACCGCTACACGGATGCCATCGGCGTGGAACTTGGATCGCTCTGGACCGCTGTTGAAGCCGTTGGCATTTATGTGCCCGGCGGCACTGCCAGCTATCCGAGTTCCGTTTTGATGAATGCGGTGCCGGCCAAGGTTGCGGGTGTGGAACGCATTGTCATGGTGGTGCCGAGCCCGGACGGGGTCTTGAATCCGCTGGTGCTGGCTGCCGCCAGAATTGCCGGTGTCACCGAAATTTATCGTATCGGTGGGGCACAGGCCGTTGCTGCCCTTGCGTATGGAACGCAGACAATCGCCCCCGTCGCCAAGATCGTCGGCCCGGGCAATGCTTTTGTGGCAGCCGCGAAGCGCCGTGTCTTCGGTACGGTCGGCATCGACATGATCGCCGGTCCCTCAGAAGTGCTGATTCTGGCCGACAGCGGCAACAATGCCGATTGGCTTGCCGCCGACCTGCTGGCACAGGCCGAGCATGACGCAGCTGCCCAGTCCATTCTGATCACCGACAGCGAAGACCTTGCTGGCGAAGTGGAAGCTGCGGTCGAGGCCCAGCTGAAAACCCTGCCGCGCGAGGATGTCGCTCGTGCCAGCTGGCAGGATTACGGCGCTATCATTCTGGTGGATGATCTGGAAGCGGCAATGCCGCTTGCCAACCGGATTGCTCCGGAGCACCTTGAATTGGCCGTCGCCGATCCCGAAGCGCTGCTGAAGAAGGTGCGCAATGCCGGGGCCGTATTCCTCGGGCATTATACGCCGGAGGCCATCGGCGATTATGTCGGCGGGTCCAATCACGTGTTGCCGACGGCGCGGTCCGCCCGGTTTTCTTCCGGATTGGGCGTGCTGGAATTTGTCAAACGCACCTCGATCCTGAAATGCAATGCGGATAACCTGCGTCAGCTTGGACCGGCAGCAATCGCTCTTGGTGAATCAGAGGGGTTGTCGGCGCATGCGCGCTCTGTTTCCATCAGGCTGAACTTTTAGCTCCCGACTTGAACAAGAGGCTTCGATCAGATGAGCGACCCGCAACCGGATCCCGAACCGCAGAAAACCGGTGGCAAGCTGGTCGACGTGGTTTTGGACGAAGCCTCCATCGCCCGCTCGACGCCGGAAGTGGAACACGACCGCGCCATCGCGATTTACGACCTGATTGAGGAAAACACGTTCCAGCCAGTCGGATATCCGGTGGCAAATTACGTGCTCAACCTGTCGGTGATCGAAAAGAAGCTGGTTTTCCGGATCAGGACCGATGATGACAAGGAAGTCGTCACCCACGTTCTGTCGCTGTCTCCGCTGCGCAAGATCGTCAAGGACTACGACCTGATCTGCAACAGCTATTACGAGGCGATCCGCTACGCGACACCAAGCCAGATCGAGGCGATCGACATGGGCCGGCGGGGTGTCCACAACGAAGGCTCAGCTATTTTGAGGGAGCGACTGGAAGGGAAGATCATAGTCGACATGCAGACGGCGCGCCGGCTGTTTACCCTTGTCTACGCCTTGCACTGGAAGGGCTGAAGGGTATGTCCGGGCCGGGTCTGCGTCCGACTGCGGTCCTGTTTGCCTGCGGAATGAATTCCGTGCGCTCGCCCATGGCCGAAGCGTTGACGGCCAAACTTTTCCCGGGTCAGGTCTATGTCCGCTCCGCCGGTGTGCGATCCGGCAAGGTCGACCCCTTCGTGGACGCCGTGATGGCTGAAATCGGTATCGACATGAGTCGGCACACACCCAAGACGTTTGAGGATCTGGACGAGTCCGGATTCGATCTTGTCGTGACGCTGGCGCCGGAGGCCCACCACAAGGCGCTCGACATGACACGGACGGAATCGGTGGAAGTCGAATACTGGCCGACCCTCGACCCGACGCTTGCCACAGGCAGCCGCGAACGGATCCTCGACGAATACCGCGCTGTACGTGACCAGTTGATGATGCGTATCAAGAAGCGCCTCGACTGGACCCCGCCGCCGAGCGGCTGATACCGGAGGGTCGGAATGAAGTTTGAAATTACGGCTCCGGTGGTAACGGATCGCCTGGTGCTGCGGCCTCTGGAGGCTGGCGATGCGCAAGCCCTTCACGCCTATCAGTCTCTGCCGGAAACCGCCCGCTACCACTTCTGGGAGCCGCGCAGCCTGGACGAAATCCGGACGAAGCTTGCCGACTGGGTGGAAATGAACCACCTCGAAGGGGAGGGGACGCTCGCCTTTGCTATCGAACGGAGGGAGGAGCCTGGGCTGATTGGCGATGCATCGCTGCGCGTTACCAGCGTCGAGGCGCTTCAGGGCACCATCGGCTTCTCGCTCCACCCGGCCTGCAAGGGCAGGGGTTTTGCGACGGAGGCTGCCGGCGCGCTCTTGAGGATGGGTTTTGAGGACCTGCACCTTCACCGCATTTTTGCCTGCTGCGACGCCCGCAACACGGGCTCCTGGAAAGTGATGGAGCGCCTGGGCATGCGCCGCGAGGCTCATTTCCGCGAACATGCGCGCTTCAAGGGCGGCTGGGATGAGGAATTCTACTACGCCATTCTGGAGGATGAATGGCGAAACAATGTCTGCGAAGACGGGCTTGGCGCTCATGGCCGGCTGCAGGAGACGGGTTCCGCGCGATGAGCTTGGAAAATCGGCAGTTTCTTTGCGTGGCGGCGGAAAGAAAGGTTCACTTTCGTTCCCTAATCCGTTAGGTTCCCCGGCACCCGCGGGCAGGGCCCGCTTTATTCAGGATATCAAATGGCCAAAGAAGAAGCTCTGGAGTTTCCGGGCGTCGTAACAGAACTGTTGCCGAATGCGACGTTCCGCGTAAAACTGGAAAATGATCACGAAATTATTGCCCACACGGCAGGGCGTATGCGCAAGAACCGGATTCGCGTTTTGGCGGGTGACAAGGTACTTGTCGAAATGACCCCGTATGACCTCACCAAGGGGCGGATCACCTACCGCTTCAAGTAAGCGGGTATTTCAAGGTGACCCCGGCTGCAAGGCTCGCTCTTAGATGACCAATGCCCCTCAGTTGATCCTGGCCTCCGCCTCGCCGCGCCGCCTTGCGCTGCTGCAGCAGATCGGACTGGAGCCGGACCACCTTTTGCCGGCCGATATCGACGAAACGCCGAAAAAGCATGAGACGCCGCGCAGCCTTGCGCTGCGCCTGGCGCGGGCAAAGGCTGAAGCCGTTCGTCAGATGGCCGATGCGTCCGAAGCCATGCAGGACAGTGTGGTGCTGGCTGCCGACACCGTGGTTGCGGTCGGTCGGCGGGCTCTGCCCAAGGCCGAGTTGACCGATCAGGCGCTGATGTGCCTGTCCCTTTTGTCCGGCCGCGGCCACCGGGTGTTCACCGGGGTGGCCGTTGCAGAGGCAAACGGCAAGGTTCGTTCCAAGCTTGTCGAAACACGCGTGCGCTTCAAGCGTCTGACGCGCAAGGACATGGACGACTACATTTCCTCGGGCGAATGGCGGGGCAAGGCTGGCGGATATGCCATTCAGGGCCTTGCCGGCAGTTTTGTCGTCAAGCTGGTCGGTTCCTACCCGGCGGTCGTGGGACTGCCCCTGGTGGAAACCGCAAACTTGCTGAGTTCGGCCGGTTACCCTGTCCACCAGGGCTGGGCGACCGCGGCGGCCTGAGGCTGCCGGCACTGCGTTTGGCAAGCAGACGCCCCATCGCCAACTGCTTTTGAGCAGGTGATTACAGGTCGAAATCCGGAGAGTGAAATGGCCGAAAGCCAGAAACCCGAACGGCGCATGCGCCCTTGTCCGATCTGCTCGAAATTGTCGACGCCGGACGATTATCCGTTCTGCTCGGATCGCTGCGCCAAGATTGATATGAACCGCTGGTTTTCCGAAGGCTACACCATTCCGGTGGTGGAGACCGACGATATCGACGAGAGCAATTTTCCAGACGAAGACCGCTCGTGATGCCCATGCGGACACTATGAGTCCGCAAGGCCGTTTTCCGGCAAAATAGCCGCCAGCTTAAGCGTGTCGTCATGCCTGTATTGCAGACAGACCCCGCTGCGCCTTTCCCCTCTTCAGACGCCTTTTCGCTTATACTTAAGATCGGCACGCCGTTGGCGTTTCGAGAATGTGTATCCGTTTGCCCTTTCTGGCTGCTTCTTCTGAAGGGTGATGGATAGAGATGGCGGGATTGTGCGATTTTTAGGCAATGCTGCAAAAATATTTATCCAGCAAAATTTTTTTCAGTTTCACGCCGTCAGGCTCTTGCGGCTGTCATAAAACTGCACCAAGATCTTTTTATACCGGCGATCCTGACGTCCTCAATTCCGGCGGTTTCCGGGCGGGGTCATACCCTTTGTTGGACGTGTGTGGGTCTTTAAGAACACCGGGAAGCCGGCGTCAGGCGTCTCGTTCCTGATACGGCATAACCAACCTATCCAAGGGCGAGGGTCCGATGACAAAACGTATTCTGAGCGCCGCAGTGCTGTCCGTGACCACGGCACTGTCGACGGCAGCCTATGCCGATTATTCGCTGACGATCTTGCACACCAACGACTTTCACAGCCGCATCGAGCCGATCAACAAATACGACTCGACCTGCAGCGCGGAAGACAATGCGGAAGGCAAGTGTTTTGGCGGTACAGCGCGCCTCGACACGATCATCAAGGATCGCCGCGCGGCCAGCAACAACTCGATCCTCGTCGATGGCGGTGACCAGTTCCAGGGCACGCTGTTTTATACCTATTACAAAGGCAAGGCTGCGGCCGAGTTCATGAACAAGCTCGGCTACGACGGGATGACCGTCGGCAACCATGAATTTGATGATGGACCTGAAGTCCTGCGCGGTTTCATGGATGCCGTCGAATTTCCGGTTCTGATGTCGAACGCGGATATCTCGAAGGAGCCGCAGCTCGCCGATGTCCTCAAGCCTTCGATCGTGATTGAGCGCGGCGGCGAAAAAATCGGCCTGATCGGCCTGACGCCGGAAGACACCGACGAACTGTCCAGCCCTGGTTCGAATGTTTCCTTCTCCGACCCGGTTGAAGCAGTCACCCGCGAGGCAGAAAAGCTCGCTGCTGAAGGCGTCAACAAGATCATCGTCCTCAGCCACTCCGGCTATAAGGTCGATAAGGAGGTTGCCGCCAGGGCTCCTGGGATCGACGTGATCGTCGGAGGTCATACCAACACCTATCTGTCCAACACGTCCGACAAGGCCGAAGGCCCGTATCCGACCATGATCGATGGTCCGGACGGAACGCCGACCGCTGTCGTGCAGGCCTATGCCTATGGCAAGTTCCTCGGTGAGCTGAATGTGACCTTCGACGACAACGGCGTCATCACGGAAGCTTCCGGTGAGCCGATCATCATCGACAATGCCATCGTCGAAAACCCGGAACTGGTTTCGCGGATCAAGGAACTGGCCGAACCGCTTGATGAAATCCGTCAGGAAGTCGTCGCCCAGGCCGACGCGCCCATCGGCGCGGACCGCGAAGTTTGCCGGGCCCAGGTCTGTGAAATGGGGGTTCTTGTTGCTGAAGCGATGCTTGATCGCGTGAAGGGGCAGGGCGTCCAGATCGCAATCCAGAACGGCGGTGGTCTGCGGGCCTCCATTGATGCTGGTGAAATCACCAAGGGCGAAGTCCTGACGGTTCTGCCGTTCCAGAACACGTTGTCCACTTTCGAACTCAAGGGCTCCGATGTGATCGCGGCACTTGAAAACGGCGTCAGCCAGGTGGAAGAGGGTGCAGGCCGTTTCCCGCAGGTGGCCGGTCTGAAGTACACCTTCGACAAGACCAAGCCCGCCGGTGAGAGGATCTCCGATGTCATGGTCCTGGAAGGTGACAGCTATGTGCCGCTGGATCCGGAAAAGGTCTATGGCGTTGTGTCCAACAACTACATGCGCGGTGGTGGCGACGGCTACAAGATCTTCGCGACCAACGGCATGAACGCCTATGACTTCGGCCCGGACCTGGCCGACGTGGTGTCGGACTATCTCGCCAGCAAGAACGGGTATTCCGCTTACACGGACGACCGGATCACCGCAAAATAAGCTGTTCCGGATCCTGAAATGTTCTCAGAAGCGCGCCGCTTGCGGCGCGCTTTTTCGTTTCTGCTTCCACGATGCTGACCCCATTCGAAGGTCGCTCGCAAAGTGGGGACGTCAAACCGCCGAAGGCAGGAGTGATTTTGCCATAGTGCTCAGGTACGGCATCCGCCGATATGTCCACCGTGCCTTGAATTTCCGGGATGCTGGTAGCGGCGCAAAACTATTGTTTTTCAGATGGTTATTTCATTTCAGAGTTTTCAACAGGTGAGGTGAGGCCTTCTGGCAAAAAACTTTGCCGGGGTGCTGGACAAGGTTTCAGGGAGCCTCTATAAGGACCGGGCTTTCAGCGAACGGGGCTCGCCCCGGACCACTTGCAAGGCAAGCCCAGATAGCTCAGTTGGTAGAGCAGCGGATTGAAAATCCGCGTGTCGCTGGTTCGATTCCGGCTCTGGGCACCACTCTCCCCCAATATTTTCCAAATATATCAAGATGTTGCTTGGCGTCGGCTTTCCCTGTGCCGTCATGCGAGCACTGTTTCACCGGTGATTGCCCGCAGCACTTCCCGTGCCACGATCCGGGCGACGGGCGTCAGAACCTGTCCTTTCCGGGTCAGGAAGGAATAGGTCTCAACCGACAGGAGGAGCTCGCTTTCCAGGGCGGTGATGGTGCCCGGGCTTCCGTCTGCGTTTTCGGCAAAGCTGGAAGCGACGGATTGGGCAACGGCAGCGATCGAATTGGTGCGCTGCACGGTGGCAACCGTAAACAGGAAGGAAGAGGTTGTCAGAACCTTGGTGGGCAGACCGAGCCCCTTGTCCCGCAGGGCCTGTTCGGTCGTCGTGCGGATTGGGGCGCCAACCGGTGGCAGCACCCAGTCGAAACCAAGCAGGGCGTCCGCGGGAATGGGCGCCGGAACGCGCGTCAGCGGATGATCCGTTCGGGCGACCAGGCAGGCAGGCTCGCGCAGGAGAGGGCGTTCCTCAAACAGATCGGGATCCTCGTCCACCGGCACGCGGCTGAGGGAAAAGTCGAGACGCCCATCTTCCAGCATCGGCGCCAGATCAAGACTGGGGCCGACTTCCACCGATATGGAAATATCCGGGTAGCTGAGGCGGACATGACGTATCGCGGGCAGGATGTATTCGATTGCAGGACCGGTCACCGAACCGATGCTGACGTGTCCGCTCTGGCCGGACTTGTGCTGTTCGATATCGCGCCCCGCATCGGCGAATTCCTGCAGAATGCGCACGCAGCGTTCGGCCAGTTTGTAGCCGATGTCGGTCAACTCGATTCCACGGCCCGACCGCACGTAGACCTCGGCCTCCGCAACCCGCTCGACTTCGGAAATGAGACGTGAAGCAGCCGGTTGAGACATGCCCAGGGCATTGGCCGCGTCTGTGAGGCGTGAGTGTTTTGCAAGCTCTGCGAGCAATCGCAGATGGGAGATTTTCATTCCCCGCCGCAGCAAGTCCAGGCTCATGGCCAATTTCCATCAATTCATATCAATCTGGATATGTAATGATAATGAATAATAATTTGACCGTCATGTCACTTTTCCATTTTGTACTCCTCGGCATCAACCCGTGAATGCCTGTGACTGAATGGGGCCGGCTGGGATCCGGTCCGGGAGGACGATATGAAATTTGTTTCAAAGGCGCTCGTCGCGGTAGCGGCAGCAGCAACCCTTATGTCCGGCGTCGCGCTGAGCGGCGCGGCAGTGGCTCAGGACAAGGGCTCCATCGGCATCGCCATGCCGACGAAATCTTCGGCGCGCTGGATCTCCGACGGCAATTCCATGGTCGAGCAGTTCACCGCGGCCGGCTATGACGCAGATCTGCAGTATGCCGAAGACGACATTCCGAACCAGCTCAACCAGATCGAGAACATGATCACCAAGGGTGTGGACGTTCTGGTTATTGCCGCCATCGACGGCACCACGCTTTCCAATGCTCTCGAAAATGCGGCGGCTTCCGGCATCAAGGTCATTGCCTATGACCGTCTGATCCGCGACAGCGGCGACGTTGACTATTACGCCACCTTCGACAACTTCAAGGTGGGCGTGCAGCAGGCAACGTCCCTGGTCAACGGCCTCAAGGAGCGCTTCGGCGACGGCCCGTACAATGTCGAACTTTTCGGCGGATCTCCGGACGATAACAACGCCTACTTCTTTTACGATGGCGCAATGTCCGTTCTGCAGCCGCTGATTGACGATGGCACCATCGTCATCCAGTCCGGCCAGATGGGTATGGACACGGTCGGTACGCTTCGCTGGGATGGTGCTGTCGCACAGTCCCGCATGGATAACCTCCTGTCTGCTCACTACACCGACAAGCAGCTGCACGGCGCTCTGAGCCCCTATGATGGCCTGTCCATCGGCATCCTGTCCTCGCTGAAAGGCGTTGGCTACGGTTCGGGCGATCTGAAGATGCCGATCGTTACCGGTCAGGACGCCGAAGTCCCGTCCGTGAAGTCGATCCTGGCCGGCGAGCAATACTCGACCGTTTTCAAGGACACTCGCGAACTGGCCCGTGTCACGGTCGGCATGGTTGACGCTCTTCTGGGTGGCGGCGAGCCGGAAATCAACGACACCACCACCTACGACAACGGTGTGAAGGTTGTTCCGTCCTACCTGCTGGAGCCGGTGTCTGTTGACGCCAGCAACTGGGAAGAAGTGCTGATCGGCAGCGGTTACTACACCGAAGATCAGGTCAAGTAACGACCGAAACGGCCCGGAGCCTCCCGCGTTCAGGCGAACGCATGGAAGATGCTCCGGCTCTTCAACAAGGGTCAGCCTCAGGAGGTTCAATCCAAACCGATTGAGCCTCCGCTGATCCGGCAGCACTTACCGCCCATCGACATGAAGTTTCCGTTCTTCCCGCAGTGCTGGAAGCATGGAACGGATCCGGACCCTGATTGTCCGGCGCGACGGGCGGCTCTTTCCTCGGAATTCGGAGAACGGGGTCGATGGCACTCCTTTCCATGCAGAACATCAGCAAGACCTTTCCCGGCGTGAAGGCGCTGGACCGGGTCAATCTGGATGTCCAGAAAGGCGAAATTCACGCTGTCGTCGGCGAGAATGGCGCAGGCAAATCCACGCTCATGAAGGTTCTGTCCGGCGTTTATCCGCACGGACAATATGACGGCGAGATCGTTTTCGAAGGCGAACCGGCCCGGTTCTCTGGCATCTCTGACAGTGAAAAGCAGGGCATCATCATCATTCACCAGGAACTTGCCCTGGTGCCGCAGCTATCGATCGCGGAAAACATCTTTCTGGGCAACGAATGTGCCCGCAAGGGCGTGATCGACTGGCGGAAAACCAATCAGCGCACCGAAGAACTGCTCGCCAAGGTCGGTCTTTCGGAACCACCGACGAGCAAGGTCGATTCCATTGGTGTCGGCAAGCAGCAGCTTGTCGAAATCGCCAAGGCGCTGTCCAAGGACGTCAAGCTGCTGATCCTGGACGAGCCGACCGCGGCGCTTCAGGAAAACGACAGTCGGAAGCTGCTGGACCTGATGCTGGAGCTCAAGTCGCAAGGCGTCACCAGTATAATCATTTCGCACAAGCTCAACGAAGTCCGCTATGTCGCCGACAGCGTCACCGTGATCCGGGACGGCATGACCGTGTCGAACCTCGACGCCAAGGCAGGCCTGAGCGAGGACGATATCGTCCGCGACATGGTCGGCCGGGACATGACCCACCGGTTCCCGGAACACAGCCGCACACCCGGCGATGTTCTGATGGAGGTTGCCGACTGGTCCGTCTGGCATCCCGAACATTCCGAACGGCAGGTGATCAAGAAGGCCTCGTTCAATGTCCGTGCTGGAGAAGTCGTCGGCATTGCCGGGTTGATGGGCTCCGGCCGGACCGAATTGGCCATGTCCATCTTTGGCCGTTCATATGGCCGCAACATCACCGGATCGGTGAAGCTAAAGGGGCAGCCGATTGACGTCAGTACGGTGGACCGCGCGATTTCGGCCGGCATTTCCTATGTCACCGAAGACCGCAAGGCTCTGGGGCTGGTGCTGGACGAGACGATCCGTTTCAACACGACGCTCGCCAACCTGGACGGCGTTTCCTCCGGACCCATCCTCAAGCGCAACGAGGAAACCCGCGTTGCCGAGCGATACCGGGAAGCTCTGGCGATCCGCACCCCGTCGGTGTTCCAGAAAACGGTCAACCTGTCCGGAGGCAATCAGCAGAAGGTGGTGCTTGCCAAATGGCTGTTCACCGCACCGGAAGTGCTGATCCTGGACGAACCGACCCGCGGTATCGACGTCGGCGCCAAATATGAAATCTACACCATCATCAACGACCTCGCCGCGCAGGGCAAAGGCGTGGTCATGATCTCGTCCGAGATGCCGGAACTGCTCGGCATGTGTGACCGGATCTACGTCATGAACGAAGGGGCTCTCGTTGGCGAACTTGCCGCCGGCGATGCGAGCCAGGAGCGCATCATGTCGCTCATTGTCAACGAATGAGAGAAAAACCCATGGAACTGGCTGATAGCGACACCAATGCAACGCCGGTCGTGAAGACCAAGGGCATCGGCGAGTATATCTCCTCGCATATGCGGCAATACGGTCTGTTGTTCGCGCTGATCGCGGTCATGGCCTTCTTTGAGGTCGTCACCGATGGCACGCTGCTGCGCGCGGTGAACATCACCAACCTGCTGCTGCAGAACTCCTACATCATCATCATGGCGCTCGGCATGTTGATCGTCATCGTTTCGGGCAACATCGACCTGTCGGTCGGCTCGGTGATGGGCTTCATCGGCGCGCTTGCCGCCGTCATGATCGTCAACTACGACCAGTCGCCCTATCTCACGATGATCGTCTGCCTTGCCATCGGCGGGGTGATCGGCGCTGCCCAGGGATACTGGGTCGCCTACTGGAAGATACCGTCCTTCATCGTGACGCTGGCCGGCATGCTTGTTTTCCGCGGCCTGTCGCTCTGGCTGCTGGAAGGCCAGTCGGTCGGTCCGTTCCCGAAGGAATTCCAGATCATCGCAACCGGTTTCGTGCCGGATCTGTTCCCGGCGGGAATAGGGGAAGCGTTGGCCGATCTCTTCGGGGCTCGCAAGGTCAACGTTCTGGCGCTTGCCACCGGCATCGCCGCTGCGGCCCTGGTGGTGTGGATCGGGCTGCGCCAGCGGGCCCAGAACAAGGCCTATGGCATCGAGGATGAACCCACCAGTTTCTTCGTTGCCCGCAACGTGATCATCGCCTCCGCACTGATTTTCGTGATGTTCAAGCTGTCCCTGTTCCGGGGCCTGCCGAATGTGCTGATCACCATGGGCATCCTGACGATCATCTATGCCTTCATCACCGAAACCACCACGGTCGGCCGACGGATCTACGCGCTCGGCGGCAATCAGAAGGCTGCCAAACTCTCCGGTATCAAGACCGAACAGCTGACCTTCCTGGCCTTCACCAACATGGGTGTGCTGGCTGCGGCTGCGGGGCTGGTCTTTGCCGCGCGCCTGAACACCGCAACACCCAAGGCGGGCTTTGCACTGGAACTGGATGTGATCGCGGCCGTCTTCATCGGCGGTGCGTCCATGTCCGGCGGGGTCGGCACAATCATTGGCGCGGTCGTCGGCGCTTTCCTCATGGGCGTGCTCAACAACGGCATGTCGATCATGGGGATCGGTATCGACTACCAGCAGATGATCAAGGGCCTCGTACTGCTCGCAGCCGTCATTTTCGATGTCTACAACAAGAACAAGCAGGGTTAACTCTATGCTGATTTCCCAGATCCTGGATGATGCCGGCAATCGGGCCGTGGTCGTCCGCAACGGCAGCGAAGCCTCTGTCCTGAAGGGTGTTGCTTCCACCTACGAACTCGTTCAGGAGGCCATTGGAAAGGGCCAGAGCCTGACCGAATGCATCCGTGGTCATGAACTTGGCGCGGCTGTCGATCTGGAGCAGCTCGCTTCAAAAGGCCGGCTGCTGCTGCCGATCGATCACCCGGACGCCGCCCATATGCATCTGACCGGCACAGGGCTGACCCATCTTGGATCCGCCGCGACCCGCGACGCGATGCATGCCAAGGCCAAGACCGACAATGCCAACGTCACGGACAGCATGAAGATGTTCCAGCTCGGTCTGGAAGGCGGCCGTCCGGAGGCCGGGCAGGTCGGTGTTCAGCCGGAATGGTTCTACAAGGGCAACGGGTCTTGCGCCGTGGCACCGGGCGGCGAACTTGTCAGCCCCGGCTTTTGCGAAGATGGCGGCGAAGAACCGGAAGTTGCCGGCATCTATGTCGTTGCGGAGGACGGAACGCCGTTTCGTGTTGGCTTTGCGCTCGCCAACGAATTTTCCGACCACGTCATGGAACGCCAGAACTATCTCTACCTGGCACACTCCAAGCTGCGTCCGGCCTCCTTCGGGCCGGAACTTCTGGTAGGTCCGTTGCCGGAGAAGGTCGAGGGCACCAGCCGAATCTACCGCGACGGTGCCGTGCTTTGGGAAAAGCCATTCCTGTCGGGTGAGGCCAACATGTCTCACACGCTGGCGAACCTCGAACACCATCATTTCAAATATGACGTTTTCCGCCAGCCGGGCGATCTGCACGTGCACATGTTCGGCACGGCAACGCTCTCCTTTGCCGATGGCATTTCCTGCCGGGAAGGGGATGAGGTGGAGATTTCCGCGCCGGGCTTCGGTGTTCCGCTGAAAAACCGGCTGGCTTTCAAGGCTGCGGATGCCGGGGCAGCTCAAGTGAAGGTTCTGTAGATCATGGCATTCAAACCGGCAAAATGGCCGCGCAACCTGCGGTCGGCCGAATGGTTCGGCGGCACCAGTCGCGACCACATCTATCACCGCAGCTGGATGAAGAACCAGGGACTGCCGGACGACCTCTTCGACGGTCGCCCGGTCATCGGCATCTGTAATACCTGGTCGCAGCTCACACCCTGCAACGCGCATTTGCGCGATCTTGCGGAGCGGGTCAAACACGGGATCTACGAGGCCGGTGGTTTCCCGGTCGAGTTCCCCGTGTTCTCGACGGGTGAGAGCACGCTGCGTCCAACGGCGATGATGTTCCGCAACCTTGCCAGCATGGATGTGGAAGAAGCGATCCGGGGCACACCGCTGGATGGCGTCGTCCTGCTCGTCGGCTGCGACAAGACCACCCCCTCGCTGCTGATGGGCGCGGCATCCGTCGATATTCCGGCGATTGTCGTCACCGGCGGTCCGATGCTGAACGGCTGGTTCCAGGGTGAGCGCGTCGGGTCCGGCACGCATCTGTGGAAATTCTCCGAGGCCGTGAAGGCTGGAGAGATGACCCAGGAAGAGTTTCTGGAGGCTGAGGCCGCCATGAGCCGATCTCCGGGAAGCTGCAACACCATGGGCACGGCGTCCACCATGGCCTCCATGGCCGAAGCGCTCGGCATGGCTCTGTCCGGCAATGCGGCGATCCCGGCCGTCGACAGCCGCCGCCGGGTGATGGCGCATCTGTCCGGACGGCGGATCGTACAGATGGTGAAGGACGACCTGAAGCCGTCCGACATCCTGACCCGGGAAGCCTTCGAGAACGCAATGCGCACCAACGGTGCCATCGGCGGGTCCACCAATGCCGTCATCCATCTGCTTGCCATTGCCGGCCGCGTCGGCATCGATCTCTCCCTTGATGACTGGGACGAGGCAGGTCGGGACATCCCGACCATCGTCAACCTGATGCCGTCCGGCAAATACCTGATGGAAGAGTTCTTCTACGCGGGTGGCCTGCCGGTGGTGATCAAGCGGCTCGGCGAGGCGGGCATGCTCAACAAGGGCGCCATCACCGTTTCCGGCGAGACCATGTGGGACCAGGTCAAGGACGTGAAGAACTGGAACGAGGACGTCATCCTGCCGGCAGACAAGGCGCTGACCAGCCAGGGAGGCATCGCGGTGTTGAAGGGTAACCTGGCCCCCAATGGCGCCGTTCTGAAACCGTCCGCCGCGTCGCCGCATCTGATGCAGCACAAGGGCAGGGCCGTGGTCTTCGAAGACATCGACGACTACAAGGCAAAGATCAACGACGACGCACTCGATATCGACGAGACCTGCGTCATGGTGCTGAAGAACTGTGGTCCCAAGGGCTACCCCGGCATGTCGGAAGTCGGCAACATGGGGCTGCCGCCGAAGGTGCTGAAGAAAGGGATCACCGACATGGTCCGCATCTCGGATGCGCGCATGTCCGGAACGGCCTATGGCACAGTTGTCTTGCACACGTCTCCGGAAGCCGCCGCCGGCGGCCCGCTGGCGGTCGTCAAAGACGGTGACATGATCGAACTGGATGTTCCGAAACGCAAAATTCATCTGGATATTTCCGAGGAGGACCTGGCCGCACGGCTTGCGGACTGGAAGCCGTCGCACCATGTTCCGGAAAGTGGCTACGCGCGGTTGTTCCATGACCGTGTCCAGGGTGCCGACACAGGCGCCGATTTCGATTTCCTGAAAGGCTGCCGCGGCTCCGCCGTGCCGAAGGATTCACATTGATGGCAGAAAAACTGGCGCTGGTGGGCATCGGCAAAATTGCCCGCGATCAGCATATTCCTGCAATTACCGGCAATGCCGACTGGCAACTGGAAGCGGCGGTCAGCCGACACGCCGCTGTTGACGGCATCGACCATTTCGAGACGATCGATGCGCTGTTGGAAAACCGGCCGGACATCACCACGGTGTCACTGGCCATTCCGCCGCAGCCGAGGTTCGAATATGCGGCCAAGGCCCTGAAGGCCGGCAAGCATGTGATGCTGGAAAAGCCCCCGGGCCAAAGCCTGGCCGAATGCTACGCGCTGGAAGCCCTGGCAAAGGAAAACGGGGTGACGCTGTTCGCGACCTGGCATTCGCGCTACGCCGATAGCGTGCCGGCGTTGAAGGCCTTTCTGGCCGAACGTACGTTGAAACGGCTCAAGATCACCTGGAAGGAAGATGTCCGCCGCTGGCATCCCGGCCAGGAATGGATCTGGGAACCAGGTGGCATGGGTGTGTTCGATCCGGGCATCAATGCGCTGTCGATCCTGACGGAAATTCTGCCTTACCCGGCTCACATCACCGCTGCGACACTGGAGTTTCCGCAGAACCGGGAAACACCGATTGCCGCCGCGCTGACCTTTGCCGACCCGGCAGGTGCGCAGATGTCCGCCGATTTCGATTGGCGTCAGGAAGGCCCCCAGACGTGGGACATCGACGTGGAAACCGATCGGGGCACTGCAAAGCTGTCACTCGGTGGCGAGAGGCTGGAAATTGATGGTGAGCCCGTTATACAGGGAGCGAACCATGAATATGCCAACCTTTACATCCGCATGGCGGATCTGGTGAAGTCTGGCGCGAGTGACGTCGATCTCTCGCCAATGATTCATGTTTGCGACGCCTTTTCTCTCGGGCGGCGCGTCATCACTGATCCGTTCGAATTTTAATCACTCTTCAAAATCAGAAGGTTGGACATGACATTTATGCCTCACGGTAAGCAGCTTGTTGCAGGGCAATGGGTTGCCAGCGATGCAACATTCACCTCTGAACCGGCGCATGGCGCGGCTCATTCTTTCTCCATGGGAACCATCGACCAGGTCGACGCGGCTTGCCGGGCAGCGGAAGAAGCTTTCTGGAGCTACGGGTACTCCAGCAGCGAGGACCGGGCGAAGTTTCTGAACGCCATTGCCGACGAGATCGAGGCACGGGCGGACGCCATTACAGAAATCGGGACCTCCGAAACCGGACTGCCGGAAGCGCGCCTTCAGGGCGAACGCGGCCGCACAACCGGCCAGCTTCGACTGTTTGCCTCGCATATTCTGAAAGGCGAGTATCTCGACAAGCGTCACGATGAAGCTCTGCCGGATCGCCAGCCTCTGCCGCGCCCGGACCTGAAGCTGGTGCAGCGCCCAATTGGGCCCGTCGCGGTCTTCGGTGCATCCAACTTCCCGCTGGCGTTCTCGACGGCCGGTGGCGACACGGCATCTGCACTGGCAGCGGGCTGTCCCGTGGTCGTACGCGGCCATCCGGCGCACCCGGGCACGGGCGAAATCGTCGCCGAGGCCATTGCGGCGGCCATCAAGTCCTGCGGCCTGCATCCGGGCGTCTTCTCCTTCATCCAGGGCAATGGCCATGAGGTTGGCCAGGCGCTGGTTCAGCACCCGCTGATCAGCGCTGTCGGCTTCACCGGTTCGCTGCGCGGCGGCCGTGCCCTGTTCGACCTGTGCGCACAGCGCCCCGTGCCGATCCCCTTCTTCGGTGAGCTTGGTTCGGTCAACCCGATGTTCCTGCTTCCCAAGGCCGTGTCCGCACGCGGCGCGGAACTCGCCAAGGGCTGGGCCGGGTCACTGACGATGGGCGCCGGTCAGTTCTGCACCAACCCGGGTGTTCTTCTGGTGCTGGAAGGTCCGGACGCTGATGCCTTTGTGAAAGCGGCCACCGAAGCCCTCGACGGCATGGGCAAGCAGACCATGCTGACAGACGGCATCGCAGACGCCTTTCGGTCCGGTTCCAAACGGGTCGCCGCGTCCAGTGGCGTTCGTGAGCTGATCGGCACCTCCTGCGAAACCCGTGAAGCCGCGCCTTATGTCTTTGAGACCACCGGCGACAACTGGCTGGCCAACGAGGAACTGGGTGAGGAAGTCTTCGGCCCGCTCGGCATCGTGGTTCGCGTCAAGGACGAAGCGCAGCTTCTGGAAATCGCCAAGGGCCTGGAAGGCCAGCTCACCTGCACATTGCAGATGGACTCAGGCGACATGGACCTCGCCCGCAAGCTGATGCCCGTGCTGGAACGCAAGGCTGGCCGCGTACTGGCCAACGGCTTCCCGACCGGTGTGGAAGTTGCCGACAGCATGGTTCACGGTGGACCTTACCCGGCATCGACCAACTTCGGTGCCACCTCCGTCGGCACCCTGGCCATCCGCCGCTTCCTGCGTCCGGTTTGCTATCAGAACCTGCCGGACGACCTGCTGCCGACGAACTGAGCCGAACGGCAATAAAGTAATGACCTCATCCTGAGGAGGACCTTTAGGTCCGTCTCGAAGGATGGGCACCTTGCTCTGAACAAGAGGCCCATCCTTCGAGACGAGCACAAGTGCGCTCCTCAGGATGAGGTTTTTTGTTTGAGATTCCAGAAAGCTAGGCTGGTAGCGCGCGACTGTCGGCTAACAGCCTCAGATATTCAGTTCGATCTTCCGGCCGGCCAGAATAACGGCGACCATGGCGTCATGGGCGGCTTTTGCGTCCCCCGCCTTGATGGCCGTGACAATGGCCCGGTGGCGCTCGACGAACTCGTAGGTTTCCTGGTCGTTGCGCTCGTTGGCTTCGGCGATGAACAGGGAATAGAGCGCAGCCTGAACGAGATCTCCGAGGGATTGCAGAAAGCGGTTGCCGGAGACCTTCAGGATCATCTTGTGAAACTCCAGATCGGCTACGGCCACGGCCGCCCTGTCCTTGCCGGTGGCAAGGTTGTCGCAGAGCTTAGACAAGGTCACGCATTCCGCATCCGTCGCGCGCTTGGCGGCGCTACCGGCGGCGGCCGGTTCGAAAATCAGGCGGATCTCGAACAGGTCTTCCAGGAACGGACGCTGGTTGTTGAGGGCAGCATGCCAGCGCAGGACGTCCGGATCGAACATGTTCCATTCGGATGCCGGCCGGACGTGCGTTCCGACCTTGGCTTTCGACTGGATCAGACCCTTGGCGATCAGCGTCTTTTTCGCTTCCCGCACCACCGTGCGCGATACGTCGAACATTTCCGAAATGTCCGGATCCAGGGGGATCATCGTTTCCGGTGGATACTCACCTGCTACGATGGCTCTGCCCAGTTGCTCGACAACCTGATCGGTGTGGTTTCCGATCTGGCTTCCCAACCCGCCGGTGGCGACGAAGGTCATGATTGCGCGGCGAACTCTGTCGCTGGTTTTCTGCGCAGTGTCGTTGCCCAAGTGAGTCCCTTCTGAAGCAAGATGAAGCCGAAGAGCAAACCGCCGATAACGATCTTTGTCCACCAGCTCGAAAGCGTTCCGTCGAACACGATAAAGGTTTGTATCAAGCCCATTATCAAAATGCCAAAAAATGTGCCTGCAACAAATCCAGTGCCTCCGGTGAGCAAGGTTCCGCCGATCACCACCGCGGCGATGGCGTCAAGTTCCACGCCGACCGTGGCCAGCGAATAACCTGCGGACGTATAGAGCGAGAAGATGATTCCCGCGAGGCCGGCAAGGCCGCCGGACGTGGCATAGATGCCGATGGTGGTCCGGGCGAGGGGCACGCCCATCAGCCGTGCCGTCGACAGCCCGCCGCCAAGGGCATAGACATTCTGGCCGAAGCGGGTGCGGTGGGCGACGATAATGCCGGCGAGGAACGTCAGCAGCATGATGATGCCGGTGAGCCGGAACCGTCCGCCACCAGGCGCTTTCCAGTAAAGCGACTGCAGCGTGTCGTAGAATTCATGGGTGATTGGCACGCTGTCTGTCGACAATACATAGGCCGCACCGCGCGCAAGGAACATGCCCGCCAGCGTGACGATGAAAGGCGGCATCTCCAGATAGTGGATCATGGCCCCCATCGCCGCACCAAAGGAAATGGTGATCGCCAGGACCAGGACAAAGGCGAACAGCGGATGGATCGAGGTGTCCCTCAGGATCACGGCCAGAAAGACGCCGGTAAAGGCGATTACCGAGCCAATCGATAGATCGATACCGCCGGAGAGAATGACAAAGGTCATGCCAACGGCGGCAATTCCCAGAAAGGCATTGTCCGTCAGAAGGTTGGCCACGACCCGTGTCGACAGCATGGCCGGGTATTGCGAGGCGCACAGCGTATAGGCCAGGACGAAGGTGGCGATGGTTATGAGAAGCGGAAGATGGGTGGAGCGGATCATTGCGGGCTTTCTTTCGCTTCCTTGATGGGCTCGGACGGCTGGGGCTCCGCAGAAGCCCGCAAGATGTAAAGCGCGTGTTTTACGGTTGGAGACTGGATGACCAGAATCGCGATGATGATCAGCGCCTTGATGATCAGGTTGAACTCAGGCGGCATGCCGGAGAGCAGGATGACCGAATTGACCGACTGGATGATCAACGCTCCCAGCAGGGACGCGACGATGGAAAAGCGTCCGCCAAGCAGGGAATTGCCGCCGATCACCACGGCCAGGATGGCATCGAGCTCCAGCCAGAGACCGGCATTGTTGGCATCGGCCCCCTTGATGTCGGCTGCGACGATGACACCCGCCAGCGCGGCGCAGACGCCGGAAATCAGATAAACCGAGATGATCAGCACGCGGCTGTTGATGCCAGCGAGACGGGAAGAACTCTCGTTGATGCCGATTGCTTCTATCAACATGCCGAGCGCCGTCTTGCGAACCGCCGCCGTCACAGCCAGCCCGAGCGCGATCCAGATCAGGATTGGCGTTGGAATGCCGAGTATGGTTCCGGCTCCCAGGTGGATAAGGCCCGGATCTAGGAAGGTCAGGATGGTTCCTTCCGTCACCAACTGGGCAATGCCGCGTCCGGCCACCATCAGCACCAGTGTCGCGACGATCGGCTGAATGCGCAGGACGGCAACCAGCACGCCGTTCCACATGCCGCAGAGCGCCCCGACGGCAAGTGCTCCGGTAAGCGCGACCTGCCAGCCGTGCCCATCGACGGCGAGGGAGGCGGCAACCGCACCGGCAATTGCCATGACGGCGCCCACCGACAGATCAATGCCTCTTGTTGCGATGACCAGGGTCATGCCGATGCACAGGAGGGCTGTCGGTGCGCCCCGATTGAGGACGTCGATCAGGTTGCCGAAAAGACGGCCGTTCTGAAATTCGATCCGGAAGAAATCCGGAAAGACCATGAAGTTCAGCAGCAGCACGGCAGCCAGAATGATCAGCTGCGGCGTGATCCGCCGGAAAGTGTTGTGAACATGAGCGGTCATCACACGGCCTCCGCCATGGGCTCGTCGGCGATGGCCGCGACGATGTTGGAGGTGGTGATCTCGTCACCGGCAAGTTCGCAAACCTGGCGCCGGTCTCGCAGCACGATCACCCGGGTGGAATAGGCAACAAGCTCCTCCAGTTCGGAAGAGGCCACAAGAAGTGCCATGCCGTCCTCGCGGAGTTTTTCGATGAGCGCGATGATTTCCGCATGAGCACCCACATCGATGCCGCGCGTCGGCTCGTCCAGGATCAGGAGCGCCGGATTGGTCGCCAGCCATCTGGCAAGCAGTGCCTTTTGCTGATTGCCGCCGGAGAGCAGGCGGATCGGCATATCCAGGCTGGCAAGGCGAATGTCGAGCGCCTTCACATAGGCTTCCGCCAGTTCATTTACCTTGGCTTTCGGCAAGGGCCGGAACCAGCCCTGGCGAGCCTGGAGGGCCAGAATGATATTCTCCCGTACCGAAAGATCGCCGACGATACCGTCGCTCTTTCGGTCTTCCGGGCAGAGCGCAAAACGCTGCGCAACAGCCTCGCGCGGGTTCCGTATGCTGATCTTCTTGCCTTCCAGACGCGCGTCGCCCTGGTCTGCCTGAACAGCGCCGAAGATGAGTTCGGCGGTTTCCGTGCGCCCGGAGCCCAACAGCCCGGCAAGACCGACAACCTCGCCCTTGCGAATGGTCAGATCAAACGGCGTGATCATGCCGCGTTTGCCGAAGTTGGTAAGCTCTATCAATTTATCGCCGGTGACCGAGGGCGCGCGATCGTGGATGCGGTCTTCCAGCTGCCGGCCCAGCATCAGCGTCACGATGTCGGTCTGGCTCGCGTCCGCAAGGCGCCTTGTGCCGACAACACGGCCGTTTCTCAAGACGGTCGCCCGGTCGGAGATCTCGAACACCTGATCCAGAAAATGCGTGATGAACACAATGGCAAGGCCGCGTGCCTTCAGTTTTTCGATGACCGAGAAAACAAGCTCGACCTCGTCCCGGTCGAGACTGGCGGTCGGTTCGTCCAGTATCAGAACCTTGCCGGAAAGCTCCACGGCGCGCGCAATCGCGACCACCTGCTGCACGGCAACGGAATAGGCCGACAGCGGTTCAGCCGGATTGACGGAGAGGCCGAATTCGGCAAGCAGATCCCGCGCCATTTTCATCATCTTGCGCTGGGAAATGAAGCCGTGCCACATCGGCTGGCGGCCGAGAAAAAGGTTCTCTGCAACAGTCAGGTTCGGCAGAAGGTTCACTTCCTGATAAACGGTGCCGATCCCCAGTTTCTGGCTGTCCTGGGTGCTGTTGGGCGAGATTTCCTGATTGTTCAGGACGATGGTGCCGGCGTCGCGCCGGTAGGCTCCGGTCAGGCACTTGATGAGGGTGGATTTCCCGGCGCCATTTTCGCCGAGCAGTGCATGTACTTCACCCGGATAAAGGGTCAGGTCCACCGCATCCAGCGCTATGGCCCCCGGAAAGAATTTGGATATGCCCCGGCATTCGAGCACAGGGTCGGTTACGCTCGCCATGTATCGGCTTCCCCCGAAAGTCAGTCTACCTGGAACCTTGAGATGCCGGGCAGCGAGCCGCCCGGCACCGGGATCGTTCTTAGTATCCCAGGTCTTTCTTCATCTCGTAGATGGCCATGTTATCATCTTTGAGCGTGTAGAGTTTTGACTCGGTCTGGATCCACTTCGGCGGCGTGGTGCCGTCGGCGAGGTAGGCCTCAAGCGCGTCGAGTGCCGGGCCGGCCATGTTCGGGGTCAGCTCGATGGTGGCATTGGCTTCGCCGTTCGCCATCGCCAGATGGATGTCCGGAACACTGTCGATCGAAACGATCTTGATGTCTTCGCCCGGCTTCAGGCCAGCTTCCTTGATTGCCTGGATCGCACCGACGGCCATATCGTCGTTATGGGCGTAGAGGGCGCAGATATTGTCGCCGCCCACGGCTTTCAGGAAGCTTTCCATCACGACCTTGCCCTGGCTGCGGGTGAAGTCGCCGGTCTGGCTGCGAACGATGTTCAGGTTGTCATGGCCGGAAATCGCCTGTTCGAAGCCCTTCTTGCGGTCGATGGCCGGGCTGGAACCGGTCGTTCCCTGCAGTTCGACGATGTCGCATTTCTCGCCGGCGGTTTCGTCAACCAGCCACTGGCCGGCGACGCTGCCTTCGTGAACGAGGTCGGACGTAACCGCGGTCATATAGAGGTCTTCCGGTGCATCGACAGTCCGGTCAAGCAGCACGACCGGGATCTCTGCGTCCTTGGCTTCTTCCAGAACGTCGTCCCAACCGGTTGCAACCACCGGGGCGAGCAGGATCGCATCGACGCCCTGCGCGATGAAGGATCGGATCGCCTTGATCTGGTTTTCCTGTTTCTGCTGGGCGTCGGCAAATTTCAGATCGATACCGCGCTTTTCAGCTTCCTGTTTGGTGACTGTGGTTTCAGCGGCGCGCCAACCGGATTCAGATCCGATCTGCGAAAAACCGATGGTCAGATCGGCAGCCATGGCGGTCATCGGGACAAACGACAGTGCCCCGGCAATTAGCATTGCCTTGAGTTTCATAGGGTCTCCTCCACAAGGTGTGTTATCCTCACGAATGGCATTAAGTATTACTTTATTACTTTTGTAAAGCGAGGAACGTTGTGCGGTGCGAATGGGAGGTCTAAGTATTTGAATTAAATTCATTAAAATGGACATTGAGTGCCTTCGAACCGGGGCGTTTTCGGGCTTGGTTCTGCAATCCATGGTGTGACAGGGCTGGTTGTACAAGCCGTGTCAAAGGCAGGGAAACGGTGTGGAGACCCTGGCCAATCCATGGCAAGACGAGGTCGGATTGAAGCTTGCGTGCTTTCATACTGGGGCGGCGATGTTCTTTCCAATGGCAGCCCTTTCTGAAGAACGGCAAAAGCCCGGGTGCAAGAGCCCGGGCTTCAGGGAATGCGAACACGGGCACGGCTAGCCGTCCAGCTTCACCCAGGCAGCATTTCTCGACGAGGAGCGGACACAGGCGTCGACAAAACGCACGCCCGCAAGCCCATCCGTGATGCCCGGCACCAGCGAGGCCGCATCCTTGCCGGCCTGATGAGCGCGGATCGCCTCGGCGGCGTCCTTGTAGAGGTTGGCAAAGCCTTCCAGATAACCTTCCGGGTGGCCCGGCGGCACGCGCGTGGCGGAGGCGATGCTGTCGAGCATTCCGGCACCACCGCGGGTCAGAAGCTGCTTCGGCTTACCGAACGGCGTGTAGTGAAGATAGTTGGGGTCTTCCTGATGCCACTCGAGCCCGCCCTTGTCGCCATAGATGCGGATCTTGAGGTTGTTTTCGTTGCCGGGCGCCACCTGCGAACACCACAACATGCCGCGCGCGCCGCTGGCGTAGCGCAGCATCACGTGGCCGTTGTCATCCACCTGCCGGCCGGGCACGAAGGACTGCAGGTCGGCTGCAAGGCTTTCCGCAGGCTCGCCGGTGATGAAACAGGCAAGGTTATAGGCATGCGTGCCGATGTCGCCCGTCGAGCCGCCAAGCCCCGTGCGCGCCGGGTCGGTGCGCCATTCAGCCTGCTTGTTGTGCTGTTCTTCCGTCAGCCAGTCCTGGGGGTATTCCACCTGAACGACGCGGATCGTGCCGAGATCGCCATTTGCCACCATCTCGCGGGCCTGGCGGACCATCGGATAGCCGGTGTAATTGTGGGTCAGGAAGAACAGCGCATCGGAGCTTTCCGCTGCCTTCACGAATTTTTTGGCATCCGCCAAGGTCGAGGTCAGCGGCTTGTCACAGATGACATGGATTCCGCGTTTCAGGAATTCCTTGGCCGCCGGATAGTGCATGTGGTTTGGCGTGACGATGGCGACGGCCTCGATACCGTCCTTCAACCTGGCTTCCCGCTTGGCCATGTCCGCGAAGGAACCGTAAATGCGGTCTTCCTTGAGCCCAAGCGCATGGCCCGATTCAAGTGCCTTCTCCGGGGTGGAAGACAGGGCGCCTGCCACAAGCTCGTAAGCGCCGTCGATGCGCGCGGCAATCCGGTGAACGGCGCCGATAAAGGCATCCTTGCCGCCGCCGACCATGCCGAGCCTGATCGGGCGTGTTCGCGCGCTGTCTTTTCCTTCGATGGCCATGTCGCTCCTCCTGAAACTGTTTCTGCTCTATCGTGCCGAGCACTGTAATCGATTACACGCTTTGTTTACATATTGGAATCCTCGTCCTGAGGAAGCGCTGTCTCGAAGGAGGGGCCACGTGTCTGGAGGTGGCAGTCCGTCCTTCGAGACGGACCTGGCGGTCCTCCTCAGGATGAGGTTGTGCCGGTTGCGGACTTTGGTGTTCAACTCTCACGAGAGACTATTGCCGGGGAAGAGGGTTACTCGATCCCCAACATCTTCCGGTTGGCTGCCTCGTCGCTGCCGCCATCGGCAAAATCATCGAAAGCCTTTTCGGTCACGCGAATGATGTGAGCCTTCACGAAGTCCGCGCCTTCGCGGGCACCGTCTTCAGGGTGTTTCAGGCAGCATTCCCACTCGACCACGGCCCAGCCGTCAAAATCATTCGCTGCCATCTTGGAAAAGACGGCGCCGAAGTCAACCTGACCATCGCCCAGGGAGCGGAAACGGCCGGCGCGGTCGAGCCAGGACTGATAACCACCATAAACGCCCTGGCGTCCGGTCGGATTGAACTCGGCATCCTTGACGTGGAACATACCGATCCGGTCCTTGTAGATGTCGATATTGTCTAGATAGTCGAGGCATTGCAGCACATAGTGGGACGGGTCGTAGAGCATCTTGCAGCGCTCATGGGCATCGACACGCTCCAGGAACATTTCGAAGCTGATGCCGTCGTGCAGGTCTTCGCCCGGGTGGATCTCATAGCAGACATCAACCCCCATTTCCTCGGCATAGTCGAGGATCGGACGCCAGCGTCTGGCAAGTTCGTCAAAGGCGGTTTCAACCAGTCCGGCGGGCCGCTGCGGCCACGGATAGACGTAGGGCCAGGCAAGAGCGCCGGAAAAGGTCGCATGGGCCGAAATGCCGAGATTGCGGCTGGCAGCAAGCGCAAGTTTCACCTGATCGACGGCCCATGCCTGCCGGGCGGCCGGATTGCCATGGACATGCGGTGCGGCAAAACCGTCGAAGGCCGTGTCATAGGCCGGATGCACGGCCACGAGCTGGCCCTGAAGGTGGGTGGAAAGCTCGGTGATCTCGACGCCGTTCTCGCGCGCTGTTCCAATGAATTCGTCGCAATAGGTCTTGGAGCTGGCAGCCTTTTCAAGATCGATCAGCCGGCTGTCCCAACTGGGCACCTGAACGCCGAGGTAGCCGCAGTCCGCAGCCCATTTCGTGATAGACGCCCAGGAGTTGAACGGCGCTTCGTCCCCGGCAAACTGGGCGAGAAACAACGCCGGACCCTTTATGGTTTTCATGACATTCTCCAGAAATCGGGGAAGGTGAGGGGAGGTAGGGCGGGATGGGCCGGGGTCCCCATCGCGAAAGACCCCGACCCGCTACTGCCCGATGCCTTAGAACGGCGAATCCGGGAAGTAGTAGTTTTCAGCATTCTCCGGCGTGATCAGCGTCGCGCCCAGAATGTAGCGGCCGGCAACCGGGCCGTTGGACTTGAAGGCCGCAACCGTCTGGTCCATGGCGGTAGCAATCATCGCCGGCGGATAGAGAACGTCGACCGGGATCAGCGTTTCGCCGTCCATGATGGCCTTGATTGTTTCCTTCATGCCGGCACCGCCAACGACGAACATGCCGTCGCCGTCACGGCCGGCCTGTTTCAGGGCAGCCACCACACCAATGGCGATATCGTCGTCCTGGGCCCAGACTGCGTCGATGTCCGGGAAGCGGGACAGGAAGTCCTGCATCACTTCAAAGCCATCGTCGCGGTTCCAGTTGGCGTGCTTGTGGTCGAGCACGTTGATGCCGGAGCCTTCGATCTCGGCCATGAACGCGTCGAAGCGCTCGTTGTCGATGACCGTCGGAATGCCGCGCAGGATGACGATGTTGTCGCCTTCCTTCAGACGGGTCTTCATGTACTGCGCGGAAACTCGGCCCAGTTCCGGGTTGTTGCCCGCCACATAAAGATCTTCGATGCCCGGCTGGCTGAGACCGCGGTCAACGACCGTGATCCATGCACCGGATTTCTTGACGTTCAGCACCGGGTCGGTCAGCGGTTCGGATTCGAACGGCAGAACCACCAGGGCGTCGATCTGGTGAACGGAGACGAGATCTTCCAGGGCGCTTGCCTGCGCTTCCGGATCCGGCGAGTTCACCAGGATAAGATCGACATCCGGATAAAGCGCCTCAAGACGTTTTTCCGCCTGTTCCGCATGCCAGTTCATGCCGGCTGCCCAGGCATGGGTCGGGGTCGGATAGCTGACGCCGATCTTGATCTTTTCCTGCGCAACCGCAGCGCCCGCAAAGGCCAGCGCACCGGTTACCGCTATCACTCCCAAAGCTTTCTTCATGAGCATTGCTTCCTCCTTCAATGCTGCCATCTGGACGCACCTCTCCCGTCCGGTGCGATCCGGTCATTAAATTGGGGGACGGGTCCCGGTTCGGTTGAAATCAGCTCAGGGGCTTACTTGCTCTTGCCGAGCTTCCAGTCACTGCGCTGAAGAAACACTGCGACGATGATGATCAGGCCCTGCATGGTTCCATTCAGGTAGTTCGAGATCACATCCGTGAAGTTTAGAATATTGCCGATGGTGGTGAGGATCAGCGCGCCCAGAATTGTGCCACCGACCCGGCCGTAACCACCTTTCAGAACCGTGCCGCCGATGATCACCGCGGCGATCGCCTCAAGCTCCCACAAGACGCCGGTTGAGGCAGACGCCGAGCCGAGGCGGGGAACGTAGATGATGGTGGCAAAGGAGACGCACAGGCCCTGGATGACATAGGTAAGCGTTTTCACCCGGTCCACATTGATCGCCGAGTAGCGGGCAACGGCTTCATTCGAGCCGATGGCCGTGCAGTAGCGGCCGAATGCGGTGCGGTTCAACAGCAGCCAGCCGCAGATGGCAACGGCGATGAAAACCCAGACGGGGAAGGGCAGACCCAGGAACGTGTCGTAATAGACCGGCCGGTAGGTGCCCCGAATGTCGAAGTTGAGCGACAGGGTGCCGCCATCTGCAAAATAGGTCACCAGGGAGCGGTAGATGCCCATGGTGCCGAGCGTCACGATGAAGGCTTCTATCTTGCCCTTGGTCGTCAGCGTGCCGTTCACCCAGCCGGCACCGATGCCCAGCACAATGGCCAGACCGCAGCCGAGCAGAACCGTTGGCACCCCGCTGCCCATGGTCTCGATCGCATTGTTCATGATGATGATCATGACACCGGAAATCGCGGCAGCCATGGACCCGACGGACAGGTCGATACCACCCGCTGTGATGACGAATGTCGCCCCGACCGCGATGATGCCGATGAAGGCGGAACGCGTCAGCAGATTGGTCAGGTTGCCTTCGCTGATGAAGGCAGGGTTTAGCAGAAAGCCGATGATGCACAGGATCAAAAGCGCAACTGCAGGGCCGATTGTCTTGAAGTCTATGGAAGACCGTTTGGCCGACTTGGCCGCTGTATCGTCTGACGCGGTCATCATGGTCAATGGAGTTCCTCCCGTTTCAGCCCGGCGGCATAGCGCATGATTTCGTTTTCGTTGATGTGATCGCCGGTCAGAACGCCGGTGATATGGCCTTCGCGCATCACCACCACCCGGTGGCAGATGCCTATGATTTCCGGCATCTCCGAAGAGATGACGACGACAGAAACGCCTTCGGCGGCAAGGGCGGCGATGAAGTGGTAGATCTGCTGTTTGGTGCCGACATCGATGCCCCGTGTCGGTTCATCGATGATGACGATCTTCGGATCGCATTCCATGATCTTGGCGAGGAGCAGTTTCTGCTGGTTGCCGCCCGACAATTTGCCGACAGTGATTTCCTTGTCGCGCGCCCGAACGTCGAAGCGGCGGATGGCACGATTGAGCGCGTCTTCTTCCGCCTTGCTGTCGAGCCCGAAATTGCGAACGAATTTCGGCAGGGCGAACAGGGTGAGGTTGGGACGCATCTTCTTGTCGAGAAGCAGTCCCTTTTCCTTCCTGTCCTTGGTGAGATAGGCGAGACCAAGGTCCCGCGCCTCCGCGACGGTCATGGGGTCGGTGTCGCGTCCAAAAAGTCTGATCGTTCCCGCCTCAATCGGGGCAAGGCCGCAGATGGCTTCAAAAACAGCTGTTCTCCCGGAGCCGATCAGGCCGGAAAAACCCAGTATTTCGCCCTTGCGGAGGCTGAAACTGACATTGTTCACGGAAGGGGCGCGCAGGTTCTGGACCTCCAGTACAAGCTCCGCATCGACGTCCGCCTCATCCATGGGCGGGTAAAGGTCTGAAAGTTCCCGGCCGACCATCATCTGGGCCATCATGTCCGGTGTCAGGTCACTGGAGGCGCGCGTGTCGATCCACTGGCCGTCGCGCAGGATGGTCACCCGGTCGGCAATCTCCTTGACCTCATTCAGCTTGTGCGACACGAACACGATGCCGACACCGCTTTCTTTCAGCTTTTCCACCTGACGGAAGAAAACCTGCGTTTCCTCCTCGGTCAGGACGGCGGTCGGCTCGTCCATGATCAGGATGCGGGCGTTCCGGCTGACAGCCTTGACGATCTCGACCATCTGTTTCTGGGCAATTGTGAGGTCGGAAATGCGGTCGGTCGGGGAAATGTGGAGGCCGATTTCGTCCAGATACTTGCGGACGGTTGCCTGCATGGACGCCTTGTCCAGAAAGCCGTTGGATTTGAGTTCGCGGCCGAGGAACACGTTTTCCTCCACCGTCATCTGTTCGGCGAGGTTGAGCTCCTGGTGGATAAGCACGACGCCCAGCTTCTCCGCGCCGCCATTCGGGGGCAGGTCGGTCTGTTTGCCGTCGAGACGGATCTGGCCAGAGGTCGGATCATGGAAGCCGGAGAGGATTTTCATCAGCGTCGACTTGCCGGCGCCGTTTTCGCCGATGAGCGCGTGAACCTCGCCAGGGCGGACGTCCATGCTGACACTGAACAGCACGGGAACCGGCCCGAAGGATTTACTGATGTTCACGGCCTCGATGACCGCTGCCGGAGCAGTGGTGTCCACGCTCATTCTTTTTCCTCCCAAGGCACAAAAGCAATCTCCCTCTTTGGCGCCATAGGTGTCATGTAAACGTTTTCATAGGGCGTGTAAACCTTTACATTGGCTGCTGTAAACCTTTTCATAGTGTGCGTTGCGTTCTATACAGCGTAGATGGCGTTGCGATTCATGGACTTATCCGAAGGCCGCACCGCAGCATGTCTGGAAACGGGAAATGAGCGAACCGGGCGAGCGGCCGGCGACGATTGAAGATGTTGCAAAACTGGCGGGCGTTTCCATCGCGACCGTCAGCAGGGCCTTGCGCTCACCGGAGAAGGTTGCCGAGAGCACGCGCAAGAAAGTTACGGCTGCCATTGCCCGGACCGGCTACACCGCCAACGCCATGGCGCAGAACCTGCGCATGCAACGCTCCCAGATGGTGCTGGTGCTGGCATCCTCTATTGCAGACCCCAATTTCGCTGGCATTCTGACAGGGCTCGAAAAAGCAGCAAACGACCGTGGCTATGGTGTGCTCATTGGCAACACGGAAGGCACAACCGGTCTGGAGCAGAATTACCTGCGGTTTCTGTCAACCGGTATGGCCGACGGACTGGTGCTTCTGACGGGGCACATTCCGGTTGCCGGGCAGCCCCAGACGCCGCTCACCAATCTGCCTCCGATCGTCGCGACCGAGCGTCCGGTTTCGAACCCCGAAATCAGCTATGTCGGCGTGGATGACGTCGCAGCGTCCAAGGTCGCGACCGAATATCTGATCTCGCTCGGACACCGGCGGATCACCTACATCTCTGGTGGGCCGGCCGACATCCGCAGCGATCTTCGCCACGACGGCTACTTGCAGGGCTTGCGGGAATCGCCCGAAGCGCTGCGCGATTGGCGGGTGGAGGGCGACGGCTCCAGCGAGAGCGGGCGCGCAGCCGTTGAGCGGCTGTTCATCAAGGACGACCTGCCGACAGCCTTTTTCTGTTTCAACGACAACACGGCCATCGGCGTGATCTCTGCGCTGCAGCTACGCGGCTATCGTGTGCCGGAAGACTTCTCCGTGCTCGGCTTTGACGACATCCCCTTCGCCAACAATTTCACGCCCGGCCTGACGACAATCCGCCAGCCCCGGCAGCATATAGGCGAAAAGGCCATGACGATCCTTCTGGACCGCCTGGCGAACAGGTCACTGGAAACACAGACCCATCTGCTCCACGGCGATCTGATCGTGCGCGAGAGCTGCGGCGGGATATCCCGCAAGAGGGACGGGTAGGGCATCTCCGTCCACCGAATTGCTCATTCCGGACAGCGTGACGCAAAGCGGCATCGCGTGATCCGGAATCATCTCGGAAGCAGGCAGGTCGCTCAACCGCCTTGCCAGGTTTTTATCGCCTCGACCGGGTAAACCAGCATCAGCACGTTCAGCGTCAGATTGTCCTTGATCACCCAGAGTGCCAGCAACTCAAAGCCTATCCCGACCAGGACCGTGACCCAGACGGGCATGCGCCAGGCAAAGAAGAAGCCTGTGAGCATCCAGAGAATATCGAAGACGGAATTCAGGACACTGTCACCGGTGTAACCGGCCGCTATGGTAGCTTCGCGATACCGGTCGATGATCCAGGGGCTGTTCTCGATGATTTCCCAGGAAGCCTCGATGAAGATCGCGCCGAGTGCGCGCTCTCCGACGGAACTGCGCCTGAAGATCAGCCACAGGAACAGATAGAACAGGAAGCCGTGGATGATATGCGAGGGCGTGTACCAGTCGGCAATATGTTGCGAGGAACCGGCGACATCGCTGGCCGGTGTCCACAAAAGAACATAGCCGCAGTCACAGATCGGCATTCGTCCCATAGCCAGAAGAATGGCCGCTGTTGCGGCGATCATCGCCAAACCGACGATCAGACATTTGCTTCGGCTCATGGGGTCTCCTCGGACTGTCGGGGCAGATTGGCGATTCTCTACTGGAAATCTGCAAGATTTCTCTCTATGACCTTCCGCCAACGAAACATCAATCCGTCCGGCTCTTTGTGGAAGGTTGCGCCCCGGTTTTCCGGCGCGTTCGCGCGGCCCCGCCGGATTTGGGATCAGGAGATTTTCATGACTGGCCTCAACGGCACGGCGCCCTATCAGTCCCGGCGCACCTTTGCGATCATTTCACACCCGGATGCCGGTAAGACGACCCTGACCGAAAAGCTGCTGCTGTCGGGTGGTGCGATCCGGGCGGCGGGCCAGGTGCGTGCTCGCGGCGAACGCCGCCGCGCACGGTCCGACTGGATGAAGATCGAGCAGGAACGCGGCATCTCCGTTTCGTCCTCGGTCATGACCTTTGAGCGCAAGGGCATCATCTACAATCTGCTCGACACGCCGGGCCACGAAGACTTCTCCGAGGATACCTATCGCACGCTGACTGCCGTCGACGCGGCCATCATGGTCATCGATGCCGCCAAGGGTATTGAAACCCAGACCCGCAAGCTCTTCGAAGTCTGCCGTCTGCGCGACATCCCGATCATCACCTTCGTCAACAAGATCGACCGCGAAGGCCGTCATGCGCTGGAAATTCTGGACGAAGTGCAGGAAGCGCTTGCGCTCGACGTCTCCCCCCAGACCTGGCCGGTCGGTATGGGCTCGGACTTCTTCGGCGTTTACGACTGGCAGAAAAAGAAGTTTCACACTTCCGGCGGCGAGCGCGGTGGTGCCTTCACCCAGACCAAGGATGTTTCCGGTCTCGACGACGAGGTCCTCACCGGCACGGTGTTCGACCGGATCATGGAGGAACTGACCGAAAACGTTGAGCTCGGTGCGGAAGGCTACGCCGAATTCGACAAGGAAAGCTTCCTGGAAGGGCATCTGACGCCGGTCTTCTTCGGCTCGGCTCTGCGCGACTACGGCATTGAGGAAGTGCTCGACTTCATCGCCGAGTTCGCTCCGCCGCCCCATTCCCAGCCCGCCACCGGCGGACGCACCATCATGCCGCAGGAAGACAAGGTCACCGGCTTTGTGTTCAAGGTGCAGGCCAATATGGATCCGAAGCACCGCGACCGCATTGCCTTCGTGCGCCTGTGCTCCGGCACCTTCAAGCGCGGTATGAAGCTGAAGCACGTGCGCGCCGACAAGCAGATTGCCGTTTCCGCGCCGATCTTCTTCTTTGCCGAGGAACGGGAAATTGCCGATCTTGCCTATCCGGGCGACGTCATCGGTGTGCCCAACCACGGCCAGTTGCGCGTCGGTGACACTCTCACCGAGGGCGAGAGCATCCACGTCACCGGCCTGCCGGCCTTCGCACCGGAAATCCTGCGCCGCGTACGCTTGTCCGACACCATGCGCGTCAAACAGATGCGCCAGGGCCTGCAGGATCTGGCGGAGGAAGGTCTGGTGCAGATCTTCAAGCCGGATCTCGGCTCCAACTGGATCGTCGGTGTTGTCGGCGCACTGCAGCTCGATGTCGTGGTGGACCGGTTGAAGGCGGAATACAGTACGGAAATCGGCTTTGAAGCCGTGCCCTATACCACCGCCCGCTGGATCGAAACCGACAGTCAGACCTTGCAGAAGATGCTGGAAGGTCACCGCATGTCGATTGCCAACGATCGGGATGACAAGCCGGTGTTCCTGTTCAAGAATGCCTGGGAGATCGGTCATGTCACCGAAAAATTCCCGGACGTGAAATTCCGCGAGACGCGAGAGATCGTCTACGAGGCGTAGTTCGCTAAAGCTGACCTGGTCTTTTGTCTTTTCCTTGCACCTTTCTGGCCTCTCCTGGCCGGAAAGGCTTCAAGAGGACAGGTGGGGGCAGACGAACCGTGTGGATCGGATCCATATTGGGCGTTTGGGACGATGCCGGTGTGTTTGTTCACACAAGAAACGAAATTGGATTACGCAAGGCTTCCTTGCATAATTACGTATATCGAAAAGATCTTTTCACATTTATACATTGTAAATTGTAGGGACGGGCACGTTAGCAATTTCCCGCTTGTCCATTAGACCGCTAGTATCTGATTTTGAATAACATTTCTTCAGTTGATCGAGCGTGAAGGCTTGTCTAGGATATTCAAGGCTCCCGGAATACTGGCAATTTCAACGGTAATGCAGCTAAGAGAGCGAGCAAGCAATTGCGATACAAGCCTCCAGTCGGGCATGGTTCGCCGCCGCTTCAGAAAGCCAAGGGTGAAGCGCAAGCGGTAGAAATCCGCCGTCTGTCCAAGCCTTTCTGGATAACCGTCATCATTAGTGCGGTAAGCCTGATGGCTTTTGTGTCGTTTCTTTCCTGGAGGCTTGATCGCTACTCCATCCGGTCCTCGGAAAACATTTTTACGGCCATGCTTGATGACCGCTCCGATAGCTTGGCGGAGATCACGCTCGAGTATGGTTATTGGAATGATGCGGTCGATAATCTTGTCGATTCATTGGACCTTACCTGGGTTCGTGAAACCTTCGTCGACTACATGCAGGATGAGTTGAATATCGAAGGCATTCATCTGTTCGACGGCAAGAACCAGCCCAGGATTCATGTCATTGAAGGCAAGATTGCCGACGCGGATCTGCATACCCGTTACGGGCCTTCGCTTAGCGTGCTGGTTGCCGATGCCCGCAACACCGCGAAGAACGAGGCGCCGGTTCCCGCGACGGGGCTGGTTGGTACCCTTGAAAAGCTTTACCTCGCCAGCGCGGTTCTGCTGACCTCCTACAAGGAGGACAGCGACACAAGCACCGATCACGTGCTGGTTTTCGCGCGTCCGGTCAATGCCCCGATCCTGACCGAAGTGGCTGAGAAATATCATTTGCCGGGCTTGATGCTGTCGAGCTTGCCACCGGCTTTCTGGCAGGCAGGCTTCGACATCGAAACGGTCGACAGGCGGCATCTCGGCTTTTTCGTGTGGAGCCCCGAACTCGCCGGGTTCCGGATATTGCCTCTGCTCGTCATCGGGGTGCTGGTCGTCTATATCGGCATGTTCTTTTCCGCACGCACGTTCTTCCGCCGGGCAACGGAAACGGTCCATGCTCTCGCTGCGGCCAAGCACCAGGCGGAAAAGGTCAAGGACCTGCTGGCCAGCCAGGTCAGAAGCGACCCTCTGACGGGGCTGGGCAACAGGCGGCTGCTCGATGAGAACCTCGCGCTGCTACAGGACGTCAAGCCATTGGCGGACGGTCACGCGCTGCTCTATGTCGATCTGGACCGGTTCAAGGACATAAACGATACCTACGGACACGAAACCGGGGATCTCGTGCTGCTCTATGTCGCCGAAGCTTTGTCGGGTCTTGTCAACGTGGACGATACGGTCGTCCGACTGGGAGGGGACGAGTTCGTCATTGTGTTCGGCAGAGCGCGGCGGGAGCGTGTGCTGTCGACAGGCCGGGCGATCGTGGAGCAGCTCAGCCGGCCGGTGAACCTCGATGGGGCCACCTATACGTTCGGGGCAAGTGTCGGCATCGCCTTTTCCGAAAATCCGTCCGACCTGCTGCGCAAGGCCGATGTCGCGCTGTATTCGGCGAAACGGCGGGGCAGGGCGCAGGTGGCGGTCTATTCCGCCGACCTTCTGGATTTCCGGAACGTCCCCATGCAATCGGCGGCGCAGCCAAGCTGACAAAAAAAGACCGGCCCTAGGGCCGGTCTCTCAGGTCAGGATGCCTTGGCGGAAGGCAACTCTATGTCGATGCCAAGGGTTGTGACGTCGCCGGTTCTGTCCATCTCGAGACGTACCGAATCCGGATCAATGTTCACACGCTTCGCAACGACGGCCAGAATGTCTTCCCGCAGACTTGAAATCAGCACCGCGTCGGAACCGTCGTCGGCCCGTTCGTGCGCCAGCAGAATTTGCAGCCGGTTCTTCGCAACCGAGGCACTTTCACCTCTTTTGCCAAAGAGGCTCAGGATGTTCATGCGGCCCTCCCTTTGAAGAATTTGCCGAACAGGCCCTTCTTCTCTTCCGGGATCGTGACAGGAATGTTTTCGCCGAGAAGGCGGCGGACAGCCTCGGTATAAGCCTTGGCAGCCGGGGAGTTCTCATCCGACAACGTGATCGGCAGGCCGACGTTGGAGGCTTTCAGAACATCCTTGCTTTCCGGAACGACACCGATGAGCGGAACGGACAGGATGTCGACGACATCGTCGGTCGCCAGCATGTCGCCGGTCTTGGCGCGCTCGGTGTCGTAGCGGGTGATCATCAGGTGCTTCGGCATGCGGCCGCCGTCTTCGGCGATCTTCGTCTTGGCATCGAGAAGGCCGATGATCCGGTCACAGTCGCGCACGGACGACACTTCCGGGTTGGAGACGATGATGGCCTCGTCGGCGTGGCGCATGGCCAGCGTTGCGCCGCGCTCGATGCCTGCCGGGCTGTCGCAGATCACCCAGTCGAAATACATCCGCAGCTCGCTGATGACGCTGGCAACGCCCTCTTCGGTCAATGCATCCTTGTCCCGGGTCTGGGAGGCCGGCAACAGGTAGAGGTTGTTCAGCTTCTTGTCGCGCACCAGCGCCTGTTTGATCGAAGCTTCGCCCCGCACCACGTTGACGAGGTCGAACACGACCCGCCGTTCGGCACCCATGATCAGGTCGAGGTTGCGCAGCCCGACATCGAAGTCGATGGCGCAGACCTGGTAGCCTTCTTTGGCAAGCGCCGAGGCAATAGCTGCGGTGGTGGTGGTTTTGCCCACACCGCCCTTGCCTGACGTGACCACAACGACAGTAGCGTTGCTCATGGTGTTCGTCCTGTGTTTGTTGTCAGCCCGGCCGCCCTGGGGGTGCCGGTTCTGTGGTTAGTTCAGCTCTTCAAAGACGAGGGTTTCGTTTTCAAAACGTATCTGCGCCGGTGCGTTGCGCAGGGCGGTATCGAAATCGTCCGCGACCTTGTAGAGCCCGTTGATGGAAACCAGCTCCGCATCCAGCTTGGAACAGAAGATGCGGGCACTGTCTTTCCCTGCGACGCCAGCCAATGCGCGCCCGCGCAGGGCGCCATAGACGTGTATCGAGCCGCCGGCGATAATCTCGGCACCGGAGCTGACCGAGCCAATCACCGTCACGTCGCCTTCCGGATGCAGAATGCTCTGACCCGAGCGCACCGGTTCCGTAATCACGATGGAGGACCCGCTCGCAATGCTTGCCGGCGAGACTTCCCATGCGGCTGGTTCCAGTGCGCTGTCGTCATCGGCCTGGCTTTCCTTGGCCTTCGCGTCACTGGTTGCCTTCTTGGCTTTGCCGGATGCGCCCTTCGCGGCATGGTCCGCCTCGCTGGCATCCGTCTGTTTTTCTGCAGAACCGTTGTTGGTCTCAGCCGGAGCGTTAGCGGGTGTCGGAACATCCACGTCAGAGGCCAGACGGCCACCGGAAAAGCTCGGCGGCATGCCTGCTTTCAGCCGTGTGCCGGCAACACCGTCAATTCCCATGACGCGGATCGAGCGTTCGCCAAGCTGCGCAAGAAGTTGTTCCAGCTCCTCGATCGGTATCTTGGTGCCACGGACGTCAAGAATGATCGGCCGGTCGATAAAAAACCCCGGCGAGCGTTCGATGATACGGTCGATTTCTCGGAACCAGTCCGCAAAGGGCGGCTCCGGGCTCAGAACGATGGCAATGAAGGATTTTCCCTTGAACTTCATCAAAGAGTCCGGCAGCACAATTGGTCATGTTGATTTGGTCCGATAAACCTATCATTAACCGAACCGGACAATCGGGCAGGCAGCCGTTTTCCACCGATATCAATTTTCATCTGATATTTCAGACAATTGGCTCTTCCACCAAGGCTCTCACCAAGGTGCCAGGGGTGCCTCCTGCCAAAAATGCCAAGGGAGCCGCCAAGAATCGCTGGATCGTACTTCGGCTGACAGCTTTGCCGGCGCATTGGTTAACTCAAATCCCGTAAAAAACTGGCTTTTTGCCATATTGCAGTGCAATATAGATCATTGGGTGTTTGGGGCGCAGAGCGTCTTGGGGAAAAGAATGAGTAACTTCAGTGATATGATGACCTATCTAGGCCTCGATACAAATGAGGCTGCGGTAGTACTAAATGTATCTGAAGATGAAATCCTTCGCTGGTGCAGTACGAGCGAGGCTCCTCCTATCCACATCTGGCAAGGCCTTGTGCGCATGCTCGATGAAATCCGGATATCCGCAGAGGAAGCCGCGAAATCAGCCGATCTCGATCATCTGGATGCAACGGATCTCAATCGCGTCAATCTGATGGTGCCCGGTGGCACGACGTCGGACCTTGCCGGCCCGAAACGCGCGGCTACCGCGCTGGCTGTTGCAACGCTGGCGCGGGTTTTCGTCTGATATCCGGTTGATCCGGAGATTTGCGCCCTCGTTGCTCAGGCAGGCTCGTAAACATCCAGCCCGATTTTCGCAGCCAGGACTCCGGCATCGACCGGTTTGGGTAGCTTCGTGAAACGCTCCGCATATCTGCCTGAAAACGGGTCTTCCCGCGGCAATCGCCCGGAAACGGCAATGACCCGACAATTGGGATGCTCATCAAGCGCCTGCTGAACCAGCGTCCAGCCCGAATGCCCTTTATCAAGCTGAAGATCCGTCACCACGATCGAATAGGGCATGTCGTGGCTGATCCTGGTCTTGGCATCATCGAAGCAATATGCGGTCGTCACTTCATAGCCGAAGGTCTCCATCAGGCCCGAGATCGCAGCCGCTGATCGCCGGTCGTCGTCGACCACAAGGGCCTGGCCATTGCCGGTTCTGGACTGTTTAGCGTCTTCCGTGGCGGCTTGCCGGGGAAATGTCAGCGTCACGCAGGTTCCCTGACCCGGGTGCGACGCGACGTGGATGGTGCCTCCGGACTGATGCACGAACCCGTGGACCATCGACAGCCCGAGACCGGTGCCTTCACCATTTGCGCGGGCGCTGAAGAACGGCTCGGCAGCCTGACGCACCGTATCTGCATCCATCCCGCAGCCATCATCCTTCACCGACAGCGAGATCGTCTCGTCAGTCTGCCGCGTTACGGCAATTTCGATGTTACCTTCGTCTTCAATGGCTTGTCCGGCATTGACGCACAGGTTCAAGATGGCGCTTTCCAACTGGCCGGGGTCAATTCGCGCTTGCATCGGCCCTTCATCGCACCTGATCGACAGCGTAACGGTTTCAGGTAGCGCCATGGACAGTAGGTCTTCCATGCCTTCCGCGATAGCGGCGATATCGGTCTCGATGGGGGCCAGATGTTGTTTGCGGGCAAAGGCCAGAAGCCGCTCGATCAGGGAAACGCCAAGCTCGACCGCATCGTTGATCCTTGCCCGCAACACTGAGGCCTTGGGTGTGAGTTCGTCTTCCAGCATGTGCAGATTGCCTGAGATCGTGGACAGTATGTTGCCAAAGTCGTGGGCGACTTCACCCGTAACCTTGCCAAGGCTTTCCACCCGCCGGATTTCTTCCAGCCGTTCGTCGATCCTTTTGCGTTCCGTCGTTTCGGAAAACAGCCAAACAGAGCCACCGTCGGGCAGTTCTGACTGACGAACTTCAAGCACGCGGCCCGTCGGATCGGCGTATTCGCCGAAACCGGCCCGGTCGTTTTCATTGGCCCGGCGTTCGAACGGTGACTTTTCCAGAAGTTCCGGCAGAGCCATGCGTTTGCCGCGGCCGGCCTTTTCAAGACGCAACAATTCCCGGACGCGGCCATTTTCGGCCAGAATCTGCCCGGTGGGTGACAGGACCGCGACACCGTCGCTGATGTTCTGGAAGACAGTGACGAAAAGCTCGTTGCGGCGCCAGACTTCCCTGGTTTTCCGCTCAAGACGCAAGGCGTTGGACCGGAATATGCGGAAGGCCTCGGACAACTGCCCGATTTCGTCCGATGAGCTTGCCTTTTTGGGGAGCCGCGCCTTTAGATCTCCCGCTGCAAGCCGCCGCATGACGGCGGTGATCTGATGCAGGTTGCGCACCACGTAGCGCGAGACAAACAGGGCAGAGCCGATGGCGACAATCAGACTGACGCCGGTCAGGACCAGAATGACGGCCTTGGCAAAAGTAATACTGGTTGTTGTCTTGTCGCGTGAATCGCGAAGCCGAAGCTTTGTGTTCGTCACCTTCTGCAGCGCGTAGGCGTTCACCTGCGCGAGCTCGGTGCGAATGCGGAAGAGCGCGTTTTCGGCATCCAGCTTGGCCGCAAGGCTGGAAAAGCGCAGCGAAAACAGGTCGCCTCGCCCCATCACGGCATCATCGACCTCAACCAGGGCTGCGCGTATGGCGGCAGTGGCATTGGAAGCAATGTCCTGCCGGATACGTCGGAAGCTGCTTTGCTGCTCACCTACCTTGATCAGCTCCTGACTGCGCAACGCACCGATAGCCGCCATGACCAGTTGTTGCAGGGCTGACCAGTTCTGACGGTCATCCGGCGACTGATCCCGCGTTTGTGCGAGCCTGCGAAAGCGTTTTTGAAGGCGTTCCAGATCCTGGTCTATCAACGCGATTTTTGCGGCGTTCCTGCCTTGCGGAACCATTGCGCGGGCAAGATCGGTGATCGCCACACGTATGCGGGCAAGAGGCCTGATGAGCTCAGGATCGCCGACACCCAGCGACTCGATGTGATCAAGCGTTGCGAGAATTCGTTCAGCCTCGCTTTCCAGTTGGAAGTTGGGGCTGAGCGTCATCAGAAAGGGGGCGGAGGCGGCTAGTTTCGACGCGTTGCCGGAAAGCTCAAGGGCATCAGAAACGTCGCTCAAGGTCTGGTCGTGAAAGGTGCCAAGTTGCTCTTCAGCGCTGTTGAGGGTCATGAGGGCAATAGTCCCGACAACCATGACCACGACAAGAAGCAGGCCGATGGACGAAAGCAGCAGCGAGCGGATGCTGGGCTGGCGCAGCCGGGACGTGCTCATGGTCCGTCCGCCTGCAGGACAAAGATGTATCCCTGCGCCCGGCGGGTTTGCAGATGAACCGGCTTGGACGGGACATTCTCGATTTTGCGGCGCAGCCGCAGGATCAGGACATCGATGGTCCGGTCCACATAGCGCTGCATGTCACTGCCGATCTCACGCATCAGATCCGTGCGGGGAATGATCCGGTCCGGGTTTTTCACGAAATGTTCCAGGAGGACATATTCCGCGTTGGTCAGCGGAATCTCGTCGCCGTTCCCGTCAAGCAGTTCCCGGCGTTTCAGGTTCACCCTCTTGTCGCCGAAGATGATTTCTTGATCGTTGCCGGCTTTCGCAGCCGAAACGCCATGCCCGTAGCGACGCAAAACCGCGCGGATGCGGGCGACGAGTTCGCGCGGATTGAACGGTTTCATCAGATAGTCGTCAGCGCCTGTCTCAAGGCCGATGATCTTGTCGATCTCGTCACCGACGCCTGTCAGCATGACGATTGGAAGCTCGCTGGTTTCGCGGATGTGAATGGCAAGGGTCAGACCAGATTCACCCTTGAGGCGCAGGTCGATCAGCGCGAGGTCAAAGTCCTGCGGACTGCCGGCCGCCTTGAAGCCGCCGCTGTCCTGAAACGCAACCGGTTCGAACCCGCTCGCCTCCATCAGAGCAGACAGGGTTTCGCGCACATCCGCGTCGTCATCAATGATGGCAATCACCGGTCTTGTCGCGCTTGCATCCATGCTGTTGCTCTCTTGAACCTTCATGAGCTGTCTAACACAAGCACGGGGAAGAGCGGTCAGAATCTCGTTACAAATGTTTCACCCGTCCACGGGCGGTTGTAACACTGTTAACAAAATAGGGCCGTCGAACCGCTTCTGTTAACACTTCGCCGCTCGTTTTCCTTCGACTTATCCCGCTAGGCTGATGAAGATCTTTCAAGAGCCTTGCGGTGCGATGCGCTGTGAGGTGCGAGTGATCTGTAATGGGAGGAAAATATGAGAAATATGCTGGCCCGGCTCGGTTCCGCGGCTTTTGTGACCGGTTTTGCCCTTTCGTCCGCTTATGCCGCCGAATGCGCGAACCAGGGTGCACTTGATAGCATCTATTGTGATGCCAATGGCGATCTTGTCGCCGACGCACCGTCCGATCCGGCCAAACTGAGCGACCCGGACACGCTCGTCTTCGCCTATACGCCGGTTGAGGATCCGGCCGTTTACGCCGACATCTGGGCGCCTTTCATCGAGCACCTGGAAACCGTTACCGGCAAAGACGTGCAGTTCTTCGCCGTCCAGTCGAATTCGGCTGAAGTGGAAGCGATGCGCTCCGGACGTCTGCATATCGCGGGGTTCTCGACTGGTCCTACACCGTTCGCGGTCAACCTTGCCGGTGCTGTACCATTTGCGATCATGGGCAGTGAAGACGGTCAGTTCGGCTACCGCCTACAAGTCTACACGCAGGCTGACAGCGACATAAAGACGCCTGCCGATATGAAGGGCAAGCGCATCGCGCACACGTCTCCGACGTCCAACTCGGGCAACCAGGCACCGCGCGCCCTGTTCCCCGCACTCGGTGTCGTGCCGGATCAGGATTATGAAGTCATCTATTCCGGATCCCATGACCAGTCGATGCTGGGTGTGGTTGCTGGCGACTATGACGCCGCACCGGTTGCCTCCGAAGTTGTCGATCGCATGGCGGAACGTGGCCTTTACGATCCCACGGAAGTGCGCATTGTCTGGGAAAGCGATCCGTTCCCGACAACCTCCTTCAACTACGCTCACGACCTGGATCCGACCCTCGTTGAAAAGATCAAGGAAGCGTTCTTCAGCTTCGACTTCAAGGGCAACAAACTGGGTGAGGAATTCGAGGGAGTAAGCAAGTTCGTCCCGATCACCTACAAAGATCAGTGGGCTGTCATCCGGCAGATCCAGGCCAGCAACGGTGTTGAATACACGCCGCAAGGTCTTGCCAAGTAAGGGAACTGGCTTTGACGGCCCGCTGTGAGTTTAGCTCCGGCGGGCCGGTTCAATTGGGGTAAAACATGCTAAAGATAACAAGCCTTGTAAAACGTTACGGGGGCGGGGATCCTGTGCTCAAGGATCTGGACCTTGAGGTTCCCGGCGAAGAGGTCGTTTCCGTGATCGGCTCTTCGGGTGCAGGCAAGAGTACGCTGCTTCGCTGCATCAACCGGCTGGTCGAACCGACCTCGGGCAAGGTCTTCCTCAATGGCACCGACTTCACCAGCCTGGGCAAGCGCGACCTGCGCGTCGGCCGCCGCAGGATCGGCATGGTTTTCCAGAGCTTCAATCTGGTCGACCGCCTGACCGTTATGGAAAACGTTCAGAGTGGGCGCCTCGGCTACATTTCGACCTGGGCCGCGCTTTCACGACGTTATCCGAAGGAAGACATCCGCCAGGCTTATGAGCTGATGGAGCGGGTCGGGATCGCCCATTACGCCAACAAGCGCGCGGACGAACTTTCCGGCGGCGAACGCCAGCGTGTCGGCGTGATCCGGGCCCTGATGCAACAACCGGAAATCCTTCTGGCCGACGAACCGACAGCCTCTCTCGACCCGAAGACCTCGGAACAGATCATGACGTTGCTGCGGGACCTCGCACGCGAACTGAAGCTTCCGGTGATCATCAACATTCACAACGTCAATGAAGCCAAGGAATTCAGCGACCGTATAGTCGGCATGCGCTATGGGCGGATCATCTTCGACAATCTGCCGGACGCCCTGACAAAGGACGCGATGCACGAGATCTATGCCGGTGTTCCTCACGAGGATCGGCAGATGGAAGGCGCTGCGGCATGAGTACGGCGAGGGATACCTGGCGCAAGCAGCCCTTCATCGCCAACCCGCTATTGCGCTACGGCCTTTATGTCGCAATAGCGGTCTATATCGTGACCACCTTCGCAACGCTGCCGATCGACTGGGACCGTATGATGCAAGGCCTGAGCCGTGCAGGCCGGATCTTTGGCGGGGCCTTCCCGCCCAGCTTCCAGCGTAGCGAATTGCTCATCGACGGGTTTATGGAAAGCCTGAAGATCGCGATCCTTGCAACTGTCGGCGGCATCTTGCTGTCGATCCCGATCGCCTTCATGGCGGCCAGGAACATCGCGCCGCTCCCGATCTTTTATTTTGGCCGCGCGGTCATCATCATCGCCCGCAGCTTCCATCCGGTGATCGTCGCCATCATCTTCGTGAAGGCGGTCGGTTTCGGTCCATTCGCGGGTGTCCTGACGCTCATCGTCTACTCCATCGGCTTTGTCGCCAAGCTGCTGGCTGAAAAGATCGAGGAAATCGATCCAGGGCCCGTCGAAGCCATGAAGGCAGCAGGTGCACCCTTCCTGTCGACGCTGGTTTATGCGGTATTTCCGCAGATCATGCAGCGACAGATCGGCCTCGGCATCTACCAGCTCGACAGCAATCTGAGAGCCTCCGCGGTTGTCGGTATCGTCGGTGCGGGCGGCATCGGTGCTACGCTGGCCAATGCGTTCGGGCGGTACGACTATGACTTCGCACTAGCCATCACCATGGTTATCGTCGGGGCCATCCTGATTTCCGAAGCCGTCAGCGGTGCCATAAGAAAGCGGATCGCATAATGGAACAGGTACAGCTTCAAGACTGGGCACGCTATACGCCGGCCCAACGGTTTCAGCGCTACGGTTACTTTGCTCTGACCGCTCTCGTCGTCGCCTGGGCACTGGGCAGCGTCAACATCATCTGGGCCTGGGTGTGGGATGCTCCAACCCAGATGGGCGATCTCTTCAGCCGCATGGTTCCGCCGGACCCGACCCATCTCGACCAGATCCTGAGCGCGTTGTGGGAGACGGTGAACCTTGCAACAATCGCAACAGCAATGGCGGTCGTGCTGGCATTGCCCGTGGCCTACATTGCAGCGCAAAACACCACGCCCAATGCGCTGACGCTCTGGCTTGGCCGATTCATTCTGGTCTCCTCGCGATCCGTCAACACCATCATCTGGGCCTTGCTGTTCGTGGCAATCTTCGGCCCCGGTGTTGTCGCCGGTATTGTCGCCATCATGTTCCGCTCCATCGGTTTCCTGGGCAAGCTGCTGGGCGAGGCAATCGAGGAAATCGATCCCAAACCGGTCGAGGCGCTGAAGGCGTGCGGCGCGAGCCATTTCAAGGTCGTGCTCTACGCAATCGTGCCTCAGGTCATGCCAACCTTCTTTGCGGTTGCTATCCTGCGCTGGGATATCAACCTTCGGGAATCGACGGTTCTCGGTCTGGTCGGGGCTGGGGGGATCGGGGTGATCCTGCAAGGGGCCATCGATACCTTCAACTGGCAGGAGGTCTCCACGGTGCTTCTGGCCATCATCGCGCTGGTGGTTGCCGGAGAAGTCGTGTCGTCCTTCCTGAGGCGCAAGATCCTCTGAAGGGGGCCGGAACCGGTCATAGGTTCGAAAAGGCGATTGGACAAGACAACGCTGGTGCGGCCGGGAAAGGTCTCTGCCGCAGCATTTGCCTTGTGGAAACTCTGCTTCATTTCGTCCGAAATCCATCCGAAACGAAGCTGCCTTTCTTGAACTTTTGTTCGTTTCAGGGATGATCAAGGAAAGAGACTGCACCAACCGCTGATTTGCCGCCTCCGCTCGGCTGACGAAGACACGTGTCACGCCCGGAACCTCGCACCGTATTTATAAGGTATCGGCGGGCGGCCTTCATACCATTAAGGCCCGGCCTATGACTGAATCGCTTAAGGGACTTGTCGCCGCGCTTCTCGCATTTGCCCTGTTTTCCACGCATGACGCCATCATCAAGGAACTCGGCGCAAGCTATCCGGTCTTTCAGATCATCTTCTTCACGATGCTGTTCGCCTTCGTGCCGATGTCCATGATGATGCTGGCGGACAAGGCGGTCGACAATTTCCGGCCAAGGCATCCCTTGCTGGTGCTGTCGCGGGCAGGCCTTGCCATCATCGCCATGTCTTGCGGGTTCTACGCCTTCACGGCGCTGCCGCTGGCAGAGGTCTACGCCTTGCTCTTTGCCATGCCGTTGCTGATCACCGCTTTGTCCGTGCCGCTGCTCGGCGAAACCGTACGGGCACAGCGCTGGGCTGCAGTGATTGTCGGTCTGGTTGGCGTTTTAATCGTTTTACGTCCCGGGGTGACCGAACTGACCCTCGGCCATGCCGCGGCTTTGACAGCCGCCTTTGCCAATTCGCTCTCCACAATTCTGGTGCGCAAACTTGGCGGCAAGGAACGTCCGGCGGTGTTGATCCTCTATCCGATGATTCTGTCCATGATGGCCATGTCCATGACGTTGCCGGCGTTTTATGTGCCGGTGAAGCTTGTCGACCTCGGCCTGATGGCGGCCATCGGCTTTCTGTCGGTCTGTGCCCAGTTCCTGACGATTACCGCCTACAAGGCCGCGCCGGCCGCCGTGGTGGCACCGCTGCAATACAGCCAGATCCTCTGGGCGAGCCTGTTCGGTGTGCTGTTCTTTTCCGAAACGCCGGACTTCTACGTCGGCCTCGGCTCTGCGGTCATCATCGCCTCGGGCATTTTTGTTGTCTGGCGCGAGAGCCGCGAGAATGTCTCCATGCAGACCCCGGTCCTGAAAACCGCCAATCCGCGGTTCGATACGGGCCCACAGCCGAAGTAGGGGGCGAGGAGTGACTGGCTCCCAACTGGCGATTATCCGGATTTCCCACAACACGAAAGCCTCATCCTGAGGAAGCGCGTGAGTGCTGTCTCGAAGGATGGGCCACTTGCTCCTGAGTATGCCGCCCATCCTTCGAGACGCGCAGAAATGCGCTCCTCAGGATGAGGTCGTCGGGGAGGCGGGGCGAAGGAAGCCTTGGCACCTAGCGGATGAGCGAGGTACTGGCACCGAGGCCAAACATTCCTCAATCAAGTCGTTTCTTGAAGCGGAAGGCGGCGACGATCATGCCGAGAACGAAGAACCCGCACATCCAGAGCACATCGCGGTGCAGCTCCATTAGCCCGGCATCCCGCAGCACGAAGCCACGGATCATGCGCATGAAATGCGTCGCCGGAAATGCCTCGGCAATATACTGCGCGATCACCGGCATGCCCTCGTAGGGAAACATGAAACCGGACAGCAGGATGGACGGCAGCAGGACGAAGACGGTCATCTGCGTTGCCTGCAACTGGCTCTGGGCAATGGTCGACAGCACAAGACCCAGAGACAGGCTGGCGCCGATGAAGAGCAGAGTGCCGACGAAGAGATCGGCGATCCTGGCGCCGAAGGGCACGTTGAACAACAGGTGGCCAAGCCCCAGGATGATCACGGTCTGCACCAGGCCGATGAAGATATAGGGAATGATCTTGCCGATCATCAGCTCGATCGGCCGCACCGGCGTGTTGATCAGCATTTCCATGTTGCCGCGTTCGCGTTCGCGCACGATGGCGGCTGAGGTGAACATGATCATGGTCATGGTCAGGATGATGCCGACAAGGCCGGGCACGATGTTGATGGCGGTACGCTGTTCCGGGTTGAAGAACAGGGCCACCTCGAAGGTGGGCGTCGACCGGTTCGGTGCCTGCCGGTTCAACTCGGCCAGAGGCATGTTGCGCAGGGACTTGATGGCCCCTGCGATCATGGTGTCGGAGCCGTCGACGATCCATTGGGCGACGGGCCGGCTGGTTTCCTCATCCGTGGACGGCGGGGTGCCGAGGTTGGCGGCAGGCGAGCGGGCGACCCTTTGGGATAGATCGGCAGGCAGAATGAAGGCAGCGCGCACGCGCGCGGCCTTGATGGCCGTTTCCGCTTCTTCGATGCTTGTCAGCCGTTCGGTCACCCTGACCACACGCGTGGCTTCCACCATCTGGATCAGGATGCGGCTCAGCCCGGTCTGGCTGTGATCGACAACAGCAACCGGAATATCGCGAATGTTGGTGTTGATCGCGTAGCCGAACAGGATGAGCTGGATCAAAGGAATCATGATGACCATGCCGAATGTCATCCGGTCACGGCGCAACTGGCTGAGTTCCTTGAGGAAGATGGCGGATATGCGGGAGAGTGATCTCATCATTGGCGGCCTTCTCCCGTCGCGGTCACGAAGACATCTTCCAGGGTCGGGCGCACCTTTTCGATCAGGCTCGCGCCGTTGGTTTCGTCCTTGTTCTTCAGAAACGCTTCCGGATCGGCAATATCCTCGCGCACCAGCACCCGGAGGCGGGCACCGAGCTGGGCGGCGGTAATGATGCCCTTCGTTCCCAGCAACCGACGGCGGATCTCGCGCAGGTTGGGGCCTTCGATTTCCACGACATTGGCGCCCATTGCGGCCATCAGGTCCTTGGGCGTTCCGTCAGCACGCTTCTGGCCTGCTTCCATGATCGCAATCTTGTGGCAGCGTTCCGCTTCATCCATGAAATGGGTGGTCACGACTATGGAGGTGCCACCGTCGACCAGGTCGAACAACTGCTCCCAGAAGTGGCGGCGCGATTCCGGGTCCACGGCGGAGGTCGGTTCGTCCAGAAACAGAAGCTGCGGCTCGTGAAGAACAGCGGTCGCCAGGGCAAGGCGCTGTCGCTGGCCGCCGGACATCTTGCCTGCAAAGCGGTTGCCGAGGTCAGTCAGTTCGTAGCGCTCCATAACCTCGGCGATCCGCTGTTTCTTTCGCTTCGACGGCAGGCCGTAGATCGTCGCCATGAAGGTCAGGTTCTCCAGAACCGTCAGGTCACCGTAGAGCGAAAAGGCCTGGGTCATGTAGCCGATCTTGTACTTCAGGGTCTCCGCATCCTTGGGGACGGAGAGCCCGAGCACTTCAACGGTTCCTTCCGTTGGTGTCAGAAGCCCGGTGAGCATCCGCATGGCGGTGGTCTTGCCGCTGCCGTTGGGGCCGAGAAAGCCGTAGATCATGCCGCGTTCAATGGTCAGGTCCAGTCCGTCAACCGCCCGGAACCCCTTGAAGCTCTTCACCAGGCCCTTGGCCCGGATGACGATGTCGCTACCACTTGAGCTCACGGCAGGACGACCTGGGCCGGTACACCGTTTGGCAGATCTTTGGCGCTGTCGGGCAATTGCACCTCGGCGACATACATCAGCCTGGCCCGTTCGGACTGGTTGAGGGCGTAGTAGGGCGTGAAGGAAGCTTCGGAGCTGATCCAGCGCACCGTGCCTTCAACCGGTTTGTCGAGGCCGTCTATCCGCACCTCCAGCTTGTCACCCTGTTTGACCTTGATCCGGTGCGGTTCGGGCACATAAACGCGGGCATAGGGCGCATCGCCGGCCAGCATCACCACAACCGGGCTGCCGGCGGTCACCCTTTCTCCAAGGTTCCAGGGAAGGTTATCGAGAGTGCCGTCTCGCGAGGCGGTGATGGTGAGGTCCGACAGGATCTTTTCCTGCGTGGCAAGACTGGCCTGCGCGGCTTCAAGTTCGGCCTTGGCTATGTCGAGGTCTTCCGGTCTTGTCCCCGCCACAAGCTCCTTCAATTGTTCCTGCGCACTTTTCAAGCTCGCGTCGGCTGCATCGCGCGCAGCCTTGGCGCTGTCGAGCTGTGCCTGGCTGGTGGTTCCGCGTCCAGTCAGGTCGTCGTAGCGTCCGAACGAGGCCTGCGCGTCCTCCAGTTCCGCCTTCGCACCGGCAACAGCGGCGCGGGCCTTGGCGATTTCCTCTTCGCGCGCTCCGTTTTCAAGCTTCACGAGATTGGCTTTGGCTTTCTGCACCTCCGCCTTTGCCTGGGCCACGATTGCCTGCTGTTCTGCCGGGTCCAGCTGAGCCAGCACGGTTCCCTTCTTGACGAATGTTCCTTGGGCAACGGGCAGCTCGACCAGAACCTCGTTGGCGGTCGCCGTCAGGGCGACCCGGTCGCGCTCCAGATTACCAAGGGCAACATTCTCCTCTTCGCCGTAACAGCCGGCAACAAACAGGCACAGGCTGGCTGCGAGAAAGGCGTGAGCACGGGCTGTCAACATGAATTCCTCTCAGTGGATCAACGGCATGCAGCAAGAGGGGCATTGCCTTAGGCTATGCGGCCACGCCCTTACGTCACCATAAACTGCTTCAAACGCGTGTGCCACGGCTGGCTGAGATAGAGCCGAGGGGCTCATCGTCACGTCAGGGTCCCGGATGAACTGCCGGTTCGCATGGCAGAGAAATGCGGCCTGGTTGTCTTCCACTGAAACCGAAAAAGGCTGCGATTTGACACGCAGCCTCCCAGGTAATGGCAATGATCCGCCGGGGTCAGCTCGCCCGTTTGAACACGTTGTACCAGCGCTTCTTGGGAACGGAGATTGCACGTTCCAGAATTTCCGCTGCGTAAAGCGAAGCGTTTTCCCGCGCCTTGCGGACACCTGACACCACGGTTGTGTCTAGGCCGGAGAGACCACCGCCGAATTCGAAGAGGTCGCGGAACGCGGCACGCTCCACAATCGGGGTCATCAGCACGTCGATGTTCTGGGCCGAAAGGAAATCCTGCACCGCTTTCATCGCGCGGGTCGTCACGGCGGCGTTGGTCCGGGTCAGAACCACACAATGCTTGATGTCGTGACGGACGATTTTTTCAAGCTTCTTGATCAGCGTCAGGATCTTAGCGCCCCCGCGTGCGTCCATGGAAGATCCCTGGATCGGTACCACCACCAGATCGGACACCGACAGCGCATTGGCGACAATCAGGTTTTCCGTTCCCTCAAGATCCACGATAACGTAGTCGGAGGTCTCGGCAGCAAGCGTGATCTGCTCGGTAATGGAGGCCGGCGAGATTTCGCTGATCACGTTGATGCCCGGGCTCTTGCGTGGCAGCTCGTACCACTTCGAGATCCATTTCTGCGGGTCTGCATCGAAGATGGTGACGCGTTTTCCCCGTGCCGCGACTTCTGTCGCCAGCAGCAGGGCCGCCGTGGTTTTTCCGGCGCCGCCCTTTGCGTTTGCGAAGGAAATGACTGGCATCTGGGTTCTCCTGACCTTGCCGAGCGTTGTCTGGAGCAACTTGCGTCTGCGAGTGCGTGCACACAGCAGCTCCAACACCTTTAAGCGATCTGTCAGCGGGTTTCAGTGTGTTCCGGTTTCAATCCGCTCGTGTCGCCGATGACCTTTTGCAGGCTTATCTGTCTGGCAGTCTTGGATTTTTATGGTTACCAAATCCTTAAATTCGCATTTTGCAGCTGACTTATTCAACGCGCGTTAGGATTTGTGGATAAAGACGCGTGAAATGCATTGGCACAATTTGCAGGGATCCCGGGACAGCCCTCGTTGCGTCAGTACCGGGAGCTGTCGAAGCGGTCTTGATCGTTCGGCATCGTCCTGGCCGTCCGCGCTTTGGGACGGCATGAAAGCCCGCTCGTTTTTGAACGGCCACCGATTGCATGCGCCCTGGGTGCCGCGTAGGTTGTCGATGCGGAAAGGGGGCCCTGAATCGGTTGCCTGCCGCTGGTTGACCGGTCTCATGGTGTTCCAGGCACTTGCCTGCGGTGAATTGCACGCCAGATGCTTTGGGACCAGACCTGTATTTTCGATCCGCGCCTCGAAGGACGCCATATGCTGCATCGATTTTTCAACTCCCGCCCGGCCTGCTTGATCCGGAAACTTCTGCTTTGCGGGATGTTGGCGTATGTGTGGACGGCAGGTTTCGCCCAGGCCGAGGCTCTGAAGCCTTACAAGGACAGGCTGTTCCGATACAAGAAGGTCAGCGAAACGCTCTACGATGGCGACTTCATCGTCGTCGAATACTCCAAGCAGCGGGACCTGCGTGACCGCGACGAGGTCGATGAGCGCAGGGTTTACGGAAATTACGTTTCTTACAAACCCAAGCGTGGCCGGGGCAGCGGAGAACTGAAAGCCAATGGCCGGGTTGTCGAGTTCATGGGCACCGGCAAATGGAAGGGCGGCGCCAAAGCCATCGTGATCTACATTCACGGGCAGGGCGGAAACCGCTTTCAGGGCATGAACGACGTCTCCTTCGGCGGCAATTTCAACCGCGTGCAGAACCTGATGGTCAGAAACGGCGGTGCCTATCTGACGGTCGACATAAAGAATTTCGACAAGCGCGGCACGGCGGATGTGGCAGCCTTGATCCAGTATCAAAAGCAATTGTCGCCCCAGGCCAAGGTCGTGGTTGCCTGCGGCTCCATGGGGGGCATCATCTGCTGGAACCTGGTGAAGAACGCCAATTACGCCAGCATGCTCTCCGGCATCCTGTTGCTCGGCTCGCCAAAAGACCCCAATTTCCTGTCTTCAGGGGCGCTCGGACGCAATGTGCCGATCTACATGGGGCAGGGGACGCTGGATCAGGTCTACAACTGGGAAGACCAGGCGAACTTCTTCAAGCAGATCAAGACCAAGGCACCGAATTACCCGATCAAATTCACCCTGTTCGACACCGGCACCCACGGCACCCCCATCCGCATGACGGACTGGCGCCTGATACTCAACTGGATGCTGGGGTAGGCGAGGCCTCAGTGCTGTTCAGGACCGATAGTGGTTCGGGAGAAACGATCAGTCGCGTGCCAGATGATACTTGAAGTGCTTTTCTGATTGCCCTTACGTAACTTTTGGCTTCAAACTCCCCTTGAGACACGAACGCCCGTGATCTGGAAAGAGGCTGAAAACCGCCGTCGGCGTGTCAGCCGCGATCCTTGAGATGGAGCTGTGTATCAGGGGGAAATATCATGTCGGAGTATTTTGATCTCGGCCACTATTCGCGTGTGGTGACGGCCGTACCGGCTGCGCAAGTCTGGTTTGACCGCGGTCTGATCTGGCTTTTTGCCTATAATCACGAAGAGGCGATTGTCTGTTTCGAGAAGGCGGTGGCGGCCGACCCGGCATGTGCGTTGGCTCACTGGGGCATCGCTTACGGTATCGGTCCGAATTACAACAAGGCCTGGGAAATCTTCACGCCGGAGGAAAAGGGGCCCGCGCTGGCGCGTGCTCACGCCGCGCTTGCCACTGCAAGGGCGCTGAAAGAGGCCAAGCCGGTGGAGCGAGCGCTGATCGAGGCTCTGGCGTCGCGATATCCCACAGATCCGGAAATCGAAGACTATCAGCCCTTCAACGATGGCTTCGCGGAAGCGATGAAACCCGTTTACGAAGCCAACAGGGATGATCTGGATGTCGCGTGCTTCTATGCAGAGGCCTTGATGAACCGCACCCCCTGGCAATTGTGGGACTTTCACACGGGCGTGCCGAACCCGGAAGCTTCAACAACCGAGGCGGTCGCCGTTCTGGAACAAGCTTTTGACCGGACACCGGCTGCGTGGGACCATCCGGGGCTCCTGCACATGTACATTCACCTGATGGAAATGTCGCCACACCCTGAAAGGGCGTTGCGCCATGGCGACCGGTTGAAGGATCTGGTGCCGGATGCGGGCCATCTGGTGCATATGGGAACGCATATCGATGTTCTTTGCGGCGACTACCAGAATGTGCTGTATCGCAACCTCGCCGCAGCCAAGGTTGACGACAAGTTCAAGGCTTATGCAGGCCCGGCAAATTTCTATGCGCTGTACCGGATCCACAATCTGCATTTCGCGTTTTACGGCGCAATGTTTCTTGGCAGGAAAGCCGCCGCGGTGGAGGCCGTCGAGCGGCTGCGCGACGAGGTGCCCGACGAAGTCGTTCGGTCATACCCGGATGTCTTCGAAACGTTCGTTGCCGCCGCACCGCATGTCTTCATCCGGTTCGGAATGTGGTCGGAGATCCTTGAGCTTGAGCAGCCCGCGGACAAGGAACTTTATGTCACGACCAACGCGCTGATCTATTACGCAAAGGCCATCGCTCTGGCCAATCTCGGCCGTCATGAGGAGGCCCTGGCTGCCATGGCCGATTTCACGGCGGCCTACGCGGAAGTGCCGGACACTCGCATGCTCTTCAACAACACCGCACGGGACGTGCTTGCGGTTGCCGAGGAAATGATGAAGGGCGAAGTTGCCTTCAAGGCTGGACGGCAGGAAGAAGGCCTTGCTCATCTGCGCAACGCCGTCGATCTGGACGACGGTCTTCAATACGAGGAGCCATGGTCCTGGCCACAGCCGACCCGCCATGCGTTGGGTGCACTCCTGATGGAAGCCGGCGAGTATGAGGAAGCTGAAGCAGTCTACCGTGCAGACCTTGGCCTGGACGGTAAATTGCCGCGTCCAAGCCAGCATCCGCGAAATGTGTGGGCGTTGCACGGATTGCATGAATGTCTTGTCCGGCGTTCGGAGAAGGTCGAGCTGCCCCATGTGAAGCTGCTGCTTGATCAGGCGATCGCACGTGCCGACATCCCCATTCGCGCAAGTTGCCTCTGCCGCGCCAAGGCGGCGTGAGCTGGACCAAGCGCTGATCCAGTGCTTTCCGGTCGCGGGAGAAAAGCGTCAGCTTGAGGGCTTACAGGGGCGCTACCACAGACGGCTTCACCTTCAGCAGGCCCTCGGCCAGATGATCGAACACGACGCGGATCCTGCGGCTGGTGTGGAGCTCGCGATGGGTTACCAGCCAGATCGGGAAGGAAATCGGTTCGATATCGGCGAAAGCTGGAACGATCTCGGGAAAACGTGCTGCGATTTCATCGGCCATGATGGCGAGACCGAGGCCCTGACGAACAAATTCCCAGGCGACAACCCCGTTGGGAGACCCAAGGCGGATATTGGCTTCGGTCACCTTCAACCCGAAGGCGCGCAGGTAGCCGACAAGTTCCTCGTTGTTGTCGAATCCGATGAAATCGAGATCAGAGGCGTCTTCTCTCGTCAACGGGCGGCCGAATTGCTCGACAAGCGATCTGGCTCCGAAGACGCGGGCCGGGGCGGACCGCAGCTTGCGGGCATAAAGATCAGGATGGTCCGGTTCCACATGACGAATGGCGATATCGGCCTCGCGTCGGCGCAGGTCGCTCAGGCTGTTGGTGCACAGCACCTTCACTTCCACACCCGGTGCCTTCTCGCGCAATTCACGCAAAATGCCGGGCAGAACATGAGCTGCCATGAGATCGGTTGTCGAAACGGTGACCAGCCCTTCCACCTGCTGCGACTTGCCGGATGCTGCAAGAGAAACCCTGCTGGCGGCATCCCCCATGGCGCGCACGTGATCGGCCAGTTCGATGCCCGCTTCTGTCAGGATGAGGCTCTTGGAAACCCGCTGAAACAGCGTCACGCCAAGCGTCTCTTCAAGTGCGGCCACTTGCCGGCTGAGCGTTGGCTGGGTGAGCCCGAGAGCACGGGCCGCTGCCGACAGGGAGCCTTCCTCCGCCGTCACGAGAAAGGCACGGGCCTGGTTCCAGTCGAATGTGATGGTCTGCCAGTTCATGCAAATACGTATATCAACTAGCCAGATTTCGGCAATTCTCATTCATTTCTGAAGGGCGTACATTTCTTTTCGAAAGGAGACGCCAATGAGCCCGTCATCTTTGATGATCCAATTGGCAAATATGGTTCTTTCGGTTCTGGAGTTTCTGGCTTCACCCACTGGCGGCCGCGATATCGGCCGTGACATTCTTCATGACCTCGGCCTGCGCGGCGGCCGCAAGAAGAAGAAATAGCGGGTTTCAGAAGCTTCGGACAGCCGGTGTTTCGAAGCTTCTTCGAGGCAGGTGAACATGTGTGCCGGCTGTCATCTTCGCAGTCGGTTCCGAAGTTCGTCGGCCGTTTGCATCTCCGCTAATCTGTTAGAAATGGAACATCGACCATGGCGACAACATGGACCAAGGACGTGCCGTCTTCCGCCGGCTTCTGGAGCAAGATTGCGACCAAATATGCCGCGTCTCCCATCCGCAATCAGGACGCCTATGAAAAGACGCTGGAGCGGACCAGGGCACATCTGGGGCCACAGGATGGCGTGTTGGAACTTGGCTGCGGCACCGGGACAACCGCACTCCTTCTGGCTGGAAGTGTAAGGTCCTACCTCGCCACGGATTTTGCCAGCGGCATGATCGAGATCGCGGAGGCAAAACTGCAAGATGGGCCGGATGCGAAGGATGCTCCACAAGGCTTGAGGTTTGCAGTTGCCGATGTCTTCAGTGACAGGGTCGAGCCGGGCGAAACAGGCTACGATGCCATCCTTGCCTTCAATTTCCTGCATCTGGTGGAAAATGCCGAAGATACCCTGTCGCGCATCCACCAGCTCCTGAAACCGGGCGGTCTCTACATCTCCAAAACCGCTTGCCTGAAAAGACGGGCCTGGCTGTTCGCTCCCCTCATCAAGGTGATGCAACTTGTCGGCAAGGCGCCGTTTGTCCGTATCCTTTCCTTCGAAACGCTGGAAGACAGTATCCGGTCTGCCGGTTTCGAAATCATCGAGACTGGAACCTATCCCGCTCCCTTCAGCCGGTTCGTCGTCGCACGGAAACTCTGAAGCGGGAGAACGCTCGAAAAGAGTTTCAGGTGTTGATTTTAATCGATTGAATTGGCGGGCGGCGGCAACTTGCGGAGCGGGAGTGCCAGTGCTAGGTGTGATTTACCTCGTCACGAAATCTCCCTTGAAAGCTGAAAATGCTCGTCCGCGACCGCGCCTTTTTCGCGTCCATGTTCCTCACGGTCCTGGCCGATCAGATTCTGCTCTTTCTTGTGCCGCTGGTTATTTTCCAGATCACCGGTGATGTTGGCTGGTCCGGCCTGGCCTTCTTTTTTGAAACCTTGCCGCGCTACCTGACCTTTCCCGTCGCGGGCATATTGAGCGACCGGTTTTCGCCCATCCTGCTGCTGCGCATCAGCCGCATACTGCGGGCTGTGGCCTGCGTCTCCGGCATTGCCGGTCAGCTTGCGTTCGGTGGCGTCTGGTGGCTGATCGGGCTTTCCGCCGTGGTCGGCGTTTTCACGACGCAAGGCATGCTAGCGCTGGAAATGGTGCTGGTGCGTGCCTTTTCCGATCAACGGTTTGAGAAGGTGGCAAGTTATGGCCAGCTCGCTTCGCAAATGGGCGTCGTGCTGGGGCCGCTCGTGGCGGCCTACCTGATGGCGTTCTGGCCCTGGCAGGCGGTGGTCGTGCTGGCAACGGTCCTGTTCGTTCTGGCCGACCTTGCCTTCCACTTCTGGCCGGGACAGGCGCGCATGGAAGCGGCCCCCGCCACACGCGTGTCCCGTCATCCGGTCGCGGACCTCAGACATGCGCTCATGCTGGTCTGGACACTGCCCGGTCTGACGCGCGCAATCCTGCAGGCGGCCGGGGTCAATCTGATCATCGGGGCCACGCTGGCAACGGCAGCTGCCATGATGACCGGGTTTTTCAGCCAGAGCGAGCAGGTCTACGCCTGGCTCCAGGTCGGTGGAGCGCTTGCGACGCTCGCCGTGCTGACCTTGACGGCTCACGTTGCGCTCGGCCTGAAGACGCTTGGTGGCACGGCCTACGGCTTGATTTGCGCCGGGGCCGTGCTGACGGGCCTCGGGGCTCATCCGCTGATCTATGCGGCTGGTTTCCTGCTGATTGCCGGGTTCGACAAGATGTTCAACATCTATGTGCGCACCCTTCGCAAGGAGATCATACCGCCGGAGGAATTCGGCAAGACAACCGGCGTAATCATCTGCCTCAACAATCTGTCACAGCCGCTGGCAGGTCTGATCGTTGCCCTGTTCGCAGCCGGAGATGACGCGAGAGCCGTTCTGCTTGGCCTTGCCGCCGCCATGGCGTTACTGGGGGGGATGACGTTTCGGCGCGCCGCTACGCAGTCGTGAGACTTTTTGAGGTGCGGGCTGGCGACAGATCAACTGATGGCCGGCTGCTCCCGTAGAGCCGTCAATCCTTCGGCTGACCGCCTGACGATCTCCGCGATTTCCGCGAGCTGGCCCGCCAAAGGGCTTCTTCGCCGCCAGACCATGCCGATGGTCCGGGTCGGTTCGGGGGCTTCAAACCGTGAAATGGCCACCGATGCGGAGCGGGTTTCCACGGGAACGGCCATTTCCGGGATCAAGGTCACGCCCATGCCCGCGCTCACCATCTGAACAAGCGTCGAAAGTGAACTTGCGTCGAGTACTTCGCGCGGCGGGCCGGATTGCAGATTGCAGAAGGAGAGGGCCTGATCACGGAAGCAATGGCCTTCCTCCAGCAACAGAAGGCGCATTTCGCGCAGGCTGTCGGCGTTCGGCAGCGGCGCATTTGCCTCGCGCGCCGAACGCACGAGGACGAAGCGCTCGCTGAAAAGGGCGGTCTCGGCGAGGGTGGCTTCGGAAACCGGCAAAGCCACGATTGCCGTGTCGAGGCGGCCATCGTCCAATTCGTCGATCAGCTTTGGCGTGACGGTCTCGCGCACATGAATGTCCAGCTCCGGATAGCTTTTGGTCAGGGCGCCGACGACGCTCGGCAGGAGATAGGGCGCGATCGTCGGAATGACGCCGATCCGAAGCCGCCCCACAAGCCTGTCGCGCGATGCCCTGGCAAGGTCGCCCAATTCCTCGGCCGACCGCAGGATGTCGCGGGCACGGTCGGCGGCGATCTCTCCAAAATGCGTCAGCCGGATTTGACGGCCCCCGCGTTCGAACAAGGTGGCGCCGAGCACTTCCTCCATTTCCTTGATCTGCATGGACAGCGCGGGCTGCGAAATGGCGCAGGCTTCGGCTGCCTTGCCGAAGTGACCGTGACGGGCAAGCGCCTCGAAATAGCGCAGCTGTTTGAGGGTAATATTGATCATAAGGTGAGCTTATCGAACTTATCAGAAAATTCAACTTCCTCTGATAGATTGGCTTTGCTAGCGTCAGGGGGCTCAACAGGATCTGGCGGCAAGCAAACACCCCCCTTGCTCCGCCGGACTTCTGCCGAGCGCGAAAATTTTGGGAGATTTGAGGAAACCGATCTGTCCCGGGCTCGTTAGAGTCTGCGGACATCACGGGCGTCTCACGCCGCCCGAATAATCGAACGTTTCAGATGACAGTGGAGAGAGTTATGGACGCTAAGGTGGAAAAGACAGGCGGTTGTCCTGTAATGCACGGCGGCAATACGTCGATGGACAAGCCGGTGACGAAATGGTGGCCGAATGCGTTGAACCTCGACATCCTGCACCAGCGCGGTGCACGCACCAACCCGATGGACCCCGATTTCGACTATCGTGAAGCGGTCAAGGGTCTGGATCACGAAGCAGTCAAGGCCGATGTCCGCGCACTCCTGACCGACAGCCAGGACTGGTGGCCGGCTGACTGGGGTCACTACGGCGGACTGATGATCCGTCTGGCATGGCATTCCGCCGGCTCCTACCGCATGCAGGACGGCCGCGGTGGCGCGGGCTCCGGTAACATCCGCTTTGCCCCGTTGAACTCCTGGCCGGACAATGCCAGCCTCGACAAGGCGCGCCGTCTGTTGTGGCCGGTGAAGAAGAAATACGGCAACGCGCTGTCCTGGGCCGACCTGATCGTTCTGGCCGGCAGCATGGCTTACGAATCCATGGGTTTGAAAATCTTCGGCTTCGGTTTCGGCCGTGAAGATATCTGGGGCCCGGAAACCGATGTCTACTGGGGTTCTGAGAAGGAATGGCTCGCGCCGGTCGAGAACCGTTTCGAGAACGCCGACGATGCGACCTCCCTGGAGAACCCGCTTGCGGCGATCCACATGGGGCTGATCTACGTCAACCCGGAAGGCGTCAACGGGCAGCCGGATCCGGTCAGGACCGCAGCCCATGTGCGTGAGACCTTCAAGCGCATGGCGATGAACGACGAGGAAACCGCAGCATTGACCTGTGGCGGTCACACCGTCGGCAAGGCCCATGGTAACCACACTGCTGAAGGTATCGGCGTTGAGCCGGAAGCTGCTGACGTTGAGTCTCAGGGTTTAGGCTGGTCAAATCCGGATCAGAACGGCAAGGCCGCCAACGCCTTCACCTCCGGCATCGAAGGTGCATGGACGCAATTCCCGATCCAGTTCGACATGGGCTACTTCGACTACCTGTTCAACTACGACTGGGAACTGCGCAAGTCCCCGGCGGGTGCATGGCAGTGGGAACCGGTCAACATGCCGGAAGACAAGAAGCCGGTTGATGCCTCCAACCCGTCGGTTCGCCGCAATCCGATGATGACCGACGCGGACATGGGCATGAAGATGGACCCTGTCTACAACGAGATCTGCCGGAAGTTCATGGCTGATGAAGCCTATTTCCGCGATTGCTTTGCTCGCGCCTGGTTCAAGCTGACCCACCGCGACATGGGCCCGAAGGTCAACTACCTCGGCCCGGATGTTCCGGCTGAAGACCTGATCTGGCAGGACCCGATCCCGGCAGGCTCCACCTCCTACGATGTGGACGCCGTGAAAGCCAAGATTGCCGACAGTGGTCTGTCCGCTGCAGAGATGATTGCAACCGCATGGGACAGCGCCCGGACCTTCCGAGGGTCCGACAAGCGCGGCGGCGCCAACGGCGCGCGTATCCGTCTTGCCCCGCAGAAGGACTGGGAAGGCAATGAGCCGGACCGTCTGGAAAAGGTTCTGGCCAAGCTCGAGCCGATTGCAAAAGAGACCGGCGCATCCATCGCCGATGTCATCGTTCTGGCCGGGAACGTCGGTCTGGAACAGGCCATCAAGGCAGGTGGCTTCAACGTCTCTGTTCCTTTCGCTCCGGGCCGCGGCGATGCGACCGACGAGCAGACGGATGGGGAGTCCTTTGACGTTCTTGAGCCGCTCGCAGACGGCTTCCGCAACTGGCAGAAGAAAAAATATGCTGTCAGCCCGGAAGAGATGATGCTCGACCGTGCGCAGCTGCTGGGTCTGACCGCGTCTGAAATGACTGTCCTGGTGGGCGGCCTGCGCGTGCTGGGAACCAACCATGGCGGCACCAAGCATGGTGTCTTCACCGATCGTGAAGGCGCTCTGACCACGGACTTCTTCGTGAACCTGACCGACATGGACAACAGCTGGCATCCGGCTGCCGACGGCACCTACGAAGTGCGTGACCGGCAGTTGGGCACGTTGAAGTGGACCGCAACCAGCGCGGACCTCGTCTTCGGCTCCAATTCCATTCTGCGGGCTTATGCGGAAGTCTACGCTCAGGACGACAACAGCGAGAAGTTCGTGAAGGACTTTGTTGCAGCCTGGACCAAGGTGATGAACGCAGACCGGTTCGATCTGCGCTAACAAAGGCCAAGGCACTTCAGAACATTTGGCGGCGCCCCGGGTTTTCCGGGGCGCCGTTTTCTTTTTCGGTCCTTCGTCCAGGGTTCTTTTTTGCGTCGCAGCAGAAGAATTGCATCCGCAGTAACCCCTACAACCTTGAAAAGGTCATTGTTCCGTCACAAGGTTTATGTTGCACTGCGAAGCAGTTTCAGGTTGCGCTTGAAACAGCGAAGTGTGGTGACCGGCCTGTTTTCTTCAATCCTGCCGGTTCTGAGTTTCGGGAATAGTGCGCACATGTTTGATTTGACGGGTCACAAGGCCCTGGTTGTCGGCGTCGCCAACGAACAGTCCATCGCGTATGGCTGCGCAAAGGCGTTCCGCGCGCAGGGGGCCGATCTGGCGATCACTTATCTGAATGAGCGCGCCGAAGCCTACGTGAGGCCACTTGCCGAACAGCTGAATGCCGAAATCATCGCACCCCTGGACGTGAGCGACGCGGAGCAGATGGAGGCGCTGTTTGCCGAGATCGAAGCCCGGTGGGGCCGTCTCGATACATTGCTCCATTCCATTGCCTTTTCCAAAAAGGAAGACCTGCATGGCCGCGTGATCGACTGTTCGTCGGATGGTTTTTCACTGGCCATGGATGTGTCGGTCCACTCTTTCCTGCGGCTGATCAGGAGAGCCGAGCCTCTGATGCCTCATGGTGGAACCTGCATGACGGTCTCCTTCATGGGCGCGCAGAGGGTGGTTGAAAATTACGGCGTCATGGGGCCGGTCAAGGCTGCGCTGGAAGCGGCAACCCGCTATGCGGCAGCCGAACTCGGTCCGAAGGGGATCTCGGTTCATGCGCTGTCGCCCGGTCCTCTCAAGACCCGGGCCGCATCCGGCATTGCCGAATTCGACGCGCTGCTGAACGACGCGGCAGAACGCGCGCCCACACATCATCTGGCCACGATCGACGATGTCGGGGCCTACGCCGCCTTTCTTGCCAGCCGGGAGGCTTTCAACGTCACCGGCACCGTGCATCCGATTGACGGTGGCTACAGCATTCTTTGATAGGAGGTCCTGATGAAGGACATTTTTGACGCGCTCGAAAAAGGCCAGAACGAATTTCTGGAGTCGCTGCACGATGCGACCGCATGGGGGCCTTCGGAGCGGTTTACGGCTCTGCAGGCGCAGGCGACGGAACTGTCTAACCTGGCGGAGTTGATGGGCAGGGGGCTGAGCAAGCACCTGACCAGGATTTCCGACGATCACAAGAGCCGTTGGCAGGAGAGCGTCTCCGAGTTCGGAAAAGCCATGAAGGCCTTGGGGGGCGCGCAGGAAACCGGCTCTCTTTTCAAGGCATGGGAGGAATACTGGCAGGACGCCGCCCAGCGCACGGTTCTCACCATGGATACGCTGCGCCAGCGCGGCGATAACTTCATGGATCACGAAGAAGCCGGATGTCCGCCTGTTCTGATTTATGATTATGAGTTGGTGCTGGACGGGGCCGATCTGCCTCGCCCCAGCTGCTACATGCTGCTGAAAATCATCCCGCCTGCGGATCTGCCCTGCCGGGATCCCAAGCCCTGGAAACGGCCCTACATCATCATCGATCCGCGCGCGGGGCATGGCGCGGGTATCGGCGGCTTCAAGCCTGACAGCCAGGTGGGTGTCGCCCTGCATGACGGGCACCCGGTTTACTTCGTGGCCTTCAAACGCATGCCGGAAAAGGGCCAGACGCTGGCAGACGTGACCCATGCCGAAGCGGCCTTCGTCCGCAAGGTCATGGAACTGCACCCGGAGGCGCCAAATCCGGTGGTCACCGGCAATTGCCAGGGCGGCTGGGCAACCATGCTGCTGGCCGCAACAAACCCGGACCTGACCGGGCCGGTCATCCTCAACGGCGCACCTGTGTCCACATGGTCCGGCCGTGTTGGCGAAAACCCGATGCGCTATAACGCCGGAGTTCTGGGTGGCACATGGAACGCCATGTATTATTCCGACCTCGGCCACGGCATCTTCGATGGTGCCGACATCGTGCAGAATTTCGAGCTGCTCAATCCGGCCCGGAACTACTTTGGCAAGTATTACGATCTTTACGCCAAGGTCGACACCGAGCCGAAGCGCTTCCTGGAGTTCGAACGCTGGTGGGGCGGGTATTTCCTGCTCAACGAAGCGGAGATGAAATGGATTGTCGAGCAACTCTTCGTCGGCAACCGTCTTTCCAAGAACGAGGCGCAGCTTGAGCCCGGCCGCAACGTCGACATCAAGCACATTCGGGCGCCGATCATCGTGTTCGCCAGTTACGGCGATAACATCACCCCGCCGCAACAGGCGCTCAACTGGATCATCGACACCTACACGGACGAGCGGGAAATCGCCATTCGCGGGCAGCGGATCATCTACATGATCCATGAACAGGTAGGGCACCTCGGTATTTTCGTGTCCTCGAAGATCGCCAAAAAGGAGCACACGGAAGTCACCTCGACGCTGAAGACAATCGAGGCGCTGGCGCCGGGGCTCTATGAAATGACCATCGATGACTATGAAGGCCCGCTGCTTGAACGGGAATTCACCGTCAGCTTCCACGAGCGCAAGATGGAAGACCTGACGAAGATCGATGACGGTCGGGACGATGAAATTCCCTTCGCTGCCGTCTCCCGTGCCTCGGAACAGCAAGCGGAATTCTACGATGTGTGCGTGCGTCCCTTCGTCCAGGCTTTCGTGACAGAGCAGAGTGCGGACCTGCGCCGCAAGAGCCACCCGCTCAGAATGCAGCGCGCGCTCTTCTCCAGCCTCAATCCGGCTCTCGGCTGGTTGCCGGGCATTGCCGAGAGGGCCAGAAACGAAAGGTCACCGGCATCTGCGGGCAATCCGTTTGTGGAGTTGGAAAAGGTCAATGCTGCCCTGATCGAGCAATCCATGGATCTCTATCGGGATCTTCGGGACACCGCCTATGAAAACCTGTTCTATTCGATCTGGGGAACACCCTACATGCGCTGGTTCGGCCGCAGCAAGCAACCGGGCCGGACATTGAAGCGCAAGGACGAACTGCGCAGCCTGCCGCCGGTTCAAGCGGCCCTGATGCATATCGAGGAAGGTGGTTTCTGCGAAGCGGTCATCCGGATGCTGATCCTGCTCGCCGACAGCCGGGGCAATGTCCGCCGCGACCGTCTGGAAAGGTCTGCCCGTGTTCTGACGCAGGATGAGCCGTTCAAGTCGCTGACAGCGGACGAACGCAGTTTCATTCTTCAGGAACAAACGATGATCGTCGAATTTGCACCGGAACTGGCCATCGAAACCTTGCCCAAGTTGCTGAAAAGCCCGGAAGAACGAGCACTCGCCGCAAAGGTTGTGCGCTTCGTCCCCGGCGCGATAGACGAAATGACACCGCATACGCTGGAAATCCTGCAACAGTTCCACGAGGTGCTGGGTTTGCCGCAGGTGTCGGAAGATATCTTGGAAGATCCGCTGGCGGTGCCGGATGTGCCGGTCGAGCCCGGCAAGGAAGACGCAAGGGCTGCCCTGAAAGAGGCGGAGAGCAAGACCCCATCGCAGGCCTCACCAGCAAGGGCAGCCTCCGCTGAGGTGATCCCCAGCAAATCCTCTCCTCGCAAGCCTGCAACACGCAAGCCTGCAACACGCAAGGCGCCTGCGCGCAAGACAGCCGCTTCACGCAAGCCCCGCAGCACTGCGAAGAAACCGCAAGAACCTGCTGAATGAGAAGAGGGGGCGTCCGGGCCTCTCGGACGCCCCCCAACAGAGCCCCCCTGGAATTGTTTTTGGAGTTTGGCTCTGATCTGAAACGATGCTTCGCTTGGCAGGCGAAGGCGGTCCGTCACGGTTGTCCGCCGAATTCCAACCGCCGATTTCGTCCGGTGAGCATAGCAAGATCGGGCCTGCTCACAAGCGTCGGAGCGCTGCCTGCGCCTCAGATTTCGACAGGAAATTTTCGAACGCTGTTTTCATTGGATTTTTGCTACGCTTAGGCGCGGGAGCAAAGCCTGAACTTTCTATTCGCTTCCCGAATGCCTACTTCTGGTCTGAAACACATTGTCTCGTAGTCCGGATGTCCGGCTGATACCGGCGCTTTCCTGTCCGGTATGTTCGGCGCCTCCGGCAAGAGACGTCTTTGCTGCGACGAGACAATGAAAAGACAACTGGCGGAGCCGCATGTTCGACTGGGCCTATAAGAAGCGCTTGAAGGACGACCTGGAACTTTGGGTCGAGAGGGGCTGGGTGAGCTCCGCCGGCGCAATGGCCATATTGAAGGAGCAGGATCAGGACGACGGCCGGTCGCGCCTGCCCATGGCCCTTGCCGGAATAGGCATGGTCTGTGTGGCCCTGGCGCTGCTCGCATTCATTGCGGCAAACTGGGGCGCGATCCCCAAGTCAGTGAAACTTGTCGGCATTGCGCTGCTTGTCGTGGCAAGCAACGGTCTGGCTGCCTTTGCCGCTTCAAGAGGGCGCAAGGGCATTGCCGATCTTGCAACAGGTTTTGCGACATTGGTCTTCCTCGGAGGCATGGCGCTGATCGGACAGATCTTTCACCTGCCGACCGACTGGCCCGGTGGTGCCTTCCTTGTCTGCCTCGGTGCGCTGGCCGCTGCCTGGCTGACAGGTTCGAAGACATCGCTGATCGTCGCGGCAGGTGCTGCCATCACCTGGCAGGTCACGCGCTCCGATTTCGGAGCGGCGCCGCTCATGGAAGATCTGATAGGGCTTCTCCTCCTGGCAGCGGTGTTCGCCCATCCGGTCGTTCATCCAGCACGGATTTCGCGCTGGGCAGCAATTTCGTTGCTCTGGGTGACCTATGGCCGCTGGTTCGGTGAAACTGCGGATCTGCTGAATTCCGGCGACGACATCGTCGTCGCCATGTTCCTGGCTGGAACAGGCGGAATGGCAGCGGCGATGATGTTTATCGATCCCGTTGCCGATCTCTTCGTGAAGTGGTCCAGCGATCAGCCGATGCGCCGTCATGGGCATTGGCTGATGGCAAGATCGCTTCAGGATGTCGGCATTCTTGTTCTGTCCGTGCTGATCGTTCTGGCTCTGGTCCTCGTTCCCGAGGTTTCGGACGACCCAGACTTGAAAGCCCTTGCGACCCTGCCGGCTCTGGTGCCGCTGGCTGTTGCCATGGTTCTGCTGGTGACCGGTTTGCTGCTCTCTTACAAGACCGCCAAATCGGGCGCGCTATTCGGAGCAACCGGTCTCGCACTGGGGGCTGTGCTGATGCCGCTCCTGACGGCAAACATCCTCCTGCTGGCGGCGTTCGTTCTGGCGGCGCTGATCGGCCTTTGCGCGCTGGGCACCTGGTACAACAACAGGTTCTGGATGCTTTGCGCCTATCTGGGCCTGACTGCGGTCGCACTCTGGCTTCTCCAGGTCACCATCGGCAGTCTTTTGGGGCAGTCGCTGTTCTTCCTTGTCGCAGGTCTCGTGCTGCTCGGGATGGCGCTCTGGCTGGCGCGCCTGATGCGGCGGAGCGGTCGAGCGCCGGTTCAGGAAAACGCCACGGAGGAGATGCAGGGATGAGCTCGTCAGCCGCAACATCTTCCTCACAATCGCAGTCCCGCAAACAATGGTTGCGCTGGGCGCTTCTCGCGCTCATCCAGCTAAGCCTCCTATCGATCCCGTTGTTCGACAGGCTCAGCGTTCAACACAGCGGAACCGCTGTACCGCTTGCCGTGGTGCCGGTCGATCCGAGAGATCTCTTGCGGGGCGACTATGTGGTGATCAATCTGGCAATCGGCACCATCTCCAGGATGGTGCCAGGGGCTGACAAGTTCCGGTCGGGAGATCGTGTCTTTGTCGGTCTGAAGTCCGAAGGATCAGGTGCCGCCGTACCGGTTCTCATTGCGCGGGAAAGAGTAGAGGCCGGCGATCTGGCCATTGCCGGCACCGTTCGCTCCGTGCTCGAGGACGAGATACGGGTCGACTACGGCATCGACGCCTTTTTCCTGCCAGAGGGCGAAGGGCTTGAAATCGAGCGCATGGACCGGTCACGCATCCTGCTGGAAGTTGCTGTTACCGAAGACGGCCGCTCACTGCCGGTGAACCTTCTGGTGGATGGAAAGGCCTTCCGGTCCGATGCGATCTTTTGACGTCTGGCCATTCTGGCGGTATGAGCGCGTCAGCTGAAACCCGTCTGAAAGACCTCCATGTCCGATCCCGCGCTCGATACCCTTCTCTTGCCTCTTGAAACCGGGGCCATAGAGCTTGCCGAAAAGAGCCGCGTCCTGTTCCTGCGCGCCAGGGCTGGGCGTTCGCTGGCAGCGCTTGCGGACGCGGATCTGGTTTGCGAACAGAGCTTTGCACCAGACCGGAACGCGCTGCAAAAGGCTGGGCTGAAGGCCGAAGCGGAAACGCAGGAGGACGGCTTTGACGCTGTTTTCGTTCTGCCCGGTCGTCAGCGGCAGGAAGCAAGAGCACAGCTTGCCCGTGCGGTTTCCAAGACACGTCCCGGCGGCCTCGTTATTGCCTGCGCGCCCAACACCGAAGGTGCGAAGACGCTGGAAAGCGATCTTCAGGATCTTCTGGGCAGCGCTGAAAAAATGACCAAGAACAAGTGCCGCGTCGTCTGGTGTGAATTGTCCGATGGCAGCCAGAACAGTGCACTTCTCGCCGAATGGCAGGCGCTCGATGCGCCGCGGCCCGTGCTGGACGGTGCTTTCGTCAGCCGGCCGGGCATTTTCGCCTGGGACCGGATCGACCCGGCTTCCAGACTTCTGGCCGAGCAACTGCCGGCAACGCTCAAGGGCAGGGGTGCGGATCTTGGAGCGGGCTTCGGGTATCTGACCCGTGCCGTCTTCGAGAAAGCCCCCAAGGTCACGTCGATGGATCTGTACGAAGCGGAAAAGCGTGCGCTGGATCTTGCCGAAAAGAACCTGGCTGCCTTCAAGGGCCTCAGAACGATGAACGGCATCTGGTCGGATGTGACCCAGGGCATCGAAGGGCCTTACGACTTCATCGTTTCCAATCCACCGTTCCACCAGGCCGGCAAGGCTGATCGCGCTGATGTCGGTCAGGGCTTCATCCGCGCCGCTGCCCGCGGACTTCGGCCGGGCGGTGAATTCTTCATGGTGGCCAATCGGCATCTTCCCTACGAGCATACGCTGGGCGAAGTCTTCGCTGACGTGAAACAGCTCGCCGACGAGGGCGGTTACAAGGTAATCCGTGCCGTCAAGGGCAAGGGAGCACGATAAGATGCGTCTTGTGAAACTGCTCGCCAATCTCGGCTATGGCAGCCGGAAGGAAATGCAGGTCGCCATCCGCAACGGTTGGGTCACCGACCGTGAGGGCAACAGGCTGAAGGCCGATGCCAAGACCGCTCACGAGGACATTCTCTTCGACGATGAGCCGCTCGACCCCGCCCATGGTGTGGTCATCCTGATGAACAAGCCGCTTGGCTACACCTGTTCCATCAAGGATCAGGGGCGGCTGGTTTACGATCTGTTGCCGGGCCGGTTCCGCATGCGCAAGCCTGTGCTGTCCACCATTGGCCGGCTCGACAAGGAAACATCCGGCGCGCTGCTGTTTACCGATGACGGAACGTTCCTACACCGCGTCATCTCGCCCAAGTCTGAAGTTCCCAAGGTTTACGAGGTGACGCTCGACCGTCCGATGAAGGGCGACGAAGCGGCGCTGTTCGCCTCCGGCGACATGATGCTGGAAAGCGAGGACAAGCCGCTGAAGCCGGCGGACCTTCAGGTGGTTGACGAGACCCATGCCCGGCTCACCCTGCATGAAGGCCGGTATCATCAGATTCGCCGCATGTTCGCCGCGACGGGCAACCATGTCACCGATCTGACCCGCAGCCACATCGGCGGTCTTGGTCTAGACGGTGTTGAAGAGGGGCAGTGGAAAGTGCTGTCCGAAGAGGAAAAGACGCGCATCTTCGAAGGCGAATGAGGTCACGGACGCGCGTTTTCGTGGACTGCATAAGGAATTCTTGAGTCCGGATTGTCACTCTTAAGATATTTAAAACCAGATACTTACAGGTGATCTGATCGCTGACCGCTGAAAATTCTCTAAAAAAGATTTTTCCTGCTGCATCCAAAATTCGATCTGCCGTGTTCCCGGAATGTGAGGCCAATTCGATGCCTCCTGCCTTTGAAAGACGGAGATCTGAAATGCCCCTTCTTGCACGTACGCTTCTGAGCGCATCCGCCCTTGTTTTGGCCGCTGGCGCTGCTCATGCGACCCCTGCGATCGGTCTTGCCGGTGAAAAGACCCTGGTGGTCATCGACAGCAATTCCGGAAAAATCACCGACACGATGGAAGTCTCCGGTGTCGACAGCCTGCTCGGCATTGATCTGCGGCCTGCAACGGGACAGCTGATTGGTGTCAGCGCCGCACACGAAATTGTCGAGATTGATCCCAAGACCGGCGCGGCAACGGTCATTTCCAAAATGGACAAGATGCTGCCGCTGAAGGACGGGCAGCCGGTCGTCGTCGATTTCAATCCCAAGGCCAACAAACTGCGTTTCATGACCGGGCTGACCAACCACCGCGTCGACATCGAAAGCGGCAAGGTGACCGTCGACGGCAGCCTGGCCTTTGAGGAAAAGGACATGCATGCCGGTGAGGCGCCGAACATCGTTGCTGCCGCCTACATCAATTCCTATGGCCAGCCGGAAACGACGGCGATGTATGACATCGACGCAACCATCGGCGCGGTTATCCGGCAGACGTCGCCGAACGACGGCACGCTTGCGGCTGTCGGCAAGCTGGGTGTTGATCCTGCTGAAACCTACGCTTTCGATGTCGCCACAGATGCGGAAGGCAACAACAAGGCCTGGCTCGCAACCGGCACGTGGTTGCACACCGTTTCGCTGGAAACGGGCAAGGTCACAGGAAGCTGGGAACTGGTTGGTCTGGAATGGCCGCTGCGCGACATCACCTTCATGACGGCGATGTAACGCCTGTCTGAAAACAAGCTAACGGAGCATCTTCAACCCGAACAATAAAGCAAGATGCTCTCGGCCTTGCAGACCCACCCCACCTGGGTCGCAAGGCCATTTGCCGGAGCAGCCTGGACCACCCACCCCGGGCTGCTCCGGTCCTTTTACGGCATATGGTCCGGCAACGCTGTTGATGCGTAGCAGTCAGGAGACCGATGAGATTGAACAAGTGAGATCAACGTGCTGGACATGCCGGAAAGCGCAAGCGAAGTGAACCATGCGGCCCTTCTGTCCGCCTGTGCACGCAAGGACCGGAAGGCCCTGCGGCAAATCCTGGAACTGGAAGGCCCCAAGATGCTGGGCATTGCCAAGCGCATGCTGCGCCGACAGGACCTTGCCGAAGACGCGCTTCAGGATGCGTTGGTTCTGATCTGGCGCAAGGCTTCCCAGTTTGATCCTGCCAAGGGATCCGGTCGTGCCTGGATCTATGCGGTTCTGCGAAACAGGACCTTGAACATGCTCCGGGACGGAGCCCGGGAAACAGCAACCGATGACGACAAGCTGGAACGCCAGATCGATGGCAGCGACCTGAACGACGCCTGGGAAATGCTGGGCCATGACAGCGAGTTGCGCCGGTGTCTTGGGCGGCTGGAAACCGAAAAGCGCAGTGCGGTGCTGATGTCCTATATCTGGGGCTACACCCACGGCGAGATTGCCGGGCGGCTGTCGGCTCCTCTGGGAACCGTAAAGGCGTGGGTGCGCCGTGGTCTGTCATCCCTGCGGGAGTGCATGTCATGAAAACATCCCGCCGAGACCTTGCCGAACTTGCCGACGAATTCGTCATTGGCCTGTGCGATCCGGAAGAACAGCGCGAAGTGGAAGAGCGCCTGATGAAGGAGCCGGAATTGGCCGTTCTCGTGGAACTTGCCCGTCAGCGGTTCGCCGCCTTGGACGCAGCGACGCCCCGTGAAGCCGTGCCCGACAGCCTTTGGCACCGCGTTGAAAAGCGTCTTGATGCCGTGGAAGAGAGCCTTGTCGCGCCCGAGGTGAAAGAGAGCCCTGCCGATGCACCGGTGGATCTTAAGGCCGAGAGAGAAAAACGCAGCAGATCCCTCGTGTGGACCGCGGCAGCCAGCCTCGCGGCAAGTCTGGTTTTGGCCATTGCGCTCGTCTGGAACCTGATGACGACGATCGAACCGCAAGTGATCGCCGTTCTCGTCAACGACGCCGGTCAGCCGGTTGCGATGATCGAGGGGGCCGAGAACAATGCGACCGAGGTCACGCTGCTGGGCGAGACCGATGTTCCGGCAGGCACGATCCTGCAACTCTGGACCAAACCGGACCCGGATGGACCACCCGTTTCTCTCGGCATCTTCGACGAACCGAAACAAACGATCCTGCAAGCTGCAGGTTTGCCGGTGCCGAAGCCTGACCAGCTTTATGAGATCACCTTCGAACAGCCCGGTGGGTCTCCAACCGGCTTGCCCACAGGTCCGATCCTCGGCAAGGGCCTTGCTAGAGAGCCAAGGTGATCTTCGGCCCGTAAGGGGCAGGGGGTGGCATGTGCTGGGGCATAGGCTTTATCGACGAGTGCCCGGTCCCTGACGTGACCTTACAAAAACACCCGGCAAATGGGTTTTGCCGGGTGTCGATTGTTTGCGAAAATTGCAAAGTCAGGATTTGGAAGCCTTTGCCGCAAGGGCGATGGCGATGTAGCTCCAGCCGTTGAGCATCACCGAAATGCCTGCCAGCAGTCCAAGCGCCCAGGCCGCGGAACTCGGCAGCTCCAGCCAGATCATGACGCCCGCAGCAAGGGACACCAGCCCGGCGATCAGCACCCAGACCCAGCCTTCATGCGGCTTCAGTTTGAACGCCAGCAGAATCTGGCTGATACCCTGTGCCACGAAGATCGCCGCGATGACCACTGTCAGCGCGAGCGTTCCCGCCAGCGGGTTCACGTAAATCACGATGCCACCGACCACAGCGATGATGCCGGTGATCAGGTTCCAGAGGAAACTGGCCGTGCCGTGCGTCTTGAAGGCATGGTAGATCTGAACCAGGCCGCCGATGAAAAGCACAGCTGCAATCAGAATCGTGACGGCAACCGAGGTTGCCAAAGGCGCGGCGATCAGGATCACGCCACCTATGACCAGCGCAATGCCAAGCGCCAGAAACCAGCCCCAGTTGTCCTGGATCTTTCTTTTTATGTTCTCTACAGCCTGAACCGTATCTGTCATTTTGACCTCCTCACGCTCCGGTTGCCTTTGCCGACCGTAACCCCTTTGCAAATAAACGCAATATCCTGATCGCAAATTGCGCCCGAGGGGGACATCGGGACTGTGACTTGACTTTTAATGTGTATATGCACACATAGCGCGAATGGAAGAGGATGACTTCTCACTCTGCGTCTTGGACAACGCCCGCAAGGCTGCGCGCGCTGTCAGCCGGCATTACGACAAGCTGGCACGGCAGGTCGACATGACACCCGGCCAGTTTTCCGTGCTTGTGTCGGTCCACAAATACGAAGGCGCGACGACGGCGGAACTGGCGGAGCAACTGTCCATGGAGCGGACAACGCTGGTTCGCAACGTGGCACTTGTTGAGCGCAAGGGACTGGTCGCATCGCAACTCGTCCCTGACGGCCGCAGCAAACAATACCGGCTGACGCCAAAAGGCGTAGACCTGTTGAACAGGATTCTGCCGCTGTGGCGGCGGGCGCAGGCCGACGTGAAGGATCATCTGGGGAGTGATGAGTTTCTGCGCGCCATCAACACCCTGAAACGGCTGTCAGAGCTTTAGCCGGACGGCACGGGCTTCCAATTCGGGCGGACTGGCACACCGCCTCTACACATCTTAACTGCCGGGGCGGGGGCGCTGGCAAAACAATATGAGGTAAGACATGCGGCGTGTGGTCGTAACGGGACTGGGGATCGTTTCCCCGCTGGGCACCGGGGTGGACGCTTTCTGGAACCGGGTGACGAAAGGGGAAAACGGCATCCGCAGGATCACTCACTTCGATGCAGGCGATCTGGCCTGCCAGATCGCGGGCGAGGTTCCCTCCAAGGCAGAAGACGAACACGGCTTTGATGTCGACGCGGTGATGGATCCGCGCGAACAGCGCCGCTCGGATCGGTTCATCCACTTCGCCATGGGGGCGGTTCAGGAAGCGCTTGCCCATGCCGGTTGGGAGCCGAAGTCCGACAAGGACAAGGAACGTACCGGTACGATCATCGCGACTGGGGTCGGCGGGTTTCCGGCCATGACTGCCGGAACGCGGCTGGTGGACGAAAAAGGCCCGCGCCGCGCCTCACCCTTTCTGGTGCCTTCATTCCTGGCGAACCTTGCCGCAGGGCAGGTCTCTATCCGTCACGGCCTCAAAGGTCCGATTGGCGCGCCGGTGACAGCCTGCGCCGCCTCCTTGCAGGCCCTTGGCGATGCCGCCCGCATCATCCGTTCGGGAGAAGCCGACGTGATGGTGGCCGGCGGGTCCGAAGCCTGTATCGACAGGGTGTCTTATGCCGGTTTCTGTGCCGCAAAGGCCATGTCGTCCAAACGCAACGACGATCCCGCCCATGCGTCCAGGCCGTTTGACCAGGACCGCGACGGTTTCATCATGGGGGAGGGCGCCGGCGCGCTGATCCTGGAAGAGTACGACCATGCGAAGGCTCGTGGTGCGACGATCCTGGCCGAGCTGGCCGGTTATGGCACCAGCGCTGACGCCTATCATGTCACCGCGTCTTCGCCGGACGGTGAGGGGGGGCTTCGGGCCATGCGGCAGGCCTTGTCGACGGCCAATCTCTCGGCCGGTGAAATCGGCTACGTCAATGCACACTCCACGTCGACACCTGTCGGCGATGCCGCCGAGATCGCAGCCCTGACAACCCTGTTCGAAAATCGTGGCAAGGACCTGGCGGTGTCGTCATCCAAGTCGATGTTCGGGCACTTGCTGGGAGCCGCTGGTGCCGTAGAAGCGATTGCCTGCGTGAAGGCGCTGATGAGCGGCCTGCTGCCGCCGTCCCGTAATCTGGAAGCTGCCGACGAGGCCATGAGCCGGTTCGAAATGATCCCCGGCAAGGCCATTGCTCGCGACGTCAACCACATCCTCACCAACGGGTTTGGATTCGGCGGTGTGAATGCAAGCGCGGTGTTCTCCAGAGTGTAGGCTTGGTCAAGGGGCATTTTGATACGGAAACCGAACTTGTCGCCTGAGCGGCAAGGCAGGACTTTCGAACATCGGCATGCCCCTGGTCGAATGGACCGCTCGTTTTTTGAGCTTTGAAAAATCCCAAATCCCATATATGAGAAAATTCTCGTTTATGGGATTTGTGGTGATGAACCTTGATAAAGAACTGGCTAGGCGGCTGACCGAGCTGCGCCGGTCCAGAAACTGGCCGCTGGAAGAGCTGGCCGAACGCACCGGCATCAGCCGGGCGACCCTGTCGCGGATCGAGCGCGGCGATACCAGCCCGACAGCAAGTGTGCTTGGCAAGCTTGCCGCCGCATTCGGGCTCTCCATGGCCGAACTCTTCGGCCCGGCTTCCTCAACAGTCGAACGCCTTGTCCCCCGGGAAGCCCAGGCCATCTGGACGGATCCGGAGACAGGTTACACCCGGCGCACGCTGACACCCGCCGCCAGTGGTTACCTCGGGGCGATGATCGAAGGCTGCATTCCTCCCGGTGCCACCGTTGCCTATGCCGCGCCACCGGTGCCGGATCTGGAGCACCAACTTGTGCTTCTGGAGGGCAGTCTGCGGCTTGTCATTGGTCCCGACACTTATGATCTGGACCCCGGCGACGCGCTCCGGTTTCGCCTCAATTCTCCCAACAGCTATCATGCGTCCGGCAAGGTGCCGGCACGCTATTTCCTGACGGTGATCACGCCATGACGCTTCCCGTAACGACTTCAACGCAGCCTCAGCCCTTCGAACCCGAAGCCCCGGTCTTTCTGATGTCTGCGGGCGAAGTTCGCAGGTCCCTTTCTGCTCTGGGGCAACTCCTGAAAGCCTGTGTCGAAGATGGCGCGGGCATCGGCTTTATACTGCCGATGTCACTGGAAAAGGCCGAAGCGTTCTGGACCAGTAAGCTGCCTGCCATCGAGAGCGGCGAGGCCTTTCTGCTCGTTGCCCGTCAGGGCCCGGAGGTTGCCGGAGTCGTGATGCTGGTGAAGGTCGGGGCAGACAATCAGCCCCATCGGGCGGATGTCGCCAAACTGATGGTTCATCCGGACCACCGCCGCAAGGGTTTTGCCAGAAAGCTGATGGCTGCCGTCGATGGGCTCGCCTTGTCGGTGAACCGCTGGATGCTGGTGCTGGATACGGTTACCGGAGACAGGGCGGAAAAGCTTTATCCCACCTGCGGATACCAAAAGGCAGGCGTCATTCCCGATTACGCCTACAACAGCCATGGCCATCTGGACGCAACGACTGTCTTCTACAAGGATTTGCGGTAAGGCGGCGTTTCCGTCTGTGGCGCAAATGCCCGCCGGATGACAGCCTTTGAAAAACAGCAAAGACCCGGGCTCGGTGAGCCCGGGTCTCCTTTTAGGTACTCTCAAGCTGACCGCAGTGACGGCGGATCAGCCGAGGACCTATGTGACAGTCCTGCTTACTCGCTGAACTCCACCGAATTGGGTTTGACACCCATGTTCTCGAGGACGTCCTGAACAGCTTCCATCATGGGCGGCGGTCCGCACAGGTAGAAGTGACGGTCGAGATCCGGCACCAGGTCTTTGATCATGCTGGCATCAACCATGCCATGGTGACTGCCTGCGGTATCTTCATCCGACAGGATGTGCTCCACCTTCAGGCCTTCCATCGCCTCCAGTTCCTGACGATAGATGATGTCGTCCGAGGTCTTGTTGGCGAAGATAAGCTGGTTGCCGTCCAGCTTGCCCTTCTTTTCCAGATCCCGGAAAATCGCAAGGAACGGTGTGATGCCGGCGCCGCCGGCAATGAACACGCCGGGCTCGTCGTAGCGGAATGTCTCGAACGGCTGAGCGATCAGTACGGTGTCGCCTTCCTTCAAATTGTGAAGGCGCTCTGTGACACCGTCACGATCGGGGTAGCCCTTGATGGTGAACTCAAGCGTGCGCTCTTCCGGCAGCGAGGTCATGGTGAAGGGCCGTGTCTCTTCCCGCCAGCCGTCTTCATCGACGGCAATCTCTGTGGCGTCACCGGCCTTGAAGTCGAATCCGTCTGGCTCGACAAGACGGAAGCGTTTCACGTCGTGCGTGACCTGTTCGATTTTGAGAATGGTCGCCTTGTGCATTTGTGCGTCTCCTTCTTGTTCATGGAGGAAACGCGACAAGGGGGCGGTGGGTTCCGTCCGGAACAGACTGCCTCATCATCCGCGCCGGCCGTTCGAGGGCGCATGCGGCAGACGGCCGATCACTCGCTTTCATCTCTCTGAAGCGGCGGTTCGCTTCCGCTTCAGCCCAGGTGAGAACTTGAATCAATTTCTGAAGATGAGCGGCTAACCTGTCTGGCTAGCTTGCCTCGTTCAGCATTTCCAGCTCCAGCCACTGCTCTTCCGCAGAGTCTTTTTCCTCTGTGAGATCAGTGATTTGTTGGGAGATCTTGGCAAACTTGTCAGGGTTCTTCACATAAAGCTGCGGGTCGTTCATTTCCGCCTGAAGCTTTTCGAGACGCGCTTCAAGTTTCTCGATCGTGTCCGGCAGGGTTTTCAGGAGGTGCTGCTGGGTGAAGCTCAGTTTCGATTTTGCCTGAGGCTTCTGCGACGAAACCTCTGTACCGGAAGGTTTTTCCTTCTTTGCCGGTGCGGCCTTGTCGACCTTGCGGGCCGTCACACCTTCGCCCCGCTGGGCCAGCATGTCGGTATAGCCACCGGCGTATTCCCGCCACAGGCCTTCGCCTTCCGAAACGATCACGGACGTCGCCACCCGGTCAAGGAAGTCGCGGTCGTGCGAGACGATCAGTGCGGTGCCGGGATAGTCGGCCAGCAGCTCCTGCAGCAGGTCGAGCGTTTCCAGGTCGAGATCGTTGGTCGGTTCGTCGAGCACCATCAGGTTCGACTTGTTGGCCAATGCGCGGGCGAGCATGGCGCGAGCGCGCTCACCGCCCGACAGCACACCCACCGGCGTGCGCGCCTGTTCCGGCGAAAACAGGAAGTCCTTCATGTAGGACATGACATGTTTGGTCTCGTCGCCGATCACCACGGTATCGCCGCGACCGCCAGTCAGCACGGAAGACAGCGTGTCGTTGAGATTGAGGTTCTCGCGCTTCTGGTCGAGCGTGACCATTTCCAGGTTGGTGCCGAGACGCGTCGTGCCCGTGTCCGGGACCAGCTCGCCGGTCAGCATCTTCAAAAGTGTCGTCTTGCCCGCGCCATTCGGGCCAACAAAGCCTACCCGGTCGCCGCGCTGGATGCGGGTGGAGAAGTCATTGACGATGGCGCGCTCGCCATAAGTCTTGGAGATGCCCTTGGCCTCAATCACCAGTTTGCCCGAGACTTCGGCATCCGCTGCCGCGAGCTTGGCAGTGCCCTGGGGGCCGCGATGCTCGCGCTTCTGCTTGCGCAGGTCCGCCAGCTCGCGCACCCGGCGCATGTTGCGCTTGCGCCGGGCCGTGACGCCGTAGGTCATCCAGTGTTCTTCGCGCTTGATCTTCTGCGCCAGCTTCTGCTGGTCAACCTCTTCCTGCTCGAACACCTCGTCGCGCCAGGCCTCGAAGTGGGCGAACCCCTTGTCGAGCCGACGTGCGACGCCGCGATCGATCCAGACAGTGGTGCGCGACAGGTTCTCCAGGAAGCGACGGTCGTGGGAAATCAGCACCAGAGCGGACTTGAGGCTCTTCAGCTCTTGTTCCAGCCATTCAATGGCGGGAAGGTCCAGGTGGTTGGTCGGTTCGTCGAGCAGCAGGATATCGGGCTCCGGCGCAAGTGTCCGGGCGAGGGCGGCCCTGCGGGCTTCGCCGCCTGAAAGGGACTTTGGATCTTCAGAGCCTGTAAGGCCGAGAACTTCCAGAAGATAGGCGCCGCGATAGGGATCGTCGCCCTCCGTCAACCCCTCGTTGACGTAGTCCAGCGTGGACGCATAGGCGGACAGGTCCGGGTCCTGCGGCAGATAGCGCACGGTGCGCCCGGGCTGGAAGAAACGCTCGCCCTTGTCCATCTCCACCATGCCGGCGGCGATCTTCAACAGGGTCGACTTGCCCGAGCCGTTGCGGCCGACCAGGCACATGCGTTCCCCTTCGGAAACGGAAAGCTCTGCGCCGGTCAGCAGAGGTGTGCCGCCAAAGGTCAGATGAACGTCGCGAAGTGTCAGCAGCGGTGGAGCCATGAGGGTTTTGTTTTCCCGGTCGGAATGTCGGATCGGCGCCCGGTTTACTGGCCACGCGTTTGCCGCGCAAGCGGCCCGGAAAGAACGTCCTGTATTTTTGATCGGGATCAGAGAGATTTCACTGCGAAAATGGGGTATTCTTGCTGGCACGTGGACAGGGGCGACCAACAGGCGCAAGACGTGCGCCGACAGGAGAGAGCATCATGTCTGACCTGAAACCGGCGAACCGTGAACGCAGCAGCAATGTGCGCAAGTGGTTCCTGACCTGTGTCACAGCCGCCGCAATCTGTGCGGCAGGGGCATTCGGCAGCCTGAGCGGTGCAACGTCTGCACAGGCCGACGGCATTTATTTCAATGGCGTTGGCATCGGCTTCGGTTTTGGAAATCGCGGGTATCGCGGCGGTGCTTTCTATGCACCTTATGGTCGCTACGGCCCGCCCTATCGCCCTTACGGCGCCCCTTATTATTACCACCCCTATGACATGAGAGCCTATCCTTACCGGTCACGGGTTTATGTGAACCCACCGCGCTACCGCGGACAGCCGCAGCGTGTCCCCTATACCAAGACCGGTCTGGCTCCGTTTACCCCGGACTGGACCGCCTACTGCGCGCGGAAATTCAAGTCCTTCAACCCCAATACGGGCATGTATCTGGCGCATAGCGGAAAATACCGATTTTGCCGATAGGCACGAAATAATGTTGCGCGTGATGAGGTTGATATATTTGATTGCGCAGTAAAAACGGGAAAAAATATTCCGCCCAAGTTCGAAAATCTGCAAAAACATCGCCTTTTTGTCGCTGTGATTGGAATGTGCCGTTGGGGTACGCTTGATTGCGCGCAAAGGGCGTGGAATCGTGTTCCCTATCGTTCCATTTGTTTCAACTATAACCCAAGAGGGGAGAGCGATATGTTCAAGTCCATGCGCGTAACAGCGCTTGCGGCTGCCTTGATGGCTGCTACATCATTCACTGCGGTTGCAGAGGTGGTTTACCACCGCGGCAACACTGCCGATCCGGAAACCCTGGACCAGCACAAGACCTCCACAACCTACGAAGCCCATATCCTGCGCGATCTCTACGAAGGTCTGGTCGCCTATGGCGCCGACGGCAAGATCATTCCGGGCGTAGCGTCCGAGTGGGAGGTTTCCGACGACGGCAAGACCTACACCTTCACCCTGCGCGACGATGCCAAGTGGTCCAATGGCGATCCGGTCGTTGCCGGTGATTTCGTCTATTCGCTTCAGCGCATCATGAACCCGGAAACGGGCGCGAAATATGCCAACGTCCTGTATCCGATCCTGAATGCGGAAAAGGTCAACAAGGGCGAAGCCAAGCCGGAAGATCTTGGCGTGAAGGCGCTTGACGATCACACGCTCGAGATTTCTCTGGAGTCTCCGACACCGTATTTCATTGATCTTCTGGGCCACCAGACCGGCCTTCCGGTCCATCCGGCCTCTGTCGAGAAATTCGGCTCCGATTTCGTGAAGGCCGAAAACATCGTCACCAACGGCCCCTTCACTCTGGCCGAGTTCGTCCCGAACGCCCATGTGAAAGCGGTCAAGAACCCTTATTTCCATGACGCTGATCAGGTCAAGATCGACACCGTCTTCTTCTATCCGACGGAAGACCGTGGCGCGGCTCTGCGTCGGTTCCAGGCCGGTGAACTGGATACCAACAACGATGCACCGACCGAGCAGGTTGCCTTCATGCGTGAGAACCTGGGCGACCAGTTCCACGTGGCTCCATATCTCGGCACCTACTACTATGCTCTCAACCACGAAGACGAAGTCCTGAAGAACCCGGACGTTCGCCAGGCTCTGTCCATGGCGATCGACCGGGAGTTCTTGGCCGATGAAATCTGGGGCTCCACGATGGTTGCCGGCTATTCCTTCGTGCCGCCGGGCATCGGCAACTATGGTGAGCCGGCCTATGCGGACTACAAGGACATGTCCCAGATCGACCGCGAGGAAAAAGCGATCGAGCTGCTGACGAAAGCCGGGTACGGTCCGGACAATCCGGTCGAACTGACAATCAACTACAACACGTCGGAAAACCACAAGAACACGGCCGTCGCCGTCGCCGACATGTGGAAGCCTCTTGGCGTCAACGTGAAGCTGATCAACACCGATACCAAGACGCATTACGCCATGCTGCGTGACCGTCAGGACTTTGACGTCGCCCGCGCCGGCTGGATCGGCGACTACTCCGACCCGCAGAACTTCCTGTTCATGGTCGAGAGCGACAACGACGGCTTCAACTATGCCCGCTACAACAATCCAGAGTACGACGCGCTCATGGATGAAGCGGCCGTCACGGTGGATCTGGAGAAGCGCGCGGACATCCTGAAGCAGGCCGAAGAGATCTTCATGCGGGATCTGCCGTTCATCCCGATGATGTACTACGGGTCCATGAACCTGGTCTCCGACAAGGTGGCAGGATTTGAGGATAACCTCCTCAACATCCATCCGTCTCGCTGGATGAGCATCTCCGAGTAACCTGGCAACATCGAGACCGGCAGGGATTCCCTGCCGGTTCTTGCAAGGCGGCATCAATCAATCAAGATTGACCGAAAGACCGCCGTTTAACGACAGAGGCAAGGCCCATGCTCCGCTATGTCCTCGGACGATTGCTCGGCGCAATCCCGACGCTATTTCTGATTGTCACGATTTCGTTTTTCCTGATCCGCATTGCTCCGGGGGGACCGTTCGATCTGGAACGCCCGCTGGAAGCAAAGGTGATGGAGAACCTCAACAAGATCTACCATCTCAACGAGCCCCTGTGGAACCAGTACCTGTTGTACCTGCAGAGCGTGGCCCGTCTGGACTTCGGTCCAAGCTTCTATTTCCGTGATTTCACGATCAACGAGTTGTTCGCGGAAAGTCTTCCCATCTCCATCCAGCTGGGCTTGTCCGCGCTGTGCCTGGCGTTGATCGTTGGCGGCATTCTTGGCGTGTCGGCGGCGCTCCGCCAGAACAAGCCGGCGGACTATTCGATTATGGCGGCGGCAACGCTGGGTGTGACGATCCCCAACTTCGTCGTGGCGCCCATCCTGACGCTGCTTCTCGGCGTCTGGCTTGGCTGGTTGCCGGTCGGCGGATGGAACGGCGGGGCTTTCGTCAACCGCGTCCTGCCGGTGGTCACCCTGGCCTTGCCGCAGATCGCCGTTGTGGCGCGTCTCACGCGCGGTTCGATGATCGAAGCTCTTCGGTCCAACCATGTCCGAACGGCTCGTGCCTATGGGCTGACCTCCTACATGATCGTCGTGGTGCACGCGCTCAGAGGGGCGATCCTGCCAGTGGTTTCCTATCTTGGCCCGGCCGCCGCGGCGCTGCTCACCGGGTCGGTCGTGATCGAAACCATCTTTGGTATCCCGGGCATTGGCCGCTACTTCGTGCAAGGCGCTCTAAACCGCGATTACACGCTCGTCATGGGCACGGTTGTTGTCGTTGCCTGCTTTGTCATCCTGTTCAACCTCCTCGTGGATCTGCTCTATGCACTGCTTGATCCGCGTGTGCGCTACGATTGAGGAGGAGACGACTGTGACCCTCACTGCCACATCATCCACCGGAGCGCCTGCAAAGGGGCGTTCCCTTTGGGACGACGCACGCGACCGGTTGCTCGCCAACCGCGCGGCGGTCGCCTCCATCATCGTGCTCGTGACGATCGCCCTGATCTCTGTCTTCGGTCCGATCCTGTCTGCCCACCACTACGACACCGTCTATCGTGACTACGTGAAGGTGCCGGCCAGCCTAGAGGCCTATCCGAAGGCCGAGCAGGTCGAACCCGGTTTCATGTCGTCCGCCAGACGGGCGCGGCTGACGGTGGAGACCTTCGAGCGCGAAGGCGACACGGTTGTCGCGAAGGTGACGTCCAAACGGGATATCGATCCCCGGTCGGTTCTCTATTTCGACCGCAGCGACCTGTTCAAGAACACGGAGCTTTCGGACATGTCGGCCGACAACAAGTCGGCAACCGTCAAGGCCGACATCAACTTCATGCATTTCTACTTCGGCACCGACGCCAATGGCCGCGATATGATGACACGGACCTTCATAGCAGGGCGCGTGTCTTTGACCATCGGCCTTCTGGCAACCGTCGTCGCGATCTCCATCGGCGTTCTTTACGGAGCAACTTCCGGATATCTTGGCGGACGCATTGACCAGATGATGATGCGTGTTGTCGACATCCTCTATTCGCTGCCCTTCATCTTCTTCGTGATCATGCTGGTCGTGTTCTTCGGCCGGAACTTCATCTTGATGTTCATCGCCGTTGGCGCGGTGGAATGGCTCGACATGGCCCGTATCGTGCGCGGTCAGACCCTGACCATCAAGCGGCAGGAATACGTGCAGGCGGCCGAAGCGCTTGGTGTCGCCGACGGCGGTATCGTGCGTCGGCACATCATTCCGAACACGCTCGGTCCCGTCGTGGTCTACATGACACTCCTGGTGCCGAAGGTCATCCTGCTGGAAAGCTTCCTGTCCTTCCTGGGGCTCGGTATTCAGGAGCCGATGACCAGTTGGGGCGTGCTGATTTCCGAAGGTGCACGTAACCTGCAAGGGGCACCCTGGATGCTGGTTTTCCCGTCCATCTTCCTGACATCGACCCTGTTCGCGCTGAACTTCATCGGCGACGGCCTGCGCGATGCCCTGGACCCGAAGGACCGGTAAGGAGAAGACCATGACCAGTGAAACCAAGAAAACGGTCCTCTCCATCAAGGATCTGAAAGTCGACTTCGAAACCGCGACCGGCACCATCAACGCGGTGCAGGGGGTCGATATTCATGTCCAGGCGGGAGAAACCGTCGCCATCGTGGGGGAGAGTGGCTCCGGCAAGAGCCAGACCATGATGGCCGCCATGGGCCTTTTGGCATCCAACGGGCATACGCGCGGCGAGGTAATCTACGAAGGCCGGAATATTCTCGGCTTGCAGGCGGGCAAGCTCAACAAGATCCGCGGCGCCAAGATCACCATGATCTTTCAGGAGCCGATGACCTCGCTAGACCCGCTTTACACCATCGGCCGGCAACTGGCCGAACCTATGGTGGTGCATGGCGGATTGTCCTGGAAGGCGGCCAAGGCAAAGGCTCTGGACCTGTTGAAGCTCGTCAACATTCCCGAGCCGGAACGCAAGATCAATGCCTACCCATACGAGATGTCGGGTGGCCAGCGTCAGCGCGTGATGATCGCCATGTCGCTTGCCAATGATCCTGACGTCCTGATTGCCGACGAACCGACAACCGCGCTCGACGTCACCACACAGGCGCAGATCCTGGATCTTCTGGCGGATCTGCAAAAACGGCTCGGCATGGCGGTTATCTTCATCACCCACGATCTGGGCATCGTCCGGCGCATTGCTGACCGGGTGTACGTCATGAAGACCGGTGAGGTGGTGGAAAGCGGAGAAACCGGGCAGATCTTCAATCAGCCCGCACATGCCTACACCAGAATGCTGCTGGATGCGGAACCGACCGGGCACAAGCTGCCGGTGCCGGACAGCACGCCCGTTCTTCTGGAAGCGCAGAAGGTCTCGGTTGAATTTGAACTCGATTCCGGATTCCTGAAACCGAGCCATGTTCTGCGGGCCGTCGACAACATCAGTTTCTCGCTGCGCAAGGGGCAGACACTGGGCATCGTCGGCGAAAGCGGCTCGGGCAAGTCCACCCTGGGCCGTGCCGTGCTGAACCTTCTGCCGGCAGGTGGCCGGGTGGTTTTCCACGGACAGCAGATCACCGGCAAGAGCCGCGCGGAGATGCGTGCCCTGCGCAAGGACATGCAGCTTATTTTCCAGGATCCATTCGGTTCGCTGTCACCGCGCATGACCGTCGGGCAGATCATTTCCGAAGGGCTGATGGTGCATGAGCCTGCGCTCAACGGCCGCCAGCGCGACGAGCGCGCCTGCCAGGCACTTGAGGAAGTGTCTCTCGACCCAGCGATGCGCAATCGGTATCCACACGAGTTTTCGGGTGGACAGCGTCAGCGCATTGCAATCGCCCGCACAATGGTTCTGAAGCCTGAACTTGTCGTTCTGGACGAGCCGACCTCGGCTCTCGACCGGACAATCCAGAAGCAGGTGGTGGAACTTCTGCGCGATTTGCAGAAAGCTCACGGCTTGACCTATCTGTTCATCAGCCATGACCTTGCGGTGGTGCGCGCGCTCTCCGACACGGTGATGGTCATGCAGCGGGGCAAGGTGGTTGAGGCGGGAACGGTTGATGCGATCTTCGAGGCGCCAAAGTCCGACTATACGAAAGAGCTGATAGGCGCCGCGCTGCTGCCGCAGCAGCAGATGATGGAAACCGCCTGACCGGCGGTTTCCGAACACCAGGAAAGACGATTAGCCAAGTGAACGTTCAATCGAAAGCGATTGAACGTTCACGGACATACGAATATGTCGCTTTCTTCTCAGCGCCCCTGAAGGCCGGGTGCCTGGACGGGCAGAGCTTTGACCTGGTCATGCAATTGCGAGATATCCGCGCCGTAAATGTGGGGGGCCAGGTAGACGGCACTCGACAGGATATGACATCTCAGCGCCTTCACCGTCGCGTCGACATCATGCGCGCCCAATGCTTCGACGATGGTCCTGTGCTGGGTCACATTGCGTTCCGCCCACGACTCTTCGGACCGCGTTACTGAGAACATGACCCGCTGCAGGATCATGAAGGTCCTGATCAGCATTGGCTCCAGGACCGGCATTCGGGCGATTCTGAAAAGTTTCAGGTGCAAGGTGCGGTCGATCTCGGCACAGCCGAACACGTCCCGTTTGGCGTGGCAGGCCTCGAACTGATCATCAAGCTCCAGAAGCTCGCTTAGCTGCTCCGTGGTGACATATTTGACCGCTTCCACGATACCGGTCGTTTCAATATCGATGCGAATCTTCAGCATCAGGCGGGCTTCAAGCGGGCTTGGGTCGGTGACGAAAGTGCCCTGATAGCCGCGGCGCACGACAAGACCGCATTCCTGGAGAAGCATGAGGGCTTCACGGATTGTGCTCTGCGAGCAACCATAGTCCTGGGCCAGGGATTGTTCGGTTATCGGGCTCTCGGAGGTCATTTCGCCGGTAAGGATCTGTCGCTTCAGATCCTGGTAGACCGCATCGGACTTGCGTGCCCGTTTGCCTCTGTTCTCTCCGCGAACTGCCGAACGCCGGTCCACGGTAAGTAATACATTCACGTTGTTGCCCCCGTCGGCATCGCGTCTGAATGACAACACAAAGAAGGACTGCAGCCGGTCTCCTCACCAGCGGCAATCTTGTGTTTCTCTTTCCAGCCGATCATCCGCTTGTGCGAAGGAACGGTCAATGGGACGTGCCAGTTACGCGCAATCGCCTGAATACAAGTACCTGTTTGCATCTTTTCCCACCTGTGAAAGCGGGCTCTGGGTGTGCAATTCAGGTGCTGTTCCGGACCTGATATTCAGACGGTTGCCAAAATAACAATAAATGCATTGTTTCTCCGCAGGCCTCCAAAAGCAATCGATAAGTCTTTACGCTTGGTAACAAATTTGCGAGGCGGCGGCGCAAAGACAGATCGAATGCGGGAGGCGTCGATCAGGCAGAGGCTTTCTCCAGAGCCGAAATCCAGTTCTTCCACGCGATCTTTTCCAGAACCTGCGTATTGAACCCGCGAGCGTCGAACTCTTCCATCAACCGTGCCAGGCCAGTGACGTCGCCGATGTCGCGTGGCAGGACGCAGCCGTCAAAGTCCGAGCCGAGGGCGACGCTGTCCTCCCCCAGGCGGTCGACAAGATAGGCTGCATGGTCGGCAATAACCGAAAGGGGCGTATCGCGTGAATGTCCGCCGTCCTTTCGAAGGAAGGCAACGTGGAAGTTGATGCCGACGAGACCGCCGCTTTCCTTGATGGCGTCAAGTTGCTTGTCTGTCAGGTTGCGGCTGCTTTCACAGATCGCATGGACGTTGGAGTGGCTGGCCACGATTGGCAGATCGGTGATGCGTGCAAGGTCCCAGAAGCCTTTTTCGTTGAGGTGCGACACGTCGAGCAGGACGCCGAGCTGGTTGCAGGCGCGCACGAGGTCTCGGCCCGCACCGGTCAATCCCGGACCTATGTCAGGAGAGGCCGGATACGCCATCGGAACGCCGTATCCGAAGTCGTTCTCACGGCTCCAAACCAGGCCGAGCGAGCGCAAACCCCGGCCATATAGCTCTTCTAGCGCATATAGGTTTGTATCGATGGCTTCGGCGCCTTCGATATGAAGGCTGATGGCGATCTTGCCGGCTTCGACGGCGGTACGGTTCTCGTCCGGCGTCCGGCAAATGACGACATTGCCTTCCGACTGCGCTTCGATCTGTTCTGCGCGTTCCAGCATCCGTCTGGTGAAATCATATGCGTTCTTTTGGGGAACTGGCTGATAGTTCGCCGGATCCTTGGGATTGAAGGGCCGGGTAAAGTCCTGTTCCGGGTTGGAAGGCACGAACATGGCGAAAAGCCCACCGGCAAATCCGGCTTCCTGCGCGCGCACCATGTCGATATGGCCAGTCGTTGATCTGTCGAAAAAGCTGCGCTCGGTGCCTTTCATGGCATCGATTTCGAGTTTCAGAAGCGTGTCGTTGTGACCATCGAACACGGGAAAGGGCGACTTTGAAACGTTTGTCTGCACGGAAGGACCTTGGGTGAGGGGTGAGCCGAAGACTGTCGGCAGGGATTTAATCTAAGGATTCATCTGAAGAATGTAAGGCAGTTCGGAGAATGTGACTTGCAACTGTTGAAAACCTGTCTCAAGAAGGAGCCAGAATTTCTGGAGGTCTCATGAAGCGTTCCAATTTGCCGTTAGACGTTGACCGCGCGCCAGTAACCGGCGTGATCAACCGGCGCGGCTTTCTTGCTGCCGGATTGCTGTTGACGGCAACCGGCCTTGCCGGGTGCCAATCCGCAGGGCTTGTCGGTCTGCCGGACCAGGCCGATCTGCCGGACGAGCAATTCGACTATGCGGCTGCCTATGCAGCGTTGCCCGATGGTGATTTCACCTGGCCGGCGATCAATTACAAGAATTTCGACCAGAAATACTGGCGGCAGATCGTGGAGTACAAGACCCGCGAACGGCCGGGAACGATCATTGTCGATCCCTATAACAACTTCCTTTACTGGACGCTCGGCAACGGCAAGGCGCTGCGCTACGGCATCGGCGTTGGCAAGGCTGGGTTTGCCTGGTCGGGCGAAGCGAAGATCCGCGTCAAGCGTCCGCACCCGATCTGGCGCCCTCCACGCGAAATGATCGCACGCAAACCGTCGCTGGAGCGCTATTGGGAAAAGGGCTACCCGCCCGGGCTGAAGAACCCGCTCGGCGCGCGCGCCATGGATCTGTGGCAGGGCTCCACGGACACGCTCTACCGTATTCACGGAACCAACAAGCCGAACTCCATCGGCAAAAGCGTGTCTTCAGGCTGTATCCGCATGTGGCAGCAGGACGTGATCGATCTGTTCAGCCGGGTGCCGCTTCAGACGAAAGTGATTGTCCTTAGCAAGGATCCGAACGCAGACGCCTAAGCGCTTCGAATGTTTTGAAAAGAAAAAGGCGATGCCACTCGGTGCCGCCTTTTTTGTTGCCGGGCGTCAGGCTGCCTTGGCCAGTGCCACGTCGTGAAAGACGGCGGTGAAATGACAGACGGCAGCGGCCAGCACGAAGGCGTGCCAGATCGCATTCTGGAACGGCAGACGCTTCCAGGCATAAAACGCCGTTCCGATCGTATAGAGAAGCCCGCCAGCCAGGATCATGTAGAATCCGAAGGCCGACGCTTTTTCGATCAGCGGATTGATTGCAAAAACGACGACCCAGCCGAGCGCGAGGTAAATGGGAACGGTGAGGCGGTCCAGTCCGGTCAGATGCGCCAGTTTCACGATGGCTCCCGCAAGTGCGCCGGTCCATACCACCGCCAGCAGCACGCCGCCCGTCCAGCCACCGATAATCATCGCCGCCAGGGGCGTATAGGTGCCCGCGATCATGAGGAAGATGGCCGTATGGTCGAGCCGCCTCAAGATCCCGGTCTTGTTGTCTCTCGCCAGCATATTGTAGAGCGCGGAGCAGATCAGCATCGCCATCAGACAGGCGGCATAGATCATGACAGTGACTTGCCGCGCCGGATCACCTGCATTCCAGAGTGTGGCCGCCAGGATGACGGTTGCCGTCAGCCCCAGGCAGATGCCGATCACATGAACGGCGCCGTCGGCGATGAATTCGGCAAAGGTCTGTGGTCTGAGCGTCGGCATCAAGCTTACCTCTGAGGATTAGAACGAAGCTTTCTTGACCAGCACCGTCTCAAATGAAGGTGCAGATAATTTGACAAAGCAAATGTCCCGCAAGCGAGAGCATGGTGCAAAACACTTTTGAAAGCTTGAGGTAAATTACCCGCATTTCACCGGACTTGCTCAAAATTCTCAGACTTGCTTTAAAATTGAGCAGCTCTGGTATCAAATACCTCCTTCCTGTCTGTCCGCTATTTCGGAACGCTGCGATGATGAACCATCTCTTTGACGCCCTGACCGCTTACATTCCAGACCGGTCCAAGGTCTTTCTCGAAACGGTCGATGGCGGGCAGGTGACCTATGCAGACATGCTGGCACGGTCGGCGCAATATGCCGGCGCGCTGCAGAAACTCGGGGTCAAGCCGGGTGACCGTGTTGCCGTTCAGGTGGAAAAGACACCGGAGGCCCTGATGCTTTATCTGGGAACCATCCGGGCGGGCGGCGTGTTCCTGCCACTGAACACGGCCTATACGCCCGCCGAGATCAGCTATTTTGTCGGCGATGCGGAGCCGGCTGTCTTTGTTTGTGACCCGTCAAGAGCAGATGTGCTGGCCGGAACGGCGCAAAAGGCGGGAGCCAAACTGCAGACGCTCGACCAGAACGGGGAGGGCAGCCTCGGTGACCTGGCAGACGGGATGCCGAAGGACTACGAAACCCGTCCGCGCGAAGACGATGATCTGGCCGCCATTCTCTACACGTCCGGCACCACCGGGCGCTCCAAGGGTGCGATGCTCACGCACGCAAATCTGGCGTCGAATTCGCAGACCATGGTGAAATACTGGCAGTTCACGGAAGACGACGTGCTGTTGCACGCCCTGCCGATTTTTCACACGCACGGGCTTTTCGTCGCCACCAACTGCTTGATGATGGCAGGCGGGTCGATGCTGTTTCTGCCGAAGTTCGACCTGGATCAGGTTCTTGCGGCCCTGCCAAGGGCAACGTCCATGATGGGCGTTCCGACATTCTACACGCGCCTGCTTGCATCCGATCGGTTCACCCGGGAGGTGGCCGCCCACATGCGGCTTTTCATTTCCGGGTCGGCTCCGCTGTCGGCGGAAGTGCACAGGGAGTTTTGCGAGCGAACGGGACACGCGATCCTGGAGCGCTACGGCATGACCGAAACCAACATGAACACCTCCAATCCTTATGACGGCGACCGTCGGCCGGGGACTGTCGGGTTTCCATTGCCCGGTGTCGGACTGCGAGTGGTGGACGCCAGAACCGGCCGGGCGCTTCCTGACGGGGAGGTTGGCATCATCGAAATCAAGGGGCCCAACGTTTTCTTGGGGTATTGGCGAATGCAAGAGAAGACAGCACAGGAATTTCGGGCGGACGGCTATTTCATCACGGGCGACATGGGGCGCATCGACGAAGACGGCTATGTCTCCATCGTTGGCCGGTCCAAGGATCTGATCATCAGCGGCGGTTTCAACGTTTATCCGGCGGAGGTCGAGGCGCTGCTGGACGAACTGCCGGGTGTTGCCGAAAGCGCGGTGATCGGCGTGCCGCATCCTGATTTTGGTGAAGCGGTTGTCGCGGTCCTGGCGCCGAAGCAGGGCGCAGACCTGGCGCAGGAGGCCGTTCAGGCCTCATTGAACGATCGTCTGGCAAAGTTCAAGCAGCCCAAGAAGGTCCATATTCTGGAAGCCTTGCCACGCAACACCATGGGCAAAATCCAGAAAAACGTGCTTCGGGAACAGTTCAGCGGCGATTTCGGCTGATCACACCGTCTTGCACTCGTCCGCCTGTCCGCTTTTCTCCAGCATGACCAGCCCGCCGAGCATACCCATGGCGAGAACGAGACCACGCTTGCGGTTTGCTTCTGAAAGGTCTGCCATCGCCCGTCCTCCTCAGGTTGACGGATCACCATACCGTGCCAGCAAAGTTTCCCTATCGGAAGTTTAGGTGGTTTCAGCAAGGGCCAAACTGTTTTTGTTGGTCCGGATCAGGCGCCGGGTGCGGTTCCCCCGAAGGCGAGCGTCGACAAGGCCCGGTCGGACAGCTGGCTCCAGGCGGTTAGCACCGACGAGAGACGGGCTGCCGGACTGTCCGGCGGGTCGGAGGCGCGCCGAACACACCACCAGTCCTGAGAAATGCCGCCTTCGGCAATCGGACGGGAAACCAGCGTTCCATCAGCCAGCTCCGGCTCGATGGCCCACTTGCTGAAGATGGCAACGCCAAATTTTGCGCGCACCAGATCGATCACGGCTTCCGGTGTCGGCATCTGGGTCAATCGCCGAAAGGGCTGGGATGGTGTGCCGAGAAGGGTGGTCCAGTCATTCCCGGGTTCGGCCGTCAGCGGATAAACGAAGAAACGTTCATCCCCCATGTTCTCGCTGTTGACGACCGGCTCGGCCGCCAGCGGATGGTTTCGGGCGAGTACCGCGACAATCGGATCGGTGCCAAGCTTGACCGCACGCAGCGACGCAAGCGCCGGTTCCCGGCCAAAGACCAGAGAAACGTCCACGGAACCATCAATGAGCGAGGTCAGCGGGTGCGCCGTTGCACGCGACGACAGGTCGACCGTCAGGTTCGGGTCGGCCTGATCCAGATACTTCAGGAACGCGGGAAACCAGTGGTAGCGGCTGTAGGTGGCCTGGCCGAGACGCACAAGGGTTTTGGCATCCCGCGCCGATGCCTGGAGGTCCTGTTCCAGGCGGAACAGCTCTCCCAGAAAGGTCTCGCCCAGATGGCGCAGACGTTCGCCTTCGGACGTCAGTTCGATCCGGTGTTCCGCCCGCCGCGCCAGAACCACACCCAGCCGCCTTTCAGCCTCTCGCAATCTGTGCGATGCGGCCGACTGCGTAACGCCGAGACGTGCCGCGGACGCGGTCATGCTGCCGGTTTCGCCAAGTGCGGACAGAAGGGTCAGGTGATGGAGGGCAAGTCGCGGGATCATGAAGGCATGAAAGCATTTCATGAACTAGATGAAAACTAGGAATTTTGTTTATTTATCGATGCGCGTTATCGACAGATATGAGCAACACTATTTCTTCAAGGATCAGCCTTGGTTCCACAGGCGCCACGCTTGTCATAGCAGCGTCCGCGGTCTGCTTCGGCCTTGTCCCCATCTTCGTGCGGGGGCTTCAGGACACGGGCGCCGGCCCGGCCACGATCGCGCTCTATCGCTATGGCTTTTCCGTCCTGTTCCTGATCCCCTTTTTGCCATTCGAGAAACGCAAACGCGGCGGGGCTCTTTTGGTGATGGGGGCCGGGCTCGTGCTGGGGCTCAGCCTGATCGGTCATTTTGAGGCGATCCGTGTCGCGCCTGTTGCTGCCGCCGGTGTGGTCTATATGTCCTATCCGGTTTTTGCGGCGCTTTTTGCCTGGGTTTTGCTGAAACAGGCGCTCACCTGGCGCTCGTTTGCCTCCGCCGGTTTTGTGGTTCTGGCCGCCGGTTTGTTGCTCGATCCCTCGTTGCTGTCGCCCGAAGCGATGAAGGCCCTGCTATGGGCCATTCCAGCCCCAGTCGCATTCGGCTTTCTGATCGTCGTCCTCAGCGGACTGGCTGGGGAACTCAATGCACTGGAGCGTACGGCTTGCGGGCTGTTGGGCTCTGTGGTGGGATTGTTGCCGCTTGCGCTCCAGGAGGGGCACGGGTCCGTTCTGCCGTCGACTGCCGGTCAATGGGGCCTTGTCGTCGCCATGGGGCTTGGAACGGCCCTCATTCCGCAGATCCTTTACACTGTGGCCTGCCAGAAGGTCGGCCCGGTGCGCACCGCGGCCGCGGGCAGTTTCGAACTGCCGGCCATGTTTCTGGTCGGTTGGCAGGTCTTTGGTGAAACGATAGGCGTGCGGGAAGTGCTTTCGGCTGCGCTCGTGCTGTCGGCGATCCTGATCGCGCCGTCAATCGGCTTGGCGGACAGACCAAACCGTGGTGTCGCGACAGCACCTTAAAAAATTATGAGAATATATATCTTGATATCAAGATAATGAGCGACTATCTCCGGATCAACCTGACGGATAGATGCCTTTTGGCCCAGATCCAACACTGGAGATAATGTTCATGACTGCCCGTACGCCCGCTCATCCGATTGAAAACCTGTTCATCGACCGCTGGTCACCGCGCGCCTTCGACCGCTCGACGATTGAGGAAGCGGATCTAAAAACCATTCTTGAAGCTGCGCGCTGGTCACCCTCCGCTTTCAATGTCCAGCCGTGGCGTTTTGTCTATGCCCGCAGAGGCGATGCCAACTGGCAGGCTCTGGTCGATCTGCTCAACCCGTTCAACCGTGACTGGGCGCAACACGCTTCCGCACTGGTTTATCTGTTTTCCGATACGGAAGTGGACGGCAAGGACGGCAAACCGAACCGGGCAAACGGCACGCATGCATTCGACGCCGGGGCCGCCTGGGCACATGCCGCTCTGCAGGCGACCGCGCTTGGCTACCATGCCCACGGAATGGCCGGTATTCTGAAAGACGAGATCCATCAGAAACTCGGTGTCCCAGAGCGCTTTCAGCCGCAGATCGCCATCGCAATCGGCCGCCGGGGAGAGGTTTCCGAGCTTCCTGAGAGCCTGCGCGAACGTGAAGCGCCGAGCAGCCGCAAGCCGCTTGAGGAAATCGCGTTTGCTGGTGCCTGGGGCTGACAAGCACCATTGCTGAAGGCAAATTCGTCTCGAAAGGCAGCGGAATGGTTCTGCTGCCTTTCCCTGCGTCAATCTGCAAGGCGTCTTCCGATCCTGGCCGGTATAGAGTGGCCATGTCGCACCTTGTGGGGAGACCGAACGCATGACCAGAAGAGACAAACTGCCGGAAGATAGTCTCCTGAATGCCTATCACGCGGCCGATGATTTTCTCGACACCTATTCAATCCCCATCCGCGGGCAGGAAGACCTGCTTACTGCTGATATGCGTGTGCTTGCCGAGCGCATTCTGACCGCGGAAATCGGTTGGGTCACGGCTCTGATGTCGCTCCGCGACAACTTGGTGGGCGTCATTGGCATGAAGACCACTCGTGACCTGGCAAACGAGCAGACGGCCGAGGCTGCGACCTGCAAGGGCGTTGGCGACCGGATCGGTTTCTTCAAGATCTATTCGGTCTTGGAAAATGAGATCATCCTGGGTGAAAACGACTGGCATCAGGACTTTCGGTTGTCCCTTTACCGGAAAAGGGAAAATGGAGCCCGGATCTATGCCTCAACCTGCTGCAAGCGGCACAATCTTGCCGGTCATGCCTATCTTGCGTTGATCCTGCCGTTTCACAAGATGATCGTCAAAACCATGCTGGCCAGAGGTACGGCCACACCCTAGAGCGCAAGGTGACCTGTCTTGCGCCAGACGCGGGCACCCTGTGTCGTGGTGATTTCCTGCCGCGTTCCAGCAGGCAGGCGTATCCATGTGCCTTGATCGTGGCGGCCGGTCTGATCCTCGAAGCTGCCTTCGATCACAAAATACTCCGCTCCACCGGGAAAGGTCTGTGGGCTCAGCCGGGCGCCCTTTTCCCAGTGGAGCATCACCACTTCCTCGTCCGGTCGAACAAACAGTGGCAAAATGCTCTCTCCGGGCCTGCCGGCCTGCCAGCCACCGGGATCAAGCGTGTTCACCCGCACATAGGCATCGTCGTCGGGCTGCATCTGACGCAGCTTTACCAGAATCACAGCTCCCGGCTCGCTTGAGGGGACGTGGCTGGAGCCCGGAGGGTTGCGGACATACATGCCTTTTGGGAAATCCCCGCTTTCGTCCGAAAACACTCCGTCGAGGACCAGAAATTCTTCCCCCATGTCATGCTTATGGGCGGAAAAGGCGGATCCGGGGGCGTATCTGACGAGGCTTGTGGCTCGTGCGACTTCCGCACCATCGCGCTCAAGCATTCGCCGCTCGACACCGGCCATGGGGGAGGGCACCCAGTCGAGTGTGGCGCTGTCGACGATTGCAGGCTGCGTCAGGTCTGCGTGAATTTTCATCCGGTCCATCCCATTATGTTCTTTGTTATGCTCACATGGGGCAGGATATGCGCAATTGGAAGGGTCGGGTATGAACTCGTCGTGAATCCCTGAGACCTTCCACAGGGTGCAGAAAAGTCGACTGTCCGGATAGCTGAAGCCAGCGTGTTGTTCAAAGGTCAGGATGGGCTGGGGTCTGAGCCGCCATTTTCCTTCTTGTCGGGCCACAAAAGACGTTCGTACTCACCGGTTTCACGCAGTTTTTTCAAACCACGATTGAACCGGGTACAGAGATCCTCGCCGTTTTCGATTTTTTTCGAGACAATCACGCGATAGTCCCAGAGTACGGTTACATCTTCCAGCGCCTTGAAACGCTTTGCCTCCTGACCGGGAAACGCAACGGCCAGGGCATCCGCAGCAACCTTTTCATTGCCCATGACAACATCGACGCGCCCTACGTCAAGCATCTTGAAAAGGTCTTCCAACGTGCTTTGGCGGAAGACCGTAATCTGCCCGGACGACACCAGTTTCTGCAGGTCTTCTCCAAAAGCGGCACCATCCAGGGAACCGAGGCTTAACCCGGCAAGGTCGTGCAGGCTGTGCGCCTCAACGGGCCGGGCGGTTGCGTAGAAGAATTGCTCCCGTTCGACCAGAACGGCGTCGCAGAAATGGAAGAACGGTTCCCGGTCCTTGGTCTTGCCCCAACCGGCGGAAGCCTGCCAGCTGCCGGATTGCGTTTGCAGCAAGGCCCGCTTCCATGGAAAGAAGCCGTACTGCACCTCAACGCCCTCCAGTTCGAAGGCTCTTGTGACCACCTGGGCATAGGTGCCGTATCCTTCGGCATCCTCGGAAAAATAGGGGTGCCATTCGCCAACGGCGATCGTCACGGTGTCGGTTGTTGCAGAACTTGCGGTAAGGGAAAGCATCAGCAAAACGGCGCCGGAAAGCGGCGCTTTGATCTGTTTGAAAATCTGCCGGCACCAAGAACCAGCCAATCGCTTGACTGTCACAGCGATTTCCCTGAAAAAGCTCCCGTTCCCTCCACCTTACCACAGAAACCCGTGTGGCGTCGGGTTCGGCTGAAATTAAGTCTATGTGGTTCCAGGTCTGACGTTTGTGTCTCCAGTCCAGCCTGTCGTCCGGGGTGGTCTCCATTCGGTGGAATTCTGGGAAAACCCGGCTTTCCTGGCTGGCCGGCTTTGCAAGCGGCACGGAATCGTGCTGACTACCGCACTGCATGAAATTCAGGAAACGGAGAAGCCGCAGCGCTGCCGAGGCTGCAAGAAAAGTGGTCGCATGACGGTACAAATCGATATCGGTGAAATGACAGGTGGCGCGCGCGCCGGCCTGGATCTGGAAGAACTGCTGGCAACGCGCCTTCTGGTGCAGGGCAATTCCGGCTCGGGAAAATCGCATCTGCTGCGCCGGCTTCTCGAGCAGTCCGCCAAGTGGGTTCAACAGGCCATTATCGATCCTGAAGGCGATTTCGTGTCGCTGGCAGAAAAGTACGGCCATGTCGTTGTCGATGCCGTTGGCACCGAAAAGGACCTCCAGATGATTGCCGCCCGGGTGCGCCAGCACCGTGTGTCGGTGGTGCTCAATCTTGAAGGTCTGGATGCTGACCGGCAGATGAAGGCCGCGGCAACCTTTCTCGACGGCCTCTTCGATGCTGACCGCGATCTCTGGTATCCGATGCTGGTCATCGTCGATGAAGCCCAGCTTTTCGCACCGGCTGCTGCCGGCGAGGTGACCGAAGAGGCCCGGCGCCGGTCACTGGGCGCCATGACCAACCTGATGTGTCGTGGCCGCAAACGCGGACTTGCCGGTGTCATTGCCACCCAGCGCCTGGCCAAGTTGGCCAAGAACGTTGCCGCAGAAGCGTCCAACTTCCTGATGGGGCGGACCTTTCTGGATATCGACATGGCCCGCGCGGCCGATCTTCTGGGCATGGAACGGCGCCAGGCAGAAAGCTTCAGAAACCTCGACAGGGGCCATTTCATCGCCCTCGGTCCCGCCATGTCGCGCCGTCCGGTTCCGGTCAAGATCGGTCCGGTGGAAACGATGGGCCGCGGCGGCAGCCCCAAGCTGATGCCGTTGCCCGAGCAGCCCAAGGAAGACGCCAAGGACCTGATCTTCACGCCGGGCGCCGACGAGGTTCAGCCGGTGCGCCATCGCTTCGTTGAGCCTGTGGTTTCCACGGGCGATGTACTCGACCAGTTGAGCAGTGCGGAGCGTGCCAGCGCCGAGGACGTGCCGCAGGCCGAAAGTCTGCTCGACTTTGGCGAGCGCGAACAGAAAATCGCCGAAATTATCGCAGGTATCCTGGAAGACGAGGACGCTGCGTTCCAGCCCATCGCAACGCTCTATCAGGACTTTCAGGTCCGTTGCCGCATTTCAAAACTGGCGGGTGGTGCACCGGACCTGCAGACTTTCCGTGAAAAGCTTTCCGTTGCCCGTGCCGGTGTCGAAAAAGGCGAAATGGACGACGGCGCCTGGGCCCAGGCGGAGCTGATTGCCTCGGAGTTGCCGGAAGACATGCGCGGCGTCTATCTGCTCTTGGCGAAGGCGGCGATAGGGAAAGCGCCATGCCCCGGCAACATCGAAATCGCCACCGCCTATGGCACACGCTCCCCAGGTAGGGCGCGCTGGCTGTTGAGCCACATGGAAGAGCGCGGATTTCTCGTGTGTGCCACGGATTTGCGCGGCAACCGCATCGTGACGCTGACCGACCTCGGTTGGCAGACGGCCCCAGGCGATGAAGCCGCGGCCTGACGTTATCGTTTCAGTGTCCTGACTGGCGCCCTCGCGAACTTTCGCGCATGCTTCCTCAGAAGACTGCTAGGGAGGCGGGAATGACGCTGGAAGAAACCATCGACATCTATTGCGCGGCCTGGTCTGAAAGGGACCCGTCCCGCCGGCAAGACCTGCTAGGCAGATCCGTGACAGACGGCATCAGATACACGGATCCCGGAACGGATGTGACGGGCATTGCAGCCCTTGTCGATCACATTTCGGGCGTTCTGTCCAAGAGTGCAGGTGCGAAGATCGTACGCACCAGCGGCATCGACACGCATCACGGAGCCGCACGGTTTGCCTGGCAGATGGTCAAGGCGGATGGAACGACGCTTCCTGAGGGCCTCGATGTCGTCTGGATCGACGAAGAAACCGGAAAACTCAAGACAGTCCTCGGGTTCTTCGGCGCGTTGCGGCAGGAGTAAGCACATCGATCTGGCTGGTTGATTTTCCGGGCAGCAAGGCTTCGAATCCGATCAGATTGCAGGGCGCATCCGCATCGTGGAGGCATTGCGCGACGGATCGACGGGCTTTGATGCCAGAAGGTAGTCGAGCTGTGAAAGCTCAAGCGAAATGCCGTCTATGGTGCGCGTCAGCACGCTTTCCAGGTAACTGCCACCAGGAGATCTGTCGCGGATCGCGATGGCCCGCTCCCGGGCCTTGCGAAGGTACAGCATCATCGTGCGGACCTCACCAGGAGTGACGGACGTAAGCTGGTCCGCGTCCGGCGCCGACGCAGAAGCGGAGGAAACAGCGCAGGAGTGCGCAACAGCAGTGTCGGCGAGCCGCATCGATCTTCTCCAATGTTCCTATTTTGTTCTTTTTACGCCAGCTTGCAATTTCGTTCAAGCGCGGAATCGAAAAACAGCCATTTCCACGTCCATCGGACTTGACCGGTTTGGCCTTCCTCGGCGTTGCGATAGCTTGAAAACGAACCACATTTCCTGGGCTTTCACGCCTTGCCGAAAAGCAATTCGGCTCAAACCATTTCATCTTCATGTAAGAGGCCATACCTCTCGGGAGAGGCGCGTAAAACAAAATTACGTCACCAGGTTTTCCCGATTTCGCGCCAGAAAATCGGCAGTGGCCGCAAAAGAATCGACATGCCGCTTGATCCGTGAGATCAGAATGGTTACATATGCAACTAAATTCATCTCCGAACCGGGAGGACGTCATGGATCAGAGAACCGACAGCAGCCAAAATCTTGCTGGAAACGGCCGAAACGCGGCGGGTCTGGAATATATGCCGGGCTTCGGCAATGATTTTGAAACCGAGGCTCTGCCCGGCGCTCTGCCCCAGGGCATGAACAGCCCGCAGAAATGTGCCTACGGGCTTTACGGTGAGCAGCTTTCAGGCACAGCCTTTACCGCCCCGAGTCACCAGAACGAACGCACCTGGTGTTACCGTATCCGTCCTTCGGTCAAGCATACCAGCCGGTTCAGGAAGATCGATCTGCCGTACTGGAAGTCTGCGCCGAATGTTTGCGACGATGTCGTTTCGCTCGGACAATACCGCTGGGATCCGGTGCCGCATTCCGGTGAAGGCCTCAACTGGCTGACCGGCATGCGCACCATGACGACTGCCGGCGACGTCAACACCCAGGTTGGTATGGCCAGCCACATCTACCTGATCACCAAGTCGATGGAGGATGAATATTTCTACTCCGCCGACAGCGAGCTTCTGGTGGTGCCGCAGGAGGGCGTCCTGCGCTTCTGCACGGAGCTGGGCGTCATCGAACTGGAGCCGAAGGAGATCGCAATCCTTCCGCGTGGGCTTGTCTACCGGGTCGAACTGGTGGACGGTCCGGCGCGCGGTTTCGTCTGCGAGAACTACGGCCAGAAATTCGAACTGCCGGGCAGGGGGCCGATCGGGGCCAATTGCATGGCGAACCGTCGCGATTTCAAGACGCCTGTGGCGCAGTATGAGGACCGCGAGGTCCCGTCCACGGTGACCGTGAAATGGTGCGGACAGTTCCATGAGACCAGCATCGATCACTCGCCGCTCGACATTGTCGCCTGGCACGGGAACTACGCTCCCTGCAAGTATGATCTCAGGAACTATTGCCCGATCGGGTCAATCCTGTTCGACCATCCCGACCCGTCGATCTTTACGGTCCTGACTGCGGCATCCGGTGTGCCGGGCACCGCCAACATTGACTTCGTGCTCTTCCGCGAACGCTGGATGGTGATGGAAAACACCTTCCGCCCGCCCTGGTACCACAAGAACATCATGTCGGAGCTGATGGGCAACATCTACGGGCAATACGATGCAAAGCCGCAGGGCTTCGTTCCCGGTGGCATGAGCCTGCATAACATGATGTTGCCGCATGGGCCGGACAACAATGCGTTCGAAGGCGCGTCCAATGCCGATCTGAAGCCGGAAAAGCTCGACAATACAATGTCCTTCATGTTCGAAACCCGCTTTCCCCAGCATCTGACCGAGTTCGCCGCCAAGGAAGCGCCGCTGCAGGACGATTACATTGACTGCTGGGACTCGCTGGGCAAAAAATTCGATGGCACGCCTGAAGGAACCTGGAACAAGTAGGCAAGCCATTCGGCATTTGACCGGCCGCAAACGGCGGATCACCCCTTGCCGGTATGGTGACCTGAACCTTAGGTGACGGTTGCGTACACCACCCGTGTTCCGGCACGCTTGCCGGAGCCCGCACAAGAACAACGGTTGGAAGCCGCAAGAGGCTTCCCGGGAGAAACCATCGCCGGGCACGACGTGTCTGGTGAGTAACAGGAGCAGATAACCCGATGAAACTGGCAACGCTCAAGGATGGCAGCCGCGACGGCAAGCTGGTGGTGGTTAACGACCACCTGACCTACTGCACCGACGCAAGCCACATCTCGCCGACTTTGCAGGCTGCGCTTGACGATTGGGAGCAGGTGGCTCCGAAGCTGAAGTTGCTGGCCGAGAGCCTGTCTCACGAAGCCGTTCCAACGATCCGCTTTCACGAGCACGATGCCCTGTCGCCATTGCCGCGAGCCTATCAGTGGGCGGACGGCTCGGCCTACGTCAACCACGTCGAACTGGTTCGCAAGGCCCGCGGGGCGAAGATGCCGGAAAGCTTCTGGACAGATCCGCTGATGTATCAGGGCGGCTCGGATGCGTTCCTGGCGCCACGCGACCCGATCTCCATGCGCGAAGAAGCCTGGGGCATCGATATGGAAGGCGAGATCGCCGTCGTCACCGACGATGTGCCGATGGGGGTGAGCGCCGAAGCTGCGCGCGATCACATTCTTCTGGTGCTGCTGGTCAATGATGTTTCCCTGCGCGGTCTGATCCCGGCTGAGCTTGGCAAGGGCTTCGGCTTCTTCCAGTCCAAGCCGTCTTCGGCCTTTTCGCCGGTGGCTGTTACGCCGGACGCGCTTGGCGATGCCTGGAAGGGTGGCAAGCTGCATCTGCCGCTTCATGTCGACCTCAATGGTCAGCCGTTTGGCCGCGCAAACGCGGGCATCGACATGACCTTCGATTTCGGTCAGCTGATCGCCCATGCCGCCAAGACCCGGCCGCTCAGTGCCGGTACGATCATCGGATCCGGCACGGTCTCGAACAAGCTGGACGGCGGTCCGGGCAAGCCGGTTGCAGATGGTGGGGTTGGTTATTCCTGCCTTGCCGAAATCCGCATGATCGAAACGATCAACACGGGCGAGGCCAAGACATCCTTCCTGAAGTTCGGCGATACGGTCCGCATCGAGATGCTCGACTCGGACGGCCATTCGATCTTCGGCGCCATCGAGCAGACGGTGGAGAAGTACGAAGGGCCGTAATCGCGCTCCGCGAGCCTGCGCTCCCATCGACGGTCCCCCCTAACCCCTCCCTAGAAAGGGAGGGGCAGGGCTGGGAACTCCGTCCCGCACAAAGACAAAAGCGCAGCGTCAGGTTGAGCCTTTTCGCCGCCAGGATATTTCAGGGAGAGGGTCATGCCTCACGTTGCGCCATTGGACCGCAAGGATCTGCCTCAGTTCGAGGAAAAATTCGCGCGCTACGATGCAATTCGCGGCTTTTTGCCGAACTCGATCCTGACCATGGCGCGCCGGCCGAATATCGCCAGGGCATTCATGGATCTGAACCAGGCGGTTCTTTACGAGGGCACGGTGCCGGAAGACCTGAAGATGATGGTGGCGCTGATGACCTCCATGGCGACTGGCTGCCGCTACTGCCAGGGGCACATGGCCAATCTGAGCCACGTCTACGATGTGCCGGATGAAAAGATCGCTGCTGTCTGGGAATGCGAGACATCACCGCTTTTCACGGAGGCCGAGAAGGCGGCACTGGTGCTGGCCCGCGAGGCCGCCGGTGTTCCCAACGGTGCAACGGAAGAGCATTTCGCAGCACTCAAGACCCATTTCAACGACGCCGAGATTGTCGAGATCGTCGCCTCGATTGCACTCTTCGGCTACCTCAACCGGTGGAACGACACCATGGCCACCACAATGGAATCCCATCCGGCCGCTGTTGCCAAAAAGGCGATGCCCGCATGGGATGAAGGCAAACACGGAGCTTCTAAATGAGCAAGCAATTCGCATCCGCTGGAGACATGACGGAAAAGAAGATCTCCTTCACCGAAATCGGCAAGGATCTTTGGGCTTTTACCGCTGAGGGCGACCCGAACACCGGCGTCATCATCGGCGACGACAGTGTCATGATCGTCGAGGCGCAGGCGACCCCTGAACTCGCCAACAAGGTGATCGAGAAGGTGCGGTCCGTCACCGACAAGCCGATCAGCCATCTTGTGTTGACCCACTACCACGCCGTGCGCGTGCTGGGGGCTGCCGCCTACAAGGCACCGACCGTGATCATGAGCCAGAAGGCCCGGTCCATGGTCGTGGAACGCGGCGCGCAAGACCGGGAATCCGAGTTCATGCGCTTCCCGCGTCTGTTCATGGGCTATGACAACGTCAACGACATTCCGCCGCTGACCTGGCCGACAACCACTTTCAACGACCGAATGACCGTTTACCTGGGCAAGCGCCGGGTGGACCTCAGCTTCGTTGGACGTGCCCACACCGCTGGCGACATCGTCATTCACGTGCCGGACGAGAACGTCATGTTCACGGGCGACATCGTGGAATATCACTCGGCCTGCTATTGCGGTGACGGTCATTTCAACGACTGGCCGACAACACTTGAGCGCATCCGCTCGTTTGATCTTGATGCCATTGCGCCGGGCCGGGGCGATGCGCTGGTTGGCAAGAAGATGGTCAATGCGGCGCTGGATGCCACTGCTGACTTTGTCCGTTCGACCTATGAGCCGGTCGCCCGCGTGGCAAAGCGCGGCGGTTCGCTGAAGGAAGCGTGGGACGCCTGCCGCGCCGCCTGTGATCCGAAGTTCAAGGACTACGCGATCTACGAGCATTGCCTGCCGTTCAACGTCGCTCGCGCATACGACGAGGCCCTGGACATCGACACGCCGCGCATCTGGACCGCGGAACGCGACGCCCAGATGTGGGCAGACCTGCAGGGCTGACCCATGAGTGCTGTCCTGGATCACCTGCGCCTGATGGCTCGTAACAACGCATATGCCAATGAGCGTTTATATGAAGCTTGCTGCCGGCTGTCTCAGGCGGAGTTCGAGGCGGAAAGAACCGGGTTCTTTCCGTCGATCCGGGAAACGCTGAATCACAACTGGGAAGTGGACCGCTACTACCTTGATGCCTTGAAAGAGGAGGGGCAGGGCCTGTCAGTGTTCGACACGCAGCATCTGCCTTCCGCAGCCGGCCTGCAAGCCGCACAGCAAAGCGTGGATCGGGATCTGATCGATTTCTGCGACCGAATTACGGAAGCGGATCTTGAACGCGACATCGCACAGGACCGGGGTAATGACGGAATCATGCAGGAAAAGATTGCAAGCACGCTGCTGCATCTCTTCCAGCACCAGATCCATCACCGGGGTCAGGCCCATGCCATGCTGGCAGGAACAAGCGTCGCGCCACCGCAGCTGGACGAATTCTTTCTGAAGTTTGACCGGCATCCGTCGGCGCAACGTTTCCAGGAGAGCAACTAGCGCTCGGGCGCGAAGATCAATTGGGCGAGCCAGGTCAGGGCGCCGGCAAGGACGATGAACTCGCACAGCACAATGCTGATCCCGGCCATGCTCCAGTTATCGGCGAGCACGGTTGCAGGAGCGGCGATGAGAAGTGAAACGGCGACCACAGACATCAGCCCGGCAAGGATCCGGAGTATCCAGAGACGGCCGGATGTTGAGATAGTCTGACGTGTCACGCTCGGCATATCACACCTCCGTTTGGGGGACTTGATAACTAGAACGCGTAATTCGGAAAAGGGTTCCGCGAAACGTGCAAAGGCTTGCCGGCTCGGGAGATCGGGAGGCCTCGGCAATTGGGAGAAACGCCTGTGACCAAATTGTTTGAAGCGCCGCTTTATCCGTACAAGAGGTCCCAAGATCAGGACGCGGCGGCACCGGTTCGTCACCCGGTGGTGATCATCGGCGCCGGGCCGGTGGGCCTCGCCATCGCCATCGATCTTGCTCAGGCCGATGTGCCTGTCGTTATTCTGGACGACAACGACAAGGTCAGCGTGGGCTCACGGGCCATTTGCTTTTCCAAGCGATCCCTGGAAATTTTCGACCGTCTGGGCTGCGGCGACGAGATGGTCGACAAAGGTGTCGTCTGGAACGTCGGCAAGGTGTTTTTCGGTGACCGGCAGGTCTATGATTTCAACCTGTTGCCGGAAGAGGGACACAAGCGCCCGGCCTTCATCAACCTCCAGCAATATTATTGCGAACTCAACCTGGTCGAGCGCATCCGCGCGCTGCAGGTGGAAGGCAAGCCGGTGGAAATTCGCGGTGGCAGTCGGGTCGCAAACCTCAATCAGAGGGACGACCACACGCTGGTGACCGTGGAAACGGCCGATGGTGCCTACAATCTGGAAGCGGACTGGCTGATTGCTTGTGATGGTGCCGGCTCGCCCTCGCGCCGGATGCTCGATCTCGATTTTGTCGGACGGGTGTTCGAAGACAACTTTCTGATCGCCGACGTCATCATGAAGGCAGACTTCCCAACCGAGCGCTGGTTCTGGTTCGATCCCCCCTTCAACAAGGACCAGTCCGCGCTTCTGCACAAGCAGCCGGACGGTGTCTGGCGCATCGATTTGCAGCTTGGCTGGGACATCGACAAGGAAGAAGAAAAGAAACCGGAAAACGTCATTCCCCGGCTCAAGCAGATGCTCGGGCAGGACGTTGAATTCGATCTGGAATGGGTGTCGATCTATACCTTCCAGTGCCGGCGCATGGAAAAGTTCCGCCACGGCCGGGTCATCTTCGCCGGTGACAGCGCCCACCAGGTATCGCCCTTTGGTGCGCGCGGCGCCAATTCGGGCTTCCAGGATGCGGACAACCTCGGCTGGAAACTGAAGCTCGTCATGGACGGAAAGGCACCCGAAAGCCTTCTGGACAGTTATGCCTTTGAACGGGAAATGGCAGCCGACGAGAACATTCTGCAAAGCTCGCGTTCTACCGATTTCATTACGCCGAAATCCGAAACCAGCCGCATCTTTCGAGATGCCGTGCTGGACCTGTCCGAACACCACGCCTTTGCCCGGCCGCTGGTCAATTCCGGCCGGTTGTCTGTCCCTTGCGTTTATGATGGCTCAAACCTCAACAGCCCGGATGTGGACGGCCTGCCTGCGCGCACACGGCCGGGAAGCCCGGCGTCGGATGCGCCCCTGGCAGACGGTTGGCTGCTGGATTGGCTCGGCAGCGGCTTCCATCTGCTGGGCATTGGCACCGACGTGCCGGAGACCCTCCAGATTGATGGCATCGACATCGCCGGTGTCAGCATTGCACCGGCATCTGCCGGTCAGGAACTGAAAGCCAGATATCTCGGCGATGCCTCGTCGGCTGTTTATCTGATCCGGCCGGACCAGCATGTCGCAGCACGCTGGATGGAATATGACCGTGCAGCAGTCGAAAATGCACTCGCAATTGCACTTGGAAAAGGTGGAGAAGCCTGATGGCGGAGATTGTCACCACACCGAACCTTGAAAACCCGGACGGATTTTATGCCGATCTGCTGACCTCCCATGAAGGCCTCACCAAGGCCGAAAGCGATGCGTTCAATGCGCGGCTGATCCTTCTGATGGCAAATCAGATCGGCGACCGTGAGGTGCTTGCAAGACTGCTTGAGGCGGCCAGACGATAGGCTGGGACCAGCGCCGTGACGGTGCTGGTATCCGGAATATTGAGGGTTTTGACATGTGGTGTGAAAGAGTCGGCTTTCACATCATTGTCAGAATTACACACTCTCGTCATCGGATTAGAGGCAACCGGATTTAATTTGGGCAAAAATTTTTCTCAAGTAAACGCGTAGTATCGCCTTGTCGCAAAAGACTAAAAACCGCCCGATTTATTTTGCGCTGGCGAGCGAAAGGCAGACCTGAAATTATTCACCAATTGTTTATCCGCTCGCACCTTCAATCTCGGAAAGTGCGGGGGAAACAATGTCCAGGTTACTTACACCTTTAAAGAACGTGTGCCTTTCGGCGAAAGTAGGTGGCGGCTTCGCGGCCATGATCCTCGTGGCAGCTGCGGTGGGGGCCGTTGGCACGGTCGCGATTCTCGGCCTCAGGACCCAGTCGGACGTCAGCGCGAAGGCAACGACCGCCATGGCCAACCTTCAACAGGTTGCTCAGGCACAGGAAGCCTATCTCTCTGATCGGACGGCAGATCTGGCCGATGCGGCGAGGCTGCAGATCGATCAGTTGGAAACATCGCTTTTGACGCTCGACGGTGTTTCGGGCGCCGGAGAAGGCGAACCGGTGACGGCAGAAGCCATTGCGCTGGTCGGTCAGTTGAGCGGCGAGTTTGATGGCGTGGTCGAAGCTGTCGAGAACCGGCAGGTGCAAGTCGACAAGCTGTTGCGGTCGGCCGTCAATCTGGCAACCATTGCTGCGCAGATCAACGACAAGATGAGCAAGATCCAGCGCGACGCCGGTAGCGCCGCCAAGACGGCATCCGGGACCCGTAACCGGGCCGACAAGGTCGGTCGCATGCTGTCGGACATGGAAGACCTCGTAACCGGTCTGGAAGCCAGGATTGCCGAGGCGAGCGCAGGTGCTGATCTTCCGCCTGAAACAGTGGCTGCCATTCTGGATGGCACGCACACTCTGGCCAAGAGGGCAGCAAAGGCCGGCAAACTGAAGGTGGACGGCGTCGACAAGGCTAGGGTCGAGGCGCTCGCAGCGATGGCGGCGGCTCTCGGTGAAAAACTGCCGAAGCCGGAAGGGGAAGGGGCACTACCGGCCGCCGTGCCGGCCACGGTTGCCTCAGACCTTGCTGCCGGCCTGGAACAGCTTCACGAACAGGCCTCGGCCTTGCGCAAGGTCGTCTACACGGCAGCCGATGAAGCCAAGTCGATTGCCGGCAAGGCAAACTCCCAGCTGCGCATCGTCGACCTCGTCAATGTGAATGTGAACAAGTATCAGAACGCGTCTTTGGAGATCCGCTCTGCAACAATGGAGTATTTTGCCGGTTTCGATACGATTGGCGCGGATGAAGTGCTCAACCGGATTGAAACGCTGCGCTACATAGCCAACCTGTTGAAGGCGGACAGTGCTGCTTTTCCGGAAATCGCTGACGCGATTGCTGCCATCGAAGCAGAGGTTGGCACCTATGAGGCCGAATTTGCCGCCATGGTCGCCGCCAAGGATGCGTTCGACGCCAAGCGGGAACAGCTGGTTGCGATCTCTGGTCAGGTCCGCAGTGTCATTACCGCGCTGACCGAGGCCCAGTCCGCGGCCGCCTATTCACGGGCGGATACAGCGCTTGGGTTGATCGCGATTGCACTCCTCGGGGCGGTTGCCGCAGGTGGCCTGCTCGCCTTTGTGCTTTCGCTGGTGATCACGCGGCCGACACGGGCACTCACGGAAGCGATGGGCCGTCTGGCCGACGGGGACATCGACACAGTCATTCCGTCAACCGGTCAGCGTGACGAGATCGGAGACATGAGCCGCACGGTTCAGGTGTTCCAGGAAAACGCCCGGGAACGTCTGCGCCTGGAAGGCGAAGCCAACGCGCATCGCCAGGCCGAGAACGCGCGTCAGCGGGAAGTTGACGATCTGATCCAGAGCTTCCGGGGAGAAATTCAGGGTCTCCTGAGTGCCCTCGACGAAACGGCAGCCGGAATGTCCAATACGGCATCGGCACTCGGCGGCATCGCTGAAAGCAGTGCGGAACAGGCCGGCGACACCTCCCGTGTCAGCGAAGACGCCAGCATGAGCGTTGAAAACGTGGCAGGCGCGGCTGAGGAACTGTCCGCATCGATCGCTGAAATCGGCGAGCAGGTGCGCCGGTCGTCCGACATCGTCACCTCTGCAACGAACGCGGTTCACGACACCAACGGCAAGGTGCAGGGACTGGCCGAAGCTGCCTCGAAGATCGGCGAAGTGGTCAGCCTGATCCAGGCGATTGCCGAACAGACCAACCTTCTGGCCCTCAATGCCACCATCGAGGCTGCGCGGGCAGGGGATGCCGGCAAGGGGTTCGCCGTGGTCGCTGCCGAAGTGAAGGAGCTGGCGACGCAGACGTCTAGAGCCACGGAAGAAATATCCTCTCAGATCCAGACCATCCAGAACTCAACCAGTGAGGCGGTCGCCGCTATCGGCGCAATTTCCGACACGATGGAAGAGGTCAACGGCTACACGCAAGGGATCACGGCTGCCGTTACCCAGCAGGGCTCGGCCACCAACGAGATTTCAGGCAACGTCCAGCGTGCCGCCCAGAGCACGCAGGCGGTTCAGACCAACATGTCCAGCCTGTCCAGGGCGGTTGACGACACCAAGGAAGCGTCGGGCGATGTCCTGGCGGCTTCCGGCGATCTGAGCAACCGCAGCCGGGCTCTGAAAGAAGGTATCGAAACCTTCCTGAACCGCGTGGCGGCAGCCTGACGCCAGAGGCACGTCAAAAAGTGATGCCGCATGCCGTGGGACGTCGAATGCCCACGACATGCGCCCGACAGCCAAGAAAGCCAGGACAGGAATTGGACGTCTCATCGGCATGATCGCCGGTGGGGCGTCTTTTTTTGTGCTGGAGGCAAGGGCGCAGGTCGCATTCGCTGCTTTTGAGACACGGCGCAGGACCTCCCGATGCTCGCGGATTCTCCATCGATACGATATGTCTGAGAATAACAACTCGACATAAGAATGATATTGCAAATCATTCGCAAAAACTTGACAGTTGCAAATGATTTGCAATATCACTTGCAGAAGTGATGTTCACACAGGGATTTGGTGATGCTGAAAAAACTCGTTCTGACGGTCTCTCTCGCGGCGATCGTCGCTGGACCGGCATCGGCCGCCTTGGCAAAGGACAAGATGAAGGTGGTGACCACCTTTACCGTTCTTGCCGATATGGCGCAGAATGTTGCCGGTGAGGCCGCCGACGTTGTGTCCATCACCAAACCGGGTGCGGAAATTCACGGCTATGAGCCGACCCCGCAGGACATCGTTCGGGCGTCCGATGCGGACCTGATCCTCTGGAACGGCATGAACCTTGAGCGCTGGTTTGAACAGTTTCTGTCGAACCTCGGTGACATTCCCTCTGTAACGCTGACGGACGGGATCGAACCGATCTCGATTGCGGCAGGCTCCTACGAGGGCAGGCCAAATCCGCATGCCTGGATGGGTTTGGACAATGCGCTGATTTATATCGACAATATTTCCAAGGCGTTCGCCAAGTATGATCCCGACAACGCGGCGACCTATGCCGCCAACGCGGAGGCCTACAAGAACAAGCTGCGCGAAACAATCGAGCCGCTGCGCCAGGCCGTCGCCGACATACCGGAAGACAAGCGCTGGCTGGTGACCTGTGAAGGTGCGTTCAGCTACCTCGCTCATGACTTCGGCATGAAGGAACTCTATCTCTGGCCGATCAATGCCGATCAGGTCGGCACGCCGCAACAGGTCCGCTCTGTGATTGACGGGGTGCGCGAGCACGACATTCCGGTCGTCTTCTGCGAAAGCACGGTCAACACCTCGCCTGCCAAGCAGGTGGCGCGGGAAACCGGCGCAAAATACGGTGGCGATCTTTACGTCGATTCCCTGAGCGAGGCGGACGGCAAGGTGCCGACGTATCTGGATCTGCTGAAGGTCACATCGGGCACGGTCGTCGACGGACTGAAATCCGCCGCCAAGTAACAGACCGTATCAAGGCACGCCGCGTGGCATGGACACGATGCCACGCTTGATTGTGTCGCAGGAACCGATGAAAGTACTGGAAAGACTGAATGCTGAACGTCATCAAGGACCCGGTTATGGACATGCCCCACGTCAGGGATGATGACGGTATAGCAGCCGAGGACGTGACCGTTACCTATCGCAATGGGCACACGGCACTCTGGAATGCCAGTTTTTCAATCCCTCGAGGCACCGTCACGGCTCTTGTCGGCGTGAACGGAGCGGGCAAGTCGACCCTGTTCAAGGCCATCATGGGGTTCGTTCCGGCAGCCAAGGGGCGCATTCGCATTCTGGATATGCCTGTCCGGGAAGCGTTGAAGAAAAACCTTGTCGCCTATGTACCCCAATCGGAAGAAGTCGACTGGTCTTTCCCGGTCCTTGTCGAGGACGTTGTGATGATGGGCCGTTACGGCCACATGGGCTTCTTGCGCCGGCCGAAACCGGCGGATCAAGCGGCTGTCGATCAGGCGCTGACGCGCGTGAACATGCAGGATTTCCGGCATAGGCAGATCGGGGAGCTTTCCGGTGGCCAGCGCAAGCGCGTCTTTCTTGCCCGCGCGCTTGCCCAGGACGGCCAGGTGATCCTTCTGGATGAGCCCTTCACCGGCGTTGACGTGAAAACCGAGGAACAGATCATCGCCTTGCTGCGGGAAATGCAGGCTGAGGGCAGGGTGATGCTGGTTTCGACGCACAACCTCGGCTCCGTGCCGGAGTTCTGCGACAGGACGGTGCTGGTCAAGGGAACGGTGCTGGACTACGGACCGACAGCCACAACCTTCACCCGTGCGAACCTGGAAAAAGCCTTTGGCGGCGTATTGCGCCATTTCACCATTTCCGACCAGACACTGCACACCGACGGCGATGAGCGCGCGGTGACCATTCTGACCGACGACGAGCGTCCGTTCGTTCAATATGGCGACAAGGTGCAGACCCGGGAGGGACGCGACTGATGGAGCCTTTCAGTTTCGCCTATCTGCTCGAGCCCTTTCAATACAGCTACATGACCAACGCCATGTGGGTGTCGGCGCTTGTCGGCGGCGTTTGCGCCTTCCTGTCGTCCTACCTGATGCTGAAGGGCTGGTCGCTGATCGGGGATGCCCTGTCTCATTCCGTCGTGCCGGGGGTGGCCGGGGCCTATATTCTGGGACTGCCGTTTTCGCTCGGCGCGTTTCTCGCCGGCGGGCTTGCTGCCGGTGCCATGCTGTTCCTGTCAGAACGCTCAGGCCTGAAGGTTGACGTGATCATCGGCCTCATCTTCACGTCCTTTTTCGGCCTTGGTCTCTTCATCGTTTCCCTCAGCCCGACGTCGGTCTCGGTCCAGACGATCACAATGGGCAATATTCTGGCGATCACGCCGGAAGACACCTTGCAACTGGCCATCATCGGCTTCGTGTCGCTGGCAATCCTGACGCTCAAGTGGAAGGATCTGATGGTCACCTTCTTCGATGAGAGCCATGCACGTACAATCGGCCTGAGGCCCGGTCTCCTGAAGGCGATCTTCTTCGTGCTTCTGTCCGCATCCGTTGTCGCAGCCATGCAGACGGTTGGCGCCTTTCTGGTCATCGCGATGGTGGTCACGCCGGGAGCGACGGCCTATCTCCTGTGCGATCGCTTTCCACGCCTCATCCTCACGTCCATCGCTATCGGCACCCTGACGAGTTTTGCAGGCGCCTATTTCAGCTACTTTCTGGACGGAGCGACCGGCGGCATCATCGTTACCCTGCAGACACTGGTGTTCCTGATTACCTTCGTGCTGGCGCCAAAACACGGCCTTCTGGCCGCCCGCCGCAGATCGGCAGAGGCCCTGCGCCGCGGATACCCCTTGGAAGCGGCGCAAACCGAATCCGGAGATCAGGCGTAATGGACCTCGATACTCTTCTGCTGCCCTTCAAATTTCCCTTCATGCAGAACGCATTCTTCATCTGCATGATTGTGTCGATCCCGACGGCTCTGCTGTCCTGTTTCCTGGTGATCAAGGGCTGGGCCCTGATGGGGGATGCCGTCAGTCACTCGGTGCTGCCCGGCATTGTGCTCGCCTACATCTTCGGCATCCCGTTGATCATCGGTGCTTTTGCCGCCGGCATGGTCTGCGCCCTCCTGACGGGCTATCTCTCCGGCAACAGCCGCGTGAAGCAGGATACGGTGATGGGCGTCGTATTTTCCGGCATGTTCGGCGTTGGCATCGTGCTCTTTGTGTCGGTCCGCACAAACGCCCATCTGGACCATATCCTTTTCGGCAATATGCTCGGCGTGGAGACCCATGAGCTGGTAACCGCCGGCATCATCGCCGTCATCGTCGGCGGTGCGCTGGTGCTCAAATGGAAAGACCTGCTGCTGCACAGTTTCGATCCCGCCCAGGCGCAGGCGTCCGGCTTGCCGGTCCGGCTGCTGCACTATGGGCTTCTTGCGGCACTGTCCCTGACGATTGTCGCCACCCTGTCGGCGGCGGGCCTCATACTGGCGGTCGCACTGCTGATCGCACCGGGGGCAATTGCGTTCCTGCTGGTCCGCACCTTCAAGACGATGCTCTGCGTTGCGGTGCTGGTCTGCATGGCTTCGATGGTGACTGGCACCTATGCCAGCTTCTTCCTCGACAGCGCGCCGGCGCCCACGATCGTGCTCATTCTGACGGCGGCATTCCTCGTAGCTTTCACCCGCCGCCAGATGCTGACCCGTCAGGCATCCCTCCGCCGTGCGGAGGATGCGGCGTAACAGCCGCGCTCCTGCGTTCTGAACCGGCCCATGCTCAAGGCCTTCGGCACTGGTTCCTGACAGTTTCTACACTATTTGGGTAGGCAACCCGGTTTTGAAGCGCTTCAACGGCATTTCAATGCCGGGCTTCATGTTGTGGCTGGGTAAGTGAAGATATGGCAGCCCTTGAATGCCAATCCGCGTTTCCCAGCTTACAAATTGGTACACGTTATCGATTGTTGGACAACGGGATTTGCCGTAGAAAACCAGTTTCCGCATACAACCGTTCTCGGCAGTGCCGGCAAGTTCTGATCGGAGTTCCACTTGTCAATTTGGAAACAGCTCGTCCTCACACTTCTGGTCGCAATCGTGGCGGCAGGGCTCTGGGTTCGCTTTTATCCGGGCGCGGGCGCGCAACTCAGCGCCTGGGGCATCGATTGGCTGGATTTTGCCGTGGCCGATGGGACACCGGGCCAGGGCGACAAACCGCGCCGGGGCTGGGGAGGGCCGAAAGGAGCGGTCGTGGCAACGCCGGTGGTCGAGATCACCATCAATGACCGCTTGTCCGCCATTGGCACCAGCACGGCCCTGCAATCCGTCGCCGTAACACCTTTTACCAGCGGCCGCATGACGGACGTTCTGGTCAAGTCCGGTGCCACGGTGAAAGCGGGCGATATCATAGCCAAACTCGATCAGGACGCCGAACAGATCGCTGTCGAACGGGCGGCAAATGCCCTCAAGGATGCAGAGGCACGGCTGCAGCGCATGCAAGTGCTGCGGAAAACCAACACGGCAACAGCCGTGCAGGTGACCGATGCGGAGCTTTCGGTTGAAAACGCGCGGCTGCAACTGCGCGAAGCCGAACTGGCGCTGTCCCGACGCTCCGTTGAAACGCCCATTGGCGGCGTTGTCGGGATTCTGCCCATCACCGCAGGCAACTATGTTTCCTCGCAAACCGTCATCGCAACCATCGATGACCGCAGCGAAGTTCTCGTCGATTTCTGGGTGCCGGAACGCTATGCCTCGGCCATCACCGTGGGCTCTCCAATCACCGCTACGTCCGTTGCCCGCCCGGGGGAGACTTTCGAAGGTGTCATAAGCGCCGTCGACAACCGTATCGATATCGACAGCCGGACCCTTCAGGTTCGGGCGCGGTTTCCCAACAAGGCCGACAAGCTGAGAGCCGGCATGTCGTTCCAGGTCTCGATGAAGTTTCCGGGCGACAAATACCCGGCTGTCGATCCGCTGGCCGTGCAATGGGGGGCGGATGGCGCCTTCGTGTGGGCTGTGCGTGACGGCAAGGGCGCGCGCGTTCCGATCAGTATCATCCAGCGCAACACCGACAGCGTCCTGGTTGATGCGGACCTGACCGTGAACGACGAAGTGGTGACCGAAGGCATCCACCTGGTGCGCAACGGTGCCGACCTGACGGTTGCCGACCGCAAACAGGCACCGGCTGCCGATGCGCCCTCAACACCTGTTTCCAGCGGAAGCGGTTCCTGAAGTTTGACCTGAGGGTCTTGGAGAGACTGCCATGCAGATGGACCGTTTGAAGGAACTGGGTATCACCGGCCTGTTCGTGCGGCGTCCGGTTCTCGCCTTTGTGATCAACATGCTGATCGTGGTTGCAGGCATCGCGGCAATGTTCGGGATCGAGGTGCGTGAACTGCCGGATGTCGACCGTCCGGTCATCACCGTCAGCACGAATTATCCGGCCGCCGCTGCCGAAACCATCGACCGCGAAGTGACCGGTGTCATCGAAGGCGCCGTGGCGCGCGTCTCCGGCGTCAAGGCGATTTCCTCCACCTCTTCCTTCGGCCGCAGCCGGGTGACGGTGGAATTTTCTGACGATGTCGATCTCGACGTGGCCGCCTCAGACATGCGCGATGCGCTCGGGCGCATCACCAACGACCTGCCGGAAGATGCTGACCCGTCCCGCATCATCAAGGCAGATGCCAACGCCCAGCCGGTCTTGCGTCTGGGGGTGGTCTCCGACCGCACGTCCGTCGAGGACATGACGGTGCTGGTGGAAGACGAGATTTCCGATGCGCTGGCCGCCGTTCCAGGTGTCGCGGATGTTCAGGTCTATGGCGACCGCGACAAGATCTTCCGCATCGATATCGACCAGGCCAAGATGGCCAGCCTCAATCTGACCATTGCCGATGTGGCCAAGGCCCTGTCGTCTATGGCCTTCGACACACCCGCCGGCTCGCTCACCAGTCAGACTCAGGATCTGATCGTGCGCGCGACGGCCTCCATCGATACGCCGGAAGAATTCGAAAGCGTCATCATCAACCGTCGGGCCCGGCTGCGCGATTTCGTGACGGTGACCCTTGGTCCTGATCTGGGGCAGACCCAGCTCCGCGCGAACGGCAAGTCCGGCATTGGCCTTGGCATCATTCGTTCGGCCCAGTCGAACACTCTGGAGATTTCGGAAGGCGTGCGCGCCGCGGTCGAGCGCATCCAGGAAAACCTGCCTGAAGGCATGACCATCGAAGTCACCAGCGATGACGCCACCTTCATCAACGGGGCCATTCATGAAGTCGAGATCGCCCTGGCTATCTCGGTCAGCATCGTTCTGCTGATCATCTTCATTTTCCTGTGGGACTGGCGGGCGACCATCATTCCAGGCGTTTCCCTGCCAGTGGCGCTGATCGGCACACTGGCGGCGATCTACCTCGCAGGCTTTTCCATCAACATCCTCACGCTGCTGGCTCTCGTGCTGGCGACCGGCCTTGTGGTCGACGATGCCATCGTGGTGCTGGAGAATATCGTCCGCAGGCGCAACGAGGGCATGGGCCCACGTGCGGCAGCGGTTCTAGGGGCCGAAGAAGTCTTCTTCGCGGTGCTGGCAACCACGGCAACGCTGATTGCGGTCTTCGTACCGCTGTCCTTCCTGCCGGGGCAGACGGGCGGCCTGTTCCGCGAATTCGGCTTCGTGCTTGCCATTGCCGTGTTCCTGTCGTCCATCGTTGCGCTGTCGCTATGTCCCATGCTCGCTTCGCGCATTCTCAAGAGCAAACCCGCCGGGCAGAGCGGCGATCACGGCGGCGCCGTGGGTGGGCTCGGACGGCTGTTGAGCGGGCTCTACCGGCGTTGCCTGAGGGCCTGTCTCAACGCACCCATTGTGGTCGTGGCCGTTTCGCTGTTGTTTGCCGCAACCGCAGGGGTGCTGTTTCCCACCATCAAGACGGAGCTGACGCCGACCGAGGACCGCTCGATAGCTTTCATGCGCATCTCAGCGCCTCAGGGCGTAAGTCTGGATTACCTTTCGCAGCAGATGCGCGAAATCGAAAATCTGCTTGAGCCGTACCGGGAAAACGGCGAGATCGTCAGCACCTTCTCCATTGCCGGCACCGGCGGTTCCAAGAACAGCGGTTTCATCGTCATGCGTCTGGCGCCCTGGGGCGAACGGGAGCGCTCGCAGCAGCAGATCCTGTCGGAAGTCAGTGCGCTTGTGCGCAATGTTCCCGGGGTGCGGGCCTTCGCCTTCCAGCCCAACAGCCTCGGCATTCGCGGGGCCGGCTCCGGGCTTCAGTTTGCCGTTTCCGGCAGCAACGACTATGCGACGCTGGGCGCAACGGCTGACAAAATCGTCTCGGCGATGGAACAGGACCCACGGTTCCGCCAGGTGCGCCGGTCTACCGAAGCAACCCAGCCACAGCTTTCCGTTTCCATCAACCGGGAGCGCGCCTCCGACCTCGGTATCGATATCAACGGGCTAGGCACGGCCATGCAGGCCATGCTGGACGGCCGCAAGATCGGTCAGGTCTTCATCAACGACCAGGCCTATGACGTGAAATTCGTCTCCACCACCAATCCGATCAACGATCCGACGGACATGGAGAACATCTTCATCAAGACGGGGGACGGCCGCTTCGTTCCCGTCTCGACCATCGCCAGCCTGGTGGAAAAGGCCGTGCCGCCCTCTCTCGCGCGCGAGCAGCAATTACGCTCCGTTGCCATCACGGCGGGTCTTGCGGACGATTTCGCCCTCGGCAACGCCTATGAGGAAGCGCTGAAGATCGCCGAACCGCTGCTGCCGCCCGGTGCCCGCATCGTGCCGCTGGCGGAAACGGCAACGCTGGGGGAACAGTCGTCCTCCATGGCCCGCACCTTCGGCTTTGCAATTGTCATCATTCTGCTGGTGCTGGCTGCCCAGTTCGAGAGCTTCATCAGCGCGCTCATCATCATGGCGACGGTGCCGCTCGGACTCGCCTGCGCGGTTTTTGCCATGCTGCTCACCGGAACGACACTCAACGTCTATTCCCAGATCGGCCTGGTGCTGCTTGTCGGCATCATGGCAAAGAACGGTATCCTGATCGTGGAGTTCGCCAATCAGTTGCGGGATCGAGGGCAGGGGTTGCGCGAGGCAATCGAAAACGCCTCCAACATCCGTCTGCGGCCGGTCATGATGACCATGATCTGCACAATCGTCGGCGGTGTTCCACTGATCATGGCAAGCGGAGCCGGTGCTGAAGCGCGCATTGCGCTGGGGTTTGTCATCGTCGGCGGGCTCGGCCTTGCGACCGTCTCGACCCTGTTTCTGACGCCAGTGGCCTATCTTCTGCTCGGCCGTTTCATCACCCCGGCCGTTCAGGAGGAAGAACGCCTCCACAAGGAGTTGGACGAGGCAAGGGCAATGGGCCAGCAGCCGGGCGAGTGATGCCTGCCGAACCCTGTCTCGCCTGCACGCCCTCAACAAAACTGCCCGAGACAATGCACTGAGCAGATCCAGGGAGATACTGGAACGAAGAGGGGCTGCAGGCCCGCCGCGACATTTGCAGGCGGGTCTTTCCGTTGGAGGGTAAACTGGCCGTAGAAGCCGCGCGTGCGACTGACCAAACCCGTGCGCGCGCCGGTGCCGCACGTCGTGCGAATCCTCGCAAACTTCGCAGGATCACACGTTTGCGCAGGCGGTGCTTTTCCGCCATCGGTGTCTGAATTTTCAGGGAAAAACTGGCTGGGGTGGCAGGATTCGAACCTGCGCATGGCGGTACCAAAAACCGCTGCCTTACCGCTTGGCTACACCCCAAGGCCGTGGAGACGCTGTATATCGAGCCTCGACCCTTTGCGCAAGTCTCCTCAAGAGCAAACTTCGATGGGTAAGGAGTGGTTTTCCCCAGGTGCGTTGCAGGTCTTTCGACAACACGATTTGAGGCTGCTTTTTAACAGCTTCCACCTTGCAGGGCGACAAGCCATGTCTGCTTCTGCCCGCTGCAAAACGGTTCATTTCGCACTTAGTACGCTGACGTTGTTCACAGTTTCAAAAAAGTGACATTCGGCAATTCAAATCGCTTGCGGGATCAGACCAGCTTTGCTACATGACGCTCCACACAGCGAGGGCTTGCCCCGCTGTTCCCGATGAGCCTGGCTTTCCAAGCTCATATTCTGTGTCGGAGTGTAGCGCAGCCTGGTAGCGCACCTCGTTCGGGACGAGGGGGTCGGAGGTTCGAATCCTCTCACTCCGACCATTTCTCTTCTTCCAAGCCTGAAGATTTATCAACCTGCTTGCGCCGTCAACACGGGTTTGCCACGTGTCGAACGGTTTCCCAACGCCATCATGCCTCCAATTCCGGCTAAGCGTGTCGAGCAAAGACGGTCCTGTTCAATAGGCTTCTTCCTGAGCCCCCAGTCTCTTCCTGGTTGATGGGCGCATGTCTTACTTCTTTCCACTTGCAAACCGATCGCGCAGTTTGCTCCGCTTTTGCAACCTGCCGCTAGTGCAACCGGCTGTCCAGGCACCTGCCATGCAGATTCTCCACGAAAAAAGAAAAATTTTCATCCGGCGGAGGCACTCCAGCCAGAGCTGTTCGTGGGCGAACATAAGTGCGCGTTTTGATTGAAATTTTTTGAATGGTGACGCTGGACTTAAATCGATTTCCAAAAAAACAGATTCCGAAAAATGAAGAGTGACTCGCGTATAAGTTGCTTGCGGGATTTGGCTTAAACGCTTAGGGCAGCGTCACCAAAAAAGACAATGCCGGAAACAACAATACACCTTGGTTTCGTTGTTATTTGAATAACTTGCCAGGCCCAATTTTCGGGATCCAGCGACAATTGCTGCAATTTCGCGATCCAGACTGTTGGTCCATCGGCGCGTCTGGCGGAATGGGTGTGCACGCCCTGCGTGCTGCTTCGTCAAAAGACAGATACACATGGCACAGACAATGTTCTCCCGTTTTTTCGTTCCATCGAATATCAGGAACGGCCGCCGCAAAAGGCCTTTCCTGCGGCGTGATGCGCGTTTCAATTTCTGGAAATCCGCGTTGCTGGCAGGCAGTCTGCTGGCGGCCTGTGCACAAGCGTCGGCACAATCGGAACAGCCAGACCAGAAGACCATAACCGAGCGGTTCAAGGCCTGGACGGTCACATGCGTAGAGGACGAAACGCGCGTCTGCCGGATGACGCAGGAACTGGTGCAGCAAAAGAGCGGGCAGCGGCTCTCTGCATTGGTCGTCGAAGAGCGGGAAGGGCAGGGACCCGTTCTTACGGTTCTGACGCCATTCGGTCTGTCTTTGGCGCAGGGTATTGCCCTTTCCGTGGATGAGACGGAGTTGCCCAAGGCGCAATTCCTGACGTGCCTACCATCCGGCTGTGTGGTGCCGGTACCGCTGGATGACGCTGCCCAGGAAAAGCTGCGCGCGGGCAACCGGCTCACTGTAGTCGGTGTAACTGCGACCAATAACAAGCCGGTGCGAATCGAGTTTTCGCTGCAAGGGTCCTCGGCGGCACTGGCACGGCTGAAGGCTCTTTCCGCGGATAATACGGCCGACTGACACCATGGGAGCACTAGCGCGTTTTTGGGCTCCGCTTGCCGGGGCGCTGTTGTTTGCACTGCCGGGGGCGGCTCAAACGCCCTCGGGTGTCCAGGACGTGCTGCGCCAGCAACGCCAGATTATCGAGCGCGAAGAACAGCAGCGCCGGCTGGAACGAGACCGGTTTCTGGGGGGAACAACCGAGCCGTCCCAGCGTTCGCCGGACTTGCTGCCGCAGGAGACCGGTGGCGAGGGGCCGTGCGTTGACGTCAACCGGATCCGGTTTGAAGGCGCGAAACGTGTTCCCGCCCGCGAGCTGGAGCTACTGGTGCGCAACCGGCAAGGCGCCTGCCTGACGCTGACCGACATTCAGAACGTGCTGAGAGCGGCGACCAATTATTACGTCGAGAAGGGCTATGTCACCTCGCGTGCCTATCTGGTGCCGCAGGATCTCGGCTCCGGCGAATTGCGTGTCCTCATCGTCGAGGGATCGGTGTCCGAGGTTCGCCTTCAGGAAAACGGCAAGGCACGACGAGGCGCGGCCCAGCTGTTTGGCGAACGGTCCGGACGGATCATGAATATCCGTGATTTCGAGCAGGGTCTGGAGCAGATCAACCGGCTGGGATCGAAGGAAGCTACCATCCGCATCGAGCCGGGAGCCGGCGTCGGCCAGAGCATCGTCACCATCGAGGTGAAGGACGCCTATGCGATGCAACTGTCCGCATCGCTGGACAATGACGGGGCCACAAGCACCGGACGTCATCAGTGGAACGGTGTCGCCGGCTTCGAGGATGTTCTGGGGCTCAGCGAGCTGCTGACGATTTCCGCCCGCAGTTCGCTCGACAGGCTGGATGAGCAAATCTATTCACGCTCGATCAACGCCTATCTGTCCGTTCCCTGGCGGTATTGGACTGTCAACATCAGCGGATCTTATCTGGACTATCTGTCCCGCCTGGAAAGCCCTTCGGGCGACTACAGCTATGACGGCACAAGCTGGGAAGGCCGGGTGGAAGTGGACCGCGTACTCCACCGGACCGGGCGCTATGTCTGGCGTGCGGGCGGGGCTTTCTCGCTGAAGGAAGCCACCAACTATATCGAAGAGATTTTTATCGACGCCTCCAGCCAGCGGCTGGCCGTTCTAGAAGCCTCCACAAAAATCAGCGGCCGGATTGCAGGCGGGTTCGGCCAGGCGAGCGTCGCCTTCAGGCAGGGGCTGGACGGCTTTGCGGCCCAGAAGGACAGCCGCCAGCTTGACGGTACACCGGCAGCCCAGTTCAGCCAGGTTACCTTGTCCGGGTTCTACCAGCGGGTCTGGCAGAACCCTGTCGGTCAGCTTTCCTTCCAGGCCAGCACCTACGGCTCCTACTCGCCGGACACGCTGTTTGCATCCGAACGGGTGACCATTGGCGGGCCTCTTTCCGTCCGCGGCTTCCGGGATGTCAGCCTGTCGGGTGACGCCGGTGGCTATGGCCAGTTTGAGCTTGGCTTTACGCCGGCGTTCGTCAGCAAAGCACCGGACAGTCTTAAGCGGATATTCGGTCTGCCGCAGCTCTACGCCGGCCTTGATGCCGGCGGCGTTCTGGAAGATCCCGACGATCCACTGGAAGGCGGCGAGCTGATGGGCGGTGCCGTTGGCCTGCGACTGAGCGGCGGCATCGTGACCGGCGAAGTGGCGTATGAGCGGGCCCTGGCCCATCCGACATTTCTGGATCCGGCGGAAAACGGTTTCTTGCGTTTCCGGCTCGGCATTTCTCAAACGTTTTAGGCGCATCGGCTTATGATCAAGCCCGTTTTAAATGGTTTCTTCTGCACTGTTTTCCTGGTCCAGACCTCGCTGCCGGCCTTTGCCGGCGAGCTTACACCGGACGGTGCTGCCGCGCCCGGCAACCGGCCGGAGATTGTCGCGGCGCCAAACGGCGTGCCGGTTCAGCACATTGTCACCCCCAACGCGCAAGGCCTGTCCCACAACAAGTTCACCGATTTCAATGTCGGCAAGAATGGCTTGATCCTCAACAATTCCAAGGATTTGGGGCAAAGCAACCTCGGCGGTTACATTGTCGGCAACCCCAATCTTCAAAGCTCTGGTCCGGCAACGGTGATCCTGAACGAAGTCACCTCGTCCAACCGGTCGCTGCTGCAGGGCGCGACGGAGCTGCATGGCGGTCAGGCGGACTACATCCTCGCCAACCCGAACGGCATCACCTGTAACGGCTGCGGTTTCATCAACATTCCGCGGGCGACCCTGACAACCGGTCTGCCGCAGGTCGATGCCGGAACGCTGAAAGGTTTCTCGGTCGACCGGGGCACCGTCACCATCGGCGAAGACGGCGTGGCGGCGGAAAGCGTCGACTATTTCGACATCGTCTCGCGCGCGGTCGAAATCAACGGCAAGATCCACGCCGGCGAGAACCTCGGCGTCTTCGCCGGCCGCAACGATTACGACTATGACAACCGCTCGGTGGAGGCAAAGGCCGGGGCGGCGGGCGACAAGCCGGAATTTGCCATCGATTCCTCCGCCCTTGGCGGCATGTATGCCGGTCGCATCAAGCTGATCGGCACGGAAAGCGGCGTTGGTGTGCGTGCCCCGGAAAGCGCGACCGCCACCACGGGCGACTTTCAGATCACCGCCGACGGCAAGCTGGTGCTTGGCGGGGCTGTTTCCGCCCGCAAGAGCTTGCGTGCTCAGTCCGTCAACGGATCGGTGGAAGTTCGGCAAAATGCGTCCGTCTATGGCCAGGAAACGCTGGTCCTGAAGGCCGGCGGCGATATCAAGGTTGCAAAAGAGGCAACCCTCGGTGCCGGCAATCAGGTGGATCTGGAAGCCGCGGGCATCGATTTCGATGAGGCGCAGCTCCTGGCGGGTCTGGCACCAGGTGGCACGCTGGCCGCAGGTGTCGGCTCCATCAAGGTGGCAACAACGGGTCTTGCCGATTTTGCAGCTTCCAGCTACCTGCAGGCGGGCGAGGCCATCACCTTCAACGTCGGCTCTCTGGAGCAGGCGGGAACCGTTGCCACCGACACTTACACGGTGCGGGCATCAAATGACGTGGCTCTCGGCAGCGCATCCGTCGCCAGCGCAATCGATGTCGCCTCCAGCCTTGGCGATGTCACGGTCTCCTCCGGATCGGTGCTTTACTCCGGCGGAAACCTTGCCCTTTCGGCTGCCGGTCGTTTGACCGTGGCAACAGCAGGCGAGGTCAACGCCCGCGATCATGTCGCACTGACCGCGCCGGTGATCGATGTATCCGGTGGCAAGGTTTTTGCCGGTGTCACCAGTGACGGTGCGGCGATAACCGACGCCGGCACGCTGACGCTGACCGCGTCCACCTCGCTCAACGTGGCGGCAGGCGCTCGTATTCAGTCCGGTGACCTGACGCGGATCACCGCCGGCACCTGGAACCAGCTGGGCACGCTGGAAGTCGGTTCGCTGGAGCTTGATCTCGGCGGGCTGTCGCTCAGCGGTTCCGGAGCGACGGTCGCTGCACGGGATGTCTCCGGCAGCGTCACCGGCACTGCAACGCTTGCCGCCTCCGCGCCGGGCCTGAGCGCCACCAACGCGCTGGATCTCAGCATCAACGACCTGAGCGTTGCCGGGCTGCTGCGCGTGAACGGAACCGGCCAGCTGACCGTCGGTGGCACCCTGTCGGTGACCGGCAAACTGGAAGCAACCGGAGGGCTGACGGTTAATGGTGGAACCACCAACGTCGCCTCCGGTGCTTACATCATTGCCAATGATGCTGCCCTGTTCGATGGCCTGGACAGCTTCACCAACCGGGGCGGCGTTCACGCCGGCAACGGCCTGACCATCCGCTCGGCCAGCCTGGACAACCATGGCGGCGTTCTTGTTGCCGAAAACGGCCTGACGCTGGAAGGCCGCACGGCGGGCACCAAGGCGGCCGGCATCATCAACCGCAAGGGCGGGATCATCGAGGCAAGGTCCGGAACGCTGACGATCCGGGCTGAAAGCCTGAAGAACATCACCGGTGCCACTTTCGACACCAAAACGACCGCATATGCCAATGAAGTCGTCGCAGGGGCCTATCCTCCCGACTGGCTGAAGGGCGGGTTCTCCAAATACTGGGCGGCCGGCGGCATCGGCGACTGGGACCAGTTCTGGGACACTGGCGGCGGGCCCGGCGGCTATGTGTTCGTGCCGCACCCGGAAAAGATCGATGAGATCCTCACGGCCAAAAATGCCACGGCAGCGGACTGGGACCAGAACTGGTGGAAGGATTACGCACCGACTTCCATTGCCGAGTTCGACCCGGACAACGGCACCTATGACGACTGGCTGATGCTCGCCCCCGACGAGGACGGTGCAGCAGGTTCGGGCGATGTGGTGACCATCTTCGTCACCGAAGACACCTATGAGCTGGTCGACCCGGTCGCGCGCATCGCGGCGCAGAACGGCAACATGGTGCTGGATGTCGGCACGCTGGAAAACGAATACAGCGACATCGTCGCCTCCGGCGACATGCGCATCGACGGCACCAGCATCGTCAACGGCGGCAAGACCCTGACGCGTGTCATCACCATTCACCAGAGCTGGTCGAGCTACGAAACCCGCACGCTGGGCTTTGCCCCCTCGCACAAGTTTCTGGACAACGGGGTGCAAAGCAAGACGCTGAGCGCCGAAACGATCGATGCCGTTCCCGCGACCATCCACGCCGGCGGATCGCTGATCGGCAACCTGACAGGCACGCTCACCAACGAAGCCGGCGAGCCTTCCACCCCGGAGGACCTGCAAAAGTCCACACAGGACACGTCCATCGTTCAGCTCAACGCCAGCTCCCAGGCCCCGGCCTTCGACCCTGCGTCCTACAAGTTCAACGGCCAGCTTTTCAGCCGCGCTCCGGAAAGCAGCCCGTTCCTTTACGAAACCCGCTTCGCATTCGTCGACATTGGCGCATTCTTCGGGTCGCAGTATTTCCTGGATACGGTCGGCATTCCCGACATCGACAAGCACATCCGCTCGCTCGGTGATGCCTATTTCGAAAGCCAGTATGTGGCAGAGCAGGTGCGCAGGGCGACGGGCCGCCGCTGGCTGTCCGCCGACCAGACCTCCGATGCCCTGCAGATGAAGACGCTGATCGACAACGCGGGCGCACAGGCCGAGGCGCTGGACCTGGCGTTCGGCGTGTCCTTGAGCGAGGAGCAGGTCGCACTCCTGACCAGCGACATCGTCTGGTACGAACGCGCGGTGGTGGACGGCGTCGAGGTGATCGCGCCCCGTCTATACCTTGCCTCGACAACGGGCCTCAACAAGACCGGCGCGGTCATCGCCGGGCGCAACACGACGCTGGAGGCAGCGGAAATCAGGAACGTTCGCGGCACGATCAAGGCTGACGAAACCCTGGTCGCCAGCGCCGCCGGTACCCTGCTGAACAGGTCCGGCACGATCAGCGGCCGGGATGTGACACTGTCCGGCGAGACTGTTTCAATCGAAACCGCAACCCGGGCGACCGGCAACGGCACCACGGCCATCGGCACCTGGGCCTATGAGCGCGGCACGGTGACGGCGGAAGACACGCTGACCATCCGCAGCGATAGTGACACCCGCATCACCGGGGCCGATCTTGCCAGCGGCGGCAGCCTGGAAATCGATGCTGGCCGGGATCTGGCGGTGACCGCCATTGACCTCGAAAGCCATTTCGTAGCCAGTGGCCAGGCGGGCAGCAACCGCTATGATGTGCGCGAAAGCCAGACCCGTGTGTCCGGTTCCACCATCCAGGCAGCCGAGTCGGTCAACCTCAAGTCCGGGCGCAACATTGCCGTGGAAGGCTCGCTGATTGCCAGCGACGGCACGGCCAGCCTGACAGCCGGTGAAACCGTCACCATCGGCACGGCAGAGGAAAGCCGGGAAGACCGGTCCGCGCGCAACAAAAGCGGCTTCCTGACCTCAAGTTCCAGGAAACGCGACAGCAGCAGCACCACGCAGGTTGGCTCCATGGTGACCGCGCTCGGCGATCTGGAGATCTCGGCCGGCACCGGGGATGTGGTGGTCAAGGGCTCTGCCGTATCCTCCGAAAGCGACGTTGCCCTGTCGGCCGGGCGCGATGTGCGTCTGGAAGCTGCGCAAAACACCTCCGAAGACAGCCGGGTCGACAAGAAAAGCGGCTTCTTTGCCGAAACCGGCAACATGGGTGTGGTCGCCGGCTACAAGTCCGAACGCCATACCTCCGACACCAGCTCGTTGACCCAGGTCACCTCGGCGGTGTCCGGCCGGAACGTATCCATTGATGCCGGGCGCGATGTGGTCTCCGAAGCTGCCTCCGTCGCCGCCGACGAAGACCTTGGCATAACCGCCGGGCGCGACATCGTCCTGGACAGTGTCCACGATCTTTATGCCCATTCGGAAAGCCACAAGATCGACACTTTCGCGCTGTCGCTCGGCGCGTTTGAAAACATCTCCGGGCCGGTGAAGTCGCTGGCGGATGCGCCGCGTATGGCAGCCTCGGGCAAGGGCAATCTCGGCTATCAGGCGCTTTCCGCGGTCTCCGCAGGGTTGAAGGCGGTCGACGCGCTCAACCAGCTCAACGCCATCCGCCAGGGCGGCACCATTGCCGGGGTGCGCATCGGCATTGGCATCTCCCGTGAGGAAAGCAGATCGTCGGAAGCCAGCGCCATTGCCCGCACCGCCACGCTGTCGGCAGGCAACGACATGTCGCTGGAAGCTGGGCGCGACATCACGGCCAAGGGCGCCCGGATCGACGCCGGCAACGATATTGCCATGGCGGCGGGGCGGGATGTGATCCTGGAATCGGCGCAAAACCAGCTCGCCTATGAGGGCGAAAACTCCAGCATGTCCGCGGGCATCGGGCTGACGCTTGGTGTCGGGGCGGGTGGCAAGAATGGTGCCCCCGGCGCCAGCCTCAGCCTGGGGCTGGACGTCTCCGGCCAGCAGAGTTCCTACAGCCAGTCGCAGACCTATCACACCAACACGGACGTGACGGCGGGCGGCAACGTGTCGGTCGCAACCGGCCGGGACCTTGCCCTGAAGGGCGCGCGGATCGAAGCCGACAGTGCCGATCTCGACATCGGCCGCAATCTCACGATCGAAAGCCGGCTGGATACGGCCGAAGGCTCCAACCAGAGCAGCGGCTACAGCGCCGGGGTTTCCTTTGGCATCGGGCTCGGGGCAACTGGCGCCGGGCCCACCTTCGGCGCCTCTGCCAGCGTCAACGGGGCCAAGGGGTCCAACAGCTCTGCCTGGGTGAACGCCCCCTCCGGCATCGTCACCGACAACGCGCTCAATGCCGATGTCGGCGAAACGACCTCCATCACCGGCGGGGTGATCGCCTCGCGCTCCGGCGACCTGACCCTTGAAACCGAGCGTCTGGAAACGGCGGATATCGACCTTCACCGCAAGGGGCGGCAGGCTTCCGGCTCGGTCGGCGTCAGCATAGGCTCCAATCCGGAAGGCAAGTCCAAACCGGGCATCACGGTGGAAGGGGCCTATTCCGACTCCGAAACCGAGGGCGTTGCCCGCGCCACCATTGGCGAGGGCGAAATCACCGTGCGCGACGGCGATGGCGACGGCATCAAGGCCGCCGACCTGGAAGTCGAGGCCGACGCGGCAGAAGCCGAAGGCGACACGGCCCGCGCCGAAGCCCTGCGCACCGAAGCGGACCGGGAGGCGGCGGAAGATAAAACAACAACAGAAACCCAGCTTGCAAACGTCAATCGCGATCCGGATGCCGTCGTGGTTGTCACATCCCGGAAAGAAGAAGGGTTCGAGCTCTATCTCTCCGACACATCTCTCGAGAAGGCTGTCGAAGGCATCGAAGTCACCGGAAAGGCACTCGGGGAAGCGTTCCGGGCGTTGGGAGAAGAACTGGCCGCTTCTGGTGCGCTCACCCCGTCGGAACTGGACACGGCAAAAACCGTCGCCAAGGCAATTGACGAAGGCGACCTCGATCTTCGTGCGCTGGTAACCTGTTCCGGTCGCCGAGGCTTCAACCTCTGGGACCTCGTTGTCTCCTCGGCCCATGCTGCCACCGGCTGTGTGCTGTTCGATGAAAACGGCCGTGAAATTGCAGAACTGACACCGCGAGAACGCGAAGCTTGCGTCCAGATGCTCAGCCGCTTGCTGGAGGAATACGCACGCGATTATCTGGTTGGTGAGAGAGGCGACACCGAACTACCTGCTTCGATTACCAAAACCGCAGAATCACTGCGCGAGATGGCCTCGGATGAAGTGTTGGTCGCAGGGGCGCAGTCTCTGGGCATGTCGGTTTCGTTGATCCGCGATGTGACCATGCGGCTCGCACTCGGCGAGGAGAAATACGCTGAGTACAAGAAGGCGCTGAAACCGCTCGCAGACGCAGGGGAGCTTTCTTCGGAGGTGGTTGCCAGAACGGTTGAGCGCCTTGCAACGGAACAGGGCCTCTCCAATCAGGAAGTCAAAGACCTGAAACTGGTCGCCACTGTCACAACGGCGGCGATTGTTACCGCGCTTGGAACGCGGGTTACGAGGCGGACCGTATCCATTGACGATATACCTGGTATTGGCCCAACACCTGGAAAAGGCGGTTTTTCAGAGTGGTTCAACAACTTAAACACTGATGATTTTGTGGCTTACTGGTCTAATCCTGCAACAAGGTCAAAAATCCAACGTATGCTCCGCGAGCCAGGTGGTTTCCATGAGTGGGCAATGGTATCTAGAGCCGACAAGTTTCACAGTTGGGGATTTACTGCACAAGACATCTGGTCTTTCAGAACAAGCACAAAGAAATTGAACTGGATAAATCCGCAAACTGGTTTGCCTGGGAAACATGGCGGACATGGTTCCGGTGCGTTTCACAACGAACTAGGCCAGCTAATCGACAACAGCGGAAATGTTGGTGAGCTTCAGTCCGGACTTGTGTCCTTGGGACATCGTTGGGCTATACCCAACCTTCCCACACTCATTCGAAGGTAAAAAAATGCACACAGTCTATCTCGGTTACTCAAACGTGCTGTCAGCCGAGGAGATGAGGGCGTATTTTGACATTGATCCCGAACACGAGGAGCGGCTTTCGAAATTCGAACAGGCGTTTGGTTGTGACTATGTGGAACCGGGTAGCTTCGAGGTTTATGCGCCGGGCGAATACGAGAATTTTGATTTTGATGCGAAGTTTTTTGGCAAGTTGCTGCCCTTCAATCCAGAAAAGAACCTGGTGTCGATGATAGACTTCTCAACTGTTGAATCAGTTTTTTACGTCGCTGATATCAATGTTAAAAAGACTTCTGTCGAAGATGTTTATTTACTTGGCCCAATAGAAGTTGAGAAATTCGAATTTGAATGAGTCCAAAGATGGCATTCTGGCTACAAAGACCCATCCAAGTGTCAAGAAGAACGGATGGCAATACCTGCGTTATTGCAGGATTGGAAAAACTTTCACCGGATCTACCGGGACGAGTGTCTCACGGTGCGCAAGCGCTGCGACCGGAAACGAGCTTTGTGAACGCGCACGCCAAAAGTCATAGTGGTGGAAATGACGCCACAACGGGAGTAAAGGTACCCACAAGACCGCTAACCGCAGATGATTTAGGCATTCAAGGAAACCTAACTCAGTTGGATGGAACATTTTCAGTCCAAAATGGGGTTACGAGTGTTCGGGTTGATATGATCGAGGGTTCGATTACCAACCCGCTGCGGATAGTCGACAATCTGGTCGATAATGGGCGTCGCAATGGTTCAACGTCCCCATGGGCTTTCCACTAAAGGCGCTGATGACGTAATAACTATTCCGATTGAGTAGTGTCATGACGCCGAGAATTAGAGCAAAGCGCATTTTAAGTCACATGGACCGCTATAGAGCTATTGGCGAAGCGGAATTGAACAATCCTGCTTTCGGCTTAGGTTTGAAAACTTCTGCTGATTGGATATGTTTATATTATAATGAGCCGGGTTCTCTCGAAAATGCGGTCGTGATTAAAGACCCAGGAATTGAAATTCTTAGTAGCACGACGACTAGAGCTGTACGCTACGAAGACATCGAGAGTACTTCTCCACTAAAAAATGATGGTTCGGACGAGGAAATAACTGCCATGCTCTTCAATGGTGAACGGTTCGCTATTCCGATTCACGGGCGCAATGGGCGGTTCCAAGATATTTTTGAGTTTTCTCGCTTTCTAAGTCGTAGCGTTTCCGACGTACGAAGTAGACTGAACGACTGACCTGATATTTTGCCAGAATGATGTTTTTTGTCCGTCTCCTGATCCGCACCTTCACCCTGCTGTTAGCCGTGGCATTTGGAGTGGTTGCGAGTTTCGCAGTGCCGGGGAATTGGGTGCAAGCCAGCTGTCCGGTTGAGCGCAGGATCTGATTGCTAAACCTGCCTATCTGACGAACAGAGCTAACTTTTGAATGCGGACAATCAGGGGAGCAGGTCATATTTCGGCGCGCCTTCATTCAAAGTCGAGTGAAATGATGCACTGAGCCCGAAGTTTGGATCGCCGGAGGTTGGAGTTTTGCTGTATCTGCTCTGATCCCCGAAAACTTCGATGCCTTCATCGCTTCCGCTTCTTCTCCCAGCCGAGATCCTAGCGCGGAAAACTCCAGTCAAAAACGATCCAGTTTTCGGGGATTAGAGCACTAATTGTCGAACCCATCCCCCTAGGCTGGTTGAGGTGATGTGCGTCGAAGATGTCACCCTCAAATTTAGAAATGGACGGGTTGGGAATATTTCAAATGGAAAGTTTAACTGGGTGAATTAATGTCAAATTTTCATAGCACTTTTATCGACAACATTGACGTTGAGAAATTGTCTTTGTCGTCCTTTCAAAAAATATTCGAAAGGAAAAATGAGAACGATGACGTCGCAGGAAATGGTGGATCTTTTCAATATTTCTTTGACGATGGAAAAATAGCTTCATTATTGGTGTTACATCATAGATCTCTTGGCTATTTGCTGAACTACGACTTGTATGACAGAGATAGGAAAAAAGTATTAAAAGACTTCTTCTCAGTGGGAAGTAGCGAGAAAATGGATCTGGTTGAAGATATTGGTGATGAAGAGTTCTATCCTATAGGTGCATTTATTAGCTTAGAGGATGCATGGAAGGTGGTCGAAGACTTCATCAATCATCCATCTAAAAAATCTAGCAAAATCAATTGGATTTCATCCGATGAAATTAGTTGGCCGGATCAATGATTTTCTTCTGTTTAAATTCAGACGTCAGCGTGGTTTTGAAATTGATGTGATATCTATTTGATATTTAAAATTTTTTACTGTAGCTCAATTGGGTTGGCCGATACGCCTCTTCGACTAGCATCGGCGTCGCCCCCGGCGCCAGCCTCAGCCTGGGGCTGGACGTCTCCGGCCAGCAGAGTTCCTACAGCCAGTCGCAGACCTATCAAACCAACACGGATGTGACGGCGGGCGGCAATGTGTCGGTCGCAACAGGCCGGGACCTTGCCCTGAAGGGCGCGCGGATCGAAGCCGACAGTGCCGATCTCGACATCGGCCGCAATCTCACGATCGAAAGCCGGCTGGATACGGCCGAAGGCTCCAACCAGAGCAGCGGCTACAGCGCCGGGGTTTCCGTTGGCTTCGGGCTCGGGGCAAATGGTGCTGGGCCCACCTTCGGCGCCTCTGCCAGCGTCAATGGGGCCAAGGGGTCCAACAGCTCGGCCTGGGTGAACGCCCCCTCCGGCATCGTCACCGACAACGCGCTCAATGCCGATGTCGGCGAAACGACCTCCATCACCGGCGGGGTGATCGCCTCGCGCTCCGGCGACCTGACCCTTGAAACAGAGCGTCTGGAAACGGCGGATATCGACCTTCACCGCAAGGGCCGGCAGGTTTCCGGCTCGGTCGGCGTCAGCATAGGCTCCAATCCGGAAGGCAAGTCCAAACCGGGCATCACGGTGGAAGGGGCCTATTCCAACTCCGAAACCGAGGGCGTTGCCCACGCCACCATCGGCGAGGGCGAGATCACCGTGCGCGACGGCGATGGCGACGGCATCAAGGCCGCCGACCTGGAAGCCGAGGCCGACGCGGCAGAAGCCGAAGGCGACACGGCCCGCGCCGAAGCCCTGCGCGCCGAAGCGGACCGGGAAGCGGCGGAAGACACCACCGCCACTGAAACCCAACTTGCCAACCTCAACCGCGACCCGGACGCGGTGGTGGAAGTGACCTCGCAGAAGCAGGAAGGGTTTGAGCTTTATGTGAGTGATACGAGCATCGTCAAAGCGGTGGAGGCTGTAGAGATTGCAGGCAAAACTCTGGCTGACATAGCCGACGCTGTTGTGGATGCATTATCGAAAGACCAAGATTTACCTGCTGAAGAAGCGAAAACCCTCAAACAAGCTGTCAAAGAGGCTCAAGCGGATCCTGAAGTAAGAGAGCAATTGGCCAGTTGCGGCCAGAAGCAGGGCTGGAACCTGTTCGACTGGATTATTACGCCGGCACACGCGCAGACTATGTGCACTATCAGTTTGGGGTCGGGTGAAACTATATCACTGTCACCAGGCCAGGCGGAGGCCAGCCTCGATATTGTCGACGGGATCGCAGGCAATCTCTCGGCAAAAGGGCTCGCACGGGTACTTGGACCTGTTGGCGCGTTGCTGGCCTCGACGGGGCCTGCCGGTGATGTCACCGAATATTCAGTCACCGATACCGACGGCACTCGCTACGACATCAATATCGATGGACCTGAAGGAACTGTTACCATTTCGTTCGATGGCAATGACACTGCCACGGAACTGAAATTTACACTGTCTTCAAATACTGGAAACTATGTTCTGACCAGCGGAGAGATGAACGGTCAGTCTCTCAGCCAGGATGCCTTAAAGAAGACATGGCAGGTCCTTGCCAACCAAATCGGTGACAATGGCGGCCCGCCACTTACCGACGAAGATCTCGGACGAACCGATGAGAACGGCAGCAACAACAACAACGGTGGCAACGGCCCGCATCTCGTCGGTCCCATCGGGTGGGAAAGTCATAGTGGTGGAAATGACGCCACAAAGAGAACACTGACCGCAGCAGAGCAGCAAAAGTCACATCACATTTTTGGACAAGACAAACATAAAATGGACCCGCTCGTTGATAGGTTTGGCACTCAGGAGCAAGCCTATCTAGAATTGGACGCTGCAGCCCAGCAAGCATATCGAAATGGAGACCTAAATCTTAACGCGAATGGGATTAACACAGAGACCCGCATCTCAGTTGGTGGTGTCGAAGTTGATTTAGTTGGCGGGCGGGTTGTCGATGGAAAGTTTGTTCTTGGGTCAGCGTCACGAAGGGACATTCCATGAAGCTGACAGAATTCGAACTGGATAGCATTCGCATTATCCTCGAAAGGGAAGAGCCAACACTGCTAAAATATCTACCGCAGCTATGTGTTTCCTCTAGAGAGGATAGCGGTGTCGGTAGAGTGACAAGATTTGCCAGGATACAGCCAAGCATTGATCAAGAAATGAACCTTACCCTAGGCAAATCTCTGTACGCCGACATAGGTGAGATGGCTTACGGTGTCGGATTTATGCTGTTTATCGATGAAGGGGTTCCTACAGAGTTGGAAGTATTTAGTCACGGCAATGAAGTAATTCCAAAAGTAATTGTGTCTTATAAGCATAGCTACATATAGTTTGTGAACATTGAACCTCGCATGCCTTTGGTCCTCTATCTGATCCGAGCCATTTTCGTGCTGCTTATCGCGGTATTTTGAGCTACTCCCCGGAAATCGGACACTGACGTAAGCTACGATTTGTTGTCTTCTGGTCTTCGACGAGAAGGAGATCAGGGATGTCGAAGCG
>NZ_JBXUKV010000007.1:0-507223 GCF_057180185.1 Labrenzia sp. ATLA3
GCAGGCAATCAATCAAAACCAACCCGACCAGCAGATGCAGACAGTAGCTTAATTTATGCCGAAAACTGTCCAATGATCGGGGAGTAGCTTACCGCTTCACCGCTCGGCAAGGTGCCGCTGCTAAAACTGGACGATGGACGCTATCTCTTTGAATCTGCCCCGATCGTCGAATTTCTGGATGAAACCCAACCCGGCCGGCTTCACCCGGACGACCCGGCAGACCGCGCCCGGCACCGGGCCTATGTGGAATTTGCCTCACAGATCCTGAATGGCATCGCCGCGCTCTACAATGCCAGGGACGACACCGGGTTTTATTCTGCCGGTGAAGCAGTTCGTGAAAAGTTTCGACATCTGGAAGGCGAACTTGATCCGAATGGCCCCTTCTTCGCCGGTAGATCCTTTTCACTTGTTGATGCGGCTTTCGCGCCGGTTTTCCGTTATTTCGATGTCTTTGACGGTTTTGCCGATCTCGGAACATTCGATGCCCTCGACCGGGTCATGGCCTGGCGCGCCAGCCTTTCGGCGAGACCTTCAGTCCAAAAAGCGGTCTCGAAAGACTATCCAAAGCTCCTCACCGTCTTTTTGCAAAAGCGCGGTAGCTGGATGTCCCATATGATTGATCTGCGCAGCCGAGAGAAGGCGCTCCAGGCTGCACACTAAAGTCTTTCGGCGCTGCCGGAGCCGCCCCGTCCACGTCAGGCGAAGGCAGCGCCCAGCTTGCTCAACTCGCCCTTCAGTTCAGCCCATTTGTTCGGCGTGGTCGTCAGCGTCGCCGGATCCCTGATTTCGACCTCATAGCCACGGTTCAACGCCCCCTTTGCGGTCAACTGCACGCAGTGGCAGGCATCAAGACCAACCAGAACCAGCCGGCCAATCCGTTTTTCCTCCAGCCAGGCTTCAAATTGTGGACTGGAAAAGCTGTCTCCAATCGATTTTTCGAAGACGGGGGCGCTGCCCACATCAACCGTCCGGTCGAGTTTCAGTCCGTCGCGCCCGGGTGTGCCGATACCGTCCGCAGCCATCTTCATCGCAGCGATAACCGGCCAGTCCCGAAAAACGTTCTTAATGAAAACCACCTGATGCCCCGCCATCCGATGCGCTTCTACCTGCCGGCTGATTTCAGCCAGTGCCGCATCTCTTTGTGCGGAATCGAATGCGTGTTTACCGCTGTTGCGGGTGAAGTCCTCTTGCACGTCAATCACCACGAGCGCCGTACCCGGCCGTATTGCCTTGTCGATGCGGGTGCCTTTTGTCGGCGTTCCTAGCCGCCTCAGGCAATAGACGACATAGGCAACAATGCCAGCGGCACAGAGACCGCTGACAATCCAGATACCGGTCATGTGACCTCTCCTGTTTGTGACATTATTCAAGCCCCCTGGGGCTGTCGGGGTCGTCCTCAAACGCGGCGAAATGATCCAGCATGGTGCACATGACGCGCTGCGTGGAGCGCAGATCGTCGTCCGAGAAGAGCTCGCAGACGGCATCGATCTCACTGTTCTCCCGCGCCCGGATCTCGCCGAACCTGTCGTGCCCCGCTTCGGTCAGGTCAAACAGCGGTGAGCGTTTGTGTGCCGGATTGGCGTGGCGCTCCACCAGCCCCTGCTCCTCCAGGGCGTTCATCAGAAGCTGGATCTGCTGGCGGGCGAGAAACAGCGCCCGGCCGATGTCAGGCACAGCCATGGGGCCTGCTTCCTCCAGCACTTCCATGACCGCGCGCATGCCAACGGTTACGCCCGTCCCATCCAGCTTCGCTTCCACCGCCCGCGCGAGGCGCCGGTGCACAGGACGTATCAGACGGATGATTTCGTAAAGCTCGACGGACTTCTTCATAGGCACCTCATTTGACAATTCTTATGTCATTTTGACATTTATATTGTCAATATGATTTTGAGTTGTCGACTGCGGAAGTGGCGCGAAAGCATTCGGTAAAGGTGCCGGCCACTTCCAGGTGAAGGGACAAATCGCATCCGTGTCTCTGCAAAAAGCGACGCGAAAACCCGCTCTTTGCTATCGCAGTCGAGCAGACGGTGAGCCGGGATGACGCACCGGTGGTTCGAAAAACAAAAACCCCGGCCGAAGCCGGGGTCTTCAAACACCTACCGATTGTCGCAAACGTTACTCGGCAGCTGCCGGGGTCACTTCGGCCGGAGCCGGTTCGGTCCACTTCAGGACCGGCTTGCGCGCGGCGCTGGTCTCATCCAGGCGGCGACGCGGAGCGAGATACGGCGCGCCGGAGAAGCGTTCCGTTTCACCGCGCTTGGCGCTCATGACGAGATCGCGCATGGTGGCCACGAAGAGGTCCAGCGCGGCCCGGCTTTCCGATTCAGTCGGCTCGATCAGCATTGCGCCGTGAACCACAAGCGGGAAGTACATGGTCATCGGGTGATAGCCCTCGTCGATCATCGCCTTGGCGAAGTCGAGCGTGGTAACGCCGGAGTCCTTCAGGAAGCTGTCGTCGAACAGCACTTCGTGCATGCACGGACGTTCGCCGAAAGGAAGGCTCATCAGGTCCTGCAGGCCGACGCGGACATAGTTCGCGTTCAGCACCGCATCTTCCGACGCCTGCCGCAGGCCGTCGGACCCGTGGCTCATCATGTAGGACAGCGCCCGCACATACATGCCCATCTGGCCATGGAAGGCGGTCATGCGGCCGAAGGGCTGCTCACCGTCCTTGGTAGCGGCTTCGGTTTCGACCAGTTCGAGGCCCTTGTCCGTCTTGCGGATGAAGGGCAGTGGCGCGAAGGGCGCCAGGCGCTCGGACAGGACCACCGGACCGGACCCCGGACCGCCGCCGCCGTGAGGCGTCGAGAAGGTCTTGTGCAGGTTGATGTGCATGGCGTCGACGCCGAGATCCCCCGGTCGGGCCTTGCCGACGATGGCGTTGAAGTTGGCGCCGTCGCAGTAGAAATAGGCGTCCGCCTTGTGGATCAGATCGGCAATCTGCTTCACGTCCCTTTCGAACAGCCCGCAGGTGTTCGGGTTGGTCAGCATGATGCCGGCAATATTGCCCTCGTGTTCGGCAATGGTCTTCTTCAGGGCTTCCAGATCGACAGTGCCGTCGTCCTTGGCCTCGATGCTGACGACCTTGTAGCCAAGCAGTGCCGCCGTTGCCGGGTTGGTGCCATGGGCGCTTTCGGGAACCAGCACGATCTTCGGATCGCGGCCGGCCGCCGTATGGGCCGCCTTGATCGCCATCATACCGCACAGTTCGCCATGAGCACCGGCCTTCGGGCTCATTGCAACAGCAGAGGTGTTGGTTGACACCATCAGCCAGTGGGCGAGCTCATCGATCAGGTCCAGCGCGCCGGGCACGGAGGAGACCGGCTGCAGCGGATGGATGTCGGCGAAACCCGGCAGGCGGGCCATCTTCTCGTTAAGGCGCGGATTGTGCTTCATGGTGCACGAGCCAAGCGGATAAAGACCGCTGTCGATGGCATAGTTGTTTCGCGACAGGCGCACGTAATGGCGCATGGCTTCCGGTTCGGCGAGACCCGCCAGACCGATCTCCGCGGTGCGCTTGAAGTCGCCAAGCTCAAACTCGGCGCTTTCGTCCTCGTCCAGATCGACACCGGTGGTTTCCAGCGAGCCGAATTCGAAGATCAGCGGCTCTTCCATGTCGAGACCACGGTTGCCGGTGAAGGTTTTCGGCCGGAAGGTCTCACCGACGTCGCCCGCTGCTGTCGGACGGCCTTGCGTGTTCATGCTCATGCCAGCACCTCCTTCAGCGCGTCCACAAAGGCCGCGCGGTCTTCATCCGTGTTGACTTCGGTCGATGCGACGACCAGCAGATTTGCCAGATCCTTGTTGCCCGGTTCCAGACGCGAAACCGGCAGGCCGGCGAGGATGCCGCGCTCGGCCAATTGCTCGACCACATCTTCCGCCACTTTCGGCAGGGCGATGGTGAACTCGTTGAAATAAGCAGAGTTCAGCACTTCAACACCGTGCACACCGGCAAGCAGTTTCTTCAGCTTCACCGCATTGCCGTGGTTGATGCGGGCGAGCTTGGTCAGCCCCGCCTGCCCCAGCAGCGACATGTGAATGGTAAAGGCAAGGCAGCAGAGGCCCGAGTTGGTGCAGATGTTCGACGTTGCCTTGTCGCGGCGGATATGCTGCTCGCGGGTGGACAGCGTCAGCACGAAACCGCGCTTGCCTTCCGCATCCACCGTCTCGCCGCAGAGCCGGCCTGGCATCTGGCGAACGTATTTCTGACGGGTGGCGAAAAGGCCGACATAAGGCCCGCCGAAATTGAGACCGTTGCCGATAGACTGACCTTCACCGACCACGATATCCGCGCCCTGCGTTCCCGCTGGTTCGATCAGGCCGAGCGAAACCACTTCGGTAAAGACGGCGATCAGCAGTGCCTTGTGCTGATGCGCCTTTTCCGCAATCGGCTTCAGATCGATCAGCTGGCCATAGAACGACGGCGACTGGACGACAACGCAGGACGTTTCGTCATCGATCTGGGACAGGATGTCTTCCGTGCCCGTCGGATCTGCCGGCAGGCTCACGACCCGGTCGCCCGCCATGTTGGACAGGCCTTCAACCACTTCGCGGTACTGCGGATGAAGCCCGCCGGAAAGCACGGCTTTGTTGCGCTTCGTCACCCGGTGCGCCATCAGCACGGCTTCACCGGTGCCGGTGGAGCCGTCATACATGGAAGCATTGGCGACATCCATGGCGGTGAGGCGCGCGACCTGGGTCTGGAATTCGAACAGGTACTGCAACGTGCCCTGCGTGATTTCCGGCTGGTACGGCGTATAGGAAGTCAGGAACTCCGATCGCTGGATCAGATGGTCGACCGTTGCCGGCACATGGTGCTTGTAGGCACCAGCTCCAACGAAAAACGGTACGGAACCGGCGGCCGTGTTTTTGGAGGCCATGGCGGAGAGCTTGCGCTCCACTTCCATTTCGCTGGCTCGTTTGGGAAGGTCGAGCAGACCTTTCATGCGAACGTCTTCGGGGATATCCGCAAAGAGTTCGTCGACAGATTTGACGCCGACGCGCGCAAGCATGTCGCTGCGGTCGGTATCGTTCAAAGGCAGGTAGCGCATCAGGCAGCTCCCAAGGGTTGATCTAAAAACGGACCGGCATGAACCACGATCTCATTTCATCATCCCGGGTGAAGGGAATGCGATCCTGGACCAGAGAGCCGACAGGCTCCCGGATACGGGTTCCCCGATCCCGGGTCGGCGCCATTGCGCCATCCGGGTGGACGGAGAAGAGAACTGGTTGCCATCCAGAGCATGGAACCGGCCACGACAGCGTGCGGCCGAGTCCGCAAATTCACGGTGCGACGAGGCGGAGCGGTTCGGGTTCCACAACGATCTCGCAGTTCACGGAGTTGGCGATGAAACAGACGTCATGCGCCTTTTCATGCAGATCCGTCAGCCAGGTCGGGTCCGGATTTTCAGCTGCAACCAACGTGATTGCAGGCCGCAGCACCACTTTCGAAATCGCCATCTTGCCCCGTGCCACGCGGCTCATCTGGCCCTGGGCCTGGTCGCTGTAGCTGGCGACGACGAAATTCGCCCGCCGCGCCAGATCCAGAAAGGACAGCATGTGGCAGGACGAGATAGCGGCGACGAAAGCCTCTTCCGGATCGACGGCGGCTTCTATGGCGTATGGCAGGGGCACGACTGTAGGCGACGCGCTTGCCGGGATCTCCAGACCACCGTCAAAACGCCAGATATGTCCTCTGGAATAAGCGTTTGCGGCATAGTCGCCGTCGCATGCCCATTCCACCTGTGCCGTGTAGTAGTGCCCTGCCATGAATTACAACGTCTCCACGTACGCCTTGTAGGCTGCCTCGTCCATGAGGTCGGACAGCTGATCCGAATTGCCGACGGTCATCTTGATGAACCATGCGGCGCCTTCCGGATCTTCGTTGACTTTGGCCGGTTCGTCCACCAGTGCCTCATTGGCTTCGACAACTTCGCCATCGATCGGCGCGTAGACTTCGCTGGCAGCCTTGACGGATTCGACGACTGCAGCTTCATCGCCCTGCGACAGTGCCTTGCCGGCTTCCGGCAGTTCCACGTAAACGACGTCGCCAAGCTGTTCCTGGGCGTAAGTCGTGATGCCGATGGTGGCGGAGCCGCCGTCAACGGCAATCCACTCGTGGTCTTTGGAATAATAGGTGGTCATTTTATGCGTCCGTTATCTGGAAAGAGTCATGCTTTGGGTTTGCGGTAATAGCGGTTCGGAACAAACGGCGTGTCCGCAACGGTGGCGGGCAGGCGCTTGCCTCTGACGATCAATTCAAGAGGCGTGCCGGTTTTGGAATGCTCAGTCGGCACATAGCCCATGGCAATCGGTGCGCCCACGGTCGGCGCGAAGCCGCCGGAGGTGACAGTGCCGACCACCGGCCCATCGGGCAACGCGATCTCGGCCCCTTCCCGCGCAGGTGCCTTGCCCTCGAGGCGCAGGCCGACGCGGACACGGCCCGGTCCGTTTTCAAGCTCTGCCTGAATGCGTTCGTCTCCGGGAAAGCCACCTTCTTCGCGCCGGCGTTTCTGCATGCAGAAAGTGATCGCGCCTTCGACCGGCGACGTCGTCTCGTCAATGTCGTGACCGTAAAGGCAAAGCCCGGCTTCCAGACGCAGACTGTCGCGGGCGCCAAGGCCAATCGGCTCGACCCTGTCGTCGGCCAGCAGCGCGCGGGCAATGGCTTCGGCGGCCCCGGCAGGCACGGACATCTCGACGCCGTCCTCGCCGGTATAGCCGGCACGGGCGACGTGACAGTCGATGCCGTCAAATTCCATCGGTGCCGCGGACATGAAGCCAAGGTCAGCCGCTTGTGGGGCATGTGCGGCGACGGCGGCGACGGCCTCCGGTCCCTGAACCGCAATCAGCGCACGGTCTTCAATCACGTCCAGTGTCACGTTTTCAGGCAATCTGTCGCGCAAATGGGCGTAGTCGACATCCTTGCGGGAGGCATTGACCACCAGCATCAGCTTGCCGTCCTCGTCTTCGGACAGCGGCCGGGTGACCATCAGATCGTCGATAATGCCGCCTTCGTCGTTCAGCAGCACCGTGTAGCGCTGACGGCCATGACCAAGTTCGACGAAGTTCGAAGGGGTAAGTGCTTCCAGCGCCCGGGCCGTCGTTTCGTGATCGGGGCCCGTCAGCAGGGCCTGGCCCATGTGGGAGACGTCAAAAAGGCCGGCCTTCGTGCGCGTCTGCTGGTGCTCGGCCATGATGCCGGCCTTGTATTGCACGGGCATGGAGTAGCCGGCGAACGGCACCATGCGTGCACCCAGTTCCACATGAAGGTCGTGAAGAGGCGTTTGTTTCAGATCTTCGTCTGCAACGGTTTCCGCCATGAACGGTCCTCGTATTCGGGGTTGCGCAGTCCCGAATCGGCCTCTGCAGGTCCTGATCCGTCTGCACCCCCTCTGTCCGAGTACCTGAGAGATTTCCCGCACGGCGCCTCAAGCACCTTGCGGTTACTCCTTCGGTGAGCAGTCCACAAACTCACTTGCGGAGCACTGCTTTCCAGAGCGTTGCAGTTCATGCGGTCCTTTTGCCTGAGAGTTTCCGGGGCGGTTGCTCCTTCGGCGCCAGGATCCTTTCACCCGGCCTCTCCCGCATAAACATTGACGTGTTTCCACGCCAATCGGGGGACGACCCCGATTAAGGCCGGATTGTGCGAGTCGGACATAGTCTTGTCAATATGCGACATGTGGCCCCCGCAATTTTGCCGGTGCAAATTTTAGGCACCGCCCTTCAGGCCACACGCGCCCGTCGACCCGCCGGTTTCAGACACCCGGGCGGGACCAGATCAAGCACCAGGGATGCGTGCGCTGTGCTGCCTTACCGGCGGCGGCCTTCATCAAAGCCAAAGATGACCTTGGCTTCCGCACCTGCCGGTATGGTGAATTTATCTTCGATCAGCGTCCAGGTTTCACTGGGGGAATTGGCCCCGAGCGTGACCGGAATTTTCAGGACCTCGGAACTGATCGGCTTCGCCCCGCTGCCACCGGGCACAATGGCGACACGGATCGGCAGGACCACTTCACCGCCTTTCCAGGCCGGACCGGACGTGACATCGCCGGACAGGCCCAGCTTCATGCGGCGGCTGCCGTCAGGCTGCTGCGTGCAGGTGTTGGCCCAATCCTTGACGGTTGCCTGGTACAGCAGCCCTTGAGGGTCGTTATCCTTGCCCCGGACATACTTGCGGATCAGATAGGTGTTGGATTGAAGCTGCAGCGAAGGACAGGTAACGGGCGGCGCGAACGTATCGGGCGAAATCTCGATCGGCTCCTGACCACCGGAAATCACTTTGCCCGCAACACCGTCAGCGGCGCTCATACACCCCGCCAGAGCCACGGCGGACAGGCCCACGGCCAGAATTGTCTTCAGGGTCTTGCCGGAGACGGCGTGAATCGCACTGATCATCTTCATTCCATAAAATGCAACACTTGTCGGCGGAGCTTCATAGCAGGTGCGGAATTGCTTGGCGAGGCTTGTCAAACGCAAACCTTCAAGCAGCTCATTGTGGCTGAATTGGTTCAGCTTGCCGCACATCCCTTGACACGACGCGACTGCAAGCCCTTATTGCGCTCAGAAACGTTCCTCGAAAGAGCATGATGACCGAGAGCAGACAGGAAAAAACACCGCTTGCCATTCACCTGTGCGCGCCCCGCGGGTTTTGCGCCGGCGTTGACCGCGCGATCCAGATCGTGGAACTCGCCCTGGAGAAATACGGCAGTCCGGTCTACGTCCGTCACGAAATCGTGCACAACAAGTTCGTCGTCGACGGGCTGAAGGCCAAAGGTGCTGTCTTCGTGGAAGAGCTGGAGGAAATTCCGGCCGGGGATAGAGACAGGCCGGTTATCTTCTCGGCGCACGGTGTGCCGAAATCCGTGCCGGAAGACGCCCAGAACCGCAAGATGTTCTACCTGGATGCCACCTGCCCGCTGGTGTCGAAAGTTCACAAGGAAGCGGAAATCCATTTCCGGCGGGACCGGGAGATTCTGCTTATCGGTCACGCAGGCCATCCCGAAGTGATCGGCACCATGGGCCAATTGCCGGAAGGCACCGTCAGCCTGATTGAGACAGAAGACGACGCGCGCGCCTTCACGCCGAAGACCGACCGCCCCCTCGCCTACATCACCCAGACCACCTTGTCCGTGGACGATACCGCCGGCATCGTCGCCGTGCTGCAGGATCGGTTTCCGCAGATTGTCGCTCCGCACAAGGAAGACATCTGCTACGCAACCACCAACCGGCAGGAAGCGGTCAAGCATGTGGCGCCCAAGGTTGATGCGATGATCGTTGTCGGTGCCCCGAATTCGTCAAACTCCCAGCGCCTGCGCGAAGTTGCGGAACGGGGCGGCTGCAAGACGGCCGTGCTGATCCAGCGCGCAAGCGACATTGACTGGCGGAACTTCGAAAACATCACCTCGTTGGGTCTGACAGCGGGTGCATCGGCCCCCGAGACTCTGGTAGAGGAAATCATCGCGGCCTTCGCCGACCGGTTCGACGTCAAGGTCGAGACGGTTCGCACTGCCGAAGAAACGATTTCCTTCAACCTGCCGCGGGAGCTGCGCGACATGATCGACGCCTCCCAGGCCGCCGCCGGATAACCCCATGGCTGTTTATACCGAAGTTACCGATGAGGAACTGAACGACTTCATCGGCAGCTATGATGTCGGGCGCCTGCTGTCCTTCAAGGGCATTGCCGAGGGTGTCGAGAACAGCAACTTCCTCGTCCACACCGATAAGGCGTCCTACATTCTGACGCTTTACGAAAAGCGCGTGAACCCGGACGATCTGCCGTATTTTCTGAACCTGTTGCAGCATCTGGCTGCAAAGGGTCTGTCCTGCCCGACCCCCGTCCCCTCAAGGGACGGCAAGCTTCTGGGCACGCTCGCCGGACGGCCGGCGGCACTCGTCACCTTTCTGGACGGCATGTGGGTCAAGCGGCCCAGGGTCGACCATTGTGCCGAGCTTGGCAGGGCCATGGCAGAACTGCATCTGGACGGCGCCGACTACGACGGCTTCCGCAAGAATGCGCTCGACGTCAGCGGCTGGCGTCCCCTTTTCGAGCAATGCGGTGTGCGCAGCGATACGGTTCATCCCGGACTCGGCATCGAGATCGCGAGCGAACTGGCTCATCTTGAGAAGGTCTGGCCGAAGGATCTTCCGGGTGGCGTGATCCATGCGGATCTGTTTCCGGACAACGTGTTCTTTCTCGGTAACGAGCTCTCCGGGCTGATCGATTTCTATTTCGCCTGCAACGACGCCTTCGCCTATGACATTGCCATCTGTCTGAACGCCTGGTGCTTCGAGCTGGACATGTCGTTCAACGTCACCAAGGCGAAGGCGCTGCTCAAGGGGTATTCCGCTGTGCGGCCGTTGAGTGAGGCCGAATATGATGCTCTACCAACCCTTTGCCGCGGCGCTGCACTGCGCTTTCTATTGACGCGGCTTTACGACTGGCTGAGCGTTCCGGAAGGGGCGCTGGTGACGCCGAAGGATCCGATGGAGTACCTGAAGAAGCTTCGCTTTCACCAGAGCGTTTCCTCCGCCGAAGCCTATGGGTTGGAGCGATGACGGAAAACACCAATCGGGTCACGATCTATACGGACGGCGCCTGCTCCGGCAATCCGGGGCCTGGTGGCTGGGGAGTGATCCTGCGGTTCGGGGAGCACGAGAAAGAGCTTTCCGGCGGCGAGGCGGAAACCACCAACAACCGCATGGAGCTGATGGCCGCCATCGAGGCACTGAATGCCCTCAAGCGCCCCTGCGCGGTCGACCTTTATACCGACAGCACCTATGTGCGCAGCGGCATCAAGGAATGGATGTATGGCTGGAAGCGCAAGAATTGGCGCACGGCTGCCAACAAACCGGTAAAGAACGCGGATCTCTGGCAAGCCCTTGACGCTGCGAGGGAACGTCACGACGTGACCTGGCATTGGGTCAAGGGACATGCCGGTCATCCGGACAATGAACGTGCGGATGAACTGGCGCGCGGCGGAATGGCTCCGTATAAGAACGGCGCATAAACAAATCCTGTCTCATGTGCAGAGGATTTTGAGTGAGACTTTTCGGGTGGTCCGGCGCAGCAGCAGTGCGCACAATGGTTCCGGATATGGCCGGAAAGGTGCTGATTATTGCCAATCCGACCTCGGGTGGCTACAACGCCGAGCTTCTGGATGACGTGCGTAACCGGCTGGAAGATCTCGGCTGCAAGACCGAGATCCGGCTGACCCGTCGCGCCGGTGAAATCGGCGACATCTGCTCCGATCCCTCATTGCCCGTGCAGACGCTTGTGGTCGCCGGAGGTGATGGCTCCGTCAACGAGGCATTGACCGGGTTTCAAAACCATCCCGCCCCGCCACAATTGGGCATCATCCCCTTTGGCACCGCCAACGTGCTGGCGCTGGAACTTGGCCTGCCACGCACCGCGAAAGCGATCGCTGCCTTGATCCGGCGCGGCAAGACCCGGCAACTGCATTACGGTCTCGCCAACGGCAGGCCTTTCGTCCTGATGGCGTCCGCCGGATTCGATGCGGAAGTCGTGCACGCCGTGCCGTTGTCGCTGAAGCGGCGTCTTGGCAAACTCGCCTATGTCATCACGGCCCTGCGCACCGGTTTCAAGCGCAAGAGCGCTTCGCTGAAAGTGGTCCTGGATGGCGAAGAGCTGACCGGCAAGCTGGCCGTTGCCAGCAATGCCCGCCACTACGGCGGCCCTTTCATCATTTGCCCCGGCGGGGCGACAGATCCGGGCCTTCATATGCTGGTTCTGGAAAGAGACGATCCCTGGTCGTCCTTCTGTTACGGCGTCGCGCTCCTGATGGGCCGCATTCACAAGGCGAAGGGTGCGCTGGTACGTCCCTTCACATCCGCATCCATTCTTGCAACAGGCGCCGTCGCCGCGCAGGTGGACGGCGATCCCTTCGGAGCGACGCCGCTGGAAATCCGCCAGACGGACAAGACAGTGCCCATTCTGGCACCTTGACGCGATAACCGCGCGGCAACGTGCCCTCGGCTTCCAAACCCCACAGTACCAAACCAACTCCGCCGTGATTGCAGGGCTTGACGCTGCTTATCCATCCCATGACCGCCCCTACCCGAGGCCTCAGCCAAGGGAGAGCCAATGGCATCAAGGAGCGAGCGGAATGCAGGTTCGCTCGCAATTGTTCCAGAAGGCACTATTACCCGAAGAAACAGATGCCGGGGAACATCAAGCCGTTTCGGCTTGCGCCGGCATCTTGCGCAGGATCTTGGTGGCTTCCGCCGCCGTTACCGCTTCACCGAAATAGAAGCCTTGAGCGTATTCGCAGCCGAGCTGGTAAAGCTCCAGCGCATCATTCTCGCTCTCCGCTCCTTCGGCGACAACCGACATGCCCAGGTCGTGGCCCATCGCGACGATTGTCCTGAGCAGCACGGGCCGCGCGGACGAGCCGTTCGGTTTCACGAAGGACTGGTCGATCTTGATCGTGTCGAACGGGAAACGCTGCAGATAGGACAGCGAGGAATGCCCGGTGCCGAAGTCGTCCAGCGACAAGCCCGCACCGAGCCCGCGCAGGCGCTCAAGCACCTTGGCGGAATATTCCGGATTGGACATGACCAGCGATTCCGTCAGTTCCAGCTTCAAGGTGCCCGGAGTAAGTGACGTCCTCGACAGGACCGCCTTCACGTCGTTGATCAGATCCTGCTTCAGCAGTTGGCGGGACGAGAGATTGACCGACGCAAACAGCGGCTGCGGCATCGGGAACTCGCGTTGCCAGAAGGCCAGCTGCTGCGCGCCCTTGTCGAGCATGTAGATGCCCAGCTCGTTGATGAGGCCGGACTGTTCGGCGACCGGAATGAACTCCGACGGCGAAATCTTGCCGCGCTTTGCGTGGTTCCAGCGCGCCAGCACCTCGAAACCGGCCACGGACTGGTCTTCCAGCCGGATGATCGGCTGGAAATAGACACCAAGCGTTTCCTTCTTGATCGCTTCACGCAGATCGGCTTCCAGATCGATGATGTTCTTGTCCAGCGGGCGGAGGATCGGACGGAACACTTCCTGGCGATCGCCCCCCAGACGCTTGGCGTGATTGAGCGCGATCTCCGCATTGGTGACCATGTCCTCCACCGCCTGCTTGCCGCCCTCGAAGAAGGCGATACCAACGGAGCAGGTCAGGAAGATTTCGCGGTCGCCGAAGGTGATCGGAGCACGGACTGCCTTGCGAAGCGAATCCGCCAGCGCGACGATCCGGTCCGGCTCCTGCTCGGACAGGAGAACAAGGCCATATTGGTCGCCGGACAGGCGGCCGAGCGTGTCCTGCTGACCGATGAGGCGGCCGAGCCGACGGGCGACCGTCAGCAGAATGCTGTCACCGGCGGACAGACCGATGCTGTCGTTGACCTGCTTGAACCGGTCCAGATTGAGCACGAGCAAGGTCGGCTTGGTGGTTTCCTCCGCTCGCGACCGGATGACGCTGGTGCGCAAACGGTCAACGAACAGCTCCCGGTTCGGCAGGCCGGTCAGATTGTCGTGGACGGCGTCGTGCAGCAGGCGTTCTTCCGCCGTGCGTTCCTCGGTCACGTCCAGCAGCGTGCCGACGCAGCGGATCACCTCGCCATCGGAGCCGATAATCGGACGGGCCCGCAGGCGGAACCAGCGGAAATGGCCGTCCTCGGAACGCAGGCGGAAGGTTTGCGTTACCTTGCCACGGCGCTGATCGATGACCGCGTCCAGCGTTGCCCGGAACCGGTCGCGATCCTGCGGATGGAGGATATCCAGCCAGTCGCGCGCAGGTCCTTCCAGGGTGCCACGCTTCAGGTTGAGCAGGTCCTCAACCTCATTGCCCGTGTAGATGCGGTCGCGGTCGATGTCCCAGTCCCAGATGATATCGCCAGCCCCAGTCAGGGCCAGGGCCTTGCGTTCGACATCGGAAATCAGGCCTTGCGCAATCGCACCACCGGCAAAGGCGTGCTGCATCACCGTGAAGCCGATCAGCAAGACGATAAGGACGAGTCCCCCGCCAAGGGCCGGCTGAACGATGTCGTTGGACAAATATCCGGTCACGGTCATCGCCGCCCCGACCAGCCAGGCCATCAGAAGGCACCAGGTTGGGATCAGAAGAATGGCGCGGTCGTACCGCTGGAAGGCAAGCACGGCGATGGTGACGAAGCCGAGAATGCCGATCACAGCGAGTGCCAGACGGGCGATACCGGCGGCAATCGACGGGTCCCAGACGGCGACGCCCAGCAGACCCAGAATCAGGATCAGCGTCGTCAGAGCCAGATGAGAGTAGTGAATGTTCCAGCGGTTGAGATTGAGATAAGCGTAGAGAAAGATGATCAAACTGGCCGCGAGCATGACCTCGGCACAGGCGCGCGCAAGCTGGCTGCCGCCTCCTTCCAGATTGAACACCATGCCCCAGAAGCCGAAATCAATGCACAGATAGGCCAGAACCGACCAGGCAAGCGCCGCGGTGGCCGGGAACATGACCGTGCCCTTGACCACGAACAAGATGGTGAGGAACAGGGCCAGAAGTCCGGAAATGCCCAGAATGATGCCCCGATAAAGCGTGTAGGCGTTGACGGTTTCCTCGTAAACGTCCGGTTCCCAGACCCTGATTTCCGGCAGGTTCGGCGTCGTCATTTCCGCAACGAAGGTGACGATGGACCCCGGGTCGAGCGTTACCAGGAAAACATCGGCTTCAAGACTTTTCTGGCGTTCCGGGGCGATGCCCTGGCTCGGTGTGATCGCCAGGATGCGCGAGGAGCCAAGGTCCGGCCAGAACAGGTCGGAGCCAACCAGCTTGTAGTTGGGGGCAACGATCAGCCGGTCGATCTGTTCATCGCTGGTATTGGCCAGCGCGAAAACCGCCCAGTTTGTGTTGGTGCCTTCACGCGATGGAACCTCGATGCGGCGTACGATGCCGTCCGCACCCGGCGCAGTCGACACCTGCAGGCGGGTTCCGGCCTCGCGATGCAGGTCGACGGAATTGGTAATATCCAGCGCTTCGACATCGATCGGAACAGGGATCGGCTCCAGCGCCCGCGCGGGCAGGCTGCCAAGCAACGTTGCAAACAACGCCAGAGCAATGACAAGGTTTCTGAACACGCTTCTTATCGGATCCGGTATCATAATCGACATGGGGCGAAGAAGTACCGGGTTGTGGCGCATGTCACAAGAATTCTTTCAAGATTCCCTCGACGCTCGGTGCCACCTTTTCAGGTCGTGACGCATGGTCTTCCGCCAAACAGGCAAACAGCAGGTGATCCTGCCAGGTCCCATTAATTAACAGATAGTTGCGTGCGTAGCCTTCCCGGTGGAACCCGGCATTTTCGAGCAGACGGATGGACGGCATGTTGATTGGCAGACAGGCCGCTTCAATACGATGAAGGTTCAAAACGTCGAAACAAAACGGCAAGATCATGGCAACAGCCGAGGACATATGTCCTTTTCCCGCGTGTCGTTCTCCCATCCAATAGCCGAGTGTCGCAGTCTGGCTGACGCCCCTGCGGATATTGCTGAGGGTCAGGCCGCCGAGGATCTCGTTTGTGCGGGCGCGGAACAGAAGAAAGGACAGGCTGCGGCCTTCCTTGCGATCCTTCGCGTAGCGGCGCAAGCGGCGGCGGAAACCGGTGCGGGTCAGGTCGTCGGATGGCCAGAGCGGTTCCCAGGGTTTCAGGAAGCCCCGGCTTTCGCTGCGAAGTTCCGCCCAGGGCTTGAAATCGTACATGATCGGCGGGCGGAGGTAATAGCCTCCCGCCTCGATCAGAAGTTCGGCGTCAGGTGATGCTCCCGGCCGTAACAGCGCCATGCCCCACTCTCCGCCTTGCTCTGCCTGCCTTACATGGACGCAGCCCGCAGGACCGGGCTTTGCTGAAGCCGTCCGGCGAGTTCGTCCGCAGTCATGATACCGTCTACCGGGCCAATCGCCGTCAGCGTCGGCACCGTGCCTACAAAGGTCTTGTGGGCGACCCTGCGGATATCGGCAGCCGTCACGGCTTCGATCTTCGAGGAAATCTCATCGGGAACGAGCACACGGTTGTGCACCAGGATCTGGCGGGCGATCTGTCCGGCCCGTGCAGCCGGGCTTTCCAGCGCCATCATCAGGCCGGCACGAATCTGCGCTCTGGAGCGGGCGACTTCGTCGTCGGTAATCGTCTGCGTCGCGGCGATCAGCTCTTCCACGATCATCGGCATCAAAGCTGCAAGGTCTTCCTGGCTGGTGGCCGCATGCAGACCGAACAAGCCGGTATCGGAGAACGCCCAGTGGAAGCTGTAGATGGCGTAGCACAGGCCGTGTTTCTCGCGGATTTCCTGAAACAGGCGAGACGACATGCCCCCGCCCAGAACGGACGCGAGGATCTGGATGGCGTAGTAGTCCTCGGATCTGTAAGGCTGGCCTTCGAAACCGATCAGGACCTGCGCTTCCATCAGATCCTTCGGCCGAAGGATTTCCCCGCCCCGGTACCGCGCTTCCGATTCCGGCGCCGCCGGTTCGGAACTGAAGCCGCCGAATTTTTCACGCGCCAGAGCCACGAGCTCGTCGTGATCGACCGCCCCGGCAGCGGCCAGAACCATGTCCGGCGCCCGGTAGCGATCTGCGAGATAGGCGTTGAGCGCGTCCCGATTGAACCCCTGCACCGTTTCCGGCGTTCCAAGGATCGGACGCCCGATCGCCTGCTCCGGCCAGGCGGTTTCCTGAAACAGATCGAATGCCTGATCGTCGGGTGAGTCGTTGGAGGCGCCGATTTCCTGAAGGATCACATGCTGTTCGCGCGTCAGTTCCTGGGCATCGAACGTGGAATTCTGCAGGATGTCGGCGAGAATATCGACCGCAAGCGGCGTGTCTTCGGCCAGGATACGCGCGTAGTAATTGGTGTGTTCGATGCTGGTGGAGGCGTTCAGCTCACCCCCGACGGCCTCGATCTCCTCGGCAATGCCGCGGGCCGTCCGGGACTTGGTTCCCTTGAAGGCCATATGCTCCAGCAGATGGGTTATCCCGTTCTGATGCACCGCTTCCGCACGCGAACCGGTGCGCACCCACACGCCAAGAGCCGCCGTTTTCAAATGAGGCATCTGGTCGGTGACGACCGTCATCCCGTTGTCGAGAATTGTTGTTTGTACTTTCATATGCTCACACCCCAGCAGTAACGGCCCGGGCGTGATCTTCGATGTATCGCTCCACCACGCCCTGTTCCGCCGCCAGAACCTGCTGGCGCTCCTCCGCATTCATCATGTCTTTCAGGTTGTCCGGCAGCTCCGGCCGGTTTCCTGATGCCTTTTCCACCGCATCCGGGAATTTGGCCGGATGGGCGGTGCCCAACACCACCATCGGTGTCTCGCCCGTATCCTGGCTTTTCGCCACATGAACGCCGATTGCCGTATGCGGGTCCAGAAGATAGCCAGCCTCGTTCCAGGTCTCGGCAATGGTCGCTGCCGTTTCGTCCTCGTTGCAGCGCCCAGCCCCGAAGATCGCACGCATCTCGCGGAGCGGGCCTTCTTCTATCTCGAAACTGCCGGACTGGTTCAACTGGTTCATCATCCGGCGAACAGTCCCACCATCGCGGCCGCAGACTTCGGCCAGAAGCCGTTCGAAATTGGAAGAGACCTGAATGTCCATCGACGGAGAAATGGTCGGTGTCACGCCGCGCTTTTCGTAGCGGCCGGTTTCAAGTGTCCGCGCCAGGATGTCGTTGACGTTGGTTGCCACCACCAGCTTTTCGACGGGAAGCCCCATCTTCATGGCGGCATAGCCGGCGAAGATATCGCCGAAGTTGCCGGTCGGCACCGTGAACGAGATCTTCCGGTGCGGCGCGCCAAGGGCAGCGCCTGCAACGAAGTAATAGACGATCTGCGCCAGAATACGCGCCCAGTTGATCGAATTGACACCGGACAGGGCCACCCTGTCGCGGAATGAAAAATGGTTGAACATGCCTTTCAGGATCGCTTGGCAATCGTCGAAATTGCCGTTCAGAGCCAGGGCATGGACATTCTTTTCCGCCGGTGTCGTCATCTGGCGGCGCTGCACGCTGGAAACGCGCCCGTCGGGGAACAGAATGAAGATATCGGTGCGCTCACGCCCGCGGAAGGCTTCGATGGCTGCACCGCCGGTATCGCCCGACGTCGCGCCGACGATGGTCGCCCGCAGGTCGCGTTTGCTCAGGACATAATCCATCATCCGGCCGAGCAACTGCATCGCAACGTCCTTGAACGCCAGCGTCGGCCCGTGGAAGAGTTCCAGAATGAAGGTGTTGGATGCCGTCTGGACCAGCGGTGTGACGGCCGGGTGGCGGAAGCCCTCATAGGCTTCTGCGATCATGGACTTCAGATCGTCTTCGGGAATGGCAGTGCCCACGAAAGGCGAAATGACCTGAAAGGCAACATCCTGATAGGGCTTTCCGGCGAAAGACGCGATGGTATCGGCATCAAATTGCGGCCAGGTTTCTGGTAAGTAAAGTCCGCCGTCGCGTGCGAGCCCCTGGAGCAGGACATCGGAAAATTCCAGAACTGGTGCTTCACCACGCGTACTGATGTATTTCACCGCGCAACGTTCCTCTTGCTTTTTTTTGTCGCGGGACGCCCGCGTCCCCTGCCTGCTTGCCAGACCTCTGATGCGAGAAAGATCAGCCTACTTGAATTCCAGCAAATTTGAAACAAACCATGCCATTGATGCGACTTACGCGCCATAACATTCAAGCGCAAGTCGCTTTTGGTTAAAATGATGACCTCGGAGAGACAGTTTCCCGAAACCGATCACGGGGCTGACGCGCTCAGGCGTGCCCGGCATCGGCGTAGAGCATGGCAGGGTCGATCCCCATGCTGGTAAGCGCGCGATGCCATTTCTTGTCGGAAGCCCGGTCGAACAGGATTTCGGGATCGGCCGGTGCAGTCAGCCAGCCGTTGGCCTGGATTTCGGTTTCAAGCTGCCCCGGCGCCCACCCGGCATAGCCGAGCGCCAGCATGGCCTGGGCCGGGCCCTCACCTTGTGCGAGCGCCCGCAGGATCTCCAGTGTGGCCGTCAGGCAAATGCCGTTGTCGATGGTCAGGGTCGACTGGTTCAGCATGAAATCGTCGCTATGAAGCACGAAGCCACGCTCGACCTCGACCGGCCCGCCCTTGTGCACGCTCATGTCGCGAACCTTCGGCGGCAGGCGAATGGCGCCGTCGTCGTTGACGATATCAAGCTGGATCAGAAGCTCTTCCAGAGAAAGGTGACGCGCCACCTGGTTCACCACGATGCCCATGGCACCCTGCTCGGAATGAGAGCACAGATAAATGACAGAGTGTTCGAACCGATTGTCTGACATGCCCGGCATTGCAATCAGAAACTGACCTTCAAGGGATTCTGTTGCTGCTGCTTCGGACATGCAAACCTCGTTTTCTGTTGACGCTCTTTGCCTTGGAAAAAAGCATAGCTCCTTTAAGAAGCTTTGTTAATGTCTGTTTGTGCCTCCGCATGGCGTCCGGCTCAACTCACCGTCACAAGGATATGACCTGAATTGCCCGCCCTGACCGATGACGCTTGCCTGAAACTCGTGTAGCAGAGAGGACATGAAACGCTCTGTCATCGCCTTTGCGCTCGCTCTTGCCGTCCTTGCCCCACCCGCCCATGCCGCCATGACCGGCTGGACGGAAGTCCAGGGAGGGGCCGTCAGGCTGATCGCATCCGGTCCCATGAAGGACGGCCACTATGAAGCCGGGCTGGAATTCATGCTCGAGCCGGGATGGCACACCTATTGGCGTTATCCCGGAGAAGCGGGCATTCCGCCGCAGATAGACACGTCGGCAAGCGCGAACCTCAAGTCAAAGGAAGTGCTCTTTCCCGTGCCGGAGCGATATGACGACGGTTTTTCGGAATCGATCGTCTATCATAACGGCATTGTTTTGCCGCTACGGATCGAACCGGAAGCCCCGGACCAGCCGGTGACGCTGTCGCTGGATGTCTTTTTCGGCATCTGCAACGAGATCTGCGTCCCCGGAGACGCGACCCTGACGCTGGATCTGGCACCCGATGGCGAGACCGACAGTCTTGCCCAGACGCTGATTGCGCGGGATCTTGACGCCGTACCAGACGCCGCCCCTTCAGAGGACCTTCAGATCAAGTCCGTCACGCTGTCAGCCGACGGCGATGCGCTGGACATTGAGGTTCAGGCACCTGAAAACACCTCTCCCGATCTTTTTGCAGCAGCTCCCGAGGGGTCCTACATCGGCCTGCCGAAACACACCGGGCAGAGCAGCGGCAGTCATGTCTGGCGCCTTTCGCTCAAAGGCATGAAAACGACGGATAGCGATGCCGACTTGCGCCTTGTGCTGTCTTCGGATGGCCGCGCGGTCGAGCAGCTTTTTGCAATAGACCCGGATTGGCTGAACTAGGCTTTGGTTCCTGGAACGTCCAAGGCACCTACTGCACCACCGAAACGCTTTTGCCCGAACCTCCCTCGACGGATGGCCTAACAAGCCCTATCTGTGTCGCGAGGCTGCCATGTCGTTGCAGCCGGACAATCAAGGGATATTCATTATGACACTTTCTGTTGGGGATCGTCTTCCTGAAGCAACGTTCAACATCATGACCGCGGACGGCCCCGGCGAAATGTCGACCGGCGACCTGACATCCGGCAAAACCGTTGTTCTTTTCGGTGTTCCCGGAGCCTTCACCCCGACCTGCCACATGAACCACCTGCCCGGTTTCATCGAGCATGCGGAAACCCTGAAGAACAAGGGCGTCGATACAATCGCGGTCCTGTCCGTCAACGATGTGTTCGTCATGGATGCGTGGAAGAAGGCCTCCAATGCCGGTGACAGCATCACCTTCCTGTCCGACACGGGCGCCGCTTTCGTGGAAGCTGCCGGTCTGGGCCTTGGCCCGGCACCGATTTTCGGTCACCTGCGTTCACAGCGCTTTGCGCTGATCGCAAAAGACGGCGTCGTGACCTTCATGGCCATCGAAGATGAACCGGGCGAAGCCGTGAAATCCGGCGCTGCCGCTATTCTGGAAGCACTTGGCTAAGCTTGTCGCAAGGCTTTCAAATGAAACGACGAAGGGCCCTGCGGGGCCCTTTTTTGCTTCCCCTCCTCAGCAGGCCATCCCGGACACAGCGACCTGGTGATCCGGTTTGACGACGGAGAGACTGGCTTTTCTCCAACCGCCGGAGCCGCATTCTTTCGCGTCAATACCCCACCAGCACCACCAACTTGGTCAACTTTTCACGCGCCTATCGTTTGCGCGGCCACAGGATGCTTGCAGCGTAGGTCAGGTAGACACCGATCAGCGTCGCGGCGAGACCGAACCAGGTCAGCGCGTAGCCAAGGTGGTCGTTCTTGAAGCGAACGATGGTTTCACCCGCCTGAGGCAGGCCGGAAGGCGGCGTGAAGGAAGCGTCGAGATCGATGCTGTAGGGCGCCAGTTTCGTCGGATCGAGCCCCAGTTCGGCAGCCATGGCGTCCGTGTCGCGCGCGAACCAGATACGATCTTCCTTGCCCGGTTCCGGCGTCGTCCAGTTGGGCTTTTCGCTTAGCCGCAGCAATCCCGTCAGCTCCCATGCGCCATCCGGCGGCACGATAGCCTGCTGGCGCAAGGACTTGTCGAGACCTTGCGGCAGGAACCCGCGGTTGACCAGGACAACCCACTCCTGATCCGTTTCAAAAGGTGCATAGACCATTACGCCCGGACCACCCACGGCTCCGGCCGGTTCGCTCAATGCGGTGTAATAAAAGACCGCACCTTCCAGGAAACGACCGCTGAGCCTGACGCGCTCATAGTCGTCCGAGGACGAAAGGTTCGCCCAGTTTTTGGGTTCGGGTGCGGGCTTCGGCGGGCTCGTGAGGCCGGCCTCTACCTGGTCGATCAGGTTTTCTTTCCAGGCCAGCCGGTCGAGCTGCCAGAAACCCAGATTGAGCAGAACCGCCAGTGCCGCGATGGCGGCAAGCGTCGGAATAATGAGTTTACGCATGGGATTGTCTTCCCGGGTCCAGCCCGGTCAGGTGTTGTCCTTGCCGTTGTCCAGTTGGCCTTCGGCGGCCTTGTGGCGGAACTGAAGCGCGATCATCAGGCCCTTCAAAGGCCGCAGCACGCCGCCGGCCAGAATGACCGTAAGCGGCAACCAGAGGATCAGGTGTACCCAGATCGGGGGCTGGTAGGACAGCTCAACGAAAAGCACCAGGCCTACGACGATGAAACCGACGATCATGATGACAAATACCGCCGGGCCATCGCCACTGTCGGCAAAGGAATAGTCAAGTCCGCAAGCCATGCAGGATTTCTTGACGCTGAGGAAACCGTCAAAAAGCTTGCCCTGGCCACAGCGCGGACACTTGCCCGACAGGCCTGCAGAAACCGGATTGACCGGTGGGAAATGCGCCTTGTCTTCCATGGTGTGCCTCAAGCTTCAGCGAAAATGGAAACGCCCGATCCGGGGACCGGATCGGGCGTTGTTCGTGCCGATCTGGCGCGAACCTAGTGAGCGGCCGGTGTGCCTGCGCCCCAGATATAGATGGAGACGAACAGGAACAGCCAGACGACGTCAACGAAGTGCCAGTACCAGGCAGCTGCTTCGAAACCGAAATGCTTCTGGACGGAGAACTGCCCGGCCAGAGCGCGGAACAGACAGACGGCCAGGAAGATGGTTCCGACAATCACGTGGAAACCATGGAACCCGGTCGCCATGAAGAAGGTCGCGCCATAGATGTTGCCGCCGAAGTCGAATGCAGCGTGAGTGTATTCGTAGACCTGGCAGATGGTGAAGAGAACGCCGAGCAGAACCGTGAAGGTCAGGCCCCATTTAAGACCTTCGCGGTCATCGTGAAGCAGGGCATGGTGCGCCCAGGTGACCGTGGTGCCGGAGCACAGCAGGATCAGCGTGTTGAGCAGCGGCAGGTGCCATGGGTCGAAAGTCTCGATACCCGCGGGCGGCCAATGACCGCCGGTCGCCTCAACGCGAGCATACTGGATGGCTTCGCCGGTGAAGAGCGAGGCATCGAAATAGGCCCAGAACCAGGCAACGAAGAACATCACTTCAGAAGCGATGAACAGCAGCATGCCGTAGCGCAGATGCAGCGAGACCACACGCGTGTGGTGACCCTGAGCGGATTCGCGAATGGTGTCGCGCCACCAGCCGAACATCACATAAAGGACGATCAGCAAACCGATGGCGAAAAGGCCCCAGCCGGTAAGATTCATGCCAAGCAGAACGAATTCGGTTCCCTGAGCATATTTCATGAAGCCGATGGCACCCAGCGCCATGACGAACGCACCGACAGATGCGATGAACGGCCACGGACTTGGTTCGACCAGGTGATAGTCGTGATTTTTGGTATGTGCCTCAGCCATCGGCAAGCTCCCCAAAGACATTCATTTCAGGCGCGGCTGCGCCAATCACTCAATTTTTGTTTCAGCTTCGGCCTTCTCGGCCTTTGCTGCAACAGGGCGTTCCGGTTGTTCTACCGGGAAGAAGGTATAGGACAAAGTGATTTCCTTCACGTGTTTCAGCTCAGGATCCTTGTCCATTTCCGGGTCGACAAAGAAGACGACCGGCATTTCGACAGTCTCGCCGCTTTCCAGCGCCTGCTCGGTGAAGCAGAAGCATTGCAGCTTGTTGAAATAGGCTCCGGCCGTCGGCGGCGACACGTTAAAGGTCGACGTTCCGACAGACCGCTCGGAACCCGTGTTGGTTGCCACATATTCGAGCTGGGCGGTTTCGCCCATCTGAAGCGTGACTGAGCGGTGCACCGGCTTGAACTTCCACGACAGCTCGTGATTGACGTTGCCGTCGAAGCGAATGGTGATCTTCCGGTCGAGAATCACGTCGCTTTCGGCTGTGGCAACCTGCGTGGTGCCGCCAAAACCGGTGACGCGGCAGAAAAGATTGTAGAGCGGCACAGCGGCGTAGGCCGCCCCGACCATGAACATGAACATGCCAACGCAGACCACCGCGACCTTGCGGTTGCTGCGTGACAGGTTGGAAGTGTCTTGTCCGTTGCTCACGCGATCTCCCTCAAAGCGCCCGGTTCAGAATATCGGGGCCCATTTTGACGATGGTCACGACATAGAACAGCACGACGAGGCCGCCGAGCACGCAGGCAATCGCAATCGACCGCGACCGGCGCTTCTTCTTCTGTTCTTCAGTGAGCGCAATGCCCTTTTCCTGCTCGGCCATCACGTCACGCTCCTGCGATCAGGCTTTCGCCCAGAAGAAGGGCAAACAGCATGAACAGGTAAAAGATCGAGAACTTGAATAGACGCCAGCAGGCAGCCTTGGCCGGGTCGCCTTCCCGCTTGCGCCAGACGTCGAACGACAGACCGACGAAGATGGCGCTCAGAACCGCTGCCGCCACCCCGTAAACGGGGCTGGCAAAGCCAAGAAGGTAAGGCGCGACACCGATAGGGGCCAGCAGAACGGCATAGGCAAGAATATGATGCCGTGTCACGGTCTCGCCAGCGACCACAGGCAGCATCGGGATCTTGGCGGCCTGATAGTCGCCATTCTTGACCAGTGCCAGCGCCCAGAAGTGCGGTGGCGTCCACATGAAGATAATCAGGAACAGCACGAAGCTTTCCAGGCTGACGCTGCCGGTAACCGATGCCCAGCCGATCATCGGAGGGAACGCGCCCGCAGCGCCGCCGATGACGATGTTCTGCGGCGTCGAGCGCTTCAGCCACATCGAATAGACGACCACGTAGAAGAAAATGGTGAAGGCCAGAAACGCCCCGGCAAACCAGTTGACCAGAAGGCCAAGCAAGACCACCGAACCGATGGACAGCGTCACACCGAAGGCCAGCGCTTCGTCGCGCGTGACCTTGCCGGCCGGGATCGGCCGCTTGCGGGTCCGCGTCATGACTTCATCGATGTCGGCGTCGTACCACATGTTGAGAGCGCCGGAAGCACCCGCACCGATAGCAATACACAGGATCGCGACAACCCCGAGCACCGGATGCACGGTTCCAGGTGCCAGCATCAGGCCGACAAAAGCGGTGAAGATAACCAGGGACATCACACGCGGCTTCAGGAGCGCCACATAGTCGCTCACCGATCCCATGCCACCGTTCCAGACGGCGGTTTCCTGGTTCATCATATCCTGGCGCTCAACGAGCGACATAGGCGCTTCCTTCAAGTTCTTGTTTTCGTCCGCGATCCCAGGATCGCGATTCCGGTTGCACATGGCCCGGCAGTTTTCCTGAAAGTGAGCACCGCGCCGGCAACCGGCGCGGTGCTGATCTTGACCGGGAGGCGAACCTCCCGCCGCGAATTACTTGATGCGCGGCAGAGTCTCGAACTGGTGGAACGGCGGCGGAGAAGACAGGGTCCACTCCAGGGTCGTTGCGCCTTCGCCCCACGGGTTGTTACCGGCAACGCGCTTCTTGGAGAACGCTTCGAAGATACCGAAGAGGAACACCAGAACCGCAAAGGCCGAGATGTAAGAACCGATGGACGATACGAAGTTCCAGCCGGCAAACGCATCCGGATAGTCGACATAGCGGCGCGGCATGCCGTTCAGACCCAGGAAGTGCTGCGGGAAGAACACCAGGTTCACGCCCACGAAGGTGATCCAGAAATGGGCCTTGCCGATCGTCTCGTTATACATGTAGCCGAACATTTTCGGGAACCAGTAGTACCAGGCCGCAAAGATTGCGAACACGGCCCCCAGCGACAACACGTAGTGGAAGTGAGCAACCACGTAGTAGGTGTCGTGGAACGAACGGTCGAGACCGGCGTTGGCAAGCTGCACACCCGTCACACCACCAACGGTGAACAGGAAGATGAAGCCGATTGCCCAGACCATCGGCGTGCGGAACTCGATGGCCCCACCCCACATGGTCGCAATCCAGGAGAAGATCTTCACGCCGGTCGGAACCGCGATCACCATGGTGGCAGCCACGAAGTAGGCCTGCGTCTCGGAAGACATGCCGACGGTGTACATGTGGTGCGCCCACACGATGAAGCCGACGACCCCGATGGCGACCATGGCGTAGGCCATGCCCAGGTAACCGAAGATCGGCTTGCGCGAGAACGTGGAAATGATGTGGCTGATGATGCCGAAGCCCGGCAGGATCAGAATGTACACTTCCGGGTGACCGAAGAACCAGAACAGGTGCTGGAACAGGATCGGGTCACCGCCACCGGCAGGTGCAAAGAACGTTGTGCCGAAGTTACGGTCGGTCAGCAGCATGGTGATGGCACCAGCCAGAACCGGCAGAGACAAGAGCAGCAGGAACGCGGTGATCAGCACGGACCAGGCAAACAGCGGCATCTTGTGCAGGGTCATGCCCGGCGCGCGCATGTTGAAGATGGTCGTGATGAAGTTGATGGCACCGAGGATCGAGGAAGCACCTGCGATATGCAGGGCCAGGATCGCCAGGTCCATTGCCGGTCCGGGCTGACCGGAGGTGGACAGCGGCGGATAGATGGTCCAGCCACCACCGACGCCGTTGGAACCCGGAGGACCTTCAACGAAGAGGGAAAGAAGGAGCAGCAGGAAGGCCGGCGGAAGCAGCCAGAAGGAAATGTTGTTCATCCGCGGGAACGCCATGTCCGGCGCACCGATCATGATCGGCACGAAGTAGTTGGCGTAACCGCCGATCATGGCCGGCATCACCATGAAGAAGATCATGATCAGGCCGTGAGCGGTGGTGAACACGTTGAACAGGTGCGGATCGCCGAAGATCTGCATCCCCGGTTCCTGAAGTTCCATCCGCATGCCGACGCTGAGCGCGCCGCCAACGATACCTGCCATAATAGCGAACATCAGGTACATGATACCGATGTCCTTGTGGTTGGTCGAATAGACCCAGCGGCGCCATCCGGTCGGATGGCCATGTGCCGCATGTGCTTCGGTCGCAGCCATTTTGGGCTCCCTCTTTCAGACTTTCTCAGCGGCGCTGCATGACATCGCGCGCATCGCCAAACAGGATCGCCGCCGCATTATCTCGCGGCGACAGAGATCTCTTCCACCTTGCCTGCGGCAGCCACTTTCTTCGCATCTTCAATCGACGCGTACAGCTGCTCGTTTGCAGTGTCCAGGTCGTCCTGAGCGGCACTTGCCCAGGTCTGGAACTGATCCTTGGAAACCACCCGGATCGCGATCGGCATGAAGGCGTGTGCCTTGCCGCACAGTTCTGAACACTGCCCGTAGTAGACACCTTCCTCGCGAGCGTGGAACCACGTCTCGTTCAGACGGCCCGGAATGGCATCGATCTTGACGCCGAAGGACGGCATCGCGAAAGAGTGGATCACGTCCTCGGAAGTCACCTGAACGCGGACCGTGGTGTCGACCGGAATGACAAGATCATAGTCGACAGCCAGCAGGCGCGGAACCTGTTTCAGCGTAACGCCACGAGCATCCGCAACTTCCTGACGATCTGCCAGATCCTTTGCAGGGTCGAGAGGATCTCCAACCATGAGGGAGTCAAAGGAGAGTTCGCCCATGTTTTCATCGGTGTACTCATAGCCCCAGTACCACTGGTAACCGGTTGCCTTGATCGTCATGTCGTATTCGGGAATGTCCAGTTCCTTGTAAAGCAACCGGAAAGACGGGATCGCAATCACGACCAGGATCAGGATCGGCGCAACCGTCCAGACCACTTCGATCATGGTGTTGTGCGAGGTCCTGGACGGAACCGGGTTCTTCTTCGCGCTGAAACGGGTCGCGCAAACGATCAGCAGCGCCAGCACGAACAGCGTGATTACGGTGATGATCACCAGGGTGAACCCATTGAACCAGGTAATGTCGTCCATTACATCGGTGACAGAGGACTGAAAACCCAACTGCCATTCCTTGATACCGGACTCCGCTGCCAGGGCCGCCGTCGACACTCCAGCAAAAGTTGCCGCCGCACCGGCCATAGTCATGAGACGCTTGAAGACTGCCTTCACGTCCGCGCTCCCTTCCCTCATCCGCCTTAAATGGCGGAAATGCTAAATTTCCGGACTCAGATCCGGTCCAATCCGCTGCGGCAGTAGAAGGCTTGGCGGAACCGCACAAGCCGAATCTGCTGCGTCCTGGCGTTGGACAAGGTCATGAGTTTGACCGGACTATAACCACAAACTCATATAAAGGGCGATGGCTACCATCGGGCATAGCGGCGATGTGCCGCATCAATCCACCGACACCTTTGTGCCGCACAAAAACCACAAGAAACGCCGGGCTGCAACGGAATTTCCAACTTTTCACAGCCCTCGGATGCGCCAGGCCTTTTGACACGGGTCAAAGACATACGAATTTTCGACAAGAATTGCGTTTATTCCTGCGCTTCCTGAGCCGCCGGACTGGAAACGTGCGCCGTCATGCGGCAATGTCTGGCCTTGAATTACACTTTGATTCGCCAAACGGGCCGCTTCTTTTTACCAAGATGGCCAGTAGCGAACCGGACAACGTTTGACTGGAGGATTTCTTGTCAACCCAATTGCCGCAGTCACCGGCTGCCCGCCCCAACGGTCGTTCCAGACTGTCTTTTTCCAAACTCGCGGCCATTGCCGGGATCGTCTGCAGCTCGTTGACATACGGAAATCTGCCCGCCGCGGCACAAGGCGAGGTCCGTTCGACTCACGGCGACTGGCAAATGCGATGCGACACGCCCCCCGGCTCCACCGGCGAGCAGTGCGCGCTGATCCAGAACGTCACCGCCGCCGACCGTGAAAACGTCGGCTTGTCGGTGATCATTCTGAAAACCGCCGACAAGCAGGCTCGCATTCTCAGGGTTCTGGCACCTCTTGGCGTGCTTCTGCCGTCAGGCCTCGGCCTGAGGGTCGACAATGCCGACATCGGCCGCGCCGGCTTCGTCCGCTGCCTGCCGAACGGCTGTATCGCCGAGGTTATTCTGGAAGAAGATCTTCTGAGCAAGTTGCAGGCCGGATCACAGGCCACCTTCATCATCTTCCAGACCCCGGAAGAAGGAATCGGCATTCCGATCTCGCTGAACGGTTTCTCTGCGGGCTTCGAAGCCCTGCCCTGACCGGGACCACCGCAGACAGCAAACATACAAAAGGCGCCCCTGCGGCGCCTTTCTTGTATCCAGGCACCGGCGCCGATGCGCCGCTGGAAGCTTATTCCGCGGCTGGCGCGTCGGGGGCCTTGGCCTCCAGTGTCCGGCGCGGTGTCACCTTGTGAAGTTTGTCCGCACCGGCAAACATGCCCTCGCGCAATTGCTGGGCAAGGCGCTCCTCGTCCCGGTCGCGCACGTCTTCCTCGATCTGGTCGATCCGGTCGAGCGGGGTTCCAAGGGCTTCCAGCGCCGCTCGGCCGAAGACGACACTTGATTCAAACGTCTCGCGAATCTGGAAATCCACGCCACGTTTGGTGAGATCCAGCATATGGGCGCGGTCTGTCGCACGGCAGAAGATCAGGGTATCGGGAAAGCCTTCGCGAACGAGATCGATTGCCTTGCCCATCACCTTGTCGTTTTCGATGCACATGGCAACAAGCGCCGCCTTGCCGGCACCGGCCGCCGCCAACACATCGGCCCGCGTGGCATCGCCGTAATACACCTTGTAGCCCTGCTTGCGGGCATAGGCGATCCGGTCCGGCCGGTTGTCGATTGCCGTGATCTCCAACCCCTCCGATGTCAGGATCTGGGCAACCACCATGCCGAAGCGGCCAAAGCCGATCACCAGCACAGTGGGCGTTGCTTCCTCGAAGGTTTCAATGGATGGATTTTCAACACCCCGTGCCTTGACCCTGGCGGCCAGCCGGTCCAGCCCGAGACAGGCGACCGGTGTCAGCAGCATGGTCAGGACAACTATCGCGTTCAGCTGGTTGACGTTCTGGTAGGTCAGCAGGCTTTCTCCAACGGCCGCGGTGAACAGCACGAAGGCGAATTCTCCCCCTTGAGGCAGGGTGACGGCAATGCGCATGGCGTCCGAATTCGGCGAGCCGGTGCCGCGCGACAGAGCCCAGAGAAAGATGCCCTTCACCCCCATGACGCTTAGGACGCCAATGGCGAGGATTTCCCAATCGTTCATCACCAGATAAAAATCCAGCGACATGCCGACAGCGACGAAAAACAGCCCCATCAGCAAAGAGCGGAAGGGCTCGATATCCGCTTCCAGCGTGTGCCGGAAACTCGATTCGGCCAGCAGCACACCGGCCAGGAAGGCCCCGAGTGCCATGGAAAGGCCGACCGCGTGCATGATGCCGGCGCTGCCGAGGGCGACCAGAAGCGCCGCCGTCAGCATGACTTCACGTGCCCGGCTTGCCGCCAGCAACAGAAAGATCGGCGAGACCAGATACCGGCCGGCAAGGATAACGGCCGCCACTGCCGCCAGAACGATCATGATTTCACTCAGGATCTGGGTGTAGGTGGACGGGCCCTCCCCCGGCGCCAGGATGGCGACCATCGCCAGAAGCGGCACGATGGCGATGTCCTGAAGCAACAGAATGCCGAACGCCCTCTGACCGTAGGAAGAGGACAGTTGGCCGCGTTCCTGCAGGATCTGCAACGCAAATGCCGTGGATGAGAGGGCAAGGCCGAAACCGGCCACCAGAGACGTCGTGAAGGAATAGCCGGCGAACCGCCCGATGGCATAAAGGCTGATACCTGTGAGCAGCACCTGGGCGGATCCAAGACCGAAGATATCACGCTTCATACGCCACAGTTTATGCGGATCAAGCTCCAGACCGATGACGAAGAGCAGCAGGACAACACCCAGTTCGGCGACATGAAGCACATCCTCGCCAGACCCCAGAAGCTGAAGACCGTGCGGGCCGATCACGGCTCCGGCGGCGAGATAACCGACCACCGAGCCAAGCCCCAGCCTTTTGGCGATCGGAACCGCGACAACCGTTGCCGCCAGAAACACGATCGACTCAGCGAAAAACGGAGGGGCTCCTTCTGCTGCCATTCCTTCTCCTTAGCCGTTAGATCCCGCCTGTTCGCCTGTTTCCGACCAGCAAATCAGGACCTTTTCAAACATATCAGAGAATACGCTCCATCCCTTCAACAAATCCAGCGCAGGCAACAGAAAAGTGCTTTATTTTCAATCAAAGCACGCCCCCATGCGCCAAGATCTGCTCAACTTGATTGCAAGCTGGAAATTTGCCGCTTAGCCTTGCGGGACAGGCGGTGAAACAGCTTGAAAGACAGTGAGCCCTCTGCGAGCTGGCGATTTTCACCTGCCCTCCAACAGGGACCTCACACACAGCATGTCCGGCCTGTTTGCCTCAATCGACGCTGCCCGCCTTGCCTGCGGGTTTCTGACCCTGTCTCAAATGATGGAGGTCCTTGAAGGAAATCACGTTCTGGATCCCTTTTCCACGCTGATATCGGCAGGTGTATCGGCCGGGAAACACAATATCTTTTACCCGGGCGTCACGCTGAAAGCCTTATCCGGGCATAAGATAACCCTTGCCGACGACAACTGCGTGCATTCGGGAAGCCATTTCGAAGCCGCGACCGGCAACATTCTGATTGGCAGCAACAACCAGTTTGGTGAAGGCGGGTTTACCGCCAAGGCCAACAGGCCCGGCGCGGAAATCCGGATCGGCAGTCATGGCCGCTACCTGAACAATCCGGCCTTGTTCGGCAGGTGCGTGTTAGGCGACGGCAGCCAGATCCTCGGCAGTATCACCGTCGATGGCTGTACGCTGGCGGACGGAGGCTCCTATGAGGAAGATGATCCGGACCTCAGGGCCGGACTGCTGAAAGGCAGCGGCATCGCCAGAAATCTGACCGTGGCCCGCGGCATGGTCATCGCCGGCAACGGGAGGTTCAGCGCGGACGACCTGCTGCCTCAGAGCCACTTTCACCCGAAACCCTGACAGGGCGGCCAGTCAGAGCAGCTTGCAAGCCCTCAAAAACGCTTCAAGGCCGTCGGCGGTCTTGTAGCGATGGCCGGTCAAGCCCGCGCTTTGCGCACCTTCCACATTTTCCTCACGGTCGTCGACAAACGCGCTTACTTCAGGATGGTAGCCATAGCGACTGCAGATGCGCTCATAGACGAGAGGATCGGGTTTACGGGCGCCAAACTCCGCCGAGACATGGGCCTTCTCGCCGAATATCTCGATAGTCTCCGGCGCGCAGACCGGCAAGGCATCCTTCAACAGCATGCCGTTGTTGGTGAGAAGCGCGATGTCCGCCGTCGTCTTCAAGCTGCTGACCAGCGACAGCACGTCCGGCCGTGCGCGCATCATTTGACGGCGCACATCCGCCCAGGTTTCGAAGTCGATCGGAAACCCGAGCAGCCTTGAAAACTGCTCCAGATAGGCTTCGGCCGTTGCAGGTTCCCCCGCCTCAGCCGCATTTTCATGCGGGCCACCCCAGACCGACTGGTCGATTTCGACAGCGGGCCGCCCCGTCAGCTCTTCAAGCAGCTTCAGGCGGATCTGGTGATCGTAGTCGTAGAGCACCAGATCCATATCGAAGATAACGAATTTGATTTCAGGCATAGGTCAACCGTCAGCCTTGTCAGACTGCCGTTCCGCCTATGGTCATGGCATTGATGCGCATGGACGGCTGGCCGACGCCGACTGGCACGCCCTGCCCCTGCTTGCCGCATGTGCCCATGCCGGGGTCGAGCTTCATGTCGTTGCCGATCATGGAAACGCGTGTCAGCGCATCCGGTCCGTTCCCGATCAGCATTGCCCCTTTCACCGGCGCGCCGACCTTGCCGTTCTGGACACGATAGGCCTCGGTGCAGGAGAACACGAATTTTCCGGAGGTGATGTCGACCTGACCGCCGCCGAAGGACACCGCGTAAATGCCGTCCTTGACTGACGCCAGGATCTCGTCCGGGTCCTTGTCACCGGCCATCATCACCGTGTTGGTCATGCGGGGCATGGGAATGTGGGCATAGGACTGCCGGCGTCCGTTTCCGGTCGGCTCCATGCCCATCAGACGCGCGTTCTGGCGGTCCTGCATGTAGCCTTTCAAAATGCCGTCTTCGATCAGCACTGTCCGGCTGGAAGGCGTGCCTTCATCGTCCACCGTCAGTGAACCGCGACGATCAGCAATGGTGCCATCGTCAACAATGGTCACGCCCGGTGAGGCAACGCGCTGGCCCATGAGGCCGGCGAACGCGGAGGTTTTCTTTCGGTTGAAGTCGCCCTCAAGGCCGTGGCCGACGGCTTCATGCAGCAGAATGCCCGGCCAGCCCGGCCCCAGCACGACATCGAAAGTGCCCGCGGGGGCGGGAACCGCTTCCAGATTGACGAGCGCCTGACGCAGCGCCTCATCGACGCCGCCCTGCCAGTTTTCCGTGGTGATGAATCGCTCGAAGCCTTCACGGCCACCGCAACCGAAAGAGCCGCTTTCCTGGCGTTCGTCATTGCCGGCGACGACGGAAATACTCAACCGCACCATCGGACGGACGTCGCGGACCAGATGACCGTCCGCGCGCAGGATCTCGACCACCTGCCAGGATCCGGCAAGCGACGCGGACACCTGCCGCACGCGCGGATCTTTCGCCCGTGCATAGGCATCGATTTCCTGCAGAAGCTTGACCTTGTCCTCGAAGCTCGGTCCGCCCAGCGGATTGGCATCCGTGTAGAGCGTCTGGTTGGTGCGTGCGGGGGCTGAGGCGTAGCTGCCCGAATAGCCCTTCTTGACGGCGCTGACCGCATCTGCGGCCCGTTTCAACGCCCCTTCGGAAATATCGCCAGCGTGAGCGTAGCCGGCAGCTTCGCCGGCAACCGCACGGAGCCCGAAGCCCTGCGCGGTGTCGTAATTGGCTCCCTTCAGACGACCGTTATCGAACACGAGCCCTTCGCTTTGCCGGTATTCGACAAAAAGCTCACCGTCATCCGCGCCATCAAGTGCGTCCTGGGTGATCCGCCTTGCCGTTTCGAGGCCCAGGCCTGAAGATTCGATAAGATCGGTCGTGGAAAGGGTCATCTGTCTGTCCTGATTTCGCCCGGATCGTCTGGCCGGTGGAGCTCACGCTGCCAGGCCGGGCAACTTGGTTGTTTCTTCCAACATAAGTGTTTTGGCGCGCAATTCATCCCATAAGCGGAGAATTCCACTTGCCAATTCCGCAAGTCCCCAAACTCTCTTGCGTTGCGATCATCAAGTGCCCTGCGGGCTTTCAGCCCGAAATGACTGCTATGGGACATGCGCCTGGCAAAGCTTTGACTTGCCCTCACCTGCCAGTCTGCCATAAATGCTACCAAGACATCCCGATGAACCGACAGCCAAACAGCAGATCATGAACCGTTACGAAAATCCGCGCATCCCGCACGAAGCCCGCGTCCGTTACCTGGACGGCGACTATCAGGTGGAAACACCGGGGACCTTCGTACGCTGCGCGGTGACCGGAACAGCGATTCCGCTGGACGAACTGAAATACTGGTCTGTCGCGCGGCAGGAAGCTTATGTCGATGCCAATGCATCCATGAAGCGGTATCTGGAAACGCGCTGAGCAGCTTCAGGCAAGGTGCAGCAACTTTATTTACCGAACTGACGCCGCCGCAGTTGTTCCTTGATGAGTGTGACGAGCCTGTCTTCGTCGTCGATTTCCATTCGCACTTCCAGAACGGCTGCGCTGGATGCGATCCAGTGGAACAGCTCTCCCGTTGTGGTTTCCAGCCGTGCCATGTCCTTTGACGTCGTCACCAGCTTGAACCCGGATGCCTCGGCTTCGGTCAACAGCGCGCGCACGTCGGCTTGCGTGTAGGGATGGTGATCGGGAAACTCCCGTGTTTTCTTCACGTCGTAACCAAGCGATTTCAGCGTATCGAAGAATTTCTGCGGCCGGCCGATACCGGCGAAGGCAAAGAGCCTCAATCCATCCAATTCGTCGTTCGGCTGCGGCCGCATATGTGCGTGCAGGATTGGCAGCCCCTTGCGCCCCGCCAGATGGATCGCTTCTTCAGCCGCATCGCCCTCGCCCACCAGAACCAGGCAGTCGGCCTTGACGATCTGCTTCGCCGCCGGAGCCCGCAAGGGCCCGGCAGGCAGGCATTTGCCGTTGCCGAAGCCCACACTACAATCGACCAGCACCAGGCTGAGGTCTTTCTCCAGAGCCGGGTTCTGAAATCCGTCATCCATCAAAAGAACATCGATCGGCTGCTGTTCGGCAAGCCGAGCGCCTGCAGGCCTGTCGGCAGAAATCACGGTTGGACCGTATCTGGCCAGCAACAAGGCTTCGTCACCAACCACATCGGCATCGTGGAGACCGGCATCGACGAGCAGCGGCCCCTTGGCCTTGCCGCCATATCCGCGCAGAAGAAAACCGGGGTGCAGGCCCTCTTCCTGCAAACGGTAGAACAGCTCAATGGCAAAGGGCGTCTTGCCGGTGCCACCGACCACGAAATTGCCGACACAGATGACGGGCAAACGGCTGCCGGCTTTCGGTTTCTTCAACATGCGCCGTCCAGAGACGAGGCCATAGATCCAGCCCACCGGCGATAACAACCAGCTTGCCAGCGTCGATCCCGGCTTCCACCAGAAGTCAGGCGCCGTCTTCATGCACGTTCTCGAGACAGTGGATTATCGGGCGCCGGGCCAGATTTTCCGAGCATGGGTTGAAGCACCCTCAGGGTTTCGACCAACGCACCGCGTCCGGCCTCAACCAGGGCTCTGGCTGTTTCCGCTTGCACCCTTGCTTTTTCCGGGTTGCGCAGGAGACTGCCGATGCGCTCCGCCAGATTTTCCGGCAGCTCCGCCTTCAGCGAAGCCTGCCGGCTCCAGAAATCCTTGTAGACGGCCCGAGCGTTTGCCACGCGCGGCCCAGTGACCAGCGCCGAGCCCGAAAGCGCGGCTTCCACCGGGTTATGACCGCCTGCATCGTTGAAAGAACCACCCAAAAACGTCACCGGTGCCAATCTATAAAAAAGTCCCATCTCACCCAGTGTATCACCGAGATAGACATCTGTGTCTGTTTCGATTGCCTGTTCCAGACTTCTGCGTGCCGTGCGAAGGCCCCGGTTTTCGATGAGGCCTGCAATATCATCTGCACGGGCAGGATGGCGCGGCACCAGAATGAGCAACAGTTCCGGAAATTCCTCGCACAGGCGGCCATGGGCCTCCAGCACGATTTCGTCCTCGCCGGGGTGCGTCAAAGCGGCGAGCCAGACCGGACGCCCTGCTGTCTGCGCCCTCAAGGCGGCTGCCTGGTCATCATCCACTGCCGGCTCCGGTGCGTCATATTTCAGGTTACCGGGCGTTGAAACGTTGCCGCAGCCCAGAAGACGGAACCGCTCACCATCGGCGGCGCTTTGCGCCAGAACCAGATCGAGGCACCGAAACAGATATCCCGAAATACGCGGAAACCGCGCCCAGCTTCGGTAGGACCTGTCCGACAGGCGGCCGTTCAGCAGAACGAAGGGCGTTTGGCGCGCGCGCATTTCGTCAAACAGGCAAGGCCAGATTTCGGATTCGACCACCATCGCCAGATCCGGTGCCCAATGGTCGAGAAACCGGGAAACCGGGCCGGGTGCGTCGAATGGCATGAACTGGTGGAGCGCACCCCGGGGCAACCGGCTGTGCGCCAGTTCCGCCGCCGTCACGGTGACAGTGGTCAGCAGCACCTGTTGCCCGGATGCTGTGAGGTCCTCGACCAGCGGCAGCACGGACATGGTTTCGCCGACACTGGCGGCGTGGATCCAGACAAGTGATCCAATGGGGCGGCCTGTAGCCGTCCGGCCAAAGCGCTCGCCCTTTCGGGCCGGCACTTCCTTGCCGGACCGGCTGCGAAACCAGAAGAGAAGATTGAACAGAGGCGTCAGGGCCCGGGCAAGCCCTCTGTAGAGAGTGAAGACGAGAGGGCGCCGGTCAGCCATCCGCCCTTCCGACCAGCTCATACGCCCGTTTCGTCGCCTGATTGAGCCCTTCCTCGACCTTGAGGCGATAATCCTCAAGGGTTTCGTCGTCCGCATCGGCGGGCACCCAGATAAGATCATTTACCGCGATGCTGCCACGGCCGAAAGGCAGGTTGACGCTGGCCTTGTCCCAACTGTTGAGCTCTATGCTGCGGCTGGTGGCCACGGCCACCGGCAGCACCGGGCGGCCCGAATGCTTGGCCAGCTGAACGATGCCGACGCCGGACTTGCGGGCCGGGCCTTTGGGCACGTCCGCCGTCATTGCGATGGAATAGCCTTCCTTCAGCGCGCGCAGCGCCTCGATGAAACCGCGCATGCCGCCGCGCTTCTTGATCTGGCGGGCATTCTTGCCGCCGGAGGCACGGATCAGACCCAGGCCGAGCTTGCGAGCCGCAATTGCGTTCACCTCACCATCGGCGGAGCGGGAGATCATCACCTTGGCCGGCCAGTGGGCCGGCTTGGCGAAAGGCACCATGAAGTGCTGCCCGTGCCACATGGCCACGATCACCGGCAGATCCTTTTCGGACTGTTCGTGGACGCCCTCCGGCTCGATGACGAACCGATTGGTGCGATAGACCAGCTTGAGGTAAGCGGCCATCAAGGTGCCGATAGTGGACAGAACCCAGGGCTGGCGTCCGAGGCGTTTGATCATTTGGTGTTGTCGCCTGAAAGAGCTGCGCCGCCTTAAGAAGCCGATTCCGGATCAAGCAAGCGGTGCATGTGGACGATGAAGTAGCGCATATGCGCATTGTCGACCGTTGCCTGTGCCTTGGATTTCCAGGCTTTGTAGGCTTCGGCATAATTCGGATAGATCCCGACGATATCCAGATCGTCCAGGTCCCGGAACGTCAGCCCTTCCGGTGAATCCAGCTCGCCGCCGAACACAAGATGAAGGAGCTGTTTCGGAGTATCGGTGTCACTCATGAATATCCTCGCTTTCGTCGCTGCGGTCGTGCCGCTAACCGATTAGATCGTCGAGCACGTCGCGCACAGGCCCGATCAGCGCAACAGGAGCTGCGATCAGGGCCGGGTGGCCGGTCTTGGCGCGGTTGTAGATCAGGTTCCGGCCCGACAGGTCGGTCAGTATACCGCCCGCTTCCTGCACCAAAAGATCCGCCGCTGCAAGGTCCCAATCGCTCGGGCCTCCCCGCGCGGCGCCGACATCGACCCGTCCTGCAGCAACGACGGCCAGCCGATAGGCCAGTGAGCGCAGGATTTCCGCACCGACAAATCCTGCATCCACAACGTCCCGATTGGCGACGATGGAATGTGGCCCCGTCAGCGTCGCGCCGGAAAGGTCTGTCCGGTCCGATACCGCCAGTCGAGATCCATTGAGCCAGGCTCCGCCGCCTGCGCGGGCCAGGAACATCTCGTCCCGGCGCGGACAGAAAACCGAACCGGCAATGGGCCGGCCGGCCTCAACCACGGCAATTGCCACGGTCCATTCGTCTCCCCCTGCCAGGAAGGCGCGTGTGCCGTCAATCGGATCGACAATAAAGACGCGCTCGTGGTTGAGGCGGCTGCGGTCGTCTGCCGTTTCCTCCGACAGCCAGCCATAGTCTGGACGGGCAGAACGCAGATAATCGGCGAGAAACCGATCCACTGCCAGATCGGCCTCTGACACCGGCGACATGCCCGCCTTGCCCTTGAACCAGGTCTCGGGATCCTGACCGAAGAAGCCCAGCGCGATATCGCCAGCCTGGCGCGCGGCCGTTTCCAGCAGGCGCAGATCTGCGTCCCGCCCCGCTTCGTCCAGTTTGATGTCGGCCGATCCCTTGTCAGCTTCCGGCAAGGGCCATTCCTTCGATCATCACCGACGGGGTGGCAGCAGAGTAGCGATTGTCCAGATCGCTGCCGGGAACCAGCCGTGCGAACATGTCCTTCAGATTGCCTGCAATGGTGATTTCGCTGACGGCTTCGACAATCTGTCCGTTCTCGAACCAGAAGCCGGCTGCGCCGCGGGAATAGTCCCCGGTGAGGCCATTCACGCCGTGACCGATCAGATCGGTGACCAGCAGACCCTGCCCGGCGTCCGCCATCAGTTCCTCCAGCGATTTTTCGCCCGGCATCAACGTGATGTTGGTTGCCCCTGGGGATGTACCGCTGCCGCTGCGGTGGGCCCGGCCGTTTGGCGTCAGCCCCAATTCACGGGCGGAAGCCCCATCCAGGAACCAGTGGCGCAGGATACCGTCTTCAATGACATCGAGACGTTCCGCGCGTGTTCCTTCTCCATCGAACGGGCGTGTTGCGGCACCCCGGCGCTTGAACGGGTCATCCACCACCTGAATGCCCGGAGCAAAAACGGCCTCGCCCATCCGGTCCCTCAGGAAACTGGTCTTGCGCGCAATCGCCGCCCCGTTGATAGCCCCGACAAGGTGGCCGAGAATACTGCGGGCGGCGCGTGATTCATAAATGACGTTGGCGGTGCGGGTCGACAGTTTGCTCGGGTTCAGGCGGCGAACCGTTCTTTCGCCTGCCCTGCGGCCGATTTCCGCCGGCGCTTCCAGATCCTCGAAGAAGGTGCGGCTGTCGAAGTCGTAATCCCGCTCCATGCCGGTGCCTTCGCCGGCAACGGCTGTCATGGACATGCCATAGCGGGACGACATATAGGAGCCTTCAAACCCGTGGCTGGTCGCCAGGACAACCCCGGCAAGGCGCCAGGAAGCCCCCGCGCCACCAGACTTGGTGACACCTTCGACGTCCAGACCGGCGGCTTCCGCTTCCAGCGCGATCTGCGTCAGATCCTCAGCGGTCATTTCCCTGGTGTCCAGAAGTTCAAGGTCCGGGAATTCCTTCACGAGAAGATCCTGGTCGGCGAGGCCGGCATAAGGATCTTCCGGGGCGACCTTCGCCATTGCGACGGCGCGTTCGGCGAGGCTTGCTGGATCGTCGAGCCGGTTGGCGGATACAGCCGCGGTGCGCTTGCCGACGAACACCCTCAGGGTCACGTCATCGCCTTCAGCGCGCTCGGTTTCCTCTACCTTGCCTTCGCGGACATCGACCGACAGCGAAACCCCGGTAACCGCAATCGCATCGCAGGCGTCAGCTCCGGCCTTGCGGGCTGCTTCCACCAGACGGGCCGCCCGGGATTGCAGTTCGCTTTGATCAATCAGTTCCGACATCGTGTCCGCTCTCTCGTCTTCTGGTTCGGCAGTTGTTTACGCTCCGCACGGCTGTGCTGCAACTGCCGGGGCTGTTTGCGGGCAATCCGGCTGCTGCAGGACGTGCAAGCCACGGGAGTTTTCCCCTGACCGGCTGCAAATGGGATTTTGCATCCGTATCGGCAAGAGGTTGCAATGCCGCAACCCTGCGACGGGTTTTCGTAATGATGACGGCAGGATAGGCGAGATCGGGACAAAGCGCGAAATTCAGTCTCAGGTTGTATTTCGCCACTTCTGCCACACGACTGAACAAGATGTTACCTGCGTGCTTACATTCCAGTAACCCTCTTATAAATCAGACTTTTTTAACTCTGTATCTTAAGTGGTTCACGACTTTTGTTCCGTACATTGAAACACATCGAGAGACCAAAAAGGTCCGACCTAAAGGTCCGGTGGAGAGTCATTTGAGACGTCAAACAGAAATACAGGAAATGGTAGCAACCGGGGCCGGCACGAATACGATGCCGCACCCCGGTTGCCTTCCGGCCCACTTCGAGCAACGCCTTGAAAACCGGCCGGGCACTCCTTCCCTGCCAGCCGAAATTTTTCTGGATCGCGACAGGGCAGTCATCAAGCGGCGGGTAGCCGGTGTTCCGGTGACGGTGGTGGTGCCTGCACAAGGTTTCGACGGTGTCATGGTCCGGATTGTTCCGGGGGCAGTGCCAGGCGAAATCGTTGCGGCCCTGATCCTGAAACATCCCGACAGCGCGCTGTCGATCACCCTTGCGGAAACAGAGAAATCCGACGACCTGGCTGTTCTTTGGAGCCGCTGGGCCCAGGTTTTCAACCTGCCGATGCTGGTGTGCGACCTTGGTGGCAAGGTGAAGCCGATCGAAGCCTATAGCGCCGTACCGGCGTCCAAACCTGCGCCCCGGCGCAAGCTTCGCCTTTTGACCGGCCGCCGGCCACGCTTCCTGAACCGCCGTCTTCCCGGCAGACAGCAGCCTGCGGCAACCGTTCATGTCAACGAGCGCGAGATTATTGCCCGCACCTGATGGTGCGGACAAAGATTTCTTGAAAGGCCCCGTCGTGCGGGGCTTTTTTCGTTACAGCGCGCCGATCATTGCGTCGGCGACGAAGCCGAAAAACAGGATCCAGCCATAGGTGGCGTTGGAACGGAACAGCTGCAGGCACTGATCGCCATCGTCAATATCCAGTACCGCGATCTGCCATCCAAGATGCACAACGCCGGCCAGAATGCCGACAAAGGCGGCCGGACCGGCATCAGCAAACATCGCCGCCATGAAAAACAGGACCGTTGCGCAACTGTAGAGCCCGATGAGGGCCAGCTTGGTGTGCTCACCAAAGAGACGGGCCGTCGACTTCACCCCTACAAGGGCATCGTCTTCCTTGTCCTGATGGGCGTAGATGGTGTCGTAGCCGATCGTCCAGCAGATGCCGCCGGCGTAAAGAAACACGGGTGACCAGGACAGCGAGCCGAAAGCGGCTGCCCACCCCATGAACGCCCCCCAGGAAAAGGCAAAGCCCAGAAACAACTGCGGCCAGTTGGTGATGCGCTTCATGAATGGGTAGATCGCGACCGGCAGAAGCGAGGCAATGCCGAGCCAGATCGTGAAGGTGTTGAACTGCAGCAGCACCGCCAGTCCAACCAGGGCCTGCACCACCAGAAAGATCTTTGCCTGAAGCTTGCTGACCTGCCCCGCCGGGATCGGCCGTGAGCGGGTCCGCTCTACCTTTGAATCGATATCGACGTCGACAACGTCGTTATAGGTGCAGCCTGCACCGCGCATGGCGACCGCGCCGATGAAAAACAGCACCATATGCCAAAGGTCCGGCCAGGCCTTTCCGCCGGCAATTGCCGCCAGTGCCGCCGACCAGAAACAGGGCCACAGCAACAGCCACCAGCCGATTGGACGTTCCCAGCGGGCCAGGCGGGCATAGGGGCGCAAGCCAGCGGGCAACCGCGTATCCACCCAGTGCTGTTTGACCGCATCCGCAACCGGCCCCGTGTCGTTCGTGGAAAACACTTTCGATCCGTCCATTTGTCGATTGTCCGGCGGAAACGCTTCCGTTTTCCGCTCTTCTCCGGTTCTTTTAGCGACATTCGGCAGGAAATTCATCCCGCAAGACGTCACAGAGGCGCTATCGCGAACCTGTCATTAGGGCGAGCGAGCATCTGGGGATACGGATCTGAAGAAGGACATCATTGCCTAATGCCGCGTCACGGCGGCATGCTGACCGGCGGAAACGTGCCATTGCCTGCACCGCCAATTGCGGTATGCGACCCTCCGTGTTAGGTGACGGCCCTCCTGCTTCCATCTTTACGAAGAGACTGCCCGTTTATGAAACTTCTCCTGATCGGATCCGGCGGCCGCGAACACGCGCTTGCTTGGGCGCTGGCAAAATCTCCAAAACTGACCAAGCTCTACGCAGCACCCGGCAATGCCGGCATTGCCGAGGTCGCCGAGCTTTGCAACCTGGACACCGCGGATCATCAGGCGGTGGTCGGTTTCTGTCGTGACCATGACATCGACTTCGTCGTCGTCGGCCCCGAAGCCCCGCTTGTGGCTGGCCTCGTTGACGATCTGGAAGCAGCCGGCCTCAAGGCTTTCGGCCCGTCGAAAGCGGCAGCCCAGCTGGAAGGCTCCAAAGCCTTCACCAAGGGTGTCTGCGACGAAGCGGATATTCCGACAGCCGGATACGGTCGCTTCGACACCGCAGAAGATGCACTTGCCTACGTTCGCGAACAGGGCGCTCCGATTGTCGTCAAGGCGGACGGGCTCGCGGCCGGCAAAGGTGTCGTGGTCGCCATGACCCTGAAAGAAGCCGAGGACGCGGTGACGGCCTGTTTCGAGGGGTCCTTCGGAGAGGCCGGTGCGGAAGTCGTCATCGAGGAATTCCTGGATGGCGAGGAAGCAAGTTTCTTTGTGCTGTCCGATGGCACCAATGCACTGCCGCTGGCCACCGCCCAGGACCACAAACGCGCCTTTGATGGCGACGAAGGTCCGAATACCGGCGGCATGGGCGCCTATTCGCCAGCGCCCGTTCTGACGGATGCGCTGATTGCCGAGGTCATGCGCACCATCATCGAACCGACCATCGCAACGCTTGCCAAACGCGGTACGCCCTTCAAGGGCGTTCTCTACGCGGGTCTGATGATCGGCGAGAACGGCCCGAAGCTGATCGAATACAATACCCGTTTCGGCGATCCGGAATGTCAGGTGATGATGATGCGCCTGAAAAGCGATCTCCTGGAGCTGTTGCTTGCCAGCGCCGAAGGCCGGCTCGACCAGACGACAGCCGACTGGCGCGACGAAGCCGCATTGACCGTCGTCATGGCCGCCAAGGGCTACCCGGGCAGCTACGACAAGGGCACAGAGATTCGCGGTCTCGAAACGGCCGCGACGGACGACGTTGCCGTTTTCCATGCCGGCACCAAACGCGACGGTGCGCAGATCCTTGCCAACGGCGGACGTGTCCTGAACGTCACGGCCGTCGGCGCCACCGTTCGCGAGGCGCAGCAGCGTGCCTATGAGCGCATCCGCGGCATCGACTGGCCGGAAGGGTTTTGCCGAAGCGACATCGGCTGGCGCGCCATCGCGCGGGAAAGCGAAGGCTGACGCAGGCCGTTTTCCCGAATTTACGGCATTTGCGCTTCCGGGACTTGGCGCGCGCGTAATATCAAAGCTAATCTCCTCTCCAGCGCAGGCTGGGGAGGCAAACGTGGAAAACGACTTGCCGGATCTTTTTCCGGAGTTCGACAGCATCACTGTCGACGTCAATGACATGCGCCTGTTCTGCCGGACTGGCGGATCCGGGCCACCGCTGCTCTTGCTGCACGGATATCCGCAATCGCATGTCTGCTGGCACAAGGTGGCCCCGCAGCTTGCCGAACATTTCACGGTCATCATGCCGGACCTGCCGGGGTATGGCCGGTCGTCCGTCCCGCCGTTGTCGGCCGATCATGTTGCTTATTCCAAGCGAAACATGGCAGCGGCCATGGTCGAACTCATGAAGGCTCTGGGCCATGCGACTTTCATGCTGGCCGGACACGACCGCGGTGGCCGCGTGGCTTACCGACTGGCGCTCGATCATCCCGACGTGCTCACGAAGGTTGCCGTTCTCGACATTCTGCCAACCTGCGACTACTGGGACCGGATAGACAGGCTGTTCGGCCTGAAGATCTATCACTGGATGTTTCTGGCCCAGGCGGCACCTTTCCCGGAAGAGATGATTTCTGCCGCGCCTGTGGCGTTTCTCGATCACACGCTGGCAAGCTGGACCGCCGCCAAGGATCTTTCCTGCTTCTCCAAAGAGGCCATGACACACAATCGCGACTGGTTCGGCGAACCGGACCGGGTGTCAGCCACCTGCGAGGATTACCGCGCAGGGGCGACAATCGATTACGAGCATGATCGTGCAGACCTCAAGGCTGGAAAAAAAATTCAGCCTCCGCTGCTTTCCCTGTGGGGAAGCAGAGGCATCGCCACCAGCGTCGATGATCCGCTTGAGGTCTGGCGAAGCTGGTCCGCGAGCGCGACCGGCGAAGCTCTTGGCTGCGGGCATTTCCTCCCTGAAGAAGCCCCACGGGAAACGGCCGGAGCCTTGATCGCGTTTTTCAAAAACACGCCAAGCAGGTCTTGAAATTGCTTACCTATTTAGGATTGCCACTCCACTTAACGTAACGGGAGTGCATTGTACGGTGACATGGATAGAGATGATCACCGAACAACATTTAAACTATTTCCACTCGCACCTTTTTCATCAGTTCACGAACGAATACAGCTCAGAACAAGACAGTGAAATCGCAATTTCTCATCGTTTTTTCTTAATGCCCTTTAACAGACACATTTAAAACAATTTAACTAATAAGGCCTATTGAGAAAATTGGCAGTGATTGTTTACCTAATAACACCGTACCGGGTGGCCATAACAAAAAGTGAACTGTCCTTGCCGAGAAAAGAGGAGCTGCGGCTGCTCGGGGGAACAGATGCAACGCGTGGGCAAGCAAAAGTCATGGCCAGGGACGGACTCAGGCGACGAGGCATCGCGCATGCATGCGCGTGGCCAAGGCCCGAGTGCCCTTGTTGACCGGCTTCTCGCCCGCTGGTGCAAGGATGAAACCCGCTTTGAAAAACCGCTTCGCGCCGTCTTTCTGTCGTTTCTCTGCCTGACGGTTGCTGTCCTCACCTTTCAGAACGTTGTCACGGAATATCGCACGCTGAGCGAACCACAGGATCTGATCGTGCGCACCACCAAGCGGCTGCTGATGCACCAACGGTCGCTGGGGGAGCAAGCGCTGGATCAGGCAGTCAGCGTTGTCAGCGCCGACACCGACTTGCAGACCGCCATTCGCAAGAGAGATGCGGCCAACATCAAGGCCGTTGCCGACAGGGTTTTTGCCGGGAAGGCAGCAGATCTCCACATAGCGGAGTTGACCATTTTCTCCGCCAACCAGGAGATCATCTATCGCGCTCAGAGCAACGTTTCCACAGTCCGGAACGCCGGCACTTTTGAAACCGAGTTGAACTCCAGAAGGTTCCGGGATGTCGATGCAATCGAACTCGGCCCGGATAACGAATTTGTCGTCAGTGTGTTCAAACCATGGCACGTCGACGGTACCCGGATCGGATATCTGAAGCTTGCGATCAACATCGAACAATCGCTGGCGCTGGCCAGCTCCGCGGTGAATGCACAGATCGTCAAGGCTTTCGAGGTCCTCGATGCCGATGACACCAGCGCCGTTCACTACAAGGTTCTAGGCGATCTGGCGCCGACCGGCTTCGACTTCGACAAAGTCACGTCCCACGGTCATTTCGACGGCTTCAGCAGTTTCACGCTTCAGGACAGCAAGGTCTTCATGGTTCGAGACCTGCCGATTACGATCGTCAGTCCGAACCATGACGTGAAACTTCTGCTGGTGAAGGACATCACCAACAACATCTGGGCATTTGCCAAGGGGACCTCGCTGTCGCTGATGGCGGGTGTCGGCCTGGCACTGCTTGCCTGGACCGTGGTATTCCGCCTGCTGTCCCGTCTTCAGTCTTCCGTCCAACTGACACGTTCCCGTCTTGAGGCAGAGGTTCAGGAGAATACCCGCAAGCTGGAAAGCAGCTCGCAGCAGCTTATCGAAGCGCAGCGGATCGCCCATGTTGGCAGTTGGGAACTGGACATCACGGCAAACGAAATTCTGGGATCCGAGGAATTCTATCGGGTCATGAAGATTCCGCCGGGCCTTCCGGCTAACGAAATCCAGCGCTTTGTGTTTTCCCGCATTCCCGAAGCGGAACGACAGACAACCCTGGACACAGTCACGACCGCCCTGAAGACCTGCGGTGAATTCGACATCGAACACTCCATGGTGCATGACGACGGCAGTACCCAGTATGTGCACGTTCTCGGTTACGTTTTTTCAGGCCCTGGTGGCAAGGCTGCCAAGCTGATCGGCACCATTCACGACATCACAGATCGCTGTCTGGCCGAGCGCAAGAACCATCTGCTGGCACATATTCTGGAGTCTTCGCTCAACGAGATCTACATTCTGGACTCGTCAACGCTGCAGATCGAATATGCCAACCGCTGCGCCCTTACCAACCTCGGCTACACTCTGGAAGAGCTCAAGCTCCAGAAAATCGGTGATATCGATCCCGTTTACGATCAGGACACGGTCCGCCTGCATGTCGCACGTCTGCTGAAGGGCCACAAAGACAATCTGTCGGTCGAAAGCGTTCACCGGCGCAAGGATGGCAGCGAGTATCCGGTCGACCTCAAGGTGCAGGTTCTCCGGGACCAGGACCGTGATCTGCTTGTGGCGATTGCCAATGACGTGTCGGAACGGGTGCAGCGGGAAAACGAAACCCGTGACGCCAAGATACGGGCCGAACGTCTCGCCTATTTCGATCCCCTGACGAAACTGTCCAACCGCGCCGGCTGCCAGCGCGATGCGAAGGAACGCTTTGCTCGTCGTGAAAAGCCGGCCTTCCTGATTCATGTCGACATGGACGGGTTCAAGCGGGTCAACGATACGCTCGGTCATCTTGCGGGCGATCAATGTCTGGAAGAAACCGGGCGCCGGCTTCGCGAAGTCTGCCGGGGGCTGGGCACAGCCTATCGCTGGGGCGGAGACGAGTTCGTCATCCTGGCGGAACAGGGCACGTCGGACCCGAACGAGCTCTTCGAACGGGCTCGCCGCATCATGCGGATGCCGATGGAATTCAACGGCAGCAGGTTCTGGCCGACTGTCAGCATGGGGCTGGCACTCTGCCCGGACGATGGCCACGACTTCGACACGCTTCTGGTCAATGCGGACCTTGCCCTTTATCAGTCCAAGGAAAACGGCAAGGATCGCTATACATTCTTCCGGCCGGACATGCGCACCGACAGCGAAACGGAAGCGCAGATCGAACTGGAACTGAGGGACGCGGTCAAGAACGATCAGTTCTTCCTCGAGTTCCAGCCGCAGGTCAATCTGCGCACCCAGGCCGTCACAGGCGTCGAGGCGCTTGTGCGCTGGCAGCATCCCGAGCGCGGCACCGTCTCCCCCGGGGACTTCCTGCCTGTGGTGGAAAAATCCGGGCTGGCTCCGATCCTGGGCGAGATTGTCATCGACAAGGCCTTTGCCGCCGCCCGAAGCTGGATCGACCGGGGGATCGACTTCGGCCGCATATCCGTGAACGTCTCGCCCTCGCATCTCTCGTCCGGACTGCTGCTCGAGCACTTCAAGGCCGGTATGGAAAAACACAACATCGGACCGGACCGGATCACCGCCGAGGTGCTTGAATCGGTGTTCTTGAACGACAACCGTTCCGGACACCTGGCGGCGCTGCGGGAACTTTTCGAACTCGGTGTCCATATCGAGCTCGACGACTTCGGAACCGGGTATGCATCGCTTTCCCATGTCTCCGATCTGCCGATCAACGGGCTCAAGATCGACCGCTCCTTCACCCGCCAGATGCTGCAGGACTCGAAAAAGGAAGTGATCGTCAACCAGCTCATCCACCTGGCCAGATCGCTGGATATCGGTATCGTCTGTGAAGGCGTGGAGACCGATGCCCAATACGACCGTTTGAGGATGATGGGCGATTTTTCGATCCAGGGTTTCCTGATCGCCCGGCCAATGCCGTTCCAGCAGGCGACGGACTGGATGTCGGAAGCCACGGATGACCTGTATTTCGTGATCTGATAGTGCCTGGCACCGCGTGGCTGTTTCGCGACGGAATGAACTTTGCCGACGGCCATAAGGTTGGAAAGTTGCGTTGCAACACCCATGTGCAGTACCTGAAACACTCACTGCCGGATCCGGAACATGCTCTCCACCTCTTCTCCCAAAATCGGCCTGGCCCTTGGCGGCGGCGGCGCACGTGGCCTTGCTCACATCCCCGTTCTGGAAGCGCTTGACGACCTGGGCATAAAGCCAGTGCGGATCAACGGCACGTCAATCGGCGCGCTGATGGGCGCCGCCTATGCCAGCGGCCGCAGTGGCCAGGAAATACGAGACATCGCGCTGGAGATCTTCGCGGATCGCAACAGCGTTTTGTCGCGCCTCTGGCAGCTGAGACCCCGCAAGCTCGCTGACATGTTCCGGGGCGGCCCGGTGCAGTTTGACCCGTTGCGGGTGCTGGAAGTGTTTGTTTCCGACTATCTGTCCGAAACTTTCGAGGATCTGGAAATCCCGCTGCGCATGCTTGCGACGGATTTCTACCGCTGCGAAGAAGTCGATTTCGAAAGCGGTCCGTTGTTGCCCGCTCTGGCAGCCTCGATCGCGATTCCCGCTGTTTTCAGACCTGTGCGCTATGACGACCGGTTTCTGATCGACGGTGGTGTTGTCAATCCACTGCCTTTTGACGGTCTCAGGGCGAATTGCGATATCGTGATTGCCGTTGATGTCGTTGGGGCGCCGGTTCCACGAGAAAACAAGGACGACATCAGCATGCTGGACTCCCTGTTTGGGTCCTCCCAGATTCTCATGCAAACCATCACGAAGCAAAAACTTAAGTCAGATCAACCGGATATCCTGGTCAGCCCGCCTCATGACTCAGTCCGTGTGCTGGACTTCATGAAAGCGGAAAGCATTCTGGATAAGGCAGAGTCCTTGCGTACAGTTACAAGGGAACAACTGGAGAAACTGATAAAAGAAACAATGGCAGTTACTTGATAGCAACAACCACTGATAAATACGTATTATCCCTTTTTATTGAAACAATCTTTGCCTTTAACACATCATTAATCTTACTCCTAAATACTTTTCTTAATCTATTAGGAGAGGGTCAATGCGGCCATCAGGATCAACAGATTTGGAAGCCTGTCCGGTATCGGACGATTTGCTGAAACGCTTACTGGACGCAACGTTGAACGCTGTAACGGATGTTGGGCAACAACTGCCGGAACAGCAGCGTGCTGCGCTTGCCGTCTACTGCTACCGCCGGGCCCACTTCCGCCGGCTGGGCCTGTCACTGGCGTCCCTCTGCAGCCAGCAGGCTCTTGTCATGGAGGCCGGGCATGCAGGCGACCTGATCCACCGGCAGGCAAGCAGCGTCTCGACCGAGGGCGATGCGATCAGCCGGACTGCGAAGTCCGGAAAGCCACCGGTCAGTCTGTACGTGGTTTGAAAGTCCATTCCGGGGCTGGTTCTTCCTCCCACCCGCCCCCACCTTAGGCAACCGCCCTTGCAGCTATCAGCGCGGGCCGGTTGCCTTTTCTTTTGGCATCGCCTTTCAAAACGTCGCAAGTTTCGGGCAAACGGCCCTCAAGGCCGTGGTGACGTCTTGCCGTTGCCGGTCCGCCCCCTACTATTTGCAACAGGTGTGGTTCTCGGGATGGTTCGACATGGCGATATTCAGTTTCCCATTTCACGGGCGGCGACAGAAGGCGGGCGGGCTCTTGCGAATTGTTCCCCTGCTGCTCGGGATACTGATTTCAGCGATGCTGACCGGGCAGGCCTTCGCGATCTGCCAACTGGTCGCCGAAGCGCCGTTCAGAGCACCGGGGCCGGATGAAGTTCGGATATGGCGCGCGTCGTTGCAGGCCAACGAAGTACAGATCCGCTATATCGGCCACTCCACATTCGAACTCGAAACGCCCAAGGGCGTGCGGATCGCGACCGATTACAACGACAGCGTCCGTCCGCTGCTGCCACCCGATGTTGCAACGATGAACGGCGCCCACAGCACGCATTACTCCGTCAGCCCGGACCCGAACATCGAGCATCTGCTTTACGGCTGGGACCCGAAGGGCGGACCGCTGGATCATGATGTGCGGGTTGGCGATGTCCGCATCCGCAACATTCAGACCAACATCCGCGGCTGGGACGGTGCGGAGCGCCGGCTCGGCAACTCGATTTTCATCTTCGAGGTCGCCGACATGTGCATTGCCCATCTGGGCCACCTGCATCATCGGCTGACACAGGAAGATCTGATACGCCTTGGCCAGATCGACATCGTGTTTGCGGCAATCGACAATTCGTCGACACTCCGGCTGGAAAGCCTGATGGACGTGCTGGAAAGCATCGGTCCTGCAGTAGTCATCCCGATGCATTTTCATTTCCACGGCGCCTTGCAGGCTTTCGTCGGCCGTGCCGAGGAGGCAGGGTACGACATCGTGCGAGCGAAAACGCCCGCGCTGATTGTCAGCCGGTCCAGCCTGCCCACACGGAAAACCGCCTACATCATGATGCCGGGTGGTTCTTGACGCGCCAGATAGCCTCCTGAAGGCATTCGGACACCAGACAAAAGCTCTGATAGCAGACCGAAAGAGGCTTCAGGCTTCAGGCTTCAGGCTTCAAACCTGAGGAACAGGACCTGGCTGTCGCCCGCCTGGCGGCGGTCGAGTTCTTCAAAGCCTTCCGGAATGTCGACCTGGGCCGAAGACCTTTCTTCCAGGACACACAAGCCCCCTGGCTTCAGCCAGCCTCCCCCTGCGGCAGAGTCCAGGGCTTTTTCGCCCAGTTTCCTGTCGTAAGGCGGATCGGCGAAAACCAGGTCGAAAGGTTCAATAGTGCCGGCGCTGCCGAGCCGTGTGGCATCGCGCCGAAAGATCTTGGCGGCACCATTGAGGCCGAGAGCTTCCATGTTCCGGCGAATGATGCCGCGTGCCTCTGTCCCCTCTTCGATGAAGGTACAGTGACGCGCGCCCCGACTGATCGCTTCAAAGCCCAGCGCGCCGGTTCCGGCAAAAAGATCCAGAACTCTTGCGCCCTCAAGATCAACATCCAGGCCATGTGCCAGGATGTTGAAAATGGTTTCCCGAAGCCGGTCACTGGTCGGGCGGGTGTCGTGCGATTTCGGCGCGGCAAGGGCCGTTCCCTTGAAACGCCCGGCAACTATTCTCAAGACCGGTCTCCGCGCCTCGGCGGACGGCCACCCTTGGGAGGTCCGCGCCGGTCGTCCTTGTCACGGTTGGACCGGCTTTCCTGCTGCTTGTCTTCCACCTTGCCTTCCTCACCCCAGATGCGGCGCGGGGGCGGGGAAAACCGATCTTCACTGAAATCCTTGCGCGGTTTCGGCTCGGAGGTCAGGCGGAAACGGGAACGCGGCGAGACTTTTACTTTTTCCTGGCGCGGTCCGGAATTCTTTCGCGGTCCCTGGCCGGATGCCTTCTTGCGATCTTCCCGCTGTTCGTTGCGTTCGTTCTTGGCTGCCCGCTTGCGGTCGGTTTCGCTGCGGCCTTCGCGCGCCGTCATCCAGCGGCCCTGGCTGGCCTCGCGTCGGCCACCCTCCCGGCCACCACCGTCTCGGCCAGCTCCGTCTCGGTTGCCACCATCTCGGGCGCCACGGTCACGGCCGCCATCCCGGCCACCGCCTTCCCTGCCGCCGCCGCGCTTTGCGCCTGCGGGCTTCTTTTCGGCTTCAGGCTTGGGAGCATGAAAGATCGGAGCGTCGAAATCGGCGCCGGCTTCCTCGGCCAAGGCATCGCCCAACTGGTCACGCAGAACGCGGCCACGAATTTCGCGGACGTCACCTTCCGGCAGATCCATCAACTGGAAGGGGCCATAGGACAAACGGATCAGCCGGTTCACGGCAAGGCCCAGATGCTCCAGAACCCGTTTGACCTCACGGTTCTTGCCTTCGCGCAGCCCCACCGTCATCCAGACGTTGTTGCCCTGCTCCTTGTCGAGCGTTGCCTCGATGGCGCCGTAGAGCACGCCCTCAATCGCAATGCCGTCCTTCAGAGTGTCGAGATCCGGCTGGGTCACCTTGCCGAAGGCGCGTACGCGGTAACGGCGCAACCAGCCGGTGGCCGGCAATTCCAGAACGCGCGCCAGTCCGCCATCGTTGGTCAGGAGCAGCAAGCCTTCAGTGTTGATGTCGAGCCGGCCCACGGTCAGGACACGCGGCAGATCATCGGGCAGGCGTTCGAACACGGTCGGACGGCCTTCCGGATCCTTGTTGGTGGTCACCAGACCGCGCGGCTTGTGGTAGAGCCAGAGCCGCGTGCGCTCACGCATCGGCAGCGGTTCGCCGTCAACCACTACCTTGTCGTTGGGTGTGACCGTGACGGCGGGCGTGGTCAACAGTTTGCCGTTGAGCTCAACCCGGCCGTTTTCGATCCATACTTCCGCTTCGCGGCGGGAACACAGGCCGACACGCGCCATCACCTTGGCAATGCGCTCGCCCCGGTCATTGGCTTCGCCTGCCAGCGGTGCAGTCGCCGGTTTCGGCGCCCGTTTTTCGAAGCCGCCCTTCTTGGGGCCGGCTTTCGATTTGTCGTTCGGTGCAGCCCGGCGTTTTTCCGGTGCACGCTTGTCGCGTCCCCGGCCTTTTGCGGGACCCGGGCGCTCGGAAGAGAATTTTCTTGTCGTCATGCGCGCGTCATAGCAGAGCTTGAGCCTTTCGGGAATCGCTTGTTTTCTGCATAAACCGCAGAGGCGCCGTGTTCCGCACGCATGACGGAGCCTTTTGCCGCCTGCAAAGGCCATCGTCGGGGCTGACGGCCACGGCATTTGCGGGTAAACAGGACCTATCGGAGGCCTTCAGATCAAGGCTGTCTGCACTCCTGCGCTCCAACCCATCCAGCCCGATGCCCACAGCTTTCACCAATCAGACATCTTTCATGGATCTCGCGCTTGAAGAAGCCGGTAAGGCGGCGGATCGTGGGGAAGTGCCTGTCGGTGCCGTGCTGGTTCGCGGTGGACACGTGATTGCCCGGGACGGGAACCGGACACTTGAGTTGAACGATCCGACCGCCCACGCGGAAGTGCTCGTGATCCGCACCGCGTGTGCATTGGCGGGCTCTCAACGCCTGCCGGACTGCGATCTTTATGTGACGCTCGAACCCTGCCCCATGTGCGCGGGGGCGATTTCCTTTGCGCGGATCCGCCGGCTTTATTACGGCGCAGGTGATGAAAAGGGCGGAGCTGTCGATCACGGCACCCGATTCTTTTGCCAGCCTACCTGCCATCATGCACCGGACGTTTATTCCGGCATCGGCGAGACGCGGGCAGCCGCGCTGCTGAAAGCCTTCTTCCAGGCGAAACGCCAGGGCGTGGCCCCATAGCTCGTTTCTCGTGCAGATTGACCGGATTGCACGTTGCCCAATAGCAACAGCGACCACCAAACACGCACAGAGGCGGGTTTCGTTACTTCGCGAAGCTGAAAGTTTCTTCTAGGAACAGCATACTGTTCGCAGGGCATTTGCGCACTTCATCGGAGCATCACATGACTCGAAATACTGTTCTCGGAGCAATCGCCGGACTTTTTCTGGCTGCAAGCCCGGCCCTTTCCGCGGACCTGCCGGTGGCTCCGGAACCTGTCGATTACGTCCGGATCTGTGACGCTTATGGCGCTCGCTTCTACTATATTCCCGGCACCGAAACGTGCCTGCGCGTCGGGAGCCGTGTGCGGACCGAGTTCCGCGTCCGCAACTTCGGCAAGGCGGAAAATACCTGGGGCGACCGGGACACCGACGGCTACCAGTGGCGCTCACGCGGCTATCTCTACCTTGATGCACGCACAGCCACCGAATTCGGCACCCTGCGCGCCTATATCGAATCCTACATCACGCTGACCAACGGCTCGAACGCAGCCACGCTGGACAAGGCGTATATCCAGTGGGGCGGCTTGCTGGCCGGCCGCAACGGGTCGAATTTCGACTTCTTCACCGGTTATGCCTTCAACGCCCAGATCGAAAGCTATTCCGACCGCAAGGTCGACCAGATCGCGTACACCATGGCATTCGGCAACGGCTTCAATGCAACGCTTGCACTGGAAGACCGGTCGGGCCGCGAACAGAACATTGCAATCAACGGCACCAACCAGACCTATGGCGGCACCCGCGCACCCGACTTCGTCGCGGCTCTCGGCGTGAACCAGGGCTGGGGCCAGGCGCAGATCATGGGTGCCCTGCACCAGGTTTATCCGAACGCCACATACAACGGCCTTGCTGGCCGGACCGAAGATGAACTCGGCTGGGCTGCGGGCGCTGGCGTAACCGTCAACTTCGGCGGCTTTGCCAAGGGCGGTGCCGTTTCCCTGCAGGCGGTCTATACCGATGGCGCCAGCGGCTTCGGGTCCACGGGCTGGAACAGCCGCATCACCGACGCGGTGTGGAACGGCAGCAGCACCGAGACCACCAGGACGCTGAACATCTTCGGCGGTGTGACGCTCGGCGTGACCGATACCGTCCAGGTGAATGTCGAAGGCGGCTATCATGATGTCGACGGCGGCACCAGCGCCTATGACTTCACCCAGTGGGACGCGACTGCCAACGTGGTCTGGGAACCTGTCTCCGGCTTCCTGATGGGGCCGGAACTCCAGTATCGCGACCTCGACTACAGCCGCTCCTCCGGCATCGACGACACTTACGAGCTTTACGGCACGTTCCGTCTGCAACGCACGTTTTAAAAAGCCGGCAATCAGACAAACAAAAACCCCGGGTCCTTACCCGGGGTTTTCTGCTTTTAGAGCTCTGGCACTTCCATATCAGGCGCCTTCATTCCTGCCGCTGTGCCCAGGCAGAAAGAACGGTGTTCCAAAGTCCGTTTGACCACAGAGTGCTGTGACCGCCACCTTCGACGATCACAAGCTGCTTCGGGTTGTTCGCGAATTCAAAAAGACGCCTGCCGTGCTCCACCGGAATGAGACTGTCTTCCGTTCCGTGCACGATCAGAACCGGGGCGGCAATCCTTCCGATGCGGTCCCGCGTCGGCATCGGGTCCTTCATCAGGAGCCCGACGGGCAACCAGGGATAGCGCTTCGTGGCCATGTCGATCAGCGCCGTATAGGGCGCTTCCAACACTACGAGATCTGTTTGCGGACGTTCTGCGGCAACCGCCGCTGCAACACCCGAGCCAAGGCTTTCTCCGTGGATGATAAGCGGCGTTCCCGATTCCGCCAGCCGGTCGAAATGTTCCAGCCCGTCCGAAATCAGCGCCTGTTCCGATGGACTGCCTTCGCTGCCGGGATAGCCCCGGTAACTTGACGCATAAAGGCCGAAGCCACTGTCCAGAATTTGTTTGAAGCGCTTCCAGCGGGAAGACACATTGGCTGAATTGCCCTGAAAATAGAGCACCGTCGGAGCGCCCCTGGCAGAAGGTTCCGCACGCCAGACAGTCACGTTGGTGCCATCGGACATGGAAACCGTTTCGACGGAAACACCCGAAAGCCCTTTTTCCTCCGGCGTGCTCAATTCACCGCTTGGAATGAAGATGAAACTGCGCTGATTGAAATACATGTAACCGGCAGCCATGGCGTAGGCGATGCCGACAATGACGGCCACGCGCAACAGGGCCTTCCAAAGCAAGCGCCCTGGCCTGCCGGTCTTGTTCATCGCCTCGCCCGCGCCACCTGAGCTGGTTTCCGTCATATGACTGTCTCCCATCGCTGCGGTGTCTACGCACCGCAACGGAAGGCCGATCAGGGTGCCGGGTTATTTGCGGCCGAACAGCTTTTCGATATCGCCGAGTTTCAGCTCCACCCAGGTTGGCCGGCCGTGATTGCACTGGCCGGAGAGCGGCGTCGCTTCCATATCGCGCAACAGTGCATCCATTTCTTCCGGGCGCATGCGCCTGCCCGCCCGCACGGAACCGTGGCAGGCCATCGTCGCGGCAACATGGTCCAGCTTTTCCTTTAGGCCTTCGGCCGTATCCCATTCGGCAAGTTCGTCGGCCAGATTGCGGACCATGCCCTGGATGTCCATGTCACCCAGGATTGCCGGTGTTTCGCGCACGGCTATGGCGCCTGGACCGAAGGCCTCCAGCGACAGTCCGACCTTTTCAAGATCTTCTGCGCGATCGGCAAGCCGGATGGCGTCTTCTTCCGGAAGCTCGACGATCTCGGGAATCAGCAGGATCTGGCGAGCCACGTCCTTCTTTGCCAGTGCTTCCTTCAATCGTTCGTAGACGAGCCGCTCGTGCGCAGCGTGCTGGTCAACGATGACGACGCCGTCCTCGGTCTGGGCGATGATGTAGGTCTCGTGAACCTGCGCTCGGGCGGCGCCCAGCGGCAGGCGGGTCTTTTCAGTCTCGACCGGAACGTCATTCGCGCGGGCATCGGCAGATGGCGCGGCAAAGTCGGCAAAACCGTTCTGCCGTTCGAAGGCCGGCTGCGGTGCTTCGGCAAAGCCTGTTGCCGGGGCTTCGTCCATCTGGAGCGGGCGAAAAGCTTCCGGTGCCCAGTGAGGCGCCGCAGAGGTTCGGGCAAAGGAACCGCCGCTGTAGCCTCCGGTACCAGCCGGAGCTGACGGCGTATAGCCCGGTTGCGCGAACCCGGCCGATTGCGCCCTGATGGCATCCAGTGCAACAGCCGCATTGGATGTCGATGACCGGTGGCCGGACTGAACCAGCGCATGCTTGATGGCCCCCACCAGAAGTCCGCGCACAAGCTGGCTGTCACGAAAGCGCACGTCGGCCTTGGCCGGATGCACGTTGACATCCACCAGCGCCGGGTCGAGTTCGATGAACAAAACCACGACCGGATGCCGGTCGCGGGCAAGGACGTCCGCATAGGCACCGCGCAAACCGGACAGCAGCAGCTTGTCCTTCACCGGGCGGCCATTGACGAAAAAGAACTGGTGCTGGGCATTGCCACGATGGTGTGTCGGCAGGCCTGCAAAGCCGGTGAGGCGGACCCCTTCCCGGCCGGCGTCGATTTCCATGGCATTGTCGACAAAGTCCTGGCCAAGGATTTGCGCAATCCGCGCCAGATGCGGTTCGCCGCCGCGCGCGGCAGGCCAGCTCTGGGACTGCCGGTCGGCACCGCCGAGGGAAAAGCCGATTTCCGGATAGGCAAGCGCGATCCGCTTGACGATTTCCGTGATGGCGGCCGCTTCGGCGCGGTCGGATTTCAGGAATTTCAATCGGGCGGGTGTCGCGAAGAAGAGATCGCGCACCTCGACCTGCGTACCTTTGGTACGGGCCGCCGGCACAAGCGGCTGTTCCCGCCCGCCTTCGACGGCGATGGCCCAGGCATGGTCCTCGTCCTTGTGGCGGGTCTGGATCGCCAGTCGGGCGACGGAGCCGATGGACGGCAGCGCTTCACCGCGAAACCCGAGCGTACGGATATCGAACAGGTCGTCATCGGAAATCTTGGAAGTGCAGTGACGACGGATGGCAAGCTGCAGATCTTCCCGGCGCATGCCGTCGCCGTCATCGGCGACACGCATGAGGGTCTTGCCACCGGCCGCCGTGACGATCTCCACCTGTTTCGCCCCGGCATCGACAGCGTTTTCAACCAACTCCTTGATGACGCTGGCGGGTCGTTCGATCACCTCGCCGGCTGCAATCTGGTTGATCACCTGTTCGCCAAGTTGCCTGACCTTCATGAAACTCCCTCTACTCGGTTTCGCACTGTGTCATGTTCCTATATGGTCCGCGCCGAGTTTGCGTCGATTCTTGAGCAAAGCTTATCAGACCTACCCAGATCCGAGTGACCCGCCATGACAGTTTCTGCACCGCTTCTTGTTGAGGGGCTCCGCACCCTCGCCCCGTCCTACAAGGGCATCCTGTGCGATGTCTGGGGCGTGCTGCACAATGGTGTATCGGCTTTTGAAGAAGCGCACAAAGCCCTGAGGGCCTTCCGCGAGGAAGCGGGCGGCAAGGTGGTGCTGATCACCAATGCGCCACGCCCGGCCAAACAGGTCGGCGAGATGCTGGCAGGCCTCGGCGTGCCGGACGGCACCTATGACGACATCGTCACCTCCGGCGACGTGACCCGGGACGTTCTGGTGGCTCAGGGAACGAAGACCCTTCTGCACATCGGCCCGAACCGGGACCAGCCGCTGTATCACGGACTTGAAGCCACCTTCACGATGAATGACGCGGAAGCGGAAGGCATCAGCTGCACCGGTCTGGAAAACGATGAGGTCGAAACCCCGGACGATTATCGCGAGCGTCTGCAGAAGCTGGCCGACCGTGGCCTGCCGATGATCTGCGCCAACCCCGACATCGTGGTGGAACGCGGCGATCGCCTGATCTGGTGCGCAGGTGCCCTCGCTCGCCTTTATGAAGATCTGGGTGGCGAAGTGTCGATTCTCGGCAAGCCGCATGCGCCGATCTACGATGCGGCGATGCAGCGTCTTGCAAAGCTTGCCGGTGAAGAGGTTGCCAAGGAAGATGTTCTGGCCATTGGCGACGGTCTGCCGACCGACATCCGTGGCGCAGTGTCACAGGATCTCGACGTGCTGTTCATCACCGCCGGCATTCATGCCTCCGACTTCGGCCCCAGCGATGCCCCGGACGAACACCTGATTCGTCGCCGCCTTGCTGAAGAAGGCCTGCGCGCACGCGCTGCCTTGCCGCGCCTCTGGTGGTGATCCGCCGACCATCTTCCCGGACTGGACACGCCTGACAGCCTGCAAGCATTCGGACGTTTTGGCCAATCGGGCCAAGAGCCAAGGTGAGCGCTCGGGTGAGCGAGAAACCGGGTAGGTGAGAAATCGCATGCCGCTCGGCACCAAACGAAAAGCGCTTCAGATAGCAAAAAGGCTCCCGAAACGGGAGCCTTTCAAAGCTTGAGCTGCGATGTCTGATCAGTCGAACAGCTTGTCGATATCCGCCTGGGCGCCGCCCAGCAGGGCATCGATGTCGTCCTGCGACACGCCTTCGCCGGAATGCTGCGGACCGTGAAGGATCAGTTCGCGCTTGCGACGCTCCGCCTCGGATTCGACCACGTTCGCATCCAGATCTTCCGGAATGCGCAGTTGCTCGATGAAGGAGGTGACGCGCTCGTCGATGTATCGCAGCGTTTCAACCACCTTGGAAATTCTCTGGCCGGTAATGTCCTGGAAGGTGCAGGCCTCGAAGATGCTGATCATCTTGTTGCTGACCAGTTCCTGGTAGGCATCGTGGTCGCTGGCATCAGCCCCCATGATGTCTTCAGCCGCTTCCATGATTGTGTTGGTGGCTTTTTCAGTCGCCTCCACAATGGCATCCAGTTCCCGTCCGGCGTCCGGGATCTTGCTGCCTGTCATGTCATTGGCACGCAATTGGGATATTTCATCCTTCATGCGCCTGATTTCTCTGGCAATCGTAGTCAGTTCCTCGGTGATGGCCGGTTGGACCGTCGACAGGAAATCATGCATCGAACCTGACATGACCTCTGCAAGATGCATTACGTCTGTCAGAGAAACTTCGCCTTCCCTGTTCTTGTTTTCCTCAAGGAAGTCTATGACTCGGGCAATGTTTTCTTGTTTCATGCTAGCCACTAGGTCGAGCCTTTCCAATTGGGAGCATCCTCCGAAGCGCAGAACCGAAGTACTAAGGAACCGCTATTACTTCTCGGGTGCGCCAGAACAAACCCGGCCTGCCTGCCCAGCAAGACCGCGCCGATCATGTGCATCCGTCCGGCACTGGCGGGGGAGCGCCCCAGGGCTTGTCCCCCGCCATGTGCAAGAAATTAGTCGGAGAAGACTGCCTCGATCTTGCCTTTCAATGTCTGAGCATTGAAGGGCTTCACGATGTAGTTGTTCACGCCGGCCTTTTTGGCGGCGATCACGTTTTCCGTCTTGGATTCAGCAGTCACCATGATGAACGGTGTTTTGCTGAGGCTGCCGTCGGCACGAACCTGCTTGAGCAGTTCGTAACCAGTCATCGGCTCCATATTCCAGTCGGAAATCACCAGGCCATAGCGGCGCTGTTTCATTTTTTCCAAAGCTTCGGTGCCGTCCGCAGCATCGTCGATGTCTTCGAAACCAAGTTGCTTGAGCAGGTTCCGAATGATGCGAATCATCGTTTTGTAGTCATCGACCACGAGGACCGGCATCTGAAGATCAAGGGCCATTGTCTACTCCATACTGTCAATTTGCGCGGCCCCTGGCCGTGGGCCGGTGGAAACGCGTTATGACTTCGAAGGAGAGCGACACATTATTGTGTCCTCACCTCCCCACACTCAACACAATCTACGGGCCGCCCCTGAAAAGACCGTTAATAGCGGACGTTTTTTTTCTTCGCCCAAAGCACAATTGCCAGAAAACCTTGCACCGCCTAGCGTCCGCCTACTCTCAATCAAGCAAAAAAAGGGCGGAAACCGTGATGTTGGAACTGCAAAAACTCTGCTTCGAAGATCTTTCGGTGGGTATGAGTGAACAACTTGTAAAGCACGTCAGTTCTTCGGACGTAGTGGGCTTTGCGGAAGTATCCGGCGACCGAAACCCTATTCATCTGTCCGAACATTTTGCGGCCCGTACGCCTTTCAAGACGAGAATCGCCCATGGCCTCTATACGGCCAGCCTGATTTCGGCCGTGCTCGGAACCCGGCTGCCCGGCCCCGGCGCGATCTATCTTTCGCAGACGCTCAACTTCAAGGCCCCGGTCAGGATCGGCGACGACGTCAAGGTGACGGTTACCGTCGAGGAACTGATGGAGCGAGGTAATCGGGCCCGGTTGTCGTGTATCTGCAGTGTCGAAGGCAACGTCGTCCTTGAGGGGGAAGCGCTGGTGAAGGTTCCAAGCCGTGACGAGGACCAATCAGGTCTTTAACGGACAGCGTCCACAAAGGCGTGGGTGTGAACCAATGAACGAAGGTTGACTGGTTTGAGGTGGATTGGTCGTCCTCAAGGGGGACGCACAGGAAATGCGACTCATTTTCAAGCTTTCGCACCCCTGAAGAGGGCCAATCCGGTCAACTCCGAAGGACATGGGAAATGCCATTTCGTCTTCATGCGAAGGTCAACTCCCAGGTCTTCAGCACATACCCATCTTGACCTTTGCTTTGCTTGACGGCAGGTTCCACGCCAAAGTCGGCAGGACCTTCTCCGGGGTTTGCTGGCATGTTCCTGCAAAACTGGCCGGCACCACGGTCCGTTCTGCCGTCATCCTTGCGCGAAAGTTTGCCGCATGAGCTCCAAAGATCCTTCCAGCTTTCCGATTATCGAAAATCTGGATGCCTTTCCGGCGGCCCTGAAAGGCGGCATCGTGGCCATTGGCAACTTCGATGGCGTTCACAGGGGGCACCGGGCTGTTCTGGAGGCCGCTCTCGGCCTCGGTCACGGGACACATCATCCTGTCTATGCCATGAGCTTCGAGCCGCACCCGCGGACGGTCTTCAATCCGTCCAAACCCGTCTTTCGTCTGACACCGCCGCAGCAGAAACTTGACTTGCTGCGCCTGTGCGGGCTCGACGGCGCGCTTATCCTGCCGTTCACCAAGGAATTTGCGGGCATCGAGGCCAACGCCTTCGTTCAGGATATCCTGATCGATACGCTCGGGATCTCCCATGCGGTCACCGGATATGACTTCCACTTCGGCCGAGCCCGACAGGGCACGCCTGACTATCTGCGCTCTGCCGGTGCCAATCACGGTTTCGGCGTGACAATCGTGCAGCAGCAGGACGACGAAGGCGCCGAGATCATTTCCTCCACCCGGATCCGCGAAAGCCTGTCGCGGGGGGATGTTGCGCAGGCGAACGGCCTTTTGGGCTACCGCTGGTTCTTCGACGCGGACGTGCGCCATGGGGACAAGCGGGGCCGCGACCTCGGCTACCCGACAGCCAATATGAGCCTGGTCGAGGATTGCCCGTTGAAACAGGGCATCTACGCGGTCAAGGTCCGTGTCGATGGCGCCTGGCATGACGGTGTTGCCAGTTACGGCCGCCGCCCGACCTTCGACAACGGCGCTGCTCTGTTTGAAGTGTTCCTGTTCGATTTTACCGGCGATCTCTACGGCAAGACGCTGCGTGTTCACCTGGTATCCTATCTGCGCGGCGAGGAAAAGTTCGATACGGTCGAGGCCTTGGTCGCCCAGATGGACAGGGACAGCGAAGAAGCCCGCGCCGCACTGGGATCGCTGCAGCCGCTGTCCGAACTCGACATGAAGCTGCTCGACCTTTCCGCCTGAACCGCCGCCAATTATTTTCTCGATTCTGACGGTTCAGCCTTTTCCCGGCTTGCCCCGAGCGGTGTTCGACTTCACAAGGAAGTCGGACCGGAGATTGATGCTGCGGCACTCAACACGAGGGTCCATACCCTTGGGTCTTTGTCCGGCCCTTTCCTTGTTGCCAGCCGATGTCCAATGCGGTCGTCTGATCGTCGGATAGGCGGCGATATCCCAGTTTGTGCGGTTTTCTTTGGTGAAGACGCTCCGGAGGTTGCAGCACGATGAAGCGTCAATCCAGTTCTTCACAGACAGAGGGCGTCGAGCAGAACCCGCTAACGGCGATTTTTCTGATGACGTCGGCCATGCTGCTGCTGCCGGTCATGGATATTACCGCCAAATATCTGTCAGCGGACCTGCCGCCGCTTGAAATCACCTTCGGCCGCTTCTTCTTCCAGTTTCTGTTCAGCCTCGCAATCGCACTGTTGACCGGCCAGCTCCTTCAGCTCAGGGGCAAACAGCCGGTGGTGAACTATTTGCGCGGTATCTTTCTGGGCACCGCGTCCCTGTGTTTCTTTACCGCCGTCAAATACATGTCGGTAGCGACCGCGATCTCAATCTTCTTCATCGAGCCGATGGTGCTCACCATCCTTGCGGCTGTGCTCTTGAAGGAACAGGTTGGCCCGCGCCGGATTGGCGCCATTCTCGTTGGTCTGTTGGGCGCCATCATCGTGCTGCGGCCGACACTGGCCGAAGTCGGTCTTTTCAGCCTGCTGCCGGTGGTGACCGCCGTTCTGTTTTCCTTCTACCTGCTGCTTAACAGGCTCTACCCCGTTCGCGACGATCTCTTGACCATCCAGTTCAGCGCCGGTCTGTCCGGCTCGGTGCTGCTCGGCATCGGGCTTCTGATCGGAAATCTGACGGGCATCGAAGGTACGGAATTCGTGATGCCGGATGTGCCCCAGTCCAGCCTGCTGGCGTTGATCGGTCTGATTTCCTTTGCCGGCCACGGCCTCGTCGTTTCCGCGTTTCAACGCGGCAACGCCAGCCTGCTGGCACCGCTGCAATATATCGAGATCGTCAGTGCGACCCTGTTAGGCTATCTGGTTTTTGCCAATTTCCCGGACGGGCCGACCTGGCTCGGGATTGCTCTCATCATCATGAGCGGGCTCTACATCACCCACCGGGAGCGAAAGCTGAGACAGATGGCGTCAAAGTGACTGGGCAACCGCACCTTTGGGTGCGCCTTGTTCGGCACCGGCGGCAACCGATTGCAGCCTGCGCAGGCCCAGCCAGACAAGAATTACCGGCAGGACGGGCGCAATCGGCAGGCCAAGCCAGATCGCAAACGGGCTGGTGGAAGCCGACAGGCCGATGACGATGAACAGCGCGATTTTCTCGTAGGGCAGAAAACCGTTTCTGAGCCCCTCGCGGATCAGGAAAGCGCAGGGAATGATGATCAGCGTCAGGTCATAGGAAAGGGCGAAGGGCGTTACCAGCAAGGTGCCGCCGACCAGGACCGGGGCCCGCACGGCCATAGCCTCCGTCCGGCGCCAGACGCGCCACACGCAGAGGGCAGCAGCAAGGGCAAAGGCGGCCTGAAGCATCATGGCCGGAAGGTGGGCAAGCCCGAGTACCCTGCCCGCGCCATAGACCGAAATCATCTTGACCCATTCCACGCCGCCCAGCTCCATCATGGCCGAGGCAACCGGTGCCTGCACCCAGAAGGCCTGCCAGACGCCAAAGCCAAGCACCGCGACGCTGAGAGCCGCAAACACCAGCGTTGTGACCGAGGCACTGAGGAACGTGCGCCAATTGAAACTGGCAACCAGGGCCAGCGGGATCAGGATGCCGAGTTGCGGCTTGATGGTCAGCAGCCCCAGCGCAACACCTGCCCAGAGCATCTGCCGCCGTTCGATCCCGACAAGAAAGAAACCGTAAAGCGCTGCTGTGAGAGCCGCGTTCTGCCCATGAAAGGCATTGTTGGCGCAGGCGGGAACGAGGATCAGACAGGCAGCCAGCAACCAGTTGCCCGCAATCAGGCGGCAAGCCAGGCACAGAAGCCCGGTGGTGATCCCGATAAAGGCCGCAAACGCAATCTTGTAGGGCAGAAGCGCGAGTGGCATCTGCAGCATCTGGAAAGTGGGCGGATAGAAGAAACCGAAGACGGTATCCGATCCGGTGAACTGCTGCTGGAGCGCGGAAAACGCGGCGGGACTGTAAGCCACCTCCGGCGTACCGTTGAGGGCCTGCCCCCCCGCGAGCCAGAAGCTCAGGTAATCCATCAGCAATGTGCCATTGGGCGCACCGAAACTGTTGGGCACGACCAGCATCCAAAGGAGACCGAGCGTAAAACCGATGGCCGAACACAGACAGGCAAAGCCGATCCTGTCCCAGCTCAGCCAGTCGCCGGTCACGACCCCGCGGGACCAGAGGCTCGCCTGTTCCACCGCTTCCGGCGATCCCATCGCCATCTGTTTCGCTTCATTGGCCATCTTGCCGGTCTGTCCGTCGCTCACCCGTCCCAATCCGGGCCTATCCATGCCGCAAAGACATTCATATTCGGTTACCTGAAGCCAATTTCAGACAGTCCTGCCGGTAGAGCGCAGACAAACAACACAGGATTTGCCGGAACATCTTTATTCATCGCCGAAGTGCTGCTATGTCCCTTGCCATGCAACACACGGCTCTCATAGTCGTCGCCAGACCGACGACCGCGATTACGCGAATTACTTGCCCGGCCTTCGGCTGACGCGGCAATGCGGCGCCAGGGACCGGGACTTCCTGATTTCATGTTGCTGCCCGAAAACGGGACGGCAATCATCCTGACAAATGACGCGGGCCCAGGGCCCGAACGACCGGATCGACGTGACGATGACCGAGACAGATAAACGCGACTATTCCGAAACGCTGAACCTGCCGCAGACCGAATTCCCGATGCGTGCAGGACTTCCCAAGAAGGAGCCGGAAATCCTGGCCCGCTGGGAACAGATGGACGTCTACAAAAAGCTGCGCGAACAGGGCAAGGGCCGCAAGAAGTTCGTGCTGCATGACGGGCCTCCCTATGCCAATGGCAACATCCACATCGGCCACGCGCTCAACAAGACGCTGAAAGACATCGTCACCCGGTCCATGCAGATGACCGGATACGAGAGCAACTACGTGCCGGGCTGGGACTGCCACGGCCTGCCGATCGAATGGAAGATCGAGGAACAGTACCGCGCCAAGGGCAAGAACAAGGACGAGGTGCCGATCAACGAATTCCGCCGTGAGTGCCGGGAATTCGCCGAGCACTGGATCGACGTGCAGCGCAAGGAATTCAAGCGCCTCGGCATCGAGGGCGACTGGGACAATCCTTACCTGACGATGCGCTTCGAGAGTGAAGCCATCATCGCACGGGAACTGATGAAGTTCGCCACGTCCGGCCAGCTTTATCGCGGTTCCAAACCGGTGATGTGGTCGGTTGTTGAAAAGACCGCACTTGCCGAAGCCGAGATTGAGTATCAGGACTACCAGTCCGACATGATCTGGGTGAAATTCCCGATTGAAAGCGCTGGTGGACGCGATGAGGCCGCTGTCGAGGAACTGCTCGACGCAGCCGTCGTCATCTGGACGACCACCCCCTGGACCATCCCGGGCAACCGCGCCATAAGCTATTCCTCCCGTATCGACTACAGCCTTTACGAGGTCACGCAGGACGGGCTGCCGGACGACAACTGGGTCCAGAAGGGCGACAAGCTGCTCCTGGCCGATGCGCTTGCCGGCGAAGTGTTCAAGAATGCCCGCATCACCGATTTCACACGGGTACGGGCCGTCAGCAATGACGAGCTGGAAACGCTGACCTGCGCCCATCCGCTGGCCGGTCTCGACCTCGGCGGATATGATTTCGACGTGCCGCTGCTGGACGGAGACCATGTCACCGACGATGCGGGTACGGGCTTTGTCCATACCGCTCCGGGCCACGGCACGGACGACTTTGAAATCTGGATGACCAAGCGGGCCGATCTGGAAGCGCGCGGCATCAACACCGCCATCCCGTTCACCGTTGCCGATGACGGCTTCTACACCAAGGAAGCCCCGGGCTTCGAAGGTTGCGAGGTCATCACGCACAAGGGCGAAAAGGGCAAGGCCAACAAGGCCGTTATCGAGAAGCTGAAGGAAAGCGGCAACCTGATCGGTCTCGGCCGGTTGAAGCATTCCTATCCGCATTCCTGGCGCTCCAAGAAACCGGTGATCTTCCGCAACACGCCGCAATGGTTCGTCTATATGGACAAGCAGCTTTCCGGCGAAGGCGACACGCTGCGCACGCGCGCGCTCACCGCCATCGACGAGACGCGCTTCGTGCCGGGTGCCGGTCAGAAGCGTCTGCGGTCGATGATCGAAAACCGGCCGGACTGGGTGCTCTCGCGCCAACGCGCCTGGGGTGTTCCGATCACCGTCTTCATCCACAAGGACAGCGCGGAAGTGCTGAAGGACGAAACCGTCAACAAACGCATCTACGATGCCTTTGTATCGGAAGGTGCCGACGCCTGGTTCGCGGACGACGCCAAGCAGCGTTTCCTGGGCAACGATTACAAGGCCGACGAGTGGGACATGGTCACGGACATTCTGGATGTCTGGTTCGACAGTGGTTCCACCCATGCCTTCGTGCTGGAACAGCGTGAAGACCTTGCGCCCAAGCGCAAGACCGATGGCGGCCAGGATTACGTCCTTTATCTGGAAGGCTCCGACCAGCATCGCGGCTGGTTTCATTCCTCGCTGCTGGAAAGCTGCGGCACACGCGGCCATGCGCCCTATGACGCCGTTCTGACCCACGGCTTCACCATGGCCGAAGACGGCCGCAAGATGTCGAAGTCCCTCGGCAACCAGGTGTTCCCGCAGGACGTCATCAAGCAGTATGGCGCCGACATCCTGCGCCTGTGGGTGGCTTCCACCGATTATTGGGAAGACCAGCGCCTGGGGCCGGAGATCATCAAGACCAGCGTCGACAGCTACCGCAAGCTGCGCAACACGCTGCGCTGGATGCTGGGGTCCCTTGCCCATGCCACCGGCGAAGAAGTTGCCGCGTCCGATATGCCGGAGCTGGAGCGGCTGATGCTGCACAGGCTGTACGAACTCGACAAGATGATCCGCGAAGCTTACTGGGAGTTCGACTACAAGAAGGTCTTCCACCAGTTGTTCACGTTCATGACGGTGGAACTTTCGGCCTTCTATTTCGACATCCGCAAGGATGCGCTTTATTGCGACGCGGCCTCCTCCGTGCGCCGCAAGGCCTCTCTCTTCGTGATCGACAAGCTGTTCGATTGCCTGGTCACCTGGCTGGCACCGATGATGCCTTTCACCATGGACGAGAGCTGGACGTCCCGGCACGGCGAGGACACTTGCGTTCACCTGCAGCAGTTTCCCGACATTCCGGCCGAGTGGCGCGACGATGCGTTGGCAGCCAAATGGGCGAAGATCAAGACGGTGCGCCGCGTGATCACCGGCGCGCTGGAAATCGAGCGCCGCGAGAAGCGGATCGGTTCGTCGCTGGAAGCTCACCCGGTCGTGCATGTAACCGACCCGGAGCTGATGGACGCGATCCAGGGCAAGGACATGGCAGACATCGCCATCACCAGCCAGTTGACGCTCAGCAGCGAGCCGGCACCGGAAGGCGCTTTCACGCTGAGCGACACCAAGGGTGTTGCCGTTGTGCCCGGTCTTGCCGATGGCACAAAATGCGCCCGTTCCTGGAAGGTGCTGCCGGAAGTCGGCTCCGATCCGGACTATCCGGACGTGACCCTGCGCGATGCAGCTGCCCTGCGTGAATGGGACGCCGCCCATGCCGCGGGCTGAGCAGCAGGGTTTCCGGTCACGATGACACCTCAGGAAACATCTTCCAAAGATACGAAACGGCCCCTCCTCTGGGGCCGTTTCAGCAGCTTCGTGCTGCTGATCGTGCTGATGGGCGTTGCCATCGACCAGATCAGCAAGCTCTGGCTTCTCTACGGCTTCGATCTTCGCCACAACGGACCGGTTGATCTTCTGCCGTTTCTGGAATTCGTGCTGGTCTGGAACCGCGGCATTTCCTATGGCCTGTTCCAGCAGAACACCGAACTGGGGCGCTGGCTTCTGGCCGGCTTGACGGTTGCGGTCACCATTGGACTGTGGATCTGGTCGGCGCGTTGCCAGTCGCGCCTGTTGGCGCTCGCTCTGGCGCTTGTCATCAGCGGAGCGATCGGCAACGGCATCGACAGACTGGCCTTTGGCGCCGTGGTCGATTTCGTCCATTTCCATGTTGGCACGTTCTCCTGGTACGTGTTCAACATGGCGGATGTGTGGATCGTTGCGGGCGTCGTCGCTCTCCTGTATGACAGTTTTCGAATTGGTCCTAATTCAGCCGTAAAATAGTGGTTTAGGCTGGGCTAAGACTGATCGCGGGCGGAGTGCTGCCGGCTGTTTTTTATGAGAAATCGAGGGGTCTGCGCAGTGCGGACGTTAGTTGGGTTTGTAAAGAATTCTGCAGTGCTGGTGCTTCTGGCCGGCTTGGCCGCGTGCCAGGCGGCAGATGGCACGAGCCAGGCACCGGATGTCGCCCTTGTCAATTCGGTCATGAAAGGCCTTGGCGCTGTCGATCCGAACGAAAAGCCGATCGAATACAAACCCCGTGCGCCCCTTGCCATGCCCGCGGAGCCGACAAGCCTGCCTGAGCCGGAGACCAATGTCGCCGGCGTGAACGATAAGAACTGGCCTGATCAGCGCGAGAACGAAGAGCTGACCAAGCTGAAGGAAATTTATGCCAGTTCCGGCAAGGCCGGTAGCATGAACAGCGATAAACTGACGCCGGAACAGGCGCGCGGGTTCAAGATTACCGGTGCGACCGGCCAGACCCGCGACCTGGAAGCAGAGCGGCGTTTCAACGAAGTTACCGAAGGTGGCAAGCTGACCCGTGCGGAGCAGAAAGCCGAATGGGAGCGCTTGCAGAAATTGCGGTCCCAGCAGGCCGGTATCGAACAGAACGGCCTGTCTTCGCGTCGCTATCTGACCGACCCGCCCACCGGCTACAGCACGCCGTCGCCAGATGCACCATTGCCCGAAGTCGTGAAGAAAAAGGGCAAGCCGACCAATTACGACGAATACAGTGCCAAGCCGCTCGATCCGCGTTGCCTGGAAGGCGATCAGGCTTTCTGTAAATGATCGATCGTTGAGCGGACCTTCGCTCACGCGTCAAATGACAAAAATGTAACGGGACCTCCGGACCACACCTCCTATATGGAGGTAGATCCGGAGGTCTTTTTTGTTGGCCACCTTGAAATTGTCCGGCCTTGCGCTTTTCCCTGCCCTTGTTGAAGCGCATGCTGACTGAAAGACAAAGAACGGGAGTTGCATGTGAACCCATCCCCCTCAAAACTCGCCGCGACCTCCCCCGTGCGGCGGTTGAAGCGTTCCATCGGCCTGGTGCTTATGCCTGCGCTCCTGCTTGCCGGTGGCACGGCTCTGGTTCCGGCAACCGCCTTTTCCGCCCCGGCAGCCACTGGAAATCTGACGATTGCCCCGAACCTTGAAAGCTTCACGCTGGCCAACGGCTTACAGGTGGTGGTTATCCCGGATCGCCGTGCACCGGTGGTCACCCACATGATCTGGTACAAGGCCGGCTCCGCCGATGAACCGGAAGGCCAGTCCGGCGTCGCGCATTTTCTCGAACATTTGATGTTCAAGGGCACGCATGACCATCCCGATGGCGAATTCTCCAAAATGGTTGCCGATCGCGGCGGCCAGGAAAACGCCTTCACCAGCACGGATTACACTGCCTATTTCCAGAAGGTTGCCAAGCAGCACCTGCCGCTGATGATGGCGCTGGAAGCGGACCGGATGGAAAACCTTGTGCTGACCGACGACGTGGTGACGCCGGAACGGGACGTGGTTCTGGAAGAACGGCGCATGCGGGTCGATAGCGAACCTGGTTCCCGTCTGCAGGAAGCCCTCAATTCCATCACGTTCGTCAACCACCCTTACGGTTCTCCCGTCATCGGCTGGCAGAGCGAAATCGAAGCGCTCAACAAGGAAGCTGCGATTGCCTTCTACAATCGCTTCTACACGCCCAACAACGCAGTGGTGGTGATCGCCGGCGATGTGGATGTGGATGCGGTTCACAAACTGGCTGAGGAAACCTACGGGAAGGTTGCCCGGCGCGCCGAACCTGGTGAACGCATTCGCCCGGCCGAACCGCCGCTTTCGGGCGAAAGACGCATAGCCGTTTCCGACCCGCGCGTGCGTCAGGAATCCCTGTCACAGACCTGGATTGTGCCGAGCCAGACCACCGGCGAAGGCCGTACTCCCGAGGCGCTCGACATCCTGTCGTATATTCTCGGCGAGGGTCCCTCCAGTCGTCTGCATAAAGCGCTGGTCCTCGATCAGGAAGCCGCCCTGAGCGCCGGGGCCTACTATCAGGGCAACAGCCTCGACAATGGCCGCTTCGGCGTCTACGCCGTGCCGCGTCCGGGCTACACGCTGGAGGACATGGAACGCCTCATCGAGGTCGAACTGAAAAAGCTGATTGAAACGGGCGTCACTGAAGATGAAGTCGCACGGGCCCGCAACAGTATGATCGCCAGCGCGATCTATGCCCAGGACAGCCAGTCCGGTCTGGCACGCCTGTTTGGCGGCGCCCTGACCACCGGGCAAACGCTCGAGGATGTTCAGACCTGGCCGTCTCAGGTGCAGGCCGTCACGCCTGAAGACGTTGTTGATGCGGCACGCACCTATCTCGCCAGCATGCCGGTGACCGGCGAATTGCGTATGGAACCGCCGGTCGTGCCTGACGCCGCCCTAACCGATGCGCCCCAGATGAAGGACAAGTCCTGATCATGGCACACTCTTTCCTCGCAATGCGCGGTCCCGTTTCCGCATTCGCCCTGTCGCTCGTAGCCCTGCTTGGCATGATGAAGCTGGCGGAGGCCGTCGAAATCCAGGAAGTCACCAGCCCGAAAGGCGTCACGGCCTGGCTGGTGGAAGACCACACCGTGCCCATTATTGCGCTCAACTTTTCATTTGATGGCGGCTCTGCACAGGACCCGGCCGGCAAGGAAGGCCTGACACGCCTGCTTGCCGCCACGCTTGACGAAGGTGCGGGCGACATGGATTCCGAGACCTTTCAGTCCAAACTGGAAGAGCTGGCCGTCAGCATCAGCTTCAACACCGGCAAAGACCGGTTCTACGGCAGCTTGCGCACTCTGACGCCTACCCTAGAAGAAGCAAGCGACCTTCTGGCGCTGGCCGTCAACCAGCCCCGTTTCGACGATACGCCGGTTGAACGAATGAAAGACCAGCTTTCGCAAAGCGCAAGACGCAATGAAAGCGATCCTAGCGCGATAGCCGGCAGGTCCCTCGCCGAAACGATGTTCGGCGATCATCCCTACGCCCGGCCGACACTCGGCACCGCCGAGACATTGGGCGGCCTGACTTCGGATGATCTTGAAAGCCAGCAGAACAAGCTTCTTGCCCGCAAGGGACTGATCATCGGCGTTGTCGGCGCAATCGATGCTGAAACCCTTTCCCGCGTTCTGGACAAGGTTTTCGCCCCACTGCCGGAGGAAGGTCAACTCACCGAGATTGCCGATATCGAACCGGAATTCGGGACAGAGGTGAACCAGCAACTGGCCGTTCCGCAAACCACGATCCTGCTCGGTCTGCCGGGTCTGACCCGAGACGATCCGGATTATCAGGCTGCCTATGTGATGAACCATATCCTGGGCGGCGGGACTTTCACCTCGTGGATGTACGAGGAAGTGCGTGAAAAACGCGGACTTTCCTACGGCGCGGGAACCTCACTCTCACCCTATGCGCACACGGGTCTTCTGATCGGCAACGCCGCAACCAAGGCGGACAGGGCGGATGAGACGGTGAAGATCATGCTGGAACAGATCCAGCGGATGGCCGACACCGGGCCCAGTGAAGACGAACTGCAGTCTGCCAAACAATATCTGACCGGCTCTTATCCCTTGCGCTTCGACAGCTCCGGAAAGATCGCCCGTCAGTTGGTCGCGCTGCAGGACGCCGGGCTGGGGATCGACTATTTCGACCGCCGCAACAGCGAGATCGACGCGGTAACGCTGGATGACGTCAAAAGGGTTGCCAAACGCCTTCTGGCGGACAAGTCCCCCACCGTGGTGACGGTTGGCCCCAAGCAGGGATAACACCGCGTCTCCTGCAACATGCTTCAATGACAAACGCCCCGGCTCAGACCGGGGCGTTTTCGGTTTCAAGGCTGCGGGTCGCAAATCGGGCACGAGATCCGTTGCCGGGCAAGGCCTGCGGCGGTGTTCACGGCATCAGGCACAATTCCGAGGGACCATTGCGATCCCCTATTCCAGAGGCAATACCGAACCCTGTGAGGATGGCGCGGAAAGGCTGACGGGAAAGCCCTGGGCAGCCTGCTCTTTTCCCTGAAGCGACTGCTCACGATAGAATGCAGCGGCCTCGGAGCGCAGGCGTTGTCATCTATTGGATAGGTTTGGGTTCAGCTAACGCGAGCCGCGAGTGGTTCAGCCAGCAGCGGACCGTCTCGGGCCGGGCGCTGGTGCGCCCTGGAGCACTTCAGCCCGCACCGGGCGCGGCGGTGAGAACAGGTTGCCCTGGGCAAGCTTGACGTCATAGTCCAGCAGTTCCAGCACCTGGGACTCTGTTTCAACGTGATCGGTGATCAACTGCATGCCATAGCGGTGCAAGAGGTCACCAAAGTCGGACGGATGGATGTGGCCATGCTTGGCCTCACGGCGGCCGATGAGATAGTCGGCGTGCAGCTTGCCGTATTTGAACCCGCGGCCGGCCAGCGAATTGAAATCCATCTTCATGTCGACAATCTGATCGACAGAGAAGCGGAACCCGGCTTCAAACAGCGAACTCAGGCTCTCCAGTTCCATTGCGCCCATCTGAGCGACATCGTTCTGGGAGAATTCGAACACCAGGACATCCGCCAGATCCTGATTGGCCTTCACGAATTCCAGGAAGCCCGGGAAGAAGGTTTCGTCGACAAGCGACTGCGACGAGATATTGCAGAACAGGATGGCGTTGCGATTACGCGAGGTCAGCCTGCGAACCACCTGTATGGAACGGAACAGCAGCAGATTGTCGATCCGCGCGATCTGGCCGGAGAGCACCGCTTCCGGAACAAAGGCTGAAGCTTCAATCAGATTGCCGCCATTGTCCCGCAAGCGGGTGAAGGCTTCATAGAATTTCACCTGGCGCTGCGGCAATGACACAATCGGCTGCAGGTGCAGTTCCACACGATTGGCGTTGAGCGCCGACGTGATCAGTTCGCGCATGGCCATGTTCGGCCTTGGCTTTTCTACCGGCGCGGTGCGCTCTGGAAGACGCTGTTCAGGTTGCTCGGGGGGATCGAACGAAAAATCCTGCTCGTGATGAACCGGCTGCTCATCGGCGTAAACATGACCAAGTTTGTCGCCAAGGCGCGGTGTTTGAACGCCATAGCGACGCTCGAAATCGTTCATGTCCCGCCCGGGCGCGGCACTAGAAGCATAAGGGTCCTGCATGCCCGCGTCAGGCGTCTGAGCATAGGATGGTGCCGCGGCCGGACCCGGAGCCCGCTGCTGGCGCTGCGGTGCAGGGGCCGGGGCCGGCTGCTGCACAGGCGGCCAGTTTTGCGGCCCCTGATAGGAAGAAGGCCGGCTTTCGTCCTGATAAGGTTGCTGTGGCTGCTGGTAGCGCGGCAGGCTGGGCATCTGTGGCGGCGGGGCGATGGCCTGCTGGTCCTCTACCCTCGCCTCCAGATCCGACATGGCCTCGGCCATTTGCTTGACCAGGGTTCCCAGAACCTCGACTTCGGCAAACAGCGGATCGATTTCGGCGCGGGTCCGGCGCGGCATGGTGTGCTCCATACCCGTGAGCCTGCCTTCGATATTGCCGACATCCTCGTCCAGATCCGCCATGCGTTCTTCAAGACGGTCCACCGCCTCGCTGACGGCGCCACGGTCGCGCGCGCGCCCGATCAGCAGATGGATCAGGATCATGGTGCACATGAGCGCAAGCGACAGGGAAACAGCTTCGCCGAACGGCCGTCCGAACTGGAAGATCAGGACTGTCGCAGAGGACAGCGCGATCACGGCCATGCAAATAGCTACAAATATGGTCCCTGTCCGCCCCATGGTATTCGAAAGTTCCAACGCGAATCAAAAGTTACTGGTTAATCATGCCTTAAGAAGCATACATGGCCGAATCTACAACCGCCTTGCGGTCTGGAATCGGTGACTTGTCCCCGACTATGGTTGATGCATCACGTAATTTTGGTGATTTCGGACCTGCCGCAGCGTTCGGTGTATCGGAGACGGCTTACAACCAACAGCCCTCTGCGGCAACGCTACTTTCACTCTTTGTCCTTTGCAATCAGGAACACTTCGTCTAACCTTACGTAAGGGCACTTTTCGCAACCGATCACCAATACGTCTTGCAGGGGGCTGATATGCATGCAGCCGAACAAACGGCATTCCGGGCACCGCGCGGTACTTCGCCGGATGCGAAGACCGACCAGCCTGCAAAGGAACACTCCGCGCCGGACGCGCCTCTTTCCGTTGCGACCGGAGAAGCCGCTGCCCGCACTGCTGCCCCGGTCCGGATTACGTGCGAAGAACAAATACAAGCTGCCCTCATCGACACCCTGAATAGCCCTGAATTCCAGTCAGCGCCCCAACTGCGGGCCTTCTTGGGCTTTGTCGTGCATGCCACGCTGAACAGGCAACAGGAAAAGATCAAGGGTTATACCATCGCGGTCGAAGCGCTTGGACGACCGGAAGACTTCAATCCGGTGACCGACCCGATTGTTCGTGTCGAGGCTGCCCGGCTGCGGCGCCGCCTTGAAAAATACTATGCCGGTTCCGGCGCCGACGTTGCTGTGCGCATAACCATTCCGAAAGGCAGCTACGCACCTGAGTTCCATTCGGCGAAAGGCCGAGAGCTGCCGGATTGTTCTGCAGACCTCGCCGCCAAAGACAAGGCTGATAGTGATCCTGCGGAAAGACACCCCGCTTTGGAAGCGATGGCTCAACAGCACCTTGCAACAGGTGACGCTCCAGGTGCCCGTGAGGGCTATTACGCCTCCCAGCCAACGGTGCCCCCTCTCCAGGCCGGAGCACATGCGCGAAACCGGATGTCCGCGTCGGAACTCTACCGCAAGCTGCAGGGTGGATTGGCCAATCCCGTTGCTCCACGGCTCGTGTTCGCCCTCTGTCTGGCGAGTTTTCTGGCAGGATACCTTGCAGGCAAGCTTTGATTTCTAAGGGATGAACGTTCTCCCGCCCTCGCAAACGACCACCTTCAGTGGATTATTTTACTGATTTCGGCCCTTTTCTGTGCCGAAGCCGAAGATCGACTGCAAATTGCACCATCTGACAACGCTTTGTTTACCCTGTTCGGAGAATTATCAAATTGACGAATCTTTCGATACTCGATTGACACGTATCCAGCGATGGGAGTTACCCAGCAATGGGGAGTAATGAGGGCAAAGAACTGCCTGTAGTAGTACGCGTACTTGACGCAACGGCCTCCGAGGCCGCCCGCACATCTGCGGTTTGCGCCAAGCTGTCTCATGCCTGTACGGACCCCATCCTGTACACGGAATCCTCTTCCTGTCTGCAAGACCTTGCAGACAAGACCACCGACATCCTGATCATCGATCTGGAAACCATCGGCGGTGACGAAGCTCTGGAAGCCTATGCGGTCCGCTGCCCCAAGGCAGTGATCATCGCGGTGTCGGCCAAGGGGTCGGTCTCCAGGGCCGTCAGTGCCATGCGCGCCGGTGCGCATGATTTCCTGACCAAGCCTTTCTCGCTTGATGCACTTGCCTCCAAGATCTCCTTCCAGTTGAAACAGCGCAGGCCCGTTCAGCCGGCTGCTCCCGCAGCGCCGCAGTCCGTGCAGCCTGCCGTTTCATTGGCAGAGTTTTCCGCGCCTCCGGCCCGGACAGCTCCTGCCAGACCGGAAACGTCCGGAACGAACCGGCTTGTGGGCGCCTCCTCCAAGATGCGCGACATTCACGATCAGATCGCGCGCATGGCGCCGTCCCAGGCCCCGGTTTTCATTACCGGTGAATCCGGGACCGGCAAGGAGCTGTGTGCCGCTGCAGTGCATGACCTGTCCGAACGGCGCTCAAACCGGTTCGTGACCTTGAACTGCGCCGCGATTCCGCGGGACCTCATCGAAAGTGAAATTTTCGGGTATGTACGCGGCGCCTTTACCGGAGCAACGGACAACCGCGAAGGTGCGGCCGAGCAGGCCCATGGCGGAACGCTGTTCCTGGACGAGATCGGCGAAATGGACCTTCTCCTGCAGAGCAAGCTGTTGCGCTTCCTGCAGACGGGAACTTTCCAGCGCCTTGGCGACACACACACCCGCAAGGTAGACGCGCGCATCATCTGCGCCACCAATCGTAACCCGGTTCAGGAGATTTCCGCCGGGCGTTTCCGAGAAGATCTCTACTACCGCCTGCACGTCCTGCCGATCCATCTGCCGCCTCTCAGGGAACGCCGCGACGATATCCTGCCACTCGCGGAAACGTTCCTGGAGCGCTATTCAGCCGAAGAACGGCGCGGTTTCAGAGGGTTCGACGCGGACGCGGAAGCGCGGATCGTCTCCTACCCCTGGCCAGGCAACGTGCGCCAGCTCGAGAACACGGTCCGGCAGATCGTGGTCATGAACGATGGAGCCGCGGTCACCTACGACATGCTGCCGATGGTCATTCGCGACCAGAGCAGCCGGCCGGGCACGCTGATAGACCTGTCCCGCGAACGTTCGCGCGCGGCGCCGCCGCCAGCCCGTCCCTTCGGAGCCATCGAGCCGCTGTGGGCACAGGAGAGGCGCATTATCGAAGACGCCCTCGACGCCTTCGACGGCAACATTGCGATGGCCGCCGCAGCCCTCGAAATCAGCCCTTCCACGATCTACCGCAAGCGCCAGTCCTGGACGGCGCGCAGCATGTAAGGCCCGGCATCGGCGAGGCCTTGACCGCAATCGGGTTTTCTTGTTTCGCGGATAACGTGTTGCGCGTCTTGAAATCCGGCGTTTACCGCGCCGCACACATTGCCTTGTTTAATCGGACAAGTCGGTTTATATCGGCAAAAATCGCTGAAAAGACAAGATTTAAAGGCGTGCGGGGAAACGGATGATGCTGGTGGGAAGTCGTGTTTTGAGGCGGATGCTGTCCGCTGCAGTGATCGCAACAGGCGTATCTGCGGGGCTGGTGTCCGCGCAGGCCCAGTCCCCCGCCCCCCCTTCAGAAGCTTTCAAGAATGCGCTGGCCGCCTACGACCAGGCATGGTCGGATGCCGATCTCGCTTTTATGGTCGCAGTTTTCTCTGACGGTCCGAGCAGCGGGTACGGACACTATACGCCACGCGGTGATGCCGTCTTTTCCGACGGAGACGCGCTTAACGTCTATGCGGAACCGGTGGGTTACGGCTTTCGGGAAACCGAAGGCGGATTTGCCTACGAGCTGACAGCTGACTACAGGCTTTTGACCAAAACCGGCCAGGTGCTTGCGGAACAGGAAAACTTCGCGACCTTCTCCGGTAGCGGCCGCTCCAAGCAGCGCGAACTCTCTGCCGCCCTCACATTCCAGTTCAGCGGCCTGCCGGCTGGCGACTACCAGCTCGAAACGCGTTTCACCGATGAAATCGGTGGGACGACGAGCGCCGTTACCCTCCCCTTCAGCGTTTCCGCTTCGAATTGAACGACGTTCAGGAAGCAACGCAGGTTTCGTCATAATTTCGCCGGGCATATCTGTTGAGTAGACCTCGGGCGCATCGAGACCGATTGCGATAAATTCTCGTCACAAAGCATTGACAATCTGACCTCAGCTACATAAATCCATGGCGCTGTTAGCACTCGCTGTTAAGGAGTGCTAATTGGTGGCGGGAGGCAACGTCCTTCCGTGCAACGCAACCCAATTGTTCATGTCTCGCGCGCTGCCTATTGCGTGGGGCGCGCTCATGAGAGGAAACAGTGTTATGGCATTTCGTCCACTGCACGACCGTGTCGTCGTACGCCGCGTAGATTCTGAAGAAAAGACTGCTGGCGGCATCATCATTCCGGACTCCGCCAAGGAAAAGCCGCAGGAAGGCGAAATCATCGCAGTCGGCTCCGGTGCCCGCAAGGACAACGGCGAAATCGTCGCTCTCGATGTCAAGGCAGGCGACCGCGTTCTCTTCGGCAAGTGGTCCGGCACCGAAGTCAAGATCGACGGTGAAGACCTCCTGATCATGAAGGAATCCGACATCATGGGCGTGATCGCGTAACCACTCGCGAACCGCTTCTGATCTCAATTCACATTCCAGAATAAGTGAGACGATCACATGTCTTCTAAAGAAGTAAAATTTGGTTCCGACGCTCGCGAACGCATGCTGCGCGGCGTGGACACACTCGCAAATGCCGTCAAGGTAACCCTCGGCCCGAAAGGCCGTAACGTCGTTCTCGACAAATCCTTCGGCGCACCACGCATCACCAAAGACGGTGTCTCGGTTGCCAAGGAAATCGAACTGGAAGACAAGTTCGAAAACATGGGCGCCCAGATGGTGCGTGAAGTGGCTTCCAAAACCAACGACATCGCTGGCGACGGTACCACCACGGCAACCGTTCTGGCTCAGTCCATCGTCAAGGAAGGCGCCAAGGCTGTTGCAGCCGGCATGAACCCGATGGACCTGAAGCGCGGCGTTGATCTCGCTGCTGCAGAAGCCGTCAAGGCTCTGACTGCCGCTTCCAAGCCGATCACCACCTCCAGCGAAGTTGCACAGGTCGGCACTATCTCCGCAAACGGCGACGAGCAGGTCGGCAAGGACATTGCCGAAGCCATGCAGAAAGTCGGCAACGAAGGCGTGATCACGGTCGAGGAAGCAAAGTCCCTCGAAACCGAACTCGAAGTCGTTGAAGGCATGCAGTTCGACCGCGGCTACCTGTCCCCGTACTTCGTCACCAATGCCGACAAGATGCTGGCTGACCTGGAAAAGCCGTACATCCTGCTGCACGAGAAGAAACTCTCCAACCTGCAGGCCATGCTGCCGATCCTGGAAGCTGTTGTTCAGTCTTCCCGTCCGCTGCTCATCATCGCTGAAGACGTCGAAGGCGAAGCTCTTGCTACGCTCGTCGTCAACAAGCTGCGTGGCGGCCTGAAAATCGCTGCTGTGAAGGCTCCGGGCTTCGGTGATCGCCGCAAGGCAATGCTCGAAGACATCGCGATCCTGACCGGTGGTACCGTGATCTCCGAAGATCTCGGCATCAAGCTTGAAAACGTTACGCTGGACATGCTCGGCACCGCCGAGAAGGTCTCCATCACCAAGGAAACCACCACCATCGTTGACGGTGCAGGTTCCAAGGACGACATCAGCGGCCGCGTTTCCCAGATCAAGGCTCAGATCGAAGAAACCACTTCCGATTACGACCGTGAGAAGCTCCAGGAGCGTCTTGCAAAGCTCGCAGGCGGCGTTGCCGTGATCCGCGTTGGCGGTGCGACCGAAATCGAAGTGAAGGAAAAGAAAGACCGCGTCGACGATGCGCTGAACGCAACCCGCGCTGCGGTTGAAGAAGGCATCGTTGCAGGTGGTGGTACCGCTCTGCTGCGCGCCAAGAAGGCTGTCGAAGGCCTTGCTTCCGACAACTCCGACATTATGGCCGGTATCAAGATCGTCCTGCGCGCTCTGGAAGCTCCGATCCGTCAGATCGCTGAAAACGCTGGTGTCGAAGGCTCCATCGTTGTTGGCAAGATCCAGGAAAACGACGATCCGACCTTCGGTTTCAACGCTCAGACCGAAAAGTTCGTCAACATGATCGAAGCTGGCATCATCGACCCGACCAAGGTTGTCCGTACTGCTCTGCAGGACGCAGCTTCCGTCGCTGGTCTGCTGATCACCACCGAAGCCATGGTTGCTGAACTGCCGAAGAAAGACTCTGCACCGGCAATGCCGGGCGGCGACATGGGCGGTATGGGCGGCATGGGCTTCTAAGAAGCCCAAAGCTCAAAAGCTTTACGAAAGGGCGGTCTCCGGACCGCCCTTTTTGTTTGCCGCCCATCATCTCGCGTTTGTGCCGCATTGCGGCACGGGGTACGGCATGGGCTTCCAAGAAGCCCAAAGCTCAACAGCTTTACGAGAGGGCGGTTTCGGGACCGCCCTTTTTTCTTGGCCGCACCTTCCGTCCGCGACCGCGTGTTACTCATTTCGGAACCTAAGCTCTCTCAGCCGGTTTTCCTTATGAACGGAAACACGGAGAGACCTATGGCACAGGATGCGAGACAGGCAGCTTCAGAACGTTTTGAAAACGTCGACGAGCTGAACAGGACAATCGCTCAGGAGGCTCAGACCGACCAGGACCTTGAGTCCCAGGTTCCGCCGCGTTCTAAATATGGCACGATCTGGCGGCTCTTAGCGGTCATCATTCTGCTAATTGCACTGCTGACATCGGTCTTCTTCCTGGGCTGACGCGTCACCACCGGTTCCCGGCGTCAGGAAGGAATGTCGACTGCCTTCTGGCTCGCCGGGCGTTTCATGCAAATGTCGACCCAGCGAACGACATTCTCAAAGGATGCGAAGTCCGTCACTTCGCCGGCCTCATAAAACCCATTGATGTTGCGCGCCCAGGGCCAGCAGGCCATGTCGGCGATCGTGTATTCGCTTCCTACAATGAACTCACGTCCCTCAAGCTGCCGGTTCAGGATGCCGAGCAGACGTTTTGTTTCGTCGCGGTACCGTTCGAACGGGCGGCGGTCCTCGTACTCACGGCCGGCGAACTTGTGAAAGAAGCCGAGTTGCCCCGCCATCGGTCCAAGACCGCCCATCTGCCACATCAGCCATTGAAGCGTTTCAGCGCGCCTTGCCGGATCCTGCGGCAGGAACTTGCCGGACTTTTCCGCCAGATAAATCAGGATCGCTCCGGATTCCCATAATGGAAGCGGCTTGCCGCCAGGGCCGATCGGATCGATGATAGCGGGGATCTTGTTGTTCGGATTGAGCGACAGAAACTCCGGGCTCAGCTGATCCTTGCTGCTGAAATCGACCAGATGCGGTTCATATGGCAGGCCCGTCTCTTCCAGCATGGCAGACACCTTGATGCCGTTGGGCGTCGGCAATGAATAGAGCTGAATGCGGTCAGCATGTTTTGCAGGCCATTTGCGGGAGATCTCGAAGTCGTTCAGGTCACTCATATAGCCCTCTTGAGTCATGTTCAGGTACCAGCCCTTTTCGGGAGTACGCCTCGATATAGGGCAGCTCCACCCGTTTAAAACAGACAGTCAACTGATGATGACAGTTGGTGTTTTGCCGTTACCGCAATATATCTGCCTCAACAGACACCGGGCGCGCGACAGAAGACTGGCTGCCCCAAAAAGACGCAGGAGACGCCCATGGCGGACGACAAGGAAGCCCGGATCGAGAAGCTTGAAATCGATCTCACCCATGCGCTCAATACCATCGATGAGCTCAACACCGTCGTCTTCGATCAGGGACGACAACTCGACCGTCTCAACCGGCTCGTCACCAATATGACGGATCAGGTCACGGAACTGATGGACAACGTTCTGCCCGGCCATCAGATCGAAAAGCCGCCTCATTACTGACCCCTACAGGCCCCCTCCCTGAAGAACTGACATTCGACGGCCCCTCCGGCAAGTCTAGCCGCGCGCGCATCCAGATTTGATCCAGGCCATGGCATCCCCCGACCCAGGCGGTAATGTGGCGGTAGATCCGCCAAGGGTGTGCCATGCGCTTTTTGAAACTATTGATATTCGTCCTGCTGATCGCAGGTATCGCCGCCGGTGCGTTTTGGTGGCTCAAGAAACCGGCTGAAGTCCACACGGTCATGCCGGCGACCGGACGGGCGGCGGAAGTGGTCTATGCCACAGCCGTCGTTGAGCCTGTGCGATGGGCGAAGGTCACCAGCATCATCCGGGAGCGCATCGTATCGCTGTGCGGCTGCGAGGGCGATCAGGTCAAGAAGGGCGACCAGCTAGCGGAACTCGACAGCGGCGACGCCCGTGCGACACTCGCCGAGCTGGAGGCACGCCAGGAGCTGGCGCAATCCGACAAGGAACGTGCCCTGCAACTGCTCGAGCGGCGGGTCGTCAGCCAGCAGGTTTACGACAAGGCCCAGAACGAGCTGATCCGCATCAACGCCACGACGGCAGCCCAGAAAGAGCGCCTGCGCGACTACGTCATCGTTGCCCCCATGGACGGCATGGTGCTGCGGGCCGACGGGTCGGTGGGAGAAGTTGCGGAGCCCGGTGAAATCCTGTTCTGGATCGGTCAGCCGTCTCCGCTTCAACTGGTGGCGGACGTCAACGAAGAGGACATTCCCAAAGTCGCCAAGGGTCACAAGGCGCTCATCCGCGCCGATGCCTTTCCCGACAAGGAACTGACAGCGGAAGTTGCCAGCATCACGCCAAAGGGCGATCCGGTGCTGAAGAATTACCGGGTCTATCTCGACCTGCCGGAAGATACACCGCTGCGCATCGGCATGACTGCCGAAATCAATATCATTACGACCGAAAAAGAAGATGCCCTGCTGCTGCCTGCTGCTGCCTTTGACGGCTCGAAACTGCTGACGCTGGACGTGGAAAACAAGGTTGTTCCGCTGACGGTCGAAACCGGGATCACGGGCACACGCGCCACGGAAGTGCTGAGTGGCGTCACGGCAGACACAAGGGTCGTTTTTCCCTATGACCCCGATCTGCTGGAAGGACAGAAGGTCAGACCGGTGCCCGGGGACGGTCAATAATGCTTCTCCTGCGCATCGCATCCACCCACATTCGAAACCGCTTGCGCCAAACCATCGTCTCGACGCTTGGTGTTGCCCTCGGCGTCGGATTTTCGGTGGCGATGGCCAGCCTCATGGAAGGGTCCCAGCGGGATTTCACGGCAACGCTGATCGATGCCATTCCCCATGTGGAGATCCTTGACGAGCAGCGCGCGCCTGCGCAGCAACCGGCCAGCGCCGTCTACGATGCCGTCGCCTATCATGGCCTCAGACCGAAGGAAGACCTTCGCGGCATCCGCAACCCGACCGAAGCGCTTGCCTCGCTGCGCGACTGGGTCAACGGCGCGATGGCGCAGCGCCTGAGCGGACAGGCGGTGCTGCGGTATGCCGGACAGGACATCGGCATGACGCTGATCGGCGTTGAACCCAGGCGCGAACTGACCGTCTCCAAAATCGGCGAAGACATGCGCGAGGGGGCCTTCGAGGATCTGGACACGACATCCAACGGGCTCGTTATCGGCGACAAGGCCGCTGAACGGCTGGGGGCGGAGCTGGGCGATACGGTGACGCTGACATCGGCCAACGGTGTCGCCAAGCGTTTCAAGATCGTCGGCCTGTTCCACAGCGGCATCACCACGAGCGACGAAGGCCTTGCCTATGCACCGTTGAAGGCGGTGCAGATCCTTCTGGAAAAGCCCGATGTCATCAATTCGATTGCCATTCATCTCAATGCCATCGGCGAAGCCAACGAGGTCGCCGCCCGGGCGGAACGGCAGCTCGGCTACAAGGCAGTTTCCTGGGAGGAGGCCAACGAGGGGCTGATGGAGGCCTTCTTCGTGCGCAATGTGATCATGTATACGGTCGTCGGGGCCATTCTGGTCGTTGCCGGCTTCGGAATTTTCAACATTGTTTCGACGATCGTGCACGAAAAGGCGCGCGACATCGCGATCCTGAAGTCGCTCGGATTTCCGGAGGGCGACATTCAGCAGATCTTCGTGCTCGAGGGGCTGGTGATCGGGATATTGGGCGCGCTCGCAGGTTCGGCGCTTGGGTTCGGCCTGTCGAGTTATCTGGCCTCGGTCAAGTTCGAGTTTTCCCAGGACGTGGAAATGACCCACCTGCCGATCTATTTCTCCGCCCTGCACTATGTCATCGCCTGCCTGCTGGCGCTGTTTTCTTCCGGGATCGCCGGATATATCCCCGCCCGGAAAGCCGCCCGGCTCAACCCTGTCGACATCATTCGCGGGGCGACATGACCCCTGCCCCGGAACAACTGGCGACTTCAGGCCGCGTTCTGCTGGAGGCCAGCAACCTCACCCGCATTTTGCCTGCCATCGTGCCGGTGACCCTGGTGCAGGATGTCAGCTTTCAGGTGGGGGAAGCGGAGTTTGTGGCGATAACCGGCCCGTCCGGGTCCGGCAAATCCTCGCTTTTATACCTGCTTGGCCTTCTGGACCGGCCCACTTCAGGCGAAGTCCGGATAGACGGCTTGCCCACCCATGCGCTGACGTCTGCCGAGATGGCGCATCTCCGCCTGGAAAAGCTTGGTTTTGTTTTCCAGTTTCACTTTCTGTTGCCCGAGTTCACCGCGCTGGAAAACGTGATGATCCCGATGCAGCGGCTCGGCAAACGCAGCCCGAGGGCACAGCTTGATCATGCAACGGAGCTTCTGGCGGCGCTTGGTCTGGCAGACTTTCTGCACCGCCGCCCGGAACAGCTTTCCGGTGGGCAGCGCCAGCGCGTGGCCGTTGCCCGTGCGCTTGCCAATTCGCCAGCACTGATCCTGGCGGATGAGCCGACCGGAAGTCTCGACAGCGCATCAACCGAACAGGTGTTTGAAAGCCTGCAGAACATCGTGAAGAGCGAACGGACAACCGTTGTTGCCGTCACCCACGACCTTGAGCTTGCAGACCGGATGGACCGGCGGATCCATCTCGTTGATGGCCGCGTCGATTACGACAGGCTTCGCCAGGGGTAAGCAACACCGGACAGAGACAGATGGACGGCTGAAGCCCTGCTGCGGGCGGCGCTCCAGAATCAGGCAGCCTGCGCCTCATGTGGCGGCTGAACGACCGCCAGCAGCATCAGCAGGGCAACGGGTATTGCGAGCGCCCAGAAACTCAGGATCGTCATCAGAAAGCTCGCCAGCAGACCTCCAACCGCAAAAGCGGACAGCACCAGCGTCTGATGACGGATCAGCGACCGGCTGCCGGAGCGGGTTTCGGGGTGCGTAAAATAGTCGGCAATGCCAAGCACCAGCTTGAGTGTGTTGCCGGTCATGACCGTTGTCGGAACATGCCTGTTGAGCAGCGTCAGCATAATCACGTTCTGCAGCGACATGGCCACGGTCGAAAAGCCGACTGCTGTCAGGGTAACGGCGGATAACGGACCGCTGGCGGCCGGATCACCAAGACCTGCGACAAGCATGAAGAGAGCGACGAGGATCGCTTCAAGAGCGAACAGATGCCGGACGGCGATCCTGTTTTTCTGAACAAGTCTTGTGACAGAAGCGAACCAGAAGAGGGTTGAGCCAAAGAAGACCACGAGCACGAACACTTTCAGCGCCGCGTTGTCTGCCTGATGAAACATCTCCGTACACAAAACGACAAGCGTGCCGGTGATGAAGGCCGTGAACGTGTGAAACAGTCCAAGAATGCAAACCACATCAATGAAGCAGGCGCAAAAGGCGAGCAGAACCGGCACTATCGGCCGGCTGTGATGCAAAATGGATCGGTCCAACGACCTGCTCCCGAGCTAGTCTTTCCAGGAAGATGTGCCATGCACTGACGGTCTTGCCAAGCCGGAATGGACGTGGCATAAGCCCGCCATCATCAAGAGAAGGGCTGGCGCCCTCGCCAACCTGCCGTCCGGGCAAGGTGGTTTCCGCAACAGGGATGCGGCCGGTCAGATCCTCAATAGAGGTATTCCGGCAACGAAGCGGTTAATTTGCATGCGCCAGTCCTCCTCGGGCAACCGATGGAGGATTTATTGTCTCAGGACCATTTTGCCGGACGAGCGGCAGATCTGATCGAGAACCATGTGGTGGCGAGTTCCAAACTCGCTGCAACGGATACCTGGTGCCAGGCCGCTGAAGATTGCGTGCTGGCGCGGATCAAATCCCTGCGCATTCTGGGCGGCCTGCCCAGGCACAAGGCGCCGCTAACGCCGACAGCCCGTACCGAGCGTCTGAAAACGCTGCTCCAGCTGTGGGCGAACGGCTGCACGCGTGCTGTCGACGAAGACCTTTTTGCCGATATCCTCAACCGGCACGGCATGGTCAGACACTGACGGGGCTGTCCCGTGTGGTGCACAATGTCTGCACTGTGCCTATTTCGTTGATACAGGTGTGCTGCAACAACTCGCCTCATCCTGAGGAAGGCCGAAGGCCTGTCTCGAAGGATGGGCCGCTTGCTCATCAGTATGCCGCCCATCCTTCGAGACAGCGCTGACGCGCTTCCTCAGGATGAGGTTTTTTGGAGAACCAGGCCGGGGGAGATCGCGACGCTCAGTCCCTCTTGGGGACCGGGCGCGGCTTGCCGTCGTCATCGACAGCCACCATGGTGAAAATCGCTTCGGTCACCTTTTCGCGGTGGCCGTAGCGCTGGCGCAGGGCCCAGGATTCCAGCTTGATTTCCATTGACGAATTGCCGACGTGAACAACCTGGGCATAGACGCACAGCACGTCGCCCACATGGACAGGCCGGATGAATTTCATCTTGTCGACCGCGATGGTCACGACGCGCCCTTCGGCCCGCTGACCGGCAGAAATACCGCCTGCCAGATCCATCTGCGACAACACCCAGCCCCCGAAGATATCTCCCGAGGCATTGGTATCGGCCGGCATTGCCATGGTACGTAATGTCAGATCGCCTGTCGGCTTGTCGTCGTCCACGCCTGAGCCCCTCTGTTGATTCCTACAAAAAGACTAGGTCATAGTTTGCAAGAATAGAAGTGTTTGAACAGCACCCTATCCTGTTGAACCAAGAAAAACGCCGGTTATCGCAGAACAAACATCAGGATTGCCATGATCCAGAGCGGCATGGGGGCCGCGACCCAGATCAGGAAAATCGGCAGGCCGCGCTGCAGCAGATTGGACGCATTCATTGCTGTAACTTTCTAGTTGAAGGCCTGGATTTCGATGACCGTCATCGCCGCAAGGGCGACGATGCCCGTGATGAAGGCCAGTTTCGCGCTGCCGATGAGTGTGCGCCCGGCGACATCCAGCTTCGGCAGAGGCATGGCGCGCGACTCCAGGTACATGGACACAAGCATCAGCAAGAAGACGGTGAACCAGACAACCACCAGCGCTTCCGCTATCAGGACAATCGCTACCAGCATGATCCGCTCCATTCAGAAGGTTGCGACGTCAGCTCGGCAGGCGGATTGCCTCCGGGGGTCGCGAAAGTCGCCAGCCACAGGCTCTGCGCAATGCGTTCGGCAATGGCGACAATCTCGTCCGCAAGGTCCGGCACGAACAATTCGCGGATCACGGGCCGGAAGACACTGAGCCATTCGCCATAGTCCGAACTGACCAGTTCTTTCTGCTTCAGGTGGGCCGGAACGGGCTTGCCCTTGTAGGCGCCGTTTTTCAGCAGGACGGATTGCCAGAAGGCTTCCATTTTCGGCAGATGCTCTTCCCAGCGGCCAGCCAGGCGGCGCTCGAAAATACCTCCCAATCGCGGATGCTGGCGAATGCAGCCATAGAAGGTGTGCACCATCACGTGGATAGCCTGTTCGTCGACCTGCTCATACCGTTGGAGGCGGTCGCCGTTGTTCGGCCGTTCGCGTCTCTTCAGCTTGTACCTGTTGGAACTGGTGTCAGGGGCTTCCATAGCCGCCTCCATAACATTCATTTTATATGCATCTTTCAAATGACACAGCAACACGCTAAAATCAACATCTAAGATGAATGTTTAAAGAGACCCAGTCATGCGCCTCAGTCAGGCCAGCGATTTTGCCTTGAGAATCCTGATGGCCACCGGCCAGTCGGAGGATCCGCAGACCGTCGACAAGCTTTCAAAGCAGCTTGGGCTCGCCAAATCGCACGTGATGAAAATCGTCGCCCATCTCGCCAAGGGCGGTTACCTGGAGACGACACGAGGACGTGGCGGCGGCATCCGGCTGGCCAAGTCGCCAGACACGATCCGGCTGGGGGACGTTGTGCGGCTGATCGAACCGGACCTGGGTGTCGTTGCCTGCCTGAAGCCCGAATCCACAATCTGCGCCTTCCTGCCGCGTTGTGCCCTGAAAGGTGCGATGGCACGGGCTTCGGAAGCCTTTCTCGCCAGCCTCAACACCGAGACGCTGGCCTCTATCCTTGCTGGAACGCAGATGGCACTGCCTGTAGACCCAGGCGCATGATTTCACCTGCACCGGGAAAGAGATCCCGCGCTCCCTCCCGCAAGGCACATATGGTTCAAGTGACAGCGTGAAGCGTCCTGAAGGCGGCACGGCCTTCAATCACTTGCCTCGGTAAGTCCTGTTCTGCCGAAGGCCGCGGCGCTTTACCTAAAGCGTCGAGGCTTTCTCCAGGAAGTCCATCTGTTCCAGGCAGTAGTAACCGGAAATCCGGCTGATGGTGCCAGCCCGCTTCCAGTCGTTGAGGACGCGGCTGACATTTTCACGCGCCGCACCTGCCATGTTGGCGATATCAGCCTGGCTGAGCTTGTAGTGGATCAGCAAACGGCCATCGTCGAGCGGCTTGCCGAAGGTTTCCGCCAATTGCAGCAGGGTCTGCGCGACCCGTCCCGGCAAGGGCAGGAACGACCGTGCGGCCAGCACGTCATTGGCATGGCGCAGCCGCTTTCCGACAATCGACAACATGTGCCGGTAGACGGCCGGGTTTTCGTCGGCAAAGCGCTGGAAGGCGGCCTTGTCGATAAAGGCGAGCTGAGCTTCTTTCAAAGCAATCACCGTGGCCGATCGCGGCCGCCCGTCAAGCAGGGCCAGTTCGCCGACAAGATCGCCCGGGCCGAGAACCGCAAGCAATTGCTCATCGCCCTCCACGGACAGAAGCGCCACCTTCAGCGACCCCTCCAGGACCGCATAACAGCCGTTTCCGGGATCGCCATTTTCGAAGAGAATGGTGCCAGCCGATATTTTCATCGGCCTTGCAAGGCGCGAAAGACCAACTGCCAATTCCGGATCAAGCCCTTCGAGTGAAAAGCTATTTTTTAAAAAATCCTTGATTTCCGCCACACCTTCCCCCTGCCAAACGCGCTGATGCCCGCGAATTTCCAAAATTTAATGTAAACCTGTGATGCCCATCACGTGCATTCCAGCAAAATAACCCTATATCTAAGGACATGGAAGCGGGGTCGCCCCTCCCCTCTTCCCGACCTCCACGAAAAACGGCCCTGTTCCCCGCAGGGCCGTTTTTTCGTTGCAGTTTTTTCCTGGCGTGCCCCAGCCAAACCAAATGTAACAAGCTTCGGCCGCCTGTGCCTGAGCAAACCTTCGATTTCAGTTCAGAAAAACATCTTTTTTCTCCAGCGTGTGAAAGAATCTCTGGCTGGACAGAACCTCATACTGACATTCGCGTATCGCAATCTTCCGGCGCGACTCGTCCCGCCGCAGACGGTCATCCGAGCGGCCCGGAATAGCTGCTACAAAGCTTAGATCGCTCATGCCGTCAAAGTGATTGTGCAAAAGAGTGTGCAGCTTTTCCTGGTCGTCTGTTTCCGGCAGGGGATCGGCCTTCGGCAGAAGCTTGAGCCCATGCGCCTTTGCAAGACGGGCCAACCGGATCGCCTTGAGGCCTGACTGCACCGGCGAAATCAACAAAGGCGGCTCGCCGTAACCTGCGTGCTCGATCGCCTTCACTACGATCCGCGCCAGGGACGTGCGTTCCAGAAGTCCCTCGCGCACCGCCACGAAATCCGGCGGGCGTTTCATCAACACGCTGTAACGGGCAAGCTGCGCCTGGGCTTCCTCCTGCAGAAGCTGGTCGGGCAGAAGTCGCAGCAAGGCGCGACGCTGCAGCTGCTCGCGGGTGAACATGCGGTCGCCGTAGATTTCCTGCATGCGGGCGCTGACGGGCGACACACGGTCGCCGCTGAAGGCCAGCGTCACGCCGAACAGGGCGCGCTTGCCAACCTTTTCGGCGGTTTCCTGAAGCGGACGGAATTCACGCGGCCACAATTCGGTGGCAACCATGGCCCCGAGTGCGCTGAGACGCCCGCGCTCCACAAGGTCACGCAAGGCGCGGTCGACCCCGAAGGCCAGGCCATAGTCCAACGCTCCAAGTGTAATTCGCTTCATGAAATTCCGCAGGCGGACCGGATACCGTGAATATTACGCCACATCCCTGCGGCATTCGGCCAAGCAAATCAAGTCGGTTGTTGAGTTGTGGCGGATCAATTGGTGTCAACAGGCTCGAACACCGGGCCGATACGGCCATCGACCTTGTAGACGACAAGCTTTTCCAGCGGCACGTCTTTGACCTTGCGCGTCAGCTCTCCGACTTCCTCGACGGTGGCGAAGGACTGTCGCAGATCGCTTTCCCGGTTGCGGCGTTTTTCAGCAACATACAGCCCCGGGCCATCGAACAGCGACATGTCAGGTTCGTCCTGCATGACATAGCGGATACGCTCGGTGAGCTGAAACACCGGCAGATCGTTCTTCAGCAGGAAGTCGAGCTGGCTGTTGAGGCCGTAGCTGGTGGTTACCACGAAACCGGCCCCTTCCCGTTCGGCCAAGGTCTTCACGTCCCTTCCGATCTCGGGCCAGCCGCGCAACTGGAAGGTCGGGTCCTTGCGGGCGAAAGCGCCTGTTATCGGCCAGACCGCATGCAGTTGAACCACCAGGGCAACGGCAAGCCCCAGGGCGACCCCGGCTTGCGCCAGACGCCGCCAGAAAGCCGAACCGGCAGGCCTGTTCGTGACGAACACAGCCGCCATCATGGCAAAGGCCGGGAACAGCGGTGCCGGCCAGTTGGCCTGCACCCGCGCATGCAGCGAATGATAGACGAGGTAGAAGAGGAACGGCAAAACGGTCAGGAGCAGGAGGGACGCGGCATTTTCCCGTGCCCGCAGCCCCTTGAATAGCCTGACGGAACCGGCGACCGCCAGGATGGCAATCAGCGGATTCATGAGGCCGATCAGGCCCCCCAGGAATTCCGGAACATATCTTGCCGTGTAGCCCCCGGTGCCAGCCCGGCCGAACTGCTTGTAGAAGCTGACCCACTCATGGGCATGGTTCCAGTAGAGCACGGGCGAAAAGCAGAGCAGCGCAAGCAGACCGCCGGCCCAGAGCTGCCAGCAACGCCACCAGCGCCGTGCATCGGGCACCCAGACCAGCCAGAGCACGATGCCCGCACCCAGAAAAAGAACCGAATATTTGGCAAGCAGCCCGCAGCCGGCCATCAGCCCGACCATGAACCACCAGTTGGCGTTTTTGGATGCCGACAGCTCCGTCAGTGCCCACAGGGTAAGTCCCCAGAACAGAACCGAAGGTGCGTCAGGCGTTGCCAGAATGCCGCCGATGCCAACCAGCAGGCTGGCGTTCAGGAACAGCACGGACCAGGCAGCAGCCGTGCGACCGAATAGCAGCGACGCCGTGCGCCACAATGCCAGGGATCCGATCACTCCGGATGCGATGACAAGTGCGCGCACTGCAAAGACGGAGTCGCCGAACAGCGCCTGACCGATGCCGATCCACCAGCCGATCATCGGCGGATGGTCATAGTAGCTCAGGGCCGGAGACAGCCCCCAAAGCCGGTAATAGGCTTCGTCCTCGACAAAATGGGAATTGGCGGCGGCAAAGATCTTCAGCGCCGTCAGCAGCCCGACGATCAGGATCAACCCTGCGGGACGCAGGTAAAAAGGCAGCGGTCCGGTCTGGGGTTCAGCGGTCAAGGCAGGCCCTTACGACTTGCGCCATGTCAGGGCGGAGCTTGCTGCGTAGTTCCAGACAGCGCCCATGATTGCCCCCGCCGTTCCGGCAAACCACCAGTAGGACGGATCGGCATACATCAGGTTGGCGACCCCCACGTTGGCGAGAACGCCGACCGAACAGACCGCGTAGAAGGTCAAAAGACCGATCAGAACCTTCATGCCGGTCAGGCGCCTGTCCCGATAGGTAAGCTGATTGTTGAGAAAGAAGTTCGATGTCATGGCGACAAATGAGGCTGCCGTCTGGGCAAGGTTGAATTCCACGTCGCTCAGCAGCAAAACGCGCAGCGCCGCCAGATGCACAAACAGGCCGCTGGCCCCCACGAGGCCGAACATCAGGAAGCGAACCGAGACGACATTGCCGAAATACTTGGCAAGCAGCAGCCCGAAATAGTCGAGCGTTACCAGCGTATCCAGCTTGCTTTCGCCGTGCTGGCGTTCGCGAAAGGTGAAAGGCATTTCCTTGATCTTCAAGGTGCCGCCTGCACTGGAAACCAGGTCGAGCAGGATCTTGAACCCCTGCGCCGAGAGCTTCGGCGCGAGCGCTTCAGCCTTGTCCCGGCGGATCATGAAGAACCCGCTCATCGGGTCTTTCAGGGTGACGTGCAAGAGCTTCTGCGCAAGCTCGTTGGCCAGGTTGGAGCCCCAGGCGCGAAAAGACGACAGGCCTTCGCCAATGGTACCGCCATCGACCTTGCGGCTTGCGACCACCAGGTCCGTGTCGTCGGCCTTCAGGGCGGCCAGCATCTTGGGCAGCATGGTCTCGTCGTGCTGCAGGTCTGCATCCATGACGGCCACAAAAGGGGCCGAAGACGCCAGAATACCCTCGATGCAGGCCCCGGACAGGCCCCGACGGCCAATGCGGCGGATGACTCGGACGCGGCCGTCGGTCAGCGCAATCTTGCGGGCAACCTCGGTGGTTCCATCAGGCGAATTGTCGTCGACGACGATGGCTTCCCAGGCGATTCCGGCAAGCGCCTCGTTCAGAAGGCCGATCAGGATGGGGATATTTTCAGCTTCGTTGAAACTCGGCAGGATGACACTGAGTTCGGCAGCCTTCAGCCCCTGTTCTGTCAGGGCCTCTGTTCCACCTTCGCCGGCATTTCCGTCCGCCATGCGCACCGCACTGTCCATACTGAACCCCGTCCGCCGCTCCCGCGCCTTCCTTTGGCACCGGGACGGCCCTTTTCACCCGATCCGCGCGGACCATAGCCCGGCGAAAATTAAATACAAGAAAAGACAATGAAACGACTGCACCTTCCGGCCGGTTTGCCGGAGCACTGTGCTTTACCGGCCATTCGCAACCGCACTTTCACTGTTCCTGAGGCGCCCTTTTACCGCGAACTGTGATGCAAACAAGGCACGGACTGAAGAATTGACAAAGTGTCCTTCGGTCCGCGAGGCGTTGACCTGCCGATGTTCGGCATCGACCACCTGCGTCCCGTCTATCGAACGAACCGGCAGAATGTTGCACCGCCTTGCCCTTGCGCCGTGTTTCGTCTACGACAGCCGCAACATCAGACAGCCGGATGCAAGGGGTTTCCTTGGGCGCGTCCGGCCGGGAACTCGCCAGGATTCAAGACCCTTATGGCCAAAAAACCGAACAAGTTGAAAGCCCGCCTGCCGCGCGGCTTCGTTGACCGCTCTGCCGAGGACATCCGCGCCACGGACGAGATGCTGGCGAAGATCCGCGCCGTTTATGAGCGTTACGGGTTCGATCCCATCGAAACCCCGGCCTTCGAATTCACCGACTGCCTCGGCAAGTTCCTGCCCGATACCGACCGGCCCAACGCCGGCGTCTTTTCCGTGCAGGACGAAGACGAGCAGTGGATGAGCCTGCGCTACGACCTGACCGCACCGCTTGCCCGCCACGTGTCGGAAAACATCAACGAGATCCAGCTGCCCTACCGCACCTACCGGGCCGGCTGGGTATTCCGCAACGAAAAGCCCGGGCCGGGCCGCTTCCGCCAGTTCATGCAGTTCGACGCCGATACGGTCGGCGCACCGGGTGTCCAGGCGGATGCCGAAATGTGCATGATGATGTCCGACACGATGGAAGCCCTCGGCATCCCGCGCGGTCAATATGTCATCCGGGTCAACAACCGCAAGGTTCTGGACGGCGTGCTGGAAAGCATCGGCCTTGGCGGTGAAGAGCACGAAGGGCGCCGGCTGACGGTTCTCAGAGCCATCGACAAGCTCGACAAGTTCGGAACGGAAGGTGTTCGGCTGCTGCTGGGCGACGGCCGCAAGGACGAGAGCGGCGACTTCACCAAGGGAGCGGAGCTCACCCCGGACGGCATCGACAGCATCATTGCCTTTGTCTCGGGAACCGGCACCCTGGACAATGAAGGCATTACAGAGCTCAACACCATGGCGGAGATCTTCTCGGCCTGTGGCTATGGCGAGGACCGTATCAAGATCGATCCGTCCGTCGTGCGCGGTCTGGAATATTACACCGGCACAGTGTTCGAAGCTGAGCTTCTCTTCGACGTGACCAACGAGAAGGGCGACGTCGTCCAGTTCGGTTCCGTCGGCGGTGGCGGTCGCTATGACGGGCTGGTCAAGCGCTTCACCGGTCGCGATGTGCCCGCAACGGGCTTTTCCATCGGCGTTTCGCGCTTGATGACGGCGCTTAAGAACCTTGGCAAGCTCGGCACGTCCGACGTGGTCGCGCCGGTGCTGGTCACCGTGATGGACGGCGATGTGGCGGCGCTCGGGCGTTATCAGAAGATGGTGCAGGACTTGCGCGAGGCCGGTATCCGCGCCGAAATGTACCAGGGCAACTGGAAGAAGTTCGGCAACCAGCTGAAATACGCCGACCGGCGCAACTGCCCGATCGCCATCATCCAGGGCTCGGACGAGCGCGAGGCGGGCGAAATCCAGGTCAAGGATCTGATCGAGGGCAAGCGCCTTTCCGAAGAGATCAGCGACAACATTACCTGGCGCGAAAGCCGCCCGGCACAGGTGACCGTCAAGGAAACGGCCCTCATCGAGACCGTGCGCAGTATCCTGGACGGACAGGCGGACGACCGCCGCCGTCAGAACGAGGGTTGAACATGAGCGGGGCGGCACAGGTGACCGGACTGGACCCGGAAAAGATCGAGACGGTACTCGGCCTGTTCAAGGCTGCGGGCCATGACGAAGTCAGCCCGCCGATCCTCCAGCCGGCGGACGTCTTTCTGGACCTGACCGGCGAGGACATCCGTCGCCGGCTCTATCTGACCAGCGGTACCGACGGGCTCGACCTGTGCCTGCGCCCCGACTTCACCATTCCGGTTTGCCGTCACCATCTGGCGCAGGACACCGTCAAGCTTCCGACCGCCTATTGTTACAACGGCCCGGTGTTCCGCCAGCGCCCGGACGGCCTGGGGGAAATCCCGCAGCTCGGCGCGGAAAGCCTCGGCCGCACGGACACAGCAGAAGCGGATGCAGACCTTCTTGCTCTCTCCGTCAAGGCTCTGGAAGAATTCGGCCTGTCGGACATCGTGATCCGCATTGGTGATGAAACCCTGTTTGCCGCCGTGCTGGAAGGTCTTGACCTGCCGACCGTCTGGCGCCGCCGCCTGCGCGATCTCTTCGGGGAGACAGACCGGCTGACCGCAGCCATCTCCCGGATGGCCGGAGGGTCTGCCTCCGACGACGACAGCCGCGATGTCCGTCTCGGCTTCCTGTCAGCGCTGGAAGGGGCTGACCCTGAAGCGGCTCATGCCGTGGTTGAGGATCTGCTGTCGATTGCCGGAATTTCAGCTGTCGGCGGACGTACCCCCAGCGAAATCGCCGACCGGTTTCTGGAACAGGCGGCCCTTGCGAGCGGTGCACGCGGCCACGACAAGGCAGCGGAAATACTGTCGGCCTATCTGGCCCTGAAGGCGGATGGCGCCAGCGCGGCCGATGTGCTGCGCGGTTTTTCCAGCGACTTCGGCCTTGGCCTGGACACACCGATTGCCGCCTTCGAACAACGCCTTACGGCGCTTGATGCCAAGGGCATTGATCCTGCGCGGCTCACTTTCGCGGCCGAGTTCGGCCGCCGCCTCGATTATTATTCCGGCTTTGTCTTCGAAATTCACGCGGTCAATCCGCCGGTGAGAGGTCCGCTGGTTGGCGGCGGGCGCTATGACAAGCTGGTGACGCTTCTGGGGGCTGAAGACGACGTACCGGCCATCGGCTTTTCCATGTGGCTGGACCGGATTGCAGCGAGTGTTAAGTCATGAGCAAACTGATTATCGCCATCCCCTCCAAGGGCCGTCTGCAGGAAAACACGCACGAGTTCTTTGGCCGCGCGGGCCTGAAGGTGGTGCAGCCCGGCGGCGCGCGGAACTATCGCGGCGCCATCAAGGGTCTGCCGAATGTGGAAATCGCGTTCCTGTCGGCTTCCGAAATCGCTCGCGAACTATCCGACGGCACGGTTCATTTCGGCATCACTGGCCTGGACCTGGTGCATGAGAACATTGCCAATCCGGACAGCACGGTTCACATCGTCACCCCGCTCGGCTTCGGCCCGGCGGATGTGGTGGTTGCCGTCCCGAAGGCGTGGATCGACGTTGAGACGATGGCGGATCTTTCCGATGTCGCTTCGGATTTCCGCAACCGTCATGGCCGTCGCCTGCGTGTTGCGACCAAATACGTCAATCTCACCCGCTCGTTCTTCGCCGGTCACGGCATTGCCGATTACCGCATTGTGGAAAGCGCAGGCGCGACCGAAGGCGCACCGGCAACGGGGTCCGCTGAACTGATTGTCGACATCACCACCACTGGCTCGACACTGCAGGCCAACAACCTGAAGATCCTGACCGATGGGGTGATGCTGAAAAGCCAGGCCAATCTCGTGGCATCGCTCAACGCGGACTGGTCCACTGAGGCTCTTGGCGCTGCGCGGGCAATCCTCGACCGTGTGGCTGCGGAAGATGCTGCGCGCAACGTCAAGCTGGTGAAAGCCGTCGTCGCCGACCGCACACAGGCGCTTCGGAGTGTCAGCAATGTGGGAGCTCAGCAGCGCTTTTCCGAGGTCGACGACCTGCATCATGTCAGCGTTCTGTGCCCCAAGGATGCCGTTGCCGATTGTGCCCAGCTGTTGATCGAGGAAGGCGCGGAGACGGTTACCGTCGAAACGCTCGACTACATCTTTTCCAAGGAGAACCGGCTGTTTTCTCCGTTGAAGGCAAAGGTGGGCGCGTAAGCACGCCGCAGCGTTTGCGAGCCGCGTGATTTCATTGCGGGCGTTGCTAGAGTCTGGAGTTTTTTCGGCTTCGCCGAATACCCCCTTCCCTAACCCTTCCCCACAGGGGGGAAGGGAACCCTGCGGCGCCAGTTCACAGCCCTGCGTCTCCTGCCGAGGGTCGCGAGTGTGTGGCCTCGTAAATGAAGACGAAATGGCAAGAATCACAGTCGGCTGAACCGCCTGAGCCCCTGCTTCTCACGGGAGAACGAACCGAAGCGTTCGTGGATAGGGGTTGGAAATTAGGCCTTTCAACTCTTCAAGACCTGAGGGCCTTCAGCGCGGTATCGGACGCTTGAACGCCGTGCGTGCCGCTTCGACGCTTTCCCGGCAGCAGCAGCCTTCCAGGTGGTCGTTGACCATGCCCATGGATTGCATGAAGGCATAAACAGTTGTCGGACCGACAAAACTCCAGCCACGTTTTTTCAGGTCCTTGGAAAGCGCCGTGCTTTCGGCTGTCTTGCCGAGGGTTTTGGCTGTAGCGAAATCCAGTTTTTGCGGACGATCCGCCGGTTTTGGTTCGAACGACCAGAAATAGGCTGCGAGAGACCCGAATTCCTGGCGCAGTTCCAGGGCCCGCTGCGCGTTGTTGATGGTGGATTCGATCTTGCGGCGATGGCGAACGATACCGCTGTCCTGCAGACAGCGTTCGACATCCGCCTCGGTAAACTCTGCCACCCGTTCAAACTCGAAATTGGCGAAAGCTGCCCGGAAGGCGTCGCGCTTGCGCAGGATGGTCAGCCAGGACAGGCCTGACTGGAACCCTTCCAGGCAGATTTTCTCAAAAAGACGCCTGTCCTCGTCAACCGGCCAGCCCCATTCCGTATCGTGATACTGCTGGTAGTCCGCCAGCCCGCCGTGCCACCAGCAACGGTTCCTGCCGTCCTCACCCAACAGCAGGCCTGTGACCGGGTCGCGTTCCGGTTTGGTCGTTTCTGCTGGTTTCCGATCTGCCATGCGCCACCTTGATATTCACCATTTGTTCCCATCTTGGTATCCTCCCCATTACCTTGAGGCAACCCGAAATGTGAGCTGTCCCTTGAAAAACAAAAACCCGGCCAGAGAGGCCGGGTTTCGTAACTGGAGGCAGGAGAATTGGGTCAGGCGAACAGGGCGTCGATATCGTCCTGCGTCGCCACATCGACATCGCTTTCGAGCGCCGGACCGTTGAGCAATGCAGCATCGCCCTCCTTCCGTTCCCGCTCTTCAACTTCAATATCCTTGAAGGTTTCGATGCCGCCCCAGATATCCATCATCTGCGTGATACGGTCTTCGACGAACCGCAGCGTCGAGACCACTTTGGTGATCCGCTGACCGGTCAGATCCTGGAAGTTACAGGCTTCGAAGATATGGATCACCTTGTCCCGGATATCGTTGGCAAGTTCGGAATCTTCCTTGCCGAGACGCGCCGACAACGTATTGGCCGTTTCATCGATAAATTCGGCAGACGAGAGAATTGTTTCGGTCGCCCCTTCCGTTCCGAGCACAACGGCATCAAGCTCGTTGGTGACCCGGGTCATCTCTTCACCTTTGGCACCGGTGGTTTGATGCAGGGTGGCAATCTCACGCTTCGTCTGCGCGATTGCCTCATAGATGGCGTCCAGCTCGACCTTCAGCTTGGCGGCCTCTGACAGCTCCTTGCGGAACTCGGCCATGAACTTCGCACTCATCTCTTCCGGATCAAGCTGCGCCGACGTGTCCGGGCCATTCCTCATCATGGATTTGAGGCTGGCTATTTCCGCGAGAACTTCCTGGTGACGACGTTCTTCTGCATAGGCGGGGTTTTCATTCGCCCCGGAATTCATGCGTATCAAGCTTTCCGCTCGAAAGGATCTTTTCACCGCGGCCATGCCTACTCCCGTTTCCCGCCCCTGCAGGCTTTCGTAAATCGCAATATCGTCCTTATAGCGCGGGAAGTTTAAAGAATTGTTTTTCCAAAGCTTGGCAGCCTTAATGACATCATTTGGTGTTTGGTAACGGTTTCTTGGCTTTCCTCACGGAGACGCTTTGGGTATCCTGCCCTCGTTAACAACGAACTGAGCGCGCATGAACAGGCATGACCCTCAGGCCAGTGTGGCTGCCAACGGTGCTTTGACCTAGATGAATTTCGTGCGCTTCCTCGTCATCTGTCTGCTGCTTCTTACAGGTCCCGTCACTTTCAGTTCCGCTTCGTCTGCGAACGATTCCTTTTCTACGGAAGAGCTTCTCGCGGGTTTTGAAAAGACGGTGTTCGGGCTTGAGTACCGTAGCTGGAGCTGGCGTCCCTATCTGGTCAAGAAATTCACCAAACCGGTCCTGTTCTATGTCCATAACCTGTCCGCCCGCGACAGGACGCAGACCGTTCACAGGTTCATCCGGGAAATCGGCAAGCGCGTCGGTGGTATCACCACAAAAGTCACCAACGATCCCGCGGCCGCGAATTTCGAGGTCTATGTGGTCGACCGGGCCCAGTATGAGCCTGTGGTGAAGAAGGACATATACAAGAACGATCGTGCCCGGGTTCCGGGCCGTTGCCTTGTGCGTGTCGTTTCCGGCCGCAACGGCATCAAGCGCTCGGCGGCCGTCATTGTTTCCGACGAAGGCGAGTTCCTGTTCAAGCGCTGTCTTGTCGAGGAACTTCTGCAGGGGCTGGGCCCGATGAACGACGACGAGCAGCTCACCCATTCGGTCTTTAACGATTCGTCGCGCCACAGCCGTTTTACCGTGTTCGACCAGATCATTTTGAACATGCTTTACGATCCGCGCATCAAGCCGGGCATGTCGATGCAGCAGACCCGGCCCATCCTGCCGCTGGTGGCACGCGATGCCCGGCGGCGCGTGCGTTAACCAAGGAATCGTGGAAAGCACTGTCTTTTCAAACGGCGTGCAAAGGCTGTTCCAGCGACGGCTGGCGCGGTTGTGTTTTCATTAAGCCTGTTCCTCAACCAACGACTAACCATAAGAAAAGATTACCTGATTTCCGTGCATCGGATTCATCTTTGCAATAGCCTGAGCTGCTTATCATCGTTGCCAATCCGTTAACCGGCGGCTGTAAAAGGCCGCTGAACGTGGTCGATAACAAGTTGATGAGTGCTGCCATGTTCCGCTTGCGCAATATGCTTCCCAAGGCTCTCGGTTTTGCCGGTGTCCTTGTTCTTTCAACCGGTCTTGCCGGTTTTTCCGGCTCTCCGGCAACCGCGGGTCAGGTCTCGCCGCCCCCGCTCGTGCTCAGCCCGAACCTGACCGAACCCTGGATGCTGCAGCTCCAGCCAAAGGTGCAGCGGCGCGCGACGACGCAGCGTTACCAGCAACGCGTTCAACAGCCACGGGTGCGCCGTGCCAACTGGTGGTCTCCCCGTCAGCAACCGGTGCGCCAGCAGCAGCAACGTCAGGCGAAAGCACCGCAGTCCCGCCAGATCGCGCCGCAGTTCCTGCCGACCATCGTTGACTACGACGGTCCGTACAAGGCCGGCACGATCGTGATCGACACCAATGCGAAGTACCTCTATCTGGTGCAGCGCGATGGCACCGCGCGGCGCTATGGCGTCGGCGTCGGCAAGCCCGGCTTCGAATGGGCGGGCACCCACAAGGTTTCGCGCAAGGCGGAATGGCCGGACTGGCGCCCGCCTGCGGAAATGCGCAAGCGCCGTCCCGACCTGCCCACATTCATGGCCGGCGGACCGCAAAACCCGCTTGGCGCCCGCGCCATGTATCTGGGATCCACCCTCTACCGTATCCACGGTTCCAACCAGCCCTGGACCATTGGCCACGCGGTCTCCTCCGGGTGCATCCGCATGCGCAACGAGGATGTCATGGATCTTTACGAACGGGTGAAGGTCGGCACAACGGTGCATGTCATCTGACGGCCTTGATCGCCCTCCGGTGAACGAAACACTGACGCGCGGCTTGCCGCGCGTTTTTGTTGCGAGTCGCGGCTTTTCTTTGCAGTGTGACGGCACGAAGGGTCGAATCGCCGGCCTGCCCCCCGTTTCTTCGAATTCTCCTTCAGGACCGCGGCATGAAAGACCCATTCTCCTCCTTTTCGGTTCGTTCGGATGCCGCCTATTTTGTGAAGGCCACCCTTGTCGGAATTCTGGTCGGCAGCCTGGCGACCGGATTTCATACCGGGCTAGACTTCCTCTTTGCCCACTATACGGCGCTTCGGAAGGCTCTTGGTCCGGGGTACCTGCCGTATGTCGTGTCCATGGCCATCTCGGCCGCCTGTGTCACGGGGGCCTATGTGCTGGTCAAGCGCATCGCCCCGGAAGCTGCCGGCAGCGGCATCCAGGAAATTGAAGGCGCAATGGAAGACAAGCGGCCGCTTCACTGGCCGCGCGTTCTCATTGCCAAGTTCTTTGGTGGCCTGCTGGCACTCGGAGCCGGGCTTGTGCTCGGGCGGGAGGGCCCGACCATCCACATGGGGGCGATGACCGCCGAGGCCCTGTCGCGCTCGCAGGACCTGTCGGGAGATGACCACAAGGGGCTGCTGGCCGCCGGTGCGGCAGCCGGACTTGCAGCCGCCTTCAACGCCCCGCTTGCGGCAATCCTGTTTATCGTCGAGGAAACCCGCCGCCAGTTTCCGTTCGGCTATCGCACGTATATGGCCGTAATCATCGCATCGATCCTGAGTGCGGCCATCACAGAACAACTGACCGGCATCGGCCCGACGCTGCAGGTGGATGTCGGTTTCGTGCCTGTCTGGAGCTTTGCGCTGCTGGCGGTTCTCGGCCTTCTCCTCGGGGCTCTCGGCGTGTTCTTCAACCGTGCGCTGATCACGGTCATGGATCTCTTCCTGAAGATCCCCTCCGGACTGCGCTGGGTGCCGGCCGTTCTCATCGGGGCGGCGACAGGCCTTCTGCTCAACGTTCTTCCGGCGGCAACAAAGGGCGGGGAGGAGCTGGTTCACGACCTCATTCTGACGAATTATGGAGTGGTGACGCTGCTGTTGCTGACACTGCTGCGCTTCGGCGGAGTTCTCTTTTCCTATGCATCCGGCGTTCCCGGCGGCATCTTTGCCCCGATGCTGTCGATCGCGACCTGTGCCGGTCTTGCTTTCGGCGTCTTGTCAGTCGAACTGTTGCCGGTGGAAGATGAGTTCCGCAGCGCATGCGCCGTCGCTGCCATGGGCGGCTTTTTCGCCGCCTCGGTGCGTGCTCCGATCGTCGGCGTGGTGCTGGTCATGGAGCTGACAGGCGCTTATTCGCTGATCATGCCGGTGCTGATCACCTGCACCACGGCGTCGCTTGCGGCCCACCACATGGGCGGACGTCCCATCTACGAAGAACTGCTGGAACGCACGCTCCGTCTGGCGGGTCAGCCTGTGGACGACCCGCCGGACGAAGACAAGACACCGCTTCAACTGGGTGCACGCGAGAAGTGACAGGCCACAGCTCCGCCCCGCAAGTTGCGGGGCGTCCTGCCCTGCCCCCTGAGCCTGGCTACTCCGCCGCCACGCGCTGCTGAAGCACCGGCGTCAGGCTCTCAGGCTGCGGGCCGCCATAAACCCAGTCGAGCAATTCGGCCGTGTGCAGGATCGGAATGTCGGTGCCAAGACCGATCTGCGTCATGCAGCCGATGTTGCCTGTTGCGATCACATCCGGCCGGGTCTTTTCGATGTTGGCGACCTTGCGGTCGCGCAAACGGTGGGCGATCTCCGGCTGGAGAATGTTGTAGGTGCCGGCCGACCCGCAGCAAAGATGGCCCTCGGGAACATCCTTGACGACAAAACCGGCCGCCTTCAGGAGATCCTTCGGCTGACGGGTGATCTTCTGGCCATGCTGCATGGAGCAGGCCGAGTGATAGGCAACCGTCAGGCCGGGCGTCATCGGCGGCTCGCCCAGGTCGACTTCTGCCAGAAACTCTGTGATGTCCTTCGCAAGAGCTGACACCCGGACCGCCTTTTCGGCATAGGCCGGGTCGTCCCTCAGCATGAAGCCGTAGTCCTTGATGGTGGTGCCGCAGCCCGAGGCGGTGATGAGAATGGCGTCCAGCCCCTCCCCGTCGGCTTCCTTCATCCAGACATCGACATTCTGGCGGGCGTTCTCCAGGGAGGCCTCTTCCTTGCCCATGTGATGAACAAGCGCGCCGCAGCAGATCTCGCCCTTCGGCAGCACAATCTCATATCCGGCGCGGCGCAACAGCCGGATGGCCGCGTCGTTGATACCGGGATTGAGCACAGGCTGGGCGCAGCCGCTGAGGAGCGCAACGCGCCCCTTGGGCCTGGGGCTTTCAGCCGTAAACACTCCGGGCCCTTCGAGCTGACCACGTCCTGGTGCTTTGGCAGGTGCCAGTTCCAGCATCGCGCCCATCTTGGCGAGCGGGCCGCCCATCTTCTTCAGGAGACCCGCGAAAGGCCGACCGAAATACGCGCCCATCAGAGCCAAACGGAACCTTTTGGGATGAGGCAGCACGAAGGCGAGCAACGACCGCATCAGGCGGTCGGCAAGCGGGCGCTTGTAGGTTTTCTCGATGTGGGTGCGCGCATGATCGACCAGATGCATGTAGTGCACGCCGGAGGGACAAGTGGTCATGCAGGCAAGGCACGACAGGCACCTGTCGATATGCTTGACGATGGTTTTGTCCGCCGGACGGTCGTTCTCCAGCATATCCTTGATCAGGTAGATCCGGCCTCTCGGGCTGTCGAGTTCGTCCCCCAGCAGTGTGAAGGTCGGGCACGTGGCAGTGCAGAAACCGCAGTGTACGCATTTGCGCAGGATTTTCTCCGACGCCGCGACGTGACTGTCTTTCAACTGTTCTGCGGTGAAATTTGTCTGCATTGCTCCCGTATCCCTCAATGGCCCGTCATACCGGGCCTCTCCTTCCGAGCGAGGCGGATCGTACGGTCAGAAGAAGAACCGCACAAGGCACCTTTGAGGCACAACGGTTTTGCCGCTGCGGACTTTCCGTCCCACCACTTTCGGCGGCCCCGGCACACCAGGCCCTGCAACATGAACCCAGAATAAATGGCGCGCTCAGGATCGGTTCAACCCCGGCTGCCTAAGGTGCAAGGCGTGGGCGATTGATATGCCAAACAAGGAATTGATTTGATGATTAAGACGATTTCAAAAACCGCCGTCCTGACCGCTGTTCTGGCCAGTGTTGCAACAGGTGCCATGGCCAAGGACTGGATCGAGAAAGTGGAAGTCAAGCGCGACGGCATCGACGTTATTCCCGTCGAAGTGAAGGCAAACTCCTACAATTACACCAAGATCAAGTCCGGCAATCACCGGTTCCTGCTGCGCCTTTCGGCCAAGGCCACGAGTGGCGAGAGGATTGTCGCCATGAAGGTCGGTTCTTTCAAGAACGTGCTGTATTTCGAAGGGGACGGCACCCTGTGGAGCAAGAGCTTCCAGTACCGCGATGTCGGCGCAGGCACCAAGCGCACGGTTTCCCTTTCCTACAAGCCGGTGATCCCGATGGCCAAGGTGAAGTGGCAGGGCTGGGATCCGGTTCAGGCGTGCTCGCTCAATCTGGACAAGGTGCTGAAGGGGGGCATGAAGAAGTCTGTCGCGCTCGGCAAGACCTGGACGGTGTCCGCCAAGGCCTATTTCGAGCTGGACGCCGTGGCGGCAAAGAAGAACAAGGCCAAAAAGAACAAGTGGTCCTGGAAAAACACCTCGAATCAGCGTGATGGCTACGCCTACAAGGTCACGGTGAAATGCCTGCCGGCGCAGTGATATTCGCCGCGGAGACCCTTTTCTGAAAGTTCGAGGCCCGTACCGCGCACCGCGGACGGGCCTTGTCCCATTCTCAGAACAACCAACTTTCCGGGTTCGGCACAGGCTCGTTGCGGCCTGCGAGCTGAAGCCCCTTGATGCAGCGAACGATCATCCAGATCAGCACGGCAATCAGCATCAGGAAGCCGATCAGCACCAGGGTCAGAAGACCGCTGACGATGCCATAGAGCAATCCGATCCAGAAAGTGCGGATCTGGTAGGTGTAGTGGCTGTCGACCCAGGCAGATCCCTTGCCTCGATTGATGTAAGCGAAGATGACACCGACAATGGCGGTGAAGGGAACAATGATATTTGCCAGATAAAGAATATAGACGAGCGTGGCGTTCTTGCCGCCGGGCTCCATGTAACCTGAAACTTCGGACTGTTGATCCATGAAGGCACCCCGTTTGAAATGCGCGTGAAATTATGCCTTCACACTACACGCCACTGACCATTTTTCCAGGATTTAGGATGCCTTTCGGGTCGAATTGCTCCTTCAGGCGGCGTGACAAGGCTGCCAGCGGAGCGGGCTGCGGATGAAACACCGAAGCATTCGAGCGCTGTGACGCATCGGCCCGCACAAGCGTTGCATGACCGCCGCCGACAGTGTCGATCGCTGCTCTGATATCTGCCTCGTGCAGGCTGCCGTCCAGACAGGACAGCCAGACGAGACCACCGCTCCAGTCGTAATAGGCCTGCAGTTCGAACGTTTCCTTCAAGCTGGCAACCAGTTGCGGCCCTGCCGTCGGCGCAACGGAAATCCGCCAGACAGGCGTTTGACCGCCGGCGTAGGGTTTGACATCCCGGATCGTCTGCCAGAGCGAGCCGGTCTCCACCGCCTCCAGCCGCGACGGAGCACCATAGCTTGCAAGCAGTGCCTGCAGGGTCTTGTAGCGGTAATCCACCGAAGTCGAGAAGCCTTCCAGGCGCAGCACAGTTGAGCTGCTGCCGCCATTCACACCCGCGGGCAGATGGGCCGCGCCCGAGATTTCCGCAGACGACCCCATGGCCTGGCACAACGCGTTGATGCCGTCGTCGTCATTGAGCCCGGAAAGCATGAATGTTGCCGATGTTTCCGGCTTGGGATTGACCTTCAGCGTGACAGTCGTTGCAACCGCAAGCGTGCCGTAAGCGCCACACAGGGCCCTCGGCAGGTCGTAACCGGTAACGTTCTTCACCACCTTGCCGCCGGAGTTGAACACTTCTCCACGCCCGGACACTGCTTCCATGCCAAGCACATGATCGCGAGCGGCACCGGCCTTGATCCGGCGGGGTCCGGAGAGGTTTGCCGCCAGCACACCGCCGATCGTGCCCTGCGCCGGAGCGCTCCCCAGAAGCGGCCCGAGATCCATCGGTTCGAAAGACAGTTCCTGGCCGTTGTCATCGACCAGCTTCTCGACCTCGGCAATCGGCGTGCCGGCCTTTACTGTCAGCACCAACTCCGCCGGTTCATAACTCTCGATACCGGTCAGTCCGGAAATATCCAGAACATGAGCGGCCTGGACAGGGCGTCCGAGCGCCCGCTTCGTGCCCTGACCGATGATTTCCAGAGGCTGATCTTCGGCGGCGGCCCAGGCCACCACCTTTTCCACGTCTTCGGTGGTTTGCGGTTTCAGTGTCGCGTCCATGCTCTGCCCTCAAAACCGCGGAATGTCTGGAAAGGGCAGCTGCCCCTTGTGAACGTGCATCTTGCCCAATTCCGCACAGCGGTGCAGCACCGGAAAGACCTTGCCCGGATTAAGGAGATGCTTCTGGTCGAAGGCGCATTTGACACGCTGCTGCTGCTTCAGATCCGCTTCGGTGAACATATCCGTCATCAGATCGCGCTTTTCGATGCCGACCCCATGCTCTCCGGTCAGAACGCCGCCGACCTCGACACACAGCCGCAGGATATCCGCTCCGAATGCCTCGGCTGCATCCAGTTCACCGGGTTTGTTGGCATCGTAAAGGATCAGGGGGTGCAGGTTGCCGTCACCGGCATGAAAGACATTGGCGACGGCAAGCCCGTGTTTTACGGACAGTTCGCGCATACGGGCGAGGACCTTCGGCAGTTCGCGGCGCGGTATGGTGCCGTCCATGCAAAGATAGTCCGGCGAAATGCGGCCCACCGCCGGGAACGCGGCCTTGCGGCCGGCCCAGAAGGTCATGCGCTCTTCCTCGCTCTGGGAAATGCGCACATGGCTGGCCCGATTGGCGTTGGCGATTTCTTCCACCCGTTCGATCAGGTAGTTCACCTCGCCTTCCGGACCGTCCAGTTCGACGATCAGCAAGGCCTCGACATCGCGCGGATAGCCCGCATTGACGAAATCTTCTGCCGCGTGAATGGCAGGCTTGTCCATCATTTCCATGCCGCCCGGGATGATGCCGGCGGCAATGATGTCGGCCACGCAGCGGCCACCATCCTCGCTGGTGGGAAAGCCGATCAGAAGCGCCCGTGCGGTCTCGGGCTTTTGCAGGATCCGGACAGTCACTTCGGTCACGACTCCGAGCAGACCTTCCGATCCTGTCATCAGGGCCAGGAGGTCATAGCCTTCGCTGTCCAGATGCTTGCCGCCGAGGCGGATGACCTCACCGGTGACAAGCACCATTTCAAGCCCAAGGACGTTGTTGGTGGTCAGGCCATATTTCAGGCAGTGCACGCCACCGGAGTTCTCCGCGATGTTGCCTCCGATGGAACAGGCGATCTGCGACGAGGGATCGGGCGCGTAGTAGAAGCCTTCGTGCTCGACCGCGCGCGTGATGCCCAGATTGGTAACGCCGGGCTGAACAACGACGGCCCGGTTCTGATAGTCGATATCAAGCACGCGGTTGAACTTCATCATCGACAGCAGAACACCGTCTTCCAGAGGAAGCGCACCGCCGGAGAGAGATGTGCCCGCGCCGCGCGGAACAACCTTCACATCATTATCGTGACAATATTTCAGGACCCTGGAGACCTGCTCGACCGTTTCCGGCAAAACCACAATCAGCGGCAATTGGCGGTAGGCCGTCAGCGCATCCGTCTCATAGGCGCGCATCTCGCGTTCGTCATGGATCACCCCTTCTCCGGGCACGATCGCCTGAAGCGCGCTCAGGATTTCCTGGCGGCGGGCCAAAACGGCTTGATCGGGCGCGGGCATCGCAATGGCGGTCACGAAATGAACTCCTTCTGCTTATTATACGCTGATCCAATCGATTTGGCCTTGCGTAACATGCGTTGGCAGTGAAATGCCCTTGCACAAGTCTGGCAAGGTTCGTGCCCTGGAAAAACGACCGGCAAATACTAATTGTGTTTCTGAGAGATTGAAAATGAGCAATCTGACCGACATGGAGATTTTCGCAAGGGTGGTGAGTGCCGGTAGCATGTCGGCAGCCGGCCGCGAAATGAGCCTGTCGCCCGCAGTCGTTTCCAAGCGCATCCGGCGTCTGGAGGAAAAACTCGGCACGAGGCTGCTGCAACGCACGACGCGCCAGATCGCCATGACGGAGGCCGGCCAAGGCTTTTACGAACGTGTGGTGGCCATTCTTGCCTCCGTGGAAGAAGCCGAATCATTCGTTTCACGCGGGTCGGCCAAGGCGCGTGGCAATTTGAAGGTGGCGGTGCCAACATCCTTCGGCCGCCTGCACATTGCCCCTCACCTCGGCAAATTCCTGGCGGAAAATACCGACCTTTCAGTCAACCTGGATCTATCCGACGACTTTGTCGACATCGTCGGCGACGGCTACGATCTTGCCATCCGCATTGCGGAACTCTCCGATTCCAGCCTTGTTGCCCGGCGCCTTGCACCGGTCCACCGTGTGCTGTGCGCGAGCCCGGCCTATCTGGAAAAATACGGCACGCCCGACAGCATCGAGGATCTCGTTGCCAATCATGTGACCATGGCCGCGACCAGTCAGGATCCGTGGCGGCTTGCAGGGCCGGACGGCATCGAGACGGTTCGCACGCAGGCCCCGATCAAGACCAATTCCAACGAGGTCGTGCGTGAATGCCTGTTGGCGGGCGTCGGTGTTGCGCTTCGCTCCACATGGGACGTCGGCCCGGAACTGCGGGAAGGCAAACTGCAGATCCTGCTGCCCGAATACCGGGCCTCGAAGGACGTCGGGCTTTACGCCGTCTATCCCAGCCGCCAGTTCCTGCCGGCAAAGGTGCGTGTTTTCATCGATTTTCTGGCCAGTCTCTATGGCTCTTCGCCCTATTGGGACGATGGGTTGGAGGACTGGTTGCGCCTGCCGAGCAGCGCTCGCGCAAGCTGACGCCGCAATCGGGCACGAGATACCCCTTCAGATTGATTGCATGTCGCCCTGGCTGGGGATGCGACGGTCCGTCACTTGCATCAACGCGCGACATCCTGTTCTGTTGCAGTGGGTTAAGAACACCCAAACTGAGGGAGATACACATGCAGCGACTGCTGATGATCGCCGGAACTGCGCTTCTGGCCCTGACCGTTCAGGCTAGCGCCGATGGCGACCCTGCCAAGGGTGAAAAAGTTTTCAAGAAATGCGCAGCGTGCCACGCTGTTGGTCCTGACGCCAAAAACAAGGTGGGTCCGGAACTGAACGGCATTGTTGGCCGGAAGTGGGGCGTGGTGGATGGCTACAAATATTCCGCCAACCTGCTTGAACTGGCCGATGGCAAGGTGTGGGACGTCGAAACGCTCGATGCTTACCTGACCAAGCCGAAGGCCATGATTCCGAAGGGCAAGATGGCGTTTGCCGGGCTCAAGAAGGAAAAAGACCGTGAAAACGTCATCGCTTACCTGAACCAGTACAACGAAGACGGTTCCACCAAGTAAGCATTTTTTGCTGAGCGACAACGAGGCCGGGGCGACCCGGCCTTTTTGCTGTCTGGCACTTTGATGATCAAGAATATCTCTGGCCGTCGCAGCGGACACAGCCGGACCATGAGAGACTGTCATAAGCGCAGTCTCGTTTAAGTGTCAGTGCCCGCCGTGTTGCTGGCGGATACGTTTGACCGTCCACCAGATCACCAGCACGACCAGCGGCACGGATATGCCGGTCATCACGTTTGGATCCGGCAGCGGCAGGCCGGTTTTCTTGGCGGCTTTCGCGAGATAGGAAATCAGACCGACCACATAGTAGCTCACCGCCGCGACAGACAGGCCCTCGACAGTCTGCTGCAGGCGTAGCTGAAGGTCTGCACGCCGGTCCATCGATTCCAGCAGCGAGCGGTTCTGTTCTTCCAGTTCCACATCCACCCGGGTGCGCAGAAGGGTGGTGGCTCGTGCCAGCTTGCGCGAAAGCATCGCCTGACGGTCTTCGATCGCCTGGCAGGTGCGCATGGCCGGCGCAAGACGGCGAACAAGGAAGGACGCCATGGACAGTTCACCTGGCGCCGCTTCTTCATGCAGGGTTTCCAGCCGTGCCCGCACGATCTGGTCATAAGCACGACTCGCCCCGAACCGGAACGTGCTGGCAGTCGCGCCAGCCTCCAGCGCCGCGGCAAGGCCAGACAGTTTGTCCAGGAGTTCCTGGTTGGCGCCCAGTGCGGAAGTCTCCTGCATCTGTCCGGTCAGTTCCGCGAGCTCGATTTCGAAACGCCGGATGTCCGGTTGCAGTTTCGTTGCCTCGAATAGGCCCAGCATCGCCAGTGTGCGGTAGGTCTCCACCTCCAGAAGCCGCTGGACAACCGCGCCGGACTGGACGTCGCTCAAGGTCCGGTTACAGACCAGAAGCCGTGTCAGGCCATCGCCATCCTGCCGGAAGTCGGTCGCCACCATGGCGGCGCCGTCTTCCAGATTGGAGACAGTCAGGCTGCCTTCATCGAACTGGGTTCGCCATTCCTTGCCCTCGTCGCCGCCACGCAGTTCCAGCCTGACGGCGACCAGCAGATCGCCAGGAGCGTGGAATGCGGCGCCAAAGGGGTGGTTGATCGGCACCTGCCCAAAAATCGTTTCTTCGTGGGCGGTGCCGTCCCAGGTGTAGGTCGTGAATTCCGCGTGCTGTTCCCAGCTCAGGGAACCGCCGCCGAAATTGACCGTGTGATGCCGGGCGCCAGGCGCGGGTCCGTGTCCGCCACGGGAAATGCAGAATTCCGAGAGCCAGGCATGATCGCGGGCAGCTTCGTCGGCATCAGTCAGGAAGGCGTAGTGAAGCACCGTTCGAGGACAGGGCAGCGCGCGAAACGGCCGCGCATGAACCTCTCCCAGGACCTTTTCCCTGAGTTGAGACGTGCGAAAGGATGGAAAGGCAGACCCGTTTTCTGATCCCTGATCCAAGGAGCAACCCCAACTTTGGCAGTGTTCTGTCTATCTAACTTTCCGCTAAGGGAGGGCGAAAACCAACCGGCATTTTTGACGCAGCCACCAAACGCGGAACAGGAGCGACATTTAGGCAACAAATAATTGGACAAAAAAATTGACCAATTCTGCAAGCGGCGCTAATTTTCGCGCCAGCAAAGGAGTGGCAGCGGCATGTTTCAGCCGGTCGATCATCAGAAAACAGCGAATGCCGTCGTGGAGCAGATCGAGGATCTGATCCTGAAGGGCGTTCTGCAATCCGGTGACAGACTACCCGCCGAGCGTGACCTTGCCGACCAGATGGACGTGTCCCGGCCTGTGCTGCGCGATGCGTTGAAAACGCTTGAAGACCGGGAGCTGATCTCCTCACGCCGGGGCGGCGGCACTTATGTTGCCGACCTCATCGGCCCAATCTTTTCCGAAGCGGTGATCCAGCTGATTGCCCGGCATCCGGACGCGGTGAACGATTATTTCGAGTTCCGACGTGGTATCGAAAGCCAGGCGGCGGCCCTTGCGGCTGATCGGGCGGCCCCTTCCGACCTTGCAAGGCTTCAGGACATTGTTCGCCAGATGCAGGAAGCGCACGACAGCGAGGACCTGCCTGCGGAGAGCCGGCTGGACGTTGCCTTCCATCACGCGGTTGGCGAAGCGGCCCACAATGTGGTGATGCTGCACACCCTCCGCTCCTGCTACCGGCTTCTGGAAAACGGCGTCTTCTACAACCGCGGCCGGCTTTATCACCACCCAACGGCGCGCATTGAGCTGCTGCAACAGCACAAAGCCATTGCCGGCGCCATTCAGACCGGGGATGCCGACCGCGCGCGGCAAGCCTCGGAAGACCATATCGACTATGTGCGCGGCACCCTTGCCGAAACGAAGGATCTGGACCGGCGCGAACAGCTTGCCGGCCTGAGACGGACCAGAAAACCGGCTCGCTCGTGAGCCTCAGGAGGAAATCGATGACTGTTGTGACCGATGTTGCCGATATGCAGGCCCTGGCCCGTCGCCGGGTGCCGAAGATGTTTTACGACTATGCGGATACGGGCTCCTGGACGCAAAGCACCTACCGGGAAAACGAAGCAGCGCTTCAACGTCAGAAGCTGCGGCAGCGCGTGGCTTGCAACATCGACAACCGCTCGCTCAAGACTACGATGGCCGGCCAAGATGTTACCATGCCGGTTGCCCTTGCGCCTGTGGGTCTGACCGGGATGCAGCACGCCGACGGTGAAATTCTCGCCGCGCAGGCCGCCGAGGAGTTTGGCGTGCCCTTCACGCTCTCCACCATGAGCGTCTGCTCCATCGAGGATGTTGCAGAGAACACCAAGAACCCGTTCTGGTTCCAGCTTTACGTGATGCGCGACCGGGGCTTTTCGGAAAACCTGATGCATCGTGCAACGGATGCCGGCTGTTCGGCACTCGTGCTCACGCTCGACCTTCAGGTGCTGGGCCAACGGCACAAGGACCTGAAAAACGGCCTGTCCACGCCGCCCAAGCCCAAGCCGCACGTGCTTCTGGACCTTGCCTTCAAGCCGCGCTGGTGCTGGAACATGATGCAGACCAAGCGCCGTCAGTTCGGCAACATCCATGGCCATGTGTCCGGTGTCGGCGACATGACCTCGCTTGCGGAATGGACCAACAGCCAGTTCGATCCGACCCTCGACTGGTCGTCGGTGGAATGGGTGAAGTCCCACTGGAAGCGCAAACTGATCCTCAAGGGCATCAACGATGTGGAGGATGCGAAGATCGCGGCCGACGTCGGCGCTGATGCAATCGTCGTCTCCAACCATGGCGGCCGTCAGCTCGACGGGGCTCTTGCATCCTATGAAGTGCTTCAGGACATCGTCGACGCGGTCGGTGACAAGATCGAAGTGCATTTCGACAGTGGTATCCGGTCTGGTCAGGACATCTTCAAGGCCATCGCGATGGGCGCGAAAAGCACCTACATCGGTCGTGCCTTCATCTATGGCCTCGGTGCCATGGGCAAGCAAGGTGTCACCAAGGTGCTGCAGATGATGCACAAGGAACTGGACGTCACCATGGGACTGTGCGGCGAAACCGACATCAAAAAGGTTGGCCGCCACAACCTGGTGCTCTGAGCGATCACCTGTTGCCCGGGCGCGCGATCTTCGAGGGGCTGATCCCCAGGCGCGTCCGGAAACTTTCCGTCATGTGGCTTTGCGACGAGAAGCCTGAGCTGAGGGCGATTTCGGAAAGCGGCATGCCGGTGGAAGCGATGAGCGCCCGGGCGAGCTGCAGCCGCCGGCTGACGATATAATCATAGGGCGACTGCCCGCAGTAAGCCGAGAAGGCCCGGCTCAGGAAACTGGCAGAAACGCCGATTTCCGCAGCCAGACCGGCAACGGTCAGGTTGGACCCGAGATCGGCCTCGATCTTCTCCGTCACCGTTCGGAAGCGATGGCTGGTCATCCATCTGGCCGCCTTGTTCGGGTGCTGCGGCCTTTGTACCGCCTCGGCCAGGCAGGCGATACATGCCTCGGTTTCGAGTTGGCCGGGTGTTGCATCCGACAACAGCCACATGCGCAATCTGCTCGCGGCCCTGAAGGCGGACTTCGACGGAATGTTGGTCCGATAGCAATCCCCCGCCAGGCCGAGACGGCCACCGCTGAGCAAGAGATATTCACCGCCACCGTCTGACCGGGAGCGGATATCACAGCCTGCGGGCGTGACAGCCAGAGTATTGGGCAAGCGCACGAAATCTTCCAGGCGGTCCGAGCCGACGGCGTGGCTGCCCCTTTGCACATCGAATGCGAAGCCGATGGTCTCCGCGTCGGCCACAAAGCCGACATCATAGGCAGCAGCCGGCAGCAGGCCAAGCCTGTACCCGGCCATCTCACGGCCGAGGGGCCCCGACCGCTGATGGGTATGAACGGTGTGCGGTTGCATGGTGGGCAAACCTGACCCAGGAACACTTGCCGCGCAAGCTTGAAAAGGTTCAGGATCCTGAAAGACAGGTCCGTCAGCGAAAGTATACTCACGGCAAACTCAAACGACGAACGGACCCGACCTGTCACATGCCTCTCTTTACCCTGGAAGACCTTGAAGCCGCTTTTCCGATCGTGCGCCAACTGGTGCCGGAAACACCAAGTTATGTCTGGCCGCTGCTGACAGAGCGTTTCGGGCTGGAGATCGCGGTAAAACACGAGAACCACACGCCCATCGGGGCCTTCAAGGCCAGAAGCTCCATCGTCTATATCCAGAAACATATCGAAGAGCATGGCCGCCCGAAGGGTGTGGTCACTGCGACCCGAGGAAACCATGGTCAGTCGATGGCGCTGGCCGCCCGCACGCTCGGCCTGCCAGCCACAATCGTGGTGCCGGAAGGCAATGCCCAGGGCAAGAACCGGGCGATGAAGGCCTTCGGTGCGGATCTCGTGGTCGATGGCCGGGATTTCGACATTTCCCGGCGGACCGCTGAACGGCTGGCCAGCGAAAGCGACTTCCTGATGGTGCCGAGCTTTCACAAGAACATTGTCCTGGGCGTTGCCACCTACGCGCTGGAATTCTTCCAGATGCATGGCAATCTCGATGTGGTCTATGTTCCCGTCGGCATGGGCTCGGGTGCTTGCGGGCTGATCACGGTGCGCGATCTGCTGGGTCTGAAAACCGAAATCGTGCCGGTCGTCACGGAAAAGGCCCCCGCCTACCGGCTTTCCATGGAGGCGGGAAAAATCGTCACCACGGAGACCGCGGCAACATTCGCTGACGGCATGGCCTGCCGGGAGCCCTTGCAAGCGGCGCTGGACATTCTGCAAAATGGAACCGACCGGGTAGCGACGGTCACGGATGACGAGATTGCCGCAGCCATCCGCATCCTGTTTGCCGACACGCATAATCTTGCTGAAGGCGCAGGCGCCGCCGCCCTCGCCGCGCTTATTCAGGATGCGCCAAAGCTGCAAGGCAAGAAGGCCGGCATCATTCTGTCGGGAGGCAACCTGGACGAAACGGCAATGCAGACGGTTCTGACCGGCGGAACGCCGATGGTGTGAAGATCATGCGCTCAGAGGCAACGCTGGCTTCTCGCAATGCGCCGAGGCGCGTTCGCAAGGCAACGAGGCCTGGCCGAAGACTGGATCCCGGTCTTGCCGCTTTGCGGCAAACCGGGATGACAACGTTCGGGGCCGCCCCGGCCTGGAAGCGCGGAAGGGCTCACAGCAACGATAGCCAGGCTTTCGAAATTGCGGCTCCCGTCTCGTCAGCCTGTGCTGCATGGCGGGCCGCTTCGGCGTCCAGACGGCCATGCCAGTCCGGCGTATGCGCGCGGATATCGTCGGCGAAGGTTTCAGACCAGTTGTGGACTTCCGGCAGGCCGGTTTCAAAGTGGAACTGGATTGCGTAGGTCAACTCGCCCATTCGAAAAGCCTGCACCGGCGTCATTGCGCTGCTTGCCAGAAGTACGGCACCGTCGGGCAATGTCACCGTGTCGGAATGCCAGTGGAACTGCGGTGACCCATCTTTGAGCTTGCCAACGACTGGATCTTCCAACCCTGCGTCCGTCGGCGTCACGTCGCGCCAGCCGAACTCCACCGGAAGGCCCAGAAGGTTTTCGCCGCCGAATGCGCGGGCGATCAACTGTGAGCCCAGGCAAATGCCCATAACGGGTTTGCGGGCATCGTCAAAGGCACGGATGAGATCGCAAACCTGTGGCAAATGCGGGTAGGCTTCATCGGCCAGCGCATCCTGTGCCCCGCCCAGCACCACCAATCCGGAAAACGCATCGACTGACGCGGGAAGCGGTTCACCCTCATGCGCCTTTACGGTCTTCCAGCTATGTCCTTCCTGTGCAGCTACACGGCCCAGAATGCCGAGTTCCGTCTGCTCATAGTTCTCAACGACGAGAAATTGCATGTTGTCCTCAAACGCGCCCGGGAGCCCCATCGCTCCCGCTTCGAACGGACTTTATCCATGCGCAACCTTGATGGGAACATCAAAAACAATCATTTGCATTGAAGTGTTGAGACCGCCAATCTGGGCGACAATCTCTCCACAAAGATCGGTTCCCACATGAGTGTTGCATCCCCCAGCCTCCGGCACGGTTCTGCCGGTTTCAGTGCGACAGACTATGGTCTTTACGCCGTAACTGTTATGGCCTGGGGCTTCAGCTGGATTGCGATGAAGGGCCAGGTGGTAACAGTTGCGCCTGAGGTCTCGGTGTTCTGGCGTTTTGTACTGGCGGCTTCGATCATGATGGCCTGGGCGCGCTTTCGTGGCCACCACCTGGCCTTCGGACTTCAGGATCACATGCGGTTCGCCGGTCTTGGCGTGCTGATGTTTTCCACCAACTTCACCCTGTTCTACTACGGTGCTGCTGCGTTGCCGTCCGGGCTGCTGGCGGTGATCTTTTCCACCGCCTCGATCTTCAACCTGTTTCTGGGGCTAATCCTGTTCGGTCAAAGACCAAGTCCGATAGCGCTTGCCGCCGGGGTGCTCGGCTTTGTCGGTATCGGTCTGATGTTCTGGCCGAAACTGGCCGGGGCCGAGTTCAACGAGAATGCCGCCATCGGCCTTGCCATGTGCATCGGCGGCACCTTTTCCTTCTGCCTTGGCAACATGCTGTCGGCGGACACCCAGCGACGCGGCATCGCCGTTACCCCGGCCACCGCGTGGGGCATGGTCTACGGCATGCTGTTCCTGGGACTGTTTTCAGCCCTGCGCGGCCAGAGCTTTTCGATGGAGTGGTCCGTCAACTATATCGGCAGCCTGATCTATCTGGCGGTCGTTTCATCGGTCATCGCCTTTGCCTCCTACCTGACGCTGCTCGGACGGATCGGCTCGGCACGGGCCGGCTATGCCACCGTGCTTTTTCCGGTGGTCGCTCTCACCTTGTCGACGATCTTCGAGGGATATCAGTGGACACCGGTAGCTGCCGTAGGCCTTGTCTGCGTCCTCGGCGGCAATCTCATGATGCTGCGCGCCCGGTAAGTCCAGGGTGTGAACCCCATGCCTTAAGATGGAAACAGTCCGGGTGGCGGAAGCTTATTCCGCCGCCAGTTGCGATGCGCCGCTGCCGACATTGCCGATGGCCGCCACGAGGTGGTTGCACAATGTGTCGTGCATGGCTTCGCGCGCTGTGTCCGAGCGCAGCAAGGCGATGTCGCAATAAGGCAACGTCGGAAACCCGTCCTTCTCGTCCAGAATGCGCATGCCATCGCGGATCGCGCTCTCCGGAAACACGGTCACGGCAAGCCCGGCCTGAACGGCGCCGACAAGAGCGGCCGCGCTGGAACTGGTGTAGGAAACCCGGTACGGACGTCCTGCCCGGTCGAGAGCATCCATCGATAGCCGCCGCCAACCGCAGGTGACCGGACCGAGTGCCAGACGGACGACGTCCTGTGTGTGCGCAGAATGCTGGTTGGCCGTCACCCAATACAGCGGCTCGCGGCGAATGATTTCACCGCGCACATCCATCGTGTCCTGGGATGTCGTAATGGCAACGTCGAGCGTTCCTTCACGGATCGCTTCCGTCAGCCGGTGGCTGGAAACACATTCCACCTGCACTTCGATGGAAGGATTGAGCCGATTGAAGGCGGCAAGCACCTGCGGCAACAACCGGTCGGCATAGTCGTCCGGCACACCCAGCTTCACATGGCCGACTTCCTTCTGACCGTTGAAAGCCGAAAGGGTCTCATCGTTCAGCATGATCATGCGGCGGGCATATTCAACCAGTCGCAAGCCGTTTTCTGTCAACCTGGACTGACGGCCGTCCTTGATGAAAATCGGTTGTTCGACACGCTCTTCAAGCCGGCGCATCTGCATGGAGACTGCCGACTGTGTCTTGTGCACGGCCTCGCCGGCCTTGGTGAAGCTCCCAAGTTCCGCGATCGCCAAGAACGTCCGAAGTTGGTCGATGTCCAGTGCGTGATGCATGCAAGGACCCTATGAAATGAGCCACAACCAGTGGTGAGATTTGAGATTCGAATTGATTGGCAGAAGATACATCAAAATTTCTTACAATTCAATGCATAATTGACCGGCAGCTGAAAAAATTACCTTAGGTAAGATCTTGAAACTATTTCGATAATTCCGATTATTTGCAACTATTCTGCGGCCAGCGGAACCGACAGGTTGTCGAGCGACGATACGATGTGCTCGACAAGCGCGTCCGTGACACGGGAATTGTTGTGCCAGGACCGCATGATGCCGATCTCGCAATCCGGCAATTTCGGAAAACCTTCGGCCTCCGTCAGCACCCGCATTCCGGACCGCAACGCAGATTCCGGCAGAACGGATATGGCAAGACCCGCCAGAACGGCGGCTCCGACAGCCGTCGAATTCCAACTCGAATAAAGCAACCGGTGCTCACGCATCTGGTCGCTGAGCGCATTGATCGCTGCCCGGCGCCAGTCGCAGGTTGCACGCCCCAGCGCCAATGGCAAAGGCGACTCGTTTTCCACCGCATGACGGGCCGAAACGACCCAGAGCAACGGCTCACGCCGGACGAGGTCGACGTTCTTGCGGCCGCGTTTCTGCACGTGGGTGATGATCGCAACATCAAGTTCGCCCTCGGCGATCATGTCGGCCAGATTGGGAGTCGGGGCGCAAACGACGCTGACTTCCGCTTTGGGATTGGATCTGGAAAAACGTGCGAGAATTTCCGGCAGAAACCGGTCGGCGTAATCGTCCGGTGTGCCCAGTCTGACGAGACCGGCCAACTCGGTGTCGTCGAAAGCCGAAAGTGTCTCATCGTTCAACTGCACAAGCCGGCGCGCGTAATGCAGAAGCCGCTCGCCATGTTCTGTCAGGCGCGATTGCCGGCCGACACGAACAAACAGCGGCTTGCCGATCCGCTCTTCCAGTCGGCGCATCTGCATGGAGACTGCCGACTGCGTCTTGTGCACATTTTCCGCTGCCCTTGTGAAGCTGCCGCTTTCGGCAATGGCCACAAAGGTATGGAGCTGATCCAGGTCGAGCATAAGCGCCTCACTGATAAACGGTGCTCATATTTAACACCACATCCATTCAATAGCGAAATGAATTCCCAAAAACGGCCCAGCCGGCTCTCCGGAAAGCATGGACTGTTCTGACTTCACAAAAATTGATTATTTCAATCAAAAACATTCGTTGGAATAATAGCACCAAACAGGGCATGTAAGGGATGTTCCACAACAAGCGACGCCAAATCTGGCTCGGAACAGGCCGCCGGAATTCCTCCGTCCGCCGATAGGAGAGTTATGCCATGTCACATACTGCAAGCACCCCCTTCTTCGCTCCCTTCGGGCAGATGGTTGCCCGTGCATGGCGCGTATTCAGCAACCGTCGTCAGTTCGCGAAACTGACTGACTGGTCTGATGAGCAGCTCAAGGATATCGGTTTGACCCGGAGCGACGTTCGACGCGCACTCGCCCTACCGTTCTATACCGACCCGACATCTCTGGTGAACGAATCTTCAGCGCTCCGCGAAACCGTTGGCTACAGCGCCGCCAATTCGGCGCAGGACAAGCCGGTGATGACCCTCGTGAGCGAAAGCAAGACCCGCCAGATAGCGGCCTGACCTTTCCGCTGTTACCCCCCCAATTTGCAGCCCCTGTCGGCAAGCCTTGCTGACGAAACTGACCCGCCTCAATGGCGGGTCTTTTTTTTTGCAAAAAGGGAAGTGTGGGCGCGGATAAAAGGACCGGCCTTAAGCGCCCCGGAAGTCCTTGGAAGCCTTTTCGAAGAAACTGTCGAAGGCCTTGAATTGGTTGGACTGGAAATCGCGCCCTGCCGACATCCAGCTGGACACCATTTCCTCAAACTCCGATGTATCGACATCAGGAGCTTCGGCTTCGAACGTATCCGGTTCGTCTTCCGGCGGCAGATCTTCTTCCTGCGGTTCGGGGTCGGACTCGGGCTCCGGGGATTTCGTGACAATGCTGGCCGGCTGCAAGAACGCTCCCCAGAACGACTGCATCGCTTCGGCATAACCCTGGAGATAATCGACGGGGGTCGGCTGCGGTTTCGGGCGGCCTCTGGCAAAGCCGCGCAGATAGGCGTCGAGCAGGTTACGGGCTTCGCCATGGACGAATGGTCTGGCGATCTGCCCCATGGCAAGCGTCGCCGCAACCGGCATCATTTCCTGAATGGCGTCGCGCTGTAGCCCTGTGAAGTTGGAAATCTGACTGGCAAGAGCCTTTTGAACAGCTTCGGGTCCGAAAAACGGCGTCAGGGCCGCATCGGACGGGCTCTGGAACAAGCCCGTATAACCCGCAAAAGGATTTTGCGTTGCAGACCCGAGAGGCGATGTCTGCCCGAGAAAATCGGAAAAGCCCGGCACCGTGCTGCCGAAGTAACGAAAGCCGTTCAGCGCGGCAGGCAACAGTTGCTCCATCACCCGGCTGAGGTCGTCATTGGACCAGCCGAAACGATTGCGCACATCTTCCGACAAGGAAAAGATGTCGAAGGGAGGGGCTCCCGTCTCGATGCCAGTCATTTGCGTCGCTCCGCTCACGCTGTTGCAAGGCCTTGAGAAAAAAGACCGATCACAGACAGAGTGACGCTTCGCGGGCCTCAGGTCAATTCACGCCTTTCGCGGATCGTGCCGGCCGCCCGCAACTCACTGCCACGAGCGGGCCTGGCTCAGTAGGCGTAGTCGCGGAAGACCTGGTTGATATCGCCCTTCCAGGAGCCGTGATACCGCTGCAGCAGGACGTCGGCGGGGCACATGCCGGACGCAAGGCCTTCCTCGATCGGAGCCAGGTGCACACGCTCGTCCAGATCGCCATCGCTCAGGCGTTTGCGGCGCTTGAGGCCTTCCTGAGACAGGGCAAGCACCTGTTTTGCAACGTCCAGAACCGTGCCGGAGCGGAATGGCGTCTGCAGCGCCGTTTCCGGAACACCGGCCCGGAGCGCCGCGCGTTCTTCCTGGGTCCAGTCCTTGACCAGTTCCCAAGCCTGATCGAGCACGCCCTTGTCGTAAAGCAGACCGACCCAGAGTGCCGGCAGAGCGCAGATACGCCGCCACGGGCCGCCGTCGGCACCGCGCATCTCGATATATTTTTTCAGCCGGACATCCGGGAAAAGCGTGGACAGGTGGTTGTTCCAGTCGCCAATGTTGGGCGTTGCATCCGGCACCTTGCCTTCCAGCCCACCGTTCATGAACTCACGGAAAGTGGTGCCGGTGACGTCGTAATAGGTCGAGCCGCGCTTGACGAAATACATCGGCACATCAATTGCCCATTCGACATAGCGTTCGAAGCCGAAGCCGTCCTCAAAAGCAAACGGCATGTCGCCGGTGCGGTCATGGTCGGTGTCGGTCCAGATCTGGGCGCGGAAGGACTTGAAGCCGTTGGGCTTGCCCTCGGTGAAAGGCGAATTGGCGAAAATGGCGGTCGCAATCGGCTGCAGAGCCAGACCGACGCGCATCTTCAGGGCCATATCCGCTTCGGAGGAGAAATCGAGATTCACCTGAATGGTGGAGGTCCGGTACATCATGTCGAGACCAAGCGAGCCGACCTTCGGCATGTAGTTGGTCATGATGTCGTAACGGGATTTCGGCATGCGCGGCATGTCGGCGCGCGCCCAGGTCGGTGCCATGCCGATGCCGAGGAAACCGATGCCGAGCGGTTCTGCAACGCGGCGCACATCGGCAAGATGCTGGTTGGCTTCCCGACAGGTCAGATGCAGGTTGTCGAGCGGCGCGCCCGAGAGTTCGAACTGACCACCCGGCTCAATGGAAATGGCCCCGCCGCCACGGTCGTCCGCAAGTCCGATGATCTTGCCTGCGTCCTCGATCCGTTCCCAGTGAATCAGCTTTTCCATGCCGGTGAGGATCGCTTCGACGCCCTTTTCGCCCTCATAGGGAATCGGCGAGAGTTCGTTCAGACAGAAGCCGAATTTTTCGTGCTCGGTGCCGATGAGAAACTTCTCTTCCGGCTTACAGCCCTCCTCGAGCGTCGCGGCAAGGTCCGCTACCGTTTCAATCGGGGTTGTGTCGACCGTATCGCGGGCCATGAAAGCGTCCTAAAAACTGCGCGGCCCGTCAGGCTGCCCCCTACAAACCGCAGTGATCCGGCGCGTTCCATCCGGAACGCTTTTGAGCCTCGGTGATTTAGGTTTCTTGAAACAATAATGCAAGCAAGGAAACGAGACAGAAGCACGCACGGACCTTGCGACGGTGGGTTTCAGGATCGCAAGCCGTTCCCCCAAAAAGGCAGCCCAAGCCGATTTGAGGGTGCACGATGCCCTTGGCAAAATGATTGCCCAACGGCGACCAATGACTAGGTCTTGCGCTTTTGGCTGTGGTGAAACGTATCCGCGGCATCGCCGGATCAGCCTGGGCATCGCACCCATCGAACGACAAGATACCTGCAGTCCAGGTTCTTCCCGTCACGCAATCCTGAAGACGGATAACGGTTCCGTGCGACCGCGCAAATGGATAGGGCTGCAGATGACAACCAGCAGCATGGAAACCACCCGCCCGAGAGCCACGCAGACCGGCAGACGGAAGCGCCTGTCCCTTTGCGCCGGCGAAGCCGAACTCTCCGCGTCTCCAACATCACGGACTGCTTCAACGTTGCCGGCTTCCGCATTCCGCTGTGCCAGGACGTCCTGCGGCATTCACCTATCTCCAGTCACCGACCGTTGCCTGAAGAACAGCCAGCGCCGCCACAGCAGCCGTGTCGGCGCGCAGGATACGCGGCCCCAGCGGAATTGGGGTGACGAAATCCAGACTGCGCAGGAGCGCCCGCTCCTCTTCGGAAAAGCCGCCTTCCGGGCCGATCAGAATGGCCAGCGGCGGCGGGCCGTTTTCCTTCATCTGCGCCAGGCTCAACAGCGGGTTGTTCGTCCCTTCCGCCTCGTCGCAGAAAAGCAACCGGCGCCCGGGCTGTGCTTCAGCCCAGACAGAAAGCACATCGGCCAGCGGCTGGGGAGCCAGCACTTCGGGCACCACCAGGACGCCGCACTGCTCGGCGGCCTCGATCACGTTTGCTTCCATGCGCTCCAGGTTGATCCGGCTGGCCTGGGTGTGCTGCGTCAGCACCGGCTTCAGGCTGCCGACGCCCATCTCCACGGCCTTCTGCACCATGTAGTCGAGCCGGGCGTGTTTGAGCGGAGCGAACATATACATCAGGTCATTTGCGGACGTTTGCTCGCGTGTGCGGTCCATAAGCTGCAAGGTGCAGTCGCGCCGCCCGTTGCTGATAATCTTCGCCAGCCATTCACCGTCGGTGCCATTGAAGGCGAGGACATAGTCGCCGTCCTTGAGGCGCAGAACATTCAGCAGATAATTCGCCTGGCTGCGGTCCGCTTCGATACGTGCACCGTCAGCGAGAATGTGTCGCAAAAACAGTCGTTGCATGTTGAACTCGTATTTGGCCATGGTGCTTAGGGTGTGGGCTCACAAATGAAGATGAAATGGTTTGAGGCGGATAGGTCTTCGTCGAGGCGCGGAAGCGCAGGAAACGTCACTCATTTTCAAGCTTTCGCAACGCTGAGGAAGACCAATACGGTCGAATCCGAAGAACATGAAAAGGGCGTCACCGCGTGTCGTCAGCCTGCCTGACCGGGCATGAAGCCCGCTCTGCGCGCACTTGCTAACGCAGGTCCCCCATTTCTCATGCCATTTCGTCTTCATTTATGAGTTCACGTCCTAGGTATGCGCTCGATTGTGTGGGTTTCAAGGCGGTCCCAACCGCTTCGGATGCGTCCACAGTCTATTTGATTCTCCTGCGCCAGCTTAGCGTGTGCTCATAAAATGAAGGGGAAATGGCATGAGAATTGGCAAAAGCAGCGGGTGAATCCGATCCGCACGTCCTTGACCCTTCCTGCCCGAACAGCCACTTTCGAGGCAGAAAAGGAATCATCTGCGTGAGCGAAGCCCAGTCCAACGTTGCCGAATTCTCCGTTTCCGAAATTTCTTTCTCCATCAAGCGGACGATGGAGGATACGTTCGGCTACGTGCGTGTGCGCGGTGAGCTGGGCCGGATCTCCCGGCCGGGGTCCGGTCATATCTATCTGGATCTGAAGGACGACCGCTCTGTCCTGTCCGGCGTGATCTGGCGCGGGTCCGCTTCCAAATTGAAGATCCAGCCAGAACAGGGGCTGGAGGTGATCGCCACCGGCAAGATCACCACCTTCCCGGGCCAGTCGAAGTACCAGATGGTGATCGACTCGCTTGAGCCGGCCGGTGCCGGCGCGCTGATGGCGCTTCTGGAAGAGCGCAAGAAGAAACTCGCCGCCGAAGGTCTCTTTGCCGAAGAACGCAAACAGCCGCTGCCGCCCCTGCCAAGGGTCATCGGCGTGGTCACCTCGCCGACCGGCGCCGTCATCCGCGATATTCTGCACCGGATCGCCGACCGTTTTCCGTTGCATGTGCTGGTCTGGCCTGTCCGTGTCCAGGGCGAAACCTCAGGTGCGGAGGTTGCCAACGGCATTCGCGGTTTCAACGCCCTCCAGCCAGGCGGCCCGATCCCGCGGCCGGATGTGCTGATCGTTGCCCGCGGCGGCGGCAGCATCGAGGACCTTTGGGGCTTCAACGAGGAAGCCGTCGTCCGCGCGGCCTCGGACAGCCAGATTCCACTGATTTCAGCCGTCGGACACGAGACCGACTGGACCCTGATCGATCTTGCCGCCGACCTGCGCGCTCCGACGCCGACAGGTGCTGCGGAATTTGCCGTGCCGGTGAAGGCCGAACTGATGGCCATGGTGGACGACCGGTCCCGCAGGCTCAATTCGGGTCTGGTGCGGTTCGTGACCACCCGTCGCACCGAACTGCGCGCCGCCAGCGCCGCCCTGCCCGCACCGCAGGATCTTCTGGCTCTGCCGCGCCAGAAATTCGATACGATGGCGAACAGCCTGGAACGGGCGCTGATCGTCAGCACCAGGACCCACCGGACCCAGTATCAGAATTTCGCCGGGCGCCTGTCTCCGCTGCTCCTGTCGCGCCTGACGACAAAGGCACGGCAGGATCTGATCCAGGCGAGCGAACGCAAGCAGCGCGCGCTTCAGGTGGCCGTCACGCAGAAGCGGAACGCCTTCGAGGCATTGGCCGTGCGACTGACACCAGCACGGTTGGCCCAGCAGACGACACTCGGCACTGAGCGCCTGTCCGGATTGGGTGACAGGCTCGACCGGGCCTATCTTGCCCGCCTGTCGCAGGAAAAGGCACGCCTCGACGGATTGCAGAAGCTGCTGAAGTCGCTTTCCTACAAGGATGTGCTTGCGCGCGGGTATGCCGTGGTACGCGACGACAGCGGCCAACCGGTGCGCTCGGCTGCGGCAGTTGCCTCTGGCGCGGCCCTCGCCATAGAACTGGCGGACGGCACGGTCGACGCGGTCGCGCTCAGCGACAGCGCAGGCCCGAAACCCGCCAAGGCGAAAAAGCAGCCGGCAAGCAAGGGTCCGGCAACCAACCAGGGCAGCCTGTTCTGATCGAACAAAAAACCCTCCGCAATTTCACCAAGATTTAACCACATCCCTTACCTCAATCTTAAGCTGGCTTGCGTAGCGTCACCTCCGTTCTGACAAGAAATTTCCTGGCGGGGGATACTGATGCCGGTGCAGCGCAAGCAATTTGGAAGACGTGGATTGAACCAGCAAGGCCCGACCCAGTGGGGTTCGAGCCAGAATGAGTATTCCGGCAACAATGCCTATGCCTCGACTGCCGGTGCTTATGCGCACGCTGGAGGGGCTGCGGCACTTCAGGTCGCCGGCGACAGCGGCGTTTCGGTCACCGACGCGGCGCTGCAGTTTCTCGGCTTCTTCTTCAGCTTCAAGGGCAGGATCGGCCGGCTCGGCTACTGGGCCATCAGCACGTTCAACAGCATCGTGTCGGTCGCCATCATCTTCGGTTTTTACGCATCGCTTGGTCTGAATTTCGAAAACGAGGCCGAAGCCAAACGGATTCTTGCCGATTCAAGTTTTTTCACAGTCTGGCTGACCGTGTTGCCCTTCTTCGTGTCGAATGTCTCCGTTCAGGTGCGCCGTTTTCATGACAGGGACGTCTCCGGCAAGTGGATGCTGTTGTGGTTCATTCCGATCATCGGCACGATTCTGAGCATCTGCCAGGGTTTTGCCAACATGTTCTTTGCGGGCACCCGGGGATCGAACCGTTTCGACACGCCGCAAAGCCAGGCTCACATCTTCGATTAACCCGAACCCGGGGCATTTCCCCGGTCTGCAACAAAAAACGCCGCCGGAAAGTCTTTCCGGCGGCGTTTTGTTTTCAAGTAGGTGGATGGCCCCGTCAGCCCATCATCGTAGGCAGGAGGGTGATAATTGACGGGAACGCCAGCAGACCCGCGATGGTCAGAACGTCTGCAATGAAGAACGGGACGCAGCCGCGGAAGACTTCCTGCACCGGAATATCAGGACGGACGCCCGAAACCACGAAGCAGTTCAGCCCGATGGGTGGCGTGATCAGACAGAGCTCCGCCATTTTCACCACGAGAATGCCGAACCAGATCGAGCAGGCCTCACCGGACATGCCGAAGGCACTGTCTGCCGCCGAAACACCTTCGCCGCCGTTCAGCGCCATCACGGCGGGATAGACCACCGGCAGCGTCAGAATGAGCATGCCGATCGCATCCATGAACATGCCAAGTACGGCATAGGCCAGCAGGATGCAGACCATCACCACCCAGGGAGAATAGTCCAGCGCGACGATGAAATCCCTGAAGGCGTCCGGCAGACCGGCAAAGCCCAGGAAACGCACGTAGACAAGCACGCCCCAGATCAACGTGAAGATCATCACCGTCAGTTTCGCGGTTTCGTGCAGGGCCTGGCCGAGCTGCTTTGTGCGCATGCCCTTCATGAAGGCAACGACCAGCACCACGAAGGCTCCGAGCGAACCGGCTTCGGTCGGAGTGGCCAGACCGAAGAAGAACGAGCAGAAGATGATCGCGACGACTGCGATGATCGGCAAGGTGCCGGGCACGCTTTCGAAGCGCTCTTTCCAGGTGAACCCACCAACAGGGGGCGCGTCTCCCCGCCAGGCGGAAACACCCACAATGATGCCGACATAGATCAGCGCGGAAAACACGCCCGGCAGGAAACCGGCGATCAAGAGCTTACCGACCGATTGCTCCACCAAAATGGCGTAGATCACCAGGATCGCGGACGGCGGAATGAGGGAGGCAAGCGTGCCGCCTGCGGCAACGACCGCCGCCGACAGGCGCTTGGAATAACCGGCTGCCAGCATTTCAGGAATGGCAACCCGCGCAAAGACCGCAGCTGTTGCGACCGATGCCCCCGAAACGGCCGCGAAGCCGGCGGTGGAGAACACGGTCCCAACGGCCATGCCGCCCGGCAGCCAGCCGAGCCAGCGTTTTGCCGCTTCGAACAGTTGCTTGGTAAAGCCTGCATAAAAGGCAAGAAAGCCGATGAGGATGAACGTCGGGAGCACCGACAGGGCGTAGGTAACCGACTTGGAATGGGGGATCGTGCCTGCCATCTGCAAGGCGACGAAAAATCCTTTCGAGAAGCCCATCTTCAACGAGAACAGCACGATCAGGCCAACCAGGCCGGTAAAGGCAGCGGCAAAGGCCACACGCACACCCAAGATGACGAGCACCAGCAGGACACCGGTCATCAGGAGGCCAACTTCAAACGGCGTCGTCATCGCGCGCCTCCTTCTTCAATGTCGTCGCCAAAGGCTTCTTCAATCTCGTGTTTGGCGTGTTCCTCAACATCCTCGATCATCGGCACGCAGAAGGCCTCCCGCGTCGGGTCAGCCACGAGGCGGGCGTAACCGTAGATCTGCATGCACAGGCGCAGGAGAAGAAGGCCAAGCGCAATCGGCACCATCAGTTTGGAAGGCCAGGTCGGCAGGCGAATGTCCATGGTGCTGTCGCCGATCGTCCAGGACCGGTCGAAATGATACAACGAACCCCAGATGAGAAGGGCGACCGTGAAGGCGATCAGGATGACACCCAGCATTTCGCAGATGTAAAGCGTCCGGCCGCTCAACTTGCCGAGCACGATTTCCATTCGGATGTGGCCGCCAACGCGTTGGCAATACGCGACACCGGCGAAGGCAAAGATGGCCATGGCCTGTTCGGTAATGTCGATGAAGCCTGGAACAGGCGTGTTGAAGAGCAGGCGACCGATAACCTGCACCACGGCCAGCAGCATCAACGACAGGATGGCACCGGCTGCGAACAGGTTGAAGGCATTCTCGACGTGAGCGAGCCAGCCATCAAAACGGATATAAGTGACCGGGCGCTCCGAGACGGAACGTTGTCCGGGATCGATTGTGTTCATGAGTTAAGCCCCGAGCTTTGACTTCCCGGCGCGGGCCGCGCCGGGAAGAGTGTGAAACAGTCCAGGCTGGCTGGGCTTATTCCGCGAGGGTCGACTTGACCGTGTCCAGGATATCCTGCGCCGGCAGTCCGTTGGCAGACTGCTCTTCAACCCAGGCTTCCTGGATCGGAATGGCTTTTTCGGCAAAGGCTGCCAGTTCGGCATCGGAGAACTCGATCTGGGTCACGCCACGGCTTTCCAGTTCCGGCCACCACTTTTCGTAGACCTTGTCATAGGTCTCCAGGTAATGCGCCAGCGCCGGCTCAACCGAGCTGTCGAGCGCTTCCTTGAAGTCGTCCGGCAGGGCGTTGTAGGCATCGATGTTCACGATCACCGGGCACTGGACGGTTCCCGGGTTCAGGTTCTTGGTCCACCAGTCGGCAACTTCCACCACCTTGAACGACAGATGGGCATGCGGTGCGAAGCTGGCAGCCGCCACCGTGCCGGAATCGATTGCCTGATAGGTTTCCGAAGCGGTCACGGACGTCGGCACGGCGCCGACGGCTTCCATCAACTGGCCAATACCACCCAGGGCACGTACACGCATGCCATTGAAATCGGAAATCGAGCTCGGCGCATCGCCCTTGCCGGCGAAGTTGTACTGCGGCATCGGCGAAGGCATCAGGGCCATGGCGTTCCAGCGAGCCAGGTCTTCCTTGACTGCAGGATGCTCATAAAGCTTCATCGAAACCTTGATTTCCTGATCAAGGTCCTTCACGCCCAGGAACGGCAGTTCCAGCACCGTTAGGCTCGGGTTCTTGTCCGGGTGATAGGATGCGCAGATCTGCGCCATTTCAAATGCGCCGAAGGAAATGCCGTCGAGGTTCTCGCGAGACTTCGACAGGGCTTCGCCGTATTGCAGCTTGAGCTCGAACTTGCCGTCCGTCTTCGCGGCCACTTCTTCAGCCAGCTTTTCGACATGCTCGGTAAACGCACGGCGCTTGCCCCAGAGCGACACGTTCCAGGTTACGTCAGCAGCAAAGGTTTCGGTGGCAAAGACCAGAGACAGCGCAGCCGCGGATACAGCAGTTGCGGATTTCAGTGAAAAGAGCATGCAATCCTCCCAAGATATTGCTCATTTTCTTGGCAGCTCAGCCTGTACGCCTCCACGCGCAAGCCCGTGCCAAGTCGATGATCAACTAGCATGACCCGTGCCAGTTCTTGCTGGCAACACTTTCCGGCAGGAAAAAGCCGTTTCTTTCCACGCCGCCCCTGATTTGCTGCGGTGCAGCTCGGCAAGATCTTGCCGATGCCCTGATCCGTTCGGCGGATTTTCGCCGGTTGGGTTGGCAAAGGAGCATGCTTGCCCCTCTGTCTTTGCCAAGCTTCGAACCACCGTCTCATTTCCCGATAACCTCATCCTGAAGAGGACCGCAGGTCCGTCTCGTAGGATGAGGCTGGATGTTGAGCATCGCTCGGGTGAATGCCTTAAGGAGTGCCTAGCCGTCCATACTCTCGGCTTGCGCCTGATCGCGGCTGAGACCGAGGCGGGTCATTTTTTCGTTGAGTGTGCGGCGCGGCAGGTTGAGTTCCTGCATGACGTCCGCCATCCGCCCGCCATGACGCCGGAGCGCCCCTTCGATCAGGTTGCGCTCATAAGCGTCCATCAGTTCTTTCAGCCCGCCACCGGCAGGAACCGGTCCCGTCTCGCGCTGGCCGGTCACCAGCTCTTCCAGCGGCTGCGGCGCGACCGGAGCATTGAGCACAAAACGCTCGGCGGCGTTGCGCAGCTCGCGAACGTTGCCCGGCCAGCCATAAGTCTGCAGGAAAGCCTCGTCGCGGGCACTTGTTGCCGGAGCATCCAGACCATACTGGGCGGCGAAACGATTCAGGAAGGTATCGAACAGCAACAACGCATCGCGGCCGCGCTCACGCAGTGGCGGTACGCGCAGTTCGATCGTGTTCAGCCGGAAGAGCAGGTCCTCGCGCAGCCGGCCGCTGCGGACCGCTTCCCTCGGATCAATGTTGGCGGCGCTGACCAGACGGATGTCGACATCGACAGGCCGTGTGCCGCCGATCCGGTCCACCTTTTTCTCCTGAAGCACGCGGAGCAGTTTCGGCTGCAGCGCCAGCGGCATGGAAACGATCTCGTCCAGAAACAGAACACCACCGCTTGCCGCCTCGATGCGGCCAATCCTTTGCCTGTCCGCCCCGGTGAAGGCCCCCGCCTCATGGCCGAACAGCTCTGCTTCCACCATGGCCTCCGGCAGGGCCGCGGCATTGATGGCCATGAAAGGGCCGTCCTTGCGCGGGCTGAAATCATGCAGGGCCTGCGCAATCACTTCCTTGCCGGTGCCGGTTTCGCCTGTGATGAGCACAGCGGCATCGGTCGCAGCAAAATGCAGGATCTGCTGGCGCAGAGCCTGCATGGCGGGGCTGGTGCCGATCAGGCGGCTTTCCAGCCCGGCGCTCTGATGAAGCTGCGTGCGCAGCGAACGGTTTTCCAGCACGAGTGCCCGCCGGTCGCAGGCCCTGCGGACCACATCTGCAATCAGATCCGGATCGAATGGTTTTTCGATGAAGTCGTACGCCCCCGCGCGCATTGCCTCAACGGCCATCGGGACATCGCCATGGCCGGTGATCAGCACTACCGGAAGGTCCGCATCGAGCGCCCCGATCTTGCGAAGCAGCGACACACCATCGCCCTCCTCCAGCATCACGTCGGAGACCACACAGCCGCGGAAATCGGCGGTCAATCCGGCGAGCGCCTGCGCCGCCGTAGCAACTTCCCGGGTTTCGAAACCGGCAAGCGTTATCCATTGCCGGAGCGCCGCGCGCATGGAGGGATCATCGTCGACGACAAGAACAGGGATTTTCTGGGACAGGTCGGTCATTCTGCAGCTTCCGATTCCCGTTCATTGCTGGGGCCGGCCGGGGTCTCACCGGTCTTTTCACCGGACAATGCGGGCAGACGCAATTCAAATATTGCCCCCTTCGGGGTGTTCGAGCGCACCGATAAACTGCCCCCCAGGTCTTCCGCAAGCCGCATGGATATGGCAAGGCCAAGGCCCATGCCACCGCTGCTGGACTTGGTGGAAAAGAATGGATCGAAGATCCGTTCCTTCAGGTCTTCCGGAACGCCGGGTCCATTGTCGGATATCTTGAGCACCAGTTCTGTCCCCTGCTGCTCCGCATGCAGCCGGACTTCGCCAGCGTCTTCGCCTGCGCTCGCATCGGCGCCATTGCGCAGGAGGTTGACCAGGATCTGCTCGATCCTGAGTGGAGCGGTTTCCGCTTCCAGTGGCCCCTGTGGAAGGTCCAGTTTCAGACTGCAGCCCGTTTCCTCGAAACGGGGACGAACGATCTTTTCGGCAGTCCGGATGCTTTCGGTCAGATCGATCTTCTCGATCCGGTTTTCACCGGGCCGGGCGAACCGCTTCAGTTCCTGCGTGAGACTGGCCATGCGCATCTGCAGGGAATCGATTTCGTTGAGGTTGTCCGACGCGGTTTCCGTGTCGCCTTTTTCCAGGAATTTTCGCGTCCCCGCCACGAACATGCGCAAGGCCGCCAGCGGCTGGCTGAGTTCGTGGACGACTGCCGCCGACATTTCGCCAACGGCTGCAAGTCGGCTGGAGCGGGCAAGGCCGCGCTGAGCTTCCAGAAGCTCTTTTTCAACCCGCCGCCGTTCCTGGATTTCCTCCACCAGGCGGGTGTTCAATTCCTTCAGGCTGGCCGATTCCTGCCGCAGCAAGACGGAGGCCTTGCGCAGACGCCGACCGCGCAAAACCAGGACAATAACCGCATAGACAAGACACAGCGTGATGGTTACGGCCCAGGCCGGCAGCACGCTTTTGCGGGTTTCTTCCACCGGCACCAGAAAATGCAGGGTCCAGCCCAGCAGGCCGACATCCGCCGAATTGTGCCGGTAGGCCTTGCCGCCGATGACCAGCTGCTTTTGTGCCTCATCCCGCCGGTCGCTGACCGGAAACAGCTCCTGGCCGGCATACTGACGGGTGTCCTCGATCATCTGGCGCACCTCTTTCGGCAGCGCCGTCAGCGTCCGATAGCGCCATTCCGGCTGGCTGGACAGAAAGATCACCCCATTGGCGTCAGTTGCAAAAACCGTCTCGCCGCCTTCTGCCCACGCTTCTTCCAGCGGGCCCATGTCCACCTTGACCACTGCCACACCCACCGGCTTGCCGCTGACCGGCGTCGGCCGTGCCAGAAACAGGCCCGGTTCGTGCGAGGTCGCACCGATTGCGAAGAACCGGCCTTCCTCGCCGTGCATGGCCGAACTGAAGTAAGGCCTGAAACCGTAATTCTGACCAACCAGCGAGAACTCGCCCTGCCAGTTGCTGGCTGCCAAGGTCGTGCCATCGGCGTTCATGACATAGAGCAGTTCGGCGCCGGAGTTTTCAGCCATTTCCTGCAGGAAGCGATTGGCGCTTTCCGACGGCTGGCCGAGCCCCAGCGCGGAGGTCGCTCTCGGATCGCGGGCAATCATATAGGGCAGATAACGGTATTTCTGATATTCGCCCAGGATCGTCTCACGATAGAGCGTCAGCCGCTCGGCGGCCTTCCTGTCAACACTGTCCTCGTCCAACTCCATGAAGAGCTGAACCAGCATGATAGCGGCCACCACGAGCAGCAAGGGAGGCAAGGCCAGATAGAACCAGCATTTCGACATGGCTCCATATTGCGCATTTTTTCCGTTCCCGCCACCCGGTGAACACAGGTGGCGTGTGTGGCGCCATTGATGCGCGTCAAGGACACACCACATTGACACCTATAGATTTTTGACGAATCTGGATCGCTGACATGATACCGGCCGCAGGAGTGATATATGCCTATCAAAGATATTTTGACCGTTCTGGATCTCGCAGATGACCAGCCGGCCGCCAAATACGCGCTCGAATTCGGTCGCAACTACGATGCCCACGTCACCGGACTGGCGGTGTCTTTCGAGCCGGTCGTTCCTGCATTTGCAGCAGCGCCGATGCCGGTAGACTATTTGCAGGCAGCGCACGAGCAGGCCGTCGGAGCGGCCACCGAGGCCAAGAAGGCGTTCGAGGAACTGGCCCGCGTGGCCGGTGTGAAGTACGAAAGCCGGCTTGCGGAAATCCTGACCGGCGGCCCGCTGGAAAACGTGCTGGTCCACTGCCGCCCGACCGACCTTGTGGTGATCGGCCAGGCCAATCCGGACAAGCCGGAGCCCATGCGTGAGCTCTTGATCGAGACGGTTCTTTTCGAAAGCGGCGTGCCGGTTCTGCTCGTTCCCTATATCGGCAGCAAAACCTTCCAGCCGCAGAACGTACTGGTCGGCTGGGACGGCAGCTCCACCGCGACGCGGGCCATCCATGCGGCTCTTCCCGTTCTGGAAAAAGCGGAGAAGATCACCGTTCTGGTTGTCGAGAAAAAGGCTACCAAGGCAACCGGCCAACCCGGTGCGGATGTCGCGAACTATCTGGCGCGCCACAACATGAATGTCACCATTGAGGTGGTCAACAACCCTGACGCAAGCATTGCCGATACGGTTCTCAACTATGTGTCCGACAACAGCAACGATCTGGTCGTGATGGGCGGTTACGGCCACAGCCGGATGCGTGAGTTCCTGTTCGGCGGAGCGACCCGGGAAATCCTGGCCGCCATGACCGTGCCGGTGCTGATGGCGCATTGACGCATAACCACTCCTGAAATCCTTGAGATTTTGCGATGCAAAAAGCCCGCGAACCTGACACACTACGGTTCGCGGGCTTTTTTGGCCGCGCTCAAGGCACAAGCAAGCAGGAATGGTGCGCACGTGGACAGGGCCAGGCAAAACGGCATGTGGCCGCTGGTTCAAATCACGGGCACGGAAGGCTCCTCATGTGCGGCTTTCCTGCTGTTCCTGGCTGCCTGTTCGTGGAATGTGCTGCCCGTGATCCAGGTTCGTTTCACACGCCCCGTTCCTCAAGCGCGACTTTCAAGGGATCGATCTCATGACCATTCGCAACCTCGACGGTTTCTTTGCGCCAGGATCGATAGCCTTTATCGGCCCCTGCCGGCACCCGGGCATCTTGATCGGCAAACTGATTTCCTGCCTGCACGATATCGAGGCCGGGCATCCGGTGACACTTGTCGGGATCGAAGAGGATGTTCCCTTCAAAGGCCATAAGGTCGCCCGGCTGGACGATCTGGAAAAGATGCCGGATCTGGCGATCTATCTCGCCAAGCCGGAGACACTGCCCGCGACGATCCGTACCCTTGGCGCGGGCGGAACCAAGGCTGTTCTCATCCCTTCTCCCGGATATGAAACCTGGCCGGAAAAATTGCTTCAGGACTGCCGGGAAGCAGCGCAGGCGACAAACCTGCGTCTTATCGGGCCAGGCACGCTCGGTCTTGCGGTGCCTGCAACCGGGCTCAATGCGCTCCTCAGCGCCGAGCGCCCCGAGAAGGGCGAAGTTGCGTTTTTCTCCCGTTCCGGGGCTGTTCTCAACGCGACACTTTCCTGGGCGAAAACCCATCGCACCGGATTTTCCGCCGTCGTATCGCTCGGCGCGCGGATGGATGTCGATATCAGCGACCTGATCGACTATTTCGCGCAGGACTACCATACCCGCGCCATCGTGCTTCATCTGGAAGGCATCGCCGTTCCGCGCAAGTTCATTTCAGCCGCAAGAGCGGCGGCGCGCAGCAAGCCGGTAATCGTCATCCGTTCCGGCAAGAGCCGGGACACGGGCGGCACGGGACGCACCCACGCCGGACGCCTTGCCCGCACGGACCGAGTTTACGAGACCGTCTTTCGCCGCACCGGGATGTTGCGCGTTCAGGACCTCGACGAAATGTTCGAGGCGCTGGAAACCCTCTCCCATATCCGCGTTCCCCAATGTAACAAGCTTGCCGTCATCGCAAACGGGCGCAGCCTTGCAAGCCTTGCCGTGGACAGGCTGGTGGACCTGGGCGGCACGTTCGCCGAGCTAGGCCCGGAAACACGGGCGGCCCTCGCGGACACCAGCCGCAGCTATGCCGACCTGTCGGTTACGCCCGCGGCGGGCGGCACGGTGATCCTGAAAGAGACCGTCACGCCGGAAGAGATCACCGAGGCGATCGTTGCGGTGCTGAAAGACCCGCAGGTGGATGGCGCGGTAGTGCTTCAGGCAGCCAGTGCCTTCCAGCCCTTGACCACAATCGCAAAGGCAATTGGCGATGCCGCGGCACTGGACCGGCGACGCACCGGACGGCGCAAGGCGCTGGTGGCCGGTCTGATCGGCGGCGACGGCACCACACGGGCTGCACTTTCCGATGCCCGGATCCCGAACTACGCCAGCCCGGCGGAAGCCGCCCGGAGCCTGATGCATCTGGCTCACGATGCACAGGCACGCGAATTCCTGATGGCGGCCCCTGCCAGCCTGCCAAGCACGTTCTCCCCCGATGTCGCACGGGCACGCGGCATCGTTGCTGCGGCCCTTCAGGAAGACCGTACCTGGCTCAATCCGCCGGAAGTGGTTGCGGTTCTGGAAGCTTACGATCTGCCAATCATGGCCACCGTCATGGCTTCAACGCCAGAAGAAGCGGCACAAGTGTCGGAACCGTTCTTCAAGACGGCGGCCCATTGTGTTGCCAAACTGATTTCGCCGGACCTGCCTTTCAAATCGCGGATCGATGGTGTCCGGCTTGGTCTGGAAAGTCCCGAAGCCGTACAAAAAGCTGCTCGGGAGCTGATCGAAAAGACCCGGCGGGACTATCCGGACGCACGGATTGACGGGATCTCCATCCATCCGATGCTGGAAGACCGGCACGGGCTGGAACTCTATCTGGGCGTTGCCGAAACACAGGATTTCGGACCGGTGCTGGTGTTTGGACATGGCGGCACGGCCATTGAGGAAAGCGAGGACGTCGCGCTGGAACTGCCGCCGCTGAATCTCAACCTGGCCGAGGCGCAGATCGCCCGAACCCGGATCGCCAGGCTTCTGGACGGCGGACCGGCGCGCCCGGCGCTCGACAAGGCAGCGCTTGCCGAGGCGCTTGTGAAACTGTCGCAGATCACCATCGATATTCCGGAAATACAGGAACTCGACATCAATCCGATGGTTGCCCTGCCGAGCGGCCTCATCGGCCTCGATGCCCGCATGACGTTGTGCCACCCGGAAAAACGGCCGGGCCGCACCGGCAGCTCCCGTCTTGCCATTGCCCCCTATCCGCAAGAGTGGGAACAGACCGTCCAACTGAAGGATGGGCGCGATATTTTCATCCGGCCGGTGCGCCCGGAAGACGAGGACCTGTTCAAGACATTTTTCGAGCAGCAGACACCTGAAGACCTGCGCCTGCGCTTCTTTGCCCCTGTGCGCGATTTCAGCCATCGGTTCCTGTCCCGGCTGACACAGCTCGATTATGCCCGCGCACTTGCCTTTGCTGCCATCGAGCCGGAAGACGGCAGCTTGCTTGGCGTCGTTCGGCTGCATGCCGACCCAGATCACCAGACCGGCGAATATGCGGTCATGGTGCGCTCGGACCTGAAAGGCCAGGGCCTTGGCTGGACCTTGATGAAGCTGATCATCCGCTATGCGAAAGAGGACGGTATCGAGGTAATCAAGGGCGAGGTTCTGAAGGAAAACACATCGATGATGTCCATGTGCCAGTCGCTCGGCTTTTCCGTTGGAACATCGCCGGACGATCCCGGCATCGCCCTGGTAACGCTGCCGCTCGCGGAGATCCCGGAGCAACTGTGACCCCGCTAGTTGGAGCACACTGCCGCTCATCCCGGTCGTCAGGTCCGGGTCCCTGCAGCGGTTTGCCTGAAACAAAAACGCTCCCCGCGTGGAGGAGCGCACTGTGCAATCAGGCCGACTGCTGGCAGAAGATCAATGCGTCGCGGCCATTCCGAAAGGCATTTGCTCGCGCGCGTTCCTGTACCATTCGATGATCTTCTTGCGCTCGCTGTCTTCCATGAAGGAGACGTTGGCAGGCGGCATGGCGTTGGTGACGCCGGCCTGCAGGTAAATCTGCCTGGCGGCACGCACCACATCCGCCTTGGTTTCCAGCAGCATGCCTTTGGGCGCCCAGTGAATCCCCTCGTAGAAAGGTTCGCGGGCGTGGCACATGCCGCAGCGGCCGGGGATGATGTTCATGACATCGTCAATGCCTTCCGCATTTGCGAACACCTGTTCCGTCGACGTCAGCGGGCGGGCATCCGAGGCTTCCCAGGTGTCCTGCTGGAGCGGTGCCATGGAAATCTGGATAATGGCGACGAACAGGATCGCGGTTGCCAGCCATGTCCAGGTCGGCGCCGGGGCACCCGTGTGCTTGGTGTTGAAATAGTGCCGGATGGTCACACCCATCAGGAACACGAGCGCAGCAATCAACCAGTTGTATTCCGAGGCGAAGGCAAGCGGATAATGGTTGCTCAGCATCAGGAACACGACCGGAAGCGTCAGGTAGTTGTTGTGGGTCGAGCGCAGCTTGGCGATCTTGCCGTATTTGGCGTCCGGGGTCCGTCCGGCCTTCAGGTCCGCCACCACGATCTTCTGGTTCGGAATGATGATGAAGAACACGTTCGCGGTCATGATCGTGGCGGTGAAGGCCCCCAGATGCAGCATGGTGGCGCGGCCGGTGAAAATCTCGTTGTAGCCGTAGCCCATGGCCACCAGCAGCGCGAACAGCAGCAGCATCAGCAGGGTCGGGCTTTCGCCGAGTTTCGACTTGCACAGCCGGTCATAAACCAGCCAGCCGATGGTCAGCGACCCGGCGGAAATCAGGATACCCTGCCACAGGGCGAGATCGGCCTTGGCCGGATCGATCAGGAAAAGCTCGCCGCCGACCCAGTAGACAACCATCAACAGGGCCGCACCGGACAGCCACGTGGAATAGCTTTCCCATTTGAACCAGACCAGGTGCTCGGGCATGTTTGCCGGAGCCACCAGAAACTTGCGGATGTGATAGAAGCCGCCGCCGTGGACCTGCCATTCCTCGCCATGGGCGCCTTTGGGCAGGTCCGGAGCTTTCTTCAGACCAAGGTCCAGCGCAACGAAATAAAACGACGAGCCGATCCAGGCCATCGCCGTTATCACGTGCAGCCAGCGAACCGCGAAGGCGATCCAGTCCCAAATGATGGCAATGTCCAGCATTGCTTCCCCTCCAAATTCGTTTGACCCAAGCTAGCCCAAGCGGCAATTTTCTGGTATCTCGGGATAATTCCGAGCAGTTTCAAAAAAAACGGAACAATAACCGGCCCGGCTGGACATCCTCATGGCGTATCTGGAAAACATCCGAACCTTTCTGCGCGTTTACGAGCTGGGAAACATGTCCGCTGCCGCGCGTGACCTCAGGATTTCATCTGCTGTCGCGTCGTCGCGGGTGTCCCAACTGGAAGAGCATCTGAATGTTCGCCTGTTCCAGCGAACCACCCGTGCCCTCAGCCCGACAGAGCATGGCAACTTGTTCTATCGCGGTGCAACAAAAATCATCGAGGCGGTGGAAGAAGCCGAAGCGGAGATCAGCAACGTCACCCGTTCGCCGCGCGGCACGCTGTTCGTTGCCGCGCCCATCGGCATGGGACAACGGCTGATTGCCCCGGCGATCCCGAAATTCAAGGAAGCCAACCCGCTGATCGACATTCGCCTGCGCCTGTCCGACCGCAAGGTCGACCTGACGGGCGAAGGTCTCGATGCCGCGTTCTTCCTGGGTCTGCCGGAAGACTCCAACCTGAAGATTCGCAAGATTGCCGATTGCAGCCGCGTCCTGTGTGCCTCGCCGTCCTATGTCGCCCGCAAGGGCAGCCCGAAAACATGCGAGGAGCTTGCCGCCGGTCGCCATGACTGCCTCAACATGCGCTATCCCGGCGCGCCGGAATTCCAGTGGCCGCTGCAAACGGAAAACGGCGTCAAGCGCGTCGCGGTGTCCGGCCCGTTCGAATCCGATCATGGCGATGTACTGACGGGCTGGGCAGTGGAAGGCCACGGTATCGTGCTGAAGCCGGTGTTCGAAGTTGCCGATTATCTGGCGTCCGGCTCGCTGGTGCCGGTGCTGGAAGCCGAACCGCCCATTCCGGTTCAGATGGCCTGCCTCTATACCCACCGCCGCCACCAAGACCCGAAGGTGCGCCTGTTCCTGGATTTCATGGTGGCCCATATCCAGAAGTCACTGGCTGACATGGCCAGCGCCCATTGAGGGTTCGCTCTTTCACCTCTTAACCAAGACCTCAAGGAAGATCGCGGAGACCGGCGGCTCTCTCCACGAGTGCCTTGATCTCGGCACGCAAAATCTCAGCAAAGCTTTCCACCAGCAGGGAAAGCGGCCGGTTGGCCGGGGTAAGCAGCGACATGTTGAGAAAGCACTCCGGCTTGAAAGGCCGGAAGACCAGGCTGTTCTGGGCGCCGAAACTTTCCTGGTGGCTGATCGCCGACAGTCCCTCGCAGATCGTGTAGCACAGACCTTCGGAAACCAGCTGCAGCGCGGGCAGGAACGTCCTGAGCTCGAAGCGCTTGTTGAGCCTTGCTCCCGCCTCATTGAAGGACTTGCGGGTCTGTTCGCTGATCGAGTGCTCGTCAAACAGCATTGCCATCGGCTTGCCGTCAAGATCTGCGGGTGTGATGACTTTCATGCGGGCAAGCGGATCGTCCTTCGGCACGGCGCAGACCCCCGGCAAGGCAAAGACCTCCGAGATAATGGTCCGCCGCGGCTCCGGTGTTTCGGCAAAGCCGATATCGTATTGTTGGGAGGCGATCCAGTCGGTGACGACGGGCGATGAGCGCATCATCAGCGAGGCTTCGATGTCGGGCTTGTCCCGCAGGAAGTTGGCCAGAACCCGGGGCATGAAGAAGCTGGAGGCGGCCGGGTTGCAGGCAATACGCAGCTTGCCCTTCTCCAGGTTGCCGATGTCCTGCAACGTGCGGGTGGAACGTGTCAGCCGTTCCAGCAGAAACTCCGCTTCCTCCAGAAAATAATGCGCTTCGGGCTTGGGCACGAGCCGGCCGCGTTCGCGCTCGAACAGCTGGAAGCCGACCTCCCGTTCCAACCCTGCGATCATGGCGCTGACGGCAGGCTGGGTTCGCCCCAGCGCACGCCCTGCTTCGGAGACGGATCCGGTGCGCATCACCTGCACGAAAGTCTGCAATTGGCGGAAGGAGAGGTTCATAACCAAACTATAAAGTCGCTCTATTAAAGTAGCAATATTTCGAATTTGCCTTTATGGATTAGCCAACTCCATACTCCCCCTCCAGACAGAGGGTGTTCGAGCGCCAAAAAAATAATGGCGCCAACAAAACGGGGGTGGTTTTGGAACGGTTCACGCAGTGCCTTTTGACGGCTCTGATCATGATCGTCGCGCTTGGCCAGTTTGTTCAGGTCGTCACGCGCTACGTGTTCCAGGTCCCGGTGATGGGGCTGGAAGAAACGATCATGTATCCGACGCTCTGGCTCTATATTTTCGGCGCGGTCAACGCCTCCCGGGAAAACAGCCACATCCGCGCCAACGTCCTTGAAATCTTCCTCAAGACAGACCGCCAGCACACCATTCTGGCCATTGTCGGCGAACTGATCAGCCTCGTTGTCGGCATCTGGCTGCTGACCTGGGCGTGGGACTATACCCGCTATGCCTGGCGGGTCTGGCGCGAGAGCCCGACCCTCTACATTCCGACCTTCTATGCAGATGTCGCGCTGGTCGTCGGGCTGGTGCTGATGATGGCCTACACGGTCACCTATTTGCTGATGCATGTCCGGAGCCTGCGGACGGCGGAAGGAGGCGCACGATGATCGAGATCGCGCTTCTGGCCATTCTTGTTCTGGTTATCACGCTGACCCTGGGCGTCCCGCTGCCCTGGTGCTTCGGCGCCGCACTGATGGTCATGTATTTCATCGGTGACGTTACCATGAAAGGCATGGTGCTCTGGGGCTTCCAGCAGCTTGGCAACCCGGCGCTGCTTGCCATTCCCCTGTTCGTTCTGGCCGGCACCATCATGTCGGAAAGCGGAATAGCGGCGGCCTTGCTGCGGTTCGTCAATTCCTTCGTCGGTCATGTCCGTGGCGGTCTGGGTGTCGTCGCGGCGGTCAGCTGCGCCATCATCGGTGCTATTTCCGGTTCGGGCCTCACCGGTATTTCCGCCATCGGCCCGCTGCTGATCCCGGAAATGGAAAAACGCGGTTATCCGCGGGAATATGCCACCGCGCTGATCGCAAACTCGTCGATCCTCGGTCTGCTGATCCCGCCGTCCCTGAGCATGATCCTGTTCGGCTGGGTAACGGACACGTCGATCGCTGCCTGCTTTCTGGCAACCCTCGGCCCAGGCCTCCTGATCATGTTCAACTTTTCGGCCGTGAACCTCTGGATGGCGCGCAAGTTCAACCTGGTTCTGGACGAAAAGCCGACTGCGCGAGAATTCACCGCCGATATCACGAAACGCGGCATATATGCCTTTCCGGCCCTGTTGATGCCGGTGATGATCCTTGGCGGCATCTACGGCGGCATCATGACACCGACCGAATCCGCCGCTCTTGCCGTCATCTACGCAATCCCGGTCGGCTTCCTGATTTACAAGGGCCTGCGTCTCGACAACTTCCTCTTTGCCGGCAAGGAAGCGGCGACGGCCGTTGGCGCGATCATGCTGATGATCCTGTTTTCCATGATCCTGGGGCAGATGTTCGTCTATGAGGGCGTGCCGCAGAAACTGGTCAGCGTCATCTTCGGCATCACCGAGAACAAGATCGTTCTCCTGATCCTGATCAACATAATGCTGTTCCTGATCGGCATGGTCGTCAACGATGCCACCGCAATCATCCTGGTGGCGCCGCTTCTGCTGCCGCTGATGCAGGCACTCGATATCAGCCCGGTCCAGTTCGCCGCGATCATGGGCGTCAACACCGCCATGGGCGGGGTCACACCACCTTATGCATCGATCCTCTATCTGGGCGCACGCATCGGCAAGGTGAAGGTCACCAAGGTCATTCCGCCGGCCATGCTCCTGGTGCTGACGGGATATGTGCCGGTGGTCTTCCTGACCTCCTTCTGGCCGGACCTTTCACTCTACCTGCCGCGTCTCTTTGGTTATTGAGCCGGCTCATAAACACAGAATCGAACCGACTTACTTGGGAGGACAAACATGAAAACCACGGGGAACACCAACATGAAGAAGTTTCTGACCGCGACCGCCGTCGCAACACTGATCGGTCTTTCCGGCGCTGCCCAGGCGGCCGATTTCAAGATGAGTCACGTCCGCCCGCAAGGCGCGACCATCGACGTTGAACTGAAGGCCTATGCCGAAGCCGTGAAGGAAGCCACCGGCGGCGACGTCAATATCGAGATCTACGCCGCCTCGGCACTGGGTGACTACACCACCGTGCAGGAACGTGTGTCCGTTGGCGCCATTGAAATGGCAACCCAGCCGGCAGCAACCGGTACGGACCGGCGGATGCAGATCGCTTCTGTGCCGTTCCTTGCCTCCAACTGGGAAGAGGCACGCAAGATCTATGGCCCCGGCGGTGTGCTGCACGAGACCATGGCCGAGCTGTTCTCCAAGCAGGACATCACCATGCTGGCGGCTTACCCGGTCTATTTTGGCGGCATTTCCCTGAACCGCGACGCGGTCACGCCCGGCACCACCGAGCCGAAAGGCATCAAGGTGCGCGTGCCCGCTATCAAGAGCTTCCAGCTCACCGGTGAAGCCCTCGGCTATATTCCGGCACCGATCCCCTTCTCCGAAGCCTTCACGGCGATCCAGGTAGGTGTGGTCGACGGTGTCATCGGCTCTGGTGCAGAGGGCTACTATGCGTCGTTCCGCGATGTCACCAAGTCCTACATTCCGGCCAACACCCATTTCGAGGTCTGGTTCATGATCATTTCCAACGAAGCTCTGTCGGGCCTTGATGAGGACGATCAGACAGCTTTGAAAAAGGCTGCTGAAGACTTCGAAGCCGCCCGCTGGGTCGTGGCCGAGGAAGACCAGGGCAAGTGGGAACAGCGTCTTTCAGATGAGCTCGGTGCGACGGTCGTTGAACTCACCGACGAACAGCTTGCCGGCATGGCCACCAAGGTGCGTGAAACGGTCTGGCCGGAGCTTCTCAATGACGTCGGTCAGGAGTGGGGCCAGTCGATCCTCGACAAGGCTTTGAACTGAATGCTGTGAACTGACCAAGGCTCTGCCGGGCGGACTGCGCCGCCCGGTTATCGATCAAATTCGGGAAATATCATGGAATCGGACTACGCCATCATCGGTGGAGGCGTCGTGGGGCTTTCCGTTGCCTGGGGTCTGCTCCAGCGCGGCAGGTCAGTCACCGTTCTTGACGGTGACGACGGCAGTTTTCGCGCCAGCCGCGGTAATTTCGGCCTTGTCTGGGTGCAATCTAAGGGCATGAAACAGCCCGCCTATGCCCGCTGGTCACAACGGTCTGCGGCTGCCTGGGCGGACTTCACCGCCACCTTGCAAGATGCTACCGGTTTTGACGCGGCGCTGGAACAGAACGGCGGTTACGACTTCCATTTCTCGGATGAGACACTTGCCGAGACCGTCGCCCAATATGAAATCCTGAGGGAAAAGCTGGGCGGTGATTACCCTTATGAAATTCTGGGGCACAACGAGCTGCGCCGGGAAGAACCCGAGATCGGACCGAAGGTGGCCGGGGCCATTCTTCATCATCAGGACGGGCACGCCAATCCGCTGAAGCTGCTGCGAGGCCTTGCCGCCGGTGTACGCGGCAAGGGCGGAACCGTGCTGAACGGCAAGACTGTGGACACGGTCACGCGGGACAGCTCTTTCAAGATCCGCTGCAGCGATGGCACCGTTGTCGAAGCGAACAAGCTGGTGCTGGCTGCCGGTCTCGGTTCGGCTGCACTCGGCCCGAAACTCGGCTTCAAGGCACCTATCCGGCCGCAGCGCGGTCAGGTTTTGATTACGGAAAAACTGCCCAAAATCCTCAACCGGCCATCCCTGATCGCACGCCAGGTCGATGACGGTGGCATACAGATCGGCGCGACAAACGAAGAAGTCGGCTTCAATGACAAGGTCACCGCCAAGGGGCTCGCCGGTCTCGCTGCCGAAGCGATCGCCGCCTATCCCATTCTGGCCAAGGCTCAACTGGTGCGCAGCTGGGGTGCCTTACGCGTTCTCTCGCCTGACGGCCTGCCGATTTATCAGGAAAGTCCGGAGATGCCGGGCGCTTTCCTCGTGACCTGCCACAGCGGCATTACCCTGGCCGCCGCACATGCATCCTTCCTGCCCGACTGGCTGGAAAAGACCGACACAGCGCCAGACCTGGAGGTGTTCAGTGAAGACCGCTTCGCCCTTTCGTGAACTGGAAACAGATGTTCCTCGCGTCCGCGTTCGCTTCGCCGGCAAGGACCTGATGTTGCGCGATGGCGGCAATCTGGCGGCCGAGCTTCTGGCGGCCGGCGTCCTGTCCTTCCGTCAGACGCCCGTATCCGGAGCAGAGCGCGGACCGTTCTGCATGATGGGCGCCTGCTTCGATTGCCTTGTCGAAATCGACGGTGTCACCCGTCAGGCCTGTATGAGCGAGGTGACCGCCGGCATGGATATCGGCATGCCGGGAACCGAAGGAGACGTCGATGCTTGAAGCAGACCTTCTTGTTCTCGGCGCGGGTCCGGCAGGAATGGCGGCAGCCAGAACAGCGGCAGACGCGGGACTTTCCGTTCTGCTTCTGGACGAGCAGGCCCGGCCCGGTGGACAGATCTACCGCGACGTCGGAAACGTGCCAGAAGACCGGGCACAAATTCTCGGCAGCGATTACACCAAGGGACGCGTGCTTGCAGAGGCGCTCGACCATCCGATGATCCGGCATCTGACAGGCACCACCATCTGGCAGATCGAAGCAGGTCCGCGCGTCTCCTTTACCCGTGACGGTGCTGCCTCCGCCGCGAAATCCAAACGCCTGCTGATAGCCACCGGTGCGCTGGAGCGGCCGATGCCAGTCCCGGGCTGGACCCTGCCGGGCGTCATGACCGCGGGTGCGGCACAGATCCTGTTGAAGCAATCCGGCCTCATGTGCGAACGGGCGGTTCTGGCCGGAAGTGGTCCCCTACTTTATCTGATCGCCGCCCAGATGTGCCGGGCAGGTACGCCACCACTGGCCCTGGTGGAAACACAGACAATCGCCGACAGGCAGGCCGCGCTTCGGCATTTGACCGGTGCGCTGCGCGGCTGGCGGCTGCTTGCCAAGGGGTTGGGTCTGCTAGCCGAAATCCGCAAGGCAGGCGTTCCCCGCTACACCGGCGCATCGGCAATTGCCATTGAAGGCAAGGTGCAGGCCGAAACGATAAGCTTCACATCGGGAGGCAAACGCCACAATCTGGAGTGTGCAACGGTGCTGCTGCATCATGGTGTGGTTCCCAACACCCAGGCTGCACGCTCCATTGATGTGCCGCATCACTGGAACGAAGTTCAGCAATGCTTCGTGCCAGAAAAGGACGGCTGGGGCCGCACGCAGCTTCCGGACGTCTTCATTGCCGGTGATGGCGCAGGTATTGGCGGTGCAACAGCTGCGCAGCTTCAGGGCAGGCTGGCCGCACTGGAAATTGCTTGCGATCTCGGCAAAACCACGCCGGCAGATCGTGACCGGAACGCCGCCCCACTGAATCGGCAACTGGAAACCGAACTGGCCGCCCGGCCATTCATAGACAAGGCCTATCCGGCATTCCGCGAAGCCTTGCTGCCTGCCGACGACACCATCGTCTGCCGCTGTGAAGAAGTCACGGCAGGCGATATTCGCCGCTATGCCGGTCTCGGCTGCCTTGGACCCAACCAGACCAAAGCTTTCGGACGGCCCGGCATGGGCCCGTGCCAGGGCCGCTATTGCGGCCTGACGGTCACGAACCTTCTTGCGGACGAAAGCGGCCGTTCACAGGACGACACCGGCTATTACCGCATCCGCCCCCCCCTGAAACCGGTCACACTCGGTGAACTGGCGGCCATGACAGACCTAGAAACCGACGAACAGGAACCCGTCACATGATAGATCGCATCGAAACCGGCCCCCGCATGAGCAAGATCGTCAAGCACAACGGCGTTGCCTATTTGTGCGGACAGGTGGGCGATGGCGTGAGCGTAACCGACCAGACCCGGGATTGCCTGTCGCGCATCGACGCTTTGCTGGAAAAGGCCGGGTCCTCACGCAAGAACATTCTGCAAGCCATCGTCTGGCTGTCGGACATGAGCGACTTCGCCGACATGAACTCCGTCTGGGACGCCTGGGTACCCGAAGGACATGCCCCTGCACGCGCTTGCGGAGAATCCAAACTTGCCCGGGAGGAGCTGAAGGTCGAAATCATTATCACCGCCGCCTGCGACTGATGGCGGTCTGACAGTCTTCGTCAAGTCTCTTTCGAGACATTATTCAGCAAGATCCCGGAACAAACTTACGCCGGCGCTACTCCCTCTGACGTCCCCCCGGGTGGGCAACGCAATACTCCGGGGGCTGCTCATTTCCAGATCATCGAAGTTGTTCTCAACACATCCTCTTCGACAGACTGTCCGGCCCGTCTGCAACTGAACTCCAAGGCCTGACCGGAAACGGTGAACGTACTCACAGCCCCATCACCCTCATTCCGAGGAAGCGCGCTGGGTGTTGCTCGCCAGACACCCCTTGATCAAAATCCGTCGCAAATTCAAGCCTATGTCTGGCGCAATCCCCTCGCTTTGCTTCAGGTGTCTTGCTCCTGTCACCGATCGCTGAGAGGAAGATCCCATGCCTGACTATTCTTCCTATATCCTGTGCACCTCTCCCAGAAGCGGCAGCACGCTCTTGTGCAAACTTCTGTCGGCAACGGGCATTGCCGGGCACCCGAAGTCCTATTTTCACGAGCCGTCTCTGAAAGCGTGGAGCAAAGGCCTTGGTGTTATGGCGGCTCAGGGCGAACCGGACACGGAGCTCCGGCACCGGATATTTGCTGCGGCACTCGAAAAAGGCACAGGCGACACCGGCCTCTTCGGAATGCGGCTGCAGCGGCACAGCTTCGATTTCTTCATGAAACAGCTTGGCTGCCTTTGTCCGAACGCCCCCAGCGATCTGGTGCGTCTTGAAGCTGTCTTCGGCAAAATGCTGTTCATTCACCTGACCCGGCCAGACAAAGTCGAACAGGCGGTCTCTTTCGTTCGGGCCGAGCAATCCGGCCTCTGGCACAGGGCCCCGGACGGCACCGAACTGGAGCGTTTGTCGGAACCGCGCGAAGCGCATTATGACGCTGCCGAGATCCGCGCCTGTTACGACCGCTTCACGCGGTTTGACAGTGACTGGCAGGCCTGGTTTGAAAGTCAGCGCATTTCGCCGCTGAAGATCACCTATGACGCCCTTTCGGCAGACCCGCAGGGCACCTTGCGCCATGTCCTCCAGCGCCTCGGCCTGGAAGAGAGCGCCGCAGATGGTATCGTGCCAGGTGTTGCCAAACTGGCAGATGCTACCAGTGCCGACTGGGTGTCGCGCTTCAGGTCGGAGCCAGGTGCTCAACACAAGCAAGCGCCGTCTGGGTGAACCGGCCGGGGCACGGCACCGTATTCTCTACTGAAGACAAGGGGTTTTTACACTCGCCTTGGCCACGTGCCGTTAATGCTGTTAAGCTCTTGATGCTTCAACTGGAAACAGACGGACGCCTTGGTTCATGGATCTCCAAAGTTTCATTGCTGAACTTCACTCCTGGGGCATGCTGGCGCTCAGCTATCTGACAGCCCCCTGGTTTGCCTATCAGCTTGCCATCATCGCGGTTCTGTTCGGACTGGCCAAGCTGCTGAGCCTTCGCGTCGAACCCAGGCTTGAAGCCCGCGCTCGCGAGATCAAGGGACATCCCGGCCTGCTGCGCGTGGTGGTGGCTTTGTTGCGGCGAACCGAGTGGGTGCTTTTCAGCTTGTTCCTGTTCATTGCCCTGACCGTGATGCGCGCCGTCACGTGGCCGAGCCGCAGCCATTTCATAGCTATTGCGCTCTCCCTGTCGCTCGCCTGGCTGTTTGTTGCCGTTCTTTCAAGGGTTATCCGCAACCGGCTGGTGGCCAGAACGCTCAGCTGGCTCGCCTGGATCTATGTTGCGCTGGTCATTCTGGGCTTTGACGACGAGGCCGGGAATTTTCTGGACAGCATGGCCCTGCCCCTCGGGGAAATGCGGCTGTCGCTGCTGCTGATCCTCAAGGCGGTGCTGCTTCTGATCGCGACCATCTGGGTCGCCGTCATTATCGGGCGCTATATCGATGAGCAGGTTCAAAAGTCGGACGAGCTGACACCGTCGATCCGCGTGCTGATCGGCAAGATCGCAAAGTTCGGGCTGATCCTGGTAGCCGGTACAATCGCTCTGTCGTCGGTCGGGATCGATCTGTCAGCCTTCACCGTCTTCACCGGAGCAGTTGGCCTGGGGCTCGGTTTCGGCCTGCAGAAGGTCATTTCCAACTTCATTTCCGGCATCATCATCCTGCTCGACAAGTCGATCAAACCGGGTGACACGATCTCGCTGGAAGGCACCTTCGGCTGGATCCGTGAACTGCGCGCCCGCTTCGTATCCGTTGTCACGCGGGACGGACGCGAATATCTGATCCCGAACGAAGATTTCATCACAAACAAGGTGGTCAACTGGTCCTTCAGCGACAAACTTGTCCGCCTCGATGTCGATTTCGGTGTTTCCTACGATGCCGACCCGCATCTCGTCTCGAAGCTGGCCATCGAGGCAACAATGTCGGTCGACCGGGTTGAGCGCACCCGGCAACCGGTCTGCTGGCTGACAGGCTTCGGCGACAGTTCCCTCGACTTCGTCCTGCGCTTCTGGATCCACGACCCGCAACAGGGCCTGACCAACGTGCGCGGCAAGGTGCTGCTGGCGCTTTGGGACACCTTCAAGGAAAACAACGTCAATATCCCGTATCCGCATCGGGAGATTATCATGAAGAAGCAGATGGGAGAGAGTGTTCCAGACTGACGCTCAATCAGATCTGGACCACTTTTCCAGCGGTTAACACGTTCGCAAACTCTGTCATCATAGGTTGTTGCTGTTTTTGCTGACAACTGAGAAGCGACGGGACCATGGGGCGTATTTTTTTGGTGTTTTTTCTTCTGCTAAGCGTTGCTGCTTGCCAGCATCAAAAGGCTGACGGACCGGCGTATCGGATCAACAGGGTTATCGTCTTACCCGGCAGAGACGCTTATGAGGCCGTGGCTGCTTCCCAGCTCAGGGTGAAGCTTCAGGCTGTGGCAAATGACATTAACCGGCAAATGAGCCCCAACATTCCGGGGCATGATCTTGTTGTTCGGCTTGAAACTATAAAATATGCAGCGCCCAACGGGCCCTTCCTGTTGGGCCGCAGCCGGATCAAAGGAACGATGCAAGCAGGAACCTGGCGGTACAGCTTTTCCGGATCAGACGACGGCGCTCCAGGCTTGAGCGAGAGTTTCAGCCTGAACACGTTCTACAGCCCTGAACGCAGTTTTGGGCGGATCGCACAGCGCGTCGCCAACAAGTTTTCGATCAATTACTCAAACAACTTCGGAACCAAAAGAACATCTTGGGACGCGCTGTCTCAAGCGACAGTCGCGCGCGTTCCGCAGTCCCGAGCCACAGTTCCAGGGAAGCCCGGGCTGGTGGCTCCGCCTCCGCTCGTGGTGATTGGAGGGTCCCGTTAGACCCCTCAACTTCCCCGATAGGTCGAATAGCTAAACGGCGAGACCAGCAGCGGCACGTGGTAGTGGGCCTCCTCGGACATGCCGAACCGCAGGGGCACCTCGTCGAGGAATTTCGGCTCCGGCAGATTGATTCCTGCGGTGTCGAAATAGGCACCGACATGGAACACCAGCTCGTAGGTTCCGGTCTTGAATTCGTCTTTCGGCAGGATCGGGCTATCGGTGCGGCCGTCGTCGTTGGTCTCCAGGCTACGGATCAAGGTCCGGCTGCCACCCTCGATTGCATAAAGATCAATCTTGATGCCTTTTCCAGGGCAGCCCTGGGCCGTATCGAGCACGTGGGTTGTCAGGTATCCGGCCATCTCGGCGTCCTCCAAATGTCAGTTTGCACGCATGATGCTGTGGGCCTTAATTGAAGGGCACCCATGGTTCACAGGAAGCACTTTCTAAAAAGACGAGAAAGTCATGTCCATTATTCTGTTTTATAAGAAGACAACATGCCAGCCCTTGAATAAGGCATAGTCTTTGCTTGGTTCAAAATCCGTTGGTATCACGAGGAGGTCCGTCTTGAATCGCTATTCCCGGAACATGCGTGGCTATGGTCAGAACCCGCCGGATCCAAAGTGGCCGGGCGGGGCCAGGGTCGCTGTCCAGTTCGTGTTGAATTACGAGGAAGGCGGCGAGAATTGCGTGTTGCATGGCGATGCGGCGTCCGAGGCGTTCCTGTCCGATATTACAGGTGCAGCCCAGTGGCAGGGCATGCGTCACTGGAACATGGAATCCATCTATGAATACGGCGCGCGCGCCGGTTTCTGGCGCCTGCACCGGCTGTTTACACGCGCCGGTATTCCACTGACCATCTATGGTGTCGCCTCTGCCTTGGCCCGCAGCCCGGAACAGGTCCAAGCGATGAAGGATGCCGGCTGGGAAATCGCCAGCCACGGCCTGAAGTGGGTCGAGCACAAGGATATGCCCGAGGCAGAAGAGCGCGCAGCGATAGCCGAGGCCATCCGCCTGCATACGGAAGTGGTCGGCAGCCGCCCGCTTGGCTGGTACACCGGCCGCTGCTCGGACAACACCGTGCGCCTCGTCGCCGAGGAAGGCGGTTTTGCCTATATTTCAGACACCTATGACGACGATCTGCCCTATTGGCTGGATGCCGACGGCCGCGATCAGCTGATCATTCCCTATACGCTGGAAGCCAACGACATGCGCTTCGCGACGTCGCCGGGATGGACCGATGGTGAGGATTTCTTCCTCTATCTGAAGAACGCGTTCGACACACTCTATGAGGAAGGCGCAACGGACACGCCAAAGATGATGTCCATCGGTCTGCATTGCCGTCTGGTCGGTCGTCCGGGCAAGATCATGGCGCTGAAGAAATTCATCGATCATATCCAGGCCCATGAAGGCGTCTGGTGTCCGCGCCGCATCGAGATCGCGGATCATTGGGCCAAGACCCACCCGCCGAAAAAGGGACTTCGCCCCAGCCGGATGGACAAGGCCGAATTTGTCGAAACCTTCGGCGGCATCTTCGAACATTCCCCCTGGATTGCCGAGCGCGCCTTCGACCTGGAGCTCGGCCCGGCGCACGATTGCGCGGCCGGTGTTCACAACGCGCTGTGCCGCATGTTCCGGTCCGCCAGCGAGGAAGAGCGTCTCGGCGTTCTGACCGCCCACCCGGACCTTGCCGGAAAGCTGGCCCAGGCCGGCCGCCTGACGGCGGAAAGCACCAACGAGCAGGCCAGTGCCGGTCTCGACATGCTGACGGACGAGGAACGCGAGAGCTTCACCCGGCTGAACAACACCTATGTCGAGAAGCACGGTTTCCCGTTCATCATCGCGGTGCGCGATCATGACAAGGCCTCTATCATGGCGGCTTTCCAGCGCCGGATCGACAATGATCGGGCGACGGAATTCGGAGAAGCCTGCCGCCAGGTGGAGCGGATTGCCCAGTTCCGGCTCAAGGATCTTTTCCAGTGAGCCGTGTTCTTGCCCCCTCGCCCCTGACCGCAGAGGCCTTTGCCCCCTACGGCGATGTCCTCGAAGTGGCGGGCGCGCCTGACAAGATCATCAATCAGGGCATGTGCGGCCGGCATCACGACCGGGCAAAGCTCGACTTCAGTACCGGCCGGGCAGGCATCAGCCTGTTCGATGCCAAGGCCCGGTCGTTTCCCCATGTCGTCGACATGGTCGAGCGCCACCCGGAAGGCAGTCAGGCTTTCATTCCACTGGACGGAGTGCCGATGCTGGTCATCGTCGCGGACGACGACAACGGCCAACCGGTCAACCTGAAGGCATTCATCAGCCAGCCGGGACAGGCGATCAACCTGTATCGCGGCACATGGCACGGCGTTTTGGCGCCACTTGGGCAAGCGGGCCGCTACGCGGTCGTGGACCGCATCGGGGACGGAACCAATCTGGAGGAACACTGGTTTCCCGACCCTTGGACAGTGGAGGCCGACAACAAGGAATAGGCCTCCCTTTCAGAATGATTCCTGCCCGATCAACGAGGCAGCGACGTTCGCACGACCTTCAGAGGAGCAGAAATGTCTAATTCGTCGATCGGATCTCCGGCGCAGCTCCGGGATCCCAATTACACGCCACCGCTCTACAAGGCGATCCCGCTCGGCATCCAGCATGTCCTGGCCATGTTCGTCTCCAACGTGACACCCGCCATCATCGTGGCCGGTGCAGCCGGCTTCGGCTTCGGGTCCAATTCACCCGACTTTCCCGAACTGCTTTATCTCATCCAGATGTCCATGGTCTTCGCCGGGGTCGCGACCCTATTGCAGACGATCACCCTCGGCCCGGTCGGTGCGGCGCTGCCCATCGTTCAGGGCACGTCCTTCGCCTTCCTGCCGATCATGATCCCGCTCGTTGCCGGCAAGGGTGTCGACGGTCTCGCGGCCCTGTTCGGCGGTGTGATCATCGGCGGCTTCTTCCATGCCTGCCTGGGGTTGATCATCGGCAAGATCCGCTTTGCCCTGCCCCCACTGGTCACCGGCCTTGTGGTGACCATGATCGGTCTGGCTCTGGTACAGGTCGGCATCCAGTATGCCGCAGGCGGTGTTCCGGCCATCGGCACACCGGAATACGGTTCGCTGCTGAACTGGTCCGCGGCCCTGCTGGTGATCGTGGTAACGCTCGGGCTGAAGTTCTTCGGCAAGGGCATGATGTCGGTCTCCGCGGTTCTGATCGGCCTGATCGCCGGTTACATCTTCGCGCTGGCCACCGGCATGCTGACGTTCGAAGCCGTCTCCACTTCCTGGGACCGTGCGGCCGTCTTTGCCCTGCCGCAGCCGTTCAAATACGGCTTTGAATTCTCGTTTGCAGCCGTGCTCGGCTTTTGTCTGATGGCCTTCGTCTCGGCGGTGGAAACCGTGGGCGACGTCTCCGGCATCACCAAGGGCGGAGCAGGACGTGAAGCCACCGACAAGGAAATCGCCGGCGCGACCTTCGCCGACGGTTTCGGCACGGCCATCGCCGGTTTCTTCGGCGGCTTCCCGAACACATCCTTCAGCCAGAACGTCGGGCTCATCGCCATGACCGGTGTCATGAGCCGTCATGTGGTCACCATCGGCGCGATCTTCCTGATCGTCTGTGGCCTGATCCCGAAGGTCGGCGCGGTCATTCGCACGGTTCCGATCGAGGTTCTCGGCGGCGGTGTCATCGTGATGTTCGGCATGGTTGTTGCCGCCGGCATCTCGATGCTGTCGGACGTCAACTGGAACCGGCGCAACATGGTGATCTTCGCCATCTCGCTGTCCATCGGTCTCGGCCTGCAACTGGAGCCAGGCGCTCTCCAGCACATGCCGGACACTGCGCGCATCCTTCTGACCAGCGGCCTGCTGCCGGCAGCCCTGATCGCCATCGTCCTCAACCTGGTGCTGCCGGAAGAACTCTCCGACGAATCCACCGAGGAGGTTTCCGGAGGTCTGTCCGGTCACGGCAAGGGATCCCTGCCGAAGGAAGAAGGCGCGTAAGGGCAAGTGTCTCTGCAAACGTTAGAGGGCCGCGCAAGCGGCCCTTTTTTATGACCTCTTGCACGTCATCCCGGACGCGGCGCAGTTGAAAGCCGAGGTCTGTCGATGAGCAACGTAAATATCCCAATCCTGTGGCTCCCCGATCCCGGCTCGCACTTCGTTTGGCCGGGATGACGATGGAGGGGGTTGCCGGGAAGAATTTCAGGCGCTTCAGCAATTAGAAATTTCCCCCTCAGTCATTCCGGACAAGGGAGGCGCAGCCGGATGCAGATCCGGAATCCAGACATATTTCGCGCTGAAAGCGCGTCAAATTCGTCTTCTGAGGTGTTCGCGACGCTCAGGCTGAGGCACTGATCCGGAACGACGGTCGAGGGAGAGTTGTTGGCCCTTCCGCGTCCTACCGCTCCGCCATCAGCCGTGCCATGTCGATCATGCGGGCGGAGAAGCCCCATTCGTTGTCGTACCAGCCGAAGATACGCACCTGGTGGTCATTGGCCTCGAGCGTTTCGGGCAGGTGAATGACGAGGGATTCCGGCCGCGCACGCATGTCCGTGGAAACCACATGGTCCTGAACGAAGCCGATTACCGGATTGCCGGAAAAGATCTCGAGCAGCTTGTCATTGAAGGGAGCCTTGACGGGCTGTGTCAACGTCACCGTCAGATCGACGGCGGACACGCTGATCGCGGGCACCCGGACGGCGGCACCGCTGATCTTGCCTTCAAGCTGCGGCAACACCTTGCCGACCAGCTTGGTAGCGCTGGTGGTGGTTGGTACCATGGAAACGCCACCTGCGCGGCTGCGCTCCAGTGGCCCGCGCGGGGCATCCACCATCGGCTGGCTGCCGGTGTAGCAGTGGATGGTGGTCATGTGCCCGCTCTTGATGCCTATGGCATCATCGAGGCCACGCAGCAAAGGCGCCAGCGCGTTGGTGGTGCAGGAGCCGTTGGAAACGATGCGGTGCTCGCCAAGCTGATCTTCGTTGGCGCCAAGCACCAGGGTGATGTCGGCGGCCTTGGAAGGCCCGGAAACCAGCACATTGGCCGCACCGGCCTTCAGGCCCCGTTCGGCGATCTCGCGCGTGTCGGCCTTGCCGGTGCATTCCAGCACAACGTCGACATTTGAAAGATCGAGGCGGGACAGATCGGGTTCGGCGGAGAAAGCGATCTCGCGCCCGTCCACGGTCAAGGAGCCCTCGCCCGCTGTCACGTCGCCCGGCCAGGGACCGAACACGCTGTCATACTTGAAGAGATAGGCACAGGTTTCCAGCGGTGCGATATCGTTGATCCCCACCACCTCGATCCGTTCCGTTTCCGGAAGTTTCAACACTTGACGCAAGAGGGTCCGACCGATCCGGCCGAACCCGTTGATCACAATCCGCATTGTCTACGGTCCGTCTAGAAATCCACTTTGATCGCGACGCCCTTCCGGATTGCCTGATCGACCGCGGCAGACGCCACGGCAAGGTCCTGAAGGCCGACGCCAGTCCCGTCGAAAAGCGTAATATCGCTCTGCGAGGTCCTGCCCGAATGATTACCATTAATGACCGCGCCGATCTCAATTATATTGTCCTCAGAGACAATTCCGCTTGCCACGGCATGCTGGCATTCGCCAATGGACGCCGACTGAGCGACTTCATCCGTGAAGAGTTTTGCCTTGGCAACAAGCGCAACATCGGCCTCCTGTTTGCCCTTGGTATCCGTCCCCATGCAGGCAATATGCGTGCCCGGCGTGACGTGCTCTTCCATCAGGATCGGATCGAAGCTGGAGGTGATCGAAATAATCACATCGGCTTCCGCACCCAACCTCGCCAGATCGACGGATTCGTAAGGCAGGCCAAGCTCGTTCGCGGTCTCCTCCAGGCGCACCAGCATCTCCGGATGCAGGTTCCAGCCGAGCACTTTTTCGAAGGTGCGCTGTTCGGCAGCGGCTCGCATCTGAAAAGCCGACTGATGGCCGGCCCCGATCATGCCGAGCACCTTGGCGTCCTTGCGTGCCAGATGCTTGATCGACACCGCGGACGCTGCCGCAGTGCGCAGGGCGGTCAGCAGATTGCCGCCGACAACAGCCTTTGCCTTGCCGGTGTCCGCATCGAACAGGAACACCGTCGACTGGTGATTGGTCAGGCCCTTTGCCATGTTGCCCGGCCAGTAGCCGCCGGACTTCAGGCCAAGTGCCAGCGACGATCTGTCGAAGCCGGATTTAAAGCCATAAAGCGCGTCGGCATGGCCAATGGCCTCACGGATAACCGGAAAATTATAAGCCGCTCCGCTCGCCATGGCGGCAAAGACGCTTTCGACAGCGTCAAAGGACTCCTGGCGGCCGATCAGGCCGGCGATTTCCTTTTCAGGAACGATGATCATGTGTGTCTCCAGCAAAACATCTTCTTCACCTCCGACCTCATCCTGAGGAGGTGCGAAGCGCCGTCTCGAAGGATGGGCGGCTCGCTCGGAGTATTTGGCCCATCCTTCGAGACGGACCTGCGGTCCTCCTCAGGATGAGGATGTGGTTGGCTCTAGGCGCTGCAAACGCCTCCCCTTCCATCGTCATCCCGGATGCAGCGTAGTGGAGATCCGGGACCGGGGAGCCGGGATGTATCAGGTTAATCCCGAAGACAATGAGGCTCTCCGATCCCGGCTCGCGCTGCGCCTGGCCGGGATGACGAAGGGGAAGCTCCGGATGGTGGTCCTCAATAAGCCTTGCCACGCGCCGAGACCGGCCAGACCGTCTCGACCTTGCCGTTCCGCACGCCGACATACCAGTCGTGGACGTTGGCCGTCGGGTCGCAGTGGCCCGGCACCAGCTTCAGCTTCTCGCCGACCTTCAGGACGCCCTTCGGGTCGGCGATGACGCCGTGTTCGTCCGAGCATTTGATATATTCGACATCATTGCGGCCGTAGATGAACGGCAGGCCGCTGTCGACGGACTGTGCCTTCAGACCCGCATCGCAGATCGCCTTGTCGGCTTTTGCATGGCTCATGACCTGGGTCAGGATGAAGAAGGCGTTTTCCCATTCGCCCTGGTCGATGCGCTTACCGTCCTTATCGAGAATACGGCCGTAGTCCGCATCCATGAAGGCGTAGGACCCGCATTGCAGCTCGTTGTAGACGCCGGAATTGGATTCAAAATAATAGGAACCCGTGCCGCCGCCGGAAACGAGCTCCGGCTCCAGGCCTTCCTTCTTCAGCGCCTCGACAGCGTCCTTGACCATGGCAATAGCAATGTCGAGCTTTTCCTTGCGGGCTTCAAAGCTGTCGATGTGCTGCATGGCGCCCTGATAGGCCTGGATACCGGTGAACTTCAGATTGCTTGCCGCATCAACGGCCTTGGCGATCTCGACGACGGCGTTGCTCGTGGTCACGCCGCAGCGCCCTGCGCCGCAATCAATCTCGATGAAGACTTCCAACGTCGTGCCGTGTTTGACGGCAGCTTCCGACAGGTCGGCAACGTTAGCCAGATCGTCGACACAGACGATGGTACGGCAGCCGAATTTCGGCAGCCGGGCCAACCGATCGATCTTGACCTTGTCGCGCACCTGGTTGGAGACAAGAATGTCCTTGATACCACCTCGGGCGAAGACCTCGGCTTCCGAAACCTTCTGACAACACACGCCAACGGCACCGCCGAGGCGTTCCTGCAACTTGGCGACATCCACCGACTTGTGCATCTTGCCATGCACCCGGTGGCGCATGCCGTGGGCCTTGGCGTAGTCGCCCATCTTCTTGATGTTGCGTTCCAGCGCATCGAGATCGAGCACCAGGCAAGGCGTCTGGATATCGGCTTCATCCATGCCCGGAAGGGCCGGAATGTCATAGCCGACTTCGAGTTTTTCAAATCCGGTTTGTGCGTTCATTTTGTACTTCTCCAAGTGGCTCAGACGTTCCAGATCAACCTGCTTTCGGATTTCATCCGAATGCTGAAAAATTGATCGTTTTTAAAGAGATGGAGCATCCTGGTTGCGGTTCTCAGAACGCAGGATGCTCCAGGGCAGCTTGCCGAGATCGACATTGCCACCGGTGATAATGACGCCGACGCGCTTGCCCGCGAAGACGTCCCTGTTCTTCAGGATGGTTGCCAGTGGCACGGCGGAAGAAGGTTCCATGACAATCTTCATCCGCGCCCAGATCAGGCGCATGGCATCGATGATTTCCTGTTCCGACGCCGTCAGGATGTCTGTGACGTGGTGGGAGACAAAGTGCCAGGTCAGCTCCTTGAGCGGCACCTTCAATCCGTCGGCGACCGTATTCGGTGCATCATCGGCAATGATGTGACCGGCCTTGAAGCTGCGGGCGGCATCATCCGCCTGCTCCGGTTCTGCGGCGTAGATCTTTACCTCGGGCGCCAGGTTCGACAGGGTCAGGCAGGTGCCGGAGACCATGCCACCGCCGCCAATCGGAGCTATAACCGCATCAAGGCCGTCCGTCTGCTCCAGCAATTCCTTGGAACAGGTGCCCTGCCCTGCGATGACACGCGGGTCATTGTAGGGGTGAACGAATTCCGCACCAGTGCGGGCTTCGACCTCCGCAAAGACCGCTTCGCGGCTGGAGGTGGAGGGGTCGCACTCGGTGATGATGCCACCATAACCGCGCACCGCATCCTTCTTGGCCTGCGGCGCCGTTCGCGGCATGACCACATGGCAGGGAATCCCCCGCCGGCCTGCCGCATAGGAGAGGCTAAGCGCATGATTGCCGGAGGAATGTGTCGCGACACCGGCCTTCGCGGTTTCAGGGTCCAGACCAAAGACGGCGTTGGATGCACCGCGCACCTTGAACGCGCCCGCCTTCTGGAAGTTCTCGCATTTGAAGAACAGCTCCACGCCGGTCAGCTCGTTCAGAAACGATGAGGTCAGAACCGGCGTGCGGTGGATGTACGGCTTGATGCGCTCATGAGCAACGAGCATGTCCTCGAGCGTCGGGATATACTGGGTCAGGGCGTCGGTTTTCATGCGGCTTCCTTTGAGGCAATGGCGCTGTCGCTGCGATAGACTTCCTGGGCTGCGGCAACACCAGAGCCGAGTTTGATGTTGAGGCCGAGATCGGCCATGGCCATTTCCGCGGTGGCGAGGCCCGACAGCATCATGACGTCGGTCAGGCTGCCCAGATGGCCGATGCGGAACACCTTGCCCGCAACCTCTCCAAGGCCGACACCGAAGGCGACGCCGTATTTCGCGGCGGCGTGGGTGACCAAGTCGTTGGCGTTGAAGCCCTCTGGTGTGCGGATCGCGCTGACAGAGTCCGAATAGACGTCCGGTGTCCGGGCACAAAGCTCAAGGCCCCAGGCCCTGACTGCGGCACGTACGCCTTCGGCAATGCGGTGATGGCGCGCAAAGACGTTCTCAAGCCCTTCTGCCAGCAGCATGTCGCAGCTCTGCTTCAGACCGTTCATCAGGCCGACGGCCGGCGTATAGGGATAGGCATTCGACGCGTAGGCCTTCATCATGTCGCGCACATCGAAGAAGGTCCGCGGTAGCCGGGCGCTTTCAACCGCGGCCTGCGCTTTGGGCGAAAGGGCGATGATGGCGAGGCCCGGCGGCAGCATGAAGCCTTTCTGGGAGCCGGTGACGGCAGCATCAACACCCCATTCGTCCATGCGAAAGTCCATCGATGCGATCGAGCTGACGCCGTCGACGAACAAAAGGGCCGGATGTTTTGCGGCATTCAGCGCGCGGCGCACCGCGGCAATGTCGGATTTGACGCCAGTTGCGGTTTCGTTGTGCGTTGCCAGAACCGCCTTTATCTCGTGGTTTGTGTCCGCCGTGAGGATTTCCTCGTAGCGGTCCGCAGGCAATCCCGTGCCCCAGGGTGCCTCGACCACCTCAACCTTCAGACCGTGGCGCTGGCACATGTCGATCCAGCGATGGCTGAACATGCCGTTGCGGGCGGCCAGGATCTTGTCGCCCCGGCTTAGTGTGTTGGTGATGGCGGTTTCCCAGCCGCCGGTGCCGGTTGACGGAAACAGGAAAACCTCGGCGAGTTCCGTCTTCAGCACCTTTTTGACGCCGGCAAGCGCAGGCTGCAGGATCTCACCGAACAGCGGTGAGCGGTGGTCCAAGGTCGGCATGTCGCAGGCTCTGCGGAGCGCCTCCGGCATGTTGGTGGGGCCGGGAATGAAAACAGGGTTTTGGAAGCTCATGGCCGTTTCCTCTTATGAATTTTGAGAAACGGTACCGCGCAGGGGCAAAGGCTCGCAATTTTTTTAAAATATTTTTTCAAAAATGGATTTTTTGGAAAGTATCATTATTGTCAGTATGTTATATTTTTCATATGATGAATTGATTTTTCAAATTATGAAAACATGAGCTGATGACAAACCAGAAATCCGACAGTTCCGCCACACGACGGGCCCGGGGGCGGCCACGGGCCTGGGACGACAAGACCGAGCAGAACACCATCAAGTCGCTCGACCGGGCCATGGCCGTGTTCGAGTATCTGAGCACCCAGTCCGGCGTTTCGCTGTCCGCCCTTTCGGAGCAGCTCGGCGAATCCACGGCAACGCTCTACCGCATCCTGTTCACGCTGGAGACGCGCGGTCTGGTGGAGTTCGACCAGGCGCAGCAGCTCTGGCACATCGGCCCGGGTGCCTTCATCATCGGCGCACGCTTTCTCAGACGCACCAGTCTGGTGGAGCGGGCCCGTCCGATCCTGCGGTCCCTGATGGAACATACGGGGGAAACGGCCAATCTGGGGGTGGCACAGGCAGACCAGGTGCTGTTCGTCAGCCAGGTGGAAACCCACGAAAGCATTCGCGCGTTCTTCCCGCCCGGCACATTATCTCCGCTGCATGCCTCCGGCATCGGCAAGGCGCTGCTGGCCTGCATGGACGAGGATCAATGCAAGCGCATCCTGAAGCAGACCGACCGGGAGCGTTTCACCGAGCACACGCTGTGCGATGCGGATCTTCTGGCTGCTGACCTGGAAGCGATCCGGGCGCGCGGGTTTTCGATCGATGGGGAGGAAAAGAACCTCGGCATGCGCTGCATCGCCGCGCCCGTGTTCAATCATTATGGAGAAGCTGTCGCCGGTCTTTCCGTCTCCGGCCCGACCAGCCGTGTCAGCCCGGACAGGATCACCCCCATTGCCGACGCGGTGAGGTCGGCAGCCGCCGCACTGACCACCGCCCTCGGCGGCGAAGTCCCTTCGGCGCAAAGGAAGACAGTCAAATGAGGCCTCTTCGCTACCTTAGACAGTAAGAAACGACGGCCGCTACCACCCACTCCCTCATCCTGAGGAGCTGCGACAGCAGCGTCTCGAAGGATGGGCCACTTGTTCCGGAGCGTGCCGCCCATGCTTCGAGACGGACCTGCGGTCCTCCTCAGCATGAGGGAGTGGAGAGGCAACGCTTTACCTCCCCTTGCGATGACGCCGCAGCGCCGCGGAATGTCAGCCGGGCGCCCGCCTAGAACCGGCCTGCCGGCTGCAGCTTCATGTGGCGGTTGACGTCCTTGTACAGCAGATAGCGGAACGGGCCCGGACCGCCGGCATAGCAGGCCTGCGGGCAGAAGGCGCGCAGCCACATGTAGTCGCCGGCCTCGACCTCGACCCAGTCCTGATTGAGACGATAGACCGCCTTGCCTTCCAGAACATAAAGCCCGTGTTCCATCACATGGGTTTCGGCAAAGGGAATGACCGCGCCCGGCTGGAAGGTGACGATGTTGACATGCATGTCGTGGCGCACGTCTTCCGGGTCGACAAAACGGGTCGTTGCCCATTTGCCGTCGGTACCGGGCATGGCGCGCGGTTCTATATCGTCTTCGTGGGTGACGAAAAGCGTCGGCCGCTCAAGGCCTTCCACGGGCTCGAACGCCTTGCGGACCCAGTGGAACCGTACTGGCTCACTGCTTGTGTTCTTCAGGCTCCAGTCGGTTTGAGGCGGCAGGAAAGCGTAGCTTCCGGCCCTCAGCTCGTACGGCTGGCCCTCGGCTGTCAGAATGGCCTCGCCCTCGACAACGAACAGGACACCCTCGGCTGACGGGTCGGTCTCCGGCCGGTCGGAGCCGCCGCCCGGCGACACTTCGACGATGTATTGCGAGAAGGTTTCAGCGAAGCCGGACAGGGGCCGCGACAGCACCCACAGGCGGGTCTTCTCCCAAAAGGGCAGACAGCTGGTGACGATGTCACGCATGGTGCCTTTCGGAATGACCGCATAGGCATCGGTAAAGACGGCCCGGTCCGTCAGGAGCGTTTCCTGACCGGGATGACCGCCGGTCGGCGCATAGTAGGTTCTCGGGGGCTTGGACTGGGGCACGGCCAACCTTCTTTTTCAACAAAACCAGTTGCCGCAAACTATGGCCTGCCTTGCGGAGCCGGACCACGGGGCATGTCCGAAGAGCACCTATCGAAAAAACAAGATAATCGTCGCTTGATTTTCTTAGTCTTCAAATCAATCCAGCGCAGAGCCAATGGCAGGGCGTGACAGTCCGTTGCCGCACAGGTGAAGGCGTGGCTGGTCTCGCTGATTTCCGTGAAATCCGCGCTCGGCCGAAGACTCGTCTGCCGTCCAGCAGGTTCCGGCCGTGTCCTGAGGTCACAGACCGGAACGACTGCTTGAGGCTGGATCTTTATTTGCCCTGCGCCGCGGCCCGGATCTGACTGAGGCTTGCAGCCGGGGTGATGGCTTCCGGATCGAGCTTCAGATGCAGGAGCGCAGGTGTGCCGGCTTTGCGGGCACGTTCGTATGCGGGCCCAAAAGCCTCGGTGCTTTCGACGGTCTCGCCGAAGGCGCCGTAGCTGCGGGCAAGCGCCGCGAAATCAGGATTGACCAGCCTAGTCGCGGACGGACGGCCCGGATAAGTGCGTTCCTGATGCATGCGGATGGTGCCGTACATGCCGTTGTCGATCACCAGAACGATGATGTTGGCGCCATCCTGACAGGCGGTGCCGAATTCCTGCATGGTCATCTGCAGGCAGCCGTCGCCGGCAAAACAGACGACTTCGCGCTCTGGAAAGGCAAGCTTGGCGGCAACGGCGGCGGGCAAGCCGTAGCCCATGGAACCGCTCGTCGGCGCTGCCTGGGTGGCGTAGCGGCGGAAGCGGTGGAAACGGTGCAGCCAGGTGGCGTAGTTGCCGGCCCCATTCGTGCAGACCGTGTCTTCCGGAAGATTGGCTTCCAGCCAGTCCATGACACCTGCCATCTGGAGGTTGCCGGGCACCTGCGGCCGGGCTCCGGACCAATCGAGATAGTCCTGATGGGCCTTGGCCGCTTCGCCGGCGCCTTTCAGCTCTGCCGGCGGCTGAAGGCCTTCGGCCGCCTTGCAGAAGGCTGTCGGGGTGGCATGAATGGCCTGTGCAGGCCGGTAGACCCGGCCGAGTTCTTCCGCATCGGGATGGATATGCACCAATTGCTGCGCGGGAGACGGAATATCGAGCAGCGAATAGGACTGGCTCGGCATTTCGGACAAACGGCCGCCGACCAGCAGGATCAGGTCCGAGGCTTTGACCCGGGCCAGCAATTTCGGATTGATGCCGATGCCGACATCGCCGGCGTAATTCGGATGCAAATTGTCGAACAGCATCTGACGGCGGAACGAGCAGGCAACCGGCAGGTCGAACCGTTCGGCAAAGCGGGTGAAGGCAGCGACAGCCTCTTCCGACCAGCGGCTGCCGCCCAGGATGGCAATCGGCCGCTCAGCCGCCCAAAGGCGCTTCTGCAACTCGGCCATCTGGGTGAGGCCGGGATGGGTTTCGATCTGGGTCCACGCAGGCGGCTGCACGGCAGCGGCCTTTTCAACCAGCATGTCTTCCGGCAGGGCCAGAACGACCGGGCCCGGACGGCCGGAAGTGGCAACGTGATAGGCCCGCGAAATGAACTCCGGCACGCGGTCCGCGTGATCGATCTCGGCCACCCATTTGGCGATGCCACCAAACATCTGGCGGTAGTCCACCTCCTGGAAGGCCTCACGCTCGCGCATGCCGCGTTCGATCTGGCCGATGAACAGGATCATCGGCGTTGAGTCCTGCGCGGCCACATGCACACCTGCCGACGCATTGGTGGCGCCTGGACCACGGGTCACCATGCAGATGCCCGGCTTGCCGGTCAGCTTGCCCCAGGCGTCGGCCATCATGGCGGCGCCACCTTCCTGGCGGCAGACCGTGACAGGGATCGAGGCATCGTAAAGCGCGTCGAGTACGGCCAGATAACTTTCGCCGGGCACACAGAACACACGCTCCGCGCCGTGACGCTCCAGCGCCTCCACCAACAATTCGCCGCCGGTCTTCTGGTCCATGTTCCGGGTCCTTACGAAAAAGAAGTTCTGTTCATTCTATAGCGTATGAAAATCTACCCCGTTAGAGGCGAAAATCAGATTAATTGGCAATGGGGTCATTCCGTTCTGGAAGGATGTCGCTTCCCCAATTTCCAGCGCCGTCATTCCGGACAAGCGAGGCACGGCCGGGAGCCGATCCGGAATGACGGCGGCAAGAAAAAGGGGCACCGTTTTCCCGGCGCCCCTGCCCCCATTCTTTTTTGTCACTTGATTATGGGAAGCTGATTTCAGACCGGCTGAACCGTCACCACCTGGAAGGTGTGCATCTCACCGTCCTCGTCCTTGATGGAAACATATTCGCCCGGGTTGAAGGCATGCGCACCGAAACGGTAGCCCGCCTCGTCGTCATCCTCGCCATCGATGTCGTAATGGAAAGCCCAGGATCCGCCCGGGCGATGGATGAGATGCCCGACTTCCTCTTCCTCGGTGCCCCAGAATCGCCGAACACGGCAATGATCGCGCTCCTTCTTCCAAAGTCCGGCGTCGATATGGCCGCTCTCGTCAAGCGGAGCGGTGAATTCGTAACCGTGGTTCGCCGAACCTTGCGGAAATTCCTGTGTTCTGGCCAGGTTCAACCTGATCCTTTTCAAAGACGGATAGTCGCTCATGGGGCCCTCCTTTACTGACATTCCGGTTTATTTGTGCCACATCCGGGTTACCTCACATTGAGAAGGATCAAACCCGGCGGGGTGCAAGTGGGGCATGTTTTGTGTGTCAGCAAAAGGGACGGAAGATGGATCAGGCCGAAACCCAGAATGAGGCGCTTGCCTACCTGAGCAGCCTACCATCCGACGATCCTCAACGGCCCGAGACAAAGCGGGTCGACACACATGCCAACATCATCTTTCTGGTAGGCGGCAAGGCCTACAAGGTCAAGCGGTCGGTCAAGTTCCCCTTCCTCGACTATTCGACGCTGGCCTTGCGGGAAGAGGCCTGCAAGGCGGAAATCACCTACAACCGGCCAAATGCGCCGCAGATCTACCGGCAGGCGCTCGCGATCACACGAGAGGCGGACGGCAGCCTGACATTTGACGGCAAAGGCGAAGTCATCGAATGGGTGGTTGAAATGAACCGATTCGAACGCCAGCACGAACTGGACATCATCGCCGAAAAAGGCCCGCTTCCCGACAGCCTGTCCGACCGGCTGGCCGACATGATGGTGAGCGCTCACGAGACCGCGCCCGCGCGTCAGGGCAGTGGCTTCTATTCGGAGCTTGCAAGTTACGTTGAGCAGAACGACGAAGCCTTTCGCGAGCATCCCGATCTGTTTGACGCAGAATCCGTCCGGCATCTGACCGAAACATCCCGCACTGTTCTGGCGGCGCTCCATGAGCTGATCCTGCAGCGCGGAGACCAGGAGCTCGTCCGCCGTTGCCATGGCGATGCGCATCTTCGCAATATCGTGCTGGTCGACGGCGAGCCCGTCCTTTTCGACGCGGTTGAATTTTCAGATGCAATTGCCACCGGCGACGTTCTCTACGATCTCGCCTTTCTGCTGATGGACCTGTGGGACCGCGGTCAACAGCGCGCGGCCAACCGTGTGTTCAACCGCTATCTGGACAAGAGCCGACTGGACGCCCACTCGGAAGGTCTGGCGGCCCTGCCCTTCTACCTGATGATGCGCGCTGCGATCCGGGCCAAGATCGCGGCCAGCGCCGCTCTCAACCAGTCGGACCCAACCCAGAAACAACTGGAGCGTGACCAGGCTCAAGGCTATTTCCGCCATGCGTTGGCTTTTCTGGATCCTTCACGGCCGCAACTGGTCGCGGTCGGTGGACTGTCCGGTACCGGCAAGACCACGCTTGCCTATGAAATTGCCCCTGACATTGGCCGCGCACCGGGCGCACGGGTGCTGCGCACGGATGTGATGCGCAAGCGTCTTCTGGGTATCGCGGAAACGGAAAAAGCACCAGCGGAAGCCTACACCCAGGAAGCCTCGCAAAAGGTCTACCACGCGCTGGACGACACCATTCAGTCCGTTCTTGCCGCCGGACATTCGGCGATTTTCGATGCGGTTTTTGCCGCCGAAAGCGAACGGACCCGCATAGAAAGCATCGCAGCCAGGGTCGAATGCGGGTTCTGTGGCCTGTGGCTTTCGGCACCGGAAGACGTTTTGAAATCCCGTGTTACCGGGCGAGAGGACGATGCCTCAGACGCAACGCCCACCGTTATCGACACCCAGCTTGGCTATGATCTCGGCAAGATGACCTGGACGGAGATCGATGCGGGAAGTGACCTTGAAGAAACGGCAGACCAGGTTCGGCGTGTCCTGGCCCGCTAGAGGCTTTATAGCCCGGCAGCCCTGAGGGCGGCAGCGGCGCCGGCAGCGCAAAAGACGGCGACATATTCCTTGCGCAATATCACCTGTGCCATGGAGGCAACGACAAGGCACAGCGCCACAGCCAGCCCACCCTTCAGCACAATCGGCAAGATGGTGGAAACGATGATCGCCCCCGGCAAGGCCTCCAGGCCCCGGCGCACCCGTGGTGTGATCGGCAACCTGCCCATTATCCAGTAGCCACCTGCCCGAAGCGTATAGGTAACAGCGGTCATGCCAAGCACCGCCAGAAGGAAGATCGGATCGGCGGTAAACGCTCCCTCAGTCATCCAGGTAGGCCCCCGCGAACGCACCGGCGATGGCACCGGTGAAAATGCTCCAGTAGCCACCGACCAGATACCAGGTCAGCGCGGCAACGCCCCCTGCAACCAACCAGCTGACCGTCTGACGCTTTCCTTTCCAGAGCGGAACCAGCAGCGCGGCAAAGAAAGCCGGCAGAACCACATCCAGACCGAAAACTTTCGGGTCCGACACCAGGCTGCCCGCGAAATACCCCGGAATGACGGACAGCGACCAGAGCGCCCAGGTGAGCAGGCCGCTGCCAAGATAGATACCCCAGTCACGCGTGCCCTTGTTGTATTCCGACAAGGCCAGCAACCAGTTGAGGTCCGTCAGCACAAACAGGGACGGGTATGTCTGCCAGGCCGGCACCTGGCCGAGCCAGGGCCGCAGGCTCGCGCCGATCAGCACCATGCGCATGTTGACCGCCGCCGTTACCCCGATCATCGCCACCACGAGCCCAAGGGTCAGCGGGTCGCCGTAGACCTCCATCGCGACGAACTGGCTGGCTCCGGCAAAAACCAGCGAGTTGATCAATATGGTCTCCAGAAAGGTCAGGCCCTTTTGCGCGGCCACCGTTCCGAAAACCATTCCAACCGCAATGATGCCCGGCATAACCGGAATGCAGATGGTGGCGCCCCGAACGCAGCCTTGCAGGCTGAGGGTCACATTTTTGTTCAACATGTCTGTCCAAGAGTTTCAGGCGGCGGGAAGACCCCGCGAAGAAAGGTCAGTATTGCTGATAAATCACCTGAAAACCAATGAAACCTCTCGGCGGCACTGACCAATCTTCAAAACAGGACACCGTAAATCATGCGCAGACCGGTGAACCCAAGGAACACTGCGAACACCAGCTTGAGCTTTGACGGGTCGATGGCATGGGCGATCTTGGCGCCGAGCGGCGCGGCCAGGGTGCTGGCCGGAATGATCAGGAAAAAGCCTATAAGGTTGACATACCCGAGCGAGAACGGCGGGCGGCCCGCCTCTCCCCAGCCGAAAAAGATCGACAGCAAGGTGCCGGGCACAGCGATGATGAGACCGATGGCGGCAGCGGTGCCAACGGCCTTGCGGATCGGATAATTGAACAGTGTCAGCGTCGGTACGCCGAGCGTGCCGCCGCCGATGCCCATCATCACGGAGATCCCGCCAATCAGGAAGCCCAGCACTTCCTTGATCGGCGATCCGGGCAGCTTGTCGGCCAGATGTGACTCAGCCTTGCGGAACAACATGTTGGCCGATACCGCCAGCGCAACGACCCCGAACACCAGTGTCAGTGCGCCGCCGGAAATGTTTCCTGCAAGCGTTCCCCCTGCCAGCACACCGAGGGCAATCGCCCACCACCAGCGTTTCAGGAGATCCATATCAACGCTGCCGCGTTTGTAATGAGCGCGTGCTGACGATGAGCCGGTCGCCAGAATGGTTGCAAGCGATGTTCCGACGGCCACATGCATGAGGACGGACGGGTCGATCTTCAGCGCGGTGAACATGTAATACAGCACCGGCACGATGACGATGCCGCCGCCGACACCCAGCAGACCGGCGATGATACCAGCCACAAGCCCGGTTCCAAGCAGCGCAACAGCCAGCATGCCAAGGGAGAAAAGGCTAAGATCTTCCACGCGATTATCCTCGTTGCCGGCGACCGCCCTGTGCCGGCCGCCAAAATCGTCTCTCAGCGCTTAGACCAGCTAGGCGAATTTTTCCAGTCGCATCCGTGGACTATCTGTCCAGCAACCACAGGAGGATCTTGCAGCTCGCACGATTTGCGGCCAATCTCGACCCGAATTCATTCGGTAGCGAGGAAGCATGAGTGGTCACTGGCTTGCGCTCTACACATTCGGCCAATTCCGCACGCGGGCCGAGCATCCGGTTGTGGAGCCCTTCCATCAGGCCGAACCGCTTGTTTGGGCAGCAATGGAACGGGCCGAAGGGTTTGTCGCTCGGTCCGGCTACGACGACGAGCCGGGGCCGGAGAGTTGGGGCGAGCAGGTGTTTCCCAAATACTGGCAGGACAATGGCGATGGCTGGGCGCCTTCCACCATATCGCTTTGGCAAGACCTGGAATCCGCGCTGGCGGCCGTCTATCGCGGGCCGCACGCTGAGATCCTGAAAAAGGGCCCCGACTTCATGCGTGAAGACCACGCCTACCCTGCCTACGCGCTGTGGTGGGTGCCGGAAGGCCACCAGCCGGATTGGGTGGAAGCGATCGAGCGTTTTGAACATCTGGGTGACACGGGCCCCTCACCGGCAGCCTTCACGTTCAAAACCGCGTTCGACCCTGCTGGAAAGCCGGTCACCGTGAACGGTGGCCGGTCGAAAATGATCGCGGAACGCAACCGCATTCGCGCTGAAGCGCCAAAGGCGGTTCAATAGGTCATTGTTCAAGAATCGATGACTAATTGTCCAATTTCGGCTGAATTGTAAAACTACCCTTCAATGCCAATCTAAAGCTCAACAGTGCACGGATCTCTTCGTGCCAGTCATTGAGAAAGGATTGAACCATGACCCAGATACTGCGTCCGTCGGATGCCAGGGGCGATGCCGATTTCGGCTGGCTGAAAAGCAAACACTCTTTCTCGTTCGGCTCGTACTTCGACCCGAAGCATCTCGGCTTCGGCGCCTTGCGGGTGATCAACGAGGACCGTGTCGCCCCCAGTGCCGGCTTCCCGACACACCCGCACCAGAACATGGAGATCATCTCCTACGTCGTTTCCGGTGGTCTGGAACACAAGGATTCGCTTGGCACCGGCTCGGTGATCCGGCCTGGTGAACTTCAGCGCATGAGCGCCGGCACCGGCGTCCGACATAGCGAGTACAATCACTCGGACACCGATGCGGTCCACTTCCTGCAGATCTGGATCGTGCCTGAAGCCGAAGGCCTTGCACCGAGCTACGAGCAGAAAGCCTTTCCGGAAGGCGGTCGCCGTGACGCCCTGCGCCTGATCGGCTCACGCGACGGGCGGGACGGGTCCGTCACCATCCACCAGGATGTCGACCTTTATGCATCGGTGCTGTCCGCCGACCGTAGCCTCGCCTTCGACATTCGCCCCGGCCGGAAGGTCTGGCTGCAACTGGTGAAGGGCAAGCTCAGCGTCAACGATCAGCCGCTCTCCGCCGGTGACGGTCTTGGCCTGCTGGAGCCCGGCGAGGTCTCGCTGACGGCCAGTGAAAATGCGGAATTTCTGCTGTTCGACCTGGCAGCCTAGACCATGTTGGGGCGGGATCTTTCCCGCCCTTCCCGCTCCTGACAGTTCCGAGCCCTGCAATGACGGGGACCAATGAAGAGCCCGTCCGCTTGATGTCGTGCCAGACGGGACGATATGAGCCCGGCTGGCAATGAAATGCCTAGGCCTTTGCTTCTTCGGAGGTGTCTGATCCGGTGTCATCGTTCAGTTTGCGGCGTGCGCGCAGGAACTGGCCTACAAGGCCATAGACCAACGACGCGGCACTGAAGAGCAGCAACGTTCCGGCAATGGGGCGGGTCACAAAGGCGGTGACATCGTAATCGCTCAGCATCAGTCCCTGCCGCAGGCTGAGTTCGGCGATCGGGCCAAGCACAAGACCGATGATGAAACTGGCAACGGGAAAGCCGAACCGGCGCATGGCGAAACCGACGACCCCGAACACCAGCATGACCGCGAGATCGACCACGTTATTCTGGAGCGCATAGACGCCTGTCATGCACAGGACCACGATGGCGGGGCCAACAAGGGCATAAGGCGCCTTCAGGACGAGGGCGAAATAACGTGCCATGCGCACGCCGACAAGCAGCATCAGAAGGTTCGCCAGCATCATGCCGATGAACACCGAATAGACCAGATCGGAATTGGTCTGCATAAGCTGCGGTCCGGGAATGATGCCGTGGATCGTCAGACCGCCGATCATCACTGCCGTGGTGGCGCTACCGGGGATACCGAGAGCCAGCAGCGGGATCATCGATCCGCCGACGGCCGCATTGTTGGCGGACTCCGGCGCCGCGATGCCTTCCGGAACGCCGGTGCCGAATTTTTCCGGATGCCTGGACCAACGCGAGGCTTCCGAATAGGCGATGAAGGCTGCCGTTGTTGCCCCCACACCAGGCAACGCGCCAATGACCGTGCCGATGACGGAAGACCGGAGCAAGGTGATCCGGGTCTGGATGAATTCGCCAATGGTCGGCAGTTCCGTCGAAACATCATCGATCACATAGCCTTTCTGCGGGCCTTCACCGAAACGCTGCAGAACCTCGGCGAGTGCGAAGATGCCAATGATTGCCGGCACGAAGCCGACGCCGGTCAGAAGCATCATGCTGCCAAAGGTGAACCGGGGCATCCCCGTCAGGGGATCGAGACCGATGGTGGCAACCCCCAGCCCGAGCAGTCCGGCCATGAGCGCTTTCAGCACCGAACCGTTGCCTATGGATGCGATGGCCGTGATGCCGAGGACAGCGAGCGCGAAATATTCCGGCGGGCCGAATTCGAGGGCCAGTCTGGCCAGTGGCGGCGCTGCGACCATCAGCACCACAGTGCCGAAGATCCCGCCGATGGCCGATGCTGCCAGCGCGATGCCCAGCGCCTTGCCCGCCTGCCCCTTGCGGGCCATCGGATACCCATCCAGCGCGGTACAGGCCGCTTCGGGTGACCCTGGCGTATTGAACAAGATGGCGGAAATGGATCCACCGAACGTCGAGCCGACATAGACCCCGCCCAGCAACAGCAGACCTTCGATCGGATCGAAGGCGAACGTGAAGGGGATGAGCAGCGCGACGCCGACGATCCCCGTCAGGCCGGGGATGGAACCGAATGCGATGCCCCACACAACACTGAAGATGATGAGCAGGAACGTGAAAGGGTTGCTGGCCATGTAGCCGAGCGCGGACAGGTAAGAGTCCAGCATTTTCGGAAAGCTCCGTTTATGGGTCTGCTCGGAGCAGGCTGCATTCGGCTGAATACAGAAACGATGCTCCAACACGCTGAAATCGGGAGACTTTTCAGTCTGCGGCCGATTTCTTCCGGGGACTGCGTCCTAGTAAAGCAGCAGGCTGAGATCGTAGAAGATGCCCTGCCCGCGCGGCAGCGGCAGTGACAGCCCACGCGTGAAGAACAGGCACAGACCAAACGTAAACAAGGGCGAAAAAAGCAGTTTCGCAGTCAGGTTGCTGTAGGGAGTGGCAAAGGATGCCGCCCACAGAAAAAGCAAGGTCGCGATGACGAAACCGAGCCACTGCAAGGCGAAGAAGTAGGCCAGGATCAGGCCACCGATCAGAACAAGACGCGCCACATATGCCGGGTCCACGGATGATCGGGTACCTGCGGAGGCCGACTGCAGGCTTGCGCGCAGACCGACCGCCTGTTGCAGCAACTGCAGAAACGACACCACCGCAAGCGCACCGCACACCAGCTTCGGCCAGAAGTCTGAATCGATCCTGGCGTATTTCATCGAGTTCGGAAATTTGTCGGCAACGAACCACATCGCTACCGCCGCGACCAGAATGGCGAATACAACGACCATTTCCGTTATTTTGGAACGCATGTCAGACCCCTCCCAAGGCCAGTTGCAAACAACCGGTCCCGAACATCTCCGGAACCGGTCATCGCGTTTGGTCTAGTCGACGTAACCGAGCTGTTTGAGGATGTCGGTGTAGATCTCGACCTCGTGCTGCATGAACTCCTTGAACTGCTTCGGCCCGAGTATCTTGGAGCGGAACTGGAGACCGCTTTCCTTTTCGATGGTCTTGTAGCTTTGCGAGGTCGCCGCCTGGTCGAGAATGCTGAACATGGCGTTGGCATTGGCTTCGTCGTCGGACGCATGCATGGCAAAACCACGCCACCGGCCAAGGGTGACATCAAAGCCGAGCTCAGCTGCGGTTGGAACGTCACCGAGCACCGGCAGGCGGAATTCGGAGAAAAGCACGAGCGGCCGAAGGTCTCCGGATTCGATCAGACCGCGTGCCGGACCGTATTCCTCGTACATGAGGTCGACGTGGCCACCGAGCGTGTTGGACACCATTTCGGACGCGGAGAACGGCACCGTGGTCAGTTCCGCGCCGCTCTTGAGGTTCCAGAGACCGACCAGCGCATCATCGAAGCCCGCGGTGCCGGTGACGGCAACCTTGAGCGAACCCGGCTTTTCGCGCGCTGTCTTGATCAGGTCCTCAACGGACTTGATCGGGCTGTCCTTGGAGACAAGGAAAAGGCCCTGGTCATACTGGATCCGGGCAATTGGCTGAAGTTCATCGATGTTCATCCGGCCAAGGACATGATTGATCACCTGTTCCGGACCAACCGCCATCAGATTGTAGCCGTCGCTCGGGCGCTGCATGAAGGTGACGGCCGCCGGCACGCCGCCGCCGCCCTGTACCGAAATCGGCACCAGCGTCTGGCCGGTGATAGTCTGGAATGGGTCGCCGATGGCACGGATGAAGCGGTCTGTCCCGCCCCCCGGACCAAACTGGTGGATGGCCTCGACCGTGCGCGATGGATAGTCATCGGCCCGGGCGGGCATTGCCGCAAGCACGGATCCGACTGCGGCCACCATCAAGGCCGCACGCATGGACTGAATTGGAAACATTTCAAACCTCCCTAAGTTTCGGCCGGAAACCCCGGCCTGGCTCCTCCTGTCCGGGCAGCGTTTCCCGCCCGGACGTCATGGCTGCCCTGAAGACAGCGTCACGTCATGCGACCTGCGAGGCCTCCTGTTCCTGCCCGGCAGCGTCCAGAAACTGCATGGCCACCTCCACGCCTCCCGAGCGGTGGGGCACGCCTGCCTTGCGCAGGCCAAGTTCGACGCCGGACAAGGTGCCGATCAGCATCAGGTCGTTGAAATCGCCCAGGTGCCCGATGCGGAACACCCGATCCGCGACTTTCGACAGTCCGTTTCCGAGCGAGATATCAAAGTTGGCGAGAGCGGTGGCGCGGAAGGCATCCGCGCTATGCCCGTCCGGCATCATCACTGCCGTCAACACGCCGCTTTCCTGGCCTTGCTGCTTGCAAAGCACTTCCAGCCCCCAGGCGCGCACCGCGGCGCGGGTCGCCGCCCCATGCCGCTGATGGCGGGCAAAGACGTTGTCGAGACCTTCCTCATGCAACATGCGGATGGCTTCGTTCAGGCCGTAAAGCAGGTTGGTTGCGGGCGTGTAGGGAAAGTATCCGGTCGCGTTCAAGGCCTTCATGTCGTGCCAGTCCCAGTAGGATCTGCGCATGCCTCCGGTCTTGGCGACGTCCATCGCTTTCTCACTGGCAGCATTGAACGAAAGCCCCGGTGGCAGCATCAGTCCCTTCTGCGAGCCGGACACGGCAACATCGACACCCCAGTCATCAAAACGGAAGTCTATGGAGGCCAGGCCCGAAATGGTGTCGACCATCAGCAGTGCCGGATGTCCGGCTGCATCGATGGCATGGCGGACAGCCGCCACCGGCGAGACGGAACCGGTCGACGTTTCGTTATGAACGACGCAGACCGCCTTGATCTCGTGGGCGGTATCTGCTCGGAGCCGCTGCTCGATCCTGTCCGGATCAGCCCCGCCGCGCCAGTCGCCTTCGATGAATTCCGGCTTGAGGCCGAGACGGGTCGCCATCTTCATCCAGAGCGTTGCGAAGTGGCCGGTCTCATACATCAGAACCCGGTCGCCCTCCGACAGTGTGTTGACCAGCGCCGCCTCCCAGGCACCGGTCCCGGACGCGGGAAAAATGAAAACGTCCTGGGTTGTCTTGAAGATCGATTTCATGCCGCTGAGCGCATCCAGTCCGACCTGAGCGAAATCAGGACCCCGGTGGTCGATGGTCTGTGCGGAGATGGCCCGAAGGATCCTGTCCGGCACGGCACTTGGCCCCGGAATCTGCAGAAAATGTCGGCCGGCTTTTCGAGACATTCAGTTCTCTCCCTTGCTGATGCGCCACCAAATTTCGGTGTAAATTGAATTATGCATTTCTCATTTTTAATTTTGCATTATGAATTACATTCGAGTATCGAGGTGTCAACAGGAATTCTTTCGGGAGGAAAAAGTGCTAGAAAAAGCCCTGAAAAACGGCTTCTCGGGCGAGGTCTACTTCGACCGCTTCACCCGCGGGCGTTATGCAACGGACGCGTCGTTCTACCAGATCATGCCCACGGCGGTGGCCATCCCGCGCGGCAAGGAGGACATCGAGCTTGCGCTTGATGCAGCCAAAGAATCAGGCATCGCGATCACCGGACGCGGCGGCGGCACCTCCCAGTGCGGACAGACCGTCAACACGGGGCTGATCCTGGACAATTCCCGACACTTCAACCGTATTCTGGAACTGGATGTCGAGAATCGGCGCTGCGTCGTCGAGCCCGGCATCGTGCTGGATGAATTGAACCGCGCGCTGAAACCGCACGGTCTCTGGTTTCCAGTGGATGTGTCCACCGCCTCGCGCGCGACGATCGGGGGAATGACGGCGAACAATTCCTGCGGTGGGCGGTCTCTGCGCTATGGCACCATGCGTGACAACGTCCAGTCGATAGAAGCAGTCCTTCATGACGGATCGACGGCGCGCTTCGGGCCGGTTGCTGGTGACTTCCCCGGCAACGACACCTTTTCCCGGATCGCAAGGGACGTGATCACGCTCGGCCAGAGGCATGCCGAGCTGATAGATGAGCGCATCCCCAAGCTCACACGGCGGGTTGGCGGCTACAACATCGATGCCCTGGTGCCGAACGGCAAGCCGGCGAACCTTTCCCACCTCCTCGTCGGGTCAGAAGGCACCCTTGCCTATTTCACCAAGATAGAATTGAAGCTCTGGCCGCTTGTCGGCAAGCGGGTGCTCGGGGTCTGCCACTTCCCCACCTTCTATCAGGCAATGGATGCGACCCAGCATCTGGTGGAACTTGGACCGCTGTCGGTTGAACTGGTGGATTCGACCATGGTCGCGCTGTCGCGCGAGATTCCCATGTTCCGCAGCACCATCGAGCAATTTGTGCGAGGTGAGCCCGAAGCCCTGCTTCTTGTCGAGTTTGACGAAGGCTCGCAGGACGCCAATCTTGAAAAACTGCGCCTGCTGGAAGAACGGGTGGGCGATCTCGGTTTTGCCTGGAGCAATCAAGGCAAGGCCTGGGGTGGCGTGCTGACCGTGACCGATCAGCAGCTTCAGGGCCAGATCGCCGAGGTGCGCAAGTCCGGTCTCAACATCATGATGTCGATGAAACAGGAGGGCAAACCCGTCTCCTTCGTCGAGGATTGCGCCGTTGAACTGAAAGACCTTGCCGAATACACCCGCGAATTGACGGAAGTGTTTGAAAAGCATGGCACCCGTGGCACCTGGTATGCTCACGCCTCTGTCGGCTGCCTGCACGTGCGGCCGGTCCTGAACCTGAAACTCGACAACGATGTCCGCCGCATGCGGGCCATTGCCGAGGACGCCTTCGAGCTGGTTGCCAAATACAAGGGCTCGCACTCGGGTGAACATGGCGACGGCATTGTCCGCTCCGAGTTCCATGAACGCATGTTCGGTTCCGAGATCATGAGCGCGTTCAGGGAGGTCAAGCAGAGCTTCGACCCGGACCAGCGCTTCAACCCCGGCAAGATCGTCGACGCGCCAAAGATGGACGATCGCAGCCTGTTCCGGTTCAAGCCGGACTACAAGGTCAAGGAGCTGAAAACCCATTTCGACTGGTCGGCCTATCCGGGCGCAGGTGGCGGTTTCCAGGGCGCTGTCGAGATGTGCAACAACAATGGCGCGTGCCGCAAGCTTGCCGGCGGCACCATGTGCCCCTCGTACCGTGCAACCCGTAACGAACGCGACCTGACACGCGGCCGAGCCAACTCGCTGAGGCTTGCCCTTTCCGGCCAGCTTGGCCCGGATGCCCTGACGTCCGACGAAATGATGGAAACCCTGAAGCTTTGTGTTTCGTGCAAGGGCTGCAAGCGGGAATGCCCGACAGGCGTCGACATGGCCAAGATGAAGATAGAGGTTCTCGCGGCCAGAGCCGAGGAGAAAGGGATTTCGCTGCATGACCGTCTGGTGGGCTATCTGCCGCATTATGCCGGTCTGGCCTCTCGCCTTCCCTGGCTTGCCAACATGCGAAATTCCGTTCCCGGCCTGGCAAAGCTTCTGGAAAAGCCGACCGGTTTTTCCGCCAACCGCAAGCTGCCGCAGTGGTCGTCCCGGCCTTTCCGCGACGCGGAAGTAAAACCGGCAACGGGCGATGCCGATGTCGTGCTGTTTGCCGATACGTTCAACCGTTATTTCGAACCGGAAAATCTGCGCGCTGCCCTGAAAGTGCTGCAAGCGGGTGACCGGTCTGTCACCCTGGCGCAGCCTCATTCCGGGCGGCCACTTTGCTGCGGCCGCACGTTTTTGTCCGCCGGCCTTGTCGACCGCGCCAGAACCGAGGCACAGCGGCTGGTTTCCGCACTGCTGCCACATGTGGAGGCTGGACGCCGGATCGTCGGACTGGAGCCGAGTTGCCTTCTGACCCTGCGTGATGAGATCCCCTCTCTGCTTCCCGGCGATGACGCCGCACGCGTCGCAAAAGCGGCCCGCATGTTCGAAGAATACATCGCGGAGGAAATCGACACCGGTACCTTCACCCTGCCCCTTCGCTCGCCCGCGCCCAAGGTGCTCCTCCACGGCCATTGTCACCAGAAAGCTTTCAACGTCGTGCCCGCAATCCGGAAAACCTTGGATCTTCTGCCGGAAACGAGTATTGAAATGGTTGAAACAAGTTGCTGTGGCATGGCCGGATCATTCGGCTATGGAGTTGAGACGGAAGAGGTATCACGGCGTATGGGCGAGATCAGTCTGTTCCCGGCTGTCCGGGCGGAAAGCGCTGAGGCAATCGTCGTCGCCGACGGAACTTCCTGCCGACACCAGATTCATGACGGCACCTCGCGGGACGCCATTCATGTGGCACGCCTGCTCGAGATTGCGCTGGACGGGAGCACCCCGGCATGAACCGGCCCATTGCGACCGTGACCTCCCTGCGCAGGAAATCCCTTCACGAGGAACTGGCCGAGTCGCTGCGCGAGTTGATCGTCAGCGGCGAGCTGAAACCCGGTGAGAAGGTTCCCGAAAAGGACCTGTGTGAAATGTACAGTGTTTCCCGCACCCCCTTGCGGGAAGCGCTGAAGGTCATGGCTGCCGACGGGCTGGTTTATCTGGAGCCCAACCGGGGCGCCTGGGTGACGCCGATCACCGTGGAAGATATCGAAGAAGTGTTCCCGGTCATGGGCGCGCTGGAGGCCCTGTCCGGCGAACTTGCCTGCCAGAACATCACCGATGCGGAAATCGCCCATGTCCGCAGCCTGCACGAGAAAATGGTTCGCGAATACGAGGCCGGTCACCTGGCCGACTATTTCCACATCAACCAGGAAATTCACGAAGCCATTCTGGCAGCGGCCCGCAACAAGACGCTGAGCACGCAATACATGTCGCTGGCAACAAGGGTGCGCAGGGCGCGCTACGTCGCGAACATGACTGCCGAACGCTGGAAACAGGCAACGAAAGAGCACGAGGTCATCCTGCAGTGCCTGGAAGCCCGCGATGGCGCCCGGCTTGCTGAGATCCTCAAGGACCACCTCAAGCACAAACTGGAAACGGTCAAGGACTGGCTGATTTCACAAGAAGAAGGCCAGGTCTGAGGCGGAAACACGCCCGCCTGAGCGACCCCTCAGGCCGGATCGGTCCGTTGCTGCACTTTCATCAGCTTCACCGCGCCTCCTAAGCTCAGCTTGACGGCTCGCTGCTCTGCTCGGCCATCTCACAGCCCCTGAGCGTATAGAGCGCATCGGTCAGCATATCGCCGGCCTGTTCAAAGGCAGTTTCGGTAATTTGCGGGCCGGCGGCGCTCAGACCGGCGGCCGCCAGCTTGATGTCGGCAAGGTTCCGGTTGAGATCCTTCAATTGCTGCGCGACTTCCCAGTGATCCTTCAGATCCGGATCGGCAAGCTCTGCCCTGAGCGCGGAAACCTTGCCATCGAGGGCTTCGATCCGGGCCTTGAAGTCAGCGGGAGAGACCTGCAACCGGGCGAGCGCGGCTTCGGTCACATTGCCGGCGATGCGTTCGCCGGCGCTGTCGACCCTGTTCAGCACGACAAGCGACAGCACACAGGCCGCAATGACCAGCAGCGCGGTCGCATTCACAAGAGCCAGCAGAAGCTGACCTGGCAAACGGACCAGACGGCGGCCGAGACCGGGGGCATCGTGATAGGACATTCCACGCTCCTTTGAGATCAACAGATCTCATTCAGACAGAGTCCCGCAGAACGCACAACTTCCGCGCGTCCGGAAACCGGAGGGAAGGCCTAATAACTTGGGAGAAGTGGTGTACTGGAATCATCTTCCCACGGAAGACCTTCGAGGACATTTGTTGGGAAATCGCATTGCAACGACACGCTGCTCCGGTAGTGACCCAATTTTTACTGATTGTAACCGGATCCACTTGAAGCTTCCCCAAATGACGAACCCGTTCCGCAACAGACCTTGATCACATAGGTGTTTCCCATAGTTACAAAACTGTCGCTCGGGATCGCTCCTTCCTTTTTCAACCCCTTGGTGAAATAGAGAGCTTGTTCCTTGAGGAATGGCCTAGCAATCGTAACCGCGTACCATCCATTGGTCGCGAGATAGACCGACAAAGGAAGGTCTCTGGCCGCTACGTAGCCAACCGCTTCTTCGATGTTGTCGAAACTCTTGACCTGGATGAGCCTAAGTTCGCCAGGTGTGGCATCGAATTGATCAACTCGTATCCATGTATGGTGCATATACCCAGTGACGCCCGCAACATTCACACGATACCAGCGGTCTTCCTCACCAGTAATTTGCACAGGTACACCATTCTTGAAGCGACGCAGGCTATGAGCTTTCCCGTCAGGAGATGCCTTCATTAGCACTGAACCTTTAGGATGTCGGACACGTCCAGAACGAGCAACGGGAATGGTAGCTCTGCTCGGCTCAATTTGCTTTGGACTTGTCGTTACGGAAGGTCGTGATGCGACATACGGCTTCGTTTCGCTTGACGGCTTGGAGATTGCAGCCGAGCCCGTGGCCCCCTCAGACAAGGTAACTCCAAATTCAGCCATCTCCTGTCCGGAAAGATATCTGATGTCATTCGCTTCGGTCTTGAATGCGAGCTGCAAGAGTGCGGGGTTCACTCCCATCTCCACCATGTACCCAATGATGTCCGCAGTGACGTCCTGAACAGCAGAAACAGCCTCCTCCTTGTTTAAAGGAGTTGTTGGCGAGAACGAAGACTTGTGCACGCCGATAGAGCCGGGTTCGGCATAGCGTGATCGGCCCCCCATAAATGCCAGGGCGCAAGCGGAAGCGCATTCAAGTTGGCGGAGTTGGATCGTGGCTAAACCGTGTGATCTGATAATCCGACCAAGTTCCATCGCCTTGAAAATGTTCCCGCCGTCACTGTCAAAGCCGATCACGTTGGGATTGAAGGAACGAATGACTTTCTCGAATTCGGATATGTCATCACTGGGTGTGAATGTACCCTCGACAACAACAAACCTCAGACCATCATCGCCCTCGCCCGAACTGTATTTAAGCTCAGCTTTTGCAACCGAAGGAAAGATGGTGACCAACAACATCATGAGGAGTCGGATGATCATAGGCAATCACACTCAGGTACAATTCATTTCTACCGCAAGTCAGTGTATTCGAGCGACTTGATGTATTGCAACCAGACTTCGCACCGTATGGTTGCGCAGCTCCGCTCAAAATTCAGCGTTTGGAAGTTGCCTGTTTCCAGCTAAAGAAAACAGACGATGGTGCTGGTAGGCAGGATGGGGAGGACAATAATAGACCGCAACACTCAGACGGATCCGGCCAGATGCGTTCCGATGCCCCTTGATCTCAGGGTTCAGCTATCGCGAGGGCCGCAAGAGTGTCTTGCGTTCCAAAATTTTATTCAATCTACGAGGGGAATAGTGAGAAGTGGTACAGACGAGTGGATTCGAACCACCGACCTTCGGAGCCACAATCCGACGCTCTAACCAACTGAGCTACGTCTGCTTAAAGGCGTGAGGTGACGCGGACCATACTGGGCCGTGCCGCCATTTGCAAGGGCGTCTTCTAAACTCGTTTATTCCAACCCGCAAGCGGGAATTTTCGGAAAATTCCGACCTGTTGAAAAGCAAATGCCCGGAGCGATGCTCCGGGCATATAAACTGCTTGCCGATAATCTCGGCATGGCTTGGGCGAGCCGCAATCGCGTGACTGCGGCATGCCCGATAGCCGATTAGTTGACCTTCAGGTCCTTGAAGGACTTCTCGAACGCTTCCTTGACCGGAGCGGAAACATCGGTGCCGAGCTTGGTAGCCAGCTCCTGCATTTCCTTGGACTGGGCGCTCAGAGCGTCAAACTGGCTGCGAGCAAACGAGGACTGCAGCTCGATAGCTTCAGCCAGGCTCTTCGCAGACATGATGTCCTTGACGAAAGTGAAAGTAGCGTCGGCGTTGGCTTTGGCAGCATCAACAGCCTTGTGGTTGAATTCGACAACGCCCTGACGGGACGTTTCGAACGTGTCTTCCATCAGGTCAGTCGCGTCTTCAGCAGCGTTTTTCACTTTTGCGTATGCATCACGAGCGTTCTCGATGCCTTTTTCCGTTGCTTCACGGAACATGGAAGGAACTTCCATTTTCGGCATGGAAAATGCTTCGAAATCCGGGAAAGCTACACCAGGAGTAGCGGTTTTCGCTTTAGTGGTGCGAGCTTTGGAAGCGGTTTTTGCAGTACCATTAGTTGTTGTGTCAGTCATGATCTCATCTCCTTGAGTCCGGATGCGATCATTGGTTTAATTCTTTCCGCCGATACGTTTGCCGGCGGACCCTGTCGTCATCCGCAACCCATACATAGTACACGTCGTGCTGCATTGCAACATTTTTTTGCACTGCACAATGAAATTACCGTCGGGGATCTCTCGTGTTTTGACTGTTCCGTCGCGCAAAACGCCTGTCGGAACGCACGCTTGTTGCGCCAAGTCGTTGGCCTGACAAGAGAAGATGAAATCAGGTGAAATGACCTGATCAAAAATACAACCAAAACAGGAAAAGTTCAATAAAACACTTGTAATACCTTGCGCGGGGCATTGCTGCCCCGCGCAAGGTATAAAACCGGCAAGATTATTTTTTCTGGCTGGCCTTGGCGGCGTCCTGAACGGCCTTCGTTGCCGAGTTGGAAAACTCGCGCGCCTGTTCGCCGAAGGATTCCATCTGCTTACGAAGGTAGTCCTGCTGCAGCTTCATCATGTCTTCGACATTCTCTGCCTTGACCAGTTCCTGTGCGAACTTGAAAGCCGCATCGACATGCTCTTCGGCATAGGTCAGTGCCTTCTTGTTTACATCCGCGGCTCCCGCCTGAACTACGTTTGCGCTATCTTCCACATTGCTCACAGCCTTGTGGGTCGCGCCCATAAAGTCGTCGAAGGCCTTGCGGGCCTGGTCGACACTCTTTTCCGCGAAATCGCGCATCTGGTCGGGAATTTCAAAACCGGGTTTGTCTGTACTCATGTCGGCGCTCCTCAAGTCGACGAAAAATCTCAGGCGAGTCTCCTGAAATCCTTCGATGCCAAAAATTCGTAACACGGCGATGGCATTCCGGCAAACTTGTCCGGTTGGATTAACCACGCCTTCATGTAACCCCTTTAGCAACCTTGCTTTACGTGGACTGTGTTGGAGATTGCTTGTATTAACGGAGTGTTTACCACTTTAGGCAAACCCGGCCGCCACGCACCCGTCAACCGGTATTGCGGACCAGTTTGGAGCAGAGCCATGGACGAACAAACCCTGTCATTCCTGGAACTGACCACCATGGATGATCTGGTTCAGCTTGTCGCCGACAAAAGGGCAGCATGGCTCTGGTCGGCGGACGGCGCACGCATTCTATGGGCGAATGCTGCCGGTGCGTCTTTCTTCTCCGCACAGTCCGTGTCCGATCTGGCCAGCCTGACGTCGCTCGAGCGCTCACCGGCTCGTCCGCATATCGCGCGCATTGCCGAATCCGGCCCTACCGACAAATTCAGCATCGACAGGCTTCGCTTTTATCGGGGCCTCCGGGTCATGCTACTGACCTGCCAGTGCATGCGAATCGAGCTGGAAAATGGTGACGCTGCCGCGCTGATCGTGTGCGGCGACAAGGGACTTTCAATGACGAAAGACCCGGTACCGGCCTTTGCGCACCTCCTCCACGGCAGCGATGCCACCGTGTTTGTGACGAGTGCCGGTTCGGTGGAGAGCCGTGTCGGAGAGCTTGGTGGAACGCCGGAAGACCTCGACATACCGGACGGCCAGACGGCCCTGTTCGGACCGCTGGAGCTTGAGGGCGCCTTTCACGAGGGTGTCGTCCTGAAGGTTACAGACCAGCAGAAGCTGGTGGTTCTGGAAAACCAGCCCGTGGCCGAAGACGACACAGAGGCCGGGGACACCCCTTCCGAAAGTACGCACGCGCCGGAGACATCCATGACCGGCGCCAGCGTTCTCGCTACAGGTGCGACTGCCGCTGCTGCAACAGCGGCCACGTCAGCCGAGGACGAGAGTGAAGACGAGCATGCGGACGTGGCAACCGAAACCGCCATCGACGATGCCGGCTGGGTGCGCGCCGATGAAGACGAGCCCTTTGAGGAAGACATCGACAGCCAGACCGCTGACGAGCAATCGATTGCCGCAAGCCTTGTCACGTCTGACGATATCTCTCCAATGGCCCCGGGCGAGGTCGACCTCGACCCGTCTGTTCTGGAGACGGGTGACGAGACTGAAGAGGCCGGCGAAGAGACAGCAGACGACAGCGCCGCAGATGCCGAAGGCGAGAACGCCGGCGCTGAAGGGATCGAAACCGAAGAGCCTGCCGTTGAAGCAGCAACCGCCGAAGACACGACCGGTGATACAGAGATGGACCAAGGCGACGGTTTTGTCTTCCAGCCGCGACGCAGGCCTGTGCGGTTTGCCTGGAAAATGGATATCAACCAGCGCTTCACCTTTCTCTCCGACGAATTTGCTGAAGTTCTCGGCCCGTCGTCGACAGACATTGTCGGCCAGACCTGGCAAGAGGTGGCTGACGCATTCGACCTCGACCCCCGCGGACACATTGCCCGCGCGCTTGACCGGCGCGATACCTGGAGCGGCAAGACCATAGACTGGCCTGTCTCTGGCGCGGCCCTGCGCGTGCCCGTCGATATGGCGGCCCTGCCAGCTTTCGACCGGAACAGGAAGTTCGAAGGCTATCGAGGCTTCGGCGTTTGCCGGACGGCAGACGCGGTTCCGGAGCGCGGCGACCAGCCCGCCGGACCGATGCTCGCCGTTATCGGCACCACTGAAGCTGCCTCCCGGGAGGCGGAGGCCGACACCGACCCGCTTCCGGAAGACGACATCGCGCATAGCGCTGAAACGCATCCGGATGACGTGGCCGCTCTCGAAGCCGGCGCGCCCGCCAAAGGGACGGACACGGGCGAGGACCTTGCCGCCGACACCGATGGCAACGAGGCCGAAGTCACCCGGGACGATGAAGAAGCCGTCCCTGAAGCATCCGACGAAGCAAAAGAAATGCCCACCGGCGATGCTGAAGCGCGGGACGCGGCTGAACAGCAGGCAACGACCGAAGCCGCAGCGAAACTTGCAGAGTTGAAACCGGCAAAACCGGACTCCTTTGCGGGCAAGACATTTTTGGGTGCGAGCGCGGCTGCTCTGGTCGGGTCGCTGGCGAAGTTCACCAGCAAGACCCCGCAGACCCCTGCCGAACCAGTGGCAAAAGCTGACCAGCCCGCCAAAGCAGACACCGCCCCTGTCGAGACCGACACCCCGGCGGGTGATGCCGACAAGGATCTGGACGACCTGCCGGGCGCGGCTCTCGACAGCAAGTTCAAGGCTCTGGAATCCGGCCTGCAGACTGATCCGGAAAGCACGTCGTCTCCTGAAGAAAGCGATGGTGCCGAGACCGCCGAAGACGCTTCGCTCTCCAGTGATGATGAACAGGTCGATGAGATCGGCGAGGCATCCGACGTCGAGGCGCTCCCTGAAGACGTGGGAACCGAGAACGACGTTTCGGAAGACACGCTGGACACAGCTGCCGAAGACGAAGGGTCTGACGCAGAAGACCTTGAAGACGAGACCATCGAGGACACGACAGAGGCCTTCGCCTCTGACGAGGACGATGCAGATCTGGCAGACGAAAGCGAAGCGGATGCCGACGAGGACGGCGTAGAGGCGGATGACGAGAGCGATGCGGCAAGCGATGAACTGACCGTCGCGGAGAGCGCTGACGCCGGCACAGCCGTTTCGCCCCCCAAACCGTCAGCCGACGAGCCGACCGGCATTTCCGGACCTGCAGCGCTGAAGCCGGCCGAAATCGAAAGCGCGGTCAAGTCGCTTGCGAAGACCTACAAGCAGGCCCAAAAGAGGCCGCGCGACCTCTTCGAGGAAGATAACTTCGGCACGGCGCCGGACGACGAGGACATGCCGTCCGTTGCGGACGGCGACGCGGGTACTGACGACGGACTTGCCGGCACGGACGAGGACCTTCAAGCGGGGAAAGACGATACCTCGCCCCGGAACGAGGACCAGTTCGAGCCAGAGCCCGCCTTTGAAGACGCGCATTTCGATCTCGTTGAGACAGAAGACCGTGACATCGAAGCCGTGGCCGCATCGCTTGATACAGATGATGCCGCCGAGGAGCGCGAGTTCTTCGAAGAAACCGCAGCCTTCGAGAGCGAGGACAAGGCCGCCGAAGTGGCGGATCAACCCAAGAAGACCGGACAGGTCATCCCGCTTGCAACGGTCAAGCCGCGTGTCGTGCCGGTGGATACCTCTGGTCTTTCCAGGCCCGAGCGCCAGGCTTTCCGCAAGATCGCCGAAGCCCTCGGCGCACGGCTTGAGGGCGATCTGGAAGAATTCGATGCCCCCGATCCGGAAGAGCCCGTAGATGAACTGCCGCCGGAAGTTCCGGAAGCCGGGCCCATCGACCCGAGCCTGCTGGACCGCTTGCCCATCGGCATTGCCATCGCTCATGACCGTGAGGTTCTCTACGCCAACAAGGCGCTGTTGCGGATGCTTGGCTACAGGTCCATCGCCGCGCTGTGCGAAGCAGGCGGTCTCGAGGCCCTGTTCATCGATGACGCGGAAGAATTGCCGGATGCCGACGGCATGGACGGCGAGGTCGATGAGACCATGAAGATGCGCTTGTCCGACGGCGGTGTCCTGAATGTCGATGCGCACATGCATTCGGTTCCGTGGAACGGCAACCGGGGTCTGATGATCTCCATCACCGAACGCAAGGTCAAACCGGCCCCTGCGGCGGCCGCCCCGTCGTCGCCGAACTTCTTTGCGGAAGTGCGCGCGGAACTCGACAGCGCGCGCAACCAGATCGCCGAGATGGACACCATCCTGGAAACGGCCACCGACGGCGTTCTGGTGCTCGATCAGAACGGCTCCATCCTGAAGGTGAACGGATCGGCGGAAGCCCTGTTCAGCGCAAGCCGGTCTGACATGATTGGCGCCCCGCTGACCGAATTCCTTGCACCGGAAAGCCACCGTGCCGCCGCCGATTATCTGGATGGGCTGTCGCGCAACGGCGTTGCCTCCATCCTCAACGATGGCCGCGAAGTGCTGGGCAAGGTTCCGACCGGCGGGCTCATTCCGCTGTTCATGACCATTGGCCGGATCAGCGGCAACAAGGACGATGTCAAATACTGTGCGGTGCTGCGGGACATCACCCAGTGGAAGACGGCAGAAGAGGAACTGACCCAGGCCAAGCGCCAGGCCGAGAACGCCAGTTCGCAGAAGTCCGATTTCCTGGCCAAGATCAGCCATGAGATTCGCACGCCATTGAACGCCATCATCGGCTTTTCGGAAGTCATGATGGAAGAGCGCTTTGGCCCGATCGGCAACGACCGCTACAAGGACTACCTCAAGGACATCCGCACATCCGGCTCGCACATCATGAGCCTGATCAACGATCTTCTGGACCTGTCCAAGATCGAGGCAGGCAAGCTGGATCTGAAATTCTCCGCTGTTTCGACCAACGACGTCATCAACGAATGCGTTGCCTTGATGCAGCCGCAGGCCAACCGGGAGCGGGTGATCATCCGCGCCAGCCTGCCGGAATCCGTGCCTGACGTGGTGGCCGATCCAAGATCCCTGCGCCAGATTGTGCTGAACCTTCTGTCCAACGCCATCAAATACAACAAGTCCGGTGGCCAGGTGATCCTGTCGACCGCGCTGGAGAGCAATGGCGAGGTGGCGCTACGTGTCCGCGATACGGGCACCGGCATGACTGCAAAACAACTGGCCGCCGCCCTTGAACCGTTCCGGCAGCTACATACCTCCAGCCGTGGTGGCGGTACCGGACTTGGCCTGCCGCTGACAAAAGCGCTGGTCGAGGCCAACCGGGCCAGCTTCCATATCGATTCCACACCTGACCAGGGCACGCTTGTGGAAATCATTTTCCCGACCCAGCGGGTGCTTTCGGAATAATGCCGTGCCCATCAGGAGCGGTTCTTGATTGAAGTCGACAGCAATATCTGGATCCTGGAAGGAGACAATGTCTCCTTCTACGGATTTCCCTACCCCACACGCTGCGTGATCGTGCGCTTGCCCTCCGGCAAGCTGTGGGTCTGGTCTCCGATTGCCCTGTCACCGGACATCCGGCGCGAGGTCGAGGCTCTGGGAACCCCGGCGCACCTCGTCAGTCCCAACAAGATCCATCACCTGTTTCTGCAGGACTGGAAGGCGGCCTGGCCGGAGGCAAAAATCTGGGGCCCTCAGAGCACCATTTCCAAACGCTCCGATATTGCCTTCGAACCGGCGCTGGACGAAGCCGTGCCGGATGCCTTTGAAGGTGTCATCGACATGGTGCGCTTTTCCGGATCGCCCGTGATGGACGAAGTGGTGTTCCTACACACGCCATCCAGAACGGCGATCCTGGCCGATCTCAGCGAGCATTTCTCGCAAGGGTTCCTGAAGCGGTTCTGGAAACCCTGGCAGCGCTGGATTGCCGGCCTCTGGGGCATTGTCGAAGGCAAGGGTTATGCGCCCCTGGAATGGCGGTTGAGCTTCTTCGACCGCCGCAAGACCCGCGCCTGCCGGGACAGGGTCCTGGCCTGGTCGCCGGAAAAGGTGATCATGGCGCATGGCGTCTGGCAGCAAAGCAATGGTACAGCGTTTTTACGGAAGGCACTTGCCTGGGTGTGACCGTTTTTCACCAGGCTGGTAACGCGTTCGTGATCAGCCAGAAAGGCAGACTCCGCGGGCTCCGCAAAGCTAAAGTAGAGTCTTAAACTCCTGTATTCTCACCAGTTTTCGGCAAAATAGTGGAATGCAATCCTCCAGTTAGTTTTGAATAATTCTAAATTCTTGATTTTGCTTGATTTATTGACTTCAAGCTTCTCTAACGACATATTCCCGGCAAGCGCTGGATGAAACATCCAGCCGACAAGAACCTTCTCACCGGGAGAGTTACATGAATTCCACTTTCCGTACCCTGGCAGGCGCCGTCCTTTTGTCTTCGGCAACTCTTTCTGCCGTGCCCGCATTCGCCGACGGGGAAGTGAACATCTACTCCTACCGCCAGCCGTATCTGATCGAGCCGCTGCTGGACGCCTTCACCAAGGAAACTGGCATCAAGACCAATGTGGTCTTTGCTTCCGAAGGTCTGGGCGAGCGCATTGCGGCGGAAGGTGCCAACTCTCCGGCCGACGTTCTTCTGACGGTCGACATCGGCCGCCTGGATGGCGCCAAGCAACTCGGCATATCGCAGCCGGTCGTTTCCGACGTCGTCAACGCAAACGTACCGGCCGAATTTCGCGATCCGGAAGGCCAGTGGATCGGCCTGACCAACCGCGCCCGTGTGATCTATGCCTCCAAGGAGCGCGTTGATCAGGACAGCATCACCTACGAGGAACTTGCCGATCCGAAGTGGAAGGGCCGCTTGTGCACCCGTTCCGGACAGCACGTCTACACCGTCGGGCTGGTCGCCTCGATGGTGGCGCATCATGGTGCGGAAGAAACCGAAAAGTGGCTTGAAGGCGTTCGCGACAACCTTGCCCGCAAGCCGGCCGGCAACGACCGTGCGCAGGTCAAGGCCATCTACGCCGGTGAGTGCGACATCGCGCTTGGCAACACCTATTACATGGGTCTGATGCAGACCAACGAGAAGGAGCCGGAACAGCAGGTCTGGGCCGACAGCGTGCGCATCCTGTTCCCGAACACCAACGACCGCGGCAGCCACGTGAACATTGCAGGCGTCATCCTGGCGAAAAATGCGCCGCACAAGGACAATGCCATCAAGCTGATCGAGTTCCTGTCTTCCGGCGAAGCCCAGAAAATCTACGCGGAAACCAACCATGAATATCCGGTCAAACCGGGTGTGGCGGTTTCCGAACGCGTTGCCAGCTGGGGCGAGTTCAAGAAGGACACCCTGCCGCTTGCTGACATTGCCAAGAACCGCAAGACGGCAAGTGAGCTGATCGACAAGGTCGGCTTCGACGACGGCCCGGCGTCCTGAGCCTGAACAGACAAACGAGACAAGCGCCGCATTTCGCGGCGCTTTTCCGTTGGGGATGGGAACGCAGGCTTTGAGCCGGGTGTGCACGTTCCTGGGGCCGATCCGAAGCTCAACGCGAAGGCCTCACCGTTGCCCCCCAAACCACGGCAGCTTGCGTTACCCGGTATTGTGCGGCCTCACCCGTCTGCTACAGCCAGTCCCCCTCCCCTTGCCCGGGAATATTGGGCGAAGGCCTCGAAACATTACGAGGCCTCTCGTTTCATCGGCCAGAACTTCTCAAAAAGTGCCGACAGGACCAAAGGCTGGCTTTTGCATTTTCCTCCAATTGCCTATAGAGCTTCCTGCGAACCATTCTCAAAGAAATGACAGGCCTTGCTGCGCACGCCCTCCCTCACTGTTGCTGACCGTTTCTGGCAAATCGCATCGCTGACGATCGCCGCGCTGGTGCTTATGCCAATGGCAGCAATCGTGTGGATCGCGTTGACGCCCACTGGCGAGGTCTGGGGCCATCTTCTGACAACGGTTCTGCCGGGCTCTCTGCAGACAACGTTTCTGCTGATGCTGGGCGTCGGCCTCACCACGGGCATTACCGGCGTTGCCACGGCCTGGCTGGTAACGATGTGCAATTTTCCGGGCAGAAAGGTGCTCGACTGGGCCCTCCTCGTGCCTCTTGCCGTGCCGACCTACATCGTCGCCTTCGCCTATGTCGAAGTGCTCGATTATACGGGACCGGTGCAGAGCCTGATCCGTGCGATTTTCGGCTTCAAGACCTCCAGAGACTATTGGTTTCCCGAGATCCGCTCGCTCGGCGGCGCCATCTTCGTCATGGGCGCAGTGCTCTACCCTTATGTCTATCTCACGACCCGGGCGAGCTTCCTGATCCAGTCCGCCTCGACGCTGGATGTTTCCCGCACCCTGGGGGCTTCGCCCTACGGGCTCTTCTTCCGCGTCGCCCTGCCGCTGGCACGGCCTGCCATTGTCATCGGCATATCGCTCGCCTTGATGGAATGCCTCAACGATATCGGCGCGGTGACGTTCTTCGGCGTGAAGACGCTGACCTTTTCCGTCTATGACACCTGGCTGCACCGCTCGAGCCTCGGTGGAGCCGCCCAGCTTGCGCTGGCAATGCTCGTGATGGTGTTCTTCCTGCTGTGGCTGGAACGGTTCGGGCGGCGCAAGCAGCGCTTCGACAGCGGCGGCGGTTCCAAGCACCGGCCTCCGACACGCTTCGAGCTTGGCCGCTGGCAGGCTGCGCTTGCGTTGCTGTTGTGCCTGACGCCCGTCTTTGTCGGTTTCGTTGTGCCTGGCCTGTTGCTTGCGGACCTCGCCAGTCGGCGGCTGGAGAACTTCTGGGACAGCGGCTTTCTGGATGCCGTCTGGAACAGCCTGAGCCTTGCGGCCATTGCTGCGTTTATCACCGTGCTGATTTCCGTTGCCCTTGCCTATGCGCTGCGCCTCAACCCCAAAGGCCCGCTGAAAGTCGCCGTCCGGCTCGCCTCCATCGGCTACGCCATTCCGGGCACCGTTCTGGCCATCGGCATTCTTGTGCCGCTGGCGGGTTTCGACAATTTCCTCGACGCCCGCATGGAAGCCTGGTTCGGCATCAATACCGGGCTTTTGCTGCTGGGCAGCGGCACCGGCCTGGTGTTCGCCTATGTGGTTCGGTTCCTCGCCGTCTCCTATGGCCAGGTGGAAGGCGGGTTTGGCCGGATCACGCCGCATCTCGACATGGCCGCACGCACGCTTGGCCGCAACAGCGGCCAGACCCTGACGCAAATCCACCTGCCGATCCTGAAGCCGGTGCTTTTGTCTGCGGCCCTCCTCAGTTTCGTGGATTGCATGAAGGAGCTGCCGGCCACCGTACTGCTGCGCCCATTCAACTTCGAAACCCTGGCAACGACCGTGTTCGAGGCGGCTTCGCGCGAAGCGTTCGGTGAGGCGGCCTTGCCGTCTCTTGCGATCGTCCTGGTCGGTCTGATCCCGGTGATCTACCTTGCCCGCTCCAGCGCATCTTCGTTCCGGACGCAAACTTCCAGACGGCAGGTTGAGCCGGCCGTCTGAACCGGCCAGTCAGAACCGGCAGTCCTGCCGTCCCGCGCCCTTGACAGCATCCGGGTGAACCGCGTCAATGGCGACACAATTCACATAGACAGCAGGACGATCCCTCAATGGAAAAGAAACACCAGATAAACCTTTGGTACGCCTTCATCGCCATGATGCTGGTGCTGATGTTCCAAAGCTGGTGGACCACCTACAGGACCGTTGAGCAAATCCCCTACAGCCAGTTCGAACAGTATCTCAAGGATGGAAAGATCGAGGAGATCGCCATCAAAGAGAACTATATCGAAGGCAAGTTCAAAGCCGCGCTCAAGGACGGAAAGCAGTATTTCGTCGCCACCCGCGTCGAGGTGCCTCTCGCCGACGAACTCAGCAAATATGACGTGAAATACACCGGCGTCGTCCAGAACACCTTCATTCGCGACATCCTCTCCTGGGTGCTGCCGGTGCTGCTGCTGTTCGGTCTCTGGATGTTCTTCATCCGCCGTTTTGCCGAGAAACAGGGCATGGGCGGCATGATGACGGTGGGCAAGTCCAAGGCAAAGGTATTTGTCGAAAAGGACGTGAAGGTCCGGTTTCAGAATGTCGCCGGCGTGGATGAAGCCAAACGGGAACTGAAGGAAATTGTCGACTTTCTGAAGGAGCCGACATCCTACGGCCGTCTGGGCGCACATGTGCCCAAGGGCATCCTTCTGGTCGGCCCTCCTGGCACAGGCAAGACGCTGCTTGCCCGGGCCGTGGCAGGCGAGGCCGGGGTGCCGTTCTTCTCGATCTCCGGTTCGGAATTCGTGGAAATGTTCGTCGGTGTCGGTGCGGCACGTGTGCGTGACCTGTTCGAGCAGGCCCGCAAGGCCGCGCCCGCCATCATCTTCATCGACGAGCTGGACGCGCTCGGCCGGACGCGTGCGGCCGGTCCCATGGGCAGCAACGACGAGAAGGAACAAACTCTCAACCAGCTCCTGACCGAACTCGACGGCTTCGACCCCTCCAGCGGCATCATCCTTCTGGCGGCGACGAACCGGCCCGAAATCCTGGACGCTGCCCTCCTGCGCGCCGGGCGCTTCGACCGGCAGGTACTGGTCGACCGGCCGGACAAAATCGGCCGGCGGGCGATCCTCGACGTTCATGTGAAGAAGATCAAACTGGCCGCCGATATCGATCTCGACCAGGTGGCCCAGCTTACGGCCGGTTTCTCCGGCGCTGATCTTGCGACGCTGGTGAACGAGGCCGCCCTGCTGGCAACACGGCGGCAGGCCGACGCCGTCACCCTTCTGGACTTCAACGAAGCGGTGGAGCGTGTCGTTGCCGGGCTGGAGAAGCGCAGCCGGATCCTGTCCGACAAGGAACGCAGGACCGTCGCCTTCCACGAAATGGGCCATGCCCTGGTGGCCGCAAATCTGGACGGTTGCGACCCTGTGCACAAGATCTCGATCATCCCGCGCGGCATAGGCGCCCTCGGCTACACGATGCAGCGGCCGACCGAAGACCGTTTCCTCTTGTCTTCACAGGACCTGGAAAACCGCATGGCGGTTCTGATGGGTGGCCGGGCGGCGGAGGAGATCGTGTTCAACGAGATCTCCACCGGTGCCTCCGACGACCTGCAGAAAGTGACCGAAGTTGCCCGCGACATGGTCATGCGCTACGGCATGGATACCGATCTGGGCAATCGTGCCTATTCCACCCAGCGTCAGAACTTTCTTGGGCAGCCCTCCGGAGACGTTGCCGAGGTTTCCGAGGAGACGCAGCGGGAAATCGATATTGCCATCAAGCAACGGGTGGAAGTTGCCTTTCAGCGGGCCAAGGACCTCTTGAACAGCCATCGCAACGAGCTTGACGAAGGCGCCACGATGCTGCTCGCGAAGGAAACGCTGACCGACCAGGACTTCCCCGCAATCCGTCCCATTGGCGAACGCCGTAAGAACGAAGCGGCGGAATAAGACACTTGCAGTTTGCCGCTTGAGACTTCAGGCGGCAGACGGGCTGCCGTCTTCCGGTCCCGTCTCCGCGGCCGGATGGTCTGGACGATTGGGCGACTTTGATCGTGTTGAACGACAGACGCTGAAGATGCGCCGGGATGCCCCTCTGCGGGCATAAAAAAAACGTGCCTGCACGGTTGCAGGCACGTTTTCTTGAAACGACACTGACGACCGTAACGGTCTTAGCTCACGATTGTCGCCTGCGTCTTTTCCTTGACTTCGTCCAGCGTGACGTCCTCGGCGAGTTCAACCACCTTCAGGCCGCCGTCGACAACATCAAAGACACCGAGATTGGTGATGACGCGGTCAACACATTTCACGCCGGTGAGCGGCAGCGAGCATTCATTCAGAAGCTTGGGGTCGCCGGCTTTCGAGGTGTGATCCATGATCACGACCACGCGTTTGACACCGGCGACGAGGTCCATGGCACCACCCATGCCCTTGACCATCTTGCCCGGGATCATCCAGTTGGCGAGATCGCCGGCTTCGGACACTTCCATAGCGCCCAGGATCGACAGGTCGATATGACCGCCGCGGATCATGCCGAAGCTGTCGGCAGACGAGAAATAGCTGGTCTGCGGCAGTTCGGTGATGGTCTGCTTGCCGGCGTTGATGAGATCCGCGTCGACCTCGTCATCGGTCGGGAACGGGCCCATGCCAAGCATGCCGTTTTCCGACTGAAGGGTCACGTGAACGCCGTCCGGAATATAGTTGGATACCAGGGTCGGAATGCCGATGCCCAGGTTCACATAGAAGCCGTCTTCCAGTTCCTGCGCGGCACGCTTTGCCATGTCATCACGAGTCCAGGCCATGATGTTATCTCCCTCAGGCTGCGCGCGTGGTGCGCTTTTCGATACGTTTTTCGTGTTTGCCGACGATGATGCGGTCGACGAAGATGCCGGCGGTGTGGATGTTATCGGGATCAAGCTCACCGATCTCAACCAGCTCCTCCACTTCCACCACACAGGTCTTTCCGGCCGTCGCCATCATCGGATTGAAGTTGCGCGCGGTCTTGCGGTAGATCAGGTTGCCTTCCTTGTCGGCCTTCCAGGCCTTGACCAGCGATACATCGGCCACCAGGCCGGTTTCCATGATGTAGGTCTCGCCGTTGAAGTCCTTGTGTTCCTTGCCGTCGGCAATCAGGGTCCCGACGCCGGTCTTGGTGTAGAAGCCCGGAATGCCTGCGCCACCGGCGCGGATGCGCTCGGCCAGCGTGCCCTGCGGGTTGAACTCAAGCTCAAGCTCACCGTTGAGGTACTGCTTTTCGAAAGTCGCGTTTTCACCGACGTAGGACGAAACCATCTTCTTGATCTGGCGTGTCTGCAGCAGAAGACCGAGGCCAAAGTCATCAACACCGGCATTGTTGGAAATGGCGGTGATGTCCTTGGCTCCGGAATCCCGGAGCGCCACAATCAGATTTTCCGGAATGCCGCAGAGGCCGAACCCGCCGGCCATCACCGTCATGCCGTCAAAGGTCAGCCCCTCAAGGGCGGCCTTTGCGTCCGGATAAATTTTGTCCATGTTTCACTCCCGTTTAAGACCGCTATGTGCGTGAAGCGCACATTCGCCGCTAGGTTCGACCGGGTCAAGAGCTCTTTCCCGCGTTGCAGCGAAAAACATGACTGGCTCGTCACTTAATCGGTTTGCGCCGCGTTGCCCGCCTCCAGACCGCCGTTGCCGCACGGCTTGAGGCAGTTTTCGGCAAGTTGTTTATGGTTTGTAAATTCTTAATGGCAAGAATTGGACATCGTCCGTGGGGTGTTATCGCCACCCTGTCTACCACCGGATACCTAGAACCTACTGAAAGACTTCACGCGCCGTGTTCCCGTTTCTGTCGACATTCTTCAAGATCGCGGTCATCTCGCTACTCGTCGGCGCGGGTCTTTCCTTCGTGAACATCACCGCGCAGGACATTCTGGGCTCCGTCGGCATGAGCCCTCTGGAACTCTGGATCTATATGCTGGAGTTTCGGGACTGGGCCATTCCCAACATGATCCTGGGCGCATTCATCGTCGTGCCGATCTGGCTGGTCATCTATCTGATCCGGCCACCCCGGGCGGGATGACGGTTGCCGATCAGGCTGTCTTGCTGTTTTTCTGATGCTTCAAACGATCAAGGGTTGCCCTGAGACTTCGTTTGGCCTTCAGCGCCGTGGTCGCTGCCAAGCCTTTAACGGTGAGCGGCAAAAGCAAGCGCCGCGTTGATTGTTCCTTGGCGCCAAACCTGCTTTTGTACGCCTGCAGCCCGGTGCCGAAACCGTAGAGCCGAATGTTGTTGTCCCGCGCCCAGTAGATGGATTGAACGAGTGCCACCATGCCAGGCGAAAACCGCTGCCATTGTTCCGGGCCGATTGAAATCAAGATACCGGTTGCGCATCCATCTTCCACCAGCAGGGCCGTCACGGCGACAATGTCACCGCCCGACATCAGCGCCAGAACCTTGAGAGGATTTTCACGTCCCGCCCGGGCCGCCAGGGCGAGATAAAAATTCTCCCGATTGTCCTGCTTCAAGGAGTTCGCACGACCGAGCGCTTTGAACCGCTCCGCCCTGTAGACCATCAGGGTTTCGAGTATTTTCACTCGCTCTTCAGGGGTCGTCGCCTCGACCAGTTGCACGCCTTCACTTTGAAGCTTGCGAAAGTTGACCCTGGTCTTCTTGTAAATTCCTTTCCCGGAGCCGGCTCCGGCCGCGAGCAACGCCTCGGCATCAAGGTAAAGACTGGAACTTTCCACTGTCGCTTTTGGATGCAGGAAGAAGGGATTGCGAGCGCTGCCTATCGACGCGTGCAGTTTCTTGATGTCCACCACATCCGCGTCCGGAATGGCCTCGATCATTGCGGACATGACTGCCTGCACCGTTTCATCGCCTTCGCTTGCGATCGCAGCGCTCAAAACCGGGCCGTTGTGGTCCGCCACGCCAAGGTCGGGCGTCGAGGCGACACGGACCGGACCTTTCCGGAAGCGGATGATCGGCAGCAATGCAAGCGGGTCCGGCAAGCCCGGGCGATAGGCGGCAAGGATCCCGTATGTGTCACAGACCTCGGGTGCCATTTCCTGAAAGAAGCACTCGACGAATTGCGGGGTTTGAAAAGCCGAGCATCGCGCTCCGCCGGGAAGAGACGCCCAGAGCGAATGCAAAAGGTCCGCGTCGGGCTTCTCGTGCCAGACAACACGGATTTCGTGCCCGGCCGTCTGGCCGCGGACCGTCTCGTTTCCCGGCGAGACCGACCTATCGTTCACGTCTCCATCCCATTCCTGCGCAACGCGATCTGGAGCACGTTCTGGGCGGCACGATGCGCATCCCGGGCACCGACAAACAGGCGTCCGCGTGTGCTCAAAGGCATGAGCAGGCGGTGAGAGGGGTGTTCCTCACCACCGAACCGTTGCTTGTATTCCTGCTGACCTGTGCCAAAGCTGAACCAGCGCGCACCTGTCTCGTAAGCTCGTTGTATCGCCTTGGCAAACAGCACCATGCCCGGCGAATAGGCGTGCCATTTCTGATCGCCGATGGACACCAGGACAGCAGTCGCCTGCGCCCCCGTCATCATCAGCACCATGGCAGCCACGGTCTCTTCTCCCTGCTTCAGCGCCAGGGTCTTGAAGGGCGTCGACGATGCCTCCATCGCCGCAAGGCGGAGATAGAAGCCAGAGCGGTCTTCCCGCTCCAGGCTATCGTCCCGTCCGAGCTGGCGGAACCGTTCCCTTCGCTGAGCGGCCAGGGTCCTGAACAGGTCAACACGTTCTTCGGGTGTTACCGCCTCGACCAGCGTAACGCCTTCGCTCACAAGCCGGCGGAACTTGGAACGGGTCTTCTTGTAGATGGACTTGCCGGACCAGTTGCCAGAGGCATTCGCGCTGTGAAGATCGAGAACAAGCGAGCTGTTCTGCGAGATCGTTTCCGGCAGGCAACTTAACGGATTTTCCAGGGTATCGACCCGGTGGTGCAGCTTGTGGATGTCGACGATGTCGGCATCGTCGATACGCTCCAGAAAGGCCCGGATCATTTCCGCCCGGCACTGTGCGGAGAGACCGCAGCCAGCGCCAAAGACCGGCGCATTCTGATCAGCCAGACCAAAGTCCGGCATGCCGACGACCCGGATGGGGCCCCGCTGAAAACGCGCAAGCGGCAACAACATCAAGGGAGGTTCGCTTTCGCCCGGTTCCGCAAAAACGCCGACAGAAAATCCACTGGCTCCTGTCGTCAGCTTGCTTTCCTGAAAGGCTGCGAGAAATTCCGGCGTCTGAAACGGCGTCGATACCACGCCGCCTTTCAGGGAAGCCCAGAGACTTTTCATTTCCGAAAGCGTCGGGGCCTTGATTTCACGAACCTTGATCCGGGATACAGCGCTGCTTTCCAGAGCCAGCAGCTGCTCTGTTTCACGCAAAGCCATCACTCGCAATACCCCAATACACAACCACCAGCCCAGGCACACCAAATAGGTGCACCAACTGCCTGTTATATAGGCATGGTTTTGTTAAAAATCAGTATTGTAGGCAGCCTCTTCGAGGCGTTCGCGGGTCGCTCCGACGCGCATCTTTCAAGCCTTCAGTCTTCAACCTTCCGCGCCGAAAGCGGCTCGTTCATCCCTCTCCTTTTGGGTCTGCTGGCGTTTGGTTGCGATCGAGGCAGCGATCACGCCCATGGTGACAAGAGCAACAAGGATGGTGCAGACCGCGTTGATTTCCGGTGTCACGCCCAGCCGCACCTGGGAATAGATCTTCATCGGCAAGGTGGTGGCGCCCGGCCCCGTGGTGAAGCTGGCGATCACCAGATCGTCCAGCGACAGAGTGAAGGCCAGCATCCAGCCGGCGATGACACCGGGCAGTATGATCGGCAAGGTGATCAGGAAGAAGGTTTTGACCGGCGGGCAACCGAGATCTTCCGCAGCCTCCTCTATGGATTTGTCGAAACCGACCAGGCGTGACTGCACCACGACAGCCACATAGCAGCTTGCAAAGGTCGTATGCGCCAGCATCACGGTCCAGAACCCGCGGGAATAATCCATGGCCACGAAAAGCAGAAGCAGTGACAGGCCAAGGATCACTTCGGGCATCACCAGCGGTGCGAAGATCATGCCGGAAAACAGCGACCGGCCGACGAACCGCCCGGACCGCACCAGAACAAGCGCGGCGATTGTGCCGATGATCGTCGCGAGGGTCGCCGATACAAAGGCGACGCGCAGGGTCACCCAGGCCGCATCGAGCAGTTGATCGTTCTGCAGCAGCGAAGCGTACCATTTGGTGGAGAAACCGCCCCACACGGTCACCAGCCGGCTTTCGTTGAAGGAATAGATCACCAGCAGCACGATGGGCAGATACAGGAACGAAAAGCCCGCCACGAGCGAGGTGATGTTGAACCAGGTCGGACCGCGCGTCATCCTTCTCTCTCCGCCATTTTCTGCTGCTGGTTCTGGAAGAGCACGATGGGAATCACCAGGATCAGCAGAAGGATCACGGCGACCGCCGACGAGACAGGCCAGTCGCGGTTGTTGAAAAATTCCACCCAGAGCGTCTTGCCGATCATCAGCGTGTTGGAACCGCCGAGAAGATCCGGAATGACGAATTCACCGACCGCGGGAATGAACACCAGGAAACATCCGGCGATGACGCCGGGCAGCGACAACGGCAACGTGATCTTCCAGAAGGCCTTCCACGGAGGGCAGCCAAGATCCTCGGCGGCTTCCAGCAGGCTGCCGTCCAGCCGTTCCAGGCTGGCGTAAAGAGGCAGGACAAGGAACGGCAGGTAGGAATAGACGATGCCGATAAAGACCGCGATGTTGGTGTTCATCATCACCAGCGGCTCGTCGATGATGCCGAGCGTCAGCAGGAGCTGGTTGAGAAGGCCTTCGTTTTTCAGGATGCCGATCCAGGCGTAGACGCGGATCAGAAAGCTGGTCCAGAACGGCAGGATCACCAGCATCAGCAGCGTCGGGCGCATCGATTGCGGACTGCGCGCCATGCCGTAGGCGATCGGATAGCCGATGATGAGCGTCAGCAGCGTTGAGATGGCTGCGATGACGACCGACGACAGATAGGATTTCCAGTAGAGGTCGTCTTCGGTCAGCCAGACGTAGTTTTCGAAGGAGAACTCCGAAACACTGTCCCAGATGCCATTCCAGCCCTCCGCCAGATCGAAGGTCGGCACATAGGGCGGAATGGCAACCGCCACCTGGGACAGGGAAATCTTGAAGACGATCAGAAACGGCGCCAGAAAGAAAATCAGCAGCCAGACATAAGGCACCGCGATCAGCAGCCAGCCACCGAGTGTCCGTTTGGGTTGAGCGGGAACGTGCAGCTCTGACATCGCTTCCTCCTACCCTTTCAGAATGACGCCGGCATCCCGGTCGAAGGACATGACGACTTCGTCATCCCAGGTGATCGGGTTTTCGACCATGCGCGAGACATTGGCGAAGGTAGCCCGCAACGTGTCCTTGTCGTTGTCGCCGACCTTCGAATGGATGATGGACATGTCTCCCAGATAAGCGATATCCCAGACGACGCCGTCGATCCTGTTGGGCAAACCCTTTTCACGGCGCCCCTGTGCAATACGCACCTTCTCCGGACGAATGGCATACCAGACCCGGTCGCCCACGGCGGCGTCGGTTACCTGATCGCTATCGATGGTGAAATTATCCGCAACCGAGCGAAGCTTGGTGCCGTCTTCCGATTTCTCGGTGACGTTGGCTTCGATCAGGTTGATGTCGCCAATGAAATCGGCAACGAACTTGGAATTGGGAGCTTCGTAGATTTCGGCCGGGGTGTCGACCTGCACCAGTTCGCCCTTGTCCATGACGGCGATCCGGTCGGCAACGGTCATGGCCTCTTCCTGGTCGTGGGTGACGATCAGGAACGTCATCTTCAGTTCTTCCTGAATATTCATCAGTTCGAACTGGGTTTCCTCGCGAAGCTTGCGGTCGAGGGCGCCGAGCGGTTCATCGAGCAGGAGAACCTTCGGGCGCTTGGCAAGCGAACGGGCGAGCGCGACACGCTGGCGCTGACCGCCCGAGAGCTGGTGCGGACGGCGTTTGGCAAATTGTTCCAGCTTGGTCAGCCGCAGCATTTCAGCAACGCGTGCATCGACCTCGGATGCCGGAAGCTTGTCCTGCCTCAGACCGAAGGCGATGTTCTTTTCAACACTCATATGCGGGAACAGCGCGTAGGACTGGAACATCATGTTGGAGGGACGCTTGAAAGGCGGAATTCCGGCAAGGTCCTGACCATCCAGAAAGATCTGTCCGGTTGTCGGTGTCTCGAAACCCGCCAGCATGCGCATCAAGGTTGTCTTGCCACAACCCGAACCGCCGAGCAGTGCGAAAAACTCGCGCTCGTAAATCTTCAGAGACAGATTGTTGACCGCAGTGAAGTCGCCGAACTTCTTCGTGACATTCCGGAATTCGATAAACGGTGCTTTTTCCGGATCATCCCACGGGCTGTACGCCCGACGAACCGGTCCAATCGATTTTTTCGCCAAAACAATCTCCCACCCCTAAGAGACCCGAGGAAACAAAAACGCCGGACCCTTGGAGGGGCCCGGCGGTTCGCGTTCGCTTACTGACCGCTCTTCACCTTGGTCCAGGTGCGGGTAACAATCCGGTTCACCTTCGGCGGATATGGGGTGACGGTGTAGAGGTTCTTCACCGCTTCCTCGGGCGGGTAGATTGCCGGATCGCCGATCACGTCCTCGTTGAGGAATTCCTGCGAGGCCTTGTTGCCGTTGGCGTAGTAGACCACATTGGAGGCCTTCGCCATGACTTCAGGACGCATGATGTAGTTCAGGAACTCGTGCGCCTCTTCCTTGTGCGGCGCATCCGCCGGGATCGCCATCTGGTCGAACCACATCAGCGCCCCCTCTTTCGGGATCGAATACTCGACGGTCACGCCGTTGTCGGCTTCAGCCGCACGGTCACGGGCCTGCAGAACATCACCGGACCAGCCGACCGCCAGACAGATATCGCCGTTGGCGAGCGCATTGATGTATTCGGACGAGTGGAACTTCTGGATATAGGGGCGCACCGACATCAGCAGCTCACCCGCCTTCTCGATTTCAGCCGGATCCTTGCTGTCCGGGTCAAGGCCCAGATAGTTGAGCGCGGCCGGGATCAGCTCGGTCGGAGCATCCAGAATGAACACGCCGCAATCCTTCAGCTTCTCGATGTTCTCCTTCTTGAACAGGAGATCCCAGCTGTCCACCGGCGGATTGTCGCCGAGGGCGGCTTTCACCTTTTCGACATTATAACCGAGACCGGTCGTGCCCCACATGTAGTTGATGGAGTGCTCGTTGCCCGGATCGTATTTGTCGACACGTGCCTCGATGTCCTTCCACATGTTGGACAGGTTCGGCAGTTTGGACTTGTCGAGTTCGGAGAAGACGCCTGCCTGGATCTGGCGCGCCAGGAAGGTTCCGGTCGGGACCACGATGTCGTAGCCCGTGCCGCCTGCCAGCAGCTTGGTTTCCAGAACCTCGTTGCTGTCGAACACGTCGTAGACGACCTTGATGCCGGTTTCCTTGGTGAAGTCTTCCAGAATGGTTTCGTCGATGTAGTCGGACCAGTTGTAGACATTCACGACCTTGTCCTGGGCGAATGCAGCACCGCTCATCAGGCTGAGAATGGCTACCCCGGTCAACATGGATTTCAATGTCATTTAAGAACTCCCCTCAGAGTTTTGTCAGTGGCCTATTGGCGGCCTAGTGCCTTATTTCAAATGGACATTTGCGCTGTTGGCGTCTTGTCTGTCCTGCAGGTTGGCTATGGCGCCGGTTTTTGTCCAGCGTCGATTTTGAGCAGCCGATCACAAATAGGTCTGTCGCTCAAGCGACGAAATCTCCCGCCCAAATTCGTTCAGTTCCTCCCGTTTGATCTCGGTCAGCACCTTGTGCATTTCCTTGCCGACTGCCTGTTTCATCAGCTTTGAGGCTTCGAAAGCATCAATCGCCTCGTCCATCCAGGGCGTCAGGCGCTTCTTGCGCTTCTCATAGGCGTTACCGGTCACAGGAGCAGGCGGATCCTTTTTCAGCCGGAGGCCTTCCATCATCCCGGCAAGAACGCCGGTGAGCACGAGGTAGGGATTGGCGTCGGCGCCGGCGATCCGGTGTTCGACACGGGCCGCTTCCGGCGTCGAGGCCGGAACCCGCAAGGCCACGGATCGGTTGTCGTATCCCCAGCAGATGGAAGCCGGCGCATAGGAGCCCGGCTGCATCCGGCGGAAGCCATTGAAGGTCGAGATGAACAGCAGCAGGGATTCCGGCATCGTCTTCAACAGACCGTTGATGGCATAGCCAAGTTTGTCGGCGCCAGTATCCGGGTCTGCGAACAAATTGCCGTTTTCGTCTTCCATGGACACATGCACATGCATGCCGTTGCCGGGCCATTCCACAAAAGGCTTGGCCATGAAGGAGGACTTGAGTTCGTGCTTGCGGGCAACCCCGGCGACGAGGCGGCGCAGCATGACGACATCATCGGCAGCCAGCAGCGGGTTGCGGCGATGATGCAGGTTGAGTTCGAACTGGCCGGGTGCGGCTTCGGAAACCGCCGCATCGGCCGGAATGCCCTGAATCTCGCAGGCCCGACGCAAATCGTCGACCACCGGTAGCAGGGCTTCAAGGTCCGACAGGGCATACATGTTCTGCCTTGCGGGGCCCAGATGCGTGGAGAACAGAGGTTTGGGCTGCTCGGTCCAGTCGCCGTCGCTCTCCTCGAAAAGATAGAATTCCAGCTCGAAGGCGCAGGTCGCCGTCACGCCGAATTCGTCCTTCAGGCGGTCGACCATGTTTTCCAGAACGTGACGCGGATCGGCCAGGAAGGGATCGCCGTCCCGGTCATACATGGACAAAAGCACCTGGGCGGTCTTGCGGTCGGCCCAGGGCACCAGTTTCAGCGTTTCCGGGATCGGCCAGCAGACACCGTCCTTGTCACCCGTTTCCAGGTGCATGCCGGTGGCCTCGACCTCACGACCCCACACATCCAGCCCGTAGAGCGAATAGGGAAAGGCAACGCCGCCCTCGAACACTTTTTCCAGCGCCTTGCCCGGCAGCCACTTGCCGCGCAGCACGCCGTTGGTATCCGGCAGAATGACCTCGAGCGTATCGAGATCTGGATGAGCAGCCATGAAGGCCTCGAAATCCGTCTTCCAGCCGGGCAGCGCCGGATGCTCGAGGATCTGGTGGGGAAGCTCGTTCATTTAGAGTTATTACGCCCCTGCGTCTTGCTGGACTGGCCATCCGCACTCATGCGGCAGGCGGCAGCTTTTGTTTGCGTCCTTTTTAAAAATGTGATCACTTTCTGAAAACCCTGTCAAGCAGGATCGTGTAATTCATCGTTTGACTTTTCCGGGAGAATGTCTTTGGCCCTTCGGCGATCCGCCATGCAATCCGGCCCCGTGAAGGCGGCAAGTGCCCCCTCGACGTCTCGCGGCGCGACCCGCCAGCAGGTCGATAACGCCGTGCGGTCCGGGATGCTGACCGGCCGGTTCATACCCGGAAAAGCCGTTACGATCCGGGGCCTTGCAGCAGAACTGGGCGTCAGCCCGATGCCTGTGCGTGAAGTGCTGCAACGGCTGGCAGCGGAAAACGCCCTCGAAGTCAAACCAAACGGCCGGGTGCAGGTGCCCGACATGACCCCTGCGCGCTTCGACGAGGTGTTAAGAGCCAGGACTCTTCTGGAGCCCGAACTGGCGGAATTGGCGCTTCCGCACCTCACATCCCGGGATGCAAAGGACCTTCAATCGATCGATAACGACATCGATGAGCGTCTGACCAGTGGCGATGCCGAGGCCTATATGCGGCTCAATCACGCCTTTCATTTTCGCATTTACAGGGCGTCCGGCTCCAAGGTTCTTCTGCCGCTGACTGACAGTCTGTGGCTGCAGTTTGCGCCGTTCATGCGCACGGTCTACGGCCGGGTCGGCACCGCCAGCCTGGAGGACCGGCACAAGGAAGCCATCCGGGCGATTGAAAGGCAGGATGCCCCTGCCCTGCGGGCTGCCATTGCGGCCGATATCGCCGACGGCATGGGCCTTCTGGGCAAGGAAATCCTGTCGGATGCATCAGGCGGTTGATCCTTTCCTCAAGCCGTGCCATTTTGTGATCACAAAATGATTTCTCCGATCCGGAGCAGCCCTTCGCAGACAGGTACTTGATCACGCCCCTGTTTGCCGTCCAAATGGCGTTCCCTGCCCCGGCCAGAGTGCCAAACCATTGGAGCTTCTTGTGACTGCTGAAACGCCTGCCAGCGAAAGCGAAAACCCGGTCGACAGCCTGCGCGGCGTCCCGGACGTCGACGCCGCCCGTGACTGGCTCAACGCGCGCAACATCCAGGACATCGAGTGTATCGTGCCGGACCTTGCCGGTGTTGCCCGCGGCAAGATGATGCCGACCGGTAAATTCTTCTCCGGCCCCGTCATGACGATGCCCGCGTCGATCTTCGCGCAGACCATTTCTGGTGATTATCCGGACGACGACGACTGGTTCCAGCACAATCCCATTGACGGCGACCTCTATTTCAAACCCGACTACAGCACCCTGACCACGGTGCCCTGGGAAAGCGACCCGACCGCGCAGCTCATCCACGATGCCGTTACCCGCCAGGGCGAGCCGGTTGAAACCGCGCCGCGCAACGTGCTGAAGCGCGTTCTCAAGCTCTACGAGGACAAGGGCTGGGAGCCGGTGGTGGCTCCGGAGATCGAGTTTTACCTCGTCCGCCCGAACACCGATCCCGACTACCCGCTGGAACCGCCCCGGGGCCGATCCGGCCGGCCGGAAGTCGGGCGTCAGTCCTATTCGATTTCCGCGCTGAACGAGTTCGACGACCTGATCGACGACATCTACGACCTGTCAGAACAGCAGGGCCTCGAGATCGACACCATGATCCACGAGGAAGGCGCGGCGCAGATGGAAATCAACCTGCGCCACGGCCAGCCTCTGGCTCTGGCCGACCAGGTGTTCCTGTTCAAGCGCACGATCCGTGAAGCCGCGCTGCGGCACGAAATGTATGCCACTTTCATGTCGAAGCCGATGTCGAACCAGCCGGGTTCGGCGATGCACATCCACCAGTCGGTGATCGACAAGGAAACCGGGCTCAATATCTTTGCCGATGAAAACGGCGAGGAAACACCGGCGTTCCTGTCGTTCATCGCCGGTCACCAGCGGTTCCTGCCGCGGGTCACCTGCATCATGGCGCCCTTCGTCAATTCCTACCGCCGGTTCTCCAAGACCTCGACCGCGCCGGTAAACGTCTATTGGGGCTACGACAACCGCACGGTTGGCCTGCGCGTGCCCTATTCCAACGCCCAAGCCCGGCGACTGGAAAACCGTGTGCCGGGGTCCGACGTCAACCCGTATCTCGCCATCGCCGCAAGTCTTGCCTGCGGGTATCTGGGCATGGTCCGCGGTTTGAAGCCTGATTCTCCGAAGTCCGATGACTGTTCGGAGCGGTCCAAGTCCCTGCCGCGGGGCTTGCCCGAGTCTCTCGCCAAGTTCGAAAAATCCGAAGAAATGATCGAGGTGTTCGGCGAACAATTCGTCGCCACCTACCGAGCGATCAAATACGAGGAATTTGAAACCTTCATGTCCGTGATCAGTCCCTGGGAGCGGGAATACCTGCTGCTCAACGTCTGATCCCGTCTGTCACTATCCGGAGCGTTCGCCAATGACGGCCCATTCCAACATCTATCCGACCAAGGCCCTTCAGGAACTCGATGCCGCCCATCACTGGCATCCGTTTTCCGACATGAAGTCGCTGAACGAGGAAGGCAGCCGGGTGATTACCCATGCCGACGGCATCTGGCTGACGGATTCGGAGGGCAACCGTATCCTGGACGGCATGGCCGGTCTGTGGTGCGTTCAGGTAGGCCATGGCCGCAAGGAAATTGCGGACGCCGTCTACAAGCAGATGAACGAGCTGTCCTATTACAACACGTTCTTCAAGACGACCCATCCGCCTGCGATTGCCCTTTCGGAAAAGCTGGCGAAACTGGCGCCCGATCACATCAACCGGGTGTTCTACTGCTCGTCCGGCTCCGAGGCCAACGACACCGTGTTCCGCATGGTCCGCACCTATTGGGACAAGATGGGCAAACCGGACAAGAAGGTGATCATCGGCCGTTGGAACGGGTATCACGGCTCCACGCTTGCGGGCACCAGCCTGGGCGGCATGAAGGGCATGCATGAGCAGGGCGACCTTCCGGTTGCCGGCGTCCATCACATCGACCAGCCCTACTGGTTCGGTGAAGGCCATGAGATGAGCCCGGAGGAGTTCGGTGTCTTTGCAGCCCGCAAGCTGGAACAAGCCATCGATGAAATCGGCGAAGACAAGGTCGCGGCCTTCATTGCCGAACCGATCCAGGGGGCGGGCGGTGTCATCATTCCGCCGGAGACCTATTGGCCCGAAATCCGCCGCATCCTCGACGAGCGCGACATCCTGTTCGTTTCCGACGAGGTCATCTGCGGGTTCGGCCGTCTCGGCGAATGGTTCGGCTCGACCCACTACGGCATGAAGCCGGACCTGATGCCGATCGCCAAGGGCCTGACCTCCGGTTATCTGCCGATGGGTGGTGTCATGGTGTCCGACCGTGTGGCCGAAGGCCTGATGCTGTCGGGCGAGGAGTTCTACCACGGCTATACCTATTCCGGTCATCCGGCCTGTGCCGCGGCTGCGCTCGCCAATCTGGAGATCATCGAGCGCGAAGGCCTGGTCGAGCGCGTCAAGAGCGATATCGGCCCTTATCTCAAGGAACGCTGGCTGAAGCTGGGCGATCACCCGTTGATCGGCGAAGCGCGCATGACCGGCCTTGTCGGTGCGCTGGAACTGGTACCGGACAAGAAGAACCCGCACCGGCTGTTCAAGGACGTCGGCACCGCCGGCACCATCTGCCGCGACATTTCCTTCGGCAACGGCATGGTCATGCGCGCAGTGCGCGACAGCCTGATCATCTCGCCGCCGCTGGTCCTGACCCATGAAGAAGCGGACATTCTGGTAGAAACCGCCGAGAAGACCCTCGATGAAGGCTATCAGGCGTTGAAGCGCGACGGCTGGCTGGGATAAGCGGCACACCGAACGCCAGCAACCAAGGTCAAAGCCCGGCTGCGATATTACGGCCGGGCTTTTTCATTCAGTTTACGTCTGCAATGGCGTTCAACCGCTTCATGACCTCGCCCTCCAGCTTGACGCTGGCGGCAAGGCTCATCATCTCGACGTCGAGCGCGGCCGCCGCGATCGGGCTGGCACAGGCCGGTCATGGTTTCGTACATACGTTCCGAAACTGGCTGGAGCCGCATTTCGAATCCGGAACCCTGATGCCGGTGCTGACTGACTGGTGGGTGGAGTTCGATGGTCCACGCCTCTATGTCTCAAGCCGTTTCATGCCAAGCCCGTTGCGTGCCTTTGTCGACTTACGTTGGCAAACAGCGTGCTTCCTGCCCTGATTAGCAAGAGCAGCCCCCTGGCGGATACAACCGATGCGGGGTACATGCGTCATCATGGCGCCTGTCGGAACCTGCATTCTTGACTTTCAGGTCTTGCCATTCTCCCTCGCAGGAGCTTGAGTTGGGTTATCTCAAGCACGGCGCATTTAAGGAAAAACCTTTATGCTCAGACGGTTCTTCACGCTGCGAAAACGGGATTTCTCGTCCCTTTCGGAACAGGAAATTCTGGCGCTCGCGATTTCCTCCGAAGAAGACGACGCCCGCATCTACAAGTCTTATGCCGATGGGCTGCGCGATCAGTTTCCGCAATCGGCCAAGGTCTTCGATGACATGGCGGAAGAGGAAAACCAGCATAGGCGACGGCTGATCGAACAGCACCGGGCCCGGTTTGGCGAAACGATACCGCTCATTCGCCGGGAGCATGTGCGTGGCTATTATGATCGAAAGCCCGACTGGCTTGTGCGTCCGCTTGGGCTGGAAAAGGTCCGGGCGATGGCAGAGGACATGGAAGCGCAGGCCTACCGCTTCTACATCGAAGCAGCCAAGCGCACGTCGGACGCAGGAACCCGCAAGCTTCTGGGGGACCTTGCGGTGGCCGAAAAAGGGCATGAAAGCCTTGCCCAGCGCCTTGGCGAAAAATACACGCCCGAAGACGTACAGGAGCAAGAGCGCCAGACGGAACGCCGGCAATTCATCCTGACCTATATCCAGCCGGGCCTTGCCGGCCTGATGGACGGGTCGGTGTCGACACTGGCCCCGATCTTTGCCGCTGCCTTCGCAACGCAGGACACCTGGCAGACGTTCCTCGTCGGGCTGTCGGCCTCCGTCGGGGCGGGTATTTCCATGGGTTTTACGGAAGCAGCCCATGACGATGGCGTCTTGTCCGGACGCGGATCACCGCTCAAACGCGGTCTTGCTTCCGGCATCATGACCGCGCTTGGCGGCCTCGGGCACGCCCTGCCCTATCTCATTCCCCAGTTCTGGACAGCGACCAGCGTCGCGGCCGTCGTCGTTTTCTTCGAATTGTGGGCGATTGCCTGGATCCAGAACCGCTACATGGAAACACCGTTTCTGCGGGCGGCCTTTCAGGTTGTGCTTGGCGGTTCTCTGGTCTTTGCCGCAGGTGTGCTCATCGGCAACGCATAGGCACTGGGAGGGAGCACCCGTTTCCAAAACGAACGGGTCTCCTTCCGGACAGCAAGGGGCGGCTGGCGGACAAGTTTTCTCTTTTTTTGGTCCGGCTGTCGGCTAAGCTCGCACCTGAACGTTCCTTGGGTATCAATCCAGGGAACCGGAGGGACCGACATGCTGTTTTCCGTATTGATTTATGCCAGTGAAGATTTCATCGACGCTCTGCCACCGGAAGAGCTTGCCACCATCTATCAGAAACACGGCGCCTTTCACGAACACACCAAGACAAACAAGTCCTTCGCCGCTGCCACCAGACTGATGTCGACGGGAACATCCGTCACCATCAACAAGAACAACGACGACTTTGTTGTGACCGATGGGCCCTTTGCGGAGACGAAAGAGCAGTTCATGGGCTTTTACCTGATCGACTGCCCGACACTGGAAGAGGCAATCGAGGCGGTGAAGATCCTGCCGCTCGATCATGGCCGCATTGAAATCCGCCCGGTGCAGTTCTTCGAGGGAGCTGATTTCAAGAATGCCGAGCGCCTGGTTATCAACGCATCTTAGGGCGGCCCGCCCGCGTGTGCTGGCGGCTCTCAATCGCGTCTTCGGCGACATCGACCTTGCCGAGGACGCGTTTCAGGAGGCCTCGCTCAGAGCCCTGAAGACCTGGTCACCGGACCAGTTGCCGGGCGATCCCGTCTCCTGGCTGATCGTCGCAGGACGCAATGCCGGCGTCGATGCCCTGCGCAAACGCAAGAGGGAAATGCTCACGGCACCGGACGATCTCGCCCCGCTTTCAAAGGGCCCTCATCCGGAAGATGACCTGACGCAGTCACTGGATCATGCCGTCTACCGGGACGACATTCTGCGCCTTCTGTTTACCTGCTGTCACCCGGTGCTGCGCCGGGACCAGCAGATTGCCCTATCGCTGAAAATCGTCGCCGGTCTCACGGTCGAGGAAATTGCCCGTGCGTTCCTAGTCCAGCCCAAGACCATGGAACAGCGCATCACACGGGCCAAGAAGCGGCTGCAGGCAGCGAACCTCACCTATGAAGAGCCGGACAGGACCGCCCGTTCCGAACGGCTTTCAGCCGTTGCCAATGCCATCTATCTGATCTTCAACGAAGGCTATTGCGCATCGCAGGGAGAAGAGCTGATCCGGGAACCTCTGTGCGAGGAAGCGATCCGTCTTGCCCGCCTGATCGTCCGGCTTTTTCCCGAAGAACCGGAACTGCGCGGGCTGCTTGCCCTGTGCCTGATCCAGCATTCCCGCCGCAGCGCGCGGCTCAGCGAAAGCGGCAGTGCCATTACGCTGGAAGATCAGGACCGTTCGCTCTGGGACCGGACACTGATCGCGGAGGGCAACGTTCTTCTTGAAGCTGCCCTGCGCAAGGCGCGGCCCGGGCCCTTTCAGATCGAGGCGGCCATCGCCGCGACGCACACCCAGGCAGCCACCTATGCACGGACCGACTGGGCGGAGATCGACCGGCTCTACCGGGCACTGCAACATGTCCGGCCTTCGCCTGTTGTCGCGCTCAACCGCGCCGTGGTCCAGGCAAAGCTGCAAGGACCGCAGGAGGCGTTGTGCAGTCTGGAAAAGCTTTCGGGTTCTCTGGAGCGCTATCCGAATTTCCATGTTGTGCGCGCCACGTTTCTGCAAGACCTGGGCCGGTACGAAGAAGCTCTGGCGGGTTTTCGGACCGCGCTGGACTTTGCCGGTACCGATGTCGACCGCGCCCACATCCTCAAGAAGATGAGCGGTCTTGTCCGAAAGTGACCACGTCACCAGCTATCGCTGCCTGAGACCAAATCTGCCCAGAAGATTTTTTTGCAGCTCCTGTCGGATCGCTCCCTTCCCCGCCGTCCTCTGATCACCTGGCTCGACCAGGCGACCTGTTCAACGATGAGGACGAAAGACATGAGCACTCCGTCGCAAACCCATGGCGCATTCAGCTGGATGGAACTTCACTGCGCCGACGGCGCCAAGGCGCAGGCCTTCTATTCCGACCTGCTCGGCTGGGGAACGAAAACCGTGGATGTGGGTGTCGGCCCCTACACGATGATCCTGAACAACGAGGAGATGATAGGTGGCTTTCCTGCGATGGAAACCGACACCCCGCGCTGGCTGCCCTACGTGACAGTCGATAATGTCGATGCGCGTGTCGAAAAGGCGCGCGGACTCGGTGCAACGGTGGCAATGGAACCGATGGACGTTCCAAACGTCGGCCGCATGGCGACGATCATCGATCCGCTCGGCGGTGTTATCGCCATGATCAAATACAGTGAGCCCGCCGACGCATGAATGCGCCTGGCGGTTGACACATGACGCCGCGCCCCTCAGCCGCCCCGGCCTTGCGCCGGGGTTCCCCTGATGGCGAGCAACCCGCGTCCGTCTTTCGACAGGACTTTCCCGAAGGAATTCCCTTATGCAACCGATAACTTTTCTGCCGGTGACGGCTCTCTTTGTTGCTGTGTTTGCCTTGCTGCAGGTGCCTATGACCGTGGCCGTCGGCCTCCGGCGGGCCAAAAGCGGTATCCAGTTTCTGGATGGAGGTGATGAGACCCTGCTGAGGCGCATGCGGGCGCACGGCAATTTTACGGAAACCTCGCCGATGAGCCTGCTGGCCATGAGCGCCGCGGAACTTGCCGGAGCACCGGGGATGTTGCTCTGGTCCGTCGGCGGCGCCTTGCTGGTCGGCCGCATTCTGCATTACGGCACGCTGGTCACGTCCGGTTTCGGCATCGGTCGGGCCATCGGCATGATCCTGACGCTGGCATCGCTGGTGATCTTTCCGGTTTATGTGCTGGCACAGTTTTTCCGTCAGTAAACGGTGAGCCGTGCCCACTGGCAGTCAGAACTTGTACCAGAGGAACAGGCCGCCATGGCCGTTCAGCGCTTCGCCGCGATCTTCGACAATCGGGCTGTCGGCCATACTGCCGAGAAGCACCGAGCCGCCAACGAGACCACCCACGCCCCAGTGTTCGGTAACCGCGAACCTTGAGGACACATCAACGCTTACATCCCGGAAGCCGGCGTCGGCCTTGTATTCCTTAAGGCCACTTGCGGCCGCGCCCTTCGCGGTCACGGAATAATAGGCATCTGCATAGGCCTCGTCGGCAAAGGTCGTCGACACATCGAGGCCAAACGCTAAACGCTGCGTGGCATTGATTTCGTAGCCCAGACTGAAGGTTGCCGTGGTGCCGCTGTCGCCGATCACGTCATGGGCGATGTCGACACTGGCCCCGAGCGAGTCGCGATCCAACAGCAGACCGGCGTAGCCACCGCCAACCGTCCCCCCGACCCACAGTTCCTCGTCGACATCCGGAAGTTTGTCGACGACCTTGTCGGACACATCCTTACGGCCGCTACCGTAACCGATCAGAGGCCCGGCATAAAAGCTCTCGAACGGGAGCACGTTGGCGGTTGCCGTCAACCCGTTGAACTTGACGAAATACGGCCCTTTTTGCACCGACGCGATGATGCCGGGAACGAACCCATAATCCTTTGACCCCAGATACTCCGGGCCAAAGAAGGGGCCGGCGCCGACCAAGACGCTCCAGTCCGTTTGCTCCTCCCCTCTTGCGGGAGCTGTGGCAAGGGCGAGACTTGCAAGGAGGCTAGCGCGCAAATAACAGTTAGACGACATAAGACAACCCTTCTTACTGTGACCCCAGCAATGTTGTCACTGTCTATATATCGAAATTGATGTCGTCAACCGAAAAGTTGACAGTGTCTACTTTGGAGGAAAGAGGCTGAGCGATCCGACCTATCATCACGGAAACCTGAAAGAGGCCCTTATCCAGGCAGGGCTGGACATTCTGCGCGAAGACGGTCTGGAAGCCCTGTCACTTCGGGCCTGTGCCGCCCGTGCTGGCGTGTCCCATGGTGCGCCGAAAAACCACTTCGCCAATCTTGCCGTTCTTCAAGCTGCTATCGCGACGGCAGGCTTCCGACAGTTTGCCGAAACTATGCGTCGTCACATGGCAGATGCGCAAAAAGACGCCCGTTCGCAGATACTTGCCAGCGCACGCGGTTACAGTGCTTTCGCGGAGGAAAACTCGCATTTGTTCCGGCTGATGTTTTCCATGGAACGCCGGATCGACATCTATCCGGACCTTCTGCCGGCCAGCCAGGAAGCCTATGCGGTTCTAAGGGAAGTGTCTGAAGGACTTACTGCGGATAATTGCGAAAATCCGGTGCACCGGACATCCGTGGAGACCATGCTGTGGGCCTTTATTCACGGCTTTGCCAATCTGAAGGCCAATCGGCAGTTCTATACGGCCAATGCAGAAACCGGACGAGACCCGGCGCTGGAAGAGATTTTTCCGCAGTTGCGCTATCTGACTGGAAAGAAAGAAGACTGACGCAGCCGGGTTGGAACCGTCACGTCGCTTCAACCGCTACCACGCGGTTACGGCCGCGTTTCTTTGCCAGATAACAAAGCCGGTCGGCCTCGGCCAGCAGAGTGTCCAGACAGGCTGCGTCTTCGTGTTCAAGAGCGACGACACCAAGGCTCGCGGTGACCTGAACCTCCTTGCCGTTTCCCGCTGGAACCGGCTCGCTGCCGACGCTTTGGCGGATTTTTTCCGCTTCGGCCACGGCATCGATGATGCCGCTGTCCGGGATCAGCACGGCAAATTCCTCGCCGCCCATGCGGCCAAGAAGACTGCCCGGCGGCAATGTGTTTTTCACGCGCTGGACAAACTTGACCAACACAGTGTCTCCCGCAGCATGTCCATGGGTGTCATTGACGGACTTGAAGTGATCGAGATCGACCATCAACAATGCATAGCCGCTTGTCCCGGGAGCAAGTCTGCGGGCGGCTTCTTCCCGAAAGGCGCTTCGGTTGAGAACTCTCGTAAGCTGATCGTGGGTCGCAAGATATTGCAGACGGCGCATCAGGGCATTCCGGCTTTGCGTGACACAGGACAGCATGATCGGGGCCAGCGCGACAAGGGAAATGCCGAGGCGGATCGAGACCAGCGTCATCACGTCGAGCTGCAGTGATCTGTCGTCGAGCCCATTTGACAGGATGACCACACCCCAGACGCCAATGAAGAGTGTCAGGATGGTGGTCGGGAACACAGGATAGACGAGGCCGCACCACAAAAGCGCTGGCACCGGGAAAGCAATGGCGCCGGGACCGCCGACAAGCGCACCGGCAACACAGGACGCCAGAAGCAAAACCAGAGGCGCCCGTTTTTCCTGACTCAACCGCCCGATCTGCTCGGAAATATCCCTCTGAGTCCCCTCCAATTTCGGGGCAGAGAGAACGACAGGCAGGACCGAAATGTAATTGACCAGTTCAGTGGTCGACCAATAGATCCACCCCGGAAGGAGACTTCCGCCGAAGAGGATCGGATTCGCTATGCCGCCGACGATCCCTGCGACGGATGCGGCGACAGCCGAGGCCATCGCCAGATGGAGAAGAGAAGCCGGGTGTTGCAGCCGGCGGGAGGCCGCAGGCAAATGCTTGTAGACCTGATATCCGGCAGCCACCCCGACCATATTTGCGGCATTCAGCAGAAGCGACTTTTCCAGCGTCGACCCGGTCACCAGATCCGCAGCCAGATAGCCGATGCCAGCGGCAAACCAGCCCTGCCATCCGGCCGATTTCGGCAGACGTATCATCAGACCGAGGAGGATCGCGTTGGCTGGCCAGATCGCTGCGAGAAATCCGGCTGGACGCGTCAGAATACCAAAGAGGCATAACAGGAAAACGACAAGGCCCAGCAAGAGCGGCACCCAGGCTTCAGACCTTGAGATGCGGTCAAGGACGCCGCTTTTCCTGTATAAATTTGCCGCCACAGCAGTCTCCATCTCCGACAGCGCGAATAAAAACAGTTCAGGCATTCGCTGCCGGACGTTCCCAGTTTCTGAAAAGTTTTGTTTTGGAAGGCTTTGGTCGTCGACCCAGTTGATCCATTGACCGTGTAATGACGGTATTAATCTAAAGATCTCATAAAAACATACCGGGAATCATCGCCTGATTTTGCGTTCCGGATGTTTTACCGACCCTGACGGTCTGGCCTGGTCGTTTGGCGCGGAACAGCTCAGGGCCGTCAAAGGACCGTGTGGCGTAATCCGCCGTTCACTTGCAGGATCTCACCCGTCATGCCGCCGGACACTTCGCTGAGCAGATAGGCTGTTGCTCCGGCAACTTCCTCTGCGGTGACGCCTCGGCGCAGGAACGACTGGCGCGACAGAACCTCATGTACCTTACGGAAATCGGGCAGCACCCGCGACGAAGTCGTCGGGACCGCGCCAGCGGAAACACCGTTCACACGCACGTTCTCATGCCCCAGTTCCGACGCGAGCGCCCGGACGGAGTGTTCAAGTGCCGCCTTGGCGACACCAAGGACCTCATAGCCCGGAACCACCCGCTCGCCGCCTAGAAAGGTCAATGCGACAACAGACCGGAGATTCGGGTTACGCCGCTGAACCTCACGCACGAGGGCAATGAAGGCATAACAGCTGGTGCTGATCGTCTTCAGAAAATTCTCTTCGCTCGTGCCCAGAAGCCCGCCCTGCCCGGCCTCGGTCACGTCGGTCTTGGCAAGGCAGAAGACCATGCCCGTGAGGTCGGTCAGATCGTCGATTGCATCGATGGAGTTCGGGTAGTCCAGAAAACGGATATCGTGATGCGGCGTTTTCGCAGCCAGCTTTTCAGGCCGGCGCGACGTCAGAACGGTCTCCCAGCCGTTTTGATGCATATGTTCACCGATTGCGAGACCGAGCGAGCGCTTCGAACTGACACCGACCACAAGCACCTTGTTGGTCTTGACGGCGGGTTTCCTGAGGTCGAAGAGCGTTTCGAGCGTGCGCGTGACGGCCATAGAGCGATATTCCTGCTGAGGACCGAAACCGGCCTGCGGTAGTGAATTCCGGGAAACGACAGGCAAGGCCCCGGCATCTCGACGTCTCGTCACCATGCCATATGGAGCGACGACCGGTTCGCCGGCAAATGACTTTGCCGCCAGACCATAGGACGTATAATAAGTCAGTCTCGTGACAACGCGATTCACAGCCTGTAACCGGATGTTTCAATCCACTGACAAACGGCACTCCGGTTTCTGACACGCCCGAGCCAGGACAGTGCGTCCCGAAGGCTTGGTGCTTCGTTTTCCTTCGACAGCAAAAGAGCGTGCAAAAGCGCCCTGCGCCGGCACAGGTTCCCACCCCCTAAAAGAAAAAGGGATCCCGTTTGGCGAGATCCCTTGAGACGTTCCTTCAAGATCAGGCTCTGCCCGCGACACGGTCTGACGGCCAACATGGCAAAGCAGGCTTGTGCCGATTATTCCGCAGCGACCGCCAGATCCCGGTGGGAGCGGCGGGCCCAGGGGCGCGTGCCTTCCGGGATTTCGTCGACGGTGCCGACCGGCTGCAGGTATTTGGTGACTTCGGGCCATTCACCGGCCTTCAGGGCTTTCAGGACTTCCGGCTTGGAAATCTCGAAGGTCGACACGCCGCAGCGGCGCGCCAGCGGCACCTGGTCGAGAATGTATTTTCCGATTGCGCGGATGTCGCCCTTGTACCCCATCTGCTCGCGCAGGATGCGGGCCGCAGAAAACCCTCGGCCATCGGAAAAGCTCGGGAAGTCGACAGCAACCAGAGCAAGCCGGTCCAGATATTTTTCGACCAGCTCGACATCGTCACCGGCTTCAATGATGACAGCGGTCTTGCCGTCACGGGCCAGAAACGCATTGGGATCGACGAGAAACACGGTCATCGGCACAAGCGCATCGCCCTCGACAGCAGTTCCGGTTTCGGTGTCTGTCCGAACCCAGGTTTCCTCGACGAAATCGCCGTCCTTGAAAATCGTTGCCATTCTTTGCGTCCTCAAAATCCTTTACCGGCTGCGGTCAGATGCCACTGCCGTCAACTTCCTTGCCATGGGTCGGCCAGTGAATGCCGCATTCCGTCTTGTCCTGTCCACGCCACCGTCCGGACCGTGGGTCCTCACCGGGGGCAACCTTGCTGGTGCAGGGCAGGCAACCGATGGACGGGTAGCCCTGCGCGACCAGCGGATGTGGCGGCAAATCGTGGGTCTTGGCATAGTCCAGAATTTCCGCGGCCGTCCAGTCCGCGAGCGGATTGACCTTCACTCGGCCTTCATCGATCTCGAAGAACTCCAGGCTGGAGCGACTTGCGCTCTGGAACCGTTTGCGGCCGGAGATCCAGGCTTCGAACCCGTTCAGGGCCTGAGCCAGCGGCACGACCTTGCGAATGTTGCAGCAAGCGTCCGTATCGCTCATCCAGAGCATGCCTGCTGGATCTTCCTTCGACAGTTCGTCCTTGTCCGGCTTCTGGGTCCGGACATCGGTCAGGCCCAGCTTCTCGACAAGCTCGTCGCGGTAGAGCAGCGTTGCCGGAAACAGCTTCACGGTGTCGATGAAGATCACCGGTGTCGATGGATCGACCTGGGCGACCATATGCAGAAGCACAGCGGAATCGGCCCCGAAGCTGGAGACCATGGCAATGTCACCGGCAAATTGGTGACGGATGGCCGCTCTCAGAACGTCGTCCGCAGTTGCGTCTTCGAATTGGGCATTGAGGGCGGCGACTTCCGCCTGCAAGCCCAACTCCGGGTCAACACCCAGGCTGAATGTCTCATGCAGCGCCATACAAAGCCTCCTTGAAGGGATCCTCCCCGACCCGGCGATAAGCTTCCAGGAAGGTCTCTTCTTTGCCGTTCCGCAGGCCGAGATAGGTATCGACCAGCTTCTCAATGGCATCGACCACTTCTTCCGACGAGAAGCCGCGGCCGACGATTTCACCAATGGACGCGTTTTCGTTGGCGGAGCCGCCAAGCGTCACCTGATAGAATTCCTCGCCCTTCTTCTCCAGGCCGAGGATGCCGATGTGGCCGACGTGGTGATGGCCACAGGCGTTGATGCAGCCGGAGATCTTGATCTTCAGCTCACCGATTTCCGCCTGACGTTCCGCAGCACCGAACCGTTCAGAGATCCGCTGTGCCACCGGAATGGAGCGGGCGGTCGCCAGAGCGCAGTAGTCCATGCCCGGGCAAGCAATGATGTCGGTGATCAAGCCGGAATTGCCTTCGGCGATTTCTGCTGCCACCAGCTGGTCGAACAGTGCCGGCAGGTCGTCCAGTTTCACATGCGGCAGGATCACGTTCTGCTCGTGGCTGATACGGATCTCGTCATGACCGTATTTTTCGGCGAGGTCCGCGATAACGTCCATCTGCTTGTCCGACGCATCACCTGGAATGCCGCCGATCGGCTTCATCGACAGGGTGACAGAGGTATAGCCCGGCACCCGGTGCGGGTTGAGGTTATGAGCCGCGAACTGCGCGAAGGCCGCATCCGACGCCTTGCGGGCCTCAACGGCATTTGAAGTGGCGTTGCCCACTTCCAGCGGGGGCGGTGCGAAATAGGCTTCGATACGGCGGACTTCGTCGTCCGGCAGACGCAGCACGCCGAAACGGATCTTTTCGAACTCGGCCTCGATATCTGCTTTCAGTTCTTCCAGACCGGTTTCATGAACCAGGATCTTGATGCGGGCCTTGTACTTGTTGTCGCGGCGGCCATAGCGGTTATAGACGCGCAGGATCGCTTCCGAATAGGCAAGCAAATCTTCCTCGGGCAGGAAGTCGCGCACCTTGCGGCCGATCATCGGCGTGCGGCCGAGACCACCCCCGACGAATACCACGAAACCGATCTCACCTTCTTCGTTCCGTGCGAGCTGCAAGCCGATGTCGTGCACCTGCACGGCGGCCCGGTCGTTCGGCGCGCCGGTTATGGCGATCTTGAACTTGCGCGGCAGGAACGAGAATTCCGGGTGCAGTGACGACCACTGGCGCAGGATTTCCGCATAGGGGCGCGGGTCGGCGATTTCGTCGGCGGCAGCACCGGCGAAATGGTCGGCGGTCACGTTGCGAATGCAGTTGCCGGACGTCTGGATGGCGTGCATCTCGACTTCGGCCAGTTCTTCCAGGATCTTCGGCGTGTCTTCCAGTTTGGGCCAGTTGAACTGGATGTTCTGGCGCGTGGTGAAGTGGCCGTAGCTCTGGTCGTAGGTGCGGGCGATATGCGCAAGCTTGCGCATCTGCCGGCCGTTGAGCGTGCCATAGGGAATGGCAACACGCAGCATGTAGGCATGAAGCTGCAGATAGAGACCGTTCATCAGGCGCAGCGGCTTGAACTCGTCCTCGGAAAGTTCCCCGGCCAGACGGCGGCGGACCTGATCCTTGAACTGCTCGGTACGCTGGTTCACGAAGCTCGCGTCAAATTCGTCGTAACGGTACATGTCTCAATCTCTCCTCAGCGGGCGCTGCCGTGAAAGGCGCTGCCCTGCCCTTGTTTGCTGTCTCAGGCGGAAACGGCCTGGGCCTGTTTGCCCAGTTCCGGATGGGTGGTCGGGCCGGTTGCACGGATTTTTTCGCGCAGGCGCACCGGAACGATGACGCCGTCTTCAACGGCCACGTCCATCTCGTAGACGCCGACGACTTTCTGGTTCTTTTCGGCCTCAAGGCCTTCTGCCAGAGCTTCGGCAACGGCTCCCTTGCCGTCATAAACCTTTGCCAGGGCAATGCGCTCGACCCAGGAACCGTTTTCCGCGAGCCAGACGACATCGCCGTTCAGAAGGCGGTTGGCGGTGATGACTTTCATGTGCGTCCACTCTCTTCAAATTCAGGCGGCAACGACCCGGGCGGCAAGCTGCGGCGCCAGGGGTTCGGCCTTGTCCATTGCGGCATGGCCCACGGCCTCACCGATCACGATCAGAACCGGTCCGTCGATCTCTGCGCGGTTCGACAGCACCGCGAGTTCGGACAGGGTTCCGGCAAATTGGCGTTCATCCGGGTGTGCCGCATTCTCGATCACGGCAACCGGCGTTACAGGTCTCAGGCCTGCGCCGATCATCTTTTCGGCAACGGCTGCAGCCACGGACCGGCCCATGTAAACAGCCACCGTCGCGCCCTTGAGCGCGAGCCCTGCCCAATCCGGCAGGGTTTCCGACTTGGCATTGTGGCCGGTTGCGAAAACCAGGTTGGAGGCGACCCCACGCAATGTGAGCGGGATCTGGGCCGAAGCTGCCGCAGCGAAGGCTGCAGTGACGCCGGGAACAATTTCAAAGCCGACGCCCCCTTCGCGCAGCGCATCCATTTCTTCCGCCGCCCGGCCGAAGATCATCGGATCTCCTGCCTTCAGGCGAACGACCTTCAGTCCCTTGCGGCCAAGCTCGACGAGAAGCTCGCAGATTTCGGACTGCGGCACGGAATGAGCGCCCTTGCGCTTGCCGACCGAAATGCGCTCAGCGTCGCGGCGGCCCATGGCAACGACATTTGCCGGCACCAGCGCATCATGAACGATGACGTCGGCTTCCTGCAGCAGGCGCTGCGCGCGCAGGGTCAACAGGTCTTCCGCGCCCGGACCAGCACCAACCAGCCAGACAAAACCAGGCTCGTCCGCCATCGAATTCAACAACCGCTGCGCTTCGGAGCGGGCGACATCGGTCTTGCCGGCATAAAGATTGGTTGCGACCGAACCGGAGAAAAAGCGTGCCCAGAAGCTGCGGCGCAGCCCGCCGTCACGGATCACCTTGGTGGCAGCGTCGCGAAAACTCTCGGCGAGACGCGCCAGCTCGCCGGTGGAACGCGGCAGCATGGCTTCGATGCGTGCACGGATGTGACGCGACAGAACGGGACCGACGCCTGTAGATGTAATCGCCACCGCAATCGGCGCACGGTTGACCAGCGCACCGGTGTAAAAGTCGCAAAGCTCCGGCTTGTCGACGGCATTGACCGGAACACCCGCTTCACGAGCCGCATCGACAACCGCCTTATCGAGGTCCCAGTCTTCGCGGGCGGAGAACACCAGCGCAGCATCGTTCAGATGAGCTGGCCGGAAATCTTCGGCAAGTTGCTCGGCCTCGAACCGGGTGACAGCATCCTGCAGGTCCGGCTCAATGGTTCTGGAAACAACCACGATCCGGGCATTGGTTTCGCCCAGGAGACGGACTTTCGCGGCAGCTTCGCCGCCGTGGCCCACAACAAGCACACGCCGGCCGGCCACCTTCATGAAGGCCGGGAACACATCGAGCCGGTCTTCCGGCTTTTTCAGTGTTTTCAGAGTGTCGCCGCTGCGGCTTGTCATCGTCAGGGTCTCCAGTCCCAGTTTGATGTGTTTAATGTAATCGGACGCCCGGCCCAGCGCCGGGCACCGGATTTCAAAGCTGGAAACAGAAGCGGAATAGTTTTTTGCAATCGTCTGTTTTGACCAATTTCAATTCCCGGCTGCCTGCCCGGGGCGAGGCGCCGCAATGAAAACGAAAAGGCATGAAGCCTTTTGCGAAGAGCACCCTTCTTGCTGCCGCAGCGGAAATCACTTAGCCTTTCCAAATGGCTGGAACCGGCCGCTATGGCATCTGGGGGGGGTATGATGCGTCTTGTTCACTTATTGGTTGCCGCAGGACTTTTGCTCCTCGGCGGCCTCGGAATTGGTCATGCTGCCGTCGTCGACAGTTTCCGTCTCGGCAGCTGGAACGGCAGTGCCTTTACAGACGATCAGACCGGCGCGTTTACGACCTGTGTCGCATCGGCAAGCTATCGAAGCGGCATTACGCTTTATGTGCAGGTCGACACCACCTACAACTGGGCCATCGGCTTTTCAGCCCCGCACTGGAACATGAAGGTGGGAGCGGATATTCCGCTTCAGTATCGCATCGACCGGGGCGCGTGGCAGAGCGGCGTTGCCAAGGCGACGTCCAAGGACCTGGCCCGCATGCAGATGCCGCAAGGCGGCTACATCATCACCCGGTTCCGACGCGGCCGGACCCTGTACGTACGGGACGGTACCTACGATTACCAATTCCGCCTGACAGGAACCTCCCGCCTGATGGCCCGCCTTGCCAAATGCGTTGAACGCAACATTGCCCGCCACGGCGCCGCACCCGGCACAGGCACAACCGCCGCAGCCAGCCCGCAAGGCGGCCTGGGCAATACGGCACCGACCAATGAAAGCACACCGGCCACCAGCGCGGCTGCCGATCCACAACTTGCCATCGAAGCCACCCAGGCTCTGTTCAACCTGATGGGCAGTGCGGGCATTTCCGGGCTGAAGCTGATCCCGGACGGCCAGCGCGAGGAAGATCTCAACGGCTTGTACGCGGTTGCCGCCGACGATGCCCGAACGCTTGTGGCGCATATCTTCCCGGTGGGCAGCTATCAATCGGAAGAAGAGCTCATGGCGATTGTTGTCGCCGACAGCCAGAAGGCTTGCACAGAAGGCCGGTTTTCCTCCAGTTCGGAACGGATCAACGAGAACGGGAAAGCGATCTACACAAGCTATGCCAATTGCGAAGCAGGCGACTTCCAGTTGATCGAACGCGTCGCCATCGTTCCACGCAAGGCGGGCGGGGTCTTCATCTACGGTGTCGCGGATACCTATGTAGGCGAAGGCGGCGGTGCACCGGTCTCTCCGCCTGAACTGACGGATGAGGACCTTTATTCAGCAGTTGCAAGCGCGGCGCAGTAATCCTCATGGGTTGGCACTGCAAACGCATTTCCACTTTTGTCATCCCTGCGTAAGTGGGTAGCCAGGAGTCACATCAGTCACTGTGCTGCGCAACAACCAATTTGCGGAATCCCGGCCATTTGCTGCGCTGCGAATAGGGGTGGCAGTCCGGAAACACGAAAACCCTCGCCCCGCCTTACCCCTTCATGAAGGCAATCGCGACTAGGGGAAACCCGAAGACGCCCGCGACGGCCAGTGTCCAGATGTCGAACAGCAGCATCGGCCTGCGATCGAACAGCGGGAACAGCAGTGGTGATGCCGTGTAGACCGCGACCCAGGGCAGAGGCCCGTCAGTCGTCCGTTTCAATTTTGAGCGAATGAACCAGACGCCGCAGAGGCAACCGGCGGAGAGGGCCAGAAATACGTTTAAGCCGATAAACCAACTCAGAAAAACCGTGGCTAGAACAACTCCAGAGGCAACCAACACAAATTGCATTCCCTCTAGAAATTCATCTTTATTCGGGGAGTTAAAGACGAAAATCGAATTGGATTCTTTGTAAAAGGGCGGGTATCCCTGCAGCATTGTAAATGCACCGGCGAAATATAATACCGCCACATAAAATAAACTGTTGAATAAGTCTTTTGCCATGAGATTTTTATAGAGACTAAAACAAGAATGGACGGATCGGCTGCGGCCGATCCGTCCATCGCAAGCTAATTGCACTTCCTGTTCGTTACAAGACTACTTCATCGCCTGCATCACGGACACGAAGTTGGCCACCGCGGCCCCTCCCATGTTGAAGATGCCGCCAATTTCGGCGTTCTTGACCTGAATATCACCGGCGGTGCCGGTCAGCTGCATGGCGGTAAGCACGTGCATGGAAACACCGGTGGCGCCAATCGGATGGCCCTTGGCCTTCAGACCACCGGACGGGTTTACCGGCAGTTTGCCGCCCATTTCCGTCCAGCCTTCCAGCACGGCGCGGGCGCCCTCACCTTCCTTGGTCAGGCCCATGGCCTCATACTCGATCAGCTCGGCAACGGTGAAGCAGTCGTGCGTCTCAACGAAGGACAGATCGTCCAGCGCCAGATTGGCATCGCCGAGTGCCTGCCCCCAGGCCTTGGAACATCCTTCAAACTTCAGGATGTCGCGCTTCGACATGGGCAGGAAATCCTGAACGTGAGCAAGCCCGCGGAAGGCAACCGCCTTTTTCATGCCGAGCGCCGTTGCCGGATCGGTGAGAACCAGTGCGGCGGCGCCGTCGGATACCAGAGAACAGTCGGTGCGCTTCAGCGGACCGGCGACAAACGGGTTCTTTTCCGATTCCGCACGACAGAAGTCGAAACCGAGGTCCTTGCGCATCTGGGCATAGGGGTTGCCGACACCGTTCTTGTGGTTTTTCGCCGCGATCTTGGCCAGTGCATCAGACTGGTCGCCATACTTCTGGAAATAGGCATCTGCGATCTTGCCGAAGACACCGGCGAAGCCTGCCGGGATATCGCCTTCTTCCTTCAGGTAAGATGCTTTCAGCAGGTTCTTGCCGATTTCAGGTCCGGGCGTCGTGGTCATCTGCTCGACACCGACAACAAGTACGAAGCGGGCGTCGCCCGACGCAATGGCGCGCACGCCCTGATGGACGGCGGCAGAGCCGGTTGCGCAGGCGTTTTCGACACGGGTTGCCGGTTTGAAACGCAAGGCCGGATCGGCCTGCAGCACCAGAGAGGCGGTGAAGTCCTGCGCCGAAAAACCGGCATTGAAATGTCCGAGCAGGATCTCGTCGACATCTCCCGGCTCGATGCCGGCGTCCTTGATGGCATCGACCGCCACCTTGACGATCATGCTTTCAACTGTCTCTTCCGAATGCTTGCCGAAGGGCATGTGTGCCCAACCCACCATGGCTGCCGTCATGACACTTCCTCCAGGTTTTTTGCCCGCAAGAGGGAACAGGATTTCGGCCGGACCGCTGGCCCTAGCCTCAGCCCCTCCATCTTACGTAATTTCTGATTGCCTGGACAGTTCCAGCTTCCATGTTGCTTTGCAAGAAGAAACTGACCTAAACGTCATAACAAAATTTTTTCCTCTTTTACTTCATCAACTTAATTGCATTAGTCCAAAGAGATAAAGCGATCGCCAGCGGCGCTGCCGGCAGGGCGCTGCCTTACTGCGTTTTGCCAAGAAGGCGAGGCAGACGGTCATATGCCTGTCACTTAAGCGGTATAGGAAGAACGCGTTCCGGACAAAATCCTTTTTCGTTCCTTTTCAGTAGCTCCACCGGTCCTGCCTCGCAGGGCCGGTTTTTGCTTGTGCTTCCTGCTTCCTGACATGCAGATGCGACGCAATTCACACATCGCTTACCGAAAGCGATTGCCGCGCGACTTTTTCATGACTGCTCACTTGACCTAAGAAGGCGCTGGATATAGCCATTCAAAGCGCTTTGAAACTTATACAACCGCTTCAGAAGCGGAACGGAGACACCCGGCAATGTTCGAAGAAGCCGAAACGGGCCTGGAGGCTGATGTGACAGCAAACTTGATCAAAGACCCGGATTGGTGGCGCGGAGCGGTGATCTATCAGATCTATCCGCGCTCCTTCAACGACACCAACGGCGATGGCATCGGCGACCTGAACGGCATCAGTGAGCGGATGGACTATATCGCTTCGCTGGGTGTCGACGCCATCTGGCTGTCACCCTTCTTCACCTCGCCGATGGACGACTTCGGTTACGATGTCTCCAATTACGAAGATGTCGACCCGATGTTCGGCACACTGGCCGATTTCGACCGGATGCTGGCCGCCGCCCATGCCCGCGGCCTCAAGGTGATCATCGATCTGGTGATTTCGCACACGTCCGACCAGCACCCCTGGTTTGTCGAGAGCCGCGCTTCCCGGGACAATGCCAAGGCCGACTGGTTCGTCTGGGCCGACGCCAAGCCGGACGGCACAGTGCCGACCAACTGGCTGTCGATCTTCGGTGGTCCGGCCTGGGAATGGGACGGCCGCCGGCGCCAGTATTACATGCATAATTTCCTGACCAGCCAACCGGATCTGAACTTCCATAACCCGGACGTTCAGGACGCGGTGCTGGGCGCGGCCAGGTTCTGGCTCGACCGGGGCGTTGATGGGTTCCGCCTCGATACGGTGAACTTCTATTTCCACGACGAGCAGCTTCGGGACAATCCACCGCTGGACGCGGCTGAAATGCCGTCCACCGTCGACCCGTCCAACCCCTACGGCTATCAGGTTCACCTGTACGACAAGACCCGGCCGGAAAATCTGGTGTTTCTGGAAAAGCTGCGGGCGCTGCTGGACGAATATCCGGGCACAACATCGGTCGGCGAAATCGGTGCCGATGGACAGGCGGTGGAGCTGACGGCCTCTTACACGGAAGCCGGCAAGCGGATTCACATGGCCTACAGCTTCGATCTTCTGACGCCTCAGCATTCGGCACCCTACATCCGCAAGATCGTGGAAGAGATGAATGCCGGCATCGGCTCGGGCTGGGCCTCCTGGGCGCTGTCGAACCATGATGTGAAGCGGGTTGCCAGCCGCTGGGGGGAAGACCTGGACATCGCCCGGTTCGCGCCGCTTGAAACCGCGCTCTGCGCTTCATTGCGCGGTACGCCCTGCCTCTACCAGGGCGAGGAACTGGGGCTGCCGCAGGCCGATGTCCCGTTTGAGAAGCTGCAGGACCCTTACGGCATCCGTTTCTGGCCGGAATACAAGGGCCGCGACGGCTGCCGGACACCGATGCCCTGGGTCAAGGACAACGGGAACGCAGGTTTCTCCGAAGCCGAACCCTGGCTCCCGGTCGCGCAGGATCACCTGGCCCTTGCCGCCTTCGAACAGGACAAGGATGAAACCTCCATCCTCAATCGCAATCGGGCCTTCTACGCCTGGCGGCAGATGCAGGACGCCTTGAAGAAGGGCGACATGGTGTTTCTGGACAGCCAGGACAACACGCTGGTCTTCACTCGCAGCCATCAGGATGAAACCGTGCTTTGCGCCTTCAACCTGGGCACCGATCCAGCCACCATCACGTTGAGCGGACTTGACCTGGAAGACCTCAAGGCGCCTGGCTTCAGCGGCACGCTGAAAGGGGACACGATTGCGCTTCAGGGGCTCGATGCTCTGTTTGCCCGCGTAAAATCCTGATTTCCTGCCTTCAATTCAGGCTCCGGCACGGCTAAATAGTCGCGCCGGAGCTTTTCCGGCCAAACGCTCACAGCAAAGCCGGACCGTTCATGACCGACCGCCTGCCTCTCTCCGTTTTCATCATTGCCCGTGACGAGGCCGATCGGATCGCCCGGCCGATCGAAAGTGTCATCGGCTGGGTGGACGAGGTCATCGTCATCGACAGCGGCTCAAGCGACGAGACCGTCGCCGTGGCCGAAAAGCTCGGGGCGCGGGTCGTTTATAACGACTGGCCTGGCTACGGCCCGCAGAAGCGTTTCGGCGAAGACCTGTGCCGCAACGACTGGCTGCTCAACCTGGACGCCGACGAAGAGGTGACGCCGGACCTTGCCGCTGAAATCAAGGCCAAATTCGCAGACGGAAGCTACACGGACGCCGACGGCTGGCGCATCATGATCCGCGATCTATATGCCCATGAAACCACCCCAGCCCCCTGGGCTTACGGCTACCACCAGATCCGCCTCTACGACCGGCGTAAAGGCCGGTTCTCCGCCTCGACCGTGCATGACACGGTGCGCCCAGAGGAAGGCGCGCGCATCGCGAACCTTTCCGGCATCATGGCGCATCGGTCCATCCGCTCGCTGGATTTTCAGGTCGGCAAATACAATCGCTATTCGGGCATGCAGGTGGAAGACATGCGCGCCCGCGGCCGCAAGCTGCCCAAAAGCCGTCTTCTTACCGAATTTCCGGTGAGCTTCTTCAAGGCCTATTTCGTGCGCAAGTACCGCAAATACGGCTGGTGGGGCTTTATTCTGGCCATGAACTACGCCCACGCCCGCTTCCTGCGTGTCGCCAAGGCCTATGAGGCGGAGTTGCTGGACAAGTCCAGGACAGATTGACGTAACCACCCGGTTCGCCGGCCACGTCTCCCGTCACTTCCCGGTTTGAACAATGAGGAGAGGGCGGGCAGGAGACAACAGTGTTGCCGTGTCGTCTCCGTTCCGCTCAGGCCGTGTCGCTCAGAACCTCTTCCGGGGCCAAATGACGTTCGACGCGGATGGGCTGGCGAACACCTGCAGCCTGGTTGAAATGCTCCAGCCGCCGAATAGTCGTTGGCGTCAGCATATGCCCGCGCGACAGGACCAGTTCGTGGCCGGTTTCGGTGAGCGCGTCATCGATCAGCACATCACCTGGCCGCAGCGAGCGGATGTAGCATTCAGCAATGAGCTTCTTGCGTTCTTCCGGAACGTTGTCCAAAAACGTGTCCTTGGCCAGCTCCAGCAACATCGGATCATATTTGCGCTTGTTGATGGTCAGGGCTTCGAAGGCAGCGGCGTCCGGGCCGCTTTCCGGGCTGGCATACCAGAGATCTGTCAAAAGCTTCAGGATGCGGGCGATCATCGGAATTTCCTTGCCCGTCGGCCCATCCTTGGGGAAACCCGACCCGTCGAAGCCACGGCCTGACAGGTACAGATATTCCGATACTTTCTCCAATTGCGGTATGTTCTTCAACAGATCCCGGGTCTGAACCGGGGATTTGTCTAGAATGGTGCGTTCCTGCTCGCTGAGACTGCGGGCAGTGCGGTAGCGGGCGATGATCTGTTTCGGCAACAACGCCTCGCCGAGCGGTGACAACATCACCGACATCTCCAGCTCCCAGGTTTTTTTCATCCCCAGGCGCTTGGCCAGCCGCAATGCCTGTTTGCGGACGGTGCTCGTGCGGCGGAAGGCTTCCGGGTGGAACAGCGCCAGCATATCGATGAGCAGCTTGATCGACCCGGCCAATGTGCGTTCCAGCAGCGCCCGGTCCTTGGCGAGTTGAATATGGTGGGCAAGCGCCGTTTCCATGGCGCTGGCCAAGTCCGCCGGCCGGCACGGCTTTTCCAGATACAAGAAGGCATGGCCTTCGTTCAGGGTTTTCTTGATAGCCTCGGCCGAGGTTTCCCGGGTCAGCATAACCCGTGCGGCCTGAGGAGCAACGGTTTCGGCGGCCCGGAGAAAAGCTGTTCCGCCACGACCGGGCAGATTAAAACTGGAGAAAATGACAGCCGCGCCATTGTTTTGCTTCAGAAACTTTAAGGCAGATTCTGTCTCTGAAAAGCAAACAATTCTCATGTGGGTGCCAAACAGGCGTTCAAAGCCCGTCTGAACCTCTTTATCCGGATCGGCAACGACTGCCAGGTCCGTATTTTTTTCCATTCCCGGCTCCCATCTCAAGAAGCAGTCCTGCAAGAAAGACTTCCGCAGGTATGCCCGCCCGAAGATAGTCTCATGAGACTGATAACAAATACTTGCAGTAATCCGAGACTATGGCCCCCATCCTGTCGAAAATCCGGTGTGGTCTTCGCGCCCTGCCTTGAACTATAAGGCCGCATGTTTGACGTCCTGATTGCCGGCGCCGGTCCGGCCGGCCTCTTTGCCGCGGAGCGCCTTTCCGAAAAAGGGTATAGCGTTGTGGTGATCGACCGCATGGCCTCACCCGCGCGCAAATTTCTGATGGCTGGACGCGGCGGCCTGAACCTGACCCATAGCGAAGATCTGACGGCCTTTCTGGCACGCTACCGGCAGGCCGAAGCCTTTCTGACGCCCCTCATCCAGGACTTCCCGCCAGAGGCGTTGAGAAACTGGTGCGAAGGGCTGGGCGAAGAAACCTTTGTCGGCAGCAGTGGGCGGGTGTTCCCCAAATCCATGAAGGCCTCTCCCCTGCTGCGTGCCTGGCTGCGCCGGCTGGACGGGAACGGCGTCCGCCTGCTGGCACGGCGCGCATTGGGCGGCATCGAAGGAAATGGACCGCTTCAGGTCTTCACCTTCAATGGAAATCCCGAGGAAAAGGCCAACGGGACCGGCGACACGCCGCCTCTTTCCGCACGCGCCTGCCTGCTGGCACTGGGTGGCGCGAGCTGGCCGAAACTCGGCTCCGATGCCGCATGGGTGCCGCTGCTGCAAGAGCACGGCATCCGCATCAACCGGTTTCAGCCGGCAAATTGCGGCTTTCAGACCGGCTGGAGCGATTTTCTGAAAGAGCGCTTCGCCGGCACGCCGCTGAAGCGTATTGCCCTTTGCCATGACGGCAAGAGGGTGCCGGGAGAGGCGGTCGTGTCTGCCCAGGGTCTTGAGGGAGGCGCCATCTACGCCCTCTCCGCCGAACTGCGCGAAGCCATCAACCGGACCGGCTCGGCGTCGCTGGAGATCGACCTGCGGCCGCAGTCCAGCGTGGACGAACTGGCGGCAAAACTATCAAGACCTCGCGGCAAGCAGTCCGCAGCCACCTTCCTGAAGAAGACCCTGCGGTTGAGCCCGTTGGAACTGGCGTTGCTGCACGAAACCGGGGACATCCCTTCGGATGCCGAAAGCCTTGCGCAGCGCATCAAGTCTGTTCCCGTTACCCTGAACGCCCCCTACTCCATCGACCGGGCGATATCGTCTGCGGGCGGCATTGCGCTGGACGAACTGGATGACGGGCTGATGCTCAAGAAACTGCCCGGCGTCTTCGCAGCCGGTGAAATGCTGGACTGGGAAGCCCCGACGGGCGGTTATCTGCTGCAGGCCTGTTTTGCGACGGGTGCCCGTGCGGCTGACGGCATTGCAGCCTATCTTCAAAGCTCAAAAAAGGAGCAAACAACATGACCGTGCTCTACATTGATGCAGACGCCTGCCCGGTCAAGGACGAAGCCGTGCGAGTGGGCGAGCGCCACAATGTGCAGATCAAATTCGTCTCGAACAGCTGGATGCGGCTTCCCGAAGGCGATCTGATCGAGCGAGTGGTTGTGCCCGAAGGGCCGGATGAAGCCGACAACTGGATCGCGGAACGGGCCGTGGCAGGCGATGTGGTGGTGACCGCCGATGTGCCGCTCGCGGCGCGCTGCGTGAAAACCGGCGCTCTTGTTATCGGCCCGACGGGCAAGCCGTTCCGCGAGGATGCCATGGGCATCCGCCTTGCCATGCGCGATCTCAACACGCATCTGCGGGAAATCGGCGAGATCCGCGAAAGCGGCCCAGGCTTCACCAAGGCCGACCGCTCGCGCTTTCTCAATCAGCTTGAAACCACGATGCGCGCAGCGAAACGCATATCCGCCTAGGCTGCGGACCTTCGCCTGACGGCCATGAGAGCCCTAATGGCACCCAAACAAAAAACTCCCTGCAAGGTGGGAGGAGAACCTTGCAGGGAGTGGCCGGTGGCCTTTTCGGGCCGGTTGCATCCGGCGAAGCGGGAACTGCCTTACTGGCAGAAGCGGTACTGCCCGGAGTAGGACAGGAAGTAACCGGTGTTCGGGTTGAACGAGCGGTACTTGCGGCTGCAGTAGTTGTACCAGGCCGGGCTCCAGGGAGCCGGACGGTAGACGACCGGGGCCGGGGCCGGAGCCGGATAGTAGGCCGGCGGGGCCGGGTAATAGGCCGGCGGCGGAGCAACATAGCGCGGCTGGGAAAGAGCCGACCCGAGAATTGCACCGGCGGCGAGACCGCTGGCGACGCCGACGCCGACCTGCCAACCCTTGGCGGCATGGGCAGGTGTTGCCTGAGAGGTCAAAGTGATGCCAGCAACGAGAGCCAGCGCGGAGGCGGTAACTGCGAACTTCTTGAACATGACGGTATCCCTTCCTGTCTCTTGAGGCCCTGCTGTCCGCCTCAACTCATGAAACGAAGATAACCCGCCCCCCGGCCGGGCTCTGTGACTGGTGTCACAAGCTGTCACTTTGTCATCTGAACACGATTTACCGGCTTTATGGCCTCGGTTTGGCAACTGCAAAAATCTTTCGCTTGCCGTAGGGCCCGGCTGGACCTACATTATTGTCCATCGGTACGCGTTGTGCCGTACGGGACTGACGAAAGACCCGGTGAGACTGACTTCGGCAGGGCTCCATCAAGCGCTGCTCTGAATTTCCAAGCTTTCCGTTTCTTGTTGACTTCTCGTTTATCCGCGCCTGCCGGAAACGGGATGGCGCATCCAACCTGCGGAAAGGTTTCTCCATGCGCGAGAACGGCACCATTAAATTCTTCAACCATGACCGTGGCTTCGGCTTCATCACTCCGGAAAACGGCTCCAAGGACGTCTTCGTTCACATCACCGCTTTCGAGCAGGCCGGTATCGGAACGCCCGTCGAAGGTGCGAAGATCTCCTTCGTCGCAGAAGACGATCGTCGCGGCCGCGGCAAGCAGGCTGCTCAGCTCGAGCTGCTCTAAGGTATCAGACTGCAGCCACCGTCTGCGGACGGCTGGCGCGGATTGACCAATGAAAAACGGGGCCTTGCGGCCCCGTTTTTTGTTCTGTTTTGCGGCTTGGCAGCCAATTCTCTAATACGCTTGCCCGCAGTCTAATATCCGTCCTCATCCTGAGGAGGACCTTCAGGTCCGTCTCGAAGGATGGGCCGCACGCACCGAACAAGCCGCCCACCCTTCGAGACAGCGCTTACGCGCTTCCTCAGGATGAGGGCCACCGGGTTGAACCGCCTTCGTTTTGCCCCGCATGCCTTACGCCATGCAGTCCAGCAGCTCCTTCTCGCCGATGACGCCGACAATGGAGCCTTTTGCCTTCACGACAACGGGATCCTTGCTGGATCTTTTCAGCTTTGCGACTTCGCGGACCGAGGCTTCGGTTTCGCAGGTCAGGCCGCTGGCGAGCGAGCCCGGCAAGCTGCCGGGGGGCACCATGATGTCGCGTGCGCGCAGCACGTTCAGCGGGTTCATGTGGCTGACGAATTCGGCGACATAGTCTGTTGCCGGTGACTTGACGATCTCCTGCGATGTGCCGAGCTGGATGACGCGCCCGCCTTCCATGATCGCGATGCGCGAACCGATCTTGGCCGCTTCATCGAGGTCGTGGCTGACGAAGATGATCGTCCGGTTGAGTTCCTTCTGCAGATCAAGCAGCTCGTCCTGAAGCTTGTCGCGGATGAGCGGATCGAGAGCCGAGAACGGTTCATCCATCAGCAGAAGCGGTGCATCGGTCGCAAACGCACGGGCCAGGCCGACACGCTGCTGCATGCCGCCGGAAAGTTCGTGGACGTGCTTTTCGCCCCAGCCGTTCAGGCCGACCAGCTTGAGCTGGGCCTCGACCTTGGCCGCCCTCTCCTTGGCCGGCATGCCGGCCAGCTCCAGGCCGAAGCCGACATTCTCCGCCACCGTGCGCCACGGCAGAAGACCGAATTGCTGGAACACCATGCCTATCCGGTGCCGGCGGAGTTCGCGCAGGTCGTTTTCCGGGCAGGTTTCGGGATTGACGTAGCGTGCGCCGTCATGAACCTGCACTTCGCCCCGGATGACCGGGTTAAGGCCGTTCACGGCACGAAGCAGCGTCGACTTGCCCGAGCCCGACAGGCCCATCAGCACGATCACTTCACCTTCGTAGATGTCGAAGGTGGCACCGGCAACACCCAGAATCTGACCGGTCTCTGCCTGGATTTCCTGTCGGGTCTTGCCGGCGTCAATCAAAGGCAAGGCCGAACGGGGCTTTTCGCCGAAGACGATGTCGACTTCCTTGAAGGAGACGACAGGCATCATGGTTGTATCGCTCATTTCTTGTTGCCTCCTGACGGTGTGCGGAAGAAACGGTCGAGAACGATGGCGATCAGGACAATGCAGACGCCCGCCTCAAAGCCGAGCGCGACGTTTGCCGTATTCAGCGCACGCAGCACCGGAACCCCGAGACCGTCGGCAGCAACAAGCGCGGCGATCACGACCATCGACAGGGACAGCATGATTGTCTGCGTCAGCCCCGCCATGATCTGCGGCATGGCGTAGGGCAATTCGATTTTCCAGAGCATCTGGGAATTCGTCGCTCCGAACGCCTTGCCGGCTTCCAGGAGCGAGGTTGGCGTTGACGACACGCCGAGCTGCGTGAGCCGGATTGGCGCGGGAATGGAAAAGATCACCGTTGCGATCAGGCCCGGCACCATGCCGAGCCCAAACAGAATGAGCGCAGGGATCAGGTAAACAAAGGTGGGCAGCGTCTGCATCAGATCGAGTATGGGACGCAGAACCGCGTAAAAGCGCGGATGATGTGCTGCAAGAACGCCGGTCGGCACACCGATAGCCATGCAGACAAGCGTGGAGGCGATGACCAGGGCCAGGGTTTCCGTGGTCTCTTCCCAGTACCCCTGATTGATGATGAGCAACAGGGCGACCGCCACAAGGGCTGCAAACGATATTGTGCGGTGAACGAAATAGGCCAGCGCGACGAAAATGGCGACCATCACCAGAGGATGCGGTGCCTGGAGCACCCACAGGATCCCGTCGATGATCGTCAAGAGGAAGGCGGAAATTCCGTCGAACAACCAGTAAGCGTTGTCGGTAAGCCAATCGACCCCGGCTTTCGCCCAACTGCCGATCGGGATCTTTTCTTCAGTCAGCCACTCCAACGTGAGCCCCCTTGTGAAACCTGTTGCCACCAAAAAGAACGCCGTCGCGAGCGACGGCGTTCACTTCACAAGAGACGTTAAAGTCCAAGAGCGCTCTTGACGGCTGCGAAGCTGTCGCCGCCATCAAAGGTCTTCACGCCGACGAGCCAGTTTTCGAAGGTAGCCGGATGCTCCTTCAGCCAGGCGGCTGCCGCCTTGTTGGGATCCTCGCCATCGGTCAGGATCGCGCCCATGATCTCGTTTTCCATCGGCAACGAGAATTCCAGGTTCTCCAGCAGCTTGCCGACATTCGGGCATTCCTGAACGTAACCGGCACGCACATTGGTGTAGACGGTTGCGCCGCCGTAGTTCGGGCCGAAAATGTCATCGCCGCCTTCAAGATACTTCATGTTGAAGTTGGCGTTCATCGGGTGCGGTTCCCAGCCGAGGAAGACGATGTCCGCGTCGCGGCGGTTCGCGCGGGCGACCTGCGCCAGCATGCCCTGCTCGGAGGATTCCACCACTTCGAAGCCTTCCAGGCCGAAGAGGTTTTCATCGATCATGCCGATGATCAGGCGGTTGCCGTCGTTGCCCGGCTCGATGCCATAGATCTTGCCGTCGAGATCCTCCTTGAACTTGGCGATGTCCTGGAAGCTCTTCAGGCCTTTTTCATAGGTGTAATCCGGAACGGCCAGCGTGTATTTCGCGCCTTCCAGATTGGCACGGACCGTTTCGACGGAGCCGTCCTCACGGTAATTCTTGATGTCGCCTTCCATGGTCGGCATCCAGTTGCCGAGGAAGACGTCGATGTCCTTGTTCTTGAGCGACGCATAGGTCACCGGCACGGACAGGAGCTTGACGTCCGGCGTGTAGCCGAGTGCTTCCAGCACGACTGAGGTTGCGGCAGTGGTTGCCGTGATGTCGGTCCAGCCGACGTCGGAGAAGCGAACCGTCTGGCAGCTTTCCGGATCGTTTGCCAAGGCGGTTCCCGTGAGCATCAGCCCGAGCGCCAGGCCTCCAGCGAGTTTCGCTGCAATTTTCATGTGTATGCCTCCTGTGGAAAGTCTGATTTCTTGTTCTTCTGCGGTGCGAAGGGTGTCTTTCAGGTTCTAACGCCCTCAGTTTCCCCTGCCCACAGCCTGACTAACTTAGATCCAAACATCCACCGGAAAAATTTGCAAGTTTTCATTGATTGATTGATCAATTAAAAATAAAACCTGAGTGTGAGATGAACCAGGCAAGGGTCCGGAAAAGGCTGTGGGGGAGGCTAGTCCTTCGCCTTGACGCAGTTGCACGATGACCGTGACGATCGGAACCCGGATTTGTGCTTGGCCGGATTTGCCATCGTCAGACTATCGGTCGAAAAGCTGATCTGAATTCTTCTCTCACCCTGTAATGGAGGTCGAAATGCCCAAGGTCGGAATGGAAGCAGAGCGGCGGCGCAGCCTGATTGACGCCACGGTCGATGCCATACACGAACGTGGCTACAGCGATGTAACCATGGCGCAGATCGCCAAGCGGGCGGGTGTCTCCGGCGGACTTGTGCATCACTATTTCGGTTCCAAGGACCAGTTACTGGCCGCCACGATGCGCCATCTGCTGACCGAACTCGGCCTCGCCATCCGCGAAAACCTCAGAAAGGCGGAAACTCCGCGTGCACGGATCTCCGCAATCATTTCCGGCAACTTTTCGGTCGATCAGTTTCGCCCGGCGGTGATCGCGGCCTGGCTCGCCTTCTACGTCCAGTCGCGCACCACCGACAGCAACAGCCGTCTTCTGAACATCTATGCCGCGAGGCTCGCCTCGAACCTGACCCACAACCTGCGGGCCTTCATGCCCCAGGACGACGCCCGGCGCATTGCCGAGGGTACCGCATCCATGATCGACGGGGTCTGGATCCGGCAAGCGCTGCGCGACGGCAAGACCGACCGCGCGGCCGCCATCGCCCTGGTCGAAGACTATGTGGAAACCCAGATTGCCGTCCACGAAGGGCGCAACAGCAAGAATTGAGCAACTAGGACCAACATGAGCGACCAGTTCGACTTCATCATTGTCGGGGCAGGATCCGCCGGCTGCGCCCTGGCGTATCGCCTGTCGGAAGACCCGAACAACAGGGTGCTTGTGCTGGAATTCGGCGGAACGGACGCCGGTCCGCTGATTCAGATGCCGGCTGCCCTGTCCTACCCGATGAACATGCCGCTCTACGACTGGGGCTATGTCAGCGAGCCGGAACCGCACCTCGGTGGCCGGCGTCTGGCCACACCGCGCGGCAAGGTTATTGGCGGGTCGTCTTCCATCAACGGCATGGTCTATGTGCGTGGCCACGCCTGCGACTTCGACACCTGGGAAGAGATGGGCGCGAGCGGCTGGGGCTATCGCCACGTATTGCCTTACTACAAGCGCCAGGAACACAGCCATGGTGGCCAGGAGGGCTGGCGCGGGACCGAAGGTCCGCTGCATGTCCAACGCGGCACGAAGTGGAACCCGCTGTTCGACGCCTTCAAGACCGCTGGCGAACAAGCCGGATATGGCGTGACCGCCGACTACAACGGTGAACGTCAGGAAGGCTTCGGCGACATGGAAATGACGGTCCATCGCGGCCGCCGCTGGTCCGCCGCCAACGCCTATCTGAAACCGGCCCTCAAACGTGGCAACCTGACCCTGGTGAAGGGCGCCCTGGTGCGCCGGGTCCTGATCGAGGACAATCGCGCAGTCGGCGTGGAATTCGAAACCGGCAGTGAGGTCCGCGAAGCCAGGGCCGCCCGCGAGGTGATCCTGTCGGCTTCCTCTATCAACTCGCCGAAGATCCTGATGCAGTCGGGCATCGGCCCGGCGGCACATCTGGCTGAAATGGGGATCGATGTCGTGGCCGACCGGCCCGGCGTTGGCGCCAACCTTCAGGACCATCTGGAGCTTTATCTTCAGCAGGCCTGCACCCAGCCGATCACGCTCTACAAACACTGGAACCTCATCTCCAAGGCGGTGATCGGGGCGCAGTGGCTGTTCCTGAAACAGGGTCTCGGCGCCTCGAACCAGTTCGAGAGCTGCGCCTTCATCCGCTCCAAGGCTGGCGTGAAATATCCGGACATCCAGTATCACTTCCTGCCCTTCGCCGTGCGTTACGACGGCCAGGCCGCCGCGGAAGGCCATGGCTTCCAGGCCCACGTCGGGCCGATGCGGTCCAAGTCGCGCGGCCGGATCAAGCTGACCTCCAGCGATCCCAAGGCCAAGCCGTCGATCCTGTTCAACTACATGTCTCACGAAGACGACTGGGAAGACTTCCGGACCAGCATTCGTCTGACCCGCGAGATCTTCGGCCAGGAAGCCTTTGCTCCCTATCGCGGCAAGGAGATCCAGCCGGGAGATAAAGTGCAAAGCGATGAGGAGCTCGACGGCTTCATTCGCGAACACGTGGAAAGCGCCTATCACCCCTGTGGCACCTGCCGGATGGGGGCCAAGGACGATGCCATGGCCGTGGTCGATCCGGAATGCCGGGTCATCGGTGTCGATGGCCTGCGTGTCGCCGACAGTTCCATCTTTCCGCAAATCACCAATGGCAATCTGAATGCGCCCTCGATTATGGTCGGGGAAAAGGCATCGGACCATATTCTGGGCAAAACCCCGCTTCCCGCGTCAAACCAGGAACCGTGGATCCACCCGGAGTGGGAAACAAGCCAACGCTGACCTCTGGCACAGCAGATCACTGACAAACCAGGGCAGACACAAATCAAGGAGCCAACCCATGCGCGCCCAACCGCAAGCGTCCCATTATGTCGGCGGCTCATATGCCGAGAGCCAGAGCGGCACACCTTTCGACTCGCTGTATCCTGCAACCGGTGAAGCGATTGCCCGGCTTTACGCCGCCGACGATGCGGTGATCGAAGCAGCCATCCGTTCCGCCCGCGAGGGTCAGAAGATCTGGGCGGCAACGCCTCCTGTCGAGCGCGGCCGCGTGCTGCGCCGGACGGCAGAGATCCTGCGCGAGAAAAACCGGGACCTTTCCATTCTGGAAACGCTGGACACCGGCAAACCCTTGCAGGAAACCCTCATCGCTGACGCTGCCTCCGGGGCCGACTGCCTGGAGTATTTCGGCGGCCTGGCGGCGACACTCACCGGCGAGCACATCGATCTGGGCGGCTCCTTCGCCTATACCAAGCGCGAACCGCTCGGCATCTGCTTCGGCATCGGCGCCTGGAACTATCCGATCCAGATCGCGTGCTGGAAATCCGCCCCGGCCCTTGTTTGCGGCAACGCCATGATCTTCAAGCCGTCGGAAGTCACCCCGCTGAGCGCCCTGAAGCTGGCGGAAGCCTTTACCGAAGCCGGTCTGCCGGACGGCGTCTTCAACGTGTTGCAGGGCTTTGGCGACGTCGGCGCGAAGCTGGTGGCCCACCCGGCCATCGCCAAGATTTCCCTCACCGGCTCCGTTCCCACGGGTGCAAAGGTGGCAGCGCTTGCGGGCGAACACCTGAAGAAGACAACGCTGGAACTTGGCGGCAAGTCGCCGCTGATCGTCTTTGACGACGCGGATATTGAAAACGCCGTTTCCGCCGCCATCAACGCCAACTTCTACTCAACCGGTCAGATCTGCTCCAACGGCACGCGTGTGTTCGTTCACGAAGCAATCAAGGAAGCCTTCCTGAAGCGGCTGGCGGAACGCACGGCCAAAGCGGTGCTGGGTGATCCCTTGGACGAGGAAACCAACATCGGCCCGCTGGTTTCCAAACAGCATCTCGACAAGGTGCTCCACTACATGCAGATCGGCCAGGAAGAAGGCGCGCGTCTGGTCTGTGGCGGCGGCACGGCCTCGGTCTCCAGCTTCCCGGATGGCTATTTCGTGCAGCCCACCGTCTTTGCCGACGTGAAGGACGACATGCGCATTGCCCGCGAGGAGATTTTCGGCCCGGTGCTGAGCGTTCTCGACTTCACGGATGAGGACGATGTCGTCGCACGCGCCAATGACACGGAATTTGGTCTTGCCGCAGGCGTTTTCACCAAGGACATTCAGCGGGCACACCGGGTGATCGACCAACTGCAGGCCGGCACGTGCTGGATCAACACCTACAACCTGACCCCGATCGAAATGCCTTTCGGCGGCTACAAGAAGTCGGGCATCGGCCGCGAAAACGGCCATGCGGCAATCGAATACTACAGCCAGACCAAGAGCGTTTACGTGGAAATGGGTGGTGTCGAGGCGGCGTTTTAACGCGGCACCTTGCCAACCCTTTGACTCAGCCCTCTCCTCCGGGGAGCCGCAAACGCGGCTCCTCAGGTTAAGAAGAATGTGCTGAAGGTCAGCCAGTGTGTGCCATAATCCAACCTCATCCTGAGGAAGCGCGCAGCTCTGTCTCGAAGGATACATCAATCTTGGCGTTCTCCCGTTCGCCCGTTTCTCCCGAGTCGTGCGAACGCATTTTCTACCAATCGGTATTTTGCCGATTGAATTTTGATCGTCGGCGCCCGAGATATTAGTTTAATCCGTGTCACGGAGCCCCGATGAACAAAGCTTTCCTGGATCCCGCCCCGCGCAGCTATGCGCCCCATGTCTATCTGATTGCCCGCTCCCGGCGGGGGCCTTCCTGTGCGCCGGAAACACTCAGTATCGAGCAACTGAATTCGTGGTTGCTGCACGAGGCAACACGGATCGACAATGTCATGCTGATGTTCGAGGAGTTCATGTGGCGCTGCAAGGCCGCCGGCATTGCCTTTGACCGGGCAACGCTGCACATCGGGACGCTTCATCCCCGCGTCGTCGGCTTTTCCTGGGTGTGGAACAGCCAGGACAAGTTCTGCGACGAGGTGGCCGCAGACGCAAATGCGTCAAAATCTGAAGCCTTCACCCGCAATCCGCTGTCTCACGTCATAAACGAAGGCCAGATCATCAGGGTCGATCTGGAAAGTGACGAGGGCGCGAATTCCGCACCCTTGATGCGTGAACTCGCCGATCAGGGTTACACGGCCTATATCGCCTTGCCGCTCAGTTCCTCGCACGAAAAACACAATGCCATGACCCTGGCGACCCGCAAGCCAGGAGGCTGGTTGCCGGAGGAAAAAGATCCGATCCGCAACCTGATCGATCTGCTGGCACTCCATATCGAGCGCCACATCGTCCAGCGGATTGCCCGCAATGTTGCCGAGACCTACCTCGGACCCATTGCAGGGCAGCGCGTGCTGGACGGTGAGATCAAGCGCGGCGACGGTGAGGCGATCACGGCCGTTGTCTTCATGGCCGACATGCGCGGCTTCACCCAACTGGCCGACAGGCTCAGCGGGCCGGAAGTCACCTCAATTCTCAATGCCTATTTCGACCGGGTGTCGGATGCCGTGCTCAACCACGGTGGGGATATCCTGAAGTTCATGGGCGACGGCATTCTTGCCGTGTTCGATCAGAAAACACTCGGCGAAAAGGCAGCAGCCAATGCGGCGATGAAGGCTGCCAAGGCAGCACTTAAGGCTATCGACGCGTTGAACCGCAATCCGCCCGAAGAGCTTCCGGATCCGGTTTACTGGCATCCGCTGAAGATCGGTATTGGCCTTCATAGGGGAGAAGTCTTTTTCGGCAATGTTGGCGGCGAAGAACGGCTCGACTTCACCGTGATTGGACGCGCGGTCAATGAGACCAGCCGCGTGGAATCCCTTTGCAAGCCCCTCGGTCGCGCTCTGCTTCTGACAGAACCTGTGCGGAACGCTCTGTCCGGCGACCTTCAGACCGACCTGAGCGCCATGGGCGAACACGCCCTGCGCGGTGTCGGCAAACCTGTGGCGATTTTCGGAGCCTGAGTTCGACCAATTTTACCTGGAGTGACTGGTACGCCACGCGCGTCGCCCTCCACTTTTGTGGGAGCGAGGAGCGGTGGAGGTCCTTGCTGAGAGGCATCGCGGTTCAGCCCCTTCCCCAACCCTTCCCCACAAGGGGGAAGGGACCACGGCCGGGAAAATCACTTCGTCAAAATCAGTTTGCCCTGCTTGGTGATGGACAGACGGTAGGTTTCGTTGTTGTGGCGGATCTCGATCTGGCGCTGACCGCTGAACAGGTCGCGGGTATCGAGTTCCGATTTCGTCTCGCGTGGCGGCTTTGCCGCAAAGGCGCGCGAGGCGCGGCTGCTGGAACCCAGGGAGAGGCGGTGCTTCTGGCTGTTGGCGGTCGGTGTCATAGCGCGCATTCGGTCCTTGGCCTTTTTTCGCTCCTGAAACTGGTCAAATTTCAGCTTGTTAAAGGAGCAGTGGGACATCGAAATTAAAAGATGAGTTTCCAACTCAACTTTATACTTGACACTCATACTCAAGTTTTCCTATCAAGGCAATGCCTGATCGAAACGGAACCGGAAATCGCGTCCTCTGGTTTCGGACTAGACAGGCCCTCCGGGAGACCGGAGTGACAAATGCCAGGCCAGCCAACCGCCCTCTCCTCTCCCTCAGCGGCAAGCCAGCCCGGCCTTTTCTTAAGTCCCCGCCCGCGCATGATGCGTGCCGTGACCGACCTTTCCCCGACATGCTGAAACAGATCGACCCGCAGCGAGAGCCTGCGTCAGCTTCTCCTTGCGCCAGAGGCCTCTCTTCCAGCCGGCGACCCGGGCCATCACTCGCTGAACTTCCCCTAGCCCAAACAAAAAAGGCGCCGACCGGTTGGTGGCGCCTTCGAAATCTTGACGTGCCGGGAAACCCTTACGCGTTGGCCGCGATCGGAGTCTTGGTCATATCGATCTTCAGGAGATCGCGCATGCCGAAGCGGTCTTCCGATAGGTCGGCAATCGATTTGCCGTCCAGCACTTCCATGAACGCTTCCAGCGCCTCATGCAGCAGGCCGTTGAAGCCGCAGGACATGATGAGCGGGCAATCCTTGCGGCCGCTGTCGAAACATTCCGCAAGCAGGAAGCTCTCTTCAGCGGCGCGGACGACCTCGCCTACCGAAATATTCTCTGCCGGGCGTGCCAGCATGACCCCGCCGTTCCGGCCACGAATGGTCTTGATCAGATTTGCATCGACCAGGACTTTCATGATCTTGAACAAGTGGGTTTCAGACATGTCAAAGCTGGCCGCGATATCCGCGACCTTGCTCGGTTTGTCGGGGTTCACGGCGCAGTACATCAGCGCGCGAACGGCATAGTTTGTCTGTTGTGTCAAACGCATGCATTAGATATGAGGCGCGCGCCCTGAAAGGTCAATTCAAAATTTGAATGTAGGAGGAGACTTTTTGCCAGAATCGGCCAAAAGCTGCGCTGACAACGCCTTCAGGCAGGCTGCCCGGCGGGTGCGGAAGGCTCCAGATCGCCGGGCAGATTGTCCTTCATAAACACATCAATGCCGATACGTTCTTGCCCTTCGATGATCGCAGCGCCGTCGCAGAGCGCCTTCAACACACGGATAGCGCTGCGGATTTCGTGTCCGGGGTCCTGGGCAATCACGGCATCAAGCACATCGTCCAGCAACGCTTCACGCGTGTAGGGCGTCAACTCGTGACCGACAAAGACAATGTCCTGACTACGGCCGCTTTCCTTCAGGGCCGCAATCGTGCCCCTGTTGCCCGCGCCGATATTGTAAAGCCCGGCAAGATCCGGATGTTCTGCCAGGAGCTTTCGCATCAGGTCGGCGTTGCGGGCGTTATCGTCCCTGCCCTCACGCACCTTCAACAATTCCAGATGAGGAAAGTCTTTTTCGATGACATCCCGGCAGCCCTGATAGCGCTCGGCGTGGTCGCGAAGGCCGAGTGAGCCTGCAATGATCCCTATCTTGGCCGGCACCCTGGGCAGGAAACGGCCGAGCAACCGCCCGGCGGTGCGCCCGGCGGCCACATTGTCGATACCGACGAAATGCCGGCGGGAAGAGGACGGATGATCGGAAACCAGCGTGACCACGGGCACGCCCCGGTCCTGCAGCCGGTCGATGGCGGCCTGAACTTCGGGAAACACAGGCGCGACGACCGCGACACCGTCGCACTGCGACCGATCGAGGATCGCCAGCGTGCCGGCCACCCGGTGGCCGTCGAAGGCGTCGATAGGCTCCACATGCACATGCATGCGGTCGGCGCTCATGGTTTCGGCGTGAGACAGCGCTTCGCGGGTCAGGTCTTCCATGAAGGCGTTCGGGCCATTGGGAATGAGGAAGTGCAGACGATAGACCCGTTTCTTGGCAAGACCCGCGGCAAAGACATCCGGCTTGTAATTCAGCGCATCGACCGCCTGCCGCACCTTTTCGATGGTGACCTTGCGCACCCCCGGCCGGCCGTTCAGCACACGGTCAACAGTCGCCAGGCTGACGCCAGCCGTTTCGGCCACATCGTGAATGGTTACGCGCTTCATTCATCCCCCCGAACGACAACCACAAGCCGCTCTCTTTCACCCAGGCGCAGCCCTTTGCTCGTCTCCGCGCGGACCACCAGGCCGATGCTGAAGAACGGGCCGCGTGTTCCGGCGTTTGCCGCCCATCCTTCGAGACAGCCCTGAAGCACCTTCTCAGGAAAAGGAACAACACGGTCACGGCGAAAGGACGGCCTGGAGCCAAACCTTCTTTCGGGCCACTATACCCGGCTCTGAGGGGCGGTCATCAAAAAATGCTGCGCCGCGCAAATCTCTTCCCCGAAAGGATACGCTGTCAGGCCACCTGACCGGCGGCATGGCCCGACGACCAGGCCCACTGAAAATTGAAGCCGCCCAGATGGCCAGTGACGTCGACCACCTCGCCAATGAAATAGAGCCCGGGCACCTTCGTGCTCTCCATGGTCTTGGAGGAGAGTTCCTTCGTGTCGACCCCGCCCAGGGTAACCTCCGCCGTGCGATACCCCTCGGTGCCGACCGGTGTGAGCTGCCAGTGGTTCAACTGTTCGGCCGCCCGGCGCAGAACTTTGTCCGACTGGTCAGCAAGGCGGCCTTTCAGGGTAAAAGCCTGCGACAGTTCATCGGCCAGCCGGTTGGGCAGCAGTCCGCCGAGCGCCGTCTTCAGGTCCTGTTTCGGGTTGTCCTTGCGGGCGCCTCGCAAGGCTTCGAAAACATCGGCCTCCGGAGACAGGTTCACCGAGATCGGCTTGCCCTCCTGCCAGTAGGACGAGATCTGCAGCACCGACGGACCGGACAGACCCCGGTGGGTGAAGAGCAGGCCTTCGCGAAACGATGTCTTTTGAAAGGAAACGACCGCATCCACCGAAATCCCGGCAAGCCGGCCGCACAGCTCCTTGTTGGCATCGGAAAAGGTCAGAGGCACCAGCGCCGCGCGCGGGGCAATGACATTGTGGCCGAAGCGCCTGGCCAGATCGTACCCGAAGCCGGTCGCGCCCATCTTCGGGATCGACGGCCCGCCGGTCGCCACCACAAGCGATGCTGCTCGCAACGGCCCCTTGGAGGTTGAGACGGAGAACCGGTCGTCCGGTTTTTCAATCGCCTTGATTTCCGTCTCCAGCTGCAAGGTGCCCCCGGCCGCTTCCAACTCGGCGAGCAGCATGCGGATGATGTCCCTGGCGCTGTCGTCGCAAAAGAGCTGGCCGAGTGTTTTTTCGTGCCAGGAAATCCGGTGCTTTTCGACCAGTTTCAGGAAGTCCTGCTGGGTGTAGCGCTTCAGCGCCGAGACACAGAACCTGGGGTTCTGCGACAGAAAATTAGCCGGCGAACAATGGATGTTGGTAAAGTTGCAGCGCCCCCCGCCGGAAATGCGGATCTTCTCCGCCGGTTTCCCGGCATGGTCGACCACGAGCACCTTGCGCCCACGCTTCGCCGCCTCAATCGCACACATCAACCCGGCGGCACCACCACCAAGCACAAGAACATCCAGATCACGCATGGCGAGGTGTATAGCGGGAAAATCGGGACGGGGTAAGGGAGACCTCAGTTTGTTTTCTCTGCTCCTCCGTCATTCCGGACAAGTGCAGCCAAAGCTGCGCACCGATCCGGAACCCAGCACATAAGCGTGAGCGTGAGCGAACACTTCTTGAAAAGAAAGAGAACCAGCCACGCTTACGCGCGAAATATGTCTGGATTCCGGATCTGCTTTCGGCTCTGCTTCACTTGTCCGGAATGACCGCGATGGAGGATTGCATGGCTTCTCAAACCAAAAAACCGGCGGCCCTTTAGAGCCGCCGGTTTCATTCAAACACTTCTTGTGAAGTCGTTTATTTCATTTCGGTCAGGACTTCGAAGCCGTTGGTGCCGACTTCCCACAGGGCGTAGGTGCCCGGAACGTCGCCATTGGCGTCGAAGTTCTGGTCGCCGGCTGCGCCCTTGTAGTCGATGGCCTTGCCGGCTGCGATCAGTTCCTTGGCCTTCTTCCACTCGCCCGGACGGATCGGTTCGCCTTCGCCGTTGGAGACTTCGGCCATGGCCGCTGCAACATCTTCCTTCTTGCCGCCGGCCTTTTCGACCGCCAGTGCCAGCAGGAACGCCGCGTCATAAGACGTGGTGGCAAAGATCGCATCCGGATCGCCGCCGATGTTCTTGAAATCTTCGTTGAAGATATCGAGCGAAGCGGACTGTTCGCCAACCGGAGAAGACGCCACGAAGGTGCCGAGGTTTTCGACGCCCAGTTCGTTGATCACCGCTTCGGACTTCATGCCGTCGCCGCCGACGAACTTGTCAAAGAACCCGTTTTCCAGAGCCTGACGCAGAATGGTGAGGCCGGTGCCATCGCCGTAGTCGAAGATCACCAGCGTGTCAGCGTCGCCCTTGGCAAGTTCGGCCAGGTTGGAACGATAGGAGGCCTTGCCTTCTTCGTGCGCTGCGAACTGGGTGACTTCGCCGCCGAGTTCATCGACGAATTCCGCCTTGAACGCGTTGGCAAGACCGGTGCCATAGTCGTTGTTGAGGTAAGCAACAGCGACCTTCTCGTAGCCTTGATCCTTCAGGGTACGTGCCAGCGCACGGCCCTGATAGTCATCGGACGGCACGGTGCGGAAGACGGTGCCCTTGTCATCGAGCGTGGTGATTTCCGGCGACGTGCCGGACGGCGTGATCATGGTGATACCGGCCGGGATGGTGACCGAACCGGCAGCGGCCAGCACCGCACCCGAGCAGTGCGGGCCGACAACGCCGATGACACCTTCGATGTTGACGGCCTTGGTTGCGGCGTCGGTGCCGTTCTGCGGGTTACAGGCACTGTCGCCGACAACACCGACCAGCTGTTCGCCATCGCCGATACCGCCTTGCTCGTTGACCTGCTGGAAAGCGAGCTGTGCTGCATCGATCATGGCCGGAGCCATGGCTGCGATCGGGCCGGAAATGCCGCCGAGCAAGCCGATCTTGACGTCGGCCTTTGCCGGTACGGACGCCAGCGCGGTTGCGGTCATCAGACCGGCAGCGAGTGCGAGAATCTTGGTTTTCATCAAAGTACCTCCTCAATAGTCCGGTCTTCGCCGGGGCTTTGGTTTTTCGAGGCTCGGCCTCCCGAAACGGAAAGCTAGCCTGAGGAACGGATCTAGGTGTGATCCGCACCGGATCTCTTTGCGCGCCGGTCGCCTCTCAGAGGCTCCGGCAGCAGGCCTTCGGGACGGAAGCGTAGCACAAGCTGCAGCATCAGACCGATCAGGAACAGACGGATGTATTTCGCCTGGATCGCGTATTCCGTGGGCAGCCGGTCGGTGGCAATTTCCGACATGGACCAGATGATCCAGACCACCGCCGCCCCCAGAATGGCCCCACGGTTGTTGCCGCTGCCGCCCAGGATCAGCATGATCCAGACCAGAAAGGTTGCCACCATCGGGTCGATGGCTTCCGGGGTGATGGAGCGGTTGAAATGCGCAAACAGCGCTCCGCCCAGGCCCATCAGCGCCGAGCCGAAGATGAAGGCCTGCAGGCGGCGGAACTCGACATCCTTGCCCATGGCCTTGGCCGCGCCTTCATTGTCGCGAATGGCGCGCATCATACGGCCCCAGGGGGCGTTGAACTGACGTTCCACCAGCACATAGGCAGCCACCAGCACAACGACCACGATGGCAAGATAAGCTGCCTGCGATGCCAGATAGGCGGTTTCCTGCGCCAGGGACGGAAACTCTGTCGCCGGACGCGGAATGCCGGAGATGCCACGCGCGCCATTGGTCAGCACCGCTTCGGACTTGACCACCAGACGAATGATTTCCGCAATGCCGATGGAGGCAATCGCCAGATAGTCGGAGCGGAACCGCAGACAGATCTTGCCGATGGGCCATGCCACCAGCGCAGCGGCAAGCATCGCACCGATCCAGCCGACGAAGAACGGCATCTCGAAGCCGCCGATGCGCCCGTCGGCATATTCCGTCGTCAGCACGGCGGACGTATAGGCGCCAACCGCGAAAAATCCGGCGATGCCTGCATTGAAAAGGCCCGCAAAGCCCCACTGAATGTTCAGCCCAAGCGCCAGCAAGGCATAAATGCCGATGAAGATCGCCATGAAGATGGCGTAGTTGAGAAGACCGAGATATTCCATTTTCTCTACCTCCCCTTACAGCACTTTACCCTTGAGCAGCCCGGTGGGCCGCACAAGCAGCATGAACAACAGGATGGCGAAGGCCATCGCGGCCTTGTACTCGCTCGGGATCACCAGCACCGACAGCTCTTCGGCAATGCCGACGATGAGCCCGCCAAGCACGGCGCCCTCGATCCGGCCGACCCCGCCCAGAATGGCCGCGGCGAACATCGGCAGCAACATCTGCCAGCCCATCATCGACTTCAGCTCCGTATTGAGCCCGAGAAAGACGCCGGAGGCCGCACAAAGACCACCGGCAATTATCCAGGTGAGCATCACGACCTTCTTGTTGTCGATGCCCGAAAGCAAAGCGAGATTTGGGTTGTCCGACATGGCACGCATCGCCTTGCCCCATTTGGAGCGCGTCAGGAACAGCTGCAGCCCGCCGACGAGCACGATCATGGCAATGAACGTCAGGATTTCGCGGTCGCGGATGCGCAGGCCGAAATAGTTTTCCGGACGGACAATACCACGCGAATAGGTTTCGGTATCGACACCCCAGACCACCTGCACCACGGCACGGATCATCAGGGCGATACCCAGAGAGGCCATCACGGTGACGATTTTCGGCCGTTCGCGCAGATGTTCGTAGAACACCTTGTCGATGCCGACAGCAACGGCGGCGGTTGCGATAATGGCAATCGGCAGGGCCAGCAGCGGCGAAACGCCAAGGCCGGTGACAACTGCCAGCGCAATGAAGGCGCCAAGCGTCGCCAGGTCGCCATGCGCCAGATGGGCATAGCGCAAAATGGCGAAGATCAGCGTGATGCCAACGGCGCCGAGCGCATAGATCGAGCCGAGCACGATGCCCGGAATGACGTAGAAATTGATGAGTTCCAGAAATTCCATACCGCTCAGCCCCCCAGGAACATTTCGGCGACTTCACGGTCGGCCAGAAGATCGGCTCCGCTGCCTTCGTGGCGGTTCTTGCCGGCGGCCAGAACGTAGCCCCGGTCCGCAAAGGCAAGTGCCTGCTTGGCATGCTGCTCCACCAGAAGAATGGCGACACCCGTGTCACGCACATCCCGGCAGATCTGGAAGATCTGTTCCATGTATTTGGGCGAAAGCCCGGCGGTCGGCTCATCAAGAAGAAGAAGCTTCGGGTCGAGCATCAAGGCCCGGCCCATGGCCACCATCTGGCGCTGCCCGCCCGACAGGGAGCCGGCAAGCGTCTTGCGGCGCTCCTTCAGGTCCGGAAACAGGGTGTAGACCCGGTCATAGGCTGCGCTGAGGTCACCCTTTTTCAGGAACCCGCCCATTTCCAGATTCTCGTGGATCGACATCTCACGGAAGATGTTGTCGACCTGCGGCACGTAGCAGATCCCGCGCTGGACAATGCGGTTGGGCGCCCACACGGTAATGTCGTCACCGTCGAACAGCATGCGGCCGGCGCGAATGGTCAGCAGGCCGAAAACGGATTTCATGGCCGTGGACTTGCCCGCACCATTCGGGCCGACAATGACGACGATCTCGTCCGGGTCCACATGCAGGGAAACGTCCTCAAGAATGTCGGCGTCACCGTAGCCCCCGGTGATACCCTCCATGGAAAGAAGCGCTGTCATGCGGCATCTCCCGTGGTCTCGCCCAGATAGGCTTCCAGCACCTGCGGATTGGACCGCACGGTCTGGAAGTCGCCCTGGATCAGCACCCGGCCCTCGGCCATGCACACGACGGGATCGCAGAGTTTCTCGATCATTTCCATATCGTGTTCGATCAGGATGAACGTGTAGCCACGCTCCTTGTTCAGGATCTCGATCTTGGTTTCGAGCTTGCGCAAAAGCGTGCGGTTGACGCCGGCCGCCGGTTCATCCAGCAGCACAAGCTTGGCATCCGTCATCATGGTGCGACCCAGTTCCAGAAGCTTCTTCTGGCCGCCGGACAGATTGCCGGCCAGCTCGTGCGCCACGTGGCTCAGTTCCAGAAACGCCAGGGTTTCGTATGCCTTTTTCTCGACCTCGGCTTCGGCCGCTTTCACCCGCCCCCAGGCGAACCAATTGGAAAACAGGCTTTCACCCGGCTGCGCCGGCGGCACCATCATCAGGTTCTCCAGGGTCGTCAGCTTGTGAAATTCATGGGGGATCTGAAAGGTCCGCACCAGTCCCTTATGGAACAGCTCATGGCTGGCCAGGTTGGTGACATCCTCCCCCAGAAACCGGATCCGGCCGCTTGTCGGCTGCAGCGCCCCTGCGATCATGTTGAAAAGCGTTGTCTTGCCGGCCCCGTTCGGGCCAATCAAGCCGGTAATACTGCCTTCATCGACACGGAACGAGCAGCCATTCACCGCCCTGAATCCGCTAAAATCCATCACGAGCTGATCAAGCTCCAGCATTCACGCTCCTTGCCGCTCCCCACGGTCAGCCTTTTTCTTAATTCTCCGCCGCGCACTCCCGTTTCCCGGGATTAGCGGAGCGGGCGCAAAATGGCCCGAACCGGCGAGGCGTCCAGACCTTCTAACTTCATTGGCAGCGCAATCAACTCATAATCACCGGGTTCCACCGCAGAAAGAGCAAGATTTTCCAGAATGAGCATGTCACGGGAACATGCAATCCTGTGACTGGGCAAGTTTTCGGAAGTATCCGGATCGACTGAGGGCACATCTACACCAATCAGCTTCACCCCCTTGTCCGCCAGCAGGGTCATTGTTTCCGGCGCCAGAGCCCTGAACCCCTCAGGCCAAACCGTCACGTCCCGCTCATCGGCGAGCCGCACAAGCACGCGCGGCGGACAGTCCTCCAGTGAAGCCTCCAGGTCTGCGGGCTGGCAGAGCGGACCGGGTCCGCGCGACTCAAGAAGTCGCGCCGGACCGATGAACTCGTGCAGGTCGATCTGGTCGATCGAGCGTCCGTTTGCATCGTAGTGCAGCGGTGCATCGGCATGGGCACCGCAATGGCTTGACATGGAGAACTCGCCAACGTTCACCGGACTGTCTGCCGAGATCCTCGCTGTCCATGATCTGCGGTAGGGCGCATCGCCTGGATAAACCGCAATTCCCGGCCGTACCGGCGGCGTGATGTCAAAGAGATCCGTCACATTACCTATCCTGCTGGAATCATTTGCAACGTTTCGAACGTTGGGAAACAATCATGGCGTTCAAGTGTTTTACTACGGAATGAATACATTTGCGAGAAATCGGCAACCGCCACAACCCTTTCGGGAAATACCTTTTCCCGACATCGAAAACACCAGTAACCGTATGTAAATTCTCGCAAAAAGCAGTTCGTGAACTTGCTATGTCTGTTTTCAACCGGCAGGCAACTACAATCAGGAACAGAAAGCGTCAGCATATCGCGTTAAGTTTGTCAGCGATTTTTTCGATTTTAAATTGAATGATTTATTCGCGTTCCATACACTTAAGCAGAGTCACGAAGTCACGTTGCCGGACACGAACCGATGGCCTGAGCCGTCAAAAGATCTGATGTTGATTGCGTTCACCCTGGAGAACGACCCTGTCACATATGTCCGACCTTTCCCAGACGCAGCGGGTAACCGAGCAAAAGAAAGCGTCCCCTACCTTTATTCCTGCAGACGGCAAGGTGGATCAGGATCTGATCTTTTCTATTTACGACCGTCTCGACACCGGCATCTGGGTTTTCGATTTCGATGAAAAATGTATTCTCTGGGCCAATCGCAAGGCGCTAGAATTTACCGGTGCCGATTCACTGGAAGAATTGCGGTCACGCGACATGGGCTCGGACATGTCGCATTCCGTGGCACAACGTCTGCGCCAGTACCAGCAGGACTTCACCAAACACGATGTGAGCTTTTCGGAGATCTGGACCCTCTACCCAAAGGGCAAGGCGGAGGTTCTGCAAGTCGTCATGAGCGGCATCCGGCTGAATGACGGGCGCATGGCGCTTTTGTGCGAAGGCCGCCCGCATCACGAGCAACAGCCGGAAACGCTGCGCAGCGCCGAAGCGCTGATGCATACCACGGTGATGATTTCGCTTTTCTCCGAAGATGGACACCCGCTGTATCGCAACACGGCTGCCAGGGCCGCCTGCACCGATCTTGAGTGCACCTTGTGGGATCATTTCATCGACAAGGCTCTCGCCCGGAAGGTGATGAGTGTGCTGAGCGACAAGGCCAACACCAAATTCGTGGCGGAAGTGCTCACATGCGACGGTTTGCGCTGGCACGAAATCACTATCCGCCGCTGCCACGACGCCGTGTCAGGCAAGCCCGCCTTTCTGTTGAGCGAGATCGACGTCACCGAGCTTCATCAGACCAAGGAACGCGCACAATATCTTGCCAGCCACGACGCTCTGACAGGTCTGTCGAACAGGACCTACTTGAAAGAGCGTCTGATGCAGGTGAAGCAGAGAGCGCAGGAAAACGATCTGATCGCGACGCTCTATCTTGTGGATCTGGACGACTTCAAGATGGTCAACGATACGCTTGGCCATGCGGCAGGCGACCATCTCTTGCAACTTGTCGCCACCAGGCTGAAGGAGTTGGCGGGTCAAAACGATATCGTTGCGCGCCTTGGCGGCGACGAGTTTCTGATTTGCCATCTGTCTTCGCCCGAAAGCCCGCGCCCGGACTGGTTCGGCCAGGCCCTTCTGCAGGCCTTTGCCACGCCGCAAATGATTGAAGGCAAACCCCGACATGTCGGGCTGAGCATCGGCTACGTCCATTATCCCATGGACGGCAGCGATATCGATGAGCTCATGCGTCATGCGGACCTTGCGCTTTACCAGGCCAAGTCGGATCGCAAGCACAAATGCGTCCGCTACAAGGAATTCATGCGCAAGCTTCGGGACAAGCACCTGTCCCTGAAGAAGGATCTTGAACGCGCGATCCGCGCGAATGAGTTCCTCCTTTATTATCAGCCGATCGCCTGTACCCGTAGCCAGCGGATTGTCGGCGCCGAGGCGCTGCTGCGCTGGCAGCACCCCGAAAAGGGGTTGGTCGGCCCTGACGACTTTATATCGGTTGCCGAGGAAACAGGTCTCATCAACGAGATCGGCACCTGGGTCAGCCGCAACGTCGCGGATATGCAGTCCCGGCTCAAGCTGCTCGATGTTTCCGTTCCACTGTCGATGAATGTTTCCCCCAAGCAGTTGTCTGACCCGAAATTCCTTACCTGCATGGAGAACCTGCCGAAGGAAAAGGCCTGCAACGCGAGCGAAATCTCTCTGGAAATCACCGAAAGCGTTCTGCTTGGCGATATTCCGCATGCCTATGAGACCCTGATGAAGCTCAAGGCGGCCGGCTACCGGATCGTCATTGACGATTTCGGCACCGGCTATTCGAACCTGGCCTATCTGCACAACTATCCGATCGACGGCATCAAGATCGACCGGATGTTCATGAACGACATCGCCACGGGTGGAGCCATCGTCCGGCTGATCCTGTCGCTGGCCTCCGCACTTGATGCCAGCGTCGTTGCCGAAGGGGTGGAAACCATCGAGCAACGAAGCTGGCTGTCGGAAAATGGCTGCAACCTCTTCCAGGGCTTCCTTTATTCCAGGCCGGTCCCGGAAGAGCAATTCATCGACATGCTTCAGGCCCAGGTCCGCGCCGCGGCTATGTAACCTTCGCGCGGGTCTTGAACTCCGGCCGGTTCCAGCTTTCCGTCTCCAGAATGTCTTTCAGAATGCCGACCGCATCGACAATGTCCTGATGCGACAGGTAAAGCGGTGTGAAGCCGAAGCGCATGACGTCCGGTGCCCGGAAGTCGCCGATCACGCCCCGGCTGATCAGCGCCTGCATGACGGCGTAACCTTCCGCGAAACGGAACGACACCTGACTGCCGCGGGCCTCCGGGTCGCGCGGGCTTGCAAGCTTCAATTGCGGACATTTGTCCTCGACTTCGGCGATGAACAATTCGCTGAGCGACACGGACTTGCGGCGGATGTTCGCCATGTCGACATCTTCGAACACATCGAGAGCCGCATGAAGACTTGAAAGCGCGAGGATGGCCGGGGTGCCGACCGTCATCCGGTTGATGCCGGATACGGGACGATAGTCGAGATCAAACGCGAACGGCGCCTCATGCCCCATCCAGCCGGTCATCGGCGACGTCACCTTGTCCTGAAGCTCGGGGGCGACGTAGAGAAACGCCGGCGCTCCCGGGCCGCCGTTGAGGTATTTGTAGCCGCATCCGATGGCGAAATCCGCGCCGGCACCGCTCAGATCAACCGGGATCGCACCTGCCGAGTGGGCAAGATCCCATATGGCAAGGGCACCGGCATCATGCGCCTTGCGGGTGATGTCCTTCATGTCATGAAGCCGGCCGGTGCGATAATCCACCTGGGTGAGCATCACCACCGCGACGTCCTCACCTATGGCCTCCTTGACCGCTTCCGGATCGACGACCTTCAGTTCGTACCCCTTGTCGAGCAACTCGGTCAGCCCGGACGCAACATAAAGATCCGTCGGGAAATTGCCGTTGTCGGACAGGATCACCTTCCGGTCCGGCCGCAAGGACAAGGCCGCGGAGAGCACCTTGAACACATTGATGGAGGTGCTGTCGCAGGCCACGACCGTTCCGGCCGGCGCGCCAATCAACTTGCCGATGCGGTCCCCCGTGCGGGTGGGCAGATCGATCCAGCTATGGGTGTTCCAGGCCCGGATCAGGCTGTTGCCCCATTCTTCCTTGATCACCTGTGCGATGCGATCGGGCACGTGTTTCGGCAGCACACCCAGCGAATTGCCATCCAGATAGATCACCCCGTCCGGGATCTGAAACGCCTGTTTTTTGGAAGCCAGATCATCTGCGATGTCGGCCGGGTGCTGCGAGGTCATGAGAAGCTCTTTTTTCAGATAGTTGCATTTGAAAGGAAGCCGAACGCTATCAAAGCGTCATTTCGCAAACAACTGTTTCCGCGAACCATTTGCTCCGGTTGGAAGCTGCACGGGAAAACGTCTGTTTCGGCGGTATGTCGCAAATAACACAAAATTGCCCGTTTGAATGGCGGCTTGGCGGGCGTTATCTGTTAGCGTGACCTGAAAGCACCGGTAGCCGGTGCATCTAATAACCGCGGTTCAAGAGATGTTCATCAGCGTCTTCGACATTTTCAAAATCGGCATCGGGCCGTCCAGTTCTCACACGGTTGGGCCGATGGTTGCCGTTCAGCGCTACCTTGACCGGGTGCGTGGCCTTTCTGGTGCGGAAAGCCGTGCGACACGCCTGACCGTCACCTTGCATGGGTCGCTGGCCTTCACAGGCAAGGGGCACGCCACGGACAAGGCCGTATGCCTCGGACTGCTCGGGGCGCGGCCGGATTCCATCGACCCGGATGAGGTCGACCCGATGCTGGAAGAGCTGGAGCAGACCAAAAGGCTGAAGATAGACGGTCTGCCCGAGCTGGCTTTCGAACCGTCGCGAGACGTCATTTTCGACTATGGCCCGCCGCTGGACCTTCATGCCAACGGCATGACGTTTCACCTGCTGGATGCAGCGGGCTCGGTCGTCGACACATTCGTCTATTACTCCATTGGCGGCGGTTTCGTGGTGAGCGAATCCGAGCTGCGCAAGACCAGCAATGAACCGGTCAACGAACTGGCCAAACAGGATGTGCCGTTCCCCTTTGCCAGCGCGAAGCAGATGCTGGAGATGGGCCGGGAAGCCGAGCTGTCCATTGCCGAGATGAAGCTGCAGAACGAATGCAGCGACAAACCTCAGGCAGAAGTGGAAGAAGGTATCGACCGGCTGTGGTCTGCCATGGATTCCTGCATCAACCGGGGCATCTCCCAGACCGGTATCCTGCCAGGTGGCCTGAAGGTGAAACGCCGGGCCGCCGACATCTATCAGAAGCTCATCCGCGAAGGCCGCACCAATCCGCGTTTCGAGCACAACGTGGTCGACTGGCTCGGCGTTTACGCGATGGCCGTCAATGAGGAGAACGCAGCAGGGGGACGTGTGGTGACAGCGCCGACCAATGGCGCTGCCGGGGTTATTCCCGCCGTGACCCGCTATTATCTCGATCACTGCTCCGGCGCCGATCAGGCCGGCATCCGTACCTTCCTGCTGACGGCAGCGGCCGTTGGCGGGATTATCAAGGCAAATGCCTCCATCTCAGGTGCCGAAGTCGGATGCCAGGGAGAAGTCGGTTCGGCCTCCGCCATGGCCGCCGCCGGTCTTTGCGCGGCCCTTGGCGGCACGAACGAGCAGATCGAGAATGCAGCGGAAATCGCTCTGGAACACCACCTCGGCATGACCTGCGATCCGATTGCGGGCCTCGTGCAGGTTCCCTGCATCGAGCGCAACGCCCTCGGCGCGGTCAAGGCGGTGACGGCGGCCTCTCTGGCGCTTCGCGGCGATGGGTCTCATTTCGTGCCTCTGGACGGCTGCATCGAGACAATGCGCCAGACCGGCATGGACATGATGGAGCAGTACAAGGAAACGTCAAAAGGCGGACTGGCCGTCAATATCGTCGAATGCTGATCCGCCGTTTTTCACTCGTCGTAAGCTGAACATACCCGGCGGCAACACCCTGCGCCGCCGGCTCTTCTTTCAAGGGAGCGATATGGCGCTTTACATCACTCCGCTTTTTGCGGGTCTTCTAACGCTGCTTTACATCTACCTGAGCATTCGGGTCATCGCTGTGCGCAAGAGCGAACGCGTCGGCCTGGGGGATGGTGGCCATAGCGGGCTGCAAAGACGCATGCGTGCCCACGGCAACTTTGCCGAATATGCCCCGCTCGCTCTGGTATTGATGTTGATACTGGAGCTGACAGGAACTGCCCACTGGCTGCTCTGGGCTCTAGGTCTGGCCCTGCTTGCCGGCAGAGCCCTGCACGCCTACAGCGTCAGTCAGGAGCCGGAGCCGCTGAAATTCCGGGTCGCGGGCATGGGTCTGACCTTCACTGTCCTTGCAGTTGCGGCGCTCACTCTGTTGCTGCAATCGGCAGGGTCGATTGTGAACGCCTGATCAGATCTGCTTCAGCCGTGTCTTGTGCGCATGGGCAATGTGAAGACGGGCGGCAGCTTCCGCGGCCGCACAGTTTCCTTCGGAAATCGCATCAACAATGGCGGCATGTTCTTCAACCGCCGTCTCGCGCCGCTCGGGCGTGTCCAGCGTGGTGCCCGCCATCAGGATGAGCGACAGGCGCAAGTGGTCGATCTGGTCGACCAGATAGCGGTTGTGCGACGCCAGGCACAGACGGCGGTGAAATTCGCGGTTGGAGCGTACGAGGCTGTCCTTGTCCGCAATGCGCTTACGGTCTGCCGTGACAAGGTCCTGCAGTATCTCCACCTCCGGCTTGGAGGCATGTTTGGCAGCAAGCCCGGCTGCGGTTCCTTCCAGAATTTCCCGCATGAAATAGACTTCGTTGATCTGGCCATGATCCAGTGTCGGCACAACCATGCCACGGTTGGGTTCATGCACGGCGAGACCCTGCGCCTCCAGCCGTTTCAACCCTTCGCGGATCGGCGTTCTGGACACACCGAATTCTTCCGCAAGATCGGCCTCGCGCAAGCGGTCGCCGGGTTTCAAGACCCGCTCTTCGATGAGGCCGATCAGCCGCCGGTAGATTTCAGATCCGTTCATGATGTCTGGTTAGCGGCAAGCACGGGCCGGTGCAAGCAAATGCAGGTACCGTTCGTGCGCCCCAACCTCACCCCTTTGCGAGTGTTCATGTGCCAGGCATAAAGAGTTTGCCGCCAACAACAGGCTGGCTGACACCAGTTGTTCCGGGAAAGGTGGTTGGCAGAGAGGCCTTCAGGCGCGCGCCCAAAAACGCCATTGCCTGGGCCTCCAGGGCGTCTCCGTCGATGCGGTATTCGTCCGCTGAAACGACCTGCCCTGCAAGACGTTCCGAGAGTGCCTTCATCAGAACCGGATTGTGCCGGCCGCCACCGCAGACCAGCCAGAGCTTCGGCACCTGCGGCAACAGCTTTTCCGATGCGGCAATCGCTTCGGCAGTGAAGGCAAGCAGCGTTGCGGCGCCGTCCTCAAGGCTGAGACCTTCGGCGAACTCGCCGGAAAAGCTGTAACGGTCGAGAGACTTCGGGCCGGGAGCAGACAGAAACGGATGGGTCAATGCCGTGCGCAGACGGTCTTCATCGACCTTTCCCCTGGCGGAAATCTCACCGCCTGCATCATAGTCACCCGCGCCATGCTTGTGGATCCAGTCATCCAGAAACGCATTGCCCGGGCCAATATCGAAGGCAAGCAGCCGGTCGCCCTCGATATAGGTGAGGTTGGAAACCCCACCGATATTCAGGAAACAAAGCGGCTCAAGGCTTTCACCGACCAGGGTCTTGGCGAGCGCCTGATGATAGACGGGAACCAGGGGTGCCCCCTGCCCTCCAGCAGCCATATCGGCCAGACGCACGTCGCCGATCACCGGCACGTTGAGATCCGTTGCCAGCGCCTGCGGATCTCCCAGTTGCACCGTTTCGCCCCTGGCCGGGTCATGCCACACGGTCTGACCGTGAAACACCACGGCGTCGGGCGACAGGTCGTGCTGTGCCAGAAAGGCCAGGATCGCCTCGGCGTGATCCCGGGTGACGGCTGCGGCAATCTCCGGCCAGGCTTCCCGCCCGGATCCCTTGCGCGCAGCAGCGTCCAGCACCCGGCGCCTGGTCTCAGGCCGGTAGCTTGCGGTTTCCGCCGGGCCGAAACGGGCCACCGTCCGGCCGTCGGTCTCGATCCACGCAAGATCGATCCCGTCGGCGGACGTACCGGAGATAGTGCCGAGTATGGAGTAGTTGCCGCTCACAGACTGCCCTGAACTGCCTCAAGACCGGCTTCAGCAATGTCGAACATTTCGTTCACCTGGGCTTCGGTGATGATCAGCGGCGGACAGAAAGCCATGGCATCCAGCATGTTGCGCGAAATCAGGCCCTTGTCGTGGAACGTTGCATTGGTCTTTGCGCCGAGCGCTCCAGGCGTTGCCGCCAGTGCCTCGTGCTTCAGTTCCGCTGCACCGATCAACCCGACCCCGCGGGTCTCGATGACCAACGGGCTTTCCGCAAGGCCGGCAAGACGCTTCTGGAAGGTTGGCGCGATAGCTTTGACGTGGCCGACCAGATCCCGCTCCTCGATGATCTTCAGGTTTTCCAGTGCAACGGCAGCGGCGACCGGGTGCCCGGCGGCAGTGTAGCCGTGACCGAGCACGCCGATGTTGTGGCTTTGGTCCGCAACCGGCTGATAGACCGTGTCATTGATCAACAGCGCGGAAATCGGCTGGTAGGACGACGACAAGCCCTTGGAGAGCGTCATCATATCCGGCTGCAGATTGTAGGTTTCCGTGCCGAACATGTTGCCGGTCCGGCCAAAGCCGCAGATCACTTCATCGGCCACGAAAAGAATGCCGTATTTCTTCAGGACCGGCTGAACCGCTTCCCAATATCCGTCCGGCGGCACAACGACGCCGCCAGCGCCCATCACCGGCTCGGCAAAGAAGGCTGCGATCGTTTCCGGACCTTCCGCCAGGATCAGGTCTTCCAGATCCTGTGCGCAGCGCTTTGCGAAATCCGCCTCGCTCTCGCCGTCCTTTTTCATGGTGCGATAATGCGGGCAGGTGGTGTGCAGGATCTGCGGCAGCGGCAGGTCGAACGAGCGGTGGTTGTTGGGCAGGCCCGTGAGGCTGGCGGAAGCGATGGTGACGCCATGATACCCGCGCACGCGGGAGATGATCTTCTTGCGTTCCGGCTGGCCAAGGGCGTTTGACCGGTACCAGATCAGCTTGATTGCCGTGTCGTTGGCTTCGGACCCGGAATTCGTGAAATACGCTTTCGACATCGGCACCGGTGCCATCTCAACCAGCTTTTCCGCCAGTTCAATGGATGGGCCGTGGGTCTTGTAGGTGAAGGTGTGGTAGTAGGGCAGCTTCTCCATCTGGCGGGCAGCCGCCTCCACCAGGCGCTTTTCGCCAAAGCCGACGGCCACGCTCCAGAGGCCTGCCATGCCTTCGATGTAACGCTTGCCGTTGATATCCTCGACATAAATGCCGTCGCCCTTTTCAATCACCAGGGAGCCCGTCTCTTCCTGGCGGCGGGCATCGGCGTAGGAATGGAGCTGAAAAGCTGTATCGCGGGCTTCAAGGGAATTCGGCAGCTGTGCCATGGAGGGTCTCGTCTCGAATGAGGTTGAAAAGATCCGGCCGCAGACGACTCAAAGGTTCCTGCGTGGTACCGCACACGGTAGGCCATAGCCTGACAAAATTGAAGAGATTGCTTTGAGGTATTTCCGCGCAGGCGGAACGCGAAATTGCAGCCGCCTGACCGGGTCGTCGAAGGCTTGAAACAGCGGCGGCGTGTCTTTTTTCGTGTGATTGCCGTCACATGTCTGCAGCATCTGGCCGGCCTAGTGTCTTTCAGTCCATTGAACCGGACGCATCACCGGCCGAAGCTCCCCACAGGCGGATGGCCGGTACACAAGTCGGGCGGAAGCAGAAAGCTTCCGTCCGTACTTTTTTGTCCCGGCCAGGGATTGCACATCGCACATTCAGTGCGTTGCGGTGGTCCCGCTCGGCTCCGGCACTGCCTGGTCTGCCGTCCAGAGTGCCACTTCCAACTCCTGCACACGGCCCCTGATGGCAACGGCCTCCAGGCGTGGCGGCCTGGCTAACGCCTCCTGGAATGCCGGGGGCGCCGCGGTCTGATCTGCCATGGCCTGATCTACCATAGTCTGGGCTGCTGTGGTCAGGGTCGTGGAAAGGACCATCGATGCGCCGTGTGACTTGCCAACTTCCATAAGCCTGCTGGCTACGTTGACGCAATCGCCGGTCGCGGCGATCTGTTGCTGGTTGTCATGGCCGAGGCGCGACAGCACCACTGGTCCGTAATGCCCGCCGATGCGGACCTCCCGAATATCGGCATTGAGGCCGGACGCCTTTATCCAGTCTCGCACCGCGCCAACAAGGTCGAAAGCACAGCGGCAAGCATCCTCTGCGTCCCTGGATGTGGCGTCCGGAATGCCGAAGCCGATCATGGCGCCATCGCCCATGAAATCCAGAACCAGCCCCCTGTTACGCACCGCCTCGTTGACCACCAGCGTATGAAAAGCCTTCAAGACATCGCGCGTGCGCGCGGGCCCCAGTTTTTCCGACAGGCCTGTGTATCCCGACAGGTCGATGAACAGGATCGCGACGGATTGCTCCCGCGGGACCTGCAGAAAACCGGGATCGTCGGCAATGCGCCTGGCAAGACCGGGAGCCTGAAAACGGCTGAGGGCTTCGCGGGCAGCCATCAGCCGGCGCACCCGAAACCAGTCGAAGCCCTCGCGCAGCACAGCCAGAGCGACGACCGGTGGCAAGCTTGCAGCAATCGGCAGCGTCGCATTCAGCCAGATGCCCTGGTTGAAACTGATGACCGTGACCGCGAGCCAGCCCAGAAGAAGCAGCAGATAGACGATCGTTGCGCTGGCCAGCGGCAGAAACACGATCACGGCCATGCCAAGCAGCGTAATGGACACGGCCGCAATGGCATCGCCCAGACGAACGCGGCTGTCACGCAACAGCACCGAACCGTCCAGCAGATTGGCGATCCCTGTCGACAGCACCTCCACTCCGGGCAGGATCGGGTCGAACGGCGTGGAAAACCGGTCGCCGACTGCAGAGGCTGTCACGCCGAGCATCACCAGATGACCATCGAGAGCGGCCTTGGCGGCGGCAGACCCCTGAAGAAGCGCTTCTGCACTGACGGTCCTGATCGTGCCGCCCTTGCCGTAATAGTTCAGCGGTTGTTGCCAGTGCATATCCAGCGGCTGTACTCGTCCGGCGAGGCGGATGCCTTCGGCCGTTACCGAGGGTATCTTTCCCAGATACTTGCCGACAGCCTGCATGCCGAAAGACGGGGCAAGGCCCTGATCCGTCCTGAAAATGAGAGGGAAATGGCGTGGTGTGCCACCGGCATCGGTCGCGACGTTGACCAGCCCGACGCTGGCGGCTTCGGCGAAGATCTCATAGGGGCGCAACTCGCTTTCGGGAGCGGGCACCCGAACCACAGTGGCCTCATCAAGCGGAAACTGACCGCCGGCCGCAATGACCGAGGGCAGCGACCCCAGTGCGCTTGCCAGACCGGCGTCGGCGGCCTCATCCGATTTGCCAATCAGCAGAATGTCGACGGCCAGGGCCTTCGCACCGGCTTCCCGGATCCGTTCAACAATCGCCGCCAGAATAACCCTGCCGACCGGGTATTGCCCCGCGGCCGCGACGGTCTTGTCGTCAATGGCCACAATCACCACGTCCCGCGGCGCTTCACGCGGCCCCTTTATCAGAATACGCAGATCCAGCAGCACCGTTTCCAGACGGTCCAGGACGCTTGCCCGTCCGGCGAAATGGCTCTGGGCGAGCGCGCCCGCCCAGACAACACCTGCCAGCATCGCCAGGGCGACGAGACAGGCATAGAGCTTCAGTTTCATTGCCCGAAACGGGACAACAACCCTGCAGCCCTTTCCGCCGACCATGTGGCTGGCGCAAAGGGAAGCCCAGGGGCAACATCCGCCCCCTCACCCGCGGCCAGCAGCACCGTATCGGAGCCATCCGGTCGCGACACCGACACATGGCCGCGCACGACGAAGACAGACGTGCGTTCCGGCCCGACGTCGACCGCATAGATCGTGCCGCGTACGGCGGCGATGGCATGGGGGGTGCGCACCTGGAACGGTCCGCTGCCGGGCTCGACCTCGATCAGCACCGCGTCGGCACTCAGATCGACCTCGTCCGGGCGGCTGGCGCCGGCCGCAGTATCGATACTGAACGCAGAGGCGGCTTCGGCTTCGATCACAAGGCCGTTATCGCACTGAAAAACGACCCTTGGTGGATCCTGAACCTGCGTTCGCTCACACCCGTTTACATTTTGCGCCATGGCCGTGGTCGATGCTGCGAACATCATCCAGAGCAGGGTTATGGCCAGTTTCAGTCGTCCTGTTGACATTGCATATCCGATAGGCTTGTCAGGGTCTTGTAGGGCATCACGGTGAAATACCACCTTGGTATGGCATGGCAACCGTTGTAACAAGCGTTGCAGTGACACTCTTATCACACCCGAAAGAGAGAACATGGCTGCCGACGAGAGTTTGAATAAAGAAAAGCTTCTTGGACAGAGCTTTATTTTCGAAGCCCTGGACGAGCAGAGTCGAAAGGACCTTGCCGCTTTCGCCCATGTAAAACGCTACACTGCCGGCGATGTCATTTTCGACATGGGGACACCGGGGCAGAGCATGATGGCGATTGCGGAAGGTTCCGTGCGCATCACCATGACAACCCCCAGCGCCCGCGATGTCACGTTGTCGGAGCTGCATGCGGGAGATATCTTTGGCGAAATCGCCCTGCTTGATGGCGGCGAGCGGTCTGCAAACGCCCGGGCCCTGACCAACTGCAAGCTGGTCGTCCTCGAACGGCGGTCTCTTCTTGAGGTTCTCATTCGCGATCCGGCTCTGTCCATCCGGGTGATCGAATTGCTTTGCAAACGGGTGCGCCGGTCGGACGAGAGGATGATGGAAATCGGCTTTCTCGGCCTGCCCGAACGCCTTGCCCGCCTGTTGCTGCGCATCACGGTGACGGCTCCCGGCAGCGAAGAAAAACCGCTGACCAAACTGTCGCTTTCCCAGTCGGAAATTGCCGAAATGATCGGCAATACGCGAGAGACCGTGAACCGGTGCCTTCGCAAGTTCCAGAAAGCAGAGCTGATCGAAATCAGGGACGGCTGGCTGATTATCCGCAACCGGGAAGGCCTGGAGGATATCGCCGATTCGGTGTGAGCCTGTCGGCAACGCTTCCGCGGCTGAAGGCATGGCCCTGCCCTGTCATGGCACAGGCCATGCGAGGGCTGTGTGTCTCGTCACAGGTCCCGGCGCATGAAATTTCCTAGGTAAGGGGCACCGGCGAACACCGCTTCGCCAACACCTGGCCAAAGGAAGCCCCAAATGTTCAAGAAAACCATTTTCACCGCCGTTGCAGCTGCAGCTCTCGCAACAACAGTCTTCGCTCCGGCAGCTATCGCCGGCGGCCATAGCAATCATCATGGCCGCGACTATCAGCATCCCTGGGCTATCGGCGTTCGTGATGCAGTCGTGACCCGGCACATCGACTGGTGTTTCCGCCAACACAATTCCTATCGCACTTCCGACAACACTTACTGGACAGGCCAAGGCGCGCGCCTGCAGTGTTCCTCGCCTTTCATGAAACGCTGACGGATAACCGGCATCAGTCCTGCCGGCCCCGGCCAAACGCCGCCTCATGCACCGGATCGGTCGTGAAGCCGGATCAAATCGAACGAATATTGCCGAAATGGATGGTCGGAAAATTCTTTTTACGGAATCAGAAAATACGCCTTGTTTTGAACACGGTTTCAACCTAGAAATGAGCAATCGATATTGTTTGTCGAACTTTGTGACTGCGCGGTTTTCCGTGTTCTGAACGATCTTCCCATCAACGTCGACCTAACCGCGCTGCCCCACATAGCGTGAGGCGCGCAAACTACCATGACCGATTGAAAGGAAATCGTTATGCCAGTAGGAACCGTAAAATTCTTCAACACCACCAAAGGCTTTGGCTTTATTCAGCCGGAAGATGGCGCTTCTGACGTGTTCGTGCACATCTCCGCTGTCGAGCGTGCAGGCATGCGCGGCCTGGTCGAAGGCCAGAAGGTCAGCTTTGAAGTTGTCCAGGACCGCCGTTCCGGCAAGTCCGCTGCTGACAATCTTCAGGAAGTCTAATTCCGCATCCAACTCTGTCCGGTGACCACGGATGTACTGGCACCGGATGGCAGGATGAATAGAAAAGGCCGGGTAACTCCCGGCCTTTTTTGCATTTAAACCACCATTGACCGGTTGGAGGCGCGCAGATGACTTCGTCCAAGGAAACAGAAACTCCGCTTCGCACAAGGCGGGAGACCGCGGAAAGCAAAGCAGAAACGACCCGCCGTATTGCACGCGAAATCAATGAGGCAGAAGCATCGGCACGCGATGCCAAGACGGCTCGGCTGAAAGCCGCGAGACTGGCAAACCAGGCGCATCGGGAAAGCACGGCAACCGAGACAGCCAAAGGCAAAGCGACCAAGGCAAAGCCGCGCAAACGCACTCTCCGCAAGGCCTGACAGGCAACCTTCCTTCTTCGTTCTGGAGAGTTTTTGTCTGCACTGCCGGCAAGGGGAGCGACCGGCAAGGTGAGCGAAATGACCGTTCAGGATGGGCCGATCTCAATCTCTGCCCATTTTACCAGCCGGAGCCCGGATCGATAGCACGCAGTCAATCTGCCGCGAGGTCCGCGACCAACGCGTCCATGACCAGCGCAGGTTGCTTGCAGCTGGGCAGGAGCTCGAATTCAACCTGATCTACAACCTTAAATCCCAGGGCTGTGTAAAACCCTGTTGCGCTCTTGCTGGCACGTAGCACGGTGACCTGAAGACGCTCGGCACCTGAATTCGCGTTGAGGATTTCCCGGATCAATCTGCGTCCGATCCCCGATCTCTGGACTGCCTGGCTGACATAACAGCCCCAGACATAGGCAACAGAACCGCGAGCCGCATAAACGCAGCTTCCAACGATCTGCTTATCCTGAAAGGCAAGGAGCACACGCTCATCCGTTGCAGGCAGGATGCCGCCCAGACGGTCGCGATCAATGCGGACGCTGTATCGGCGCCCAACTGTTTCCCGTAGGTCTCACGCCAGCAACTTGCGAGAAAGGACCGGAGACGGCCCCTGGGCAATCCAGCGGAGTGACGGATGTCGGAATCGAATTCAACCAGTTCGAGCACGTTTCCGGTTCCTGCTTCATCGGGTAGATGACAGACGAGGAATACCTCTTCGCGCACTCGGGCAGAACCGAATTCTCAACCACCTTAGCGGTGGCTGGAACCGAAAGTTTTTTCGAGCAGCGCCGAGTTGGAGGAACCGGGAGCGGTGCTGCTGCTGCTGATCGCTTCCAGCTGATCCTGGGTGGTCATCCGCTCGTACGCTTCACCATCAGACTGAATGCGATATTGCGGCAAGCCATCGCGCGCCGGCAATCTGCCTGTGACGCGATACGTCAAACCTGACGTACTCTTGCCTCCGAATACATTTTTCAGACGCACGGCCTGCCCTATCCGGAAACTGTGGTCCGCGGAGCCACCTGAAGCCTTGTCTGTGCTGGTTTTTGTGACCGTCGTTTTGGTCATGATAATTGGGTATCCTTTGTTTTGAAGAATTCGTGGGCGGAGATCCGCCATGTGAAGGCATCGGTATCGAGAGATACGTCTGACCGGCAGCTCAACCGGCGGCCGCTTCCATGCTTTCGCAAACTGATTTTGGTCCGATGAAGCCTGATGCGCGACGGCAAGCAGCAGATATCAGCGCCATCAAATATGCCATGACCGCCTCTTGCGGACACACTTACTCTGGAACGTCGCAACCCAAAGCGCGCACATCAACTTTGCAAAATACAGTTATGAATTTTGTATTTTCATGAAAAAAACAAGCGAACGAATGAATTTATTTTTTCTTGATAAGCCTGTTCTTCTTTATAAGAGCATACACACTTTGCAACAACAATCAAACAGCAAAATATTTTCAAATTTTATCTCAATGAATTCTTTTTGAAGGAGCCGGATTGGCTCCTCACTTCGGGCCTCACCTATCCGCGCGGCTGAAATTCCCAGCTCAACTAACAAGCCCTCACCTGAGACACAAACGCTATCTCTTCGGAAGTTGGCGGCGATATCCTGGACGAGCGCCGTCGGAGAAGCGGGTCAATCTCCCCCCAAGAAAGAAGCCGACCGGTCTTCGGGCAGGAACATCCTTCAGCATCAGATCAAGGTTGGCGCTCTCGTAAGGAAATTCAACGCGCAACGTCCGCCGAAAGCCTGCGCCATGAAGGCGGCGGTGGTCGTCTACGCAGGCCTCGATCCAGGCAATATCAGGAACTGCCGCCCCTGGACTATCCCTTCCATGACAGCGGCGTTCCAGGCTCCGCCTGAGGTCGGATCTGCATGCATCGAAAGAAGAACAATGTCTGGATGGTTCTGGCTGGTCAGAAGCTTGTGAACAAAGAGGAAGACGATGGATTTGGATGATCGGCTTCACGAGCCATGATCTGCGACACACCGGCCAGAAGCAGAGAACACTACAGACAATCGACGCCCCGTTCGGCACGAGATCGTAGCCCATGTCACCGGTATAAACCGATGGTCATCTCTGCGGGCAGGACACTTTTGGTGTCAAATGCCATGCAGAACCGACTCTGCGCTCTGGTTTTTCTGAACCGCATTGGGAAGCTGTGCCAGGCAATCCCGGTGCAAATGCCAAGCATTTCCGACCCAAACCGGCCTCTATGCGTCGAACGCGCGAGGGTCCGCTGTGCGCGACTTTTCTGCTGTTCGGCCTTTTTTCAGGTCAGCCCCGTCATGACAGCCTTGCGATAGGCCGGGCGTTCAGAGAGGCGACCATACCATGCCTCAAGCGCAGGATGCTCTGGCCGTTCGATTGACATGCTGAACCAGGCATAGGCGATGCAGCCCAAGGGAATGTCGCCGAACCCGAACTCAGCGCCTGAAAGCCATTCGCTTTCTGAAAGGGTATCATCCGCAATGCTCATGAGAGTGGCGCACTGCGCGAGCCCCCGTTCTACGGCCACATCATCACGCTGTTCCGGCGTAGAGCGCACCAGATTCCAGAACACATCGCGGAAAGGCACTGCGAAAGAAAGCGATGCCCAGTCCATCCACTTGTCGGCCACCGCCCAGATGCGCGGGTCCGAAGGTGCAAACGGGGTCGTCCCATATTGTCTTGCAAGATATCTGACGATGGCGTTCGATTCCCAAAGCACCAGATCCCCGTCCTTGAGAGACGGTACCAAGCCGTTTGGGTTGAGCGCGCGAAACTCCTGAGAATTTACGACACCGAACGCACCTCCAGCAGGGATATGTTCGTACTTCAGTCCAAGTTCTTCGGCACACCACAGTACCTTGCGGACATTGGTGGAATTGTCGCGGCCCCAGATTTTCACACTTGGTCTCCTGTCAGATCACGCCTAGAACACCGACTGTCAAATCAGGAGAAAAAGGCTCTTTCCCGCCGTTCACTGCGCCAGGCACGAACGTCGGCTTTCCTTTACCGCATGCGATTTGGGTCAGTGATTTGACACAGAAGTCGGTTTTGCCTGGCATTTTACATTTGGGGAATGGCGCACCGGGGAGGATTCGAACCCCCGACCCCCAGATTCGTAGTCTGGTGCTCTATCCAGCTGAGCTACCGGTGCGTATTTGCGAAGATCTTGTCATCTCGGTTGGAACCTGCAGATGACCGGTCTTGGCGCTGCGAGGCGTCTTGTGTGCCCCGGACAGGGCGCTTACCTACTGCGGTCCGGGGGGGATTGCAAGAACCTTTTTGAACTTTTTTTCAACGAACTGTCACACAGTTCCGAAACCCGCAAAATTCCGCAAGATTGAGCGGTGAATAAGTTCGCCCCCTCACTTACGGCTTACGGTCGGGAACCTCGAAACAGAAACACGTGCCGGTCTGATTGTCCTCCAGACGCACCGTTCCGCCATGAGCCTTGAGCAGTTCGGCAACGATTGCCAGCCCGAGGCCGACACCGCCGTTCTTCGAGCCGCTGTGAAAGGCCCTGAACAAGGCCTTGCGGATGTTGTCCGGAATGCCTGGCCCGGTATCCGATACACGGACGCGGACACAAGCGCCCTCACGCTCGGCCTCGATGGTGATCCGGCGCACCAAGGTTTCGTCCTTTTCCGCCTCCAGCGCCTGGAAGGCATTGCGGACAAGATTGAGCATGACGCGGAAGATCTGTTCCGGATCGGCGTCAATCTCGATGTCCGCCGACACCTTGTTGTCCAAGCGCACTGTGGCGTGGTCTACGAGACCCAGAACATCCGCAACATCGTCTCCAATGCGCCGCAGCGCCAGCAGGCGGCGTTGCGGTGCCCGCTCCTGGGCCTTGCCATAGGACATCACCGCCTGGGTGTAGCCCACTGCCCGGTCGAGCGTGGCCAGGATCTTGGGGGCGAGGCGTTTGACCGTCGGGTCCGGCACATGTTCCAGCCGCTCCAGAAACAGTTGCGCGGAGGCCAGCAGGTTGCGCAGGTCGTGGTTGATCTTGGAAACGGCCAGGCCAAGGTCCGCAAGCCTCTGCTTCTGCTGAAGCGCCCTTGAAAGCGCCTCCTCCATGCCTGCCAGACGGATTTCCGCGTCGCCCAGCTCGTCGCGGCGGCCGGAGACCGGCATGATGCGCGAGGTGTCCTCCGGGCTTTCGGCAAAGCGCTCCATGGAGGACGTCAGGTGGCGCAGCGGCCGAATGAACAGGGCACGCAGGGTGATATAGACGAGACTGGCCGTTATGATCGAAATAACCAGCGACAAGCCAAGGATACGGCCGGAGAATGCGAGCATGTCCTGCTGCAGCAGGCGCACCGGCAGGACAACGTCGACATGCTCGGTGTGCCCCATCTGACCGACCCCGATGATCCGCATGGCGCCGTCACCGCGATAGGTCAGGGTCTCGAAACTGTGCATGATCGCCGACCACGGGGTGACTTCCGCCATGTCGATGACGAATTCCATCTCTGAGGGAACGTCGCTCATGGCGATCAGGCTGCGCCGCGTGCCTTCATCGAGCGAAATTGCAAGGGCGCCGGTCGTGCGCAGCAGCTCTTCCTGCAGCCGTGGCGCGATGGTGTTGGTTTCGGCCAGCACGGAAGCCGCAACACCGGCGGTGGTCAGCCGGTCCATGAGCCAGGTGTTTCTGAAATTGGCAATCGAGGGCACATAGATGAGGACTTCCGCCAGCATGACGAAAAGAACGGTCATCAACAGAAGCTTGCCCGACAGGCCGCCGAACCGATAGTGCCCGAAGCCGTCGCCGCTTGACACGGGCGTGGCGTCGATTTCCTGCGGGACAGCCGAACCTTGCGGCGCGCCCTCATGTTTCATGTCACGTCTTTCCAAATTCCAAGGCCCCGGCCCCGCAAAGGTGATGGCACCACGGCTCCTCCCAAGCCGGCCGCGCCAACGGTCACCCGAACAGACGCAGGAAACCAATCACCCGCCTTAGCCAAGCATTTTTAGGAGCTTCCGCATAGTAAGAAATTGCCGCACGGCGCACCAGCTCTCCCAGCGTCGGATAGGGAGCGATAAATCCGGCGAGGTCCTTCATGGTCATCTTCCTGGACAGGGCGAGCGACAGAAGATTGATAACCTCCCCCGCCTGGGCGCCGACGATATCCGCCCCAAGCAGCTTGCCGCGCGGCCCCGCGATCAGCTTCAGACGGCCTTTGGTAAGGCCTTCGGCCTGCGCCCTGTCATTGCCATCATAGTCTGCCGTCAGAACCTTGACCCCGCTGCCGTAGCGCGCACGGGCCTCGGCTTCGGACAGGCCGACGTGACCGAGTTCGGGTGAGGTGTAGGTCACCCAGGGCACGATGTCGCTGTTCATGGAAACAGGCAGGCGGAACAGTATGGAGCGAATCGCAAGACCCGCCTGATATCCCGCGACATGCGTGAATTGCAGGCCACCGGCAACATCGCCGATGGCATAGACGCGCCGGTTGCTTGTCCGCAATCCCTTGTCGACCGTGATGCCCTTGCGATCGTGGTCGATGCCGGCTTCATCCAGCCCCAGCCCTTCAACGTTCGGCGCACGGCCCGTCGCGACCAGAAGATGGGACGCTTCCACCGTCACCGCTTGTCCGTCCGCGTCCTTCGCGCTGATCGCAAGTCCCTCACCGGATCGGCTCACCGTCTCGACGGCCGTCTGCTCCAGAATGCGGATGCCTTCGGCCCGCAAGGTGTCCAGCACAACGGCCGCCAGCTCAGGATCGTCCTTGCCGAGGGCCTTCTGGGCTTCGAACACGGTGACGCTGGACCCGAGGCGCCTATGGGCCTGTGCCATTTCCAGGCCGATCGGGCCGCCGCCGATGATCGCCAGGTGCTCCGGACGCTTGCGCAGTTCAAACAGCGTTTCGTTGGTCAGATAAGGAACGTCTTCCAAACCGGGTATTGGCGGAACGAAGGCCGAGGAGCCGGTTGCGACGACGAAACGCCGTGCCTTGATCCGCACCGACCCTGCAAGCACCTCGTCAGGCCCTGTGAACCTTGCCCCCTCCCGCAGCACGGTGACGCCAAGCCCCTCGAAACGTTCCTGGGAATCATGTGGCTCAATGGCGGCGATGACCTTGCGGACGTGATCGTTCGCGGCGGCGAAATCGACCTCCTGCCGCCCGCCATGCACACCGAAGCGTCCTGCGGTTTCCTGCGCATGTGCGGCCTTGGCGGCAGCAAGAAACGCCTTGGAAGGCACACAGCCGTAATTGAGGCAGTCGCCACCCATCAGCCCCTTTTCGATCAGCACCACCTCAACGCCGAAGGCAGCCGCCGCAGCGGCAACGGACAAGCCCGCCGATCCGGCGCCAATCACGCAAATGTCCGGTGTCAGTAAATTGGCCATGGCAGGCTCCGAGGTTTGCAGGCTAACGGCGGCGGGTTCAACGATTGCGGAATTTCTTCAAGATCACCGGAATGAGGCTGGCGACCCCTAGCGCAAAGAATGCAGCCAGCAATTGCGGCGTCACCAGCGCGGCCACGTCGATCTGGCAGGTGCCGGCGGCCGCGCAGCCTGGGCTGGCAGCCTCCTGCGCCGCGATGACACTGTCGAGACCGGACCCGATGAAGGTGAAGGCAAAGGTGCCCGGAACGATGCCGAAAAACGTGGCGAGCGTATAAGAGGCAAACGGCATCGCGAATATGGCGGGCGCGATGTTGACCAGCCAGAATGGAAAAACCGGCGTCAGCCGCAGGAACAGAAGATAGTGAAACGCATCTTTTCGAAAGCCTTCGGCCAGACGCGCCAGAAAGGGGCCCGCGCGATTGGTCAGCACATCGCCGAGGGAGGACCGCGCGACGAGAAAGACGGCACAGGCGCCGATGGTTGCGCCCAGAACCGTTGCAAATCCGCCAAGTATCCAGCCGAAAAGAAAGCCGCCCGCAATTGTCAGCAAGGAAGCGCCGGGAAACGACAGGGCGACGGCAACCGTGTAGACGGCCATATAGATCAGAATGGCAAGCGCCAGGTTCTGGTCGACATAGCCGACAAGTTGCTGTCGCTGCATGATGAGATTGGACAAGGTCAGCTGCTTGTGCAGCCCCAGGGCGAAGCCGATCCCCATCAACACCGCGAGAACCACCAGCGGAAGCCACGTCTTGAGCCTTGCGGCACCGGTGCGCGCCGGCGTTTTTGCGCCGGTCTGCCCCGGATCCTTCGACGGCGTCATCCTGTTGGCCTCTTCACCCATCATCCACTTTTCCATCGGTTCGACTTTGTCGCAGGGGCGCCCCGCTTTTCTGACCTCATTGGCAGATGTACCTTAAAGTTCGGAAAAAGAACTGCGCCTCACCGATAAGTGACACTCACGGCTTTGTGCCTCACCTGTGCGTGATCGAAAGGAAAACGCAGAATCTTAGGCCTGCAAAGTTGACTTGAGGCGGCATGGCCCGTATAAGCGCGCTCGACCGGGACATGCATTCGGACCCAAGGCTTGGATAAGCCGCGCTCTTCATGGCGCTTCGAGTGCTTCCTCCAAAGAATTTAAAAAATGAACAAGGGCCGCGTTCTTAGTCGCGCGGGGAAGAACAATGAAGCGTACGTATCAACCGAGCCGTCTTGTCCGCAAGCGTCGCCACGGCTTCCGCGCACGTATGGCCACCAAGAATGGCCGTCAGGTGCTTGCTCGCCGCCGTGCAAAAGGTCGCAAGAGCCTCAGCGCCTAATCGGCGACCAGCCCGCAGTGCGCCGGGTTGGCGGCCACTGCCAACACCAATCCGCCGCTATGGACACTTTGAAAAAGCGCTCCGAATTCCTGGCGGTCGCCAAAGGCGGCCGGCTGGGCCGGCGCGCTTTTGTCGTTCAGGGCTTGAAGCGCGACAGCGACGACGCGTCGCGGGTGGGCTACACGGTTACAAAAAAAACCGGCAATTCGGTCGTGCGCAGCCGCATAAAGCGGCGGCTTAGAGCCGCTGTGGCCGAGCTTGTGCCTGAAGATATCCCGCAAAGAGCGGATTTTGTGCTTGTCGCCCGCGACAGCGCGCTCACTCTTCCCTTTGAAAAAATCGTTGCAGACCTTAAGTCTGGCCTCAGCCAGGTGCTGGATCCGCAAACGCCGCGCGGACGGGGAAAGCCGCGCCGGCAGGGCTCGCAAGCCCAATCGACACAGCGCAGGAAACAGGGGTAAATCCAGTTGATTTCTGAAAACCGCAATACGATTCTCGCAATCGTTCTGTCCCTGATTGTTCTGCTCGGCTGGCAATACTTCGTTGCCGCGCCTCAGCTGGAACGCCAGCAGGCCGAACTTCAGGCGCAGCAGGAAACCGTCCAGAAGACGGCGACCGACAGCGCGAACCCGAACAAGCCGCAACCAGACGCCTCGCAAGGCACTGATACGGCCGCACCGGTGGCCGGGCAGCAAACCGCCTTCGCCAACCGGGAAGCCGCCATTGCCGCTTCCAAGCGCGTGACCATCGATACGCCAAGCCTGGAAGGGTCCGTCAATCTGAAGGGCGGCCGTCTTGATGACATCCGGCTGAAGGACTATCACGAGACCGTGGACAAGAGCAGCCCGACCATCGTGTTGTTCTCGCCGTCCGGCAGCCCCGATCCCTATTACGCCGATTATGGCTGGGTCGGTGACCCGGGCGCGGACCTCGCGCTGCCCGGCGCGGATACGGTCTGGTCGATCGACGGCGAAGCGACCCTGACCCCGTCGACGCCGCTCACGCTGTCCTGGGACAATGGTGCCGGTCTTATCTTCAAGCGCACGTTTTCGGTCGATGACAACTACATGTTCACCGTCGACCAGTCGGTTGAAAACACCGGCAGCGACGCGGTAACGCTTTATCCCTACGGCTTGATCGCCCGCAAGGGCGAGCCCCAGACCAAAGGCATCTACATTCTCCATGAAGGCCTGCTCGGCGTCTTCGGCGCAGAAGGCCTCAAGGAAGTCGATTACGACGATCTGGCGGAAGAAGGCTCCATCCGACCGGCCAAAGTGGACCAGGGCTGGCTCGGCATCACCGACAAGTACTGGGCGGCGACGCTCATCCCGACCCCCGGTCAGGAATTCCAGCCAGGCTTCAGCCATTCCGCAACCACCGACGTTTACCAGGCCGACTATCTCGGCAACGGCGTGACCGTGGCGGGCGGCGCAACCGGCGAAACCAGCTCGTATCTGTTTGCCGGTGCCAAGGAAACCAAGCTTCTCGACGGCTATGAAGAATCACTCGGCATCGAGCGTTTCGAACTGCTGATCGACTGGGGCTGGTTCTACTTCCTCACCAAGCCGATGTTCTTCACCATCGACTATTTCTTCCACCTGTTCGGCAACTTCGGCGTCGCCATCCTGGTCGTCACGGTTATCGTCAAGCTGATCTTCTTCCCGCTGGCCAACAAGTCCTACGTCTCCATGAGCAAGATGAAGCTCGTGCAGCCGCAGATGACGGAAATTCGGGAGAAATATTCCGACGACCGGCAGAAGCAGCAACAGGCGTTGATGGAGCTCTACAAGAAAGAGAAGATCAATCCGCTTGCGGGCTGTCTGCCCATCGTTGTGCAGATCCCGGTGTTCTTCTCGCTCTACAAGGTGCTTTACGTCACCATTGAAATGCGCCATGCGCCCTTCTTTGGCTGGATTCAGGATCTCTCGGCACCGGACCCGACCACAGTGTTCAACCTGTTCGGCCTGATCCCCTGGGATCCGCCGCAGATGCTGATGCTGGGCGTCTGGCCGCTGATCATGGGTATCACCATGTTCGTCCAGATGAAGATGAACCCGGCGCCGCCCGATCCGACCCAGCAGATGATCTTCACCTGGATGCCCGTGATCTTCACCTTCATGCTGGCCTCTTTCCCGGCCGGTCTGGTGATCTACTGGGCATGGAACAACACCCTGTCCGTGACGCAGCAATATGTGATCATGCGCCGTCAGGGAGCCAAGGTGGAGCTCTGGGACAATCTGGGAGCGCTCTTCAAGCGCAAGAAATCAGCTCCCGACGACAAGAGCTAATAGGCTGACCAAGCCAACGCAAATAATGAGAAAGGCCCTCCACCCGGGGGCCTTTTCTATTTCCGGCAAATCACAGCGGCTAGACTCACACGAACTGTATTGGCTGGCCGCCTGTGATGGGTGGCGTGTGGACAGTGTTCTGGTCTGCTGTGAAGCCGATGGCGTGGTTGTCGCCCAAAAGATAGGTGGAGAGGGCCTGCATGATATTCGACCGCGCCCTACTATCGTGCATGCGTAAGGCGCGCAATCCATTTACATAGGCCGCGAAAGTCGGATCCGGGGCATTCGTGTTTGGCTTGAATCCGATCTGCTTGTCGCCCAACTTGACTTCGTAGCCGAACATCGAGAGCCCGAGCAATTCGCGCGTCAGGACACGGGGAATGTTTAGTTTTGTGTCCCAGAACATCTGCATGTTCCAGCTGAAAAAGCGCTGCCAGACCATAAGCCTGTACTCTTCGGTGTTTTTCAGAAAGGACTCCGGCGGATTGCCGCCAAATCTCCCGGCGTATCGGGCATGCATGCGAGCCAGGTGCGGCTTCAGCGAAGCTTCGCATTCACGCCAGATCCCCTGCTCGTATTGGTCAAGCGCAATCACGAAATCGTGCTGAGCGGTCGCCGAACCGATGATCAGTGCGTCGTTGAGAATCGGTGTCCAGCCTCTTTCGCTGAGGATACTGCCGCCCCCCTGCGCCTGGATGATGCGGTTATCCGGATTTACGGCCGCTTGCGCGCGTGGTGCCGTGACGACCCCAGTGCGGAATGCGTCTGCCTGACTCACCCCCTGCACCGTCTCATCATCCTGTATGCCGTTGGCCGCGGTCACTCCAAATTGCAGGATGTATTCGGCGTTCTTGCGTATTTCAGTCCCGCCAAGCAGAACATATTTCAGCCGGTTCTCGGCGGTTGCCCGGTAAAGCCGGAAGGCAGCGCGGATATAATGGTACATGTGGAATTCAAAATTCCAGGAAGCGCCTTTCCACTTTCCCACCCAGGCATTGTCCTGACGGTAGATCGTCACAAGCGCGTCGATCTCTCTTTTGAATTCTCGCCATTGAAGCAAAGGCATCGCCGTTTCCCCATCTTGGTATCGACAGAAGACCTGTCCGGTGCAACTAAGGTAAGGGCGCTTCTGTCGTGAGACCTGTGACGGCGGACACAGCGAAAGTCCGGGCTCAGGCCATTGCGCGCGCTTGACCGAAGCCGGAGGCCGTGGTGTTATCCCGCTCCCTAGCGCGAACCCTTCGCGCCTTTCAACCGATATCTTTTGGAGTGCCTGGTTCGATGATCCTGTAAAGCAAGACCTGTTCCGCAAGGCGAAGCCGCTCACCGGCAGGTCAACCGCGTTCGACACGCGTTTTCCTCTTCCCTTGTTTTCTTGCTTTCAAGGAGGCCCCATGCACGGCCCTTCTCCCGATACGCTCCATCCGTTCAACGGCGAACTGCACACGGTTTTTCTCAAGAATCTCGTCACCCGACCGACGATCGAGATCGGCGACTTCACCTATTACAATGATGAAAGCCACGCAGCGGAGTTCGAGAACCGCAACGTGCGCTACCATTTCGACTTTCTCGGCGACCGGCTGAAGATCGGAAAGTTCTGCGCACTCGCGCAGGGAACAACCTTCATCATGAGCGGCGCCAACCACGCCATGACCGGGTTTTCGACCTACCCGTTCAACATCTTTCAAAATGGCTGGGAACAGGGCTTCGATCCGGCGACCATTTTCGACCATCTGAAGGGAGATACCGTTGTCGGGCATGATGTGTGGTTCGGAACCAATGCAACGGTCATGCCCGGCGTCACCATCTGTTCGGGGGCTATCATAGGTGCGCATGCGGTCGTCGCGTCCGACGTGCCGCCCTATGCGGTGGTGGTCGGCAATCCTGGACGGGTCGTGAAACTCCGGTTCGATGAAGCGACCATCGAACGGCTGCTTGACATCGCCTGGTGGAACTGGCCCATCGAAACGATTTCCCGGAACCTCGATGCAATCCGCGGTGCGGATATCGATGTGCTTGAGTCTGTCGCAACAGAGTTGAGCGTTGAGCGCGATACGGCACGCCAAAACTAGTGACGGTTGCTTTCAGGCAGGGTAGAAGGCGCTTATGAGCGAAGACCAAAAATATTCCGATGAAGACCTTGAAGCCGGCCGGCTGATGTTCTGCCGGCCGTGGGACTTTCTGACCAGCGTCACCGACATGGCCAATCTGCCCGAGGCAACCGGGGCGGAGATCGCCTTTGCAGGCCGGTCGAATGTCGGCAAGTCCAGCCTGATCAATGCGCTGACCGGGCGCAAGGATCTGGCTCGCACTTCGGCAACGCCGGGCCGGACGCAGATGCTGAACTTCTTCATCGCGCCCGAGACGCCGCTGACAATCGTCGACATGCCCGGGTACGGTTATGCCCAGGCGCCCAAGGAACTGGTGGAAGCCTGGACCCAGCTGGTGTTTTCCTACCTGCGCGGACGGCCGAACCTGCGCCGGGTGATCCTTCTGATCGACAGCCGCCACGGCATCAAAAAGAACGATCTCGAAGCGATGGACCTGCTCGACAAGGCCGCCGTCGTCTATCAGGTGGTTCTGACCAAGGCCGACAAGATCAAGCCGCCGCAACTCGTTCGCCTGATCGAGGAAACCCAGGCGATCCTGCGCAAGCGTGTGGCCGCCCATCCGGAAATCCTGGCAACGTCTTCGGAAAAAAAACGCGGTGTCGATGAACTGCGGGCAGAGCTGTTTCTTCTGGCCACTCAATAATCCCTGTCTCCTGCGCCGATTGTGAAGCCACTTCAAACCGGCTATAGCAGGGGGCTTTCGCGAGACTTTTTCCAGCCACGGTGAGTATTTCAGTTCCATGACCACGCCTGACACCGCCACACGCGCCAACATCATTGCCCATGCCCTGCCCTACATGCAGCGCTACGACAACAAGACGGTTGTCGTGAAATACGGCGGCCATGCCATGGGCGATCCGGAACTCGGCCAGGCCTTTGCGCGCGACATCACGCTGCTGCGCCAGTCCGGGGTCAATCCGGTGGTGGTTCATGGTGGTGGGCCGCAGATCGGCAAGATGCTGCAGCGGCTGAACATCGTCAGCGAGTTCAAGGGCGGCCTGCGCGTTACCGACAGGGCCACCGTGGAAGTGGTCGAGATGGTCCTTGCCGGGTCGATCAACAAGGAAATCGTCCAGCTGATCAACGCAGAAGGCGGCCGTGCGGTCGGCCTGTGCGGCAAGGACGGCAACCTTGTGACGGCCCGCAAGCTGACCCGTACCGTGGTCGATCCCGACAGCAATATCGAGAGCGTTCTGGACCTCGGCTTCGTGGGCGAACCGGACAAGATCGACCCGACCGTTCTGAAGCTGGTGCTGAAGGAAGACATCATTCCGGTTGTCGCCCCCGTGGCTCCGGGCGAAGACGGCGAAACCTACAACATCAATGCCGATACTGCCGCCGGTGCAATTGCGGGTTCTCTCGACGCAAAACGGCTCTTGTTCCTGACGGACGTGCCCGGCGTTCTGGACAAGGACGGCAACCTGATCAAGCAGCTGACCGTTGCCAAGGCGCACGAGCTGATTGCCGACGGCACCATTTCCGGCGGCATGATCCCCAAGGTGGAAACCTGTATCGAGGCCCTGGAACGCGGTGTTGAAGGCGTGGTCATCCTGAACGGCAAGGTGCCTCATGCGGTGCTGCTGGAACTGTTCACCGACGGTGGCGCAGGGACGTTGATCCGCCCGTGACCGGAAAGCGCCCCCTGCCCCACGAGGGCCAGCAGGCTCATCGCCGCGATCTGAGGATCTTCAAGGGTGTTGAAGCCTGGGTCTTCGATCTGGACAACACGCTTTATCCGCACGAGAGCAACCTGTTTCCGCAGATCAACGAAAAGATCTCGCGCTATGTGCAGAAGACCCTGAACCTGCCCCCGGACGAGGCAATGGCACATCAGAAGGAACTCTATCACGAGTTCGGCACGACCTTGCGCGGCCTGATGAGCAATCACGATATCGACCCGGACGACTACCTGCATTTCGTCCACGATATCGACTATTCGACCCTAAAACCCGATCCGGAGCTTGCAGCCGCAATCGAGGCCTTGCCGGGACGGAAATTCATCTTCACCAACGGCGACCGCCCGCATGCGGAACGCACGGCGGCCGCGCTCGGTATCGCGGATCACTTCGAGGACATCTTCGACATTGTCTCGGCCGATCTTGTGCCCAAGCCCAACAAGGTCACCTACGAGCGGTTTCTGACGCATACGGGTGTCGCTCCGGCACGTGCCGCGATGTTCGAAGACCTCGCGAAGAACCTGAATGTGCCGCACGCACTCGGCATGTGCACGACCCTGATCCTACCGACAGGCACGCGTGAGGTGTTTCAGGAGACCTGGGACATGGAAGCCGATCCCTATCCGCATGTGGATTTCGTCACCGATGAGCTGACCGGCTTCCTGAAGGCGGTGCTTGGGGCCATCAGCTAGCTTCCAAGAACATTCTAGCACGATGCATGGACGCTTGTTTCCATCGCAAAGTTGAATGTCCGGGCGCTGCTGATGATCATTTCCTTCGCGCTGATGGCGCTGGTGAACGGGCCGGAACGGGAAAGTTCCGCCAAAAGGAACTGACTGATCTCGACAGGGTCTCCGGGCTTCATTATTGAAGTATGTTCAACTTTCCGGAGATCGATCATGGCGTCCCTGCGCGCGCTTCATGCCTTTTCCCTGCTGGCCCGCCATGGACGCGCATCGCTTGCCGCGGAAAAGCTCGGCGTTTCGCCGTCCGCCTTGTCCCACCTGATGCGCAAGCTGGAAAACGAGCTCGGGGCGACCCTGGTCAACCGGGACGGACGCGGTCTCACGCTGACCGAAGAGGGCCAACGGCTGGCACTGAGCATGGGCGATGCCTTCGACCGGATAGAAGAAGCGGTCGATAGCTTCCGACGGCGCGGGCGCACGGAATTGAGGATCAGCACGGTTTCGACCTTCGCGACCCGCTGGCTGATCCCGCGTCTGCCCGATTTCCAGGCGAACCAGCCGGATGTGGAGTTGCTGTTGTCCGCCTCCACACGGATGATCGATCTCGACCGGGAGAACTATGACTGCGCCATAAGACTGGGCACAGGCAACTGGCCAAGTGTCGAAAGCCACCTCTTGTGGAAGGAACATCTGGCGGTTGCTTTGGCGCCGGCTCTGTTACGCGGCAAGGATGCCGCCGACACCTCCGTCCTGAGCGGTCTCAGACTTCTGCACAGCGCCTCGCGCCGCGGCGACTGGTCGCGCTGGCTGGAGGAAAGTGGTCTCAGCCACCCCGACACGAAGTCGGGAACCGTGCTGCAAAGCCGGGATCTCGCCATACAGGCCGCCATTGCCGGCATGGGCGCGATCGTGATCGACAGGCGCTTCGTCTCCCAGGAACTGGACGCGGGCCACCTGATCATGCCGGACTGGAACCAGGTTGAACTGGAGACCGGCTACTGGTTTGTCCGCTCGCCTGCCCGCACCCTGACCCGCCCTGTCGCTGCGTTCCGTGACTGGCTGCAAACCACTGTCTGAAAACCGGAATTTGCAGCCCACGCTTGCCATTCCTTTCAAAAAGTGCCCCATTATTTGCAGAGGCTGCCAGCCATCCCTTCAAGACAAAGGGGGGCGCGGCCTTTCAAGAGCATACTTTGGGGGAAGTATTATGCGTAAGGGGCTATTGAGCGCCGTCTTGTTGGCGTTCTCTTTTGTTTATTTTGCTGCTGCCGCAGCACCGGCATCGGCGGAAACGCTGCTCTGGCGGTTTGAAAGCAAACATCCGAACATTGTCGATGTGGAGCTTTATTCCGACACCCGCCGCGGGCACGTCTGGCCGGGCAAGAAGAAGATCTACGTGCTCGACGATTTTTCGACCAAGACGATCAACATCTCCTGCCAGCGCGGCGAGAGGGTCTGCTACGGCGCCTGGGTGCGCAATCGCAGCAATCTTTACTGGGGTGTCGGCTACAAGAACCGCAACCGCTGCTCCAACTGCTGTTACACCTGCAACGGCGGCCAGACCCGCGTGATCGTGCTCAATCCGTGACGCGCGGAAGCCGAAACGGCCGGGGAAAACCCGGCCGCTTCCGCATTTGATGGCAAGGCGGTGATCAGACGCTTTCCAGAGCGATCGCGATCCCCTGACCAACACCGATGCACATGGTGGCAAGGGCGCGTTTGGCGCCGCGCTGCTGCAGTTCAAGAGCAGCCGTGCCAGCAATACGTGCACCCGACATGCCGAGCGGGTGACCAAGTGCGATGGCACCGCCGTTCGGGTTGACATGGTCCGCATCCAAGGCAATTCCGAGCTGGCGCAGCACTGCGATGCCCTGGCTTGCGAAGGCTTCATTCAGTTCGACAATGTCGAAATCGGTTGGCTTGATGCCGAGCCGCGCGCACAGCTTCTTGGTTGCCGGTGCCGGGCCGATGCCCATGACGCGCGGTTCGACGCCTGCTGTGGCACCGCCGGAAATGCGGGCGATTGGCGTCAGGCCGTATTTGCGGGCTGCGGCTTCAGAGGCAACGATCAGCGCGGCTGCACCATCGTTGACGCCAGACGCGTTGCCTGCGGTCACACTGCCGCCTTCCCGGAAGGGTGCACGCAGTTTTGCCAAGGCTTCCAGCGAGGTTGCCCGCGGATGCTCGTCCTTGTCGACGACAACCGGATCACCCTTGCGCTGGGGAATGGTCACCGGCGTGATTTCCTGCGCCAGACGGCCGTTTTCCTGGGCTGCTGCCGCCTTCTGCTGCGAGCGCAAGGCAAAGGCGTCCTGGTCTTCGCGGGAGACGCTATAATCTTCGGCAACGTTTTCGCCGGTCTCCGGCATGGAATCGATGCCGTATTGCTTTTTCATCAGAGGATTGACGAAGCGCCAGCCGATGGTGGTGTCATAGATCTCGTTCTGACGCGAGAAGGCGGTTTCCGCCTTGGGCATGACGAATGGCGCACGGGACATGGATTCCACGCCACCGGCAATCGCCAACTCCATTTCACCCGCCTTGATGGCCCGGGCCGCGCTGATAACCGCGTCCATGCCCGAACCGCACAGGCGGTTCAAGGTGGTGCCGGGCACGGTTTCCGGCAGTCCTGCCAGCAGCAGGCTCATGCGGGCAACGTTGCGGTTGTCCTCGCCCGCCTGGTTGGCGCAGCCGAAAAAGACTTCCTCAACCGCTGCCCAGTCCATGTTCTGATTCCGCTCCACCAGCGCCTTCAGCGGAATGGCGCCAAGGTCATCGGCACGGACAGAGGACAGCGCCCCGCCAAAGCGGCCGATGGGCGTACGGATATAGTCGCAAATAAAGGCTTCAGCCATTTTACACCTCGGGAACAACAAGATCGGCGACAGCGCCGGGAACAAGAAGCTCTGCGCCGGTGACCGCCTGAAGATCTTCAAGCGACAGTCCGGGCAGTTTTTCACGCAGCACGAAGCGGCTGTTCTCGATGTCGATCACCGCAAGGCTGGTGTAGACACGGGTCACGCAGCCGACACCGGTGAGCGGCAGAGAGCAGCGTTTGACCAGCTTCGGCTGTCCTTTTTTCGTGACGTGGTCGGTGATGACGGCAACCCGCTTGGCACCGTGCACAAGATCCATTGCCCCACCGACCGCCGGAACGCCCTTCGGGCCGGTCGACCAGTTGGCAAGGTCGCCGTTTTCGGCGACTTCATAAGCACCCAGGATGGCCACATCCAGATGACCGCCGCGCACCATGGCGAAACTGTCGGCATGGTGGAAGAAGGCAGCGCCCGGCTTCAACGTGACGGCTTTCTTGCCGGCGTTAATCAGGTCCCAGTCTTCCGAGCCTGCTTCAGGCGCCTGGCCGAAACCGAGAAGCCCGTTCTCGGTGTGAAAGATCGCTTCCCGGCCGTCCGGCTGAAACTGGGCGACCTTCTCGGGAAAACCGATGCCAAGGTTCACATAGGCACCGTCGGCAATATCCTGTGCCGCGCGCCAGGCGATCTGGTTGTTTGAAAGCTTTTCCATCTCAGGCCTCCAGCGGATAGGCGGCATTGGCGCGATTGAGGTCTTCTTCCTGCAGCGGATCGGCAACCTCCACGACCTTTTGAACGAAAATCCCCGGCGTGACGACGACTTCGGGATCAATCCCGCCTGCATCGACAATCCGGCTTGCCTGCACGATGGCTTCCGCCGCGGCCATGCACATCAGCGGATTGAAATTCCGGGCCGCCATGCGGTAGGTCAGATTGCCGAAAGTGTCCGCCGTATCGGCCTTCACCAGAGCCACATCGGCCTTCAGCCAGCGTTCCTGCACATACATGCGACCGTCGAACTCGGCGACCGGCTTGTCCTTTGCCAGATCCGTTCCGTAAGAGGACGGCGTGTAGAAGGCGGGAATGCCCGCACCGCCCGCGCGAATCCGTTCCGCCAGCGTGCCCTGGGGCACCAGTTCCAGCTCGATGCCGCCTGCCAGATACATCTCGGTAAAGACCACCGGGTCGGCAGAGCGCGGGAAGGAGCAGATCAGCTTGCGCACCATGCCCGCCTCGATGAGCGCGGCCAGGCCCACATGACCGTTGCCGGCATTGTTGTTGATCACCACTAGATCCTTGGGATGCCCCGTCTCGCGATAGCGGTCAATCAGCGCATGGATCAGCTCGATGGGAGATCCGGAGCCGCCGAAGCCGCCGATCATCACCGTCATGCCGTCCTCTATCCCCGCCACGGCGGTGGCAAGGTCGGAAACCGTCTTGTCCATCATTGTCTCCTTCTCGGGCATTGCCCAAAGCTGCGGCATTCGCATGAGGACAGGATGTCTCCAAACCTCAGGGCCGGTCCGCTTGCGGGCTGTGCAGTGCCAAGGAGATAGCGATGGCAGGTGTCTTTCGTCCAATTGATTTGTGCGATATGCTGCATTTGTTTACATATCGCACAAATCAACATCGCATGAGATGACACACATGATTGCTGAACGGGACATCATGGGCGGCCTGGCCAAGGGGTTGCAGGTTATCGAGACCTTTACCGCCGACCGGCCCCGTCAATCGATCACCGAGGTCGCGAACGCGTCCGGTCTCGACCGGGCAACCTCCCGCCGCTGCCTGCTGACCTTGGCGCATCTGGGATATGCCAACTGGGACGGCAAGTTCTTCACCCTGACGCCGCAGGTGTTGCGGTTGGGGACGGCCTGCCTTGCCACCATGCCCTTGCCCCGTGTTGTGCAGCCGTTGCTGGACCGCCTGTCGGAACAGATCGGCGAAAGCTCGTCGGTGTCGATCCTTGATGGAGACGAGATCGTCTATGTAGCGCGCGCAGCCCGAACGAAAGTGATGTCGATTGCGCTGATGCCGGGCTCCCGGTTGCCAGCCCATTGCTCCTCCATGGGCCGCATCCTGCTGGCCGCCTTGCCGGAAAGCGAAGCCCGCGCCCGGTTGGAGGCCATGGCCCTGACGGCCATGACACCGAGGACCCTCACAAACGTGGATGCCATTCTGGCCGAACTTGCCAGCATCCGCAGCCAGGGGTTTGCCATGATCGATCAGGAGGTGGAACCCGGACTGTGCTCCATCGCGGTACCGGTTCAAAATTCCCACGGCCACACGATTGCCGCACTCAATGTCGGGTATGCCAGCACGTCCGCCGCTCCGGAAACGGCAAAAACAAAGTTCCTGCCCGCCCTCCTCAAGATCCAGTCAGAATTGCGCCCGCTGCTGACGTGAGGTGCATTTAAGAGTGGGTCAGGTACTCGTGCCTGCGAAACCTCTCTCTCCCGGCCGCACTGCCCCTAAGGTTGGCACATCCCCTTCTCCCTCGCCCTCTCGGCATTATGTATCAAGAGCACCAAGGGTGCTCACCGTTGTGGAGTGCGGTGAAATGACTCCACAATTTAGATTAGTTGGTGCACGTTTTCGGGATGAGAATTTTAAAACGTGCATTCCGCGACACAGTAAGTCATCTCAAAACTCTGCTGACTGCTATCTTTGCTGGCATTGTGTCTCTTGTCGCCCTCTACTATTGGAAGGGTGACCGCATGGCTTATGAAGAAATAGCTTTTGTGGTCGTTGGTGTTATTGGAGCGGCTTCCGGCGTTTTGGTTATTTTCCTTTGGAACTTACTTGCAGCTCCTTATAGAATTGAAAAAGAACGAGCAGATGCGGCAGAGGCAAGGGTCGCTGAGCTTAAATCTGGCACAGAACTACCAAATACCGTGCTACAATCACTTTCTGATAAGCAGGAAGAAAACGAGCAGTTAAAACAAACACTGATCGATTTATCATCAATTTTTGAACAGTATCAGCGCTTGCTTAACGCCACATTCCTTTTTTCGGAGTTCAAGGGGACTTCACTAAGGCAAGAAGACATCGGTATTGTTGCTTCGTTTATTTCTGAAGAAGCAAAAAAGCTACTTCCACAACTGCCATTTAAACCTAATCAATCCCTTATTTTCCAAACTGGTTGGAACCAGTACAGATATATTTTCTCAACACCAAAACGCATTCCTCCGAAAATTAATTTTCTTGAGTTGCCCAACGGAGTTTCTGCCGAAATTTTGAGAGTAAGTAAGATAGATTTTGAGGTGAGTTTTTTTCACGCGCCTTCGCAAAATCGCGAACAAGTCGCCCCTCAGCTATGCACAGCAAGTGCCGAGCTTTGATCTAAATGTAATGTATGAGTGCCAATCGCCTCAAGACACGCCAACAGAAACGCCGCGCTAAACTTCCCCCGGCTTAGCTTGTTTCTGATATTCGCTTCCTTCTCCTCAACGCCGATCACTGCCAGCCGGTCCGCGAGCTGGGCATAGGTCACACCCTGACGCTTCAATTCAGCCTTCAGGAGATTAGCCGCGCGCGCCTCCCAGTCCGTCTTTTCTGCCATGACGTACCTCGTTTGATGCAAAAAGTATCGTTTTTGATACATATGCACTTGTAAGCGATACGTCAACGTACCATATACGATGCATAGGCATCGGAAACAGTACGTTATGGCACAGCATTTCCTTCTTTCAGCAAAAGCACGGACCCTCTCCCTGAAATCCATCTACCAGGGCGGAGAGGAAAAGGCTTACGACACGTTCCGCAAGATCCGTTGGAATGAGACGGAAGGCGAAGCTGTGTGCCCGCGCTGCGGCTGCTGCGACACCTACGACATTCCGACCCGGCGCAAGTTCAAGTGTGCCGCCTGCGGTCATCAGTTCTCAGTCACCAGCGGAACGATTTTTGCCAGCCGCAAAATGTCCTTCACGGACCTGCTGGCCGCGATCTGCATCTTTGTAAACTCTGCAAAGGGCATCAGCGCCTTGCAGCTCTCCCGTGATCTGGACTGCCAGTACAAGACGGCTTTCGTTCTGTCGCATAAGCTGCGTGAAGCCATGGCCGCTGAAATCAAAGGCCATACGCTGGACGATGAAGTCGAAATCGACGGTGCATATTTTGGAGGTCATATCCGCCCTGAAAACCACAAGGAAGACCGCAAGGACCGCCGTCTTGCCAAGCACCAGACCGGCAAACGTCGCGTTGTCATCGCTATGCGTGAGCGCGAAGGACGCACGTTGACCTTTGTTGCACGTCACGAAGGCGAAGGCGTTGACCATGCCAAGATGTTCGTTGACCGCGATGCGATCATGTACGCCGACGAGGCTTCACATTGGGACGCATTGCACGACGGTTGGAAGACCTACCGCATCAATCACTCAGAAGCCTATGCAATCGACCATGTGTCAACGAACCAAGCCGAAAGCTTCTTCTCTCGCCTGCGTCGCATGGTGCGTGGTCAGCATCACCATGTCAGCGCTCGCTATCTGCACCAGTATGCGAACCATGCGGCATGGCTTGAAGACCATCGCCGCGAGAGCAACGGCGAACTAGCAGGCCGTGTGCTTGGGCTGGCGATGACACATCCAGTTAGCCGGGAATGGAAAGGGTATTGGCAGCGTTCGGTTTAATTGCAAAAGTCTCGAAAATACTTCTTCACCCTAGGTTTAGTATGCAGAGACTTTAACACTCCATCTCGGATTAGAAAAAATTTTTCTTCATCAAAAAGTCCTTCATAAGTAATAACTCCTTCCTTTACTGATCGTATGAGAATATCAGTACTAACAGTATCAGCTTGAGCATAATTTATGAAAGATTTATGCCTAATAAATTTGTGACCATCTTCAAGTAAACAAGTTTCGTCACATCTTTCATAGTGAGAATTTAAAACGACGAACAAGTTTAAGTTATTTTCGCAAGGGTCATTGATAATAATATGCAAATGACCGCGTCCTCTATCGTGCGCGGGGCCTGTGTTGGGTATGTGCAGAGTAGTTCTGCTAAGTGGATAAAATAAACCGCTCAAATTGATAGCAAACTGGAGACACGTCTTTTATACGCAATTTCTTCCTCGACGCGTTCTCCATCCCCCCGTCCAGAACTGTCAGCCAAATCAGCATATGATATTGGCAGCCTTCCTTTTTCTACTTCAGTATATTCAGGGCAATTTTCGTGGGTCCATTTGCGAATTTGAGATGCGGAATAGTTTTCAAACTTTCCCCACGTGGCATCTAAAACGCCTAGTTCAGCATCGCTAATTTCGTCTAATGTGTCCCGATCAACATTGGCAGTCGGCAAAATAGTGCGATTATCTTGATTTAATTGCAGGAAACCCGACCAGTATTCCTGATCAAGATCGCCGTTTATTGCATTTAACGTATTCGAGCAAATTGGGCCGTGCTTTAAGGAGTAAAGCTCGTCATAAATCATTGGGTGACCGTGGAGCCTAATAAATTCTCGCTCAGCCAAATAGACCAGCTTAATAAGTTTCAATTTCTCCATACCAGGTTGTTTTGAAACAAAATAGGCAGCAACTTGAGCAGCCTTTTTGCTATCAAATCCTATGAGATATGAAACGTCCATGCATTCCACCCTGCACGCTAATTGAGTCAAGATGATAGCATTCCACAAATTGAAGTTGAACCGGAGATGCTTCGCGGGGCTTGAAAATTCAGTCCATGAATCATTTTGGCAACGGTTGTCCTAACGCTTCAGCCGCCACAACTGCACCCCGTTCCCATTTCCCTCAGAAACAACACGGCCTTGTTTCCGCATTCCCCCCAGAACGCGTGACACGTTGTTCGTGAGCTTCACCATGTACGCATGGTCGTTCGGGTTGTCCCCGCGCTGCTGAGCGATCTGCAACGCGATCTGACGGCTTGTTACAAGTTCTGTAGCGGTTCGAAGGATGTTGGACACCTGCCGCCCTATCTCGCCGCGCTTGTGTTGCTTCTTGCCTACGTTCTGCGGCATGAGGGCATCGTAATCAGCCTCAAAACCCAGCAGCCTTAAAGTCCGGTCGATAGCGGCTATGTCGCTACCGGCGGTAGCGTGAAGCCTGCGAAGCTCTTGAGCCTGGTGGCAGAGTTCAACCCTCTTTGCCAGCAAGCCTCGGATTGTTTGATCGTAGCTTTTGAGTTTGGCCGGTTTCATGCTGCCATTGTAGAAAACCAGCCGGATTTTGCCGCTTATGATTTGGTGCGTTTGCTACCTAATGCCGCGCCCTCTCCGTCGTCATCCCGGACGCAGCGCAGCGAAGATCCGGGATCGGAGAGCCGAGGTCTTTCCAGTAGAGGACAATGCAGCACTGTCTGTGGCTCTCCGATCCCGGCTCGCGCTTCGCTTGGCCGGGATGACGATGGAGACTTTGTCAAATTGGGGAAGCAGTGCTTTCTCAAGCCAATGACCGGGCCTTTTGTTCTGCGCCGTGCGTGCCCCCTTCCTTCGCGCCCGTGATCACCTGCAGCATTGGGGCCAGCTCCGGGTGGCGAAACCTGAAACCTGCGGCGACCAGTTTTGCCGGCACCACACGCTGGCCGGCCAGCATCGTCTCCCGGCCCATGTCGCCGAGTGCCGTCGACAGAAGCCAGGCAGGCAGGCGCACGAATACCGGTCGGTGAAGCGCTTTGGCCAGAGCCTTGGTGAAGTCTGCATTTCGGACCGGCACAGGTGCCGTGGCGTTGACGGCGCCGGTCAGGGTTTCATCGGCCACCGCACGGGCAATGATGCGGACGAGATCGTCCCGCTCGATCCACGACATCCACTGACGACCGGAACCCATCGCGCCGCCGCCGCCAAATTCGAACGGCGTCAGCAGCTTTGCCAGAATGCCGCCCTCGACACCCAGGACAAGGCCGATCCGCAACAGCACGACACGCACACCGTCCTGCTCCAGCGGGCGAGCGGCCTGCTCCCAGCGCGCGCAGACGTCATGAACGAAGGCGGGCTCGAATGAGGCCTCTTCGGTCAGGGTTGCATCATTGTGCAGACCGTACCAGCCGATGGCCGAACCGTTGATCAGGCAGGCCGGCTTGTTGTCGAGACGCCTGACCAGAGCGTTTAGCGCTTCGGTCATCTCAACGCGTGAGTTGATGATCCGGGCACGTTTTCGGCTCGTCCACAATCCGTTCGCGATCGGATCGCCGGCCAGATTGACGATGGCATCGATACGGTCGGCGTTGTGGATCTGGTCGAGACCGGTAATAACGCGGACGGGATGAGCCAGGTCCTCGGCCTTGCCGGGGTCGCGGGTCAAAACCGTGACGAAATGGCCACCCGCGACCAGGGCCTCCACCAGCCGCTGACCGATGAACCCGGTGCCGCCCGTCACGAGAATGTGCCGGCGCGGCGGCAAGGCCGCGACCAGGCCTGCCGGATCAGGCCGGGCGAGCCTGTCGCTGCGTGCGGCTGCAAGCAGATCCCGTGCGCTGAAAAGACCGACCCCGAGCGCAGACACGGTGGCAAGCACACTCCACCAGCCATAGCTGACGGGGATCAGCGCGCTTGGCAGGAACGACCATTGCCACAGCACTGGCGCGGCCAGAGCCAGGATCGCGCCATAGTTCAACGCGAGCAGCGTGTGATTGATCCGCTCGGTCCAGGGCAGCTTGCGGGTCATGTCTTCCTCGACAAAATCCCAAAGCGTGATCAGCACCTCGGCGACAAGGATCGCCGTCAACAGCATGGTGTAGACCCCATGCGGTTCCAGCCAACCGAAACAGAGGAAGATCACTGCGTAGAAGAAATTTCGCACGCCGTGCAGCCGCAACTCGGTTTTCTGCGACGGACGCCAAGCCAGGCGCTCGCTGCCTTCGTGGTGCACAAGCGTATCGAACGCGCCCATGAATATCTGGATGGAGATCAACGTCCAGAGAACGGGATTGTCCATGATCAAGTCTCCATGTCATGAAAGAGCGCGTCCTGGTGAACCAGTTCGCCGAAAACGCCGCTCTTGAGGGAAAGGGTGAACAGAAAACGGTCCTGACCGAGGTCCCGATGGGTGATCGTCAGGGCGCCCGGCCGGAGCCAGGCGGGCAGCCGCAGCCGCCACTGTCCGGCTTGCAGGAAATAGTGATCGCTCTCGAAAATGAGGCCATCGGCAAGGGCGCTCACGCGCAGAGCCATGCCGATCCCGGCACCGATGTATTCCTCGATACCCGTCGGGCCTTCGAACCGCTTGGAGCTGTAGATCACCTGCGGAAAGCCCGAGGCACGCCCGTATTGGCGGATCCAGAACTGGCCATCGCTGGCAATGTCTTCGGTGACGGAAACAACAGCCGGCTGATTGAGCGAGGATCTGTCATAGGGAAGCGGACCGCCGACGAGCCGCGCGAGCTGCGCCAGAATGGCACCGGCAAGGTTCATCCGCATGGACACGACCAGACCCTGATAGACAACACTGGCCCCGCCGCTCAGACGTTTACCGAACCGGCGGCGGACAGCAGCAGGCAGGCGGTGCCAGGCGGCTTCTCCCAGGAGGTCGCGGAAACGTCGGTCGCCAGCTTCGGGCTGCTCTACAGTGGCGCTTGCGTTTCGCATTTCCAATCCCTCCTGTTATGTCGGTTATTTCTGTATAAAGAGAAATTACTTTTCAAAATTTTTTGGACTTATACCGGGCGGCAAGCCGGCAGGCGTCTCACCCTATCCGTATGTCGCTGACCGCGGCTCCCGCCTTATCTGTCCTGACAAGGTGGAGGCTGAACGCACGAATGGCCCGGCCCTCGTTCCTCAGCCCTTCTTGCCGCCGATCTTGAGCAGCGAGAGAACCTTGTCGCCCATCTTCATCAAGCTGGCGAGTTTCGACTTCGGCACACTCAACATCTGCTCGGACCAGCGGTCAGCCGTCGTCAGAAACTGATGCATCTCCTGCATCCGCTCCAGCGCGACGGGGTGAAGTGTCTTCTCCTTTTCCGCCTGGCGCACACAGACATCAATCGCACGGATTGCCGGGTCGATCTCGCGTTCCTTGCGACCTTTCGCAATCAGCAGTGCCATTTCCCAAACGTCTGTCTCGGCCACGAAATGCTCCCGGCGATCCCCTGCGACAGGCACTCGCTGGATCAGCCGCCATCCAACCAGTTCCTTCAGGGAGTTGGAGACATTGGACCGCGCAATGCCCAGTTCCTCGGAAATCTGCTCCGCATTCATCGGCTCCGGGCTCAGGAACAGCAGCGCATGGATCTGCGCCACCGAACGGTTGACGCTCCACTGACTGCCCATGTCGCCCCAATAGAGGATGAACTTCTCTTTTGCCGATGGATCGGATTTGTCGGTAATTTCTGTCATGACAGAAATTTGTGACGAAAATCAGCTGATGTCAATGACGAAGTTCTTCAGTGGGTGAGGCGAGTTTCAAAATGGGCAAGATCGCCGGTCAGCGCCCGCTTGCATAAGGCTCAAGATCGGTATGGTGCCCACCGGACGCGCCAGGACCAAGGCCTGATAGAGAGTTATCCCCCCGAGCTTGTGCGTGGACCTTTTCCTCTGTCCGGACCAGGAAAACGTCCTCCAATACGGCCAGACGGTCGAGAATGGCTTCCCGTTTGGCTTCAAGATCGGCGGTGAGCCGGTCGATGTGCTCGAGCTTTTTCAGGAGCTGCGGAATACCGCCCTCGCAAGGGCCGGCCCCTTCGTCGGAAAGACATGCGGCCATCGCACGAACTTCGCGCGTTGAAAAACCCGTGGCAATGAAATCGCGGATCCGGGCGGCCCGGCGAAGGTCCACGGCGCTGTAGCTGCGATAGCCGTTTTCCGAACGGCGAGCTTCCATCAGGCCCGACTTTTCATAGTGGCGCAGCATCCGTTCCGTAATGCCAAGCCGTTCGGCTGCTTCCTTGATCTGCATGTCTACCCCTTTCATCGCCGGTCTAGCACCTTGACGCTAGTGTCAGGGTCAATCCCTGTTTTTTCAGGAACGCTCGGACCAGATCCTCAGGTGGCGAAGGACACCCTCCGCATCAAGAGGAGGGTGCCACTGATTTGGTGTTTGACCGGAGACCTTCAAATGCCCTGGCCGCGGAGCGACCAGCCACCATCAATCGTGATCACCTGTGCGGTCAGCCACTCGTTATCAGAACTGCCGAGCCGCAGGATCCATGGAACTAGATCGGAGGTCAGTCCGCGCCGCCCCAGAGGAACCTGTGCTGCTTCGGTTTCCTCGATGGTTTGCGCGACTTCCGGCGGCAGACCCATCATGCCCGTGAGCGCGCCGCTCTTCACAGGGCCGGGAGAGACGGCATTCACCCGTACTCCGTCCCCGGCCAGCTCAATGGCCCAGGAGCGTGTCAGATGCTCAAGCGCCGCCTTGGTGGCCGCATAATGCGCCAGGCCCGGCGCCGCATTCTGAGAGACTGCGGTTCCGATGTTGACGACCGCCCCCTTGCTGTCCCGCAAGGCCGATTGGGCTTCCTTCAACAGAAGGGACGGCGCAACGATGTTCACCGCACAGATTTGCGAAAGCGTCTCGGCATCATAGGCCTCGATAGGCAGCGGTCTGCCCGCGCCTGCATTGTTGACGACAAGGTCCAGACGACCCCATCGGCCCATTGCCGCCTCGACGGCACGTCGGCTGCCGGCCGGATCGGCGCTGTCGGCTTGCACGGCCTCGATCGGCGCACTTTTGCCTGCAACACCGGCAAGCTTTGCAGCATCACGCCCCGTGATGACCACATTCGCGCCCTGCCTGGTCAATGCCAACGCGGTGGCCTCTCCGATCCCAGAGCTTCCGCCTGTCACGATGGCGACCTTGCCCTGCCAGTTTGTTCGTTCATTCATCTTGGCTTGCTTTCCTGAAATAATGCCTGCGCAATGCGCGCCAAGCCGGTGTTAGCCGGTTGACGTTAGTGTCAGGGTCAAGCCCGATTTTTTAAAGAAGCCCTGCCTCAGGCCAGGTGCTGCTGGGCGCTGAGGCCACCGTCGACCGTCAGGAATGCGGCGTTCATGAAGAGGCATTCGTCGGAAGCGTATCAAAATGAAGATCACCAAATTCACGACCTATATCGTGCCGCCGCGCTGGCTGTTCCTGAAGATAGAGACCGATGAGGGCGTCACCGGCTGGGGCGAACCCGTCGTCGAAGGCCGCACCCTGACCACGGAAGCGGCCGTGCATGAACTTGCCGACTATCTGATCGGCAAGGATCCCTTCCTGATCGAAGACCATTGGACGGTGCTTTATCGCGGCGGTTTCTACAGGGGCGGCGCCATTCACATGAGCGCCCTTGCCGGGATCGATCAGGCCTTGTGGGACATCAAGGGAAAGGCCCTCGGGCAACCGGTTCACTCTCTCCTCGGCGGGCAGGTGCGCGACAGGATCAAGGTCTATTCCTGGATCGGAGGCGACAGGCCTTCCGAGCTTGCGGACAATGCCAGACAGGTGGTTGCGCGCGGATTCAAGGCGCTGAAAATGAACGGCTGCGCCGAGTTGCAGATCGTCGACAGCAATACGCGGCTGGACAAGGCGGTGGAGGCTATCGCGAGCGTGCGCGAGGCCGTTGGTCCGGACATCGGCATTGCGGTGGACTTCCACGGGCGGGTGCACAAGCCCATGGCCAAGGTGCTGGCCCGGGAACTCGACCCGTACAAGCTGATGTTCATCGAAGAGCCGGTGCTTTCGGAGAACCGGGAAGCTCTTCGGGACATCGTCAATCACACATCGACACCGATTGCCCTCGGCGAGAGGCTCTATTCCCGCTGGGACTTCAAGTCGGTTCTGTCCGACGGCTATGTGGACATCATCCAGCCGGATCTGTCTCACGCGGGCGGGATCACGGAATGCCGCAAGATCGCCGCCATGGCCGAGGCCTATGACGTTGCTCTGGCGCCCCATTGCCCGCTTGGGCCCATTGCCCTTGCAGCCTGTCTTCAGCTCGATGCGGTGTCCTACAATGCCTTCATTCAGGAACAGAGCCTCGGCATCCACTACAACCAGTCCAACGACCTGCTGGACTACATCACCAATGCAGAAGTCTTCGCCTATGCGGATGGTTTTGCCGCTATCCCCCAGGGGCCAGGTCTTGGTGTCGAGGTGAACGAGGCGTATGTCATCGAGCGCGCCAGGGAAGGTCATCGCTGGCGCAGCCCGATCTGGCGTCACGAAGACGGAAGCCTCGCCGAGTGGTGATCTGAGCGGCCTTCAACGAATATGGGCGGAGCGTCTCAGGACGCCTCACGCCACCGCTCTTCGCGGACAAACTCCATCAGCCTGTCGGAAGGCATTGCCGGTGCGAAGGCATAGCCCTGAAGGGTGTCGCAGCCGAGATCGCGCAGGATCCTGGCATGCTGCATGGTTTCCACCCCCTCGGCGACAACCTTGATGCCGAGCGACTGGCCGATATCGATGATCGATGCAACGAGGCGGCGCTGGCTTTCCGAATGGGTGATGGGAATGACGAGCTGGCGATCGATCTTCAGCCGTTTCGGACGCAGGTGAATGAGGCTGACGATAGAGGCATAGCCGGTGCCGAAGTCGTCGATCTCGATATCGACGCCCATCTCCCTCAAGTGGTCGAAATTGGCCTCGATGAGATCATTCTTTTCGTCCAGGAAGATGGATTCCAGAAGTTCGAAGGATAGAGACCCCGGCTCAAAGGCAAGCCCTTCGAGGCTCTGAACGAGCTGGACGTCGTTCAGCCTGCTCGCTGAAACATTGACCGACATTTTCGGAATATCGATCCCGGCCGCTTTCCAGCGTGTGGACTGCCACAGCGTCTGTTCGAGGATGAGCCGGTCGATCAGATGGACCACGTTGAGTTCGTCGGCCGTTTTCAGAAACCTGTCCGGTGTCAGGACGCCCTCGGTCGGGTGGTTCCAGCGCGCCAGCGCCTCGACGCCGGTGATGGCCAGCGTTCTGGCGTCGAACTGTGGCTGGAAGTAAGGCAGGAACTCCTGACGCTCCAGTGCAAAGAGAATGTCATCAGCAACGTTCTTGTTGTGCACGATTTCCGACTTCAGCGTGTCGGAGAAGAATTCGTACCGGTTGCGGCCGTTGCTCTTGGCCCGGTACAGGGCAATGTCCGCATCGACCAGCAAATGCCGGCCGTAGTCGCTCAACGTCGTATCGGCCATGGCGATGCCGATGGACACGCCAAAGCGGCACTGGTGATTTTCGAACGGAACCGGTCGACGCATCTGCGCGATGATCCTGTCCGCCCGGGCAGCCAGGCTTGCTTCATCTGCCGGTTCGGTGATGGCGATGACAAATTCGTCGCCGCCAATGCGAGCGACAAAGTCGCTGGCGCTGACGTTTTCCTTCAATACCGAGGCCGCGTGCGTGAGCATCGCGTCGCCGGCAGCATGACCCAGTGTATCGTTGATTTGCTTGAAACGATCCAGATCGATATGCAGGAGCGCCGTCGGTTTTTGCGGGGCTTCTTCATCCAGAAGCTCCTGGTCCAGAAACCGCCGGTTCGGAAGCCCTGTCAGACTGTCGTGGAGAGAATAGTGCTCCATCAGCGCCCGGGCATCTTCCAGTTCGCGGTTCCGGTCCTCGGCATTCTGCTTGGCTTTCAGCAAGCGGGTCTTGAGCTGAATATCCCGGGAGACGTCCCAATTGACGCCGAGAATGTATCGCTGGCCACGGGTATTCTTATGGATCGCGCCGATGGCACGGATCCAGCGAATGGACCCGTCTCGAAGAACGACCCGGAAGTCCGATTGGTAGGTCCCGCCGGTTTCGACCGCCTCCCGGTACTCCTGTTCGGCGCGTTCCAGATCCTCAGGATGCAGACGGTCGACCCAGACGTCGTATTTCGACGTGTCGTGACCTTCCGGGATATCGTAGAGTTCCCGCATGCGGCTGTCCCACGCCAGCGCACCGGTCTCCATGTTGAGTTCCCAGATACCGATCTTGGAGGTATCAAGCGCCAACTTCAGGCGTTTGGACAGGCCTTCCATCTGGACCTGTCGGCGCTTGAGTTCGCGAATATGCCCGCGTCGCTGGTCGTAGAGCTGCCCCGCAATGAAGATCGGTAGCAGAACAAGAAGCCCACCGGCCACAGTCAGCAGCCGTACCCTCCAGGTGCTGGCGGGCATCGCCGACCAGCCACCGCGCGGGACTGCGGCGATCTGCCAGCGGCCGGTCGGCAGGATGACATCCGACAATACCGGCTCCTGCTCCATGATCGTCTCGTCGCCGAAGAAAACGGTCTTGTCCGTCCTGTTGGCGTCGCGGCCCAGAATGGCGACTTCAACCGGCAGGGCCGGATCAAGCAGCCCGCTGTCCGCGTAGAGACGGTCGGCATCGACCACAGCCGCCACGAGACCCCACAGGCGCCGTGTGCCGTCTTCGGTCGTCGTGAAAACAGGAAAGCGCGCGATAAAGCCCGTACCGCCCTGCAGCAGATTGACCGGACCTGCCAGCACCATCTCACCGGAATTGACAGCCCGCAGGGCCGTATCCCGCTGCGGCACGTTTTTCCGGTAATCGAGGCCAAGTGTCTTTACGTTCCCCTCCATCGGGTGCATCAGCCTGATGACAAGATCAGGTGCGCCCGAAACATTGCGGAGCTGCGAGTGTTTGCCGATGAGGCTGCTGGCGATGCGGCCAAACTGGTTCTGGTCGATGTCCGGCTGGGTTGCGATCAGCGCAACCAGGCCACGGACGAGCTGAAGATTGCCGTTGATGTTGCCTTCCAGGCGGGCACGAACAACACCCAGTTGTTCGGCAACATTCGCACGAGCATGTTGCAAATGAACGGACCGCTTCTGGACTTCCCAGAATATTCCCGCCGAAGCGATAACCGCAATGGCTATGGCCATCGCCGAAATACTGGCCACGCTGGGTCGTGTCAGAAACTGCCTGGCTTCAATTTTGGGAAAAAATGACTTCGGCATCTCATCTCGTAAGGTCGAGAAATCTTAACATGCGACAGATGGGGACATCGCAGTCCTGGCTTTCGAGCGAGAATAACTTCAAAACCAAAACAAATACCTAAAGAGCACCTTACAGTTTGACGGAAGAAATTTGCCGTTCGGCATTGCGTCTCGACGCGCCGTGCTACCGCAGCAGGATTATCCCTAAAACCGCCGCGACGATGAGAACGCAGCCGAATATTTCGGAGCGGGCAATCGCCTCCTTGAACACCAGCCATGAAACCAGAAAGGTGAAGACCAGCTCGACCTGGGCGAGAGCGCGCACATAGGCAACATTTTGCAGTGTCATGGCGGTGAACCAGCCGACAGATCCCGCAACACCGCTAGCCCCGACCCAGACGGCAGCCCGCCAGGCGCGAACGCTTGCCCGCAGTTGGTCGGGCTCGCGCAGCACCATCCAGACCGCCATGACGATAGTCTGGAAGGAGGTGGCATAGACCAGAGCGTAGGCGGCCTGCATCGGAACACCGGTTCCTTCAAGTGACAAAGAGGCCGTGCGGTAAGCGACGGCGGACGCCCCGAAGAAGGCGGCCGACGCAAGGCCGATCAGCGCAGGTCGACCGATCAGCGAGTGACGGACGGCAGAAAGCGTCAATGGAACCCGGGCGAGAGAGATCACAACCACGCCGGCCACTCCGACCAGAATGAACAGCCCGGCCACCAGGGAAATGTGTTCGCCAAGAACCACAAAGCCGAAGAGAGCTGCCTGGATCGGTTCTGTCTTGGAATAGGCCGTCCCGACTGCAAAATTGCGGAAGGAGAACAGATGGATCAGCAGAAACGTTCCCAGGATCTGCGCCAGCCCGCCCAGAGCACCGGCCACCAGGAGCGTCGGCGTGGGCGCAGGCAGCGGAAACTTGAACACGGTGTGCAGCACGACGGCATAAGCAATCGCAAACGGCACACCGTAGCCGAACCGAACGAATGTTGCCCCGGTGGTCCCAAGTTGACCCTTCAGATGTTTTTGAAGGGCCGTGCGCAGGTTTTGGCAGAACGCCGCTGCAATGGTGATCGGGATCCATAATTCCACGGGGAGGACTCTTTCAGGGTTTGTTGAAGTGATTTCACATTAGAGATTTAGGCTCCGCTTTAAACTGCCGTAACCGCAATCAATACTTTATCTTTTCTCAACATTGGAACCGAGGCTGCGTAGATTTCGAGACTCGCGCGGCGCGCATCCCGCCCTTTCGTTTGACGGCAACAGGACATCTGTAGACCCTCCGGTGCTTGACAGCACCTTGCCGGGCGGCTTAGGTCCGCGCCAGATTTGTTAACGCCCGGAGACCATCTGTATGATGACCCACGATCTCGCTTCCCTGTCCAAGACTATCGACGCCGCCTTCGAAGACCGTGCCGCGATCGACACGACAACCACCGGCGAGATCCGGGACGCAGTCGAGGAAACACTGAACCTGCTCGACCGGGGCCAGTTGCGTGTTGCCGAAAAGAAAGACGGCGAGTGGACAGTCAATCAGTGGGCGAAGAAAGCCGTACTGCTGTCATTCCGACTGAACCCGATGGACATCATCAAGGGTGGTCCCGGCGATGCGACGTGGTGGGACAAGGTGCCGTCCAAATTCGACGGCTGGCGCGGCATGGATTTCGAAAATGCCGGCTTCCGCGCCGTTCCGAACTGCATCGTTCGCCGTTCGGCCTTTATCGGCAAGGGCGTTGTCCTGATGCCGTCGTTCGTCAACCTCGGTGCCTATGTTGACGAAGGCACGATGGTCGACACATGGGCAACGGTCGGCTCCTGTGCCCAGATCGGCAAGAACGTGCACCTGTCCGGCGGCGTTGGCATCGGCGGCGTTCTGGAACCGCTCCAGGCCGGCCCGGTGATCATCGAAGACAATTGCTTCATCGGCGCGCGTTCCGAAGTGGTGGAAGGCTGCATCGTGCGCGAGGGGTCCGTGCTCGGCATGGGCGTCTTCATCGGCCAGTCCACCAAGATCGTCAACCGTGCGACCGGCGAGATCACTTACGGCGAAGTGCCGCCTTACTCCGTGGTTGTTGCCGGCTCCATGCCGGGCAACAAGGTAATGGGCAACGGCGAAGCTGCACCGAACCTTTACTGCGCTGTTATCGTGAAAACGGTCGATGAAAAGACCCGTTCGAAGACCGGCATCAACGAACTTCTGCGCGACTGACGCAAACCGCGGATTGCCTCGAGCGCTCCGTTATCCGAAATCCGAAAAGCCCCGCCCTTACCCGGCGGGGTTTTTCATGCGCCCCACAAAAACCCGACGGCCTGAGAGATCACGAGCGTCAGCAACACATCCAGAACGACCACGCCGATGGTCAGGCTGACGGTCGTCTGAAGCACAATGCGGGCAACCTGGTAACGGTACCAGATGACGGCGACGAGGCAGGTCAGCGACAACAGCACGACAATGCCGGGCGAGATAAGGTCCAGAAGAAACAGGATGTAAGTGAAAATATAGGGCACCGAGGCCAGCAGGCTGGTCCAGTTGCGCACCACGATGAACGGCACATAGCGGTGCGAAATGCCGAGCGGTGAGGCCAGCAGTGCCAGCAGCAGCGGCAGCGCCAGCCAGTCAACGCCCATGCCCAGGAACTGGGCGAACCAGTAACTGCCATCGGGAAAGGCATCCGGATGATAGAGGTTCTCGGCGAAAAACAGCCGCTTTTCCGCAAGGCAGCTGACCACATAGACCGGCAACAGCAGGAAGATGACGGAAAACGAGCGCCAGAAGCCCTGCACGGACTGGTCGAAGAACGCCATTCCTTCAGGGCGATTGCGCAAAAGCAGCCAGGAACCGTCCAGTGCCGCGCGAATTTCGACCTTGCTGATCAATTCCCGTCTGCTCCAGAAAAATAGCTGAAGAGGAATTTCTTGTAGATTGCGGCGAGCCGGTCAAGGTCATCGACCGCGACACATTCGTCAACCTTGTGCATTGTCTGGCCGACAAGGCCGAATTCGACAACCGGGCAATAGTTCTTGATGAAGCGGGCGTCGGACGTTCCCCCACCTGTCGAAAGCTCCGGAGCGCGGCCGGTTTCCGCTTCCACCGCCTTGCTCAGGGCTTCGATCAGAACGTCGTCTCGTGTCAGGAAGGATTCGCTGGCATCGCGCTTGAATTCCAGATCGAGCGCGCGTTTCCCCAGATCCACGCCTTCCAGTGTCTCCGTAATACGGGCCTTGAGACTTTCAAGCGTCCATTCGTCGTTGTAGCGAATGTTGAAACGGGCCTCTGCGCGCGCCGGAATGACGTTGGAAGCAGGATTGCCGACATCGACGGAGACGATCTCCAGATTGGACGGCTGAAAGCGCTCGTTGCCCTTGTCCAGTTCCAGCGCGTCAAGCGCAACCAGAAGACGGAGAAGGCCCGGGATCGGATTGTCGGCCAGATGCGGATAGGCGACGTGCCCCTGAACACCGCGAACGGTGATCGTGCCGGACAGCGATCCACGCCGGCCGACCTTGATGGCATCGCCGAGCTTGTCCGGATTGGTCGGCTCACCGACAATGCAGGCATCGAATACATGCCCTTGTTCTTTGGCCCATTGCAGCAGCTTGACGGTGCCGTTGACCGCCGGACCTTCCTCGTCACCGGTAATGAGAAAGGAAATCGTCCCGCCGAAATCCGAGCCTTTTTCCGCGACATAGTCGAGCGCTGCCGCCGCAAAGGCAGCAATGCCGCCTTTCATGTCGACCGCACCGCGGCCGTACAGCACACCATCGTCGATCATCCCCTCGAAGGGGCCATGACGCCAGTCACTCTCGGTGCCGGCCGGAACCACATCCGTGTGGCCTGCAAAGACGAAATGCGGAGCACCGCTGCCGATGGAGGCAAACAGGTTCTCCACGTCAGGCGTGTCCTCATCCTGGAAGGTAACCCGCGAGACATCGAAACCCGCCTTGCCGAGCAACGCTTCCAGCGAGGCCAGGGCGCCACCTTCGGCAGGGGTCACGGACGGGCAACGGATCAGGTCCTGTGCGATGGGGACGGCGGAAGTGGGCATGAAGCAGTCTCTTTAGGTTCGTCTTATGCGGGGCTCACGCGCGCTCAGCGCTTGCGCCAGTAACTGTTGGGCATCGGGCCATGGCGGTTCGGCTGGTTCTGACTGGGCACAACCCCGAGAAAGATCAGCATGATCACGTTCAGGATCGGTACGAAGATCAACAGTCCGAGGAAACCGCTCTGGCCGATATCCTGCAAGCGCTTGATGACCAGCGCCAGTTCAACCCACTGCAGCACGAAAAACAGCACAGGGAACAGCGGGTTTGTGCCGATATAGTCGCCGGACATCAAGGAATCTGCTGTCGGCGTTTCAGCGGAGGAAAGCCACCAGATCCGAAGGGCGATGCCGAACACGACCCAGCTGATCAGGAAACATAACCAATATGGCTCCCGGCCCATACGGCCGATGGGACTCAACAGGGCCCAGATCGGCCCCGGGGCTGTGTTCGCGCTCTGTTGGGGCGTTGTCATTCCGTCCAGCTTTGGTTCGATTGATCTGGCAAGGAGGTAGACGCATACGCGGGCTGGATCAAGCTCTGTTACGCAGTCGCACCAGTCTTTGCCAGCTCGTAATCCTGCAAATGGGGCCAGCTGCAAGGATTGCAGGCCGTGACCCTGGGTAATTTTAATGGATTTTGCACGTTCGGCGTGTCAATCCTAACATCAAGGGTTGATTGCTGACGAGGGGGCTCGCTGATGACCGGTGACTGGAAGACGAAACTAACGGCCTGTACATTCTCGCTTATTCTGAGCTTCTTGACAATTTTGTCGCTGCCGGCCAACGCACAGGATGCGGGCAAGAGTCTTCCCACACAACTTCAACCTGAAGCCATGGAAAAGCTTGTTTCCGATCTCGATCCGGAACAGGTAAAGGCACTCACAGACCTGATGACCCTGCTGCAGCAAGGTGCCGCAGCCAAAGGCCAGCAAACCCCACAGCCGTCCGAAGAAGTCGAATTCATCGACAAGGTGCAGGCAACGGCCGATCAATTCGGCGGGATGATTGCCAACAACTTCAAAACAATTCCGGTGCTTTTCACCAGCCTGTTCAGCAGTATCGAGGCGCTTTTCGAAGGTTCTATCGCCGGGCCGGTGCATATCCTCCTTGGCGCAATTGCGTTGATCCTGGCAGCAGGCTTCATCGCTGAATTCCTGGTCAACCGGCTGTTCGCCTCCCGCCGCGACAAAATCCGGAGCCATGCTCCCGGCAGTCTTTTTGAAACGGTCAAGCTGGTTTCAACGCGCGCCGCGCTCGATCTTGGCGGACTGATCGTTTTCGCCATCGTGGGGTTTGCAGTCGGAAAGATTGCGATCTTCGACCCTGTCGCACGGACATTTGCCTTTCAGGCGGTTTATTGGATCGTCTTCCTGCCGCGCATTGTTGCTGCCCTGCTCCGCTTCGCCCTCGCCCCCCATCGCAGCGAGTTGCGCCTCGTCACCGCGGACGACGCCACTGCCAAATCGCTCTACCGCAGCTTCACCAGCCTCTTTGCCTTTGTCGGCATCACCTTTTTCCTGCGTAACGTGATGATAGAAGCCGGGTATGGCGAAGTTGCCGAAACCTTCCGCTTCTTTATCGGGTTTGGTGTCAATCTGTGGATCGCCATAGCCATCTGGAACACCCGGCATGGCCTGACGAGTATCATTTTGGGTGATGAACTCCAGCCGACCAGCGGGCTTGAACGCATGGCGCGCTTCTGGCCCTATTTCTCGATTGCCTTCATCGTCTTCAACTGGCTGCTGGTTCAGGTGACCACCAGCATGGGCATCGAAGCGCTGACGGCCGGCAGGTCCCTTGCCGTGATTTCCCTCGTGGTGTTCGCGCCGTTCCTGGACACGATGGTGCGCGGCATCGTCTCGCATATCATTCCCCCAATGCATGGGGAGGGCCCGGTTGCCGAGGCCGCGCACATGCAGACACGGCACAGCTATGTCCGCATCGCCCGGGTTGCCCTGCTGGCTTTTCTGGTGCTGATGGTCGGCAGGATTTACGGCCTCAATCTGCTCGCGCTCGGTGCCGAAGACGGATCTGCGGTCGCCCGGCATACGGTCATCTTCCTGCTTATTCTGGCTACCGGTTACCTTGCCTGGGAAATCACCAATCTCTGGGTTGCCCACCAGCTTGCCAAGGATTCCCCGCCACCTTCCAACGAAGATGAAGACGCAGAGATGGGCGGCGCCGGAAAGTCGCGCCTGGCGACGATCCTGCCGCTGATCCGCGCCGTGGTGCAGATCACGATCCTTGTCCTGACCGTGCTGCTCGCGCTCAGTCAGCTTGGCATCAACATCACACCGCTTCTGGCCGGTGCCGGTGTCGTCGGTCTTGCTGTCGGCTTCGGTGCGCAGACACTCGTCCGCGATGTCGTTTCAGGTGTCTTCTTCTTGATGGATGATGCCTTCCGTCTGGGCGAATTCATCGACGCAGGCGGCACCCAGGGCACCATCGAGAAAATCTCGATCAGATCGCTGCAACTGCGCGGCACGCGCGGTGCCGTTCATATCGTCCCCTATGGCGAGATCCCGAAACTCACCAACCTGTCCCGCGACTGGGTGATCATGAAACTGAAGTTCACCGTGCCTTTCGACACCGACGTCGAAAAGGTTCGCAAGCTCTTCAAGCGGATCGGCCAGGACATCATGCAGATGGAGGAGTTCAAGGACGACATTCTGGCCCCGTTCAAGGGACAGGGCGTCGCCGACGTCGACGATGTCGGCATCGTGGTGCGCGGCAAATACACCACGAAGCCCGGCAAGCAATTCGGCATCCGCAAGGAAATCTACAAGCGCGTCCAGCAGGCGTTCGACGAAAACGGCATCCAGTTCGCGCGCAAGGAAGTGCGGGTCAACATTCCAGACAACGCCAAGCTGGACGACAAGCAGAAGGAAGCCGTCACGGCAGCAGCCGCTGCCGCGGCTGCCGACATGGACAAGAAACCGGCTGCGGAGTAAGACCCTGCTTCACAAATCGGCCTGCCGCTTCTTCTGTGTGAGCGGTGGGCCCAGCGTTTGTGGCCCATCCTTCGAGACGCCGCTATTGCGGCTCCTCAGGATGAGGCGATACGGGCAAGAAAGGCTTCGTCAAACCGCAGCCTCATCCTGAGGAGGCCGCCAGGCCGTCTCGAAGGATGGGCCCAAAGCTCCTGCTCCCCATTTTCACGACCGGATAACCCGACACGCAGGACAGCCGTTGCACCAAGTCGGATTTTACCGGCTTATACGCCCTTCTCCCGATTGAGCCGGACGCCAATCCGTGCCTAAGATTGCATGTCCGCGGGAGGCGGGCAGGCAAATGCTTTTGGGAGGAAGCCGCCTGATGAGTGACAACACGTCGACCCCGCATGACGGCGGGGCAGCCGCGACCGATGGGCTGCGGCCCATGCCGAAGGTCAACAGGATTACCGTCAACGATGTGATCGACGCGTTTGCGGCGGGCCTTGCCGATTTTCGCAGGGCGCCGATCTACGGCATTGCCATCGGGTCGGTTTTCGCTGTTGGTGGCCTGTTCGTCGTTTTGAGCGCAGCCGCCCTCAACATGAGCTACCTGTCCTATCCGGCAGCGGCCGGGTTCGTGCTGATCGGGCCGTTTGCCGCGGTCGGCCTCTACGAAGTCAGCCGTCGTCTTCAGAACAGCGAGCCGCTGTCGTGGTCACGACTCTTCGGCACCATGTGGGCCCAGAAGAGCCGGGAACTCTCCTGGATGGCCTTCGTGGTTCTGTTTATCCAGATCATGTGGATGTATCAGGTGCGCCTGCTTCTGGCGCTGTTCCTCGGCTTCCGGTCCTTTGCCTCGTTCGAGGAGTTTCTGACGCAGGTCATCTCGACGCCGGAAGGCCTGATGTTCCTGGCCGTCGGTCATGTGGTCGGCGCGATCCTGTCGCTGATCCTGTTTTCGCTGACCGTGGTGTCGTTTCCGCTGCTGATGGAAGAAGACCGGGACTTCATCACCGCCATGATCACCAGCGTACGCGCCGTCTTCACTTCGCCCGTCCCGATGATCGGCTGGGCCTTTGTCGTGACCGCCGTGCTGATCGTGTCGATGGCACCAGCGTTCCTGGGTCTGATCGTCTCCCTGCCGATCCTCGGTCACACGACCTGGCATCTTTACAAGAAGTGCGTGGAGATCCCGGAAGCCTGATCATGGGAAGGCCTGCCCCCAAAAGGCGCGCAAGCGCCGGCCGGGGAAACGAAACTGGTACGACTGTGCAATGGCGCGTTCGGGCAATCGCAGCGCGAGCGTCAGGCAGATAGGATCTTGCGGAAGCGCAGCAGCACGATGACCAGAGCCGCTGCGGACATCGCGCTCATCGCCAGCATTTCCCCACCGACCAGTCCGAAACCGCTGCCCCTGTAAAGGACAGACTGGGTAAAGCGGACAAAATGCGGCGACGGGCTGACAGTTAGGATGACCGCCTGCAGCCAGCCGGGCATCGACTCCAGCGGCGTCATTCCGCCCGACAGCAGGATCATGACGATGATGACGGGGATCACGAGCAGGCCGAACTGGCCCATCGACCGGGTGAAACTGGCCAGAAGCAGACCGATGCTGGCGATGGCGGCAATATAGATCGCAGACCCCGCCACAAAGAGTCCGAGCGATCCCGCAACAGGCACGCCGATCAGAATTTCGACCACGAAGATAAGGCTCAGCACCGTTGCTGCCAGGATGACGAGGGCTGTTGCCAGGATTTTCGAGACGACGATCTCATGCGGGCGAACCGGCATCACCAGCACATGTTCGATGGTTCCGTGTTCCCGTTCGCGGATCATCGATGCACCCGAGAGGATCAGGGTCAAAATGGTGATGGAGTTCATGAGCTGCATCACCGAGGTGAACCATTCCGGTGTCAGGTTCGGGTTGTATCGGTTGCGGAAGACCACATCGACCAGCCCTGCCCCTCTGCCCGGCAGGTCGAAATACCGTGCGATTTCCTCGGACAACAGACTGGTCATGAAAGTCGCGCCGTTGCCTGCATGCGCAACCGCCGTGGCGTCGATGTCGAGTTCGAGCGTCGCTTTCCTGCCGGCGCGCAGATCGCGCTCGAAGTTAGGCGGGATCGACAGGATCAGGACATGATCGCCCCGCTTCAGGGCTGCCTCTGCTTCTTTTGGATCGAGCGGGACGGGAGCCGCGAAGAGCGGTGGCTGGACCACGTCGGCCAATCGCCTCGACAACATGCTGTGATCTTCGTTGACCACGGCCGTCGACAGGTCCTTGATGTCGGTCGAGACCGCGTAGCTCACCATGTAGGTCGCAATGGTGAAGACATAGACGATCAGAGCCAGCATCAGCTTGTCGCCGCGTATGGCGCGCAGCTCCTTTACCGTCAGCAGGAGAATGTGTCTGAAACTGGCGATCATCGAAAGAGACCCACGCATCGCTCAGCGCTCCTGCTTGCGCAAGGCGAGGACGGACAGCGCGAGATAGATGACCACGAACCCGCAAAGCATCGCCGCGCTCCAGCCGATATCAGCCCAGCCGAAGGCCTTGACGAAAGACCCCACGCTCACCTCCTGATACCAGGCGCCGGGAAACATCTTTCCCAGAAACTGACTGGATGGTGTCAGCGAGGAGACCGGCACGATGAGGCCGGAAAAATTCACTGTCGGAATGATGGTGATCACGGCTGTGGCAAACACGGCGGACACCTGTGTGCGCGTGAAACTTGAAACAAGCTGCCCCAAACCGGTCGTTGCAATCACGTAGATGACGGAGACGGTGAAGAGCGCGAAGAGATTGCCCGTGAACGGAACCCCGAACAGAAGCCGGCCCATCAGGTAGAGCGTCCAGAAATTCAGCACTGCGACGGCAATATAGGGAAGCTGCTTTCCGGTCAGGAACTCCAGCCGGGTGACTGGCGTGGAGCGGAAATTGGCGATCGTTCCGGTTTCCTTCTCCCGGGCCACGCCGATGGCGGCCATGATCGCGGGGGTCAGCATGAGGATAAGCATGACCACGGACGGCACCATGGCATAGGCGCTCTTGAAGGCCTGATTGAACCGGTATCGCGTTTCGATGCCGACCGGGGATCCCGGTGTCCTGCCGCTTTCTTTCGTCAGCAGGTTCGAAAACAGGTTCAGAACGCCAAGCGCATAGCCGTGAGCCGTTTCCGCGCGAAAGGGCATGGATCCGTCCACCCACAGCGAGACTTCCGGCACATGACCGCGATGCAAATCCCGTCCGAAGCCGCTCGGGATCTCCAGCACCACGGTGAGCGTGCCGCGGCCCATGCGAGTGTCAATCTCCGCCGGGCTTGAAATTGGCGGCCCCTCGTCGAACTGGCGGATCGAGGTGAATTGCTCACTCAGGCGCCGGCTCTCCGGGCTCTGGTCCTGATCGTAGACCGCAAAGGTGATGTGGTCGACATCGAAGGATATGCCGTAGCCGATGGTGAACAGCAGGATTGCCGGCCCCATAAAGGCAAAGAACAGGCGTACGGGGTCCCGCATGAGTTCGAGCGTTTCCCGCGCGGCATAGGCCCAGAGGCGGGTGAGCGGGCGGTTCTTGTCCTTGCGGTCCGGGCTGAGAGCCACCTCGCCCGCGGGCTCAGTGGCGCGCTCGCCGGTCTCGTCTTCCAGCCAGCCGATAAAGGCTTCTTCCAGCGTGCCGCTGCCCCTTTTCTCAGTAAGCTCGGCGGGCGTCCCGACGGCCAGAACCTTGCCGGCATGCATCAGCGAGACGCGGTCGCAGCGTTCCGCCTCGTTCATGAAATGGGTGGAGATGAAGATCGTCACACCCTTGTCGCGGGAGAGCGAGATCAGCTTGCGCCAGAAACTGTCGCGGGCCACCGGGTCGACCCCCGAAGTCGGTTCGTCGAGGATGAGAATTCGTGGCTCATGGATGGTGGCGACGGCAAGCTGCAGGCGTTGCCGGATGCCCAGCGGCAGGCTTTCCGGCTGCTGATCCGCGACCTCCGCGAGATCGAATTCCTGCAGCACGTCACCAACGCGTGTTACCGCGACCCCGTAAAGACGGGCATGGAGTGCAAGGTTCTGCCGGACGGTCAGCTCCGAATAGAGCGAGAAGCTCTGCGACATGTAGCCGATGCCGAGCCGGGCCTCCATGTCCGCATTTGCCAGTCGTTTTCCGAAGAGACGCGTCTCACCTTCCGTCGGCTCCAGCAGGCCGGTGAGCATCTTCATCGTTGTGGACTTTCCGCAGCCGTTCGAGCCGAGGAACCCGAAGATCTCGCCCTCCTCGATCTCGAAACTGACATTGTCCACCGCGGTGAAATCGCCGAAACGCTTCGTCAGCCCGGTCGCCGAAATGGCCGGGTCCGCTTCCGGACGCCGCTTGCGGGGTTGCAACTCGACCGGCCTGTGCCGGCCGCGCTCGCTCTCCGGCAGGAGATTGACGAAAGCCTCCTCCAGCGTGGCGGCGCCGGCAACCTTCTTCAACTCCTCCGGAGACCCTGACGAAATGATCCGGCCGCCGTTCATGGCCGCCAGCCAGTCGAAGCGCTCAGCCTCTTCCATATAGGCCGTTGCCACGATCACGCTCATGGAACTCATCCGCATCCGCATGCGGTCGATCAGCTCCCAGAACTGACGGCGCGACAGCGGATCGACGCCGGTCGTCGGCTCGTCCAGAATCAGAAGGGCTGGATCGTGGATGAGTGCGCAACACAGGCTGAGCTTCTGCTTCATGCCGCCCGACAGCTTGCCCGCCGGGCGGTCCGGAAACGGATCAAGGCCCGTCGCCTCAAGCAGCATGGCAATGCGCTCGGCGCGCTCGCGGGCCGGTTGGCCGAACAGACGGCCGAAGAAGTCCAGGTTCTCGCGTACCGACAGCGTGGGGTAGAGATTGCGTCCGAGCCCCTGCGGCATATAGGCGATGCGTGGCATGATCGACGCGCGAGCACGGGCGGAGGCGATATCGGTGCCGAGGGTGACGATCCGGCCGGATTGCAGCCGTCGTACTCCGGCCAGAAGCGCAAGAAGGGTGGACTTGCCGACGCCGTCCGGGCCGATCAACCCGGCCATGACACCTGCCGGGATCTGCAGATGCACGTCGTCAAGCGCTACCGCCGGGCCGTAGCGATGGCCTACCTCTTCGAGTTCGCACGCCCAGCCCATCGCACTCACTGCGGCAGCTTGACTTGCAGATCGTCCGGCCAGGCAGCCGCGGGGTCGGAGCGCACGAAGCCGACGCCGCGGATGCCCACCTTCACCCTGTCCTCGAACTGGCTCACCAGATCACGCGGCACGGTCAGCTTGACCCGGAACACAAGTTGCGAGCGCTCCTCATGTGTTTCAACGCTCTTGGGCGTGAACTGTGCCTGGGATTCGATGAAGGTAACGCGTGCCGGAATGACATATTGCGGTACGGGGTCAAGCACCATCCTGGCTTCATCGTTGATCGACAGCACGCCGACCACATCCGCAGGCAGATAGAGGTTCATATAGACATCTGTCAGATCCAGGAGCGTCACCACCGGCGTTCCGGCATCGATGACCTCTCCCGGCTCGTGGAGGCGGTATTCGACGCGCCCGCGGATCGGCGAGCGGATGGTCAGATCATCGAGCTGAACCTTGATCTCTTCAACGTTTGCCTCGGCCGCGGCAATCAGCGCATCGCCGCTGCTGACCTGGGCGCGCGCCTGAGCCAGCGATGCTTCAGCAGCCTTGAGCGTATTTGTGGCATCATCCAATTCGGCCTGGGAAACATGCCCCTCCGCCTTCAGCCCCTCGATGCGCTTGTAGGTGGAGCGCGCAAGCGACAAGGCGCTTTCGGCCTGGCTGACAGCCGCTTCCGCCTGCTGTTTCGAAGCCTTGCCCTGCAGGACCGAGGCTTTCGCGGCCAGAAGCTTTGCCTGAATATCCCTGTCGTCCAGCGTTGCCAGCACGTCGCCCGCTTCAACTGTCTGGCCTTCGCGTGCAAGCACTTGCGTCAACCGGCCGGGATATTTTCCCGCAACATCCACGTTCTGGGCCTCGATGCGGCCATTGGAACTGGCAATGTCTTTATTACCCAGGTTCCCGCGCAGCTTCTGCACGATCCGATCAAAGGCGTTTTCGGCAAGAGCTGTCGGCGCAGAAAACGCAATCGCGGAAAGGCAGGCAAACAGAATCGCAAGTTTTCTGGAACCGATCGACATTTTTACTCGCTTCAGGACTGGGGAACCTCGACTGCCGCACCCCCGTTCGCAGGGAACCGCAGGGTTGCGGCGGTTACTCACGGAGGAAGGCGTTCACTTGACCGTAACCGGCCATTCTAGAGTGTGGGCTCAGAAATGAAGACCAAGTAGCATGAGACATGACGAAACCACGTGAGAACGGGTCACGGAGCGGGCTTGTTGCCCGATCAGGCAGGCTGACGACATGCGGTGAGACCATTTCATCTTCATTTATGAGTCCACACCCTAGCCTTATCACTCTTAAAGGTTGTTTTTCATGCGCCAAATCGTCTTCGCCTCAAGATCTTCCCATGCCGTAAAGTAATCAACACGAGTGAGGTACAGACCATCGGCCGGCGCTGCCGGGACACAGGCGTTCCGGTCATAAGCCTGGAGGGCGTTCCTGGGTCTGATCGTGTCCCTGCCGATTCTCGGTCATACGACCTGGCATCTTTACAAGAAGTGTGGGGAGATCCCGGAGGAATAAGCGGCATCGTTCCGTCAACCGAGACACCGGAGCTTTTCCCCCCAGGAGAAAAACACGATACAGCTAGCTGATACGCAGCGTTCTGCACAGTGGTACCTTGCGTCCATACATGGCATTCTTGCGCCTTGATGCAATTGAACAAATGGCTGCGGGAAGACCCTGATGAACCAGACGCGTATTGCAAGAAGGCCATGGACAGGTTCCCTCGGCTTGCTTCTGGGGGCAATGGCTCTGGTGATGGCACTCTTCCATTTCTCGGCCGGTCCCCTGGACCCTCAACCGACCATTGGACAGTCAATCGGTGAGATTGCCGCCGATATCCGGAAATCCGCGATCAAGGGCCTGAAAGGTGAGCCGCTCCCCGAGCCGCAATCTGCGCCCTGGAGCCTGGATCGAACGCTCAAGGCGTCGGCCTATGTGCTTGGTGGCCTCGCCATCGTTCTGGGAACCCTCGGCTTCGTGCTCAAGGAAAACAGGCGAGTGGCCGTTTGCGCCGTCAGTCTGGGCGCTGGTGCAATTGGTTTTCAGCTCTTTACCTGGATGATCCTGTTGATCGTGGGAGTGATCCTCCTGGTCGCGATTTTTCAGAATCTGGGAGAAATTCTCGGGGGCTGAGTCCACCCCCAGGGTGTGGACCCGTTTCTCCGTGTATCGGCCGTTTGCTCAAAGCTCCGCGTCTTCTTCCGCTTCCGGAGCCGCCTTGCGGGCCTGCCAGTCCTTCTTGAGTTGGATATCCACTTCTGCCGGGCGGTAGTCGACGCGGGTCAGGTAAAGCCCATCGGCCGGCGCAACGGGGCCGCAGGCGTTCCGGTCGCGCGCTTTCAGGGCTTTTGTGACATCACCCGGGCCCCATTTGCCATCGCCGACCAGCCGCAATGAGCCCACCATGGAGCGCACCTGATTGTGCAGGAAGGAACGGGACGAACATTCGGCAATGACGAACTCACCGTCACGATAGACCCTGAATTCATCCAGCGTCTTTTCCGGGCTCTTGGCCTGGCAGCGCGTATGGCGGAAGGTGGTGAAGTCGTGATGGCCGACAAACTCCTGCGCAGCAGCATGCATGGCATCGGCATCGAGATCCGATTTCACGTGCCAGGCAAGCCCGCGCTGATGGGTCAGCGGCGGCACCCGATTCTGGATGCGATATAGGTAGGACCGACGGATCGCCGAAAAACGGGCGTCGAAGCCCTCGTGCATTTCTTCCGCGTCCAGAACAATCACCGGGTCGGGCTGGCAATGGAAGTTTATTGCGCCCATGACCGTGCGCGCCGGCCATGTCCGGGACAGATCGACGTGACAGACCTGTCCGGTGGCATGAACGCCAGTATCGGTGCGCCCTGCACCGCCGATGGTGACCTCCTCGCCAGAGAATGCCCTGACGGCGCGCTCGATCACCGCCTGCACGGACGGCGCGTTGGCCTGACGCTGCCAGCCGCTGAACGGCCTTCCATCGTATTCCACCGTCAGCTTGTAGCGTGGCATTATTCGAATTCTTGGAAAGGCGTCGCGAAGGCGACCTCGATGGGCAGGTCGCGTGAACCGGCTTCCGTCAAAGCAAGCGCCATGAAGGCGTCGCCCGCAAAAGGCCCCTGTACCTTGCGTGCCAGCACGGGATCGAAGCCGAAGCGCGGGTAATAGGTGGGCGGACCGAGCACAAGAACAAGGTCTTCTCCGAGGTCCTTCAGACTTTCCAGCGAAGCCTTGATCAACGCCGAGCCGATTCCCGTCTTCTGCAAATCCGGCCAGACCGAAACCGGTGCCAGGCAGACGACCTGCATGCCCTGTCCCGCACCAATGGCGGCCGGGGTGACGCGGCTATAGGCTATATGCCCGACGATCCGTCCGTCGATATCGACCGCGACCTGTTCCAGCACAAGGGCGCCGCAATGGCGCAGCGTGTGCACGAGCCGGGCTTCCGTATCGGACGGAAAGGCAGCGGTCACCAGCTCTCTGACGGCGGCTTCATCGGCAGGGATCACATTCCTGATGGCAAGTCCGGCAGCTTTGGCAGCTTGGGTCATGTCGGTCTCCTCAAACGCCAGCTTAGTCCAGAACCATGTCGTCAGAAAGCGATGCGCCGCGCAGAAATTCCGCGCCGCTCATTGGTTTTTTACCGGCCCGCTGAACCTGCTCCAGACGCACCGCGCCTGTTCCGCAGCATACCACCGGCACATCCGCGCCGGTCTGGATGGTCCCCGGCGCACCGGCCCCTTCGGCAAGTGTGCTGCGCAGGACCTTGACCCGCTCCACCTTGCCGCCGAGAGGTATTTCGCACCAGGCGCCCGGGAAAGGCGACAGACCGCGAATATGGTTGTGAACCTCCGCAGCCGGTTTCGACCAGTCGATCCGCGTTTCCTGCTTGGAAAGCTTGGCCGCGTAGCTGACGCCCTCTTCGGCTTGCGCCTGATCGCCAAGCGCCCCGCGCGAGAGGGCTGCCAGGGCCCGGACCATCAGGTCGCCGCCAAGCGAGGACAGTTTGTCGTGCAGATCGCCGGCGGTCATGTTCTCGCCGATGGCCACGGTTTCCGACATGCACACAGGGCCGGTATCAAGCCCTTCTTCCATGCGCATTACCTGAACCGCGGTTTCCGTATCTCCGGCCATGATCGCACGGTTGATCGGCGCTGCACCCCGCCAGCGCGGCAACATGGACGCATGAAGATTGAGACAGCCGTATTGCGGTGCGTCCAGAACGGGCTTCGGCAGAAGTAGGCCGTAGGCGACCACAACCGCGACATCCGCCTCCAGCGCCGCAAAGGCTTCCTGTTCCTCCGCCCCTTTCAGGCTCTGCGGCGTGAACACCGGAATGCCGAAGGATTCTGCGGCCTCATGAACCGGCGATTTCTTCAGATCCATGCCCCGACCCGCAGGACGCGGAGGCTGTGAATAGCAGGCGACAACATCGTGGCCCTGGCCGACGATTTCCATGAGGGTCGGCACCGAGAAATCCGGGGTGCCCATGAAGATGACGCGTAAGGACATGAGGCTCCTGAGGGGTTTTGAAGGTCTGCGCCCTTATTGCGTTTCACGCCGGGTGTTGCAAGGGGCGTGGGCGCTGTTTGCCGCGCGTCCAATTGGCGCCACCTCCTCTGCATGCAGATGTTGCGCGCCAAATACCTACCGCAGGCCAATCAGGACCGTTGGGGCAACACAGCTCCCGAAGGCGAACTTTTTCCTGGCTGTTTGCTATCGGCTTCCTGAAAACAGAAAGAGCGGCACAGCGTTTCAGGACCGAACCTGTTTCCTGTATGCCGCCGCCGGTTTACCCAGGCAGGCAGCGCAGGGTCAGAGTTTTCCGGCCATTTTGGCCTGTTTGGTGAATTTCTTGACCACGCGGTCGCGCTTCAGTTTCGACAAGTAATCGATGAACAGCTTGCCGTTCAGATGGTCCAGCTCGTGTTGAATGCAGGTTGCCAGAAGACCGTCGGCCTTGATCTCCTGTTCGGCGCCTTCCCTGTTGAGAAACTGAACCGTTACTTCGGCAGGCCGCTCGACCTCCTCGTAGTAATCGGGGATCGACAGGCAGCCTTCCTGATAGACGGACAGGTCTTCGCTCGACCAGACGATCTTCGGATTGATGAACACCATCGGCTCCTTCGGAGCTTCATCCTTGGCGACATCAAGCACGAAGATGCGTTGCAAAAGCCCGATCTGGCTGGCGGCAAGACCGATGCCGGGCGCATCGTACATGGTTTCCAGCATATCGTCGGCCAGCTTGCGGACGTCTTCATCGACGGTCGCGACAGGTGCACAGACCTCGCGCAGGACCGGATCGGGAATGGTGATGATCGGGCGTATTGTCATGCGCCTGACATAAGAAATCAAAGCGCGCCGGTCAACGCGGAAATAGCGCGGAGCGCTCCCGTTTTCAACGCTTTCCACCTGACCGGTTGCCTTGCGGAAGACCACAGCCCTGTCGAGCCACGCGGATGGGCCTTCGCCCCGAATCGTTCTATGTTTGTTTCATGAACGAGATCCTGTTTGAGTTGAGTGGCCGTCCGGTCACGGTTCTGGAGGCCGCCATTGCCGGCGGCCTGTTTCTTCTGGCGCTGATTGTCTGGCTGGTCCTGAAGACCATGCGGGAGATCCGCCTGCGCGCCGAATCCGACACGGTGGCGGGCGAACGCATCCACGAGCTGGAAAGCCACCTCTCCCAGCTTCTGAAATCGCAGGGGGAAATGACCGGCCGTATGCAGACGATGGCGGAAGTGTTCGGCTCGCGGCAGTCGGACATGATGCGTGCGGTCAACGAACGGCTGGACGGCATGGGCCACAAGCTGAACACCTCCATGGCCGATACCAGCAAACGTACCCAGGACGGTCTCAGGCATCTGCACGAGCGGCTGGCGGTGATCGACCGGGCTCAGCGCACGATTACCGATCTTTCCGGCCAGGTCGGCCAGTTGCAGGCGATCCTGTCGAACAAGCAGACCCGGGGCGCTTTCGGGCAAGGCCGGATGGAAGCAATCGTCCAGGATCAGATGGCGCCCAGCACCTATTCGTTCCAGGCAACGCTGTCCAACAACAGCCGTCCGGATTGCCTGATCCACATGCCGAACGGCGCCCCTTCCCTTGCCATCGACGCCAAGTTCCCGCTGGAAGCCTTCAACCTGTTGCGCGAAGCGGAAACGGATGATCAGCTCAAATATGCGCAGGCGCAGTTCCGCCGCGACTTCACGAAACACATTCAGGACGTCAGCGAGAAATATCTGCTGCCTGGTGAAACCCAGGACACCGCTTTCCTGTTCGTGCCGTCTGAAAGCGTCTTTGCAGAGCTCAACGAGAGCTTCGAGGATCTCATCCAGAAGTCACACCGGGCACGGGTGGTGATTGTCTCGCCGTCGCTGCTGATGCTGTCGATCCAGGTGATCCAGTCGGTGCTGCGCGATGCCAAGATGCGCGAGCAGGCCCATCTGATCCAGGCCGAGGTCGGGCACCTGATTGCCGATGTCAGCCGGTTGAACGACCGGGTTGGCAAGCTTCAGGCCCACTTCGCGCAGGCGAACAAGGATATCGACCAGATCCTGATCTCCTCCGACAAGATCTCCAAACGCAGCCGGCGGATCGAGGACCTTGAACTGGGCGAACTCGAAAGCGAGGCAAAGGAAGAGTCCAGCGCGGAGCCCAAGCTGGCTCTGACACCGAAAGGGTGATGCAGCAATTCTGTTGCCGCTGTTCCAGCCCAGGTCTATTGTCCCGTCGGCTCGATCCGAGTCGATTTGGAGGCAGGCATGTCGTTCCGGAATTCTCTTTTTTCCAAGACACTTAACATCGCTCTTACCAGCCTGGCGCTTGGGGCACTCACCCTCCCCTTGAGCCAGAAAGCGGCAGCGGAAGAGTGCACTCTATCCGTCGAAACCGTCTGGCTGGATACCTATGCGGTCGAAGCCGACGCGCACGGTGAATGCGGGGCAGCGGAAGTTTCGCTTGCGGTCTTCAACCAGTCCGGCGGCATCGAATTTCAGGCCACCTTCGACCAGAACGACCTGTTCGGTTTTTACGGCATCGATACCGTGAGCGACATGCAGATGGCCTTGCTGGACTGGGTCAGCGGCTATACCGATGTCGCCACCTCCGCCAAGCTTCCGGTCTGGCCGGAAGGCGCTGACGGTCCAGAAGCAGGCGAATTTCCGTTCTATGTCGAAGAAGGTGTGACACGGGAGATCTATGAGCGCGCACGCCAGGAAGAACGCCCCATGGTCTGCTTCATCCAGGGCACCGAAAGCCAGCTTTGCCTGGTGAAAAACCCGAACTCCGGCGCGCTTGAATCGATTGGCGTGCAGACCTTCCCGGGCTGACAGAACAGCTCATGAAGCCAAGGGACATACGTCCCCTACTGGAAATAGCTCCGGCTGGCGTTTGCGGCGTCCGGAGCAACGCCTCGTTCAGTCGTCCGGGATCAGGACCCATTCATTTTCTGCAGGCAATGTCCGGTTCGAGCACCCAAAGCGGACCTCACTAGCCTTTGGCCTTTAGTTCCAACGCTTTTTCGGTTGTCCAAACGCCGTCTGCTCCACCCCAATGCCCGCTTCTTACCTCGTGGACACGTACAGAAGTGTTGTCTTGCATCGTCTTGCCTGCAACTGTTCCGAACGCTTTAGCCGTCTCACAGATGAGTTGTGCTTTTTCGTCTTCTGAGAACACACCTTCCAAGACGTGAATGTCGATCAGCGGCATAGATTTCCCTCCCGGATTGGCAACATGATCATTTTGACATTTAGCCGGCTGCCTGTCTCGACATTCGGCCATTTGCCAATTTCAGAGACTCAAACTCTTCTGACCCTGTTTCAAGTGAGTGGGAGGAAACACTCATGTCCGATCATGACTGATGCTGCGCATCTGGAGTCTCTCCAGACGGCATTCAGCCTGTCAAAAATCGGGCCAAACCCTAAAGTGCAGGCAAACGCCTTGCCCTGGTGATCGCGCCCCATTCCGTCGCCGCAATACGGTCAATGGCCTTGTCCAGCGGCTCGTAGGCGACGGTCATCGTATAACCGTTGGCGTGCAGCAGGCAGTTGTCGCCGGTGATGATGCCGACGTGGCCTTTCCAGAACAGCAGATCACCGCGTTCCAACACCGCCGGATCGTCATGTGGAATGGCCTCGCCGGCTTCCGCTTCCTGCATGTCGCTGTCGCGCGGCAGGTCGTGCCCGCCTGCCTGGGCGGCAAGCTGTACCAGCGCTGAACAGTCAAGACCGAGGCTGGAGCGACCGCCCCAGCGGTAGGGCGTGCCGACCAACTCTTCGGCGACAGTCACCCAGTCGTCTTCGACAGTTTCCAGCGGCACCAGATGTTTTGCAACAACGGCCGAACCGTCGCTGAGAAGCGCATAAGTGAGCCCACGCGTTTCCGTTTCACCGGTAACGGTGACCAGAGAACCGATGGACAGGAGCCCAAGCGGCGGAAACTTGAGATCGGCGGCCGGGTAGCGGTACGTGCGCAGCGCCCGCACGCGATGAGTTGCCGGCTTTACCGGCCCGACATCATCGGACGAGAACCAGCCGACATAACCGTCCGTGGCGAGCTGCCCCCAGGCCCAACCTTCCGGTGTTTGTTCATAGACCGTCACCCACTCGCCGCTGAGGGCTTCGGTGTCGATCGGTCTGTCCGGACGCGGTTCGGGCCGGATCGGCAACTGATCGGCAATAACTTGAAACACCTCGCCTTCAACGAAGCGGGCGGCCGTCACCCTGCCCTCGTAATCGATGGCGGCAAGGTCAGCACGAACCGGGTGGCGGCGGCGGTCGAAAGTCTCGGTCATGGTCGATCCCGAAATGGGTTGGCCTGTCAGCGCGGCAGTTCCCTGGCCTTTTCAACCACCAGATCGCCGAGCTGCTCCAGATAAAGCGCGCCTTCCACCGTGCGGGTGATGATCACATTGCGTTTGTCGGCTTCATCGCGCTTGCGCGACAGAAGCCGCATACCGCCCAGAGTGTCAAGCGCCCGGGTGATAGCAGGTTTTGTGACGTTCAACTTGGCAGCCAAACCGCGCACGGTATGAGGCGGCGGCTCCAGATAAACCGTCATCAGGATGGTCAATTGGCGCGCTGAGAGATCCTGTTCACTATCGCGAACAAGCGCCAGATTGACCTCGTGCATCAGTTTCAGCGCCTGTGAGGCGCGCAATTCGACGGCCATGAGTTACAGGGTCCCATCCTTTTCCCCCATCCATCTCCATGACCATCGAAGCACGAAAACGTTTCGGAGCCGTTATTTTACGCCTTAAAACGCTCGGAGATCACATCGAACAGACCGCGAATGCCCTGGGCTTCGCCGCCCATCGGTTTTCCGGGCTTTTCCATCGGGGTCCAGCCATAGATGTCGAAGTGAACCCAGCTACCGGTGTTCTCGACGAAGCGGGACAGGAACAGGGCTGCCGTGATGGAGCCGGCAAAACCCGCGCCTGACGTGTTGATGTGATTGATGTCCGCAACCTTGCTGTCGAGATATTTCAGATACGGCTGCCAGAGCGGCATGCGCCACAACGGGTCTGCGGTTGCCTCGGCCATCACCGCGATATCCTCGGCAAGGTCTTCGTCATGCGTGTAGTAAGGCGGCAGATCCGGTCCAAGCGCGACACGGGCTGCGCCGGTGAGCGTTGCCATGTCGACCAGCATATCCGGGCTTTCCTCGTCGGCAAGGGCCAGCGCATCTGCCAATATCAAGCGGCCTTCGGCATCGGTGTTGCCGATTTCGACGGTCAGACCCTTGCGGCTCGGCAGGATATCACCAGGACGGAAGGCATTGCCTGCAACGGCGTTTTCGACGCATGGGACGATGACGCGCAGGCGCACCGGAAGCTTTGCGGCCATGATCATGGAGGCAAGGCCAAGCACGTTCGCGGCGCCACCCATGTCCTTCTTCATCAGAGACATGGAGGACCCTGGCTTCAGATTGAGGCCGCCGGTATCGAAGATGACGCCCTTGCCCACCAGAGTGACCTTTGGTGCAGATTCGTCGCCCCAGGTGAAATCCGCCAGACGCGGTGCCCGGCTGCTGGCCCTGCCGACCGCATGAACCATCGGAAAATTCTCTTCCAGCAGATCGTTTCCGATGACCAGCCGTCCGGTGCCGCCATGCTGCTCGAACAGCGCGACAACAGCCTGGGACAATTCCTCCGGCCCGAGATCGTTCGCCGGCGTATTGATGAGATCACGCGCCAGTTTGACGCCGTCGAGAATCGTTCCGAGACGGTCGAGGTCGACACCGTCCTCAACGGCCAGACGGCGGGTTTTGCCTTCGCTTTTGAGGTAGCGGGTAAAGGAATAGGTGGAAAGCGCAAAGCCGAGCGCTGCCTGCTCGGGATCGGGAAACCCCTCGGCAAGATGGTAATCGCCTTCCGGCAATCCGGCGACAAGGCCGCCAAGTGCCAGCGGATGTGGCAGCCCCTCTTCCGTAACGCCGAACAGCACCGCGGCGCCGCCCTCCCCCGGAACGAGCAGGACAGTTGCGGGCTTGCCTGCAAAATCGTTGGCCTTGCACCAGCTGGATGCTGCGGCGCCAAGCCCGTCCAGAACGTGAGGCAGACTTGCCTCGGTGACGGCGTGGATGGGCGTGGAGCTGGAAACATCGCTCTTGCGGACTAGGCTTTCGCGCACGGGGACCTCCGTTGGAGATTGGATTCGATCTTCAAGACCTAGGACGCCCGGCGGCTGGACGCAATATGGCGCAGGCCGATCCGCACCGGTTCTCGCAATTCGCAACGATGCTTAACCAAGCATTAGGGTTAATTATCTATTTCTAACAGGGAAACATGAAAGCCGCTGACAACAAGGATGTTGGAAATGCAATCGCCCAGAACCGGTTCCGTTCGCCGTCGCACCCGTATCGCTACGACGCTGCTGGCCATGTCGGCGCTTGTCGTTGTCACTGGCTGTGCGTCCAATCGAGCCAACACGGGCACGCATTCCCCCGCCTCCGGCTATACGTCGCCGGGTTCGTCGCAGGCACTGGCGCAGGTTTCCAAATGGTCCAAGGCCTATGAGCGCAACCGCAAGGACCGCAATGCCATCCTGGGATATGCAAACGCCCTCAGCCAGAACGGTCAGATGCCCCAGGCTATGGCCGTGTTGCGCTCCGGCGTGATCGCCCATCCCAAGGACCGGGAAATCGCCTCTGCCTATGGCAAGGTGCTGGCAATGAACGGCCGGTTTAACGAAGCGCTCAACGTGATTCACGGTGCGCAACGGCCGGATACACCGGACTGGAAGCTGATGTCCGCAGAGGCGGCAATCTATGACCAGACCGGCAACAACGAGAAAGCGCGCAGCCTTTACAAGCAGGCCTTGATGATTGCTCCGAACGACCCGAGCCTTCTGAACAATCTGGGCCTGTCCTATCTGTTGTCGAACGATCTGCCTGACGCCGAATATACGCTGCGCAAGGCAGCCGCCCTGCCCGGCGCGGACAGCCGTGTTCGCCAGAATCTGGCCCTTGTTCTGGGTATCCAGGGCAAATTCGACGAAGCCATTCAGGTGGCCCAGGCGGAGATTGATCCGCAGCAGGCAAAGGCCAATATCGCTTATCTGCGCACCATGATGCAGAAACGCCAGCAGGGCTGAGGCCCCGCCTTTCCTTCCTCGTCAACCATGCAGCTTCGTTCCTGACAGGTCTGGCCTGCGGCGACCAGGCCGGCCCTGATGCAAAAGTCAGGCAACGCCAAAGAACTGTGTTGCTGGCGCAGCTGTCTCACCGCGATCTCCTTCTCAAGGAAGCCACGTATTGATGCCTGCTCGGGGAAGTGGGGTCTCCGGCAGCCATTGCGCCGGAGAGACAAGACCGCTGCTTACTTGAAGGTGTCGATCACCTGAATGACCGCTGGTCCCATGATGATGAAGAACAGCACCGGCAGGAAGAACATGATCATCGGTACGGTCAGTTTCGGCGGCAGGGACGCGGCCTTCTGTTCGGCCATCTGCATACGCTGTTCGCGGGTGTCGTCCGCCATTGTGCGCAAGGCGGTGCCCACGGGCGTGCCGTAACGTTCGGCCTGGATGAGCGCCATCATGACGTTCTTGACCCCGTCCACACCCGTTCGCTTCGCCAGGTTCTCGTAGGCGATGCGTCGATCGCTGAGGTAGGACAGTTCTGCCGTCGTGAGCGACAATTCTTCTGCCAGCTCAACCGACTGGACGCCGACTTCTTCGGCAACGCGTTTGAAGCCCTCTTCGATCGACATGCCGGATTCCACACAGATCAGCATGAGATCTAGCGCATCCGGCCAGGCCCGCTGGATGATCAGTTTGCGCTTGTCGATCCTGTTCTTCAGGTAAAGGTTCGGCATGAAAGCGCCGAGACCGGCAAGCCCCAGACAGAAGCAGACCTTCGACAACGCTGGCAAGTCACTGGGCAGGACGAGAAACACATAGGCAACCGAGAAGGTGAAGATACCGACGGGGATAGCGATGCGCGCGACCAGGAAATAATAAAGCGGCGCAGCCCCGCGATAACCCGCCATCCGCAGGTTATCGACCGTCGTCTGGTCGGACAGCGCTTCCTTCAGATTAAGCCGGTCGACAAGACTTTTCATCTGCGCCTTCGGCTGATTGCGCAGGGAGGCCTTGGCGTCCGCGTGGATCGCCTGAAGCCGTGCCCGTTCCTTGGCCCGCAGCTTGTTGCGTTCAATCGCGACCGATTTCATCCGAGACTTCAAGGTGTCACGGGACATGAGCGGCATCACGAGTGAAAAAATGGTTCCCGTGACTGCGATCATTGCCAGGACCGCTGCCAGAAACTGACTGGATACGAGGGTGTCGAGGTCCATGCCGTCTCCTAGAAGTCGAAGTTGATCATGGCGCGCATCACCATGACGCCGCAAAACATCCATAACAGGCAGCCAGCGATGATGATGTTACCGGCTGTCGTTTCGAACAGAATCGAAATGTATTTGGGCGCAATGAGATACATGATCCCGCCGACGAAGAACGGCAGCGCGCCGATGATCCCGGCGGAGGATTTTGCCTCAGCGCTGAGTGCCCTGATCTTGCGTTTCATGGCCTTGCGGCCGCGCAGAACCTTCGAGAGGTTGTTCAGCGCCTCTGCAAGGCCGCCACCTGCCTTTTGCTGAATGGCGACCACGATGGCGAAAAAGTTGGCTTCGGCAAGCGGAACACGGTCGGGCAACTTGCCGACCGCATCGGCGAGCGAGACCCCCATGATCTGGGTTTCGGTGATTTTTCGGAACTCCGTTGCGACCGGCTCGCGTGCTTCGCGGGCAACCACCTTGATGCAGTCGCTGAGCGGCAGACCGGCCTTGACGCCGCGCACAATGATGTCGACGCCGTTCGGCAGTTCTTCCAGAAAGGCGTTGAAGCGGCGCTTGCGCTTGCTGGAAACGTACCAGCGGGGAAAACCCAGACTACCAGCGAAACCAAATCCGGCCGCAATGAACAGGTTGCCACTGCCTATGATCAGACCCAGCACCAGGAAGATCAGGCCGGCAACGAGACTGAAGATCACGAAATGACGAGTTTCCCAGGTCAGTCCAGCCTGCTCGATCTTGACCTTCAGCGGCACCTTTTGCTGCTTGTCCTGCTTGGCCTGTTGCCGTTCCTCGAATTCCTTGAGCTGATCCTGGATGGACCGCTTGCGGCGGTCGACATCACGAAGTGCCTTGCGCTGGTTTTCGCTCTGGGGCCGGGCTGCAACCGCGCTTACACGCTGGTCGCGCCGCTTGGAGCCGGACAGGGCGGGCTGAAAGAGGCTATAGATGATACCACCAACCGCGAGCATCACGAGGAACGCGACGGCCAGGCCGGTGACTTCAGGTGTGAGAAACTCTTCAATTCCGGACATGGGTTCCTCAATCAGCTACGTATTCAGGCATCTCGGCAGCATCCAGTGCCTGTGCCAGACGGGCTTCTTCGCCGAAGTATCTGGCGCGTTCCCAGAATTTCGGCCGGCCGATACCCGTCGCACGGTGGCGTCCGATGATCTTGCCGTTGGGGTCTTCGCCGACGATGTCGTAGAGGAAGACGTCCTGGGTCGTGATCACGTCGCCTTCCATGCCCATGACTTCCGTCACATGGGTAATGCGGCGGGAGCCGTCACGAAGGCGCGCAGCCTGAACCACCACATCGATGGAAGAGACGATCATCTCGCGCAGGGTTCTGGAAGGAAGCGAGAAGCCCCCCATGGTGATCATGGATTCCAGACGGGACAGTGCCTCTCGGGGGGAGTTGGCGTGCAACGTTCCCATCGACCCGTCGTGACCGGTGTTCATGGCCTGGAGAAGGTCAAAGGCCTCCGGGCCACGCACTTCGCCCACGATAATCCGTTCAGGACGCATACGCAGACAGTTCTTCACGAGATCGCGCATGGTGATCTCGCCTTCCCCTTCCAGGTTGGGCGGACGCGTTTCCAGGCGCACCACATGCGGCTGCTGCAACTGCAACTCGGCACTGTCTTCGCAGGTGATGATCCGTTCGGTGTTCTCGATAAAGGCGGTCAGGCAGTTCAGCAGGGTCGTCTTGCCCGAGCCGGTACCCCCGGAGATCAAGACGTTACACCGCGAGCGGCCAATGATCTGCAGGATCGTTGAACCTTCCGGCGTTATCGATCCGAACTTCACAAGCTGTTCGAGGGTCAGCTTGTCGCGTTTGAACTTACGAATGGTCAGTGCAGGACCATCGATGGCAAGCGGCGGGGCAATGACGTTGACACGAGAGCCGTCGGGGAGACGGGCGTCACAGATCGGACTGCTGTCATCGACGCGGCGGCCGACCTGGCTCACGATGCGCTGACAGATGTTCATGAGCTGCGCATTGTCGCGGAACGTGACCCCGGTCTGTTCGACCTTGCCCGAGGTTTCAATGTAGACCGTGTGTGCACCATTCACCATGATGTCGGCGATGTCGTCGCGAGCGAGCAGCGGTTCGAGAGGTCCGTACCCCAGAACGTCGTTGCAGATGTCTTCCAGCAGGTCTTCCTGTTCGGAGATCGACATCACCACGTTTTTCAACGCGATGATGTCATTCACGACATCGCGGATCTCGTCGCGGGCATCTTCGGCATCAAGACGGGCGAGCTGTGACAGGTCGATGGCCTCGACCAGTGCGTTGAAGATCTGGGCCTTGGTCTCGTAATACTCGCTGTTCTTCTTGCGAGCCGCCGGTGCGGCCGGTTGAGGCTCGGGCGGCGGCGGAGGGGCCGCAGGTGTCTCCGGCTTGGGAGGTTCGGTCTGGATATTCTGCGGCGCCGGTTGTTCCGGCTGTTTCGCCTGCTCCACCGGCGCAGGCGAATCCTGCAGCCCAGGTACGCCACCTGGCTGAAGGGTCTGGGGTCCAGACGATGAGCTGCCACGTCTACCAAACATAACGAACTATCTGCTCCGCTCTCAGGCCGGTCTAGCCGGCCTTCCGCTTCAATTTCGACAGCAATCCACCGAGGCTCGAGCGCGACGCCCTGACGGGCTGCGCCTTGCCGGAGACGGTATGTGCCAGATCGTCAAACACGCGAGAAATCGCATGTTTTCCATCAACTTCACCGATCATTTGCCCGTTGTTGGCCGCGGTTCCGAAAAGATGCGGCTCGAACGGGATTGTCGCATGCACCGACAGGCCGAGCGCGCTGGCAAATTCTTCCGGCTTGATCTCGGGTCGCTTGGGAACATTGACCTTGTTCATGATGAGATGCGGCGGGCGGTCGTTCGGCCGCAGCTGCTTCAAGATGTCGACAACGTTCTTTGCATTGCGCAGGTTGGCCAGGTCCGGTTCCGCGACAAGGACGATCTCGTCGACCCCGAGCAGCGTGTTCTTGACCCAGGCATTCCATGCGTGCGGCACGTCCAGCACGACACCCGGTACGCCGGCCCGCATTGTCTCCACCAATTGGTCGAAAGACTTCTCGCTGTGGTCGTAGGTGCGCTCGAGCGTGGCTGGTGCGGCCAGCAGGCTCAGGTTCTCGTTGCACTTGGACAGAATTCGGTCGAGATAGGTTTCGTCCAGACGCTCCGGGGAAGACACTGCTTCAAAAACACCCTGCAAAGGGTCCAGATTGTAATCCAGCCCTGCGGTGCCAAATGGCAGATCGAGGTCCGCCACGACGACTTCACTTTGAAAGACACGGGCAAGGGCCCAGGCACCGTTGTGCGCAATCGTCGAGGCTCCGCAGCCGCCCTTGACACCGAAGAATGCAACGGTGCGGCCGAGCGGTTCGGCATCGGGATCGGCATAAAGACTGGCGATGGTGCCGATCAGCTGGAACACGCTGACCGGTGTGATCAGATACTCACTGACACCGCGGGAAATCAGATCGCGATACAGCGTCACGTCATTGACATCGCCAATGACAATTACCTTGGTTCCCGGATCGCAAAATTCGGCCAGATGATCGAGGCTCGACACAAGATCTTCACGCCTGCCGGATGTCTCGACAAGAATCAGGTTCGGTGTCGGAGCTTGCTCGAAGGTTCCGATCGCCGCCGGGATACCGCCCATTTCCAGTTTCAGATGCGCCTTTGCCATGCGCCGATCTTCCATGGCTGCCTCCGCCACCTGCATGGTAGCGTCGGTCAGACAGAAGCCGTGCACAGTGATGCGCGGAACCGAGCCGATATGAAGACCGGCGTCGCTTTCTGCGTAGCTGTGATCCACAGGCTCGGAAACAGGCTGCATATAGCCGGACGTGTCTTTAAAATCTGGGTTGGCACTCATCGCTATCCCCTAGTTATCGGCAATTTCAGCGCCGACACCTTCTTTGAAGTCACCTGCCGTGACCTCGCCCTTCCGGTATTTTTCTATGACCACCGCGCGCCGGCCCTGATCGGACGGAGCGGATGCTCTCGGTGTGATCAGGTCGGACGGATTGTCGACCATCACCGCCAGGTTCGCCTGGGTGGCACAACCGAAGTTCTCGTAATTGATGTTTTCGCCGAAGCCGCCACCGATGTTTCTGGGCCAGGCCCCGCATTCTCCCGCTGTCGCCTGCATACGCGCGTAGGACAGGCGTATCGGCGCATCTGCGCCTGGGTCGCCCACGGCATAGGTCCGTGTGCTGATCCTGTTCCTGGAAACACCACCGCGCTGCAGCGCCTGACGGATCTTGGGTGTTATCGAATGAACCGCCGCTTCATTGGCCCCGCCTGAGGGGACGAGGATCTCGACGGATCCGTCACCCTTCTGCCGGGACTGCTGACCAAAGGCAGCAACGGTGCCTTCGATCGGTCCGTTCAGGTTACGGGTGTTCCGTCCGATGGGAAGATCCAGCGTTTCCGGTTCTTCGGTGATCACGATCGGGTGCATCAGCCTGTAGTCGTGGGACGCCAGCATCTGGCTCGTCGACTGCGACTGGTTCTGGCAGCCGGCTGCGATCAGACACCCAAAGACCACAAGGCCTGTTTGCGAGAGCGTCTTTGCGCGGACTGTTTTCAACATGTTCATCCGTCCGTTCTCACTTGTAGATAAAGCCGACCTGACCGTGATAGTTGCCTTCGGCAGCGGCTCCGGTCGGGTTGTAGATCTTGTTCAGCCGATTGAGGAAAATCGTTTCGGCATCTGACGGCGCCATCAGGTTCTTGTCCGGGCGCTGCAGCTTGCTGACTGCAACCGGCTGAACCACGTAAGGCGTTACGAAAACAGCCAGTTCTGTCTGTTCACGTAGAAAGTCACGGCTCTTGAAGAGCGCGCCGAGAATGGGGATCTGCATCAGGCCAGGAATGCCTTCGATGGCTTGCTGATAGGATTCCTGCAGGAGACCCGCCATCACCAACGTGCCACCGGATGGCAGTTCCATGGTCGATTCCGCGCGGCGTACCTTCAGCGCGGAAATGGTGATCCCACCGGCCGAAACCGCACCATCGTTGCTCAGTTCGCTGACCTCGGTTTTCACGCGCAGACTGATCCGGCCCGCGGACAGAACCACGGGCGTAAAGTCGAGCCCAACACCGAATTTCTTGAACTCGACGCTGAGTTCGCCGTCTTTCTGTGAAATCGGGATTGGAAATTCGCCGCCGGCAAGAAAGCTTGCATTCTCACCGGAAATCGCGGTCAGGGTCGGCTCGGCCAGAGTGCGGATGACGCCCTCACGCTGCAGGGCTTCCACCTGGGCGGTGATGCTACTTGCGCCAGAAGCGAACTGGGTCCCGCCGACGGCCTGGTTCACGATCGTCGGGTTCACGGTGAAGTTCGGCAGGCTTGACATGAAGGGCGTGAAGTTGCCAACGCCAATCGTGCCCTGAAACTGAACCCCGAGCTGCTTGATGATCGAGCGCTCGACTTCCGCAACTGTCACCTTGAGGTGAACCTGGTCCTTGCCAGCGACCGAGATAAGGTTGACAATTTCGCTTGCACTGCCGGCCCCTTGAAACTTGGCGGCAATATCTGCTGCCTGCTGGGCTTCCAGCGTGCTTTTGGCCGTCCCGCTGAGCACCACACTACCGTTGATCGATTCAGCGGAAATATTCGATCCGGGGATCAGCTTCCGGATAATCCGGGTGATATCGGACGTGTCCTTTTCAACCCGGATATCGAAACTCGCCAGCTCTCGACCACTTCGACTGAACAGAACAAGACGCGACTGACCCGCGGTATTGCCAATCACAAAGATACGGCGAGGCGTTCTGAGAACCGCATCCGCGATTTCCGGATTGGACACCAGCACATCCGCCGCGTCTTCGGCGAGGTTGATCACAACCGAGCGGCCGACACCAACGTTGAGGATACGGCCTGTTGCCCGCTCGCCTGCGGCGATATGGACCTGGCTTGGAAAATTGCCCTCGGCCTGTGCTGCCGGAGCGGACAGTCCCGTCAGCCCCCCGAGCAAAACCACGGTGGCAGCCAGCTTGTAAAGATAATGTTTCATCGCGCCCCTCTTGCCGGACGTTCTGTTTTCAACCGGGTTCATTGCGCACCTGCCTGGCTTGTCACGCCGTATTTCACGTAGCTGACACCACGGCGGCGACCGCCGTCATCTTCTGCGTCGTCAGCGGAATCCTGGGCACTTCGCAATGCGAGTGCGATCGTGCCGATCTGCTGCGACTGGGCAATCACCTCCGACTGAGGCAAAGTCAGCTCAAGCGTGGCCGTCCGTTTGGGAGACAGGTTCTTCTGGTCTTGCTCGCCAGCGGTCGTGCTGTCGATAGCCAGGACACGAATGTTTTCCAGAATGGTTTCACTGTGAGCGCTGGTGTCCGACCGGCGGGTCAGGATCACGTCTACCTTGTCGCCAGGCAGGATGAAGCCGCCAGCGGTTGTTTCGGCCTCGACACTGACTGCAATCGCGCGTTTGCCCTTCGGCAAGATTGCGGCCATGAACCCTTTGTCGGTCGTGATGAGACGCTCCGGGCGAATGGGCTCACCAGCAAAAATCGGCGCCCGGGCGATTCGGCCCTTATATTCCTCGTTAGCCAGAGGAGCGGCCTCTTTCGTCACGGCGCCGAAGGGAACCGCATCTTCGGGCCAGTTCGCCCAACTCATGTCGTCCGGCGTAAGCTTCGAACCGAGCGCAATGTCCCTTTCGGCCACCAAAACCTGCGTTTCGGCCTGCTTGACGGCAGGAGCCTGTGCGGTCTGCGGCTCCGCAGGCTTGTTACCCGACATCATGACCATGCGGAAGGCGATGATGCCAGCCGCTACAGCAATTGCCAGGACGAAAATTCGCGCGATTTTCATGACCAAAACCCAATATTTCCATGCGCACATGCGCTGTTCCTGACTAGGATGACGGGTAATTGGTCAAAACATGGTTAATCAGATGTGGATGTTTTCGGTTAATATTCGTTAACTTTACTGAACACCTTCTTAAATCGCTGCAATCTGCAACGTTTACAGTGTCACCTGACACCCCGATCAACTTCGTGGACGCTATTTTTTTTGCTTTAAGCGATTTAGGGAAGTCCCGTGGACAGGTCGAATGCGTCAATAACCGTGTTCGCTCACCATTCATTACCGGCCGCAGGCAATCGGCCCGCCTCGACGCAGAGACCGGTTTGCGCTTTCTAACTGCATGAGTGTGCGGCAATGCCAGGAGAAGTCGGGGCGAGCGGTATCGCTGGAGATACGTCGGTGCAGAAACGCTCGCTCAGGAGGAACTCAGCGGATGAGCTCAAACCAGTAGGTGGAAGAATACACCTGAAGACCGGCAATCGCGATCGCAATGCCGTAGGGAATGCCGCTTTTGTTGTCATGAAGGCGAGCGAACCATTCCTGACGATAGAGAACAGCGGGCACGACGCTTTGCTGACGTATGACCAAAAGACCTAAGGTCAGTAACATGCCATAGACAGAAACCAAAATAACGAACATCAGCAGTTGCTGGGAAAAACCGATCCACAAAGCGATGGCGCTGATGAACTTGACGTCCCCTCCCCCCATCCAGCCAAAGGCAAAAAACAGGAAACAGGGAGCGAAGATGACCGCGAACGCGAGTGCATGCATACCCCAGGCCTGCAACGGCAAGCCGGTCGCAACCGCCAGGATGGCAAACCCCACGATTAAAAGTAGGGATACCCGGTTCTGGATGGTCATTGTCAGCAAATCGGACGCGCCACCAAAAGCGACCAACATTGGAAAAATGACGAGAATTGCAGCCTGAACCATGGAAACTTCGTCTCTTCGGAAACCTTATGCCAAAAGGTTAGGGAGCAGAGGTTAATATTTCGCGGAAACCAACCCTTGAAGTACAAAAAACGGGCGGAAAATCCGCCCGTTCTTGTTCGCACTCATCAACAGCTTGAGCTGCCTAGAGCCGACAATAAGCCAACCTCAGACGCAGCAGGTTTAGTTAACCGCGGTAGCTGCGCCGGACATCTTAGTCTGGATCGTCGTGAAGATCGCGCTCAGCGACGTACCGGTTGCAGTTACTGCACCGACAATCACGATGGACAGCAGGCCAGCGATCAGGCCGTATTCGATTGCAGTTGCGCCAGATTCGTCGTTTGCGAAACGTTTGATAAGAGATTTCATTTGCTTTGCTCCAAGTACCACTGAATTGACAGCTTCAAGTCCGTCGGATCTTTTTTGTCCGATTGGACATGGGCTCACCCTAGGACAGAGAGCTTTCCAACCAGTTAAATTTACTTCCCCCACAAAAAATAATACTGACAATTATCACTATAGTTAACAATATGTATAAATAAAATTTTATTAATACAGTCAGAGAGTCTTAATAAAAATTGCTGAAATTTAAATATACCTCAAAATATCTTACAATTTTCAAAATTTTTCCTATTCACTTTCTAGTTCCTGACCAGATCTTAGCCCCGTTTATACGTGGATTTCTTATCACTATATTCCATCAGCCTCCATGGCTGATCTGTTTGCATAGAAAAAGACCCGACGCGCACTAATAACGGTAAACCATTCGAATAACCGGACGGAAAAGCAAAACAAGATACGCCCATACTTCTTTCGAAAGGCTGTTAGCAGATCATTCACCACGTTCGACGCATGATGTTCTAAGAAAATGCACAATTGGAGTATCCATAGGCATGTTTGCGCAGCTAATCAGATGGACGGGCCTGTTTGCGGTTGTCTTGAGCACGACCGTAGCGGTCGCACAGGATGGCCCCGTGCTCGTCACGGTCGATCGCGCCAAGGTCTTCCGGATCGAAGATGGCGCCGCCGCCGTAATTGTCGGCAATCCCTTTATCGCGGATGTCGCAATGTTCGATGCGAACACCGTTGTCATTACGGGCAAGAGCTACGGAACCACAAATCTTGTGATCCTGGATGGCGACAACAAGCCGATCGTGGATGAAGTCATTACGGTGAAGGCGTCCGATGACGACGTGGTCTCAGTCTACAGGAAAGTCTCACGGGAATCCCTGTCCTGCAATCCATCGTGCGAACCAGTTTTGCGCCTGGGAGACTCGACCGAGACATTCCAGGCAACTGCGGGCCAGGCAAGCGCGCGCAACGACTTGGCGACCAAAGCGGCCGGCGGGAAGCAGTAACGGAGTAGTCACCGAATGCGGTTCTTGAAGAGGCTCCTCACATCGAGACGAAAAAGAAGGCGTACAGCCTTCGGAAAGAATGACAGCGGCGCAACAGCCCTCGAATTCGCGGTTCTCGCGCTTCCCTTTTTTACGCTTGTGCTCGCGATCCTTGAAGCTGGCCTGTACCATTTCGTGAACCGGATGTTCGACAATGCTGTGATCACTGCGTCCCGTGAAATCCGCACCGGCCAGGCCCATGACAGCGGTTTTAACGCCGATACCTTCAAGACACATATTTGCGACAACCTGCCGGATTTTCTGTGTTCCATGGACCGGCTGGTGGTCGATGTCGACAAGGTCGAGAGTTTTGCCTTGGCAAAATCTGCGAGCGAGAGCCTTTACGATAAAGACGGCGATCTGAAGGAGGACTCCAATTACGAAGATGCCGGACCGGGGGAAATCGTTGTTGTGAACGCCATTTACAAGTGGCCTATGATCACATCAGTTCTGGATCTCAATCTCGCCGATCACGGCAACGAGCGCTATCTGACCTCTACCATGGTGTTTCGAAATGAACCCTGGAACTAAGACACGTCCTCGTTTCATATCCCCCCAGCACTGGCTTGCCGGACTGAAAAGCATCGGCACGGACAAGCGGGGCGTGTCCGCGATCGAGTTTGCGATGGTCCTGCCTTTCATGCTGATCCTGCTGATCTTCATGGAGGAAGCTTCCGGCACACTGGATCATAACCGTAAGGTCAGTCGCATCGCCAATTCTGTCGCCGACCTTGTCGCCCAAGGCCAGACCGTTACGCCTGCCGACCTCAAAGCGATGATGAATATCGGCGGCAAGATCCTTGATCCTTATCCTGACACAGACCTGGAAACGATCGTGGCCAGTGTTACTTTCGACAAGAAAGGCAATCCTGCCGTCGATTGGAGCTATTCCTCCAAGGCAGGGTCTTCCTGGCCGAAAGGCTCCAAGCCGCCGATCGAACTTCCGGATGCGGTGGCGAAGCCTTTGACCTCTATTGTGGTGACACAGGCCAACCTCAAGTATGCGCCGCCATTCGCCGGCATTTTCACTGATTATTTTGCCAGGGATTCCTTAATCGATCTGAGCGACACCTTTTACCTCCGGCCGCGCTTGACAGACACTGTCAAATGCCCGGACTGCTGAAGATATAAGACAAGGCTCGCCAGTCGGAAAATACAGTGCTGGCCCCCCTGGCCTGCTCTGACTTTCGCTGTTTCAATCGACAGAACGCCTGCCTACGCTAACTCCCGTATTTTTAACGTCGCACATTCCGGCTACTCTGCCGGCAATGCTGCGTCGCAATATGCGCTTTTGAGTATGGGATTTTTGAACCGATGGCGACTAACAAGACTTACGATCAGATCAAGGTCGGCGATACCGCGGAAATCGTGCGGGAATGCTCTTCCAACGACCTTCTGGTTTTCGCGCACGCATCCGGCAATCACAATCCGATACACCTGCCTGACACGGACTGGACCGGCGACGGTCATGTCGACAAACCCGTTGCGCCGGCCATGTGGGTCGGTGGGCTTGCCTCAGCGGTGCTCGGCAACATTCTTCCCGGGCCCGGGACAATCTACAAGGCTCAGTCGTTCCGTTTTATTGGCGGAGCTGCGGTCGGCGACAAACTGCATGTGAGGGTCACCGCAACCGAAAAAAGACCGAACAATATCGTCCTGTTCGATATGTCGGTGACGCGGGGAGACGGCACCCGCCTTGTTGAAGGCGTTGCCGAAGTCGCCGCGCCGACCGAGCTCATCGAGTTCGATTCCAGCGACATTCCGGCGATCCTGGTGCAGCGGCACCGGCACTTCAACCGGATGATCGAACTGGCCAAGACCCTGCCTGCCCTGCCGACCGCGGTGGCTGCACCGGACGACCCCAACTCGCTGGAAGGTGCCTTGATGGCCGCCCGCGAGGGGCTGATCACCCCCATCCTCATCGGCGCAAGAAACCGGATTGAAGCGGCGGCCAGAGAACTTGACGAAGACCTTGGCCCCTATGAGCTGATCGATATCGAAGATGAGATGGAGGCCGCCGGCCGAGCCGTTGCGCTGGTGCATGAAGGCCGGGTCAAGGCGGTGATGAAGGGCCATCTTCACACCGACCACCTTCTGCACCACGTGGTCAAACGCGATGGCGGGCTCAGAACCAAACGACGCATCAGCCACGTCTTCGTGATGGATATTCCCGGGCGCAAAACCCCGGTCCTGATTTCGGATGCGGCAATCAACATCACGCCCGACCTCAATACCAAGGTCGACATCACGCAGAACGCCATTGACGCCGCCCTGTCTCTCGGCCTGGAAATGCCGCGCGTTGGCGTTCTGTCTGCAATTGAGACTGTAAACCCGGCGATTCCGTCCAGCCTTGATGCGGCGGTCCTTTCCAAGATGGCCGAACGTGGCCAGATCACCGGTGCAATCGTCGACGGCCCCTTGGCGATGGACAATGCAATCGATGTTCAGGCAGCCCGGACCAAAGGAATTACGTCTCTGGTTGCCGGACATGCAGAGGTTCTGATCGTACCGAACCTGGAATCGGGCAACATGCTGGCGAAGGAACTGACCTTCATCGCTCATGCGGAAGCTGCCGGCCTTGTCATTGGCGCCAAGGTTCCCATCATGCTGACCAGCCGGGCCGATGACAGCCGGGCCCGCCTCGCCTCCTGCGCGCTTGCCCTGCTCTATATGCACTGGCAGGCAACCGGCGCTCCGGCGGGCATTCTCGACAGGGAAGGTGACGGATAATGGACCCGGTCATCCTTGTTCTGAACTCGGGTTCATCGTCGATCAAGTTTACGCTCTATTGGGGAGAAGCTGTTCAGTTCAAAGGGCAGATCTCCGGCCTGGGGGCCACGCCGCGTATTTCCCTTGCCTCGCGGGTTTCCGATACGAAAGTGGACCGGGCACTTACCGCGGACGAAGGCCGGAGCCACGGGGCTGCACTCGCTGCCCTTCTGCCGGTCCTTGAACAGGAACTCGGTGAGCGTGATGTCGATGCTGTCGGCCACCGGGTGGTCCATGGCGGCGTAGCTCACACCGAACCTGTTCGGCTGACGGAACAGGTCCTGGCGGATCTCAAGGCGCTCGAACCGCTTGCTCCCCTGCATCAACCGCATAATCTGGCCGGGATCGCTGCCGCCCGGGAGGCCTTTCCCGAGGCCATGCAGGTCGCCTGTTTCGACACAGCGTTCCATCGCAGCCACCCATGGGTCAACGATACGTTCGCCCTGCCCCGGCCGTTCTATGACGAAGGCGTGCGCCGCTATGGCTTTCACGGTCTGTCTTACGAGTACATCTGCTCCTATCTGAAGCGGACGCATCCGGACATCTATGCCGGCCGGCTGGTTGTGGCACATCTGGGCAACGGCGCTTCCATGTGCGCCATTCGCGAAGGCAAGAGTATCGGCTCGACCATGGGCTTTACCGCGCTCGACGGCTTGCCGATGGGCACGCGCTGCGGCCAGCTCGATCCCGGTGTGGTTCTGTATCTGTTGACGACCAAGGGCATGAGCCCCGACGCTGTGTCGGATCTGCTCTACAAGCAGTCAGGCCTCAAGGGGCTTTCCGGCATCAGTCAGGACATGCGCACCCTGACGCAAAGCGCCGATCCGAAAGCCGCTGAAGCCATCGATTATTTCGTCTTCCGCATCCGGCGGGAACTGGGAGGCATGGCCGCCGTTCTGAGCGGCCTCGACACTATTGTCTTTACCGGCGGCATTGGAGAGAACTCGGCTCTGATCCGGGAGAAGGTCTGCGAAGGACAGCAGTGGCTTGGCCTTGAAATCGATCCGGCCCGGAACCAGGCGAACGCAGAGGTTGTCTCGGCAGATACTTCCCACATCAATATTCTGGTTGTCCCGACCGACGAAGAGGCCATGATCCGGCGTCACACCGAAGAACTGCTAGGCAACAGCCGCTGACGACAGGCCATCGTTCTGCCGGTGAACAGCGAGCCGTTCACTGGCCCGGAGGGTCCAGCAGCGCGGCATAGTCGTTTTCATAGGTGCGCAGAACAGGCCGATAATCGGCATGTACCACAGGCTCGAACCCGCCCGGCAAGTCCGGTTCAATGGCCAGATAGGCGTCGGGAGCTTCCCGGCGCATATCCATCAAACCTGCCCTGAGGCGACGTTTCAGCACATCGGGCAAATCCTTGCGCACCGTGTGGGCTGAATAGGGGATCGGCGGCGAGCGCCACACGATTTCCAGATCCTTGAAGCCGCGCTCTCCCGAGACGTAAAAATCGTTGAGGGTACCGGCCGTGTAGCCGTTCTTCGCCTCACCTGCCAGCGTCGACCAGGCCAGAGCTGCATCGACCCGGCCATCCAGAACGGCACGAATGCCTTCGACCGGATCCTTCACTTCGACAAGGGTACTGAAGTGCACACGCGCATCGACACCGTCCGCCGCCAGATTGGCAAGGGGAACCCGATAACCGGTCACGTTGTGTGCGCCGCCGACGGCAAGGCGCTTCCCCTTGAGGTCAGCCAGGGTCACCTGCTCAGCACCTCGCTTGGCGACGAGAACGGCATAGAACCGGGCCGGGAAATCATCCGGAGCCGCAGTCACCAGCGGCTCCACGCAACTGCAAAGCTGATACACGGCAGCATAAGCTGAGGGCGAAAGGCGGGCGTAATCGATCTTTCCGGAAGAGAGGGCTTCGACGGCGTCGGCCATGGTGTCCATCAGAAACAGATCCACCGGCAAATCGGCAATTTCCTCCAGAGCAAGACGAAATGGCTCCACCCGGTCACGCGCGCCCTCGTCAGAGGCAACCACGACGCCGAGCCGCAACCGGTCGGGCATGGATTGCGTCTCTTCTGCGTGGGCGGCAGCGGTGAACAAGACCGCCGCCAAAAGAGGGGCTATCCATCGGAAAAGGCACTTCACAAGTGCCACATTGCCGACATAACCTTCTGATGAAACTTGCAAAATAATATCTCGCCTTTTGAACAACTTCCGCCAGAAAACCGGATCGACCACATGAGCGATGCTATCACGACCGTTGTCTTCGATATAGGGAATGTCCTGATCGAATGGAATCCCGAATATCTTTATCGTGAGCTCATTCCCGATTCTGACGCACGCGAAGAGTTCCTGGCGACGGTCTGCACGATGGAGTGGAACCTGCAGCAGGATCTCGGCCGGCCCTGGGCCGAGGCCGTGGAAGTCTTGTCCCGCCAGCATCCGGACAAGGCAGAGCTTGTTGCCGCCTACGACGAACGCTGGCACGACATGGTGCCAGGCGAAATCCCCGGCACCCCTGACTTGCTCGCACAGCTCAAGGCCCAAGGCACGCCGCTCTACGCGATCACCAATTTCTCGGAAGACAAGTTTGCACAGACGCAGGAACGATTCCCGTTTCTAAAAACCAGCTTCCGCGACATCGTCGTCTCCGGCATTGAAAAGGAAATCAAGCCAGGGCTGCGCATCTACGAAATCCTGCTGGAACGCAACGGGCTGAGGGCAGAGAACTGCCTTTTCATCGATGACAACGAGCATAATGTCGAAGCCGCCCGCAAGGCCGGCATGGCGGCGCATCACTTCAAGGGGGCTGAGGGACTGCGCGCTGATCTCAAACACTTCGGGTTGCTGAACGGATAATCGTTCCAAAGCACAAGCTGTCTATCGGCCTGTGGCAAAGGAGAGGCCTTATCCCTCGAAGCCTTCCAGCACATTGACGCAATTGGTGCCCAGTGCTTCAACGGCGTAGCCGCCTTCCATCACGAAGATGGTGGGAACGTCGACCTTGGCCAGCCTTTGTCCAAGCCGGATATAGTCTTCGCTCTTGAACTTGAAGCCGGAGATTGGATCCTTCTCGTAGCAATCCATGCCAAGCGAGACGATCAACGCGTCTGGTTTATAGACCAGCAGCCACCTGCAGGCTTCCTCAAGGGCCGGCGTATAAGCGTCCCAGTCGGTGCCGAGTGGCAAGGGCCAGTTACGAGTAAAGCCGGTGCCAGCATGTTCGCCGGTCTCATCGGCAAAGCCGAGGAAATAGGGATACTCGTTTTTCGGATCGGCGTGGATCGACAGGAACAGCACGTCCGGCCTGTCATAGAACAACGCCTGGGTACCGTTGCCGTGGTGATAGTCGACATCCAGAATCGCGACCCGGTGCAGACCGTAGTCGCGCAGATACTGGGCTGCAACGGCGGCGTTGTTGAAGAAGCAATACCCGCCGAAGAAATCATAGCCGGCGTGATGTCCCGGTGGCCGGCAAAGGGCAAAGGCCGATTTTTCCCCATCGAGCAACATTCGGGCTGCCGTCAACGCGGTGTCCGCGGACGCTCGTGCAGCTTTGTAGGTGTTTTCGCCAAGCGGCGTACCGGCATCCATCGAATAGCGCCCGAGCAGACCGTCGATATGTTCGACCTGAACATCGTGGCGCAGGCTGCGGATGGGCCAGACGAAGGGAAAGGCTTCTCGTGTCCGTCCCGCAGCCGTCCATTTCTCCCAGAAGCTTTCCAGAAACGAAACGTAGTCGGGTGAATGCACCCGGTGCAAGGGGCGGACGGGGAATTCTTCCGGCGCAACGATCTCGCCGACATTGCGCTGTTGCACAGTCTTGAGCACGATTTCGGCACGGCTCGGGATTTCGACAGCGGGCTTCAATTCGCCATCGGAAATTTCCTGCGCCGGTGCATGCGCAAGCTGGGTGTCTGAAAAAACCGTCTTCACGAGTCGCCCCCAAGTCCCCTGTTGTCTCACACCGCTGAGCTACTGTAACCCATTTCAGGAAAAACGGAATTCCGTAACGTGCGTATAAGTCTCTGAGGGCTGTAACAAAGCGCTTGTGAACCCGTCGTGATTGACACTATCCGGCCAGCGCTGCGCTTCCAGACATAGCCCGGCATGAGCCCCATAGGACCTGCCCCCCAGGCCTGGAACCGGCACTGTCATGTTCTGGGCATCGTAGAGCTGCAGCCCCGGCTCGCTGGTCCAGACTTCCATACGCCGGTCACCGGAACTGTCTTCCAGAGCGGCAGCGAATTCGACGCTCTCACGCGGGGCATCTGCCAGGCAGAAATTGTGATCATAGAGCACGTTTTCCTCACCGGCCTTGCGCCGCAACTTGCGTCCATCCCGGAAATCGTAAGGCGTCCAGGCCACATTGCGGATCTCACCTGTCGGAATCAGTTCATCATCCACGGGCAGATAGGTCTCGGCCGCGATTTCAAGGGTGTGATCGAGTATCGTGCTGCTGCCATCCAGATTGAAATAGGCATGCTGGGTCAGGTTGACCGGTGTGGTCTTGTCGGTGGTTGCCGTGATCTTGAGGCGCAGCGCACCGGCGCCGGTCAATGTGTAACGGGCGAGCACTTCCACTCTCCCCGGATACCCCATCTCGCCGTCTTCGGAGACAAGCTTCAACAGAACACTGGCCTTGTCGTGCTGTTCCACCTGCCAGACGCGGCGGGAGAAGCCGACTGAGCCGCCGTGAAGATGGTTCTTTCCAGCTTCGTTCTGGTCGAGCTGATAGTCGACGCCCTCTATCGTCATCCTGCCTCCGGCGATGCGGTTGGCGCAGCGCCCGGCGATCACGCCGAAATAGGGGGAATGATCGAGGTAGCTCTGCAAATCCTCAAAGCCGAGCACCACCGTCTCACCGTCGACCTTGAGGTCGCGGATGATGGCGCCGAGGGTGAGGATGGAGGCCGCCAGAGGTCCTTTTGCCAGCGTAATTTCCTGGACGGGTGTTCCGTCGGGCAGAACCCCAAATTCCTTGATCATGAAAGTCTCCGGCGAGAGGGCGGCAGGATGCACAAAAGGCGGCGGAACTATCCGCCGCCTTCCGTCAGTCGGTCAAGTGATTCAGAGCGTCTGGTTGTAGTCGCCCACTTCCGAATTTTCGCGCAGGACACCGTCGACCGCCTTGAACATGGCGTGGAGGCGTTCTTCGGAAACCGGGCTTTCCACCACGACCACCAGTTCCGGCTTGTTGGACGAGGCACGCACAAGGCCCCAGGTTCCGTCTTCGCTGACGACACGAACTCCGTTGACGGTGATCAGGTCGGTGATTGCCTGTCCGGCAACCGTTTCGCCCTTGGCTTTCATGTCCTGGAACCTGGCGACGACCCGGTCGACGACGTCGTATTTGATTTCGTCGTCGCATTTGGGGGCCATGGTCGGCGATCCCCAGGTCTTGGGGAGGTCCCGGCGCAGGTCGGCCATGGTCTTGTCCGGGTTGCGGTCGAGCATGTCGAGAATGGCAATGGCTGAAACGAGCCCGTCGTCATAACCGCGGCCGATGGGCTTGTTGAAGAAATAGTGGCCTGATTTTTCAAACCCGACCATGGCATTCAGCTCGGTGACCCGGCGCTTGATGTAGGAGTGGCCGGTCTTGTAATAGTCGGTCTTGGCACCGTTGGCCTTCAGCACGGGGTCTGTGTGGAAGAGCCCGGTGGATTTCACATCGACCACGAACTGGGCGCCGGGATGAAGCGCGGAGATATCTCGTGCGAGCATCACGCCGACCTTGTCGGCGAAGATCTCCTCGCCTTCATTGTCGACGACACCGCAGCGGTCGCCATCGCCATCGAAACCGAGGCCGACTTCCGCGCCGACTTCCAGTACCTTGTCACGAAGCGCATGAAGCATCTTCATGTCTTCCGGGTTCGGATTGTAGCGCGGGAAGGTGTAATCCAGCTCGGCGTCGAGCGGGATGACTTCGGCGCCAAGCGCTTCCAGGATCTTCGGTGCGAAGGCACCCGCAGTGCCGTTGCCGCAAGCCGCGACCACCTTGATCGGCCGCTTCAGCTTGGCCCTGTCGGTGAGATCCTTGAAATAGACATCCGGGAAACCGTCGACAAAGCGATAGCTTCCGCCGCCTTTCAGGTCGTAGGCAGCTTCCAGAACGATCTCCTTCAGCCGTCCCATTTCGTCCGGACCGAAGGTCAGCGGGCGGTCGATGCCCATCTTGACGCCTGTCCAGCCGTTGTCGTTGTGCGACGCCGTGATCATGGCGACCGCTGGAACATCGAGCGCGAACTGCGCGAAATAGGCCATCGGCGACAGCGCAAGACCAATGTCGTGCACGTTGATGCCGGCTGCCAGCAAACCGTTGATCACCGCCATCTTGATGGAAGAGGAATAACCACGGAAGTCATGGCCGACCACGATATCCGGGCGCACGCCGCGTTCGTGGATGAGCGTGCCGATGCCCATACCGAGCGCCTGCATGCCCATCAGGTTGATTTCCTTTTCGAAAAGCCAGCGGGCATCATATTCGCGGAAGCCCGTGGGCTTCACCATTGGAAAAGACTCATATTCAAAAGTGTTGGGTGTCAATTTCGGACGCGGTTTCGGAAACATCAATGCCTCTCGGAGCAAGGGAAATGAACAGTAGAGGGAAATCCCAACGCACGGTATGTCAATTCACTGCACCAGCACAAGCGTACCGCCGGAGATGTCAAACCGCTTGAGTTGGTTGAGAACGGACATGCCAAGCAAAGGCTTCCCAAGGCTTTGATCTTGCAACACGAGTGTGTCGACATTGCGTAACCGGATCTTTCCAATGCGCAAATTGTCAATGGTCCCTCGCGCGCCGTACACCGTACCGTTTGCTGTCTGGATCGCGTATTTGTAGTCGGATGAATCCAGGAAAATACCGATGTCTTCGGCAAGCGACTCCGGCAGAACGGTGAGGGTTGCGCCCGTGTCGACCAGCATATCCACGGCGCGGCCGTTCAAATAGGCGTCGGCCACGAAGTGCCCTTGCCTGTCGGCAGAAATCCGATGGCTCCGTTCGCCTGCCGGGCCGCCGTCTTCGTCGCCAGCCTCATAATCGGCAACATCGCCGCTGCCCAACATCACCAGAAACCTGTTCTCAAGCAGATAGGCCGCAAGCGGCGCGATTGCGATACAGGCAAGGAAGATGATGACAAACCGCGACATACCGGGTCCCGACGTTGCGTGAACCCCTCCAATATCACGGTTTCCTTAGCGGCCTGTAAAACCGGATCAGTCAATTGTGTCCGCCAGCCGGGCGATGTCCTGCAGATGCGGCGCGCTGGACTGGGCGCCTGTCACCGTGCAGGCGAGCGCGCCTGCAGCAGCGCCCTCCTTCAAGGCGCGCTCAAAAGGGGCCTTGCGATCAAGCGCAGCCGCCAGAGCGCCGCAAAAGGCATCTCCGGCGCCGGTGGAATCGACAGCCTTCACGACAGGCGAGCCAAAGCGATGGCGCGCCGTTGGCGTGCGGGCCAGCACACCGTCAGCCCCAAGGGTGACGACGACAGACCGGCCGTCCGTCGCAAGCGTTTCTGCAAAAGTTTCCGGGTCTCCGGCAATGCCGAGACGATCTCCGATCTCAGCCGCTTCGCTGAGGTTGACCACCACCGTTCCGGCAACATCCAGGCACCCCCTCAGATCCCCTTCCGGGACAGGCGCCGGGTTCCAGATGACGGAAGCTCCGGCATCGCAGGCATGGCGGGCCCCTTCGGCAACTTCTGTCAGCGGCACCTCGCCTTGAACGAGAAGCGTACCGCCAGGCTCGAAACGCCCCTCCAGCCAGGAAGCCTCGACGCGGGCGTTGGTGCCGCTGGCGACGATGATCTGGTTTTCCCCTGCCGGGTCGATGCCGATCAGGGCAAGGCCGGTCGAGCCGGCCATGGTGCGAAGCCCGGTCAGGTCGATGCCGGCCTGGCGCAGATTCAACAGCGCCGGTTCCGCGAAACTGTCCTGACCGACCGCCCCGATGAGCCGCACCTCGGCCCCTGCCCGCCTGGCAGCAAGTGCCTGGTTCGCTCCCTTTCCACCCGGAAATGTCTGATGATCGCGGCCACTCACCGTTTCACCGGCGGTTGGCAGGCGGGGAACGGCGACGACCAGATCCAGATTGATGGAACCAAAGACTGTAATCATGCCGCCTCTCCTATTGGCCTGAAAGGTTAGACACAGCAGGCCCGAGCGCAACAAAAAAGCGCGGGGGAAACGGCCCCCGCGCTTTCTTCCGTTTGTTTGTCGACCGGTTACTTTGTTCCGTACATGCGGTCACCCGCATCGCCCAGCCCCGGAACGATATAGCCTTTTTCATTCAGCTTCTCGTCGATGGAGGCGGTGTAGACCGGAACGTCCGGGTGGTTCTCGGTGAAATTCTTGACACCTTCCGGAGCTGCGAGCAGGCAGAGGAAGCGGATGTTGTTGGCACCGCGCTCCTTCAATTTCTGAACCGCGGCAATCGCCGAGTTGGCGGTGGCCAACATGGGATCGACCACGATCACCAGACGTTCGTTCAGGTCTTCCGGAGACTTGAAGTAATATTCAACCGGCTGCAGCGTCTGCGGATCACGGTAAAGGCCGACGTGCGCAACACGCGCGGAAGGAACCAGATCCAGCATGCCTTCCAGAAGACCGTTGCCGGCGCGCAGAACCGATGCAAACACCAGCTTCTTGCCTGCCAGGGTCGGCGCCTGCATTTCGGCAAGAGGCGTCTCGATGGTCTGATAGACAAGCGGCAGGTCGCGGGTGACCTCGTAGCAGAGCAGCGTCGAGATTTCGCGCAGGAGCCGCCGGAACCCCTGGGTGGACGTTCCCTTGTCGCGCATGATGCTCAGTTTGTGCTGAACCAGCGGGTGGCTGATGACAGTGGCTCCGGACATATCTGCCTCTCTTTTCAATGGGGGCCTTAACAGCGGCCCGGTCTCATAATTTTCCATGTTCTGGACCTATGCCCCGAACGGCAACCAAAATACAGACCCCGGGTTCATGAAGTGCCCGAGTTTTTTCGCTTCCTGCGGATGGCTTTGCAAACAAAGACCGCCGGCGCGGCTGGTCCCGCCTTCCAGAATACAGGTGAGCGGCAACTGATCCTGATGGACCTTGAGTTCGTGCCGCAGCAAATCGGCCAGTCTGTCTGTAAGGGCAAGCGCGACCGCCCGGATTTCAATCATCCGGTCGCGGGCCGCTTCAGGTGACAGCGCGGCGTCCGGTTCGAGAACCTTGAGCACCCCTGCATCCAGAAACAGAGCCGCGTGAGCAAGATCGGCGGGTGGCGTCAGGGCCTCCAGTCCGGAGACCTCGAATCCAGCCCAGGCCAAAGGTTCAATCAGGGAATAGACCATTTCCTGCGCAGCCTGGTGAAACGGCACAATGAACGCACCGGGCATTCCCCCTTGCACCGAATGCTCGAAACTGTCGCCATAGACCATGTCGCCGTCGCCAGCACCGCCCTCCCAGAGGGGGCAAAACGATTCCAGCAGCCGGTCGAGCAGATCTCGCGCCGAAACCGTGCCATCGCTCTCCTTCGCCATCTGCACGGCAAGAAGGCCGGGCCGGGTCACGTCGCCGTCACCGAAAAGATCCGGCCGCAGGGCGAGCGCCTCACCGAAGCGCTTCAGGTGACGCTGCATCGCTTCAAGCAGGTCTTCGTCGTCCTTTGCATCCCATTGCAGACCCTCGGCAAGTTCCATCCGGTCCATCTGCACAAGCGTTTGCGCGTCTACCCGGTATGGGTCCGTCATTTCGCCGGAAAAGGAACCGGCGGCGAACATGTGGAAGGCCGCAAGTGCGGAGGCCTCCTGCCCGGTTGCCTCGCTCCCGGTCATCTGGTCTTCGAAGACCCAGCCCTCAGGGTGACTGGTTTTCATATAGGTGGCGAGAATGGCGAGGTCGGCCGCGGCAGCCAGCATCTCCTCGGCCGTTTCAAACCCACGCGCATTTGCCAGCGCGCCCCAGCGGTCGATGCCGCCCGCTTCGAAATTCCGCCAGATGCCAAAAGGTGGGATGTGAAAATCCGGATAGTTTTCCCGTGTCGTTTCGAGCACCCTGGCAAGGGCCGTTTCAAGCTGGTCCGGAACCGCTTCGACATGTTTGAGTCTGCCATCCGAAGCGAGCTTCAGAAGCTCATAGGCTTTTTCCCGCACGTGCTGAGGCCGGAACAGGGACAAGGCTGGTTGAGTGTCATTCATCGAAGATCGCCGGAACTGGAAAGGATTGTGTGAAAAGACGCTGCCCTCGCCTATCTGCACACCATAACCTTGTCAAACCGGTTCGTCATTGGTCATGATCTTCGCGATTTGAACCCAAGCGTTTCAACCGTCCCAAACCGGAAGTTTCATGTCTGCCGTTGTTTCAATTGCCGCCCTCCTCATCGGGTCCGGACTGCTTTTGCTTGCTGGAGGCCTTCACGGCCTCCTGTTGCCGCTGGCAGGTCTCGCCAACGGGTTTTCCGATGCCTCGCTGGGTCTGCTCGGCACCGGCTGGGCCGCCGGTTATGTCAGCGGTTGTCTGGCCGTGCCGGTCATCGTCAAGCGGGTCGGACATGTGAGGACCTTTGGCGCCCTTGCCTCCCTGGCGGGGATCTCCGTTCTTCTGAACCTTCTGTTCATGGATGCGGCTGTCTGGATCGTGCTGCGGGCACTCACCGGTTTCTGCTTTTCCGGCGCGGCGATGATCGTGGAAAGCTGGCTGAACGAGCGCTCGACCAGCGAAACGCGCGGCCGGATCTTCGGCATCTACACCATGATCAACCTGGGGGCGACCACGGCCGGGCAGATGCTGCTGACGCTTGGCGACCCCAGCGGCTTTTTCTTCTTTGTGCTCGGCTCGATCATCTACTCGCTATCTCTGCTGCCCACGGCACTTTCCACTGCCGCGTCCCCGCAACCGCTGACCCAGGCGCGGCTCAACCCCAAAAAGCTCTGGCGCAACTCGCCGATAGCAGTTGTTGCGGTTTTCATGGTCGGTATTTCAAACGGATCGTTCGGTACGCTGGGAGCGGTCTACGGCCTGCGGATCGGCCTGGAAGTTCCGGAAATCGCCATCATGATGAGTTTGGCCCTTCTGGCCGGCGCAGTGTTGCAGATCCCGGTCGGCATGCTGTCCGACAGGCTTGACCGTCGCCTGGTGCTGGTCGGCCTCGCCGTAACTGCAATGACCTTTGGCTCCAGCCTGTCGTTTTTCGGCGGTGTCGATCCAACCATTACGGTGCTCCTGATCGCCGGTTTCGGCGGTGTCGTCTATTCCATGTATCCGGTGATCGTCGCCCACGCGAGCGACCATGCGGAACCAGGAGATTTCCTCAGTATCAGCGGCGGACTGCTGCTCATCTTCGGGGCCGGCACCATGGTCGGACCGCTGCTCGCCTCCGGCTTGATGACGTTCACCTATCCAGGAGCCCTCTTCCAGGTAACTGCAGCGGCGCATCTTTCGATGATGCTGTTTGCTCTCTGGCGCATAAGCCAGCGTGCTTCGCTTCCCCAGGAAGACAAGTCCGACTTCGTCATGGCCGTCTCGACCGCGCAGATCACAACGCCGGAAACCGTCAGCCTCGATCCGCGTACGGAAGTGGACGAGACCGGCGGGGACATCTGAGGGGGCCCGACGCCACCCTCACCTTCAGTATTCGTCTCTCTTCCCCCCTCATCCTGAGGAGCCGCTTCAGCGGCGTCTCGAAGGATGGGCCGCTTGTTCCGGAGGCCTTTTGTTCCGGAGTATGCCGCCCATCCTTCGAGACGCGCGCAAGCGCGCTCCTCAGGATGAGGTTTTGGGGGTGAGAGGGCGGGAGGCGGGAGGCGGGAGGCGGGAGGCGGGAGGCGGGAGGCGGGAGGCGGACTAAAGTTCTCGCTGAATCAAGCCAATGCCAAGCACCCGCGCTTAGTCGACGTCATTCCGGACAAGCACGGCAAAGCTGTGCGCCGATCCGGAAACCAGATATCAGCGTGAGCGAAGCGAACTCTCCTGAAACAAGTCTGGCGCGCGCGTCCGGCAGGGTGCAGGAAACCTGCCTCAGGCCATCGGTACCTGCTTTGCGCTTTCCAGTCGCACCAGGAGCCTGTTGCGCGTGGGTTCGTCGCAGAAGGCAGCTTCGATGGCTGTGCGGGTGACGTCCATCTGATCATCGAAACTCCAGCCGAAGGTTTCAGTGACCGATGAATATTCCTTGCCGAGCGTGGTGCCGAAAAAGGGCGGATCATCGGAGTTGAGCGTGATCTTTACGCCTTCCTTGCGCAGCATGTTGACCGGGTGGAAGCGCAGGTGGGTGTAGACACCAAGGGCGATATTCGAGCCCGGGCAAACTTCCAGAACGATCTCCTCATCGACGAGGCGCTTGAGCAACTCCTTGTCCTCGATGGCCCGCACACCGTGGCCGAGACGTTTTACGCGCAGGAACTCGAGCGCCGCGGTCACACTGTCCGGACCGCCGAACTCGCCCGCATGGGCAGTCGTTCCGAGACCTGCTTCCGCCGCCATACGAAACGCTTTCGCGAAGTTGGCCGGATGGCCGGAGCGTTCGTCGCCTGCAAGGCCGAATCCGGTCACCAGGGGATGGGGATTGCCAATCACTTCCTTGACGATGCGTTCGACGGAGGCCGAACCGAAATGGCGCACGCCGATTGCGATCATGCGGCCTTCGATGGCGGTGTCGGTCTTGGCGCGTTCCATCCCGGCGGCCAGTCCCTCGACATAGGAGCGGTAGGACAGGCCGGCAGCCTGGGCATGGTCTGGCGAGATGAAGATCTCACCATAGATCGCGCCTTCGGCCGCCAGCATGCGGAAATAGGTTTCCGCCAGAAGGGCATAATCCGCCGGTGTCTTGAACACCGAACTGGCCGTGTCATAGGCCTTCAGGAAAGTCGTAAAGTCGGACCAGATGTATTTGCCGCTGCCATTGAGGACGCTGGAAACATCCGTGCCGTGCTTTTCGGCGAGGCGCTTGACCAGGGTCGGCGGCGCAGCGCCTTCGATATGACAGTGCAATTCCGCCTTTGGCACCGTGATGGCGTCGCTCATGTCCCGCGGACCCTCGTTCGAGTGTGTTGCCGGCCGATCCTCCGTTTCCCTCAAAGAAGGTTGGAGGAGTGGCTCGCGCCTATTGTGCCCGATTCACCGGCTTGCCGGAATGCGGATGCGGTTAGAGAAAACTCGTGCCGTTTGGCCCGACCTGAATGCCCAGGTGATCAGCGATACTTTCGCCGATATCGGCATAGGTCTTGCGCCCGCCCACGCTTCTGCCTTCAAGGCCCGGTCCGGTTGCGATCACCGGAACATGTTCACGGGTATGGTCCGTGCCGCGCCAGGTCGGGTCGCAGCCGTGATCGGCAGTCAGGATCAGAAGATCGCCGTCCTTCATCCTGGCAATCATTTCCGGCAGGCGGCGGTCGAAATGCTCCAGCGCAGCGGCATAGCCGGGTACGTCCCGGCGGTGACCGTAGAGGGAGTCGAAATCGATGAAATTGGCAAAGATCATGTCGCCGTCGGCAGCCTTATCCATGGCTTCCAGCGTCTTGTCGAAGAGCTGATCGTTGCCCGCTCCCTTCAGCACCCTGGCAACGCCCTGATGCGCGAAGATGTCGGAAATCTTGCCGACGCCATAGACCGTGCGCCCGGCCTCTGTCAGCCGGTCGAGCAAGGTCGGTTCGGGCGGCAGCACAGAATAGTCGCGCCGATTGGCGGTGCGCTGGAAGGTGTCGGAGCTGTCGCCGGTGAAGGGCCGCGCAATCACCCGGCCGATGTTGTAGGGATCGGCAAATTCACGCGCGATCTCACAAAGCTCGTACAGCTTCTCCAGTCCGTAGTGCTCTTCATGGGCGGCAATCTGGATAACCGAGTCCGCCGATGTATAGAAGATCGGCTTGCCCGTGCGGATGTGCTCTTCGCCGAGTTCGGCAATGATCTCCGTTCCGGAGGCGTGCTTGTTGCCCAGAATGCCGTTGAGGCCCGCCTTTTCGCTGATGTTTGCAATCAGCTCTTCCGGAAAGGTCGGGATCGTCTCCGGGAAATAGCCCCAGTCGAAGCGCACCGGCACACCGGCAATTTCCCAATGGCCGGATGGCGTGTCCTTGCCGTTGGAAACTTCGGCGGCATAGCCCCACAGACCTTCCGGCTCGCCGTCGAACTCAAGGCCCGGCACGTCCTTGCCGGTGGACAGACGTCCTGCCGCGCCCAGGCCGAGCCGGTCCATGTTCGGAACACTCAAGGGGCCAGAGCGCAGACCGTCCTTGTCGCCTTCACCGGCGGCGCACCGTGCCGCAATATGACCTAAAGTATCGGCCCCGGCATCGCCGAAGGCTTCCGCATCCGCGGCGCCGCCGATACCAAAACTGTCCAGAACGCACAAAATTGCACGAGGCATGGACGTCTCCTCAATTTATCATTGCCGGCCGGTTCGACCGGAGAGGTTCCGGGCGACCATTCGCCCGAAACGCGTATTCCCGGTCAGGGCGCGATGCGCTCGACGACGCTCGGCCTGTCCTCGACATCGGCTGCGGAGCCGATGGTGTAGGCCTTGCGCACCGCCACGGCTGCCTCTTCGGCTTCCGCCTCGGTTCGGGCATGGACGATGGCCAGCGGGGCGTCCGCATCCACGGTGTTGCCGACACCGGCAAGGCTGGTCAGCCCGACGGACGGATCGATCACGTCGGCAGCCGCCCGGCGTCCGCCGCCAAGCGCGACCACCGCAACACCGACCGCCCGGGCATCAACCCCCGTGACCACACCATCCTGTTCGGCATAGACCGGCGCTTCCACAGGAGCCTTGGCGAGATAGAGTTCCGCCTTTTCCATGAAGTTGGCCGGGCCGCCGAGCGCGTGAACCATCTGGCCGAATTTCTCTGCCGCCTTGCCGCTCTGGAAAGCGTCGCGCATCATGTCGGAACCGGCCTGTGCATCAGCGGCAATGCCGCCGGAAGCAAGCAGTTCACCGCCCTGCGCCACGGTGACATCCCAAAGACGGTTGTCGATGGCGGTGCCTTTCAGGAAGTCGACGGCATTCTGCATTTCGACAGCGTTGCCCGCGGCAGACGCCAGCGGCTCGTTCATGTCGGTCAGGAGCGCCGTTGTCTTCAGACCCGCACCATTTGCGACCAGCACCAGGCTTTCGGCGAGCGCACGTGCGTCTTCCAGCGTTGCCATGAACGCGCCGGTGCCCCACTTCACGTCCAGCACCAGGCCTTGCAGACCGGCGGCCAGCTTCTTGGACAGGATCGATGCGGTAATCAGATCGATGCTCTCCACCGTGCCGGTCACATCGCGGATGGCGTAAAAGCGCTTGTCGGCCGGGGCCAGATTGCCGGTCTGGCCGATGACGGCGCAACCGATCTCCTTGACCACCTTCTTGAACAGCTGATTGTCCGGCTGTGTCTGATAGCCCGGGATGCTGTCGAACTTGTCCAGCGTACCGCCGGTATGACCCAGGCCGCGACCGGAAATCATGGGAACGGCGGCACCGCAGGCGGCCAGCGCCGGCGCCAGCATCAAGGAGACGTTGTCGCCGACACCGCCGGTGGAATGCTTGTCGAGGATCGGTGCGTCGATGCCCGACCAGTCCATGACATCGCCGCTGTCGCGCATGGCAAGCGTCAGCGCCACACGCTCGTCAACGGTCAGGCCCCTGAAGAAGACGGCCATGGCAAGCGCCGCCACCTGGCCTTCCGTGACAGAGCCGTCTGCCAGACCCTTGACGAAGAACTGGATCTCCGCCGCGTCCAGCGTCCCGCCGTCGCGTTTCTTTCTGATGAGTTCCTGCGGCAGCATTTGTTGTCCTTCTTGAAGCCGTCTCAATAGCCGTGGTGGGAATGATCCACGATTTCCTGACCCTCGATCGTGGAGATCAGGGCATCCAGAAGACCGCTGGCTCCAAAGCGGAACGTGTTTGCCGAGACCCAGTTCTGGCCCATGATCTTGTCGGCAAGCGCCAGATAGGCGGCTGCGTCCTCGGCGGTCTTGATGCCACCGGCCGGCTTGAAGCCAATGACGCGCTCGGCATTGTCCCGCCGGGCTTCCTCAATCGCCGTGAGCATGATTTCGGCCGCTTCCAGCGTTGCGTTGACAGCAACCTTGCCAGTCGAGGTCTTGATGAAATCGGCACCGGCTCCAATGGCGATGTTGGAGGCTGCGTGGATCAGCAACGGGTCCCTGATCTCGCCCGTTTCCAGAATGACCTTGAGCAACGCCGGTTCCGCAATGGCTGCCTTGACGCGGATAATCTGCTCTTCCGCAAAGCCCTTGCGACCGTTACAGAAAGCCTTGTAGGGCATCACCAGATCGATTTCGTCGGCACCATCGGCCAGAGCCTGCTTCGTCTCGGCAACAACGGCTTGCGTATCTTCCCCGCCTTCGGGGAAGTTGACCACGGTCGCCACCTTCACGCCCGTGCCGGTCAGCTCCTTCGCGGCCTGCGCAACAAAACGCGGCCAGACGCAGACAGCGGCGACAGCCCCGTGATCCGTCACGGTTCGCCCGGTCAGCTTCGAGATGTCGGCGGCCGTGCAGTCGTCGTTGAGGTTGGTCAGGTCGACGAGCCCGAGGGCCCGTTTGGCGTTTTCGATCATGTCGCTCATTGGCCGATCTCCTTCACGAATGCCCGCACCAGCTGTTTCATGCGTTCCATGCCCTGCAAGGCGACGGATTTGGTTTCGTCGTGAGACAGCGCATGCGTCTGCATGCCTGCACCGTAATTGGTGATGATCGACATGGCCGCGACCCGCAGCCCCAGGAACCGCGCCATGATGACTTCCGGCACCGTGGACATGCCGACCGCATCCGCGCCGAGTGTCTTGGCCATGCGGATTTCGGCTGGCGTCTCGAAAGACGGGCCGGAGAACCACATGTAAACGCCCTCGGCAAGCGGATCGCCGGTTTCCTCGGCCACCTTCTTCATGGCCGCGCGCAGGTCTGCATCATAGGCGGTGCTCATGTCCAGAAAGCGCTTTTCGCTCTCTTCGCCAATCAACGGGTTCATGCCCGACCAGTTGATGTGGTCGGAGATGAGCATGGGTGAGCCGGGAGCAACTTCCTGGCGCAACGAACCAGCCGCATTGGTCGCCAGAAGGATCTCGCAGCCGAGCTCCTTCAACGTTTCCACCGGCGTGCGCATAACCGTCGGATCGCCGCCCTCGTAATAATGGGCGCGGCCCGACAGGATCACCACCGGCACTCCGGACATCGTCCCGGCAACCAGTTCGCTGGAATGGGACGTGACGGTGGAGACCGGAAATTCGGTCAGGTGCGAATAGGGAATACGGACAGCGTCCTCGACTTCCTCGGCGAGCGCACCAAGTCCGGAGCCAAGGATCATGCCAATCTTGTAGGAGCCCTCACGGGCGGCGCGGACGATCTCCGCGCATTCACGGCCGAAACCACTCATTGTGGGTCAGTCCTTCTTATTTTGACGTGTATTCAAGTTCGAAAGCGGCAGGCAGCAGCTCATCCATCGTGAAGCTGCGCCGGATGCCGCCGAGATCCGCGACATGGACAACCAGCTCGTCCGTGCCGAATTCTTTCAGACGCTGGCGGCACATGCCGCACGGTGTGCACAAGGCCGCATCGCCAATGACGACGGCCTCCGCGATTTCGCGGTAACCGGCCGCGATCATGGCGCTGACCGCCCCGCCTTCCGCACAGACGCTGACCGGGTAGGACGCATTCTCAACGTTGCAGCCGGTGAAAACTGTGCCATCCGGCGCACGCAGGGCCGCGCCGACCAGGAAGTTTGAATAGGGTGCGTATGCGTTTTCACGAACCGCTTTTGCGGCCTCGAACAACGCGTCCAGATCGCTCATGAACGCTCCTTGAGATACGGAATGCCTGCCGCCTTGGGCGGAATTGCCTTGCCGATGAAGCCTGCAAGCAGGATCACGGTCAGAATATAGGGCAGTGCCTGGAAGAACTGCACCGGAATTTCACCGATACCGGGTATTTTCTGGCCTTGCATCCGGATGGCGACGGCGTCGAGGAAGCCGAACAACAGGCAGGCGAACATGGCGTTGGCCGGTTTCCACTTGGCGAAAATCAGCGCCGCCAGCGCAATGAAGCCCTTGCCCGCTGTCATGTCCTTGATGAAACCGGACGACTGGGCAATGGAAAGATAAGCTCCGGCAACACCGCACAGGGCGCCACAGGCAATCACCGCCCGATAGCGAAGCCAGGTGACCGAAATACCGGCCGTATCAACAGCTGCCGGGTTTTCGCCCACCGCACGCAGACGCAGGCCGAAGCGGGTGCGGAACAGCACCCACCACGTCAGCGGCACGGCCACGAATGCGGCGTAGACCAGAATGTTGTGGCCGGACAGGAGCTCGCTGTAGATGCCGCCGATGACCGGAACGTCACGCAGCTCTTCTGCGTATGGCAGGATGATGTCCCGGAAACGTCCACCCTCCGGCAGCGACGGCGTGCGGCCGCCCTGGCGGAACCAGGTCTGGCCAAGCAGCGCGGTCAGGCCTGCGGCCAGGAAGTTGATGGCGACACCGGACACGATCTGGTTGCCGCGATTGGTGATGGAGGCAAAGCCGTGGATGAGGGCCAGGCCGATGGAGACGGCCATGCCGGCCAAGAGGCCGATCCAGGCATTTCCGGTCAGGTACGCCACCGCACCCGCTCCGAAGGCCGCACCGAGCATCTTGCCTTCCAGGCCGATATCGACCACGCCGGAGCGTTCCGAATAGAGCCCCGCCAGACAGGCCAGCAGCAGCGGGGTCGACAGGCGGACGGTGGAATCAAGTGTCAGGATCACGATCTCGAACATGATCACGCCTCCTTCGCGGCAAGGGCCCGGGAGGGCGTGAACAGCTTGACGATGGCCGGGCGGAACATGTGCTCAAGCGCACCGGCGAACAGGATCACGAGACCCTGGATCACGATGATCATGTCCCGCGTGATGTTCGGCATTTCGAACGAAAGCTCCGCGCCGCCCTGATAGAGCATGCCGAACAGGATCGATGCCAGAACGATGCCGACCGGATGCGCCCGACCCATGAGGGCGACGGCAATGCCGACGAAGCCGTAGCCGGTCACGAAGTCGATCAGCAACCGGTGCTGCGAGCCCATGATTTCGTTGATCGCCATCATGCCTGCCAGACCGCCGGAGATGAGCATGGTGATGACGATGGTGCGCACCGGCGAGATACCGGCATAGACCGCCGCCGTGGCATTGGCGCCGAAGGACCGGATCTCGAAGCCCAGTTTCGTGCGCCAGATCAGGACCCAGACCAGAGCACAGGCTGCCAGCGCCACGAAGAGCGACAGGTTTACCGGTGCGTAGCCGAAGCCGAAGGACGGGAAGATGTCATTCAGGAACGGCAGGCGGCCGCCGACTTCGAAAGTCCGCGTTTCCGGCTGCATCGACCCCGGCTTCTTCAGCGCGTTGTTGAGCAGATAGACCATCAGCGACGAAGCGATGAAGTTGAACATGATGGTGGTGATCACCACGTGGCTGCCGCGTGTCGCCTGCAGCCAGGCCGGAATGAACGCCCAGGCGGCCCCCATCAGCGCGGAGCCGATGATGGCAAATGGCAGGGTGACGTACCACGGCACGATGTGGTCCAGCGCCAGACAGGCAAAGGCAACCCCGAGCCCGCCAATATAGGCCTGCCCCTCGCCGCCGATGTTGAAGAGCCCGGCATGAAAGGCAACGGCCACGGCTAGGCCGGTGAAGATGAAGTTGGTGGCATAAAACAGCGTGAAGCCGATGCCTTCGCCATAGCCTACGGAGCCCCAGACCAGGAGCTCCACCGCATCCAGCGGGTTTTCACCGATCAGGACGACGACGAGGCCCGACACCAGAAAGGCTGCGGCCAGGTTCAGGAACGGGATCAGGCCGTAATCGACCCAGCGCGGGAGCTGACCGGCACTCATAGGGCGCCTCCTTCAACAGCCATCTTGTTGTTATCTTCCACACCGGCCATCAGCAGACCAAGTTCACCTTCATCCGCATCAGCGCCGCGTTCGCCGACGATCTTGCCGTCGAACATCACCAGCACGCGGTCGGACAGTGCCCGGATTTCGTCAAGTTCCACCGACACCAGCAAAATGCCCTTGCCGGCATCGCGCATTTCCACGATCCGGCGATGGATGAATTCGATGGCGCCGATATCGACACCGCGGGTCGGCTGCCCGACCAGAAGCACTTCCGGGTCGCGCTCGATCTCGCGCGCCAGCACGATCTTCTGCTGGTTCCCGCCTGAGAAATTGGCGGTCTTCAGCATCGGGTTGGGCGGACGGATATCGTATTTCTCGATCTCGGCCACCGCGTTCTTCTTGATGGCGGCAATGTCCATCAGAACCCCCTTGGAATAGGCCGGGTCGCGGTGGTAGCCGAGAATGGAATTCTCGTATTCGGAGAAGGAATTGATGAGGCCCATCCGGTGCCGGTCTTCCGGCACGTGGCCCATGCTCTTGGCCCGCATGTCGGCAGCGTCGAGCGTGCTCGTGCCAAGATCGATGGTCTCGCCGTTGATCTTCAGTGTGCCCCTGGTCGCGCGGCGAATGCCTGCGAGCGTTTCCAGAAGTTCCGACTGGCCGTTGCCGGAGACACCGGCGATACCGACGACCTCTCCCGCACGCACGTTGAAGGAAACGTCCTTGACCACCTGAACACCACGGCTGTCGGTGACCGTCAGGTTCTCGACCTCCATCACCGGTGCCTTGGGTTGCGCCGGTTTCTTGTCGACGCGCAACAGAACGCTGCGGCCGACCATCAGTTCGGCAAGCTCTTCCATGGAGGTGCTTGCGGTTTCACGCGTCGCCACCATTTCGCCGCGGCGCATGACGGAAACGGTGTCCGTCGCCGCCATGATCTCGCGCAGCTTGTGCGTGATGAGCAGAACCGTCTTGCCCTCGTTCTTCAGGACTTCGAGGATCTTGAAAAGGTGGTCCGCTTCAGGCGGGGTCAGAACGCCTGTCGGTTCGTCGAGAATGAGAACCTCCGCGCTGCGATAGAGCGCTTTCAGGATTTCCACGCGCTGCTGCAGACCGACCGGCAGATCCTGGATGAGGGCTTCCGGATCGACACGCAGTTCGTATTCTTCTTCCAGCCGCTTGAGTTCCGACCGGGCGCGGTTGATGCCGCCGGACAGGAGCGCACTGTCCTCGGCACCCAGCACCACGTTTTCGAGCACCGAAAAATTGTCGACCAGCATGAAGTGCTGATGGACCATGCCGATGCCCATACTGATCGCGGCCTTGGAGTCCGAAATGGTGACCTTCTTGCCATCCACAATGATGTCGCCGTCATCGGCCTGATAGAAGCCGTAGAGAATGGACATGAGCGTCGATTTGCCAGCCCCGTTCTCGCCGATGATGCCGTGGATAGACCCCTTCTTGACCACAAGGTCGATGTCCTTGTTGGCGTGAACAGGGCCAAAGCGCTTGTTGATCTTGCGCAGTTCGATTGCCGGCGTATCGCTCATGCGTGCCCCCAGGCGTGACTGTTTTTCTTTGTCATTGTTGTTGCACCTCGCCGCTGCCTCGTGATGTCCCGATCAGAAAGGACACGCTCCATCCGTGACGACATCGTGAACCTTGACGGAGCCGTCCGAGATGGCCGCAACAGCGGCATTCGCAGCTGCCTTCATCTCCGGTGTGATCAGGTCCTTGTTGTTTTCGTCCAGCACCCAGTCCATACCGCCGTCCGCGACGCCAAGCACCTTGATGCCGGGCTCGAAGGTACCGTCCTTCGCTGCCTGCAAGCTGTCGTAGACGGCGTTGTCCACGCGCTTGCGGATCGACGTCAGGACCTTGCCCGGGTGCAGACCGTTCTGATTGCTGTCGGTGCCCATGCCGAGCACGCCCTTGTCGGCGGCCGCCTGAAGAACGCCGATGCCGGTTCCGCCTGCGGCCTGAATGATCACATCGGCACCCTGGTTGATCTGGCCAATGGCCAGTTCACCGCCTCGCACGGGATCAGCGAAGGCGGCCGGCGTATCGCCCGTCATGTTGGACAGCACCCTGATATCAGCCCTGGCAGCTTGCGCACCCTGCTTGTAGCCGCACAGGAACCGATGAATGATCGGAATATCCATTCCACCGACAAATCCGATGGTGCCGCTTTTGGAGGCCATGCCTGCCAGAAGACCGCCGATATAAGCCCCCTCCTGTTCCTTGAACACATAGGAGCGCACGTTCGGCTGATCGACCACCATGTCGACGATGGCAAAATCCGTCTCGGGGAACTTGGGTGCCACCTGGCCAAGAGCATTGGCCTGATTGAAGCCAATTGCGATCACGGGCGATGCGCCCCGGCTGGCAAAGTTCCGCAGGGCCTGCAGGCTCTGCGAATCGCGGTCCAACTCGAATTCCCTGACAGCGCCGCCCTGATCCCGAAACCGTTTGACGCCGGCGAAGGCGCTTTCGTTGAATGACCCGTCGAACTTGCCGCCAACGGAATAAACAATAGCCGGTTCGGCCACGCTTGCTGTTGTTGCCACGAAGACAGCACAGACGGCGGCAATGACGCCTGATGTGAAACGGAGCATCCTGGCCTCCGAAAACGGGTTGGTCACGGTAGAAATACAGGAGGACCTCCGCACGTTAACCGCGCAGAGGTCCGAAAAACTGCCTTACATCGGGCAGGACTGGTCAGACATGTAGTCGTGAACTTCGATCTCGCCGGAGATGATCTTCTGGGTCGCTTCCTCGACCTGGGCTTTCATCTCGTCGTTGATGAGTTCGGCATTGTTGTCGTCCAGCGCCCAGTCGACGCCGCCTTCCTTGAGGCCGAGGACTTCAAAGCCGGAGGACCAGTTGTCGTTGGCAGCGTCTTCGAAGGCCTGATAGACGGCGATGTCAACGCGCTTCAGCATGGAGGTCAGAACCGAGCCCGGATGCAGGCCGTTCTGGTTGCTGTCCACGCCGATGCCGAGCTTGCCCGCGTCAGCAGCTGCCTGCAGAACACCGATGCCGGTGCCGCCGGCAGCGTGATAGACAACGTCAGCGCCACGGTCGAACTGGGACTTGGCCAGTTCGCCACCCTTGACCGGGTCGTTCCAGGCCGCGCCGGTGGTGCCGGTCATGTTCTCGAACACTTCCGCGTCCGGGTTTGAAGCCATCACGCCCTGCTTGTAGCCGCAGGAGAACTTGCGGATCAGCGGAATGTCCATGCCACCGACGAAGCCGACCTTGCCGGTTTCGGACGCCATAGCGGCCAGCATGCCGACGATGTAGGAGCCTTCCTGCTCTTTAAACAGAATGGAACGCACGTTCGGCAGGTCAACGACCATGTCGACGATCGCGAACTGCGTGTCCGGGAATTCCTTAGCAACCTTTTCCACGGCGTTGGCCTGGGAGAAGCCGATGGCGACGATCGGGTTCATGCCGCGCTTGGCAAAGTTGCGCAGGGCCTGTTCCCTCTGGCTGTCGTTCTGGATTTCGAAGTCCCGGTATTCGACGCCGGTGTCTTCCTTGAACTTTTCAGCGCCGTTGTAGGCACCTTCGTTGAACGACTTGTCGAAACGGCCGCCCAGATCATAAAGCACTGCCGGCTTGATATCGGCTGCCAGTGCGCCCACGGCGGTGAAGGCCAGGCCGGCAAGCGCGGTGCCGATGGTAAGAAACTTTTTCACTTATATGTCCTCCGACATGCGGGGGCCTGCCTCGTGGCCGGCCCGTTTCCCCACGTGACCCAGCCGCGTCATGCGGACTGTGCCAACTGCAATCCGGCCCGTGCCGTCAGAGCCCTCGCAAGGGTCTCGTCTGACACAAGGTCGGTAATGACACCGGTACGCAGGGCCGCGAGCGTGGCATCCACCTTGCTCTCCCCACCTACCAGCGCAATCACACGGCGCCCGCGCACTTCATCGAAATGCAGACCCACGGCGCAATCGCCGAGTGGATCCGGGGCCAGTTTTCCCTCGATCGTCAGAAAGCGCCCCATCAAATCACAGACGGCGCCGCCCGACAGCAAATCTTCCTGTTCTTTTTTGGAAATCACACCGCGCTGGACAAGATGGCCCTCGTTCTCGACGGAGCCGATGCCGATCAGGAAGGCATCCGACTGGCGCGCGCGGTCCATCAGGTCCTGCACGCTGCGCTGGGTCAGGAACATCGCCTTTTCGTCCTGGTTCTCGGCAAAATAGGGAACCGGCAGATAATAGCCGATGCCGCCTGTGCGTTCCTGCATCTTCTGGACGATGTCATAGGGATTCGCTGCAAGCGTGCGCGTCAGGGATCCGCAGATCGACATGATTTCCAGATCATTGCGCGAAGCCTTCGGCAAAGCCTCGACAGCCGCCGTCAGCGTGCGGCCCATGCCGACACCCAGGCGGGTGACATTGGAACCACCGAGCAGCCCGGACAGGAACTGCGCCGCGGACACCGCCACGGCCCTGAGGGCGCTGTCGACATCACCGCCGCCAAGGTCGGGCGCGATGATGCAGTTGGTCAGGCCGAAATGCTCTGTCAGCTCCTTTTCGAGCTGAAGGCATTCCATCGGGCGCCCATCGACCTGGAATTTCACGAAACCAGCTTTTTGCGCATAGGCAATCAGGCGATGCACCTTGGCTGGCGACACGCCGAGCTGCGAGGCAATCTCACCCTGGGTGCGACCGCCCACAAAGGACAGCCACGCCGCCCGGATGGCCATATATGATGTCCAGTCGTCGTCGCGAGTCTGCATTCCGCGTCGAAACCTTCCCCTCCAGAGCCACTGCACCCGCCTCGCGGCGGACAGGATGCTCAACCACTCTCAAAACGCCCGACATTCCGGCATTGCATCACATTCGATGAAATACCTGCCTGTTCAGCCATGCGACGCGGTTGACCGCGACGGTCCGACTGTGCCCTGCTCTCTTTCGGAGCTTTTTGCTTTCCGGAGCCGTGAAGGCCGACCGAAAAATTCTTCACCAAGTGAGAATTTCTTCAGATCATGACCAGCCTTGCCTTTGCCGTCAACTAAAAAAACTGCCAATTTTCTGGCTGATTGATGCATTTCTGGGCAGCAAAATGCCCCGTCCACCACTTCTGGGTGGCGGCAAATTCTGCCCGAAGCTGCGGATCTTCCGGATCCTCTCGGCAAAAATTGCCTAGTCGCCCGGCAAATTTTGCCGATGAATCGGACACACCTGCCAAACGCCTGCCCCTGACTGCAGGAAAAACGGCTGCTTGACCGGCGCGGCTCCAACTTCGGTCAAGCGCCTGACCAAGCGGTTTTTTCGGCCCCAAGACACGAAACTTCGCCGCTGTTTCTCACAGGTTTGCGCAAAAATGTGACCGCGATGCCGGATTGAATTATCTCGAAGAATCACAACCTTACTTAAACGTAAGGACTCGCGCCGGGCCATGGATGAAAAATTTGCCTAGCAATTCCGGAACATATCCCGAGCCTGTGGATAGAACATGCACTGCGTGCACATTACTTTTGCCAGCCAGCGGATATTCCGTTACGTTTGGCATGTAGCTTGCTAAGTACATTTCAAAGTTGATTCAAGGCATTGAGCCATTGCCTTGTTAAGAATCACGAGAAACGGAAAGATAAGGAATTCAAAAACAAAATAAACAGGGGAGACGTGGTCATCCAGCCGAAAGGCTGTATTAAGGAGAAAAACCATGCGTCTCGACATAACAAGACTAGACTGTGCAACGACGGTTCGTATTTTACTGTCACTGATCTGTGCGGCTTTCCTTTTCGCCGCCCCTGCCACGGCCCGCGACTACCGTTCGGCCCTGATGGCTTCTTCGCAATACAGCTACAATCCGGCCAATGAAGTGGACGTCGAACTTGTCCTGGCCGTCGATATCTCTCAATCCATGGATACAGAGGAACAGGAAGTGCAGCGCGCCGGCTATGTCGCCGCCCTCACCTCCCGGGAATTCCTTGACGCCATTCAGGTGGGACCAATCGGCCGCGTTGCCGTGACCTACATGGAATGGGGCGGCGTCGACGAGCACTTCATCGTGGCCGACTGGACGGTGATCCAGGACGCAGGCTCCGCAGCTCATTTCGCGTCCAAGATCGCCGAAGCGCCACTGCGGCAGGTCCAACGCACCTCCATCGCCTCGGCGCTCGAAAAGTCCGTCTTTCTGGTCCAGAACAACCAATACCAGGGTTTGCGCCGCGTGATCGACATTTCCGGTGACGGCCCGAACAACCAGGGCGGTTCTGTCACCGAAATGCGCGACCGCATGGTGGCGGCGGGCGTGACCATCAACGGTCTGCCGCTGATGATGAAGTCGAACAAGAACACCTGGCAGGCAATGCTCAACCTCGATCATTATTACGAGGATTGCGTTATCGGCGGCCCGGGGTCCTTTGCCATTCCGGTGCGAAGCCAGGAAGCCTTTGCCGATGCGATCCGCATGAAGCTGGTGATGGAGATCGCCGGATTGCACCTGCCGGAACCCGACCCCTATTTCCAGCACGTGGCCGGACGCCAGCCAATCCGCTGCAATCTGTTCGACTGACCGCCACGTCTCCATTCTCCTTACTGGCTGCCGCGTTCCCGGCCGGAACGCGGCATTTTCTTTTTTTCCGGCCAGCCGTCTTCCCAAAGGGAACAGCCTCTGAGCCTGCTCCTTCATCTTCCTTTGCCTAAAGTGCTTTGAGCGGCTAAACACTTTCCCGCCGCTGTCGTTTTCTGCCGGGGTGCCTTCGCCTGTTTTCGTCCGTGCACGAAGAGGTCGCCCGGGACTTTGGTTTCGATCAGCTATCGGCTATTCAATCGATCCGGATTGCATAGACCCCAGGGGACCCTTGATGCCTGCAACGCCCACTCTTGCGCTTGTCGCGCATGACGCCAAAAAAGACGCCATGGTCGAATTCGCCAAACGGCATCTGGACAAGCTTTCCGTTTTCGATCTGGTGAGCACCGGCACAACCGGCGGCCGTATTCTGGAAGCCTGTCCGAACCTCAATGTCACGCGGCTGAAAAGCGGTCCGCTTGGCGGCGACCAGCAAATCGGTGCGATGATTGCCGAAGGCAAGCTGCAGGGCCTGTTGTTCTTCATCGATCCGCTGTCGCCCATGCCCCACGATGTCGACGTGAAAGCCCTCATGCGCCTTGCCGTCGTCTACGACATGCCGATGGCCCTCAATCCGTCGACTGCGGATATCCTGCTGCGCTCCGCCCGCCTGCAGGGCCTCAAGACAACGTCCGCGACACCTGAAGTTGGCTCCCTGTCCTCATGAGTTTTCCCAAGACCGCAAAATCCTTTGCCTATCCGGTTCTGGTTGCCGACATCGGCGGTACCAACGCCCGTTTCGCACTGGTTGACGACGCACAGGCGCCTACCCGCATGTGCGGCAAGACAGCGACCGCGGATCATGCCGACATTTCCTCGGCCATCCGCGACGTCGTCCTTGCCGACGCAACGCCGAAACCGCGCACCGCGATCATCGCTGTCGCCGGCCCCGTCACCGGCGACAGGATTCCGCTCACGAATGCGGCCTGGGTCATCGAACCGCTGAAGATGATTGCCGATCTCGGTCTGGAAGAAGTGATCGTTCTCAACGATTTCGAAGCGCAGGCTCTGGCCCTGCCCGGTTACAGCGGCGGCGACATAGAACAGGTCGGCTCCGGTGCCATTCGGAATGAGAGCGCCAAATTCGTGCTCGGCCCGGGCACGGGTCTCGGCGCTGCGGCCATGATCTATGCCGCACAGACCTGGATCCCCGTTCCGGGAGAAGGCGGCCATGTGGAACTCGGTCCGGTCACACCGGAAGACCTTGCCATCTGGCCGCATATCGAGCTTGTCGGCGGACGGCTGGGTGCAGAACAGATCCTGAGCGGCACCGGCCTGCCCCGCCTTGCCCGCGGCGTTGCCACGCATATGGGGACGGAACGGTGTTTCGAAACCGCAGCCAGCATCACCATGGCCGCAGAAGACAACGATCCGGTTGCGGTCAAAACACTGGAAGTCTTCGCCCGGGCGCTTGGCCGTGTGGCCGGCGATTTTGCCCTTACCGTTCTCGCACGCGGCGGCGTTTATCTGACCGGCGGCGTTACATCGCGGATCACGCGTTTCCTGACCGACGGAGGTTTCCGCGCCGCGTTCGAGGCCAAGGCGCCCCACGAAGCACTGATGGCCAAGGTCCCGACCTTCATCGTTCGCCACCCGGACCCGGCTCTGGAAGGCCTTGCCTCTTTCGCACGCGCACCGGAAGCCTTTGCGGTGGACATGCAGGGCCGGCAATGGACCGCTGGTGCCGAACCGGGCGCGAGCTGACACGGGCGCCCATGTCCTGCGTCCCAACCTTTGCGGCCTCGCTACCAATCGACGGTGTCCTGCCGGAGCTTCTGGCAACACTTGAAGCAGGGCCGAATGCGGTTCTGGTTGCAGAACCGGGCGCGGGCAAGACGACCCGCGTGCCGCTGGCCCTATTGAATGCAAGTTGGCGCGGTGACGGCAAGATCCTCGTTCTGGAACCAAGACGGTTGGCGGCCCGCGCTGCCGCACGCCGGATGGCAGCCGAACTTGGCGAAAAACCCGGAGAAACCGTTGGCTACCGGGTGCGCATGGAGACGAAGGTCAGCGCCCGTACACGGATCGAGGTCATCACTGAGGGCGTTTTCACAAGGCTCATTCTGGACGATCCGGAGCTGACGGGCGTTGCCGCCATTCTCTTCGACGAATTTCACGAACGCTCGCTGGACGGCGATCTCGGGTTGGCGCTGGCGCTAGATGTGCAGTCGGCTCTGCGCGACGACCTGCGTCTGTTGCCAATGTCCGCAACGCTCGATGCTGCCGGGATATCACGCCTGCTTGGCAATGCACCGGTGATCGAAAGCACGGGCCGGAGCTTCCCGGTCGAGACACGATATCTGGGACGGACCCCGAACGAGCGCATCGAACCACAGATTGTACGGGCTGTCCGGCAGGCACTCGCGGAAGAAACCGGATCCATTCTCGTCTTTCTGCCAGGTCAGGGCGAAATCCGCCGCACCGCCGGGATGCTGGACGGCAACCTGCCCGCCAATTGCCAGGTCGCGCCGCTTTACGGCGGGCTGGATGCCAAGGCGCAGGATGCGGCCATTCGGCCGGCTGATGCCGGCATCCGCAAGATCGTGCTGGCCAGTGCCATCGCCCAGACTTCGCTGACCATCGAAGGCGTGCGTGTCGTCATCGACAGTGGTCAGGCGCGCGTGCCGAAGTATGAGCCGCAGACCGGGCTGACACGGCTGGAAACCGTCCGTGTCTCACGCGCTTCAGCCGACCAGCGCCGCGGCCGCGCCGGACGTACCGAGCCCGGTGTCTGCTACCGGCTCTGGGATGAAGCGCAGACCGTCGCCTTGCCGCAAGCCGAGGCACCTGAAATTCTGGAAGCGGATCTGACCGGGCTGGTGTTGGACCTTGCGGCCTGGGGGACACTCGATCCGGAGGCTCTCGCCTTTGCCGATCCGCCACCAAAAGCTGCCTGGACCGAAGCCAGGACACTGCTTCAGGATCTTCATGCACTGGATGGCCACGGACGTCTGACCAGCGACGGCAAGGCCCTGGCGAAGCTTCCGCTGCATCCGCGCCTCGCACATATGGTGATCGAAGGCGTTGCCCGAGATCTCGGCTTTACCGCCGCGATGATCGCGCTGGTGCTGTCCGAACCGGGTCTTGGCGGCCGGGACCCGGACCTGCGTGCACGTTTGCAGTCCTTGCGTCACGACAAGAGCCAGCGCGTGAAAGACGGCCGCCAGTTGGCTGAACGCTGGCTGAAGCAGGCTGGCGGGTCGGGCAAGGAGATCGACCCGGAGAGCGCCGGACTTCTGCTCGCCCTTGCCTATCCCGACCGTGTTGCCCAGCAACGCGGACAGACCGGCCGCTTCCGTCTTGCGAACGGCAGGGGCGCTGAACTGGAGGCGGAACATGCCCTTTCCCGGGAAGCCTTCCTTACTGTTGCCGATATTCAGGGCAAGGCGGCAAGCGGGCGTATCCAGCTCTGCGCGCCAGTTTCCAAATCCGATATCGAGGATCTGTTTGCTGCCGACATCGTCGAGCAAGATGAAGTCCAACTGACCGGTGACGGCACGCTGAAGGCGCGGCGTGTCACCCGCTACAAGGCGGTCGAACTGAAGTCCGTCCAGATCCAGTCCGCCGATCCGGAAGCCGTTGAACGGGCCCTGATTGCCGAAATCCGCCGGCGCGGCGTCTCCCGCCTGCCCTGGAGCAAGGAACAGGAACGGCTGAAGAAACGTGTCGCCTATGCCCGGGAGAACGGGGCGCAGGATCTGCCGGACCTTTCCGATGGCACCTTGACGGAAACCCTGGAAACCTGGCTGCAGCCTTATCTCGCCGGCTGCACGAGCCTGGGGGCAATCGACACCGCGCTTCTCGGCAATGCGCTTGCAGTGCTCCTGCCCTATGATGCGGCTGCACGGCTGGACAGCCTTGCCCCCTCGCACTTCACCGCCCCGACAGGCAGCAAGGTGCCCATCGACTATGGTGCAGCCGCAGGTCCGACGCTGTCCATTCGCGTGCAGGAACTCTTCGGCCTCAAGGAGCACCCAAGCGTCTGCGACGGCAGATTGCCGCTGATCCTGGAACTTCTCTCCCCGGCACAACGGCCGATCCAGATCACGAAGGATCTCCCCGGCTTCTGGCAAGGCTCCTGGGCGGATGTGAAAGCCGACATGAAGGGCCGCTATCCGCGGCATCCGTGGCCGGACGATCCGATCGAAGCGGAGGCGACGAGAAGGGCAAAACCGCGAGGGAGCTGATTCTCCCGTAAATCACATTCGAATTCAGATAAGCTCTTGACTTGAGCCTGCCATATGCGTTTCCAAGAAGGGCTTAAACACGAAATTTAAAAGAAATCCGATGAAACTGATCTTTCTCTTTTTTGTCTTTATTTTTAGCCATGTCTGCGCCGCCAGTAGTTCTACTCCACTGAGCGACAAAGACGCCGAAAGAATCACTTCCGAAATGATGTTGCAACTTGAGCAACTTCATGAACGCTTGATGGAGATTCTCGAACTGCAAGACCCAACAGAGCGTCAACCAGAGTTGGAGAGGATCAGAGAAGAACTCGAAGAAATTCAAGTTCCGTATCAGACAGCACTGCAGAGTATCGAAACTCAACCACAGGAAAGCTCATCTTTTACGAGAAGGTCGCATCTGAAAGACCTCTGGAAGTGTCAGAAAGCCGTCGCGGTCCTAGTTACTTTCTCGGACATTGTCGTCCAACCTGAAGTTCGTTTTCGTTCCCCTACCCGGGTTCAGAAAACCTACTTCGATTTCTTGAGCAAAAGTGAAGACTGTCGCTATCAGCTCGGCAAAGAACCATCTGCAGAGCTCGACACACCTGCGAAAGTATTTCAGGCTTATCTGCGAGTTATGGAGCGTACTCTCCGCGAGATGAAAGATCTGGACGACCCTGGCTTTCTAGCGGAAACAAGAGGGGATCAGTACGAATGGTTCAGGTTCAAGGAAAAGATTTATTGGCGTCTTTACTCGGAAAATAGTTGGGAGCTTTATAGGCTATACGCCATCACATCTGGGTTAAGCTTGCGTTCGGAAGAATACCGGAACGAGGTGCGCGCGTTTGGCGCGTGCCGAACAATGCAGGGATCATTTATGCAACTTGTTGATAAATATTCCTTTTTTTTGGCACGCGATATTCCCGGCCTCCTACACGACAGGTCATTGAACCGCTTGGTCACGAAGTTCGCGGAATGCGAAGCGGCATTGTCCGATAAGTAAAACGAACTCTTGTATATCAATCTCCGGAAATGGCTCCCTTCAAACGCGAGGCGGTAAGGGAGCCATCTCTCAGACCACGAGTTGGCTAATCAATCGTCCGATGCAGCCACCAGGCTTGCGTTGCCACCGGCGGCCGCGGTGTTGATGGACACCACCTGTTCCAGGGCGAACCGGTAGAGGTAGGCCGGGCCGCCTGCCTTGGGGCCGGTGCCGGAGAGGCCGGAGCCGCCGAAGGGCTGGGTGCCGACGACCGCACCGATAGTGTTGCGGTTGACATAGACGTTGCCGACGGACAACCGGTCGACAACCTTCTTCACCGTTGCATCGATACGGCTGTGAACACCGAGCGTCAGGCCGTAGCCGGTGCCTGCGATCTGGTCCAGCACCTTGTCGAGGTCGCCAGCCTTGTAGCGGACCACGTGCAGCACCGGTCCGAAGACTTCCCGCGTCAGGGCCTCGGCCTTGTCCAACTCGATGATGTGCGGGGCCACCCAGGAGCCGTTGGCCAGCTTACCGTGCGGTGTCTTGCCGGCATAGCGCAGTTTCTGGCTCTCCTTCATGTCATCGACATGGGAGAGAACGTTGTCGCGCGCTTCCTCATCGATAACCGGGCCGATATCGGTGGATGGCAACCGGGGGTCACCCAGGCTCAGTTCCCTGGCAGCGCCTTCCAGCATCTCCAATAGATGATCGGCGACATCCGCCTGCACATAAAGCAGACGCAGTGCAGAGCAGCGTTGGCCGGCGGAGCGGAAAGCGGACATCATGACGTCGTCGCAGACCTGTTCCGGCAGGGCCGTGGCATCGACAATCATCGAGTTGATGCCACCGGTTTCCGCAATGAGCGGAACGATCGGGCCACGTTTGGCAGCAAGCGTGCCGTTGATCAGCCAAGCGGTTTCGGTCGATCCTGTAAAGGCGACACCGGCGACGGCCGGATGGGACGTCAGCGCCGCACCGACATCCCCCTCGCCCGGAAGCAGGTAGAAGACATCTTCCGGGACACCGGCCTCATACATCAGCTTGGCGGTCTCAAAAGCGATCAGCGGTGTCTGTTCCGCCGGTTTGGCAACAACGGCATTGCCCGCCATCAGGGCGGCGCTGATCTGGCCGAGGAAGATCGCCAGCGGGAAGTTCCACGGCGAAATACAGACGAAGACGCCGCGACCCCGATAGCGGTAGCGGTTTTCCTCGCCGGTCGGCCCCGGCATCAGCTTGCCTTCGCCGAAAAGATTTCTGGCTTCAGCAGCGTAGTAACGGCAGAAGTCGACCGCCTCACGGATTTCGGCGATACCGTCCGTCAGGCACTTGCCGGCTTCCAGGGAGAGGATCGTCATCAGACGATCCCGGTTTTCCTCCAGCAGGTCACCAACCTTGTCGATGGCGGCCGCACGCTCTTCAACCGGCATGCGGGACCATTTCTCGAACCCCTTCTGGGCGTTCTCGACAGCCAGGCGCGCCGTGTCGCTGTCCGCGAAACGCACCGTGCCGACCTTGGTCGTGCCGTCCATCGGGGCAAAGACCGGGTTCGCATCGCCCGACGGTTTCAGCCCCGCGCCCAGCGGAGCGGCATCCGTGAACGGGGCCGTGGTATTCGCCATGCCGGACGTCAGCAGATTGCGTTCCGCCGCACAGCCAAATTCCACACCATCGGAGTTGCGGCGGCTGTCGCCGTAAAGATCCTTCGGCAGCGGGATCGAGCGGTTGATCGTGTGGTGACCGTTGTCGAGCAGCTCTTTCGGCCGCTTGAGCATCTTTTCAACCGGGACGGAGGCATCGCCCACGATTGTGACGAAGGAGGAGTTGGCACCGTTTTCCAGCAGGCGGCGAACGAGATAGGCCAGCAGATCCTTGTGGCCGCCCACCGGGGCATAGATCCGGCACGGGAAGCCGTCGCGCTCAACCACCGACTTGTAGAGGCTTTCGCCCATGCCGTGCAGGCGCTGGAACTCATAGCCTTCAGCCTTGCTGCCGGACAGTTCGATGATCTGGGCGACGGTCAGTGCGTTGTGTGTGGCGAATTGCGGGTAAAGCACATCGCGCGCCGCCAGCATCCGCTTGGCACAGCACAGGTACGACAGATCCGTCGCCGCCTTGCGCGAGAACACCGGATAACCTTCCGCCCCGCCTTCCTGGGCGTGCTTGATTTCCGTATCCCAATAGGCGCCCTTGACGAGGCGGACCATCAGTTTGCGATTGGTCTTGCGGGCCGCGTTGACCAGCCAGTCGATGACGTGAATACTGCGCTTCTGATACGCCTGAACCGCGAGGCCAAAACCGTCCCAGCCCTCGGTGACCGGATCGGTCAGCATGGCGGCGATGATATCCAGCGAGATTTCCAGCCGGTCTGCTTCTTCCGCATCGACGGTGAAGTTGAGATTGTGATCCTTGGCCATCTGCGCCAGTTCGCGCAGCTTCGGCAGCAGTTCCTCGCGCACGCGCTCGCCGTTGACCGCCTGATAGCGCGGATGCAGCGCGGAAAGCTTTACCGAAATACCTGGACGGTCCGGCAGTTGCTTGTCGCCCGCAGCCTTGCCGATGGCGGCAATCGCGTTGGCATAGGACTGGAAGTAGCGCTCGGCGTCTTTCTGGGTGCGCGCGCCCTCGCCCAGCATGTCGTAGGAATAGCGGTAGCCCTTGGCTTCCTGTGTCCTGGCGCGTTCCAGTGCCTTCTGGATGGTTTCTCCGAGAACGAACTGGTGACCGAGCAGACGCATCGCCTTGCGGGTTGCCATGCGCACGGTCGGCATGCCCATGCGCTTGACCAGGCTGGAAAGGATCGACTGGGGCGTGTCGCCCGGGTGCAGAAGACGGGAAGTGACGCCCAGCGCCCAGGAAGAGGCGGAGACCAGCCAGGTGTCGGATTTTGGACCTGAGGGATCGTCAAAGCGGGCCGCTGCCAGCTTGTCCTCGATCAGCTTGTCGGCGGTCTTTGCGTCCGGAACGCGCAGCAACGCTTCTGCCAGCACCATCATGGCCAGGCCTTCGCGGGTGGTCAGGCCGAATTCGCGCATGAAATCTTCCACGCCGCCGAGGCCGACCTGGACGGAGCGCATGTCCTGAATATAACCGCGGGCGCGCTGGTCGATCAGTTTTTCCACCACCGGGTCGGTGTTGGCTTCCTTCAGAAGCGCTTCGACAAGCGTTTTGTCATCGGGGGCATATGCCGGGCGAAACGGCTCGAGTTCGGTCGAATTGACTGTCTTCATGGCTGCAGCGGTTGCGGTCATGAGAACCTCCCAAAGAGGCCCCGCAGGGCCAGGTCACAAGATCCCCTAAATTATCTTGAATCAAAGTCTGCTTTTCGCTGTTTTTCGAGCTATTTCCCGTGTATTTCTCTATCATCTTTCGATTTACAGGGAAATTCTCCATGCTTGACGCTACGGACCGGAGGATTCTGAAGGTTCTCCAGCAGGATGGCCGTATTACCAACACGGAGCTCGCCGATCGGGTGCATCTTTCGGCGACCGCGACAGCCGAACGCATGAAGCGGCTGGTGCGCGAAGGCTACATCGAACACTTCTCGGCCAGCCTCAATCCGAAGAAGGTTGACCGGGGTTTGCTGGTCTTCGTCGAGATCCGTCTCGAGCGCACGTCTCCGGAGATTTTCGACGCCTTCAAGCTTGCCGTCGAGCGATCAACCGACATCATGGAATGTCACATGGTGGCGGGCGGCTTCGACTATCTCATGAAAAGCCGCGTCAAGGACATGGAAGCCTATCGTGCGTTTCTGTCTGATGTGGTGCTGGCGCTGCCGGGCGTGCGCGAAACGCATACATATGCCGTCATGGAAGAGATCAAGGACACGCATATTCTGCCGGTGTGATCACCTCTACGACCACACAGACCCGAACACTCTTCGTTCACAAAGCCTTGTCTTGACCGTGCAATGCGCCTTGCGCGAGGGAACGGGGGCAGGACGAGATCCGAAACAGGGGATATTGTAATGAAACGCAAGCTTGCCGCAGCGCTTGGCCTTCTTGGAGCACTCATGACGCCGGTTGCGTCTCCGGCACAGGAACCCGTCAATGATCCGGCGTGGCAGGCCGTTCTGGACGATGCCAAGGGCGAGACCGTTTATTTCCACGCCTGGGGCGGTGAGCCGCGTATCAACGCCTATATCACCTGGGCAGCCCGGGAAGTGGCGAAGAATTTTGACATTCGCGTACTGCAGGTAAAGGTCAGTGACACGGGCTCGGTCGTCTCGCAGGTTCTTGCCGAAAAATCGGTCGGTAAAAACAGCGGCGGGGCTGTCGACCTGGTCTGGATCAACGGCGAGAACTTTGCGGCCATGAAGGAACAGGGTCTGCTGGCGGCTCCCGGATGGGCCCAGTCGTTGCCGAACTGGCGCTACGTCGACGTGGAAAACAAGCCGACTGTCGTTGAGGACTTCACCGTGCCAACGGATGGCCAGGAAAGCCCGTGGGGCATGGCCAAACTGGTGTTCATCTATGACAGCGCGCGCCTCGACACCCCGCCCGCAACGCTTGATGGGCTTCTGAGCTACGCCAAGGCGCATCCCGGCCGCTTCGCCTATCCGCAACCGCCCAACTTTTATGGCACGACCTTCCTGAAGCAGGTTCTCGTCAGCACAGCTCCGGACAAGGTTGCCCTGACGAAGCCTGTCGATGAAGCCCGTTTTGCAGAAATGACGGCACCGCTGTTTGCCTATCTGGATGACTTGCACGGCGCGCTCTGGCGTCAGGGCCGCGCCTTCCCGAAGGATGCGGCGCACATGCGCCAGCTCCTGGCGGACGGGGAACTCGACATCGCGTTTTCCTTCAATCCATCCGGTGCCTCGAGCGCTATTGCGAACGGCGAACTGCCGCCCAGCGTGCGCACCTTCGTTCTGGACGGCGGCACCATCGGTAACACCCACTTTGTTGCAATCCCGTTCAACAGTTCCAGCCAGGCGGGGGCCAAGGTCTTCGCCAATTTCCTGCTGTCGCCCACCGCACAGGCACGCAAACAGGACCCCGACATCTGGGGAGACCCCACCGTGCTGAACGTGGCAGGTCTGCCGGAAACCGAGAAGGTTCTCTTCGACACGCTCGACCTTGGACCGGCAACCCTGACACCCGATCAGCTCGGCCCGGTCTTGCCTGAACCGCACCCGAGCTGGGTCAGCGCCCTGGAAGAAGCCTGGACTGCCCGCTACGGCGCCGAGTGAGCCGCAAGACGTGTTGACGAGCCCGAAAGCAGGTCCCGCCATACCGGTCTTCCTGGTTTCGGTTCTTCTGGCCGGGCCGGTTCTTGCCGGCCTTTTGGGAACCGTTCTGCCTGCCTTCGGGTACTTGCCGGCCCTGGGCCACAGCGGGCTATCGCTTGCGCCGCTCCAGCAGCTTTTCCAACAACCGGGCCTGGTGACGTCGCTCTGGCTCAGCTTTGCCACAGGGTTGGCGGCTTCCGTCCTGTCGCTGGTGATCGTACTGCTGTTCGTCGCTGGCTGGTCCGGAACGAGGACTTTCCGGCACCTGACCAGGTTTTTGTCCCCGCTGCTTTCCGTGCCCCACGCTGCGGCAGCCATTGGCCTTGCCTTTCTGATTGCACCTTCCGGGTTTCTGGTTCGTCTGGTGTCTCCCTGGGCAACCGGCTGGACCCGGCCGCCGGATGTTCTGATTCTCAATGATCCGTTCGGCATCGCCATGACGATGGGCCTCGTTGCCAAGGAAGTGCCGTTTCTGTTCCTGATGACACTTGCGGCGCTCAACCGCCCACAGATCCAGGAGTATTTCAAGGCGGGGGCCAGCCTTGGCTATGGCCGTGTGGCAACCTTCTTCACCATCGTGCTGCCGCAGATCTATCCGCTGATCCGCCTGCCGGTTCTGGCGGTGGTCGCCTATGCCACATCCGTTGTCGATGTCGCCGCCATCCTCGGGCCGACGACACCCGCCCCGCTTGCCCCGCGCCTCGTGAGCTGGATGAACGATCCGGATCTGACTTACCGCCTGATGGCCTCCGCCGGAGCCCTGTTGCAACTTGCCGTCAGCGCCGCAGCACTGGGAACCTATCTTGCAGGCGAACGACTGGTTGCGACCGTATCAAAACGCCGTCTTGTCACCGGACATCGCCACCTGCAGGAGCGAACGGCAAGATATGGCGGGCTTCTGGTGATGGTGACCATCATTGCGGCCATGGTGCTGTCGCTCGTGCTTCTCGGACTGTGGTCCGCGGCCCGCTCTTGGTGGTTCCCTGCGGTTCTGCCACAAGCCTGGAATGTCATGCGGCTGGCCGACACACTCGGCATGAGCCTGGGTCTTCTCGGCACGACCGTCGGTCTGGCGTGCGCCTCCGCATTTATCGCGACGGCCCTGACGCTGTGGCTACTGGAAGCACGCGATCACCGCAAGTCATCCTCTTCCCGCCGTCTCAAGACACTTGTATTCCTGCCTCTGCTGCTGCCGCAGATCAGTTTTCTGTTCGGCTTGCAGCTCTTGTTCCTGTCGGCTGATTTCAGCGGCACCTTTGTCGCCGTCTTGCTGGCCCACCTGGTATTCGTCTTGCCCTACGCCTTCCTTGCCCTGAGCGATCCCTGGGATCGGCTCGATCCGCGCTATGCCAAGGCCGCTGCCGCCATTGGCGCGTCCCGTGCCCGCATCTTCTGGCAGATCCGTTTGCCGTTGCTGCTGAGGCCTGTACTGGTGGTGCTTGCCGTGTCTGCCGCAGTCTCCGTCGGTCAATATCTGCCAACCCTGATGATCGGCGCCGGCCGGATTGCCACGGTCACCACCGAAAGCGTCGCGCTTGCCAGCGGAGGCAGCCGGCAGGCCGCCGCGTTGCTGGCCTTGTTGCAGCTTGGCATTCCGCTGGCTGGTTTTGTGCTGGCCGCGCTTTTGCCGGCCCTGCTTCACCGCAACCGCGCCGCCATGCGGCTGGAAAGGTGAGGCCATCGATGCACACCAACACAGAGACAACGGGTCTTATTCTTCAGACCGTCGCACTGCATCTTGGCGGCACATTGTTGCTTGAGATCGACTGCCGGATAGACCCCGGAACGGTGCTCACCGTCATGGGGGAGAGCGGCAGTGGCAAGTCCAGTCTGCTCGACTTCATTGCCGGTTTCCTGCGGCCGGATTTTAAGGCAAGCGGCAAGGTGCTTCTGGATGGACGGGATCTCACGCCCCTGCCTGCACAGGAGCGGCACATTGGGCTGATGTTCCAGTCGCCACTGTTGTTCCCGCATATGTCCGTCTTGCAGAACCTGATGTTCGCCATCCCGGCGACCGTCCGCAAGAAATCGCTCCGGCAGGACATGGCACAACAGGCGCTTGACGATGCCGGGCTTTCCGGGTTCGGCAGCCGTGATCCCGCGACACTGTCCGGTGGTCAGCAGACCCGGGTCGCACTCATGCGAACCCTTCTCGCCGAACCGCATGCTCTGCTGCTGGATGAACCTTTCTCAAGCCTCGACAAGGCCCGGCGCGCCGACATCCGCACCCAGGTCTTCGATGCGGCGAGAGAAAAGAGATTGCCGGTGCTTCTGGTCACGCACGACGAGGAGGACGCGGTTGCGGCTGGCGGCAAGGTTCATGTTCTCGATGAAAGTGGACCGGGCAAAGGCTGCGCCTGAGGTTTGGCGCGCGATCTATCTGATACAGCCAAGTCTTCTTTCTTCACGCCCTGTGAGCGTGGGCGAGTGGAACGCTTTGGGGAAAACAAAGCTTACGTCGGGACCCCGCCCTGCGAGTGGTTGCCAGACAAGCAAGTCACATAGATGCAATTGCCTACGCTCATGGGGCAGACAGAACATCCCTGCCGTTGCCGGATTGGCTCCGACGACGGCAGAGGAAAACCGGGCTTGCGAGCCCTGCCCTTATTCGGCGGTATCCGCGGACTTCGCCTGCAGCAGGGAGTAGTTGTCGATGCCGATCCGTTCGATCAGGTCGAGCTGGGTTTCGAGGAAATCGATGTGGCTTTCCTCGTCGCTCAGGAGCTGCTCAAACAGTGCCATGGAGACATAGTCGCCAAGTTCGCGGCAGACTTCACGAGCTTCGTGATAAAGGGCCCGAGCGACATATTCGGCAGCAAGGTCGCCTTCCAGGCATTCCTTCACCGACTGACCGATCCGCAGCGGATCAAGCGTCTGAAGATTGGGCAGACCTTCCAGGAAGATGATCCGGTCCATCAGATCCTGGGCATGCTGGCGCTCTTCGTCAGCTTCCGCCAGTTCCTTGTCCGCCAGCTTGCCGAAGCCCCAGTCAGCCATGAGCCGGGCATGGACCCAATACTGGTTGACCGCTGTCAACTCGTGGCGCAGGGCCTTGTTGAGATACTCGATTACGCGCGCTTCGCCCTTCATGACCCTCTCCATGTGAGATCTACCTGGGGCTGCCCATCAAGTGAGCCGGCCCGGAGGTGATCGATATCTGTGTGCCGGCCCCTGCCATATCCGAGGCAAGTGCCAGTATGTCCTAGCGGTTTGCAGCCTGTTTCAACGGAGCAGGCGTCTCTTCCCGCTGCGGTTGCTCTTCAGAACTTTTTTCGTGAATGATGTCAATGACTGACGGAAAGCAGCTTCCGCAGCGCGGCCGGCACCCCAGATGTCGGAACACCGCTCCGGGCGTTGGCACTTTGCCATTCGGGTCTGCACGCATTTCTTTCGCGGCTTCGCGAAGTTGCTTGTCAGACAGTACGTTACAGGAGCAAATGATCATTGTAGGATCCGGCGCGCGTCCTCATATGCGAACATATTGGCATTGACGAATTCCAGCGCAATAACGAAACTCGACTGCGGAAGTCAACTTTTTCCACGACTTTCGCTTGCCAGCAGGGAAAAAACATGACCGGCCAAGGTATCTCCGACGAGCGTCCGACACTCGTGCTGACAGGCGCGAGCCGCGGCATCGGACACGCCACCGTCAAGCGGTTTTCCGCGGAAGGCTGGCGGGTGATCACTTGTTCCCGACAGGCATTTTCGGACAAGTGTCCGTGGCCGATGGGCCCGGAGGATCATATCCAGGTGGATCTGTCCGATCCGGAAAACCTGGGCTACGCCACCCAGGAAATCCGCAAACGGCTGGAGCCGAACGGTTCGCGTCTCAACGCACTGGTCAACAACGCCGGGATCAGCCCGAAAGGGACCGACGGGGAACGGCTTGATTCGCTGACGACGCCCATGCACGAGTGGCGCAACGTCTTTCAGGTCAACTTCTTCGCGCCCATCCTTCTGGGCCGCGGCCTTTTCAAGGAGCTGAAGAACGCCAAGGGCTCCGTCGTCAATGTGACATCGATCGCCGGCATGCGTGTTCATCCTTTCGCCGGCACCGCCTACTCCACTTCCAAGGCCGCACTTGCTGCGCTGACCCGGGAAATGGCGGCTGACTTCGGCCCCCACGGCATTCGCGTCAATGCCATCGCCCCGGGCGAAATCGACACGTCCATCCTTTCGCCTGGAACGGAAAAGATGATCGAGGACATTCCACTTCGCCGCCTCGGTCTGCCGGACGAAGTTGCCGAAACAATCTTCTACCTGTGCTCGGAAAAGTCTTCTTACGTGAGCGGAGCAGAAATCCACATCAACGGCGGGCAGCATGTATAGATCGACCAAGGCACGCGCTAGTCTTTAAGACTAGCGCTTTCACTTGCCGGATATAGGCTGCCCCTCAAAGGAAGACGTTTTTTTCATCTGAACATTACCTCAAGATATGACGTAAGATTTACCTAATATTCACCGGCCTCCGCGATACTGCCGCGACGACAAAGCGGTTGTTAAGACTGCGGGGGGATTTGATGAAAAGAATATTGAAATTTATGACCGACTTGAAATTCGGCTTCAAGGTCGGTGGCGGTTTTCTGGCAGTCTTGCTGTTGACCGCAGTGGTTGGCGGTGTGGGGTTCCTGGCCATTCACGGGCTGTCCTCACGGTTTGTCGTCGCCGATCATGCCGCCAAGATTGCCGGTGAGATGCAGGCAACATCCCTGACGCGTGAAGACTATCTCAACAATCCATCAGAAGAGCTCCGCAATTCGGTACTCGAAGGCGTCGAGGCGCTTCAGAGCGAGCTGGTGATCCTGACCGCTGAAGTTGCTGGCGACCCCGCAGCCGAAGCCCAGGTGGCGGAGGCCTCTGACGCGGTCTCCCGCTTCTCGACAACGTTCAAACAGGTCGCCGCGCAAACGACGCAGCAGGCAGAGCGCCTTGCAACGCTGCGGGAAAGCACTAGCAATCTTGAATTGCTGGCAGCGAACATCAGCGAAGCTGTTCTGAAAGAGGAAAAGCGCATCAGCGCCGAAGCTTTCGCCGCAAACAGCCGGCTGGACGATACCAACCAGCTTCAAAGGGCTGCGTTCGAACTGAAGGACGAAGTCGTCAAGATTCACATGCTCTACCTGACGGGCAGCGGCAATATCGACGGGGAAGAACTCACCGCAGCCATTGATATCGCGCGAGACCTCATCTCTGCCACGAAGCAGATGAAATACAAGCAGATCGACGGCATTGATCGCAAAACCGTCGGCAAGCTGGCCTCGCAAGCAAACAAGCTGAATGCCGCGCTGGAAAATCTGACCAAGGATCTCGGTTTTTCCGAGGCTTACGAAGCGCGCCTGGCCGTTGGCACCGCAATCGAAGGAATGAACAGCCTGACCGAGGACATTCTCGGGCAGGTCATCCCGGTCGTTTCTCAGGCCAAGACGGATGCGTTGACCGCTTCAACCCGTCTGGCGACGGTGCGCTCGATCGCAGAGAAAGCCACCACTTTGAACGAAATGGCTTTGGCGGCTCGCGCGGACACGCTCTACCTCTTCGGGTCTTTCGGCTTTAGCGACCCATCACTCGTGGAACAACAGATTGCTAATCTGGTGGGTCTCCAAAAGGACATGGTCAAATACGCCATGATCCTGCCGGCCGCGGGCGATGCCATCAAAGGTATTCCGGACTCTGTTGCCACGCTAGACAAGTCCTTCCGCGAAATGCTGGCAACCAAGGCGGATCTGGCAGTTAAGCGCGCTGAACTTGACGAGTTGACCCGACAGGTCGGTGTCGACATCGCTTCGATTTCCTCCGCCCAGTCGGAGGCCGCCAGTTCGGCCTCGACGGCTGCTCAGGTTCAGATTGCCGTCACGATCCTCTTCGCCATTCTGGGTGGCATCGGTCTCGCCTTCGTTCTGAACCTGGCGATCACCCGCCCGATCCGCACGATCACCGGCGTCATGGACCGCCTGGCAAATGGCGACAATGAGGTGGTGATCGCGGGTATCGACCGGGGCGACGAGATCGGCGACATGAGCCGCACAGTGCAGGTGTTCCGCGACAACGCCGTCGAGCGGGCTCAGTTGCAGGAGCAGAACGCACGTGAAGAAGCGTCCCGGCATGAACGCCAGGCGCGTATCGACAACCTGATCCAGTCTTTCCGGACCACGGCGGAAGAAGCGCTCGGCTCGGTGGAAACCACCGCGAGCGGCCTCGACTCGACCGCTCAGGCGCTTACCGAAATTGCCCGGGACAGCGCCGGCTATGCCAGCGAGACGCAGAGTTCGTCGAACGAGACCACAAACAACGTTCAGACGGTGGCAAGCGCCGCGGAAGAACTGGCGGCTTCCATTGGCGAGATTTCCCGCCAGGTTGCCCAGACAACCGAAATCGTCGACCGGGCCACCACCGGAACGCGGATCACCAACGAGAAGGTCGAAGGCCTGGCGGAAGCCGCCACCAAGATCGGCGAAGTCGTGACCCTCATCCAGGCGATTGCGGAACAGACCAACCTGCTGGCGCTCAACGCCACCATCGAGGCGGCGCGCGCCGGCGAAGCCGGCAGAGGCTTCGCGGTTGTTGCGGCTGAGGTGAAGGAACTGGCCACCCAGACGTCCAAGGCCACGGAAGAGATCTCCAGTCAGATCACCGAGATCCAGAACGCGACCAAAGAATCCGTGATCGCCATTGGCGAAATCGCGGAAACCATGACCGAAGTGAACTCCTACACCACGGCCATCGCTTCGGCTGTCGAACAGCAGGGCTCTGCCACTGCGGAAATTTCGCAGAACGTGCAGCGTGCGGCGGAAGGGACCAGTGCCGTGTCTTCGTCCATGTCGCAGCTTTCGCAGGCTGTCGACCAGACGTCGTCTTCCGCCGACATGGTGCTGTCAGCCTCCGGCGAACTGACCGAAAAGACCGACGAACTGAAGCGTGAAGTCGAACAGTTCCTGTCCGAGGTCGCCGCAGCCTGATCGAGAAATTTCGACCCAAAAGGGCGGGCGAGCTTTGGCTGCCCGCCCTTTTCTTTTGCGCTGAACCGGACCACTGCCCGCACAGACCGCGGTCTTGGCTGCGCTAGAGAGCCCGCCACGAAACGCCTTGAACGAATGTGTTCGAAAGCCGAAACGGCAATCGGATCCGACCCGCCGAAACGTCTAATCTACTTCCAAATGAAGGCAGGATGTTTTATGGCGGAACAAACTTCAAATCAGACAGAAAACGAGTGAGACCCGTGGCGGATCAGACCAGTGCCTCCACCTATGCCCCTTCCGGCAAGCCTGCACACCAGAGCTGGCCGGTGATCCTGGAAACCAAAGGCTGGAAGGATTATCGGCTTCTGGACATGGGACAGGGCGAAAAGCTGGAACGCTATGGCCGGTTCACCATCGTGCGTCCGGAACCGCAGGCCATGGGGTCGCGCCGGCTGAAGGAAAGTGTCTGGAACCGAGCCGATGCGGTCTTTTCCGGCGACACGGAAGAAGAAGGCCCGGGCCGCTGGAAGTTCTCCGGCAGCGTTCCGGAAACCTGGCCGATGTCCTTTGGCCCGGTGCGGTATAACGGCCGCTTCATGTCGTTCCGCCATGTGGGTGTCTTTCCCGAACAGGCTGCCCATTGGGAATGGGTCAACGGCAAGATCCGCGCCGAACGCGAGCGCGCGCCGGAAAAGCCGCTGAAGATCCTCAACCTCTTCGGTTATACCGGCCTTGCCTCGCTGCTGCCGGCAACGGAGGGGGCACAGGTGACCCATGTGGACGCCTCCAAGAAAGCCATCGGCTATGCCCGCGAGAACCAGGAGATGTCCGGTCTTGAAGATCTGCCGATCCGCTGGATCTGCGAGGACGCGTCAAAATTCGTTGCCCGCGAAGTCCGTCGCGGCAACACCTATGACGGCATCATTCTCGACCCGCCGAAATACGGCCGTGGTCCGAAGGGCGAAGTCTGGGACATCTACACCAGCCTGCCGGGCATGCTGGCTGATCTGAAGCAGCTTCTGGCCAAGGATGCCCTGTTCATGATCCTGACTGCCTATGCGATCCGTTCCAGCTTTGTGTCCATTCATGAACTGATGGCCGAAACCCTGGACACCGAAGGCGGCTTGCTGGAGTCCGGCGAACTGGTCATCCGTGAGGAAGACGGCAAACGTGCCTTGTCGACGTCGCTCTTTTCGCGCTGGAGCAGCAGATGATCGAAAAACGCCAGGGCGCGGTGAAACAGATCACCAGCCACTCCAACCCGATCGTCAAGGAAATCAAGGGGCTTGTCGCGCAGCGCAAGCACCGCAGCCAGACCGGCCTGTTCGTGGCCGAAGGCCTGAAGCTGGCGACCGACGCGCTGGAAGCCGGCTGGGGCGTTCGCTATCTGGCTATTGGCCCGGAAGCACGGGACAATCCCGTTGCGCAAAAAGCCGCCGCTGCCGCCAAGGCGCGCGGCGCGCTGATCCTGGAAGTGTCCACCGCCGTCATGTCCGCCATGACCCGCAAGGACAATCCGCAAATGGTTGTCGGCGTCTATGAGCAGAAGCTTCTGGGGCCCCGCGACATCGAGCCCTCCGGCACCACGCTCTGGGTCGCGCTCGACCGGGTTCGCGACCCGGGCAACCTTGGCACCATCATCCGCACCGTGGATGCTGTCGGCGGTGCCGGTGTCATGCTGGTGGGCGATTGTACCGACCCCTTTGCCGTGGAAGCGGTGCGCGCCACCATGGGCTCGCTTTTTCACGTGCCGCTGGCAAAACTCGGCAAGGACGACTTCAAGGCCCTTGCTGAAAAGTGGCCCGGCACTGTCGCAGCAACCCATCTGAAAGGGTCTGTCGACTATCGCACACCCGATTACGCAGAGCCGGTTCTGCTGGTTATGGGCAACGAGCAAAAAGGGTTGGAAGACGATATGGCAGCGGCTTGCCGCACGCTGATCCGCATTCCGCAGGTCGGCCAGGCCGACAGTCTGAATCTCGCCGTTGCCACGGGCGTCGCGCTTTATGAAATTCGCCGCAAACACCTGGAGCTCTAGAACGCATGCGTCTGTTCATCTTTGGCACCGGTTTTTCCTCAAAGGCCTTCGTGGAGGAAGTGCGCGACCAGTTCGAGTGGATCGGCGGCACAACGCGTTCTCCGGAAAAGGCGGACGCGCTGCGGGACCTTGGGGTCGAGCCGTTCATCTTCGACGGAGAAATTCAGGGCGAAGGAATTGCCGACGCTCTGAAAACCGCGACCCACGTTCTGGTGTCGATCGCCCCGAACGAGGCTGGCGATCCGGTTCTGAACCAATATGCCAGCGACATTGCAGCGGCAAAACCACACTGGATCGGCTATCTGTCCACCGTCGGCGTTTATGGCAATCATGATGGTGCGTGGGTCGATGAAGAGACACCGCTGAACCCGGTTTCCAAGCGCTCCGTCCAGCGCGTCGCCGCAGAAGAAGCGTGGCTGGCATTTGCCGCAAAGAACGATCTGCCGGTCCAGATTTTCCGCCTCTCCGGCATCTATGGCCCGGGCCGGAATGCGTTCGAGAACTTCAAGAAAGGCACCGCTCGGCGCCTTGTGAAGCCGGGACAGGTGTTCAATCGCATTCACGTTGCCGACATCGCCGGTGCCCTGAAGGCAGCCATGGCAAAACCGTCGACGCGTGTTTTCAACGTAACGGACGATGAACCGGCCCCGCCCCAGGATGTGGTTGCCTTTGCCGCGCAGCTTCTGGGCGTCGAAGCACCACCGGAAATCCCGTTCGAAACCGCGGATCTCTCGCCGATGGCCAGATCGTTCTATGGTGAGAACAAACGGGTTTCCAACCAGCGCCTCAAGGAAGAGCTTGGGTTTACGTTCCGCTATCCGGACTACCGCACGGCCCTGAAGGCCCTGCTGAAGACAGTGTGATCCCTTTCGCCGGGGTTCGCCCTGAGCGCCGGCTGCAACGCGCTCCAAGGCAGGCAAGCGGCGGCACGCTCTTAGCGCGCCACCTGCTTTTTTGGCCTTTTACTTGGGCTGCGGAACGACCCGCAGGTAAGGCTTCAGGGTCTTCCAGCCTTCGGGAAATTTTTCCTTCGCCTCCTCATCGCTCACCGCCGGAACGATGATGACATCCTCACCGGACACCCAGTTGGCCGGAGTTGCGACCTTGTGTGCGGACGTGAGCTGCAGACTGTCGATCACGCGGATGACTTCATCGAAGTTCCGGCCCGTGGAGGCCGGGTATTCAATCTTCAGCTTGATCTTCTTGTCCGGACCGATGACGAACAGCGAGCGCACGGTCAGCGTGTCATTGGCATTGGGATGGATCATGCCGTAAGCGGTTGCCACCTTGCGATCCGGATCGGCAATCAACGGAAAGTTCAGCGCGACGCCTTGCGTGTCGGCGATATCGCCAACCCAGGCGCGGTGATCCTCGATAGGGTCGACCGAAACGCCGAACACCTTGACGCCACGGGCTTCGAACTTGTCCTTGAGCTTCGCGGTCATCCCCAGTTCGGTGGTGCAGACCGGCGTGAAGTCCTTCGGGTGGGAAAACAGAACCGCCCAGGATCCCTCGATCGCCTCGTGAAAACGGATCGGACCATCCGTGCTGTCGGCTTCGAAATCCGGTGCCTCGTCTCCGAGCAATAGTGCAGACATGAATGAGCTCCTCAAAATTACGGACCGCAAGATCAGTTTCGCGGCAGATTACCCTTCAGTTTTTGCGTAGCCTTGTCGAGTCTTCCAGCGTTAACCGGCCAAGGGCAAATGAACGCAGGGGTTGACGTTGCGGTGTTCAGCCCCCAGTTTCCAGTCAAGATAAGGCGGGAAATTTCGCCACATAATTCAAAAACTTGCATGGGAGACCCTAATGACCACCTGGCGCATCTACTTGTCCGGCGAAATCCATACCGACTGGCGAGACAAGATCATGGATGGCGCTGCTGCGCTCAAGCTGCCGGTGGAATTTTCATCTCCCGTCACCGATCACGATGCCAGCGACGATTGCGGTGCTGCCATTCTGGGCGGTGAGGACAAAAAGTTCTGGTACGACCACAAGGGCGCGAAGGTGAACGCGCTCCGAACACGGACACTGCTGGAAAAGGCCGACATCGTCGTCGTCCGCTTTGGAGACAAATACAAGCAGTGGAACGCGGCGTTCGATGCAGGCTATGCGGCCGCGCTCGGAAAGTCGCTGATCGTCGTCCACGACCCGTCGCTGACGCATCCGCTCAAGGAAGTTGACGCAGCTGCATTAGCGGTTGCCGAAACGTCCGAACAAGTCGTCGATATTCTCAAATATGTTATACTGGGAAAGCTCAATCGCTGAGCAGGTCTTGAAATTAACCATTTCATTACCATATCAATAGACACTATGGAAAAGCCCGGGGTTTTTTCCGGGCATCCAGACCCCAGCCAAATGGAACGGCTTCTTGAAGCGAGGCAGTCGCAGAAAGACTGCACGCGTCGATGTCCAGTTCCGGCCAGGGTCTGAGAAGTACTTTAGTATTATCATCAACACTGTCATCAAGGCGTTGAAAAAGGCAGATATGACTGCCCATCGTATGCCAAGGATGACAAAATTTAGAAAGAAGACTCCATGCTGCATGGAAACGTGAAATGGTTCGATAATCGCCGAGGTATCGGTACGATCGAACCGCAGGACGGCAAGGACATCCTTGTCGACATTCTGGCCCTGCGCCGGTCCGGTATCGACACTCTGACGGAAGGCCAACTCGTGGCATTCGATCTGGAGTGGAGACGCGGCCAGATGGTGGCTGAAGACCTGAAAGTCCTGTAAGGTCACTTACAGGTCATTACCGGGTACAAGGGCGGTTCGACCGCCCTTTTTTATTGTGAAATTTTTGTCGGAGTTGTTCATGGACCTTGATACCAGGCTGCAGGAAGGGGTGAGCGCTCATCGGAGCGGTAATCTGGAAGCGGCGCTGGCGGCCTATAAGGACGTCCTGACCGCCGAGCCGGACCATGCCGACGGGCTGCATTTCCTCGGTCTTCTCCATTTCGATGCCGGCAAGGCGGACAATGCGATCGTCCTGATCCGCAAGTCGCTGGAAAACAACAGCCGCAATGCGGCCGCTTACAACAATCTCGGCAACATCCTGAAGCTCGAGAGCAGGTCCGACGAAGCGCTTGAGGCTTATGTCCGGGCGGTGGAGATCGAACCACGTCATCAGGAGGCCTGGAGCAACATTACCGTGATGCTGGAGGGCGCCACAAACAACGACGACCTCTTGCCCATCCTGACGGAAATCGTCCGGCTGGATCCGGACAATCCGAATGCCTGGCATAATTACGGCCTGTCGTTGATGCTGGCCGGACGCCGGCACGAAGCGGCCGATGCCCTGGAACGCTGCCTGGAATTCGGGTCGGACGTCTGGTCCGATCCGGTCTGGCACGCGCGCGTCCTGTGTTCTCTTGGCCGCAAGGACCGCGCCATCGAGCACCTGGAGGGTGTCGTCGCCGCCGATCCGGACAACAAGGTTGCCAGCTATCAGCTGGCGGCTGTGCGCGGCGACACGATGGACCACGCCCCAGAAGACTATGTCAAAGATCATTTCGACAGTTTTTCCGAAAGCTTCGACGAGGTGTTGACGAACCTCGGCTACCGCGCGCCGGAACTGGTCGCTGCGGAAGTTGCGCTGCTGGCCGCGACACGGCAGACCCCGTTTCAGGATGTGGTCGATCTTGGTTGCGGCACGGGCCTGTGCGGCCCCTTGATCCGTACGTATTGCGTCAAGCTCACCGGTATTGATCTGTCGCCAGGGATGCTGCGCAAGGCGGCTGCACTGAATGTGTTCGATTTTCTGGTGGAAGGTGAACTGGTCGAGTTTCTGACATCCGATCTGCCGACCCGGTTCGACCTTGGCGTTTGCGTCGATACCCTGTGTTACATCGGCGACCTACAGCCCTTCATGAACGCGCTCGCCGGCGCATTGCAGCCTGGCGGCGTGCTGATTGCCAGCGTTGAACACCTCGATGATCCGGCCGGCCCCGATTACAGGGTCGACCCGACGGGCCGGTATGCCCACACGCCCGCCTATCTCAAGCGAACAGCAGAGACGGCAGGGATGATTTACGAAACAGAGAAACCCGTGGTGCTGCGCCAGGAGCTTGGCAACGAAGTCCACGGTTTGATTTTCCGCCTGCGAAAGCCTGACATCGCTTCGCAGTGACGGTCAGTACAGGCGGGAAGCCACGAAAGCTGTTATATGCGGTTGTGCCGAGGCGTAAAGTTGTTACGGTGTCGCCGTTGGGAACGAGTGTCCGTTTGGAGGGACCCTTAATGTCGGAATGCAATGTTCTACTGGTGTATCCGCGCTTCAATGCCGGGTCATTCTGGAACTATGGTGCAACCTGCGAAATGGTGGGAGCCAAATATCCCGCCCCTCCTCTCGGCCTGATAACCGTCGCTGCAATGCTGCCGGACACCTGGAATGTGCGTCTGATTGACCGCAACACGGGCGACCTGACGAATGACGATCTCGACTGGGCCGATATGGTCATGACTGGCGGCATGCTGCCCCAGCAGGCCGATTGCCTCGGCGTTATCCGGCGCGCACAGGAAAACAACGTTCCCGTTGTTGTCGGCGGCCCGGATGCGACTTCCTCTCCCGAAGTCTACGAAGGGGCGGATTTCCTTGTGCTTGGAGAAGCCGAGGGCATTCTCAGCACCTTTATCGACGCCTGGAAGGAAGGCGCGCGCAACGGCCGCTTCTCAGCCGAGAAATTCAAGGCCGACGTGGCCTCCAGCCCTATTCCGCGGTTCGATCTTCTGAAGTTCGACGATTATGTGCAGATCGGCGTGCAATATTCGCGCGGCTGCCCGTTCACCTGCGAATTCTGCGACATCATCGAGCTTTATGGCCGGGTGCCGCGCACCAAGACCAATGACCAGATGCTGGCCGAACTCGACCGTCTGTACGAGCTGGGGTACCGAGGCCATGTCGATTTCGTTGACGACAACCTGATCGGCAACAAGAAGGCCGTGAAGGGCTTTCTTCCGGAGCTGGCAAAGTGGCAGAAGGAACGCAAATATCCGTTCGAAATGTCGACGGAAGCGTCCCTGAACCTTGCCGACGACGAAGCCCTTTTGACGATGATGCAGCAGGCCGGATATTTCTCCGTCTTCATCGGCATCGAAAGCCCCGATCCCGAAGTTCTGGTGGCAACGCGCAAGAAGCAGAACACCCGCCGCGACATCGCCAAGAGCGTCCACAAGATCTACGACGCCGGCATCTTCGTGCTGGCGGGATTCATCGTCGGCTTCGATGAGGAAAGCGACAAGGTGGCAGAAGAAATCTCCGCTTTGATCGAGGAGGCCGCGATCCCGGTTGCCATGACCGGGCTGCTCTATGCCCTGCCCAACACCCAGTTGACCCGCCGGCTCGCCAAGGAAGGCCGCCTGCATGCCGACTTTGCCACCGATGATCCGGACACGGAGCATGGTGACCAGTGTACCGCCGGTCTCAACTTCACCACCGTTCGCCCGCGCGCGCAGATCCTGGAAGACTTCAAGAAGGTCATCGATCAGGTCTATGGACCGGAGGCCTATTTCGGCCGCGTCCAGAAGGTTGCCTCCATGCTTGACATGAGCGGTGCCAACGGCTCGATTTTCGGCGCTGGTTTTTTCCATGATATCAAGCTGTTCGGCCGTCTTATCCTGGCGATGACCTTCAAGGAAACCACCTACCGCGGACCGTTCTGGAAAACGCTGATCAAGACCACATTCACCAACTTCCGGGCCATCAAACCGGTGATGATGATGCTGGCGCTTTATGTGCACCTGGGGCCGTTCTCGCGGTTCGTCGTTGGCCAGATCGACAAGCAGATTGCCGATATCGAAAAGGGCAACTGGGAACAGCCGTCACTGGTCGCCGCCGAATAATCGGGTAAGATCACAGCCACCTTCAGTTGACGGAATTGGCGGAAAAAGGCTTGCGGTCCGGTATCTCCAATCGCAGCGCGCTCGGGTTCATCCTGGTCACGCTGGTTCTCAACTCCATGGGCATCGGCCTGATGATGCCGGTCATGCCCTCGCTCCTGACCGAACTTACTTCGCTGCCCGTAAGCGAAGCCGCCCGTTGGGGCGGCGCACTCAGTGTCGTCTACGCCCTGATGCAATTCGCCTTCGGTCCGACGCTTGGCAATCTGGCAGACCGTTTCGGGCGCCGTCCGGTCCTTCTGGTGTCCATGTTCGCCATGGCTGTCGACTATCTGATCATGGCGCTGTCCTGGCATCTGGCCGTTCTGTTCGTCGGCAGAACGCTGGCAGGTGTTTCCGGAGCAACCTTCTCCGCGGCTTCCGCCTTTATCGCCGATGTGTCTTCCAAGCAGGACCGGGCGAAAAACTTCGGGCTTGTTGGCGCTGGTTTTGGCGTCGGTTTCGTGCTTGGGCCAATGATCGGCGGGTTCCTGGGTGAATACGGGTCTCGCGCACCGTTTTATGCGGCTGCGGGCCTCTCCTTCGTCAACTTCCTGTTCGGCTATTTCATGCTGCCCGAAACACTGAAGGACGAAAACACGAGGCAGTTCGATTGGAAACGCGCCAACCCGTTCGGCGCGTTGAAGCAGATCGCCGTGTATCCCTCGGTGCGTACGCTGCTTCTGGCCGTCTTCCTGTTCGACATCGCCCATTACGTCTATCCCTCCGTCTGGAGCTACTATGCGGAGGAAGTCTTTGCCTGGAGCCCCGGCGATATCGGCCTGTCACTGGCCGCTGTCGGCGTCGGCTTTGCCTTCGTTCAGGGATATCTGATCCGCGTTCTGGAACCCAGGCTCGGGCCTGGCCGGACGCTTTTCATCGGCCTGGCGGCCAACCTCATAGCCTTCACCGGCCTTGCCGTCGCCGATGCGGGCTGGATGGCCTATCTGCTGATCTCCTTCGCAGCGCTCGGCGCGATGGCAACGCCCGCCTTCACCGGTCTGATGTCGGTTCGCGTGCCGGATAACGCACAAGGCGAACTGCAGGGTCTGATCGCAAGTGCCGCGGGCCTTTCCATGGTTGTCAGCCCGCTGGTCATGACACAGGCCTTCGCCACGTTTTCAGGACCCAACGCGGCAGTTTTCTTTCCCGGGGCACCGTTCGCCCTTGCAAGTCTGCTGATCCTACTTGCCATGCTGATCGCCCTTCCGTTCATGCGTCTTCAGGAAAAACTGCCGTCTCCCTCCGAGACGCCCGACCGGAAGACGCCAGCTCAATAATTAGGGTTTCCTATCGTGCCAGCCACTTTCCCTCCCCGTCTCGATGGCCCCCGTCTGGCGCCGGCTTCGGGCAATGCCGCCCGCCAACTGGTGGTGATCCTGCATGGCTACGGAGCCGATGGCCCGGACCTCATCGACCTTGGGCGTGCCTGGCAGGGACAGCTTCCCGACGCCGCCTTCGTCGCGCCGAACGCTCCGGAGCACCTGCCCTTCGAAGCGCTCGGTGGGCGGCAATGGTTTGCGCTCGAGGAACGCGACATCAACGAATACCGCCTTGGCGCGCAAGCCGCCCAGCCGGTGCTCGACCGGTTTCTGGACGACGAACTGGCTCGTCATTCTCTCAACGACAGTTCACTGGCACTGGTTGGCTTCAGCCAGGGGGCCATGATGGCCTTTCAATGCGGTCTGCGCCGCCCGTCTCCCCCGGCAGCGCTGATCGGCTATTCCGGTTTGTTGCCAGGGGCCGGGCGCCTTGATCCGATCAATACGCAGAGCCCTGTGCTGATCGTGCATGGCGAGGCGGACGATGTGGTTGCCAGATATCACGCGGAGGCGGCGCAACAGGCACTTGAAGATGCCGGGGTTTCTTCCAGCCTGCATCTGCTGTCGGGCCTCGGTCATTCCATCGATGAACGCGGCATGGTGCTGGGCGGACGGTTTCTGGAAAAGGCGTTTGGGTCCGTCAGGCCGGTGTAAGGACGGCCCGGGATTGGTTAATGGCCTGTTAACGGTTTTGCGGGATGATTTCTGCAACTGTACCGGACCAGGAAGGGCCGGACGAGCCGGGATCCGAAGCCATGCAGATTTCCATCGAAACCACCACGCAAAGCACAAGCCTTTTTTCGGCTTCCTTTTCGAATGGCGGCGCAGAAGGCCAGAAGAACGATCCCAAGGGCAACGCCTATGGTCACGAGATCGGCCAACGCAACGGGCATGACAAATCCCCTGCCGTCAGCGTTCTGGAAGCTGCCAGCAAACAGGCCGAGGAAGATGCGGTCGTGATCGCGGCGCTTCAGGATGCGGTTGAAAAAGGCAAGGGCAACGTCAAGGACGACGACGAGGATAAAGACGGCGCACTTGCGACTGTCGAGGACTATCAGAAGACCGCCGGCAAACTGAAGGCGGCTCTTGGTGAAGAGGAAAGCGGCGCGTCGGCCAATGTGGCCTATGAAAGCGCGACCATTTCAACGACCACGATTGAAGCCGAGATTGGCGGTGAAACCGTTTCCGCGCAGTTCGTATCTTTCGAGCGGGTGTCCTACGACAGTGAAACCGGGCTTTCTGTCCGCTCGGCGAACGCCTCTTCTGTCGAAGGCAACTTCGACAACGGCTCCTTCAGCTATCAGAGCGCTGCCGTCAGCGAGCTATACGCAGGCACCGGCGACCAGGTGTCCAACCTTCTGGGCCTCGTGGCCTGACGCGACACACTTCCGCGCGTTTCCCGCATCTTGAGGGGCTGATTGGCCTCGACATACGGCCGTAAAGGCCTGTCCTGAGTGCCGTCTCGCCCCTGAGGCGACCAAACGGGATGACACGCCACGGAGGATCAGCCGTGGTTCCAACCCAAGGACTTCGACCTCCCGGTCAGAAACAAAAAGGGGAGCCGAAGCTCCCCTTTCTCAGTGCCTTATGCCTTTTTCAGGTAGGCGACGATGATGTCGAGCGCGGCCTGAAGGTCGCCCTTGTCGATCATTTCCGTGACCGTATGGATGTAGCGGGTCCCGACAACGATGCCGATGGCCTTGGCACCGGCAGCGGCCTGCTGGGCGGCAGCGCCATCCTGACCGCCAGCGGCCAGCATGGTGCGCTGGAACGGGATCTTTTCCTTGACCGCAATGGCTTCGATTTCCTTCACCAGGTCCCGGTCCGCAATGAAGCTGGAATCCTTCACGTGCAGACCGAAGCCTTCGCCCTGCACCGTGGTGCGATCCTGTTCGGGAACACCCGGCGTGTCGCAGGAAAGCGTGGTGTCGATGCCAAATCCGATGTCGGGAGCAATGGCGAAAGACGCTGTCCGCGCGCCGCGCAGGCCGACTTCTTCCTGGCAGGTGAAGGCGACGTGAATCTCGCAATCATGCTTGGCCTTGCCCAGGCCCTTGATCGCCTCGATGCCGAGCCAGCAGGCAATGCGGTTGTCGAGCGCCTTGGAGACGACCTTGTCGCCGATCTCGATCAGCGGCTCATCCATGGTGACCATGTCGCCAACCTTGACGATGTCCTTGGTTTTTTCGCCGAGGCCCATGTCGATGACGAATTCCTTGGGTTCCGGCACCTTCTTGCGCTCTTCCGGCGAAGAAATGTGGATCGGCTTGCCACCCGGGTTCATCACGCCCTTGAAGTCACCTTCGTCGGTAGACACCAGCACGCGGCGGGAGAACAGGTTGCGGGCATCGAAGCCGCCGACCGGCTGCACATGGACGAAGCCCTTGTCCGTGACATGGGAGACCAGAAAGCCGATCTCATCCATGTGGCACAGGAGCATGACCTTTTTCGGGGTGCCCTTCTTGGAGGACTTGCGGCTGTCCCGGCGGCAGAGCAGCGAGCCCATGGGGTCGACGGTAACCTCGTCGAACAAGCCCTTGATTTCGGCCTGAATCAGGTCCCGGACCCGGTGTTCGTGACCCGGAACTCCCGGCGTTTCGCAAAGACGGCGAAGAAGATCGATATTCATGAAACTTCCTGTAAAGGTTGGAAAATTGGCTCGATCCTAGTCCGAAAGGCCGCACGGGATAAAGAGCCAAGACGGAATAGTTCGAAAAGAGAGGCTTGTTGCGAGCCTACAGGCTGCGATAAGCCTCGGTGGAACATCGCACGTGCGCTCAAAAAGACCCCTCGGTCCGTCCCGCCGCCTGAAAAAGGCACCACGCTACACCCTTTGTGGAAAGGCAATTCACGTTGACCTCTCTCTTGTCCGGCACCGTCCACGTTGAAACACAGGCCGTCCCGGTCGGCAGCAGCACCGTTCATGTTCGCATCTGGACACCTGAAGACCATTTGCCCGGCAAGGCACCTGTGCTTCTGTTTCACGACTCCCTCGGATGTATTGCCCTCTGGCGCGATTTTCCAGAACGTCTTGCCCTTGCCAGCGGTCGCACTGTCATTGCCTATGACAGGCCCGGTTTCGGGCAATCCTCGGCACGTAGCGATACCCTGCCTGCCAGCTTTATCGCCGACGAAGGCAGGACGGTTGTGCCAGTCCTGTGCGAGCAACTGGGGCTCAGCCGCTTCGTTGCCTGCGGCCACAGCGTGGGAGGTGGTATGGCCGTGCATACGGCCGCGCAGCACCCGGACAGGGTCACGGCCCTGGTGACGATTGCAGCCCAGGCCCTGATCGAACACCGCACCCTGGAAGGGGTCCGCGAAGCCCGCACCGCCTTTGCCGATCCGGATGCATTCGACAGGTTGACCCGCTACCACGGCGCCAAAGCGCGCTGGGTTCTGAATGCCTGGACGGAATCATGGCTCTCGCCAGCCTTTGCCGATTGGTCGCTCGACGATGCGCTTGCCGGTGTCCGCTGTAACACCCTTGCCATCCATGGCGCGCTTGACGAATACGGCTCACCACGTCATCCGGAACACATCGCCAGGAGCACCGGCGGACAAAAGGTCGTGCTGCCCGACACGGGCCACATCCCGCACAGGGAGTGTCCGGAGGTGCTGGTCGATACCATCTGCGGTTTCCTGGCGAATGCTTCCTGAAGCCGGTTTCGGGCAATCCGCGCAGAGTCTTTGCAGATGCGCCGGTCCGGTTTAACTTCTTGCTCGCCAATTTCGAAAAATCGTCCACCTGTTTTTCACTTTGCCATTGCAGTGTCGCATTTGATGACAACATTCTATCGGTAAGCAAAAAGCGTCTCCCGTCTTTCCGGAGAGATGTATCGCCTTCCATTGCGACGACCCCCGGGGAACCCCATGGCCCAGAAAAAACGTTTTATTCTTTCCATTGACGGCGGCGGCATTCGCGGCCTCATTCCGCTCCGCTTGCTTGAAACCCTCGAAAGCCGATTGAGCCAGCGAGGCGTCAACACACCCCTGCACCAGATTTTCGATCTGATGGCCGGATCTTCCACTGGCGGCCTGATTGCCGCCGGTCTGTCCGCGCCGCGTCCTGGTGGCTCCGCCGGCGCGCCTGCTGCAAGCATCACCGAACTCCGCGGCTTCTTCGAGCGCGATGCGCGGGAGATCTTCAAATCCTCGATCTCGGCACGGCTGGCGCGCAGCGTTACCAGCTCGCTCGGCCTGTTCGACGAAACCTACGATCCGCGCCCGCTGGAAAAGATGCTGAAAGAACGGTTCGGCTGGACGTCCATGGCCAGCGGCCTCACCCATCTCGTGCTGACCGCCTATGATCTGGAACAGCGCAAGGCAGTGTTCCTGACCAACGGTCTCGAAGCTGGCGGCGGCCGACCGGATGACTATTACTTCTGGCAGGCGGTGCGCGCGACCACCGCAACCCCGTCCTATTTCGAGCCGGCCCGTGTTGAGAACCTCAGCCGCCGGCGCGAGGAAGCGCTGATCGATGGAACGGTCTTCATGAAGGATCCGACCATCGCAGCTTATCTGGAGGCCCGTAATCTGGGTTGGGGTGACGACGAGATCGTCATTCTGTCGCTCGGCACCGGCCGGGCGCCAAGCCGGTCCTTCCTTTACAAGGATGCCGTCGGCTGGGGTGCTCTGGGCTGGCTGCAGCCTTCCAAGGGAGCGCCGCTGATGTCGATCCTGGCCGATGCCCAAAGCCAGACAACCTCCGACGAGGCACGCCAGCTCTTCGCCGAACTGCCGAACGTGAGCTATCACCGGCTCGATGGCGAACTGCCTGCGGAAGCCGAGGACATCGACAACGCCCGGCCAGGCAACATCATCACGCTCAACGGCGCGGCGGACCGGGTGATCCGGGACAACACCGTTTTCCTGGATACCCTTGCCGACATGATCGCCGCGCATGTGCATGAGAGCGAATCGGATGCGGAGACACCCGATTTGGTGCATGCTGCCTGAGGATTGAAATGGCCGGCGGTCGACGGCGGCTGAACACTCAGACTGGCGCACGAGGTTTCAACGTGAGAGCGGGCAGAACAGGCATTAGAAGCGGCTGGACCCTTTCGGTGTCCGGCCTGATGGCATTTGCGGCAGCCTTGCAGGTCTCCTGCCTTGTCGCGTCAGCCGCACCCGTGCCAACCGCCAAGCCGAGCGAGCCTGTCTCAGAGACCTATTCGCCGACTGTCGAGCTGGTGGCCGGTGTGCCGATACCGGAAAAGAAACGCGACGTTCCGGAAGGCTATGTCGCGCAGAAACCCAAGCTGGTGCTTTATGGAAACCAGCCAGCGCGTGACTACTTCGGGGCCGCAACAGGCCCTGCCAATCTGAAAGCCCGCTCCATCGGGTCCTACGCCAAGGGGTGCCTGGCAGGCGGCGCGGAGCTGCCGACGGATGGACCGACCTGGCAGGCCATGCGCCTGTCGCGAAACCGCAATTGGGGCCACCCGGTCCTGATCGACTATCTCGAGGACCTGGCGAATGACGCCCCGAAGGTCGGCTGGAACGGATTGCTTGTCGGCGACATCGCTCAACCACGCGGCGGACCGATGACATCCGGCCATGCCAGCCACCAGATCGGCCTCGACGCCGACATCTGGTTGACGGAGATGCCGAACCGCCGCCTCACCCCACAGGAACGGGAAGAGATCTCCGCCACTTCGATGCTGATCGGCCCTATGGACGTCAAGGGTGCCGACCGACGGGTAGACCCGAGGAAATGGTCCGACACACACGCCAAGCTGATCCGGCTCGCTGCGTCAGACAAGCGTGTGGCGCGTATCTTCGTCAGTCCGGCGATCAAGAAGGCCCTCTGCGATTTCCAGAGAGGCGGTGACCGCTCGTGGCTGCGCAAGGTGCGCCCGTGGTGGGGTCACCACTATCATTTCCATGTGCGCCTGGCCTGCCCGAAAGGCAGTGCCGGCTGCAAGAACCAGAACCCGCCGCCCCCCGGCGACGGCTGTGGCGCCCAACTTACCTACTGGCTGTCGGACGAACCCTGGGTGCCGAAAAACCCGCCCAAGCCGGGCGAGCCTCCGAAGGTGGTCAAGAAACGCCCCATGGCGCTCTCCGCCTTGCCGAATGACTGCCGGAATGTGCTGACGGCAAATTGAGGTTGGCCTCGGCCCCTTAAGCGTCCGGCGGCTGCATCGGCAGCAAGACCTTGGCCACGAAGACGAGATCCAGCCAGCGGCCGAACTTGGTGCCGGCTTCCGGCAAGCGCCCGGCGACATCAAAGCCGAGTTTCTCATGCAAGGCGATGGAGGCCGTATTGCTGCCGTCGATCACGCCGACCAGCACGTGTAGGCTCTTGCCGACGGCAATCTCCATCAGGCGTTCCAGAAGCGCGCGGCCAATGCCGCGCCGTTGCATCGCCGGGTCGACATAGACGGAGTGTTCCGCCGTCAGGCGATAGCCCTCGCGCGGGCGGAAGGGCCCGAAACTGGCGAAACCAAGCACAGCATCGTGGTGATCGACCGCCACCAGAACCGGCAGCCCCTCCTTCACCCGCCCCTCGTACCAGCTCAGTCTCTGGTCCAGCGTTTCTTCCCGGTTGGTCCAGGCTGCCGTCGTCTCGCGCACGGCCTGATTATAGCGCTCCAGAATTGCCGGAACGTCCTTTGGTTCTGCATTGCGGATCAACATCGATAACTCTTGTCAGGTTGTTCAAATCGCCTTTGCCGATGCATTCTACATCAAACTTTGAGTTTGAATTTCCATGACAAATGCCTCCCATGCACTGCGTCATTTACCGGGGGCGGAAGATCCCGGTTGCCGTCGGAGAACCCGCATTCGGCGATAGGTGCAAAAAAGCACCGGAATTCAACGCCCGCAGGCTTCAATCTACTAGGCGAAATCGAATTGCAGTGGTAAAGGGGCGGCCATGACGACGAAGAAGCTTTCCAACATCCGCAACTTTTCCATCGTGGCTCATATCGATCACGGCAAGTCGACGCTGGCCGACCGCCTGATCCACATGACAGGCACGCTGACCGAACGCGAAATGACCGAGCAGGTGCTCGATTCGATGGATATCGAACGCGAGCGCGGCATCACGATCAAGGCGCAAACAGTGCGACTGATCTACAATGCCAAGGACGGCGAACAGTATACGCTGAACCTGATCGACACGCCGGGCCACGTGGACTTTGCCTACGAGGTGTCCCGCTCGCTTGCAGCCTGTGAAGGCTCGCTGCTGGTGGTCGATGCCTCCCAGGGTGTGGAAGCGCAGACGCTGGCCAACGTCTATCAGGCCATCGACAACGACCACGAGATCGTCACCGTCCTCAACAAGATCGACCTGCCCGCGGCCGAACCGGACCGGATCAAGGAACAGATCGAGGATGTGATCGGCATCGATGCGTCGGAAGCCTGCATGATCTCGGCCAAGACGGGTCTTGGCGTCGACGACGTGCTGGAAGCGATCGTCACCAAGCTGCCGCCGCCGGAAGGCGATCCGGACGCCACGCTGAAGGCGATGCTGGTCGACAGCTGGTACGACACCTACCTCGGCGTGATGGTGCTCGTCCGTGTGATCGACGGTTCCCTGAAGCGGGGTCACAAGATCAAGATGATGGGCACGGGCGCTGCCTATGATGTTGACCGTGTCGGCGTCATGACACCGAAATTCCTGCAGGTGGACGAGTTGAAGGCCGGCGAGATCGGCGTCATCACCGGGTCGATCAAGGAAGTGGCCGACACGCGCGTCGGCGATACCATCACCCTGGAAAAGAAACCCTGCACGCAAGCCCTGCCGGGCTTCAAGCCGGCTCAGCCGGTCGTGTTCTGTGGCCTCTTCCCGGTTGATGCAAACGACTTCGAAGACCTGCGCGCTGCCATGGGCAAGCTGCGCCTCAACGATGCCTCGTTCTCCTTCGAAATGGAAACCTCGGCTGCGCTCGGCTTCGGCTTCCGCTGCGGTTTCCTTGGCCTGTTGCATCTGGAAATCATCCAGGAACGGCTCTACCGCGAATTCGACCTCGACCTGATCGCCACCGCGCCGTCGGTGGTCTACCAGATGTCCCTGACGGACGAGTCGGAAGTGGAACTTCACAACCCTGCCGACATGCCGGATATCGTGAAGATTACCGAAATCCGCGAGCCTTGGATCCGGGCGACGATCATGACACCGGACGAGTATCTGGGCGGCATCCTGAAACTGTGTCAGGAACGGCGCGGACTTCAGATCGATCTGTCCTATGTCGGTAGCCGCGCGATGGTGACCTACGACCTGCCGCTCAACGAAGTCGTGTTCGACTTCTACGACCGTCTGAAGTCGATCTCCAAGGGCTATGCCTCTTTCGACTATCAGATTTCGGACTACCGGGCGGGCGATCTCGTCAGGATGTCGATCCTGGTCAACGAAGAGCCTGTCGATGCGCTGTCCGTTCTCGTGCACCGCAGCCAGGCGGAACGCCGCGGCCGCGCCATGTGTGAGAAGCTGAAAGAGCTGATCCCGCGTCACATGTTCAAGATCCCGATCCAGGCAGCCATCGGCGGCCGCGTGATCGCGCGCGAGACCATCTCGGCCCTGCGCAAGGACGTGACCGCCAAGTGTTACGGCGGCGACGCCACGCGTAAACGCAAGCTGCTGGAAAAGCAGAAGGCGGGCAAGAAGAAGATGCGCCAGTTCGGCAAGGTCGAAATCCCGCAGGAGGCCTTCATCCAGGCCCTGAAGATGGACGACTGAGACACCGCTGCCATGCCCGCCAGGGCGTGGCAACAGGTATCAACACCCGCGTTTATCAGGTCCAGGACTTGCCTTCTGCGAACCGGCGTGACAAACGTCGGAAATCATCGTCCCTCCTGATTGAAAGGCTATAGACCGACTGAACCAGCCGGCCTGCAGCGCCCCCAAGCAAGGCTTTGCCATGAGTATCGAACAGACCCTTTCCGACCGCGCCGGCAACGCCTGCGAATTCTGTGGTGCCACTGAAGCGTTGAAGCCTCTTGATGTCGGTCCGGATGCCGATGGCACAGCGGATATGGCTGTTCTCGCCTGCACCACCTGCGCGGATCAGATTTCGGGCACTGCGGATATCGACGCGAAGCATTGGCTTTGCCTGAATGAAGCCGCCTGGAGCCAGGTTCCGCCGGTTCAGGTTGTTGCCTACCGCATGCTCTCCAGAATGCCGGATGAAAGCTGGGCACGCGATCTTCTGGACATGCTGTATCTGGAAGAGGACACGCTCGCCTGGGCAAAGGCCGGTCTTGGCGCCAGCACGGACGAAGACGACGGCGTGGTCCACAAGGATACCCACGGCGCTGTTCTTGCCGCCGGCGACACGGTGACCCTGATCAAGGATCTCAAGGTCAAAGGCGCCAGCTTCACCGCCAAACGCGGCACCGCCGTGCGCAACATCTCGCTTGTTGCGGACAACGCCTCCCAGATCGAAGGTCGTGTGAACGATCAACGCATCGTCATCCTGACGGAATTCGTGAAGAAGGCCTGATCAGGCCGCGTCGCGGAAGGCCGCAAGGATAGCAGAAGCGACCAATGGACCTTCCCGGCAGAAGAGCGTCATCTTCGTCTTCGGCAAGACGGGAAGACGATAGAGGTCTCCAACTTCCCGGCATCCTTCGGGAATGTTGCGCCTGTCGAGGCAGGCGATGCCGAGGCCGGCGCTGACCGCTGCCTGGATGGCGCCAACACCGGTGCCGGTAAAGGCGTCTTCATAGGAAATCCCAGCTTCTTTCAGTGTGCCCTCCGCCAGGCGTCGCAGGGCGCATGTCTCGGAAAGAGCCACAAGGGGGAGAGCCGTCCCCGCACTCCAGCTGAACGCCCGGGAAGCCGTCCAGACAAGGTTTTCCTCGAAGGCCACACGGCCGGTGCCCTCGACATCCTCGGAACGCACCATGACCGCGCTGAACAGCCCTGCCTTGAAGTCGTTATAGAGCGTATCGGAATAACCGACCGAAACGTGCAGGCGGTGCTGCGGCAGCGCCTTGCTGAGCGAGGCGATAATGGCCGGCAGGCGCCCCCCAGCGGCATGATCGCTGATGCCGAAACGCAGTCGTTTTTGAACAGCCGGACCGGAAACGCGGGCCGTTACACTGTCATGCAGATCGATCAGGCTGCGCGCGTCGCTCAGAAACCTTGCGCCGAAGCTTGTCAGCCGGACGGAGCGCGGCGAACGGCTGAGGAGGGTGTCGCCGAGGCGGTCTTCCAGTTTCTTGATCTTGACGCTGACAGCAGACTGGCTGGCCCCCGTCATCTGACCTGCCCGCGTGAAGCTGCCCGTTTCGGCGACACGCACGAAGGCGCGCAAGAGATCCATATCGAGATCGGTCATACAATCATTCTAATTTATGATTTTTGAAATATCAAAGATTTGTTTCTGTTATCATAAGCACAGCAATAAGGTTGGCGGCATCACCGAAAGACGGAGGACATGATGCCGCTTACCAACGTTTCCCTGCTGAAGGGTTCCAAAACCGCCGCCCAGAAAGCCGTGATCCTGGACGAAATCTATCAGGCCATGCGCGAGACCTTCGGCGTTCCGCAGGACGACAAGTTCATGATGATTACAGAACATGCGCCCGAGGATTTCCTGTTCGGCCGTCATTTCATGAACATCGACCGGTCCGACGACCTGATCATCATTCAACTGACCGTCAGCGACACGCGCAGCGCCGACCAGAAGAAGGCGCTGTTTGCCCGGATCGCCAAGGGCCTTGCCCGCGAAGCCGGTATCCGGTCCGAAGACATCTTCATCAATCTGGTGGAAACCAGGCTGGAAAACTGGTCGTTCGGGCACGGCGTCGCACAATATGCCGACAGGCAGCCTGTCGCGGTTTGATCCGATCCCTATAGCAGCAGCCGTTGGCTGTCTTTGCCGCCCAAAACAGAAACGGCGCCGGGCTTGCCGCCCAGGCGCCGTTTTCTGGTTGGGAATTCTTGTCCAACCGGCCGTTCCTTGCGGAGGGTCGATCGGAACGGTCACAGACCGGCCTTTCAGCCGGCCTTCCGCCTTAGCGCCGGTTGAGCGGCAAGTCGGCCAGTTCGCGCTGGGACATACGCACGATTGCCGGATGGGACAGCGGGTCGGCACGGTCGTAAGCGGATGCCGGGCGGGCCGTCATGTAGCGGCGCATAAACAGTTTCATCATGAGGTTCAGTCTCCTTATTATTGTTTTTTGCATGGCCAAATTCCTTCTTTGAATTTAGCTATGCTCCTTCTATAGATGCTTCGACTGACTAAAAAAATCGACTTATTCTGATTTTCAGTTTAGATTTTCTAAATGAAAAATCTCAACCGCATTCATCTGTCCGGCCTGCGTGCCGTTGAAGCCGTTGCCCGGCTTGGTTCCGTCAAGGCGGCCGCTGAGGAACTGGGGGTTACTGTTGGTGCCGTCAGCCAACAACTTCAAAAGACAGAGGCGCAGCTTGGAGTGCAACTGTTCGAGCGGCAGAATCGCCTGTTGCTGCCGACCGCGCATGTGCTTGCAATGCAGCCGCATCTGACCAGCGCCATGTCCTCGCTCTCAACCGCCATCGCCACCACCCAGCGTGGACGCGAAGATGCCCTGACGATCTCAGTTGCCCCGGTTTTTGCCGGCAAATGGCTGGTGTGGCATCTCAAGAATTTCAACAAGGCGCACCCGGGCGTCAGGGTTCGGGTGGAAGCAACCGTGGATCTGGTCGATCCGGACATGAGCGATGTCGACCTTTGCATCCGTGTCGGCAAGGGGCCCTATCCGGGCGTCAGGGCAGAGCAGTTGTTGCACCAGCGGGTGTTTCCAGTCTGCAGCCCGGCATTGGCGGAACAGATCAGGGAGCCGAAAGACATCGGCAAGCTGCCGATTATTCGCGACCCCGGACAAATGTACACCTGGAAGACCTGGCTGGATCTCTTCGGCCTCGATGAAAGCATTCTGCAGGATGGCCCGACCTTCTCCGACGGTTCGCTTTGCCTTGATGCGGCAATCGCAGGGCACGGGGTGTTCCTGGCCTGGGAAACACTCGCGGTTTATGCGGTCAAATCCGGTCAGGTGATTGCTCCCTTCCCGGAGCGGCCGGCCACCGGCAGCGCCTACTGGCTGATCAGCGGCAAGAACGCCCCTCAGACCAGGGCCAAGAAAGCCTTCGGCGATTGGCTGCGCGAAGAACTGCAAGGCTCGATTGGCAGGCCAAAGGGCGCCGACGCGGTGGCGGAGTAGGCCCTCTCACCTTCCGTCATGTGTCCACACCTGCAATGGACTTGCCCAGCACATCGGCCTTCACCGCGCCGCGCTCCCCCATTGGCCGGTCCGGACCGACAGTGCTGTCCCGGCGCGTTTGCGCTTCCATCTCGCCATTCAGCTCTGCGCCGAGCAAGACAATATAGGCGGAAATCCAGAGCCACATGAGCAGGATGATGACGCCCGCAAGACTGCCGAAGGTTTTGTTGTAGCTGGCAAAGTTCGCCACGTAGACGGAAAAACCGTAGGACGCGGCAAGCCACAGCAGGCAGGCAACGACAGCCCCGGGCGTGATCCATTTCCATTTGGCGTCTTTTCGGGAGGGCCCGAACCTGTAGACAAAGGAAAGACCGGTAATCGTCAGCAAACCAAGGATCAGCCAGCGCACCGAGGAGAGGATCCCCTCAAGCCAGTCCGGCAAGGCAAGGAAACTGAAAACGACGGGCAAAAGCAGCGCAGAGACAAGCCCCAGCACGAGAGCGAACACAAGAAGGAACGTCATGGCCAGAGTTCGGGCTTTCAGCGCGATGAAGCTGCGCTTTTCGACCTCGTCATAGGCTATGTTCAGCCCCTCCATGATGCTGGCCATGCCCCGCGCCGTGGAATAGACCGCAATGCCCAGACCGATGATGAACGCGAAACCGAGCCCTGCGCTTTCACTGCCGGCAACGCCGGCCGCCTGCGTGAGAATGATCTGGGACGCTTCACTTGGGAGAACACTCTCGATAAGCTCAAGCTGACGGCTCACCTCGGCCGGCTTGACGACGAGCCCGGACAATGCGGTGAAAGCGGTAATGGCGGGAAAGATCGCCAGGAGGCCGTAGAAGGCCACGCCTGCGGCGATCAGATCGATGTGATCGCGCTGGAGTGCATTCCAGACACGCAAGCCAATGTCCAGCCACCCAGCCGCCGGGATCTCTTCCGGACTGACGGCTTCTCTTCCACGTGTCATGCATGCCCCCTTCGTTACCCGATCGCCCGGCTGTCCACAGCAGGGAACTCCATTGAGTAACGCCTTAACCGGGATAGAGTTCCTTTCCGTTACGTCCACCAGGCGGCATTCGCCCTACCCTGTGCGCGGCAAGCCGCCTTTTCCGCTTGCCATCGCTCCGCCTTTCGCTACATTGGCGCCCCATGAGCGATTACACCGCACATATCTGCCGTTCCGGCCTGACCAGTGGCTCCCAGCCCCTTTCCGGGATCGACGCGCGCCTCATTGAGCTGCAGGGCCCCGCCTGCGGACGATTTACGCGCTAACGCGCTTTAATACCGGCGCTTTTCTCCTCTTCGGGACCTCACGCAATAATGCGCACGAGGCCGTGGCAATCGCTGCGATTATTCGCTAAAAGACCCCGACTTTCTGTTTCGACACCTCCGCGCGCACCGCGCGAACCGATGACCGAGTACGCATGTCCAACCTCGACACCCTTGAAACCGATCTTCTGGCCGCCATCGAAGGCGCCGGGACCGAAGCCGCCCTGGAAGACATCCGCGTTGCCGCCCTTGGCAAGAAGGGCTCCATCTCCGAGCAGATGAAAACGCTGGGCAAGATGACGCCGGAAGAACGCCAGGTGATGGGCCCTGCCCTCAACGGCCTGAAGGCGAAGATCACCGACGCAATCGCCGCCCGCAAGGACGTTCTGGCGGAAGCGGCGCTGGAAGCGCGTCTGGCCAGTGAGCGGGTGGATATCACCCTGCCGCTGCGTCCCACACCCGTGGAAACCGGCCGCATTCACCCGGTCAGTCAGGTTATCGACGAACTGACGGCGATCTTTGCCGACATGGGCTTTTCCATTGCCGAAGGCCCGGACATCGAAACCGATGAACTGAACTTCACCGCGCTGAACTTTCCCGAAGGCCATCCGGCGCGCGAGATGCACGACACGTTCTTCTTCAATCCAAAGGAAGACGGCGAACGGCTGCTGCTGCGCACGCACACCTCTCCGGTCCAGATCCGCACCATGCGCAGCCAGGAACCGCCGATCCGCGTCATCACGCCGGGCCGGACCTACCGCTGTGACAGCGACCAGACCCACACGCCGATGTTCCACCAGGTGGAAGGTCTCGTGATCGACAAGGAGAGCCATTTCGGACACCTGAAATGGATTCTGCGCGAATTCTGCAAGGCCTTCTTCGAAGTCGATGACATCAAGATGCGCTTCCGCCCGAGCTTCTTCCCGTTCACCGAACCGTCCATGGAACTCGACATCCAGTGCGACCGGTCCGGCGGCGAAGTAAAGATCGGCCAGGGCGAAGACTGGCTGGAAATCCTTGGCTGCGGCATGGTTCATCCGAACGTCATCCGCAACTGCGGTCTCGACCCGGATGTCTACCAGGGCTTCGCCTGGGGTATGGGGATCGACCGTATCGCGATGCTGAAATACGGCATGCCGGACCTGCGTGCCTTCTTCGACGCAGACGTCCGCTGGATCCAGCATTACGGGTTCCGACCACTCGACCTGCCGACGCTGTTCGGTGGTCTGTCCAGTTAACCGCCTTAATTTGGGGGGCGCCACCATGTCATTGCTGATCCGCATCGTCCTTGCCGTCCTGCTGACCGCTGCCGCCCTGTTGCCGGCATCGGCCCAGACGACCGACAAGGACACGCGCGTTGCGACGCCGACCTCGTTCCTGGAGGCTTGCGCCGAAAAGATCGAGAACCGGGGCCGCCTTCGTTTCTGCGACACCTATTTCCGCGAAAAACTGGGCACCGAAGCCGATGCGCTGCTGTATCTTCGGGACCGGATCACGCGTCTGCGTGCCGGTCACGAGGAAAGCTCGACCGAGAAGTACCACAGCTTCCTGCAGGCGATTTACATCGTGGCCTTCCTGACCATCGCCTCGATCGTGCTGATCGCAAGCGATCGCCGTATCCGCGGCACCGCGAAATGGGCCGGCTTGACCAGCACTGCTGCTCTTCTGGTGATGGTGGTCATTGTCGCCATGGGTTGGCTTGGCAAATACCGGGCCGAATACGCAGCCCAGATCGAGCTGGGCATCCTGCGTGACCGGATCGAGACGGAAGCCGCCCAGGCGATTGCAACCAATCAGCAGATCACGCCGGAGATGGTGCGCGGCTGGACCCGTGACTTTTCCGACATTGGCCGCCGTTTTGCCGAGAATTACGGCGCTGCGACCATCATCCCCGAAGTGGACCGGCTCGGCAACTGACGCCTCCACATCCCGTTTCGCGGTTCTGATGCCGCACCAAGTTTGAAGAGATCGAAAGATGAAATTCACCCTTTCCTGGCTCAAGGAGCATCTGGAGACCGACGCCAGCCTGGAGGAGATCGTTGAACGTCTCACCCTGATCGGTCTGGAAGTCGAGGAAGTTACCAACCGCGCCGACCGCCTGAAGCCGTTCCGCATCGCGAAGGTTCTGGAAGCCGAGCAGCATCCGAATGCGGACCGTCTGCGCGTCCTGAAGGTCGACACCGGCGAAGGCGATCCGGTTCAGGTTGTCTGCGGCGCTCCCAATGCCCGTGCCGGTCTTGTCGGCGTGCTCGGCAAGCCGGGCGACTATGTTCCCGGGCTCGACGTGACGCTGTCGGTCGGCAAGATCCGCGACGTGGAAAGCTTCGGCATGATGTGCTCGGAGCGTGAGCTGGAACTTTCCAACGAACATGACGGCATCATCGACCTGCCGGCGGATGCGCCGGTGGGCATGGCCTATGCCGAGTGGGCCGGGCTTGACGAGTCGGTCATCGAAATCGGCCTGACCCCGAACCGCCCGGATTGCACCGGCGTCTACGGCATTGCCCGCGACCTGGCCGCCGCCGGTCTCGGCAAGCTGAAGGAACGCAGCAATGAACAGGTTCGCGGCACCTTCCCCTGCCCGGTCGGCGTAACGCTGGACTTCGGCGACACCAAACCGATGTGCAAGGCCTTCGGCCTGCGCCTGGTCAAGGGCGTAAAGAACGGCCCTTCTCCGAAGTGGCTGCAGGACCGCCTGACGGCCATCGGTCTGCGGCCGATCAATGCGCTTGTCGACATGACCAACTACGCCACCTTCGACCAGGGCCGGCCTCTGCATGTGTTCGATGCCGACAAGGTTCACGGCAATCTGGTCGTGCGCCGTGGCAAGTCTGGCGAAACCATAGACGGCCTCAACGGCAAGACCTATGAGCTTGATGACACGATCTGCGTCATTTCCGATGACAACGGCGTGGAAAGCATCGGCGGCATTCTGGGCGGTGAGCCTTCGGGCTGTACGGAAGACACCGTCAATGTGCTGATCGAATCCGCTCTGTGGGACGAAGACGATATTGCCGCAACCGGCCGCAAGCTCGGCGTCAACACGGATGCCCGTTACCGCTTCGAGCGCGGCGTCGACCCGAACTACATGATGCCGGGCCTGGAATATGCCACGCGTATGGTCCTGGACCTGTGCGGCGGTGAGGCGTCGGAAACGGTTCAGGCCGGATCCGTGCCGGAAACCAGCAAGATCATCGAGTTCCCCTATTCGGAAATCAAGCGCCTGTCTGGTGTCGATGTTCAGCCTGCGGAAGCCAATGTCACGCTGAAATCGCTCGGGTTCTGGATTTCAGGCTCCGGCGACACGGTCAAGGTGGCCGCGCCAAGCTGGCGCCCGGATATCGAAGGCAAAGCCGACCTCGTGGAAGAGGTGGTGCGGATCATCGGTCTGGACCGCGTGCCGTTCACGCCCCTGCCACGTACCGGCACCGTCGGGCAAAAGGTGCTGACCACCGGCCAGATCCGCCGCAACAAGGCGCGCCGGGCCCTGGCCGCCCGCGGTTTCAACGAAGCCGTCACATGGTCGTTCATCGCCAAGGATCACGCCGAACTCTTCGGCGGCGGCAGTGCCGCGCTTGCGCTGGCCAATCCGATTTCCACCGAGATGTCGGACATGCGCCCAAGCCTGCTTCCGGGCCTTCTTGTGGCGGCCCAGCGCAATGCCGACCGGGGATATGGCAATGCTGCCCTGTTCGAGATTGGTCAGGTGTTCGAGAACGACACGCCGGAAGGCCAGAAGATGGTCGCAACCGGTGTACGCCGCGGTTCTGCAAAGCTGCAGGGCGCTGGCCGCCACTGGTCGGGCGTTTCCCAGACCGTTGACGTGTTCGACGCCAAGGCGGATGCCGAAGCGGCTCTGGCCGCCATCGGCGCACCGGTGGACAAGCTGATGGTGTCGGCAGATGCACCGGCAACGTTCCATCCGGGCCGGTCCGGCTGCCTCAAGCTGGGTCCGAAAAACGTCCTGGCGGTGTTCGGTGAAGTTCATCCGCGCACACTGCAGACGCTCGATATCGAAGGGCCGCTGGTCGCATTCGAGATCTTCCTCGATGCCCTGCCCGAACCCAAGAGCAAGAGCGGCCGTTCCAAGGGCGCGCTCAATGTGAGCGGACTGATGCCGGTGCAGCGCGATTTCGCCTTCCTAATCGGCAAGGACGTTTCGGCCGAGGCGTTGCTGAAAGCTGCCCGCGGTGCGGACAAGACCCTGATCAACGATGTCACGCTGTTCGATATCTATGAAGGACAGGGCGTGCCGGAAGGGCAGAAGTCCGTTGCAATCGACGTGACGCTGCAGCCGCGCCAGAAAACTCTGACCGATGAGGAAATCGACGCCGTTGCGAAGAAGATCATCGCCAATGTCGAAAAGGCAACCGGCGGCACGCTGAGAAGCTGATCGGTTTTAAAACACTGCAAGAAGGCTGCGCGAAACATCATCGCGCGGCCTTTTTTACTGGCGGGTCTGCCCCAACTCGGCGCAGACCAGAACGGCACACTTCGGATCGTCCTTTGTCGGCACGAACGTCGGGCGCACGGTCTGTCCCGAAAAGCACCGGTTCCGGTCGACCACGAAGCGGTCGAACTTGTAAGGGCCGGACTTCAGGTTGATGGCACCGAATTTCTTGATCAGACCCTGGGTCTGGACACACGTCAGCTGTGTCGTGTCCGGCTGACGCCGGGTCTGCGCTTCCGCCTGCAGCACAGGCACAAGAGCCGCCCCCATGAACAGGCCGGCCTGAAGCGCGAACTTCGCAATTGAAAGCGGTTTTCTTTTATTATGCTCGTTCATCGCAAGGCCTTTCCTGCGTAGTCAGGCGAAGTCATGTATTAAATGTCCGGGTTTTCCAGCAGTCGGCAATCCGTATTTCATATCTGTAGACCGGCTATCAATTGCAACACGGCATTGCTCCGTCTGCATGTGAAATAGCAGGAAAAGACTGCAAGGCAGTTAAGACGTCCGCCTCGTCATTCTGTTTTGGAGCATGCAAGTGAAAGGCTGCGCCCGAACGGGAAAACACCTGAAACCGGCACGCAATAAAGGCTGTTCCGCCCGGCAACGGAAGCGGCGCGACTAAGCCCTGTTCAATATTGGCAACGATTACCGTTTGCAGTGTAGCGGGCTTTGACCTTCACCCTGACCTGGCTCAATCGTAGCGCCAGGGCTGGGGATTGACGCAGCGAAGCACGTAGCATTTCGCGTTGTCCTTGGTCGGAATATAGGCGCGGCGTGTAACCTCGCCATGCTGGCAAAAGCTGCGGTTGGCCACGTAGCGGTCGAACGTATAGCGTCCGGTGCTCATCACGACGGCGCCGCGCTGATTGATCAGGGACTGTGCCTGGCCACATGACATGGCAGTGGAATTCGGCCGCCCGGATTGGGCCGCGGACGGCAGAGCCGTCACAAGCGCGGCTCCGCAAGCGGCCAGTGCAGCGATCACATGTTTGCGTGGCAAGGTATTCATCGGCAATTCCTGAAGTCTCAAAGCGCCCCTGAAACAGATGGCGTCGACACGGCGCATGTCAAGCCGGCAGCGGGCCCCACGCGGTGGGGCTGTATGCCTTTACACAGCATCTTCAAGCACACGTTCTTCACATTGCCCGGCGCACGCCCCCTCCAGAATCGGATAGGTTGCCTCCTCGACAAAAGAGGATCCGCACATGAACGCCGATTTGCCGATGGACGAAAGCGATGCAGGGCTGGGCAATCCCTATGCGGCTTGTGAAGAGGCGCGGCAGACAAGGCTGGAACAGATCCTCAGGTCCGTGCCACACGTGATGGAGATGCTGACCACAACCCGTGATCTTGCTCTGCCGGACGCCTGGCTGGTGTCGGGCGGCATCTACCAGACCGTCTGGAACGTCCTCACCAACCGCCCGATGCTGCATGGCATCAAGGATTTCGACATCATCTATTTCGACGGATCGGATCTGTCCTACGAGGCTGAAGACGCCGTCATCGGCAAGGTCAACCAGGCCCTGCCCGACTGGGCGAGCCTTCTGGAAGTGCGAAACCAGGCCCGCGTCCACCTGTGGTACGAAATCCGTTTCGGCAGGCCCTATCGTCCTCTCGACTGTTCGATGGATTCGCTGACAACCTATGCTTCGCGCACCCATTCCGTGGCAGCAAGGCTCACGCAGGACGGACGCATGGTGGTGCATGCGCCTTTCGGCCTCGCCAACCTGTTCGGCATGCGTCTGGTGCCCAATTACACTCAGCCAAATCCGGAAACCTATGCGGAAAAGGCGGAGCGGATGAAAGCGCTCTGGCCGGAGCTGACGGTTTTTCCCTGGGAACAGGCCTGAGATGTGAGAGCGGTCGTCTTGCGTACAGGTTTTCAACCGGTCTTGCGCGTGGTCTCATTCCGCTGAGCGGCGCTCAGGTGCCCGAAGTCGGCTGCTTGTTCTGAGATAAGACGTCCGCGGATCAGACCGCGCACCGAATTGCCGACGTAGACGTCCTCCGCCTCCTGCAGATCCTGCAGCGTAAGATCGGCCTCGCTGGCCAGACCGCGTTCCAGAAGACCTGCGCGGAACGTGCCCGGCAGAAGCCCATGCTGGAGGGCCGGTGTCAGCAACTTGCCGTACTGTTTCACGAAAAGGGTCGTGTAGCTTCCCTCAGTGAGGTAACCGTTTTCGTTCACGAACAGCACTTCCTGGCAACCGGTTTCCGCCTGATACCGCTCGCGCGTCTCGTCGTAAAAGGCGCGGTTGGTGGTCTTGTGGAACAGGAACCTGTCAGCCGAATGCGTCGTCTCGCGCGCGATGACCAGATTGAACACAGCCTCCGGAGCGGGTGCAGGAAGCTCCACCGAGGTGACAGATACCCCGCCATCTGCCGACAGCAACAGGCGCACACGCCTGGATCCGGCAAAGCTTCGGCTCTGCCGCAGCAGTTCCGCGCGGATCTCTTCTTCCTGGAACCGGAACCCGAAATAGGCGGCCGATGCCTGCAGGCGCTGCATGTGCCGTTCCAGAAGCAGGTAACCGTCGCCCGGCTGATAGGCCAGTGTCTCTATCAGGTCGAAGCCGGGCGTTTCTTCGCTCATGAACTTCAGCTTCAGGGTGCATTCGTCGTATTCGGGAGAGGCGCCGCTGTCGAAGATGACGCCGGACCCCGTTCCCGCTTCGCCTCTGCCGTCGTCTCGCAGCACCAGCGTCCTGATGGCAACATTCAGACGGAAGTCGCCGCCGGGCGCAAGGTAACCGATGGAGCCGGTGTAGACGCCGCGCGGGGCTGTCTCCAGGTCGTGGGCAATCTGCATGGCGCTGAGCTTCGGTGCGCCGGTGATCGAACCGCAGGGGAACAGGTGTTCGGTGATGCGCGCAAAGCCGATGTGGCTCGGCACTTCGGCCTCGACCGTGGAGGTCATCTGGTGAAGGCTCTGGTAGCGCTCCACCTCGCACAACCGGGTCACCTTCACCGTACCGGTTTCGGCAATGCGCGACAGGTCGTTGCGCATCAGATCCACGATCATGGTGTTTTCGGAGCGCTGCTTGGGATCGCTGGAAAGCGTGCGCGCAATTGCGGTGTCCTCCGAAGCGTATCGCCCCCGGGGGGCAGTGCCTTTCATCGGCTTCGTTCTGAGGCGTGTTCCCTGGCGTTCCAGAAAAAGTTCCGGCGAGAGTGACAGGATCGTCCGGTCTTCAAGGCGCAGGAAGGCGGCAAACTCCACCGGCTGGCGGCGCAGCAGATCCTGGAAGATCTGCTCCGGTGCCCCCTGGTGCCGAAACCTTGCACGCATGGTCAGGTTGACCTGATAGATGTCGCCTTTCGCCAGGTGGTCGCGCACGCGCGCGAAGGCCGTGTCGTAGGCCGCCCTGTCCATGTCGAACTCGGGCTTGCCGATGGCAGCTTTTCCCCCGTCCGCAGCGCCTGCCAGCAGGGCTCTTGCTTCGGCAAGGTCCAGTTCCTCCGGCGCACCGTAAAGCCCGAACCACAGCAAGGGCTCGCCGGTTTCCTGAAACCGCTGCCGCAGCTTTTCCTCAAACGCGAACCCCAGCTCATAGGCGAGAAAGCCCGCGGCATGGCGCCCCTGGTTCTGGGCCGCCTCAAGCCGTTCAAGGCAGCCCCTGACTTCGCTGAGCCGTGTGCAGGAGATAACGTCTTCCGGCGCCTGAAACAGAAGCGCCGACCGCTGTTTCAACAGGTCCAGCAGAAGGACCGATCCAGGCAGGAAGGGAGAGGCAGGTGTCAAAGGGCGTCAGTGTCCGCAAGGGTGAAGAATGCCGCCAGCATGGCACGTTTCCAACCGGCCCGCTGGTCCATTACCAGCGGCTCATGGCATTCAAGCGGCATCAGGTCAACCCGGCAGGCCCTCAAACGGCAGGGCGCATGAAAAAACCGGCGAACCGGCCGCCGGTTTCAGGCAATCACATCTTGGCAAGAATGCGGTTTCAGGCAGCCACGTCCTTCAGGAAGGCAGTGATTGCCCGGCGCATGTCCTGTGTTTCCAGATCGAGGGTCTCTGCCGCCTCGATCATGGACCCGACGGAGTGGCTGGTGTGTTCGACCGTTTCCCGCACGCCCTCGATGTTGTTGGCAACACGTCCGGTTCCGTCTGCGGCTTCCGCCACGTTGCGCGAGATCTCCTGCGTCGCCGAGCCCTGCTCGCCGACAGCGGCAGCAATCGCAGCCGTGTAGCTGTTGACCTCGTCCATTGTCGTGGCAATCATGCCGATGGAGTCCACCGCGTCCTTGGTTTCCGCCTGGATCGCCGCGATCTGGGCACCGATCTCTTCCGTTGCCTTGGAGGTCTGTGTGGCCAGTTCCTTCACCTCGGCGGCGACAACCGCAAAGCCCCTGCCCGCTTCGCCGGCACGAGCTGCCTCGATGGTGGCGTTGAGGGCCAGAAGGTTGGTTTGTTCGGCAATCGCCTGGATCAATGTGACAACCTCGCCGATCCTGCTGGCCGCATCGGCAAGACCCGCAACCTTGCGGTTGCTGGTTTGCGCGTTCTCGGTCGCCTTGTCGACGATGCTGGTGGTCTGTTCGACCTGACGGGAAATTTCGGCAATCGAGGACGACAGCTCCTCGGCGGCGGAGGCAACCATCTGCACGTTGGACGAGGCCGTTTCGGACGCATCCGACACGGAACCGGCCCGCGCAGAGGTGTTCTCGGTCACCTTTCCCAGGTCGGAAGCTGCGTCGCGCATTTCGCGCACCTTCAGGCCGACAGCATCGAGCTTGGCAGCGATATCGCCTTCAAACGCGCTGATGCGTTCGGCGACGGCCTGCTGCTTGGCACGCTCTGCTTCTTCGTCCCGGGCAGCCTGCTGTTGCAATGCCATCGACCCGGCACGAGCAGCCTCTGCATCTTGGCGCTCCGTGTCGGAAACGGCGAACGCCTGTGCCAGATTGTTGGTCATCCACCACAGCCCGCCGACTTCGGCAGCCATGATGAGCACATGAAACACCACGCGAGTGAAATCCGCTCCACCGGGGAAAATGGCCCAGGGCATGACGAAGTTCAGCACAAGGTGATGCACGGCAAACACGGCTGCAAAGGCGACCAGCGCCCGCCAGTCGACCCAGCTTGCCATGACCGCCAGCACGGCAAAGAAATACATCTGCGCATCGAGCTGATAGGAGACCTGCCCGTCCGGCACCGCCAGCGCGGCCACGAACAGGGCAACCAGACTGGCAAGGGATATGGCCGTGGCAAGGCGCGTTTCGACACCAGCTCCGAATTTGACCCAGGTGCCGGTGGCCGCCACACCGAGCAGCAGCGCAGCTCCGCAGACCGCGACAACCGAAACACTGCCGCCCCACCAGGCCGTTCCCATGACGAGGAAGACATTGATCCAGATAAAGTGGATCACCGTTCGGGCAAACTTCTGCCGGAACCGGTCCAGGCCGGAAAGCTGATCCGGTTGAGACATTTCCTCGATGTTCATTTCATCTGCTCCAGAGAGACACAGCTCAATCGTCTGCAGGCTTGCGCAACGAAGGAAGGCGCGACGAATCCGGCTCCCGAGGTGTCAGGACCTGCGAAGGATTGCCCTTCGCCTGTCCCGGTGAGTGTCACCCGGTTTCTGTTCCCGACGAACACCGCGCGTGGCCCCTCACTGACGGATACCAGTGCCCCTACCAGGATCAGCAGACAGCTCGCCGGAAAATACACCGCCACGACGTTTTTGCCGAACGGCTCACCGAATCGATCCTTCAACGCTTCTGCGTTAGACCGATGTTCGCAGCGTGACTTTAAGAAACTCTGAAAACTCTACTTGCGGTCGTTTTGCTATACACAGCCCGGAAAGATGTTTTTGCTTCAAGACCTGCACCTCTGAGGAAAGCGGTCAGGCCTTTCCATAGTGACCCGGTCAGAACAGGTACAAAAAAAGAGGCAACGCCCTCGCAGACGCTGCCCCTTGCAACAATATGCAGAATTCGGTGTGACCGTCAGGCGGTCTGCCCCAACCCGACGGGGCACGCGACGCCCGTGCCGCCGATACCGCAATAGCCTGCCGGATTCTTGGCCAGATATTGCTGGTGGTAGTCTTCCGCGAAATAGAAGGTGTCCAGTTCCCGAATTTCGGTCGTGATGCTGCTGGTCACGCCGCCGGCCTTCAGGGCCGCCTGATAGGCCTGCCGGGACTGCTCGGCCTGCGCAAGATCGTCGCCATCCTTCACATAGACCGCAGACCGATACTGGGTGCCGGTGTCGTTGCCCTGGCGCATACCCTGGGTCGGGTCGTGGTTTTCCCAGAAGACCTTGAGCAGCTCGCCCAGAGAGATCTCCGCCGGGTCATAGACAACCAGAACCGCTTCGGTGTGGCCCGTGCGCCCGGTGCAGGTCTCATGATAGGTCGGGTTCGGCGTGTAGCCGCCCGCATAGCCCACCGCCGTGACGTGGACGCCAGGCAACTGCCAGAACATGCGTTCAGCCCCCCAGAAGCAGCCCATTCCAACGACAAGGGTTTTCATGCCGTCCGGGTACGGGCCTGTCAGCGGACGTCCGTTGACGAAATGCGGCTCTGCTGGCCGGATCGCTTCGGAACGCCCCGGCAAAGCCTCGTCCTTGGCCGGCAGCGAAAATTTCTTTGTCAGCATCGTCATGAACGACATGGCACTCTCCCGCGTTTGCCGGCACGCTTCCCGTAATTGACCGGAACCGGGCCGACTGATCTCAGGAGCATAATGTGGCGCAGCAGCACCCGGTTTCCAAGGGGTCTGTCACGCAAGAGTGTCCGGTTGTGCGCCTTCGGGCCCGTTATGCCTTCCGGCGACGGGCCGGATCAGGCGTAGAGCGCGCGCTGGCGCTGGCGCTTTGCTCCAAGCCAGAGCAACGCCAGACCGATGGGGGCAAACACGGCCCAGACCGGCCATGTCAGGACAGTCTCTTTCAGGGTCTGCCACACTGTCGGGTCGAAGGAGGCCACAATATTGGCTTCCGCCAGTTCAAGCGAGGCAGGTGAAAGGTTCTGCCAAACCTGGCCGAGCTGTGCGAGGTGGATTTCGGAAAGAGCAATGGAAGAACTTGCATCGGAGATACCGGCGATAATCGCGACGGCGACAAACCCATACCCGAAGATGCGGAATAAAAACTTCAAAACACTGATCATCGTTCTGCTTTCAGCCTTACACACTTACAAACTGAGCGCCTTGGTCCAATGAGGCTTTCAAATATTAGCCTCCGGATGTTGAGCATTCCTTTAGGGTAATATCACCCGACACAGGAACAAGATTTGATATTCAACACATTCTTGTGACTTTGGTTCGCTGGTTTCGCAAGTGTTTTTCCTCTCACTTGCTTGCATGGTAAACCGTCTAAATTAACGGTTGCACCGTGAAAACTGACTTAACACCTTGCATCCAGGCCGGTCTGACTGGTTGCCTATGACAGCGGGGCAGACCGCAAGTCCGTTCTGCCTGCTTCTGGGCCGTACCGAAACCTGGCAAGGACCCTTTTTGCAAGCCTCCTCCAGCCTCACAGGTTTCAATGCTGATTCTGTGCAGTCCGGTTGACCCAACCATGCCCAAGACCCCGCCGCCTTTGCCCTGCCACCGCGGCAACACACATGATTTTCCGATCCGTATCCTGCCGCCTTTCCCGGCACGTTCCGGCCGTTTTTCATCCTTGCATCGCGCCCTTGAATGCCTTGAAAATCAACATCTGCCGGGCACCGGAAAAAAAACTTGTTCAGGTGCTTGCACTTGGTCGCGCCATGGGTATATTGCGCCCCACTCAAGCGGGTGACGCTTGCGACGGACAGGTGGCCGAGTGGTTGAAGGCGCACGCCTGGAACGCGTGTATACGGGCAACCGTATCGAGGGTTCGAATCCCTCTCTGTCCGCCATTTCCATCCTTGCGCTGCCGCCTTCGGCACCTTGAGCGCTTGGATCCGGGTTTGGATCTTCTCCTTGCTCCTTCGCCATATTCTCCTCCGCACTTCCCGATCTATTGCTAGTCCGGCATCTGGTCTTGTCGCCAGCGCCATCAGTCAGCTCGTATCTGCACCGGGTTAATCTCAATGGCAGACCGCGACGTCCTTTTCTGTGTCCCGACACAAAAAGGGGCCGGTCACACCGGCCCCTCCTCGTGTTTTGCTTCTGCCGTCAACCGATGCGGATCGACTTGACGTTGACGAACTCCTTCAGCCCTTCCGGGCCGTGTTCACGGCCGTAGCCGGATGTCTTCACGCCGCCAAAGGGCATTGTCGGGTAGGCGACGTTGAACGTATTGATAAACACCATGCCGGTGTCGAAATGCTCCGCTGCCAGTTTGCGGGCACGTTCGGTGTCCTTGCTGAAGATACCCCCGCCGAGACCGTAACGGCTGCTGTTGGCGATCCGCATGGCGTCTTCGTCGTCTTTCGCACGAATGATAGCTGCGGCCGGGCCGAACAATTCGTCCTCATAGGCAGGTTGGCCCGGCGCGACATCCGCCAGCACCGTGGCCGGATAGAACCAGCCCGTACGGTCCGGGATCTTGCCGCCGACCACCAGGCGCGCCCCCTTGTCGATGCTCTCTTGAACCTGATCATGCAACTCGTCGCGCTGCTTTTTGGTCACCATCGGGCCCAACTGGGTGTCTTCGTCGGACGGATCGCCGAGCTTGATAGCTTCGAAGGCCTCTGCATAAGCCTTGACGAAGGCATCGTAGTTCTTCTCGGTCACGATGAACCTCTTGGCGTTCACGCAGGTCTGGCCGTTGTTGTAGAGACGTCCCTGTACGCAGGTTTTGACGGCGACATCGAGATCGGCATCGTCCAGCACCAGATAGGCGTCGTTGGACCCCAGTTCGAGAACCGTCTTCTTGACCAGTTCGGCAGCCTTTGCGCCGACCACGCGGCCGGCCTTGTCGCTGCCGGTCAGCGTGACGCCGCGGACGCGCTCGTCTTCAATGATCTTGTCCGACTGGTCGTGCGAGATCAGCAGCACGCCGAACAGTCCCTTGGGCAGACCGGCCCGCTCATAGAGATCGCGCAGGAACAGACCGCTGCCGGTGCAGGCCTCGGCATGTTTCAGCAGAACGCCGTTTCCGGCCATCAGGCTGGCGATGGAATAGCGGACAGCCTGGTAGGCGGGAAAGTTCCAAGGCTGAATGCCATAGACCACCCCGATGGGCGAATGCGTGACGTAGCCCTTGCCACTGTCGACCTCGCGCTCTTCATCAGCCAGGGCCTGCGGACCGGCCTTGGCCGTGTAATCGCAGATGGCAGCGCAAAGGCTCACCTCACCGAGGCTGTCCTTGAGCAGCTTGCCCACTTCGTCGGTCATCAGCCTGGCGAACTCGTCCTTCGACTTGCGCAGTTCCTCGCCAATTGCCGCAATCACCTTGGCACGCTCCTCAAGGCTTTTCAGACGCCAGTCGAGAAATGCCTTGTGACTGGCCTCCACGACAGCCATGGCTTCCGCGTCGGACATATAGGAATAGGACGTGATTTCCTGTTCGGTCAGGGGATTGATGGTTGTGAGAGACTTGGACATGGGGCGTATTCCTTCCGGTTCTATTATTCGTTGAAAAAAGACGATCAGCCGTGGGCGGAGCGATGTCTGGACAGCGTCTTGTCGACGTCTGCCAGCGCCCCCATGACCTCCTTTTGCCAACCACCCTGAGGCAGTTTGCGGACGGAGGAATGGGCAGCACACACGATGGGGGTGTCGGACCATGCGTATGCGAGTTCGCGCGCCCACCGCTCATAGTCGTCGGCGGCGCCGGCACGCTTCTGCAACGCCTTGGCGAGCTGAGGATGGAACCTCAGTTTGGACTGCGGCAGCAGCTTGCCAAGCAAGCCCGGCGCGGCCAGCACATTGAGCGTGTCATCGACATGGACAATGCCGCTTTCCCGGTGGCGAACGAGGACCGAGGCAACGTGCACGTTCTTGTGGGGAGAAACGAAGTCGACACCCTTGGGCACGGAAAACTGGAAGTCCTCGGCGAACTCTTGCCAGGTCGTTTCCTGCTCGATCCTTCCCGCCTCCCAGGGCAGATCCGGCACCTGCTCAAGATGGCGGCGCGTGCCGATGAGGCGGGCATGGGGAAGAAGCGCGTGAACGGCGGCACAATGAAGCGTGTGGAACGGATGGACGTTCACGATCGCCTCGATGGCACGTCCCTCGTCCGTCAAGGACAACAGTGCATTCCGGTCGTCTTCCTCCAGGTCATAACTGTCGAGAAGCAGAAACTTTCCGTTTGCCCGCCGCACAAGCGACATGTGGGTGCCGAAGTTGATGACCTTGGCGATTTTGAAATCGCCCCGAAACGTCCAGAAATTGTCGGCCAGTTGCCTCATGAGGCGGCTTTCCTCCGATAAGGATGCGTGCTGACGGGCTGAGCCGTCTGTCCTTAAACGGATGGGGGCAGGGTCCGTTCCCGCGACAAAATGGATCCGGCCGCAACGTGGCCCAGACACTCACCGCCTGCCGACCAGGCTGGGCGGCAGCTGCCAAGCACGCGCACGCGCGCTCATCCCGCGGTCGCGGCGGCGTGCGCTTTCAGGTGCTCGCAAGCAAAGGCGCTGAACCCTTGCTCCGGTTTATCGCCCGGGAAAGCTGGTTCACGTTCGCGGGAAGCAGGCAGGGAAAATCAAGGATTAGAGAAAACTCCCGCAATCCGAAGATTGCGGGAATTGTGCTAGGCCACTTCGGCAGGATCCAGAAAGCCACCAGACTGTCTGTTCCAGAGCTGGGCATAAACACCACCCTTTTCCAGAAGCCGCTTGTGGGAACCTTCTTCTATGATCCGGCCCTGATCCATGATGATGAGCCGGTCCATCGCCGCGATGGTGGACAGACGGTGGGCAATAGCGATGACCGTTTTGCCCTTCATCAGATCAAACAGGCTCTCCTGAATTGCAGCCTCGACTTCCGAATCCAGAGCCGACGTCGCTTCGTCCAGGATCAGGATCGGCGCATCCTTCAACAGAACCCGGGCAATCGCGATCCGCTGACGCTGCCCGCCTGAGAGCTTGACGCCACGCTCGCCGACATGCGCATCAAGTCCGCGCCGTCCCCTGAAATCCTGAAGGTCAGGAATGAAGGACATGGCGTGGGCCTTTTCGGCTGCCAAGATTGCCTCTTCCCGGGTTGCACCGGAGCGGCCGTAGACGATGTTGTCCAGCACCGAGCGATGCAGCAGCGACGTGTCCTGGGTGACCATGCCGATCTGTGCCCGCAAGCTGTCCTGAGTGACGGCGCCGATGTCCTGGCCATCGATGAGAATTCGCCCACCTTCAAGGTCGTAGAAGCGCATCAGCAAGTTGACCAGCGTGGATTTACCGGCACCGGACCGCCCGACCAGACCCACCTTCTCGCCGGGTTCGATCTTCACGGACAGATCCTCGATGACGCCTTCGTCCTTTCCATAGTGGAAGCGGATGCGATCGAAGACGATCTCGCCCCTGGAGACTTCCAGCGGCTTGGCACCTTTCTGATCCACCAGCGTATGCGGCTGGGAGATCGTTGACATGCCTTCCTGGACCGTTCCGACATTTTCGAAAATGTCGGTCGTGATCCACATGATCCAGGCAGACATGTTGACGATGCGCACCGATAGCGTGATGGCCAGCGTCAGCGACCCGACCGTGACGAGACCGCTCTGCCAGAGGCTGATCCCAAGCGCACTCAGGGACGCTATGAAGATGCCGTTGACGATCCACAGCAGGATGACCATCTGCGTCAGCGGCCGAAGGATATCGTAGAATTTCCTGGTGTGATCCTCCAGCGCCTCGCGGGTATAGGCTTCCTCATTCCGGCCCGCGGCGAACAGTTTGACGGTCAGAATATTGGTGTAACTGTCGACGATCCGCCCTGTCAGGCTCGAGCGCGCTTCGGACATGACCGCCGAGCGCTCCTTGATCTTGGGAACGAAGTGGCTCAACAGACCCACGTATATGATCAGCCAGCCGGCAAGCGGCAGGATCAGCCAGGCATCGACACCGGCAAACAGATAGATGGCGGACACGACGTAGATCAGCACAAACCAGATCGCATCAATCAATGACACGACGGAGCCGCGCAGGGACGGTCCCGTCTGAATGATCTTGTTCGCAATCCGCCCGGCAAAATCGTTGTTGAAGTAGGACAACGACTGACCCAGAACGTGTTTATGCGTCTGCCAGCGCACGAGGTTGGTCATGGCCGGCTCGATGATCTGGAACTTGATCATGGTGTGGCCTGCACCGAACAGCGGACGCAGGAAGACAACCACCACCAGCATCCAGACCAGTTCGCTGCCATGCTCGGAAAGCAGCTGATCGGGGCCGGTCGTGTTCAGATAGTCGACGATCCGCCCCAGGTAATCGAAGAGCGCAACTTCGATGATGGAAACCACGAAACCAAACGCCATGAGCCATGCCAGCGGTTTCCAGATCTGGCGGATGAAATGCCAGTAAAACGCGCTCAGATCGGAAGGGGGCGGGGTTCCGTCGTGGTGCTTGAAAGGGGAAACAATGTTTTCAAGGTAAGTGAAGACCGTGTTCATCGGTCAGGTGCTCCGTTCAAAGGTAGAGACTTTCGAAAAAATCGTACCGGGACGGAGATGCTCGTGAGAGATTCGGGTCGCGGACGGTACGGATGAAATGCTGATACCGACACGGGAACCGAAATTGGTCTGCGTGCCGGTCTAGTTTTGACCGAGGGTTCGCATAGGGATCTCTTGAGTTGTGATTGCTGTTGAACACGAAGGCCGGCGCCCGTGCAAAAAGTGCACGCTGCCGGACATTGCAACCCTAGCGACAGTTTCAGTCAGATCAAGTTGAAAATGTGAGGGGGAGCGATAGACAGGTGCGCACGTGTGAATTGCGCCACACTTTCGGTACACCATCCCCCCGGCGCTGCCCGGCCTTGCCGGATCAGCAAGCGGCAGCAGCCCCGGCTCGCGCAGAAGTTTGTCCGCGTGCCTGACTGTTGATTGAAGCATGGGAGGCAAGGCACACTTCAAGCACTATATGGGAAGACAAAGACAAGACGCCTGAACAAAGGGTGCCCTCGTGATTGAGGTTGCTCCTGGAACTTGACCTATATCCGTTGGCCCAACGAAGCTGGCTGCAAGCGTGTGAGGAAATGCCATGAACGAAAGCCAGACGAAATTGACTGCTGCGGAAGCAAAAGGCCTTCGCACCGCCAAGGAGCTTGAGGCTCATCTTTCATGGCTTGAAACCTTCACACCTGCGGCGCTTGGAGTTCTCGCCATTGCTTCGGGTATATACACCTACCTGGGAGTGTCTTCCTTGCTGGAGGATACGGGGGCGATGAGTTTCTTCGCGGCCGTGGCCTATTCGGTCGCCGTGTCGGTCGGCATATTCGTATTCTGGAGTTACATGCTTCGGCTCATGCCTGCGATGCGCAGCGCAGCGGGGTTCATAGGGCTTTCGATTTCGATGCTCGTGGGATCAGCGGCGATCATTGCCATGTCCAGCTGGCTCAACGCCGCCGCCCTTGCGGGATCGGCGGCTGTCGAACAACACCTGGACACGACAGTGCGTGACTACCAGGCGGCTTTGGAACAGGCACATGAAATCGCCCTCTCGGGCCAGGCTCTCGGACGCGAGGTTCAACGTGCCAAGGAAACATTCGAAGCACTGGCCCAACAGGAACGCTCCGGCGAGCTCTCTGGCGCAGCAGGCGAAGGTGCTGTCTTTCGCGTTCTGACGCAAAAAACAGAAGAGCTCCAGAACCTTGAGGCACAAATAGCGGAACAGCAGCCACTGATCGACTCTGCCTTTGACCAGGGCAACCAGATCCTTGGACGCATGCGAGCCCTGACAGTTGCCCCCGGCCCGGTTGAGCAAAGGTCGGTCGCGTTTTCGGAGGAAAGCGTGCGTCTTGCCGGTGTCATTGCCAGCCTGAACCAGTACTCCGTTGCGCCGCTCGTCGCGCGCGCTGCCGAGGACCTGCCGGCATCTGTCGTGCTTCCCGAACTTGATGGCCGAAACAGCAGCGTGCGAGACGCGCAATCAAGCACCATCACATCCGTGTTGAACGCACTCGACCAACGTAGCCAAACCCTGAGGCGCGCCGCCGACGAGGTGCTGGCGTTGGAGCCACCACAGGAGACGGCCTATAATCCGATCTCAAGCGCTGACGCCGTGATCAGATACGCAGGCAATTTTGTCCCGTCCTGGGCTGGAGCCATCGCGATTGACCTTCTGCCGGCCGTTCTGGTCTTTATCCTGGCGATCACCCAATCAGCCATCCGCAGCGGCCGAGATGGACTGAGCATCGAGGAAACGCTCACGCTCGCAGACCTGAAGGCGGCGATCAACGCTATGAAAGATGTTGAGGCTTCGATGGGTGCTGCAGACAAGGAAGTCTTGCGCCGTGTCGCAGATACGGAAACGTCCGAACCTGCAAATCTGAATGCCGCGGAGTAGCACGACGTGTTTTCCGAGCGCTTTGATACGTCGCGGATAACCATCCAGCGCAGCTTGAAATGGGTCCTGATCGCACAGGCGCTTCTGGCGGTCGTTCTGGTGCTTTTGGATTTGCCAACTCAATGGATGCCGCGGCTCGGCGGGAACGATGCCCTGCCGACCGGCCCGACGACTCCCGGCGATCAGGTAAGGCGTTACGAACCAACCCGAACCTTTCCCGACTTTACTCAACCACCTACGCCGTCGACCATCGAAATTCCTGGTGAGATGCCTCCCAGGCTCCAGTTCAAGGTGGTGGACGGGGGCGAACAGGATGACGCAATTTTCATGAATGGCCGGATCTCATCCGGAGACGCTCAACGCTTTGAAAGCTTCCTGGCCAGCCTGGAGGACGTCCCCAAGGTGGTTACACTCCATAGCCCCGGCGGAAATGTGAGTGAGGCATTGGCAATAGGCCGGAGCCTGCGCGCAGCTGACCTGGAGACCGCGCTGCAGCCTGGTCTGGTCTGCCTGTCTTCGTGTCCTTACATCTTTGCGGCCGGCGTGAAGCGTTCAGCATCCAAAACGTCAGCCATCGGCATGCACCAGCATTTCTATGATGCCCCCGGCTACATGCCTGTTTTCCTGGCGGTGGAAGAGATTCAGTACGGCCAGGGGGATACCATGAAATACCTCATCGAGATGGGTATCGACCCAGGCCTGATGGTTCATTCTCTCAACACGCCCCCCAAGGAAATCTACATTCTGGCTGAAGATGAACTTCTCGATACCAAGCTTGCGACGGACATTCTGGACTGAACGCCATTGAGCAGAAGTCGTATCGAGGCCCCTGAACGCCGGCCTGCGGACGCGTTGCAGATCGTCGGCAAGGTTCCGCGCTCTGCCGCTCTGTCCACCTGGAACGAGCTCAAGACGGGTAATACAGCCCGCTTGCTCTCATCGGGTTTAGCTGACATTTACGCGCTGATAAGTTGTTGCGGTGCGGTCTACCAAAGCCGCCATTCATTGCATCCGCGAAGACGGGTGGCTGCCAGATGCCGGCACTGCGGACAAACCGGACCTCAGGCTCGCGAGTTTGAATGTCTGGATTTCGGGCGAGTCGGTTGAATACACATTGTCGGGCTCTCCATCGTGCTTGCCCATGACTTTGTCTTTCCGCACAACACAGTTGCGATAGTCTGGAGCTACTATTAATCAACCGGCAAATTGAACGTCGCCTAACACAATCGGAATTCACGCAAAAATGCCCGCAAAGCTCTGTCTCAGCCTTGTCGTCTGGGTTGCAATTCTGTCAACCCCGGCATTGAGCCAATCATGCACCGAGTTGTGCGACCCAGAATGGTGGTCAAAGGCCACCGACTCGGAAGTACAACAAAAGCTGAACGTATCGGACCTGGAGGCGACCGACGAAAATGGGGACACTGCCCTTTTGAATGCGTTGGGGAATGAGGACCTGCGTGCCGTGAAAGCGCTGCTTGCTGCAGGGGTCAACGTCAACACCAGGTTTTATCGAGGCTATACCCCGCTCATGTATGCCGCCGAGGAGAAAAATGCGGAAATCATGCGCCTGCTTCTAAATGCCGGCGCTGATCCAAACGTACAGCGAGAATCCGGCGAAACAGTCCTGATGGATGTGCTTGCGTATGATCGGGTTCCAGAAATCGTGCCTGACCTGCTGGCCGCAGGTGCGGACCCCAATGCGCGAGAGACTGAAAACGACTTCACACCACTTTTGTGGGCCGTTTTGAACAATGATCTTGGTTCCGTCATTGCGTTGATTGGCGCGGGCGCGGATATATCGGCCCAAGGCGCCTATGACACACCATTGCTCTCACATGCCATACGCGATTCGAGCCTGGAGATGGTTACGCTGCTGATTGCCAACGGAGCGGATGTGAATGCCCGTGACGAAGATGGAGCAACACCGTTGATGGAAGCTGCTTTTGAGGACAATGTTCCTGCTGCGAAAGCTCTGTTGGCCCAGCACGCGGATGTGGAAATTCAAGATAAACATGGTGGCTCTGCCCTCATGATGGCAGCGGCGAATGCATCACCCGAACTGATCGTCCAATTACTGAACGCAGATGCCAAACTTGAAATCAAAGATAACAATGGTTTTACCGCTTTCATGCGTGCAGCGTATAGAGGGAAAACTGAAAGCGTCCTTGTGCTCGCTGGTGCCGGGGCAAACATTGACGCACATGACAACTGGGGACGCACTTCTTTGATACTTGCAGCGTCATTAGGTCGTTATGAAGAAACTGTCTTGGCACTTCTTGATCTTGGTGTTGACGCGAACGCACGAAGCGACGATGGCGTGAATGCTATCGAAGTTGCCCGGAAATCCAGGAACTATCGCGATGACGAAGTGATGATGAGTGATGCCGTACTCAAGCGTCTCGAAAACGCTACACACCTTGATCCTTAGCTGCCCGTCAATCAGGAGCAACCAGGGATCTTCGGCAGACATTCGTGTATCGCGCAGCATCGGTTGGTATGGCTTGGAGCCGACCTGCGGCAGCGCAGCGGCCCACGCGTGGTCGCCCCCATGCGCGACGTTACTTCCGGCCCTTTGAAGCTCGATATCAACTCCGTAATGGCGTTAAGCTGCCTGCAAAACGAATTGGTGGCGCGGATTTCAGTGCGCGCCACCTAGTGCTGTCGTCTCATAAGTTTGTTTCAAGCCGCCCGCGCAGCAGCTCCGGCCAATTCGGCGGCCAAGTCGCTGGTGCGGGCCTCTGCCATTTCAACCGAAGCCCGGTGACGATCGTCTTTAAACTCTTGGTATTCGATGGCGATAGTATCGATATGTCCCGGCGCGACGCCGAAGTAATGCGCACAAGCTGCCAGACCAAGGTCAAGCGCGTTGAGGTGAGCCCTTACACCCCCCTGAGCAAAACCAAATTCACCGCGCGCTGACAGCACCACCAGCCGTTTTCCTGACAGGATCGGCTCGATCGGCGCATCGCCGCGTGCAAGATCAAAGGAAAAGGTCTTTCCGATCCGTGCAACCTGGTCAATCCAGCCTTTTAATGCGGTAGGCATCCCGTAATTGTACATCGGCGCTCCCATGACGAGGATATCCGCCGCTTCCACTTCCTCGATCAGTTCGTCGGACAGGGCTAGGCGCTCGTTCATCCACGGCTCACGCTCGTCGGGCGGGGTAAAGGCGGCATGAATGAAATTTTGATCAATTGCGGGAATGGGGTTCAACCCGACATCCCGGGTGATCACCTGCGTTTCCGGTGCGTTGGCCAGAAATGTACTCGTGAATATCCCGGTCAGGTGTCGTGTCAGAGAGCGTTCTTCAAGCTGGGCGCTTGCATCAATTCGCAGCAGAGTAGGCATTGGCAATCTCCTGAGGTTTTGCACTACACATTTTGCCTACCAAGCGGTTTATTCTCTGGCGAAGGCGAATTTTTCAGGGCATGGATGAATGAGATTCACCTAGGCGCAACACCGAATGGAAAGGATAGAGATGCGGCGCTTGCCTCCACTTCACGCGCTACGCGCCTTTGAAGCCGCCGCCCGGCATCTGCATTTCGCCCGTGCCGCGGCAGAGCTTCACCTAACGCCGACCGCGATCAGCCACCAGATCCGCCAACTTGAAGAGATCTTGGAAGTGAAGCTCTTTCACCGCTATCCTCGACCAATCCGCCTTACGGCGGAAGGCGAGGCATTATACCCGGTGCTGTGCGAGAGTTTCGACCGTATGGCTCAGGCCATCTCAGGTCTTTCCCAGTTGGATCAAGGCCGCCCGTTGACGGTTTCCGTAACTGTGGCATTCGCCAGCTTCTGGCTCATGAGGCGCCTGCCCGCATTGCACAGTCAGACCGGGTTGAATCTGAAAATCGAGGCCGACAACCGACCGGTGGACCTGTCTGCCAGCGATGTCGACTTCGCGGTTCGCTATGCAGGTCAAGCGGGCACGGAAAATCAGTGGTTGCCGCTATTTAAAGACAGTCTGATTCCGCTCTGCGCGCCGGACGTGCTGCGTCGGCATCAGGTCAACGAAGACGCCGATATTCTTCGCCTGCCGCTGATCCAGTACCGCTGGAATTGCGGCGCGGAAGCGCCACCCAACTGGCAACGCTGGTCGCGCGCAGCCCGGCTTACAGGCGAGGTGCCAGAGGTCACTCAGCATTTCTCCGAAGAAATCAATGCTATCGACGCGGCGCTTGCAGGTCAGGGTGCGGTACTTGCTTCCAGCGTATTGGCCGCCTCCGCCGTCGCAGCCGGGCACCTGGTACGCCTTTCTGAAGCGAAATTGCCCGGCAGAACTTTTTGGGCTGTGAGCCTCAGCGATCATCCGCGTTTTCCTGAAGTAGAGCGCTTCGCTTCATGGGCACGGTCTTGCGAGTAAAATTGCCTCTACATCAATTTCCAATGACTAGCCAAACTGAAAAAGTGTTTCCTACGCCTTTCGGTTTGACCAAGGTAGGGGTCTGAACGGCAGCCTTACCAAACCTTTTGGACCATCACTAAAGGAGCACGCAGATCGGATTTTGCCATTGCTGCTGGCTCGTAATTCACTGCCTCAACCAATTAGTGGATAGCCCAAATTGCCTCGACAAACCGTTCGATTTCATCCTCGTTATTGAAATAGTGCACCGATGCCCTCAGGAGCGAGGGCAATCCACGTAGTTCTAAGTCGAGGCGCGCGTAGGCAAGACAGGACACCGACACGTTGATGCCCTGATCTCCCAGCATTTCTGCCATGCGCGCCGGATCGACCCCTTCTTTCCGAAAGGAGACGATGCCGCATTTCTTTGCGCCAAGATCATGAATGCTCACACCGTCAACCTGTCTGAGCGCCTCACGCAGCATTTCGGCCAGCCTCGCCACCCGCGCTTCGATGGCCGGCAACCCAATCCGTCGCGCGTAGCGCACCGCGGTCATCAGGCCGACCCGCCCTGCAATATAGCTTTCCCAGTTCTCGAACCGGCGGGCACCTTTGGCTAGCTCGTAGCTGTCAGGCCCCGTCCAATGCGCCGAATGCAGGTCGATAAACGGTGGATCAATCTGGGCGAGAACCGCGCGCCGGACATAGAGAAAACCTGTCCCGCGCGGTCCGCGTAGATATTTCCTACCCGTCCCAGCAAGGATGTCACAGCCGATCTTCTGAACGTCCACATCAATCTGACCGACTGATTGGCACGCGTCGAGCATGTAGAGAAGACCATGCTTGCGCGTAATCGCACCCACAGCCTCGGCCGGGTTCACCAAGCCGCCTTGCGTCGGTACGTGGGTAATCGCCACCAGTCGGGTCCTCGGCCCAATTAGCTGCTCAAGGCCGGCCACATCAATCTGGCCCGTGTTATCCGACGGCGCGAGGTCGATGTGAAGGCCTTTCCGCTTTGCTTGTTGCAGAAAGGCCAGATAGTTTGAGGCGTATTCCGACCCATGGGTGATGATCCGGTCGCCCGATTTCAGATCCAGCCCGTAGAACGCCATGTCCCAAGCCCGGGTCGCGTTTTCGACATATGCAATTTCGTCAGAATGCGCGTTCAGAAGCCCGGCGAATTCAGTATAGAACGCGGCGAGGTCATCGCCGGCCCGACCTTCGGCCTCGTAACCGCCGACATGATATTCGTTTTGCAGCACCGTCTGCAGCGCACGGAATACCTCGCTTGGCATCAGCGATGCACCGGCGTTGTTGAAGTGAAGGACATCTTCGCAGGACGGCACGTCAGCCCGCACCTGATCGATATCGATCCGCGTTATATGGGGTGCAGTTTCGTTCATTTTTTTCTCTCGAGACTTTCTGATATCTTCAAGTAGATCAAATTGTTTCATGCGGAGCGGCAGGAGCGCCTTAGCGCGGGTTTCTGGTTTCTGGTTTGGTCAACATCACAATCTCCCTTGTTGTGAACGTCTTAGTGCTATTAGATTTACTAACGGCCGGGTCGTGAATTGCCCGCGCAAAACAAGAAAATCTCGCGATTTCTGGTGGCTCGTGCGAGAATCTCGCAAATCTACTCAAGGAGGTTGAATCGCATTGGAGAGCCTCGACAGCTTCGACCAGCGCATTCTCGCACTGCTCAAAGTCAACAGCCGTCGAACCGGAGAACAACTTTCGGAAGAGGTTGGCCTGTCACCGGCTGCCTGTTTGCGTCGGGTGCAACGACTACGAAAGGTTGGTGCCATTGAACGCGAAGTCGCGGTCATTTCGCCCAAGCTCGAAGATCGCGGACTGGTGATCGTCGTTCTCGTGACCATTGATGGCCATAGCCCGCGTTTGATGGACGAGTTTTGTCAAAGGCTTCGTCAGGAATCCCTTGTCAATCGCCTTCTTTGGGTTACGGGCGACGACGACATCGTGCTGGTTCTGCACTGTGCATCAATGGAAGAATTCGACGAGTTTGCGCAGACTTACATCAATCACGAGCCGGTTACAGGCTACAAGACACTGGTATCGATGCGCGAATACCAGACCTGGGACGCTGGATGAGACCGTGCTCGACGGCCCGTGGCGTGCTGAGCTAGAACATTGGGAAAGAGCACCTGAACTGAAGTCGACAACGCCCTGGTGCAACGCAAGCTCGCCATGTGCCGGGCATTGCATCGACCACGACGCTGAAGCCGATGGGCAGATTGACCGACAATCGGCTTTTGGCAACGCCTCAGCCGCCACGCTGCGTTTGAAGGTCAGCCGTACGTCATTTTGAACATCAATGCGACTTGCGGCGTCCGACAAATTGGGCTCGAAGCCGACTTGCGGCGCCACAGCATCCCGATCCTGACCTTGGCTGGCGCCTGGTCGACAAAAACGTCCCAAAGCTGCCGTTGCTCCAACTCAATGTTGCTACGGTGCGGCTCGTTGAAGGAGACGTTTGTGGCGACGGCCAGGCCAGGACACGCGGCAAAGTCGGCAGAGCGGACTATCCAGCCGTTCACTCGGGTAGGCCGCATAACCGCGCCCATTTAACTACCATTTATGTAGTGAGTTGCTTTCGAGCGTGAAGTATCTCGCGGTCCGTCAAGTCCTTAGAAGTCACCTCAAGGCGCGGAAATCAATCAGCGCAGGATGTATTAATGAGGAAATTACAATGACGACACGGACTCACAACGGAACCGTATCAAACGGCGTCAATACTGAAGCTCTGATCGGGGCGCGGGGCGCCTTTGCCGAGATGCCCGAAGCCGCGTCTTTTACGTTTCGGAGCATCTGCGACTGGGTTGCCGGTTCCGAAAGCCGGAACACGATCAACGGTTACTTCGGGCTGGGCCAGGACCACGCCCGCAAACAGACCTTCACCATCAGTTCGGATCATCCGGAGGTTTTCGCTGCCCCCGACACGGCCCCGACACCTCCCGAAATTGTCCTGTCGGCTCTCGCAAGCTGCCTGACCGGCGGCGTCGCTGCAGTCGCACAACACCGGGGCATTCAGTTGCGCAAGGTGCGAGCCCGCGTCGAAGGTGACATGGACATGCGCGGAATTCTGGGCATGGACCCGGAAATTCGCAACGGCTTCAGCGCGGTACGTGTCACATTTGAAATCGAGGCGGATGCCAGCGATGACGATATTCGTGCCTTGATCGCCCAATCACAAAAAAGGTCGGCGGTTTTCGATCTGATGACCAACCCGACCAACGTCCATGTGACGGTGGCCTGACTCCGGGCACAAAAGGACAACGAGCGTCGCGCGCATTGCATCGACCACCTTCATTGGTGCCGGCCATGCCGGGCTCGCGGTACAATGCGTACGGCAAAATTGGAGAGTGTCATGTTGCCCAGACGGCCCGGCGAACGATTCATCACAGCCTTTACAAAGCTTGTCGGCGTGGAGCACCCAATCGCCCTGGCCCCCATGGGGGGTGTGGTTGAAAGTGATCTGGCAGCAGCCGTCGGCAATGCGGGCGGCTATCCAATCATGCCGCTATCATGGAGCGGGCAAGACATCATCGAGACCGAACTGCAAAGCCTGCGCGCAAAGACGAATGCCCCCTTCGCCGTCAATCTTTGCCTTGACATGCCACAAGACGCGCGGCTGGAGCATTGCCTTTCCTACAAGCCGAATGCCGTGCACTTCTTCTGGGGTGACGCGGCCCCATACGTGAGCCGGGTCCATGCACATGGCGCGCTGGTGATCCAGACCGTTTCGGATTCTGAAGAGGCAAAGCGGGCTGTCGCAGCCGGAGTGGATGTGCTGGTTGCACAAGGCTGGGAGGCTGGCGGGCATGTGCGCAGTACCATCGCGACAATGTCGCTGCTTCCTGCCGTGGTAGACGTTGCGGGGTCCGTACCCGTATTGGCCGCAGGCGGCATATCGGACGGGCGCGGGCTGGCGGCAGCCTTGTGTCTTGGGGCAAGTGGCGCCGTGATGGGGACGCGGTTTCTGGCAACCCCGGAAAGTGCGGCTCACAAGGATTACATCGCGCGCCTCATTGCGGCCGATCACGGCGATACGCTGGTTGAAACGGACCTTTACAACGTCGGCTGGCCAAACGCACAGCACCGCGTTTTGCGCAATGCACTGGCGGCCCGTTGGCTGGCAGAGGGGCGCCCGGACAACACATCAAGACATCGCGCGGGCGAGACAGTCGCACAGCGCGGCGAGGCGAGGATCCGTACATATCAATCCACGACCCCACACCGCGAGATGACGGGAGAAATTGAGGCCATGTCCATGTGGGCAGGTCAAAGCGTCGGCTTGGTGAATACGATTGAGCCCGCCGGTGCTATCGTTGAGCGCGTGACGCATGAGGCACGAACGATCCTCAGATCAACCTCTTTGGATTCCGCATCTGGGGTGTAGCCGTTTCCATACCCTACGGATTTAACCGGATTGGTCCTCCTCAAACCATTTCGTCTTCATTTAAGGGTCGACACCCTAGCTTCCCGCAAGGATTTCCTCGGCATTGGGCAGGCTGGCGAAAATACAATCCGACAGCCAGTGCGAGAGGTTGCGCGTCAGGGCAACCGGCCCGATGATCTCCATCGCACCTGATGCTTTGGCGGCTTTGTAACTTGTACGCCCCAACCAGGCATCCGCCATCGCGCGAACCCTGGTTTTGACAAAGACATCGACATCCAACCCCGGGTCGGTCGTGCAGACATCCACGTTTTCACCTTCCGCCGTGATCCACCATTTCGGCTGCTCGGGGAAATCCGTAAACTGAAACAGCACGACAGTTTTACCGCCGGGCAGGTTTTCCGTTACAACGCTGCGCTGAAGGTAAAGCATCAGCAGTTCAACGTCGTAGTCGGCATCGCTCATGAAGGCCTTGGACCATTCCATGCCCCAGCTGCCAAGCGCCAGCAAAATCGGCTGAAGCTGTTTGCAACTGGATGTCGGTATAAATTCGTGACCTCTTCCGCCCTGTATCCGGCGCTTGTAGACAAGGTCATACTGTTCCAGCGTGGCCAATCTGCGGGTCAGCAGCGTTGGCGAAATGGCTCCCAACCCCCGTTGAAGCTCCGAGAACCGGGTGCTGCCCATCAACAGTTCCCGGATGATCAGCAATGTCCATTTTTCACCGAGAATTTCGGTTGATTTGGCGATGGGGCACCACTGGCCATAGCTGTGGGACATAGAGCCAACTCCAGAATGTGTAGCGACCTACATCAATTCCTATAGTGCGTTGCTCCAACCTGTAAAGCATCCGGCAAAAGAAATGCCGGGTATCTCTGCTCGCACGATGTGGCCCATTGGCGGGCCCTGAAGCGGAGAAACCCCATGACTTTACCAATCCACTCCATTGAAACAGCGGCTCCCCAAGCCCGTCCAATCTTCGATGCAATTGCCCAGGCGCGCGGCTTTGTGCCCAATGTCTACGCCGTTTACGGCGCGCATCCCGAGGCGATGACAGGCTTTGCCGGGCTCACTGGCGCTTTTGGGGCCAGCAGCCTGACGCCGGCCGAACGCGAGGTGGTCCAACTGGCGGTCAGCGTTGCCAATCAGTGTCGGTATTGCGTTGCCGGCCACACGGCCTTTGCCGCCGAGGCGGGGCTGGAAGAGGTCCATGTTCAGGCGATGCGGAATGGCCAGGACCCCGATGATGATCGGCTTGGCGCTCTGGCACGGTTCGCCCGGAAACTGGCAACGGATCGCGGACGTAACGCACTCGCAGAACATGCAGCGTTTCTGGCGGCAGGCTATGCCCCCGAACAGGCGCTGGAGGTCATCATTGGCGCGGCGAACAAGACCCTCAGCAATATGACGGCCAACCTCCTGGACTTGCCACTGGATGCCGAATTCGCGCCCTTTGCCTGGTCTCCATTGGAGGATGCGGCATGAAACATATACCCACACTTATCATTGGCGCCGGGCAGGCCGGCCTTGCCATGAGCCACTGTCTGAGCGAGCGGTCAGAGCCGCATGTCGTGCTTGAACGCGGCGAGGTTGGCAATTCGTGGGCGCATGAGCGGTGGGATAATCTCACCATGCAATCACCCAACTGGCAAAGCCGGCTGCCGGGCTATTGCTACAACGGCCCCGATCCGCATGGGTATATGACCATGCCCGAGGTTCTGGCCTACCTGAAGTCCTACGCCGCGCATTCCGTCGCGCCGGTCGAGTCTGGGGTTACAGTCACCTCCGTCACACGTGGCAACGATCAGTTTGTCGTGACGACGGACAAGGGCGTCTGGCACGCCGCAAATGTGGTCATCGCAACCGGGGCCTGCAATCGTCCTGCTGTTCCGGTGTTTGCCAAGGAGGTCCCCCGTGACATCACGCAGATATCGCCCCTGTCCTATCGCAACCCTTCGCAATTGCCCGCAGGCGGTGTCCTAGTCGTTGGGGCATCTGCAACAGGTGTGCAGCTTGCCGCGGAGATCCGTGCATCCGGCCGCCCGGTCATCCTTGCGACGGGCAACCACATCCGCATGCCGCGGCACTACCTTGGCCATGACATCACCTGGCTGATGGAGCAATCCGGGCTCTACTCAACCGCTCTTGACGACATAGATGACATCACGCGTGCCCGCTCACTGCCGTCGCTGCAGCTCGTTGGTGACCGCTCGCGGCGGTTCCTCGACCTCAACGCGTTGCAAGGCATGGGGGTCGAGATAGTCGGTCGGCTGGTTGGGTGCCAAAAGGGGACACTCCAGTTTTCAGGCGCACTGGCGAATGCGATAGCGCTCTCTGACCTCAAGATGAACCGGGCATTGTCGGTGATAGACGTCTGGGCACAGCAGAGCGGTCTGACCTTTGCGGAGGCGCCACGTCGCTTTGCACCAACATTGGTGCCGGACATGCCACGCCTCACCCTGCCTCTTGCACGTGGCACGATCTCCACCATCGTCTGGGCTTCGGGCTTTCGGCCCGACATGTCGTGGTTGCACTTGCCACACTTTGACGGAAAGGGACGGCTTCAGCACCGGGGTGGCATCGTGGCGCCCGGTCTCTACGTGCTGGGGCTGCCGTTCCTGCGCACCCGAAAATCCACCTTCCTTGGCGTTGTTGGTGACGATGCCCGCGCTCTCGCAAAGCATATTTGTGAAACCCGAGGCCAAATGGCCGCCTGATCTGATGGAGGTTTCCATGACACCACAACGCAATTCAAGGATCGATGCAGGCGCCACCCGGCAGATATCGCTGCCCTGTGAAGGCGGATGCACCTGTGGAAGCGTCCGCTATCGCCTTCTGGCCACACCGCTCATCATCCATGGGTGCCATTGCAGCCTGTGCCAGCGGCAGACAGGCAGCGCATTTGCGATCAACGCACTTGTGGAGGCCGAAAACGTGGAGGTTCTGTCAGGCGATATAGATATGCTCAAGGTCATGACGCCGAGCGGGATGGGGCAGACAATCGCCCGCTGCGCCAAATGCCATGTTGCCGTCTGGAGTTATTATCACAAGCATGAGCTGAATGAACGGATCCGATTTCTCAGGGTCGGGACCCTGGATGACCCCACGTCGTTTCCGCCAGACGTCCATATTTTCACATCGACCAAGCTGCCCTGGCTGTCCCTGCCCAAAGGTGTCCCGGCGGTAGCCAGGTTTTACAAGGTGACTGAAACATTCTCGCATGACAGCCTCGCACGGAGAGCGAAGCTTTTGGAAGCTGGATGAACCATTTGCCCTGATCAATGCCAAAGCCTGTCTGGGCAATCCGTGTTCGACTCGAACCGGCCGGCGCCGTCCGTGACCGGGCCCTTTTCAATATGGCAGTGGATAGGAAACTGCGCGGCTGCGATCACGCTGACGCAGCCGCCCCAGGGAGGTTTAACGGTGTTTCCATTCATGCTGCAGAATGGCGTACTGCATGGTGTTTTCGTAGATGGGATTTCCGGCGCTGTCGTTCTGGAACGTCACATATTCCAGGAATAGGCCTTCCATTCGCATGCCCAGCTTTTCGCAGAGCCGGCGCGACGGGGCGTTGTGGTCCTCAACATACGCATAGATGCGCCTTGTGCCTTGATGAGTGAACAACTCGGAACACAAGGCCTGTGCCGCTTCGAACGCATAACCCTTGCCGCTGAACAGTGGATTGAAATTCCAGCCCACAGAAACCGTGTCAGCTTGTTGAGGGTTTTCCGGATCATCTGGCCCAGCAGCATCTGAATGGAAGAACAGGTCGCCTATGAGCTGACCTGTTTCCTGCAGGCAGACGGCGGCACAGCCATCGTCGACAGCGCGTCTCCGGACCTCACTTTCGGCTGCAGCCAGATCGGCGAGTTTTAGCGAGAAGAAGCAACTCGCGATGGGCTCGCGCAGATAAGCGAACAAGGCCTCCGCATCACCTTCACGGAAAGTCCTGATAGCCAGACGCTCAGTTTGGATCGTTTTCAACTGCTCAATTTCCTGCATTCCAGACTGATCGAAAACCAGCGGCGTCATCTCACGTTTCTCTGACGCGCTCCTCGCGCGACCGCTTTATGGCACATTTGCATAACCTTCAAGCGACCCTGATGACGTCGGAAGCGGACGCAGTGACAGGCTCGCGCACGATGGCGCTCTTTCATCGTGGCGCCCCAAACTCAAAATGTCGGGACGCGGCCAGGAGCGGTTATTGATCGTTGTCTCAATCAATGTTCGCTTCACGCGCTCAAGTCGGTCGTTCTAACTTCCGGACGGACTTCCGCGATCCGGACACTTCCCACACTGCGAGAAACTGTCCGATTTAGACCGATATGCTTACTCGTTGCGTAAGATATTTGGGCCAGAGCAGAAACTGGGAGCGATTTCATCCATCGAGATAGTCTTCCATCTGGACGATGCCGCGCTGCATATGCGCTTCGATTTCGTCCAGCATCCGGTCGAGGTTGTCCCCCAGGGCGAGTTGGACGTAGCGTTCATGAGCGTCGTCGATAGGTGCGGTTCGTCCGTGCGCCCGCTGATGGACCGCCAGGTAAAACTGTAAGCGGCCCGCGATCCGCAGCCAGCTTTCATGCAACAAGGTGTGACCGCAGAATTCGTAAACGAGAGAATGCAGTCTCACTTCCGCTTCGCTCGATGCCACGTGGTCGGACAGCTGTTGCGTCCCCAGCAGCTTCTTGTGACGGGCCTCAAGCTCCGTGGCAAAGGCCTCGCTACGTGAATTCCAGATTTCCTTGAAGGCCAGGCTCTCAAGACAGGTCCGCAGCGTATAGATTTCGCGCACGTCCTTTGCTGTCAATTTAAGAACGCGTGTCCCGGTATAGGGGACGGAGACCACCAGTCCCTCGGAGGCCAGGAGACCCAGCGCCTCGCGCAAGGGGCCGCGGCTTACGCCGAAACGGGCGGCGAGCTCTGTTTCCCGCAGTTGATCGCCGGCTTCGATCTCACCGCTGATGATCGCCCGTCGCAAATCCGCAGCAATCCGATCGCTGAAGGTCTCGCGCTTGAGCGGTGCGACAACTTGCGTGCCAGCTGGTGCAGCTTCGTTCACGCTGTCATTCCTCCTCATTTGAGTGTCTTTTCGTCAGTGCAAGATCCATTCGCGATAGACGTCGCTGACTTCAGCTGTGACTGGCCCCGGTTTGCCGGCCCCGATCATCCGGCCGTCAATTCTGACAACCGGGGTCACCCCGCCCAAGGTTCCGGTCACAAATGCCTCGTCCGCAGAGTAAGCTTCCGCCAGGGTGAAGTCCTTTTCGAATACGGCACCGCCATTTGCACGCCAGCTGTCAATAACGGCGCGTTGTGTCAACCCCTTGAAGGAAAACGACCCGGTCGAGGTCCAGAGTTCACGTCCGCGAATGACGAAAAAGTTGGTGGAGTTGCAACTCGCAACGAAGCCGCGGGGATCAAGCATCAGCGCTTCATCCGCGCCGGCATTGATCGCCTGAATGAGCGCCTGGATCAAATTGAGCCGGCTGTGCGAGTTCAGCCGCAAATCGAATACGTCCGGACTGCTGGTTCTGAAGGTTGACGTGAACAGCGCCAGTCCCTTTGCCTTGGCCTCTGGTTTGGGAGCCTTGTACTCGGCGACGATGACCAGTGTCGCCTTCCCGATCACGAAGCGGGGGTCCTGATTGGGCGTGCTCTTCAGGCCGCGCGAGACCATGAGCCTTATGTGGGCTCCATCTTTCATTCCGTTGGCATCGAGGGTTTCGTGGATCGCTGCCTTCAGCTCGTCCCGGCTGCGCCCGATGTCGAGCGCAATCGACGTCGCGCCTTCATAGAGTCGGTCCAGATGTGCCTCCAGCTGAACGATCCTGCCATCGATCAGGCGGAGCCCCTCCCAAATGCCATCACCGAGCACAAAACCGCTGTCAAAAATGGAGACTGTCGCCTTGCTGCGAGGCACAAGGTTTCCATCCACATAAACCAGGACGTTTTCATTGCGCGGGTCCGCGACATATCCTTGGGCGCTGTTGTTATGTGTCATTAGGGATTTCGATCCTCGTTAAAAATGAAAACGCTGGTGGTCCGCCAGAAACTGTTGCGTCCGCGGCCGCTTCGGTTTTCTCAGCACTTCATCGGGCGTTCCGGTTTCATAAATGCCGCCTTCGGCCAGAAACACGATCCTCGTCGCCATGTGATAGGCAAATCCGATCTCGTGGGTGACCAGAAGCATCGTTCTGCCTTCGTTGGCGAGTTGTTCGATAACACTCAGAACCTCTCCCACAAGAGCAGGGTCGAGCGCCGACGTGGGTTCATCGAAAAGAAGAATTTCCGGGTCCATGGCCAGTGCGCGTGCAATCGCCACACGTTGTTTTTGTCCGCCCGACAGTCGCGACGGAAAATCGTCCGCCTTCTCGGCGAGGCCCACTCTTTGAAGTTCGCTCAACGCCCTTTCGCGCGCCTTGTCGGCAGCAATGCCTTTGACGACCTTTAGTCCTTCGGCAACATTGTTGGCGACGGTCATATGCGGAAACAGATTGAACTGCTGGAACACCATGCCGACCTTCTGCCGCAGGGTGCAGAGCTCACGCTCGGCGTATTTCACAGCGCCTGAGCGCCCCTTGCTGCCGACGGTCTTGCCATCGACGGTAATCTCTCCACTGTTCGGCGTCTCCAGTACGTTGACGCAGCGCAGAAGCGTGCTCTTGCCCGAGCCCGAAGCTCCGAGAATGGCTATCCGGTCGCCCGCATTGACCTCCAAGTCAATGTTCTTGAAGACCTCTACCCCGCCGAAAGACTTGGCAAGCCCGTTAAGTTGAAGAATAGGACCGGTCAAATTAGTCACTCCGGGCAAGGCGTCGTTCGACAGCGTAGGTCACGCGCACAATGGGGTAGAGAATAATCAGGAAGATGGCCGCGATGACCGTGTAGACCTCAAGCGGATTGAAGTTGAGCGAGGCAATAAGCTTGCCCTGCTGTAGCAACTCGACATAGGCAACGACGGAGGCAAGCGTGGACATCTTGAAAATCTCGACGCCACGATTGGTCAATGACGGTATGACGCGGCGGATGGACTGGGGGAGGATGATCCGGCGCATGCACTGGAGCCAGGTCATGCCCAATGCTCTGGCAGCTTCCCATTGGCCTGGTTCGATCGACTGAATGCCACCGCGAAAGATCTCAGCGGAATAGGCCGCGGAGTTCAGCGAGATTCCCAGAATTGCGGCCAGGAACGGACTGACTTCGATCGGAGCCAGAATGGGGAGTGCGTAGTAGAACCAGAGAATTTGAACAAGCACCGGCGTATTGCGGAAGAACTCCACGAACGCGGTCGAAAGCCAGCGTACGGACCTTCTGGACGAGCGGCGCCCCAGGCCAACGATCAGGCCGACGCTCATGCCGATCACCAGGCAAACGACGAAGAGCTTCAGCGTGCCGGCAACGCCGATTGCCAGGGCCCACCAGTTGTCAAAGACGCTGGCAAAATTCCAGTGGTAGCTCATCGGGTCATCTCCCCACTGCGAGCGAAGCGTCTTTCAAGGCGGGCGGCAAGGAAGCTGATGAAGGAGATCGAGATGAAATAGATGAGAGCCACGACAGTATAGACTTCGAGTGGACGGAATGTTTTCTGCGCCAGCTCGTTTGCCTCGTACAGCAGGTCCGCATAAGAGACCGTGGCGACAAGCGTCGTGGTCTTCATCAACTCGATCGACCGTTCCATCATCGAGGGAAACATGCGCTTGACCGCCTGAGGCAAGATGATCCGCCGCATCAACTGGCCGTGGGTCATGCCGATCACGCGTGCGGCCTCCCACTGACCTTTTTCGATGGAGACAATTCCGGCGCGAAAGATTTCGGCAAAAAACGCCCCACTTTGGATTGTGAATGTCAAAGCCGCCGCCAGGAACGGCGTCATCTCCACCGACAGAATAATCGGAAGGCCGAAATAGAACCAAAAGAGCTGAACAAGAGGCGGAGTTGTCCGAAATACCTCGATAACGATGCCCGCCGGCAGACTGAGCAGCCGGCGGTGCGAGAGCCTTGCCAGGGCAAGAAGCAAGCCGACGACAAGACCGCCCGTGAGAGCGGTTGCCGTGAGGATGAGCGTGTTGCGAAAACCGGCCAACAAGAGGCCGCTTTCGCTCAGCACTGGCAAAAAATCCCAGTTATACATCGCGGAATTCCCAGATCAGAGCAGTTCCTTGATGACGGGCGGGGCTGCCTTCGGATTGAGGCCGAAGCCGGTCAGGAAGTCCTCATACCAGCCCTGGATTTTGCCGGAGCTGTAGTAGTCCTTTAGCTGGCTATCGACAAAGGCGACGAATTCACTATCGCCCTTGCGCACCGCGGCGCTCGTCGGATTGGATTTGACCGGTGAGGGGACCACGATTTTGCCCGAGCCTAGTTTCTGACGGGCGGCAATCAGCGGCGGATGGAACAGACAGACAGCGTCGACGCGACCGGACTGGAAAGCTGCGATCGCCTCGGTGTTGCCGGGGAAGCGCTGAATGTTGGCTTTGCCGACGTTTTCCGTCAGGAACTTGTCCATGCTGGTTGCCTGCGGCACGGAAATCTTGATATCCGGCTTGTTCAGGTCTTCCCATGTCGTCACGGGCAGATCGTCCTTAGCCAGAAGCGCCAATGAGTAATAAAGCAGCGGCGCTTGAGGGAAGTCAGCGGCCTTCTTCCGCTCTTCCGTGGCGTCGAGGACGAACATGATATCGATCTTGTTGCTCTGAAGGGCGGCGACCGCCGTTCCCCAAGTCACTTCCACCGGCTCAAATTTCACGCCGAGAGCTTCAGCCATTGCCTTGCCTGCAGAAACGCCGACGCCTGACGTCCATTCACCGGTAGCCGGATCCTTGGAATACCACGGCGGCGCCTGGGTGACGCCAACCCGCAGTGACCCGCGCGCCTTGATATCTTCCATTGTGCCTGCGGCAAGTGCCGGAACAACACCGCCGGCGACGGAGGCTGCCAGCGCCGCCCCGGTCAGGAGTGAGAATTTCCTGCGCGTAATCTTCATAACACGATCCCCTCTTGTTTTTTGGATCAGATTTTCGACACAGCATTGAGCAGCCATATTGTAGGATTGTCAACAATTATACAATTTGGGAAAATTCCAAGCCTCATTTGTCGACGCCATGAGGGTCTGCTGGAACGAAGAGATCCGGGGAAGATGGGGTTCCGAACAGCGACAATAGTCTGCTCATCGCAGCAGAAGACGTGAACGACAAAAACTGCCAGGAAGAGCCGACACGAAAACTATGGGCGAAAGTCGGCTTCTCTCGATTGACGGCCGCTAGCTGCCAACCCGCCCCTTTCCGGTCATTCGTATCGACCGCAGCAAAAGTCCGCTCTCCGCCCATTTCCGTTGAAAAACTCGGGTTGCATGGAACGGAACAGCGTCCCTGCTTCTGCTTGGCGCGATTCCCCATAACAGCTGGCACAGCCTGCCAAGACGCCATCGTCGGTCTCCCGGTACTCTCGACACGAAAAAGGACGGCGCGGATCCAAGCGCCCGGAGGGAGGAGACTTAAATGCTCGACAGGACACTTACGATCAACGGCGCGCAGGCTGCCACGGATTCAACATTCGAAGTGCGCAATCCAAGCACCGGAGAGATTGTGGGACACGCCCCGAATGCGACCGAGGCGACCCTCGACAAGGCCGTCGCCGCAGCGAAGGATGCATTCCCGGCCTGGGCCGCGACGTCTGACGAGACGCGTCAGGACATCTGCCGCCGGATTGTCCAGGTTCTTGCCGAAAACAGCGAAGAGCTGGCCGAACTGATCACGCGTGAACAAGGCAAACCTTTGAACGGGGCCGGCTCCCGCTGGGAGGTTGGTGGCGCCCAGGCCTGGGCCGCCCATACGGCGGAACTTTCGCTGCCGGTTGAGGTGCTGCAGGACGACGAGAACGGCTTTCTCACGCTGCACCGCCGGCCGCTTGGCGTCGTCGGCTCGATCACCCCGTGGAACTTCCCGCTGATGATCGCGGTTTGGCACGTGCTGCCGGCACTGCGGACCGGCAACACCGTTGTCATCAAGCCATCGCCCAATACCCCGCTCGCGACCCTGCGCATGGTGGAACTCGTCAGTGCACTGCTGCCGCCGGGGGTGCTGAATATCGTCACGGGGGATGACAAGGCGGTCAACCTCGGCGCGCTGATGTCGGCCCACCCGGATATTCGCAAGATCGTCTTCACCGGCTCCTGCGCAACCGGACAGCGCGTGATGAAGAGCGCCGCGGAAACCATGAAGCGGCTGACGCTGGAATTGGGCGGCAATGATGCCGGGATCGTTCTGCCGGATGCGGACCCCGAGGCTATCGCCGAGGACCTGTTCTGGGGCGCCTTCATCAACAACGGGCAGACCTGTGCCGCGATGAAGCGCCTTTACGTGCACGAAAGCATTCATGACGCGGTCTGCGATGCGCTTGTGGCTTATGCCCGGAACATCCCGGTTGGTGACGGGATGGATGAGGCAAGCATTCTTGGACCGGTGCAGAACCAGGCGCAGTTCGACAAGCTGAAGCGCCTCGTGGACGACGCCAAGACAAAGGGTCGGGTCCTTCTGGGGGGGACGCCTGGCGAGGGGCTTTTCTTTCCACCCACACTTATTGCAGGGCTTTCCAACGGAGATGCACTGGTCGACGAGGAACAGTTCGGCCCTGCCCTGCCTATTATCAGCTACTCCGACGTCGAAGATGCAATCGCTGCCGCCAATGCTCTGGAAACAGGCCTCGGCGGCTCGATCTGGAGCAGCGACAAGAAAGCTGCTCGCGCATTGGCGTCGCGGATGGAATGCGGCTCGGTGTGGATCAACAAGCACGGTGCAATCCAGCCCAATGCCCCGTTCGGCGGCTTAAAGCAATCGGGACTCGGTGTGGAGTTCGGCGAAATGGGTCTTGCCGAATACACCGACATCCAGGTCGTCTTTTCCTGATCCGACAGCACACCGGGGCCGCGCAGGGAGGCGCGACCCCATTCAATTCATGTTCCAAGGGAGGAGCCTCATGACCGAAACAAAGAACACCCATCTCACCCGTCGATCATTTATCGGCCGTACAGCGGTCGCTTCGGGCGTCCTCAGCCTCGGCGGCGGACTGCTGGGAGCGAGCGTGAACCCTGTCGACGCGCAGGAGCAGAGCTATGACTACGTGATCTGCGGCGCGGGCTCGGCCGGCTGTGTGCTGGCGAACCGCCTCAGCGAAGACGGGGCCCGCGTGCTGCTGATCGAGGCTGGCGGGCCGGACAGCACCGAGATGATCTCGACCCCGATGCGGCTCATTGAGCTGTGGGGCACCAAGTATGACTGGGGATACCAGACAGTCCCGCAGGAACACGCTGCAAACCGGCAGCTATTCTGGCCGCGCGGCAAGACGCTGGGGGGCTCTTCGTCTCTCAACGGCATGATCTATGTGCGTGGCAACGCGTCCGACTATGACGCCTGGGCGAGCGATTTCGGATGCGAGGGCTGGGACTATGAGTCCGTGCTTCCCTACTTCAAGAAATCCGAAGACTTCTCACGCGGCGCCAACAAATACCACGGTGAAGGCGGACCGCTCCATGTCACCGCCGACTACGAGCCGCACCCGCTTACGCGTGCCATGGTCGAGGCCGCGCAGGAGGCCGGCTATCCTTTCAACGAGGATACGAACGGCGCGCAACAGGACGGTGTGGCCTATGTCGATCTGAACACGAAGGACGGTGAACGTGCGTCAACCGCCGTGGCTTTCCTGCGCCCGGCGCTGGAGCGCGAAAACCTGACGCTGATCACTGATGCACGCGTGCTCAACGTGGAGTTTGAAGGGGACCGGGCCACCGGCGTGACATACCTTCAGGAAAACGAGACGCGGCGGGTCTCGGCCAACCGCGAAGTGATCGTCTCGGGCGGTGCGATCGAGAGCCCGCGCATTCTCATGATGTCCGGCATTGGACCTCGTGATCACCTTGAAGAGCTGGGCATCAAGGTCCGCCAGGATCTTCCGGGTGTGGGCAAGAACCTGAACGACCACACGCTGTGTCCGGTCATCTTCGAGGGCAAGAAGGAAATTCCTGCTCCTAGCGACATGGCGATCACGGTGCTGCATGCGCATGTCTTCATCCGCTCCGATGACGCCCTCCCGGGGCCTGACATGCAGCCGCTGTTTTTCCACGTGCCCTACTATACCCCCGAGATGGAACAGCCGACGGGCAATGCCTTCACGCTGAATGCCTCTGGCGTGCAGCCCGCGTCCCATGGCGAAATCCGGCTCTCGGGAAGCTCTATCGACGATCAGCTGCATATCAATCCGAAGGTGCTTTCGGATATGCACGACGTTGACATTCTGGTGAAGTCGATCCGTCAGATGCGCGAGATCGCGGCGCAGCCTGCGCTCGCCGAATGGAAGGGCCGGGAGATCTATCCGGGTGAAGAGCTTCAAAGCGACGAGGAACTTGCCGAATATGCGCGCTCGGCGGTGATGTCCTATCACCACCAGAACGGAACCTGCGCTATGGGCACTGGAGAGTTGGCAGTGCTCGACCCGGACCTTCGGGTTCGCGGCATCAAAGGCCTGCGTGTTGTCGACGCCTCCGTGTTTCCAAAGGTCATGGCAGGAAATACCAACGCGCCCGTCATCATGGTGGCCGAAAAGGCCGCGGACATGATCAAGGCTTCCCACGGCTGACGCTCAAGCGTCGAACGTGGCCTCCCGGCACCGCTCGCCCTGCCCGATGGGCGGGCGGTATTCCAAGGTGTGAACTCATGAATGAAGATGGCTTCACCGCATGTCGTCAGAATGCTTGACCGGGCATAAAGCCCGCTCCGCGCACCCTTCCTAACGCGGTTTCGTTATTCTCATGCCATTTCGCCTTCATTTATGCGTCCGCAACCTAGGCGGTGGAGCCGGCCTTCTTGCGAATGGCCCCTGGTGCGTCGCCGTAGCGCGTCCGGAAGCTTTTATGGAAATGCGAGAGGTCGTTGAAGCCCGAAGCGAAGGCGATATCGGCGACTGTCCGCTGCGGGTCGGAGGACAGCTGGCGATGCGCCCAGGCGAGCCGCACCTCCTGAATTGCCCTTGAGGGGGTTTCGTTGACCTTCGAAAAGATCCGCTGCACAGACCGGCGGGACATGCCCAGGTCGCGGCAGAGACTTTCCAGACAGTAGTTTGGGTCGCGCGCTTTCAGCTCGATCAGGTCGCGGGCCTGCCGCAGGCGCGCCATCTCCTCGGTCTCCAAGCTCGGCGTCTGCGTCTCACGGCACCTCAGATAGGTTCCAAGCAGCTCCACCAGCGTATCCGACAGACGTCCGGCCGTATCCGCCCCCGCCGAGAGCAGCTTCACCAGCACCGCCTCAAGCGCCACGTTCAGTGGATCTGATCGATCGATTGCCACCCCGCCAATGCAGGTCTGTCCCAATCGGCGCACAGTTTCCTCGCGTGGCAGATGGACCGAAATCTTGCGTGTTGTCTCATCGGCATACCGGAATTGAGAGGGGAACGCGGAATCGACCAGATGGAAAGAGCCCGGCTGCATAAGGCTCTCCGTGTCGCCTTGCCGGATGACGCTGCGCCCGCTTTGCTGATAGATGAGAAACAGGTTGCGCGCCGGATCATTGCGGATCATCCGCTCATCCCGCCAGACCGAGCTGACCCGGGTGGCCACAACCGCGGCGTTGAACTGTCCGAAAATCCGAGAGTCTATGGCGCCGGTGATATGATCGCTCTTGGCATGGGGCAAGATTTCGAAATTGCCACACACTTCCACCAGCCGATCGCGCGCGCACTCGATCGACACCGGGGTAGCGGCACTGAAGCCGCCCGGATCTGACATGACTTCCTGTTGAGACACACAAGCCTCCTCCACGGAGCACGCTAACCGATCCCCGCGGATACGCGCAATGCCATTATGCACTGAAGGCAGGGTCTCAACACGGGCCCGCCGGCCCCAAAATCAAACGGCGATCCGGCGGTCGCGCCAGGCTGACGAAGGTAAAACTTTTCGCGGTCATGCCCGCGACGATGTCATCTCAACTCGGTTCAGGTCAGAACCGTCGCCCCCGTCGTGAAGCGCGACGGGGTATGATGAACTCGGCGGGATCAGGCTTTTTCGTGAACAGTCTCCACGGGGAAATGGAAGACCTGGGCACCTTTCGGCGAATAGTTCGGGACGTCACCGGCCACCTCGCGACCCGCGTCCGAAGTCATTGCGGCCTCGAAGGCCTGCGCATCGTCGAAATAGGCCTGAAAGATGCAGAACACCTGTGCCGGGCCCATCGCTTCGGGAAAGGCATGGTGCATACTGCGCAGGCCCGGCAGACGTCTTACCAGAGGCAGGTGCTTGTCTTCGTAGTAACTCTTGAAAGCCTCGGTGTCGTCGGGTTGCGGATAGATGACTGTCAGGCAATGCATTGATTTTTCTCCTTACTCGGCCACGATCAGCGTCTTGCGACCGATCCAATGGCGCATTCTCTCTCGGGCGAACTCAAGTCCTCCCACTGCGCCTCGAGGGCATTGAAATTTTGGGGGGCCTCGTCGCAGATCGCCCAACCAACACAAGTTGGCGGTGCCTTTCACGGGGTCACATTCTTGACCTGCAACCAGACGGCATCAATGATCGTGCGCCCACCTATTTAAGATGCTTGAACCGGTCTGCCATAAAATCGATGAAGCGTCGGACCCTTGCTGAAAGATGGCGGGTGGGTGGGTAAACCGCATTGATGGCCAGCTTGGTCGCCATGTAGTCTGGCAACAGCGGTATCAATCTCCCCGACTTGATATCATCATCCACCATATATTGCAGTGACAACAAGAGGCCCTGCCCTTTCAAAGCCAAGGTCCGCGCACCGCTTGCGCTGTTGACCTTGAGACGCCCTTCAACCTGGTAGGTCACTGGCTGCCCATCTACCAGAAATGTCCATTTGTTTTGGGATTTGAAGTTCGTATCGATGATGCAGGCGTGATTTTCAAGATCATTGGGATTATTCAGATCGGGCGCGTTCGCGATGTATTCAGGGCTGGCGCAAAGGACAACGGGAACCATCCCGATCTGCCGGGCCAGCAAAGAGGAATCCTCCAAGTTTCCGATCCGAATGGCCAGGTCAATCCCTTCATCCAGAAGATTGACATAGCGATCCGTCAAATCGAGCGTTGCCGAGATTTCCGTATGTTCGGCGGAGAAGTCTGCCAGAGCCTCCACCAGATATTTTCCGCCAAAGCAATGGGGCGCGGTCAAACGTAGCTGCCCGCGCGGCGAGCAATGCTCCTGACGCACATCGGCTTTGAGCTCCTCGAAGTCCTCCACCAGCCGCGCGCACCGGTCATAGAATGCAACCCCGGTTTCGGTCATGTTCACCCGCCTTGTGGACCGGTGAAACAGTTGCGCGCCCAATTCGCATTCAAGCGCGCGGATGTATTTGCTTGCCAGCTGAGGCGTCATGTCCAGCCGTTCGGCAGCCGCCGTGAACGAGCCGGTGTCGGCCACCTTCAGAAAGGTTTTCAGAAGATCGATACGGTCCATGATTTACACCATAATGGCGATAATCATTCAATGAAAGCCATCTTAATCAACGAAAGCGAAATCTTTAAGTCTAGCCCAGAAGGAAATTTATAGAAATCGGGCAGACTGATGGATGTAGCTGACATAATTATCGCTTTTGTCGCTCCAATCGCTCTTGGATCTGGCCTTGGGTTCGTCGAGGAACGTGCTTTCGCTGAACCCAGGGTATCGGCAGTCACGATGGGTCTCGCCATTGCGGCCATCTACCTCCTGCACGAAGGCTTCCCGCCATTTCCTGCGATTACATCCAAACACAAGGTTGCCTATGCGCTCGCGGCAATTCCGGTGCTCGGGCTCATTGCTTTCAATCAGGTCTCATATCGCCGCGCCGCCCTTCTGGCCGTTGTTGCAGCGGTCACGTTTTTATGGCTAGTCCTGCGCCCCTTGACTGCGGGTCGGCTTGACTGGACCTGGCTTCTGCCTTTGGGAACAATTGCTGTCTGGACGCCAATGCTGGCGAAAGCACCAGATCTGTCCCGATCCCCCTTTACCTGGCCCGTCGCACACCTGGCGATGAGCGTGACGGCAAGCGTCCTTGCCTTATTGGGTGGCTTTCTTGGATTGGGGCAGGTGTTGCTGTCGTTGTCTGCGCTGCTGGCCGGATATGCCCTGGCGATGTTTGTTGCCACGCTGAAAAACGGGTCGCCGAACCAGGGCCATCCGATGATGACCTGGGTCGTTCAGAGTGGGTTGCTGATCCTGCTTGTCCAGCTGTCGACCTTTGCGACCAATCTCAGCACAGCAGCTTATCTGCTCCTTCTTGCGATGGCGGGACTGCCGCTCGCGGACGCGAAACTCTCTCGCTTGCCCATGCTTGTTCAACCCTTTGCTTTTGCAGCGCTCGCAATGTTGGCGGGGATCCCCGCCATCCTGCTGGCGCTGCGAAATTTCTGACCCCTTTAACCACCCACCCCCCTCTTGAAAGGATCAACTATGTCTGTCTTCTCACGTAAGGCCATTGCAGCTGCTCTGTTCATCACGACGTCTCCTGTGGCGCATGCTGCCGACCACTACACTGTCCATGAAGATCACACCTGGGTCACCTTCAGCGTCAATCACGCCGGATGGGCCAACGCGCGCGGCATTTTTCGAAATGTTTCGGGTGACATCTCATTTGACAAGGACGACGTCACCAACAGTTCTGTCTCCGTTGTGATTAAGTCCGAAAGCCTCGACACCAATTCTGAACAACGCGACCGCGACATGGGCGGTGCCGATTTTCTGAATATTGTCGAGTTCCCTGAAATTACCTTCGACAGCACCCGGATCGAGCAGACGGGTGAACGGACGGCGATTGTCTATGGCGACCTGACCATGATCGGAGTGAGCCGCGAAGTCGCGCTGGACGTGGTTTGGAACAATGAAATGCCACTGCCCTGGGACGCTTCGACAATCAAAACCGGCTTTTCAGCAACTGCAACCATCGATGGCACCGATTTCGGAATGAACCAGTTGAAGGCGTTTGGTCTTGGCCCGGTCGTCGATGTCGAGATCGATCTGGAAGCTTTGCGCCAGTGACGCGCTGCATGTGTGAGTGGGCACAAATCAAAGGGAACTAAGCCAGAATGTCGAAACTCCTGCACATTTCCGCCTCGCCGCGCGGTGAAAAGTCAAAGTCACGCGCGCTTGCCCTGGCCCATATTGAAAAACGGGTCGCGGCCGACCCCACCTTGAAGATCGACACGCTCGATCTTTGGGACGAGCCGTTGCCGCAATTTGATGGTGATTGGGCCGCAGCCAAGATGACCCTCTTTGGCGAGGGAGAGATGACCGATGATCAAAGGGCAAACTGGTCCCATTTGACCGAAATCACCAACCGGTTCATTGAAGCAGATCACTATGTATTCAATGTGCCCATGTGGAACAGCGGTATTCCCTATCGCTTGAAGCAATATATCGACATCATCACGCAGCCTGGAATGCTCTACGGTTTTGCACCGGAAACAGGGTATAGCGGCCTTCTGACGGGCAAGACGGCGACAGTGATTGTCTCCAGCGCGGTTTGGGAACCCGGTATTGATCCGCGCTTTGGCCAGGATTTCCATGCACGTTATCTGGAATGGTGGCTGCACAAAATCGGCGTGAAAGAGGCTCGGTTCATCCGCTTCCAGCCTTCCATGGTGACTGCTGACCCAGAGGCGCAGTTCAGCGCCGCAATGGCACAGCTTTAGCCGTTCAAACACGAACTCGGATGCGCCGGCGCTTCCGTCCGGCGCATCTCCTTCCTCTTTACCCATCAAGGATCAAGGGCTTCTCATGACGCGAGAAAACTGCCTTCCAAACCCAGCACTTCTTTCACTACGATTGCGCACGGCGTCATTCCTCCCTGACCCCGTCAGAGTTGTGTTTCAATGCCTCACGATCTTGATTGCGCTGCTTGTCGGGGCGCAGCCCTCCCTGGCCGAGGATGATACCCCGCAGCGGATCGGAGTGATGTTGTTTGACGGCGTTCTGACCAGCGATGTGGTTGCCCCGCTCGAGGTCTTTGGTGTTGCCATCGAAAACGAGATCATCGCAGGCTATGAGATTGTCACCATCGCGCCAGAGGCCGGCCTGGTCACGACCCATGAAGGGCTGACCCTGCAGGCGGATTACGGGATTGCAAATGCACCTGATCTGGATGTGATCATCGTCGGAAGCCGCTATGACATGGACCCCATTCTTGAGGATCAGGACTTCATGGCATTTGTCACGGAACAGGCGACGCAGGCAGACTGGATTGCAAGCAACTGTTCCGGGGTTTATGTCCTGGCCGCGACGGGTCTGTTGAACGGCGTCAATGTCACCACTTATCCCGGAGGTGAGGTCTGGTTGAAGCTGAACCATCCCTGGGTCAAGGTCGACATCGGAGCCACCGTTGTGGTGGACAGCAACGTTGTGACCAGCAACGGATCCTTGGTCAGTTACGCAGCTGCCATTGAACTTCTCAAAAACATCGTGGGGCCAGAGCAATCTGAGGAAGTTGCGGATACCCTTTACTTCACGCGTTTGCTTGAAAGACATGGCCGTCCAAACGGCTGACGGCTTCCATGCGGCACGGTCAACGATGACACCATGACGAAAGCCGTGCATCTGGCCCATCACTATTCCTCATCGGCGCGACAGGTTTGCAAAGTGGTGACAGATCTCGATTATCTCGAAATCGTCACCTTGGGTCTCCTGACTTTTCGTGACTTGCCATCAGGCGCAATTCACCAGGGCCAGCAACTCAAGGTTCAGGTCTCGCTGCTTGGAAAGATGCCGTATCAGCGCCATGACATGACAGTCATCGAATGTGATGAGGACGACATGACCTCCCGCTCCAATGAAATTGGAGCGGAAAGTCAAATCCTGGCAACCTTCCCCGGCTGTGATCGCGCAGCATGCTGGCGGCGACCGTCTTAAAGAACATGTCGAGATAACCGCCGGCATCATGGCACCGATTTAGACTGCATGGGCCTGCTTAATGTACCGCAAGCGGCACGGTTCCCGGCTTGAGATCCTGACAAGCGATGCTGCCCAAGCGCACGCTTAAACAAGAAAGGACATTGGAATGTCTGTGACGCAATCTACGATCACAGGGTTTCACGCCCATGTTTACTTCGAACCCTCCTCCGCTGAGGCAGCGCACAGCTTATGCAGGCAAGCCGCAGAGCTGTTTGGCGTCGACATGGGGCGTGCGCACTCGCGACCTGTGGGCCCGCACTCAATGCCATCCTGCCAACTGGATTGCAGCCCTGAACAATTCGGGAAGCTGTTGCCCTGGTTGATGGAAAATCGAGGTGACCTGATTGTCTTCTGTCACGGGAAAAGCGACGATCATCTCCTTGATCACACCCGCAACGCATTCTGGCTTGGCGAAGCGCAACCTTTGAACTTGACAATGTTCAGCTAAAGCAGCCGTTCGAAACATGCGCAGCATCGGTCTTCTTGAGCCCGAAGAGGATCTGCTACGGCGCAGCAGGTCCGCTGTGATCCGATCGACTTCACTGGCCTCGCTCCGACCGTTTGCCGACGTCCACTCGCCTGGATGATACCGGAATGCAATTGCGAAGCTGCTATTCGTTGAATTCGCGAAGGCCGTTGCCGCAAGACGGCGGCTGATTGGACAAAGCTGCCGTTGCCAAGCCTTACCTCGCGGACTTTACTGACCTCCGACGATTTGTGACCTTCCGCACAAGATAGAAACGGTGGATTTTTCTGAAATCAGATACGCCGGTATAGCCCCGTGAGAGACCAGAACCTTCTGGGAGGGTGAACGGTGATTTGGATCTCACTACTCGCGCATACGGACTGTTTTTCTCAATGTGCCTGCGGCTACCTAGCGGGCACATAACAGGTCAAAAGAAGCACTCGTCGTCCTCTCCCCTGCTGCATCTGGTCGCAAATTTCGTGGTCTGACAAAGCTTTCCCGATCATCCATCCAGTGCCGGAACCAAACGCCTGGACGGCTGGCTGCAGGGCCTTCTTGAAACCCTTCGCTGGTTCTAAAGGCCCCGTATCCTCGTTCGTTTCGTTCAAAGCGCGAGGACGAAACGTTCAATACGTGCCGGCTCTCTCACGTCTAGCCTCGATCCTCCGCAGCGGTCCCGCGGTAAAGGAGGCCGCACCGGCTGCGATGAAACTTGATGGGAGAGAGAGATGAAGCGCAAGATTGATGCCCTTGTAATCGGTGCCGGCGTGGCGGGGTTGTACCAGCTTCACCAGCTGCGCGAGATGGGTATGGCGGTGCACGGGGTTGAGGCGGGCTCCGACGTGGGCGGGACGTGGTACTGGAACCGCTATCCCGGCGCCAAGTTCGACAGCGAGAGCTACATCTACCAGTACCTGTTCGACGAGAAGCTCTACAAGGACTGGACATGGTCCGAACGTTTTCCGACACAGCCGGAGATCGAGCGCTGGTTGCACTACGTGACCGACCGGTTGGATCTTCGCAAGGACATTACCTTCTCGTCCAAGGTGATGAAGGCGGTCTACGGCGAGGACACGGGGCGCTGGACGGTAGAGACGGATACCGGCGATACCTATGACACGCAGTTCCTGATCGGTTGCACCGGGATGCTGTCCGCGCCGTTGACGGATCGCTTTCCGGGGCAGAACAGTTTCAAGGGCCAGATCGTTCACACCGGGCGCTACCCGAAGGCCGGGCTCGATCTTGACGGCAAGCGCGTGGGCGTCATCGGCATCGGTGCGACCGGCATCCAGGTGATCCAGACCATTGCGCCTGTCGTGGGGTCGATGACCGTCTTCGTGCGTACGCCGCAATATGTGCTGCCGATGAAGAACCCCAAATACGGGCCGGCCGATGCGGCCGCCTACAAGGCGCGATGGGACGAACTGACCTCGAACCTGCCGAGGACCTTCACCGGCTTCGAGTACGACTTCGAGCACACCTGGGCCGATTGCACACCCGAAGAGCGCCGCGCGATCCTCGAGGAGACACACGCTGACGGTTCGCTGAAACTCTGGCTGGCGTCCTTCGGCGAAATGTTCTTCGACGAGGCGGTCAATGAGGAGATCAGCGAGTTCGTGCGGGAGAAGATGAAAGCCCGGCTGAAGGACCCGAAGCTGATCGATATCCTCGTGCCAAAGAAGGGCGATTATGGCTTCGGAACCCACCGCGTGCCGCTGGAGTCGAACTACCTTGAGGTCTACCTGCAGGACAACGTCCAGGCTGTCCCCGTGAAGGAAAATCCGATTGCCGAGATCGTCCCAGAGGGCGTGAAACTGAAGGACGGGACGATCTACCCGCTCGACGTGATCATCATGGCAGTCGGCTTCGACGCGGGCTCTGGCGCCCTGTCTCGGATCGACATTCACGGGCGTGACGGCATGACGCTGAAGGACGAGTGGGACAAGGACATCCGCACCACCCTGGGTATGCAGAAGTACGGCTTTCCCAACTTTTTCATGACGGGTGCACCGCTCGCACCCTCCGCAGCACTCTGCAACATGACCACTTGCCTGCAACAGCAGACCGAGTGGATCGCGGAGTGCATCAGGGCCATACGCGCCAAGGGGGCCTCGGTGATGGAGCCCACCGCAGAAGCGGAGGACGCCTGGGTGAGGCACCACGACGAGACGGCGAATGCCACGCTGATCGCGAAGACGAACAGCTGGTACAACGGCGCGAACGTGGCGGGCAAACCGCGCCGTGTCCTGTCCTACACGGGCGGCGTCGGGACGTACCGGGCGAAGTGCCAGGAGATCGCCGACAAGGGCTACGAGGGGTTTGCCATGACAAAGGTGCCCGTGGTGACAGAACCGGCAGAGTGATCCTGGTTGCGGCGGGTCTTGCTCTCGGACCCGCCGTGCCTTGACCATTGCGTCCGGCGCCGACCGGTGGCCTATTGAGTCTGCCGCCGAAAGACGGCGGGCGTCTTGCCGATGGCAACACGGAACATCCGCGTCAGATGGGCCTGGTCGGAGAAGCCGCAATCGAGTGCGACGGTCTTTATCGGTGCATCCGTGGATGCAAGAAGGCGCTGTGCCCGCGCCATGCGCTGTGCGGTGACAAAGGCATAGGGCGGTTTGCCGAAGCTGCTGCGGAACTGGCGGGCGAACAGGCAGGGTGTCAGACCCAGCGCATCCGCCATGGACTTCAGGTCAAGCCCGCTGGCGAGATGGGTATCGATGAACTCTACGATCTGGCGTTGTTGTGTTGCGGTCAGCGCACCATCCGTACCTGTGACCGGCCTTCGGATATCGGCATAGCGCCGCAGCAGATGAACGACCAGCGCCCGTGACACGCTGTCGACATAGAGCGCTCCGCCGAGGCCCTTTGTCTCGGCCTCTCGCGCGATCTGCTCCATGGCCAGCGTCATGACAGGGTCTTCCGTGCGCAGCACATCGGCGAGAGACACCTCCGTGACAGCGCAGTCCAGCACCTCGCTTGCCACTTCTGCCACCAGCGCGCCGGACAGGTAGACATGAGTGACATCGATGGGCTCTATCCAGTTCCAGTTCACACGCTGTGCCCGGGTCAAAAGCGAAGCAGCGCCGGGTCCGAGTGTCTCACGGGTCCAGCGTCCTTCATAGCGGCGCTGCATCGGCGTAACCCCGTTGCGATAGCCAACGAGCAAGAAGTCCTTCATGCTCGGCACGATCACGTCCTGACCTTCGTAGTGGTAAGACCGACAGGCCACGTTCTTCCAGCCGAGCCCGTCGCTGGCCAGCAAGACCCGGCCCGGCACCCAGTCGGGCAGTTCCTGGTAATTGATGAACTCGCTCATTACGCATCCTCCTCCCAAAGACATGCGAAAACGAAATCGGGGGCGGTTGTGCCGCCCCCGTGCAGAGTAGATCAGCTGTTGCGGATCGCGTCGTAGACCGCAGTCTCGAAATCGAGGTAGCCGGTAAAGGAGGTCGGGTCGCCAAAGGGAAGGATCTGTGTCGCCCAGTAACCTCCCACGCCGGCGGCACGGTCGATCCAGTAGAAGCTGTTCGCCAGCCCGGCCCAGCCGATGGCGCCCGCGGGCCGGCCGGTGGGGGCTTCCTCGGTATTGACCATGAAGGTATAGGACCAGTCCTTGCCGAGGCCCGGGAAGAATTCCGCATCATTCGAAAGCGACGGGATCACACCCGGCAGCATCACCACTTTCTGCGGCGGGGTAAGACCGCCCTTCACCGCCCATTCGACGGTCTCGGGCTTCAGCACGCGGCCTTTGGGACCGTTGCCGTCGTTCAGCCACATGCGGATGAACTTCATGTACTCGGGGATCGTGCCGTAGAGACCGTGACCGCCCATGTCGACCTCGGGGTTGTCCGGCAGGGCGAAATCATCCATCGGCGTCAGCGAGCCGTCTTCGCCGCGCGCGTGTATCGTGGCTGTACGGGCCTTCATCGCGTCAGAGCGCGTAAAGGCGATCTCGTCCATGGCAAGCTGGTCGAAGACCCGCTCCCGCATGACCTCGCCCAGCCGCTTGCCCCGGATACCCTCGACCACCTGCCCGACCCAGTCGATGTTGGTGCCATATTCCCATTTCTCGCCCGGGTCGAAAAGCAGTGGGGTCTCGATGGCAGCGCGGGTACCCGTGACGACCGACGGCTGGCCGTGCTCCTCGGCCATGCGCCTGTAAAGCTCGTTGAAGAAGTCGTAGCCGAATCCGCCGGTGTGCAGCATCAGCTGCCGGGTCGTGACGTCGGATTTCGGCGCGCGCAAGCGCGGCTGGCCGTTGGCGTCGAAGCCTTCCAGCACTTGCAGGTCGCCGAGGGCGGGCGCGTAGTCCTTTGCGGGCGCGTCAAGATCCAGCAGTTCTTCCTCCACGCATTGCAGCGCGCAGGTTCCCGTGATGGCCTTGGTGGTGGAAAAGATGGCAAACACCGTATCCTCTGTCATCTCCTCATCGCCCAGCCGGCGTTCTCCCGCCGCGCCGCTGTAGATGTCGTTCTCCCTGTTCGTGACCATTGCAACGACGCCCGGAACGCGTGCCGGTCCCGTGGTAACTCCGCGCAAGATCTTGTCCAGCGCCGATACGAGGTTTTCGGTGTGAATGTCCTTCATGATGTCCTCCCTTGAACAGTGCATCCGAGAATGCCTGTCCAATGAGGGCCGGGCTGTCACCCAGCGGCAGGACCTGTCCGAATTCGGAAGCCGATTTACCTGCGCGCGCCCCGCGCCCGCGTCTGCGAGGGCATTTCGCCAAACCGTTCGCGATAGCGCCCGGCCAGCGCGCCGAAATTGCTGAACCCCCAGGTGCTGGCAATCGCGGTTACAGTTTCTTCCTCTGGTCGCGTCTCCAGGTCCCTGCGGAAGCCTTCCAGCCGTCGCGCCGCAAGGAAGGCACGCGGCGACAGGCCGCGGAACCGGCTGAACCCACCCGAAAGCGTCCGCGCCGAGACGCCCACACGCCGGGCGACATCGCCGATGGAGGGGGCTTCGCGGGCTTCGGCTTCCATGATTTCCTCTGCCCGGCGGACATATCCGGGAGCCGCACAGCGCGCGCCATTTTGCAGGGAAAATCCCGCCGCCCCGGCCCACTGCCGGAGCAATTCGACGCAGAGCATCTCTTCGATGTGACGCGCCATGGCAGCATCGCTTGCACCGCTGCCGGCCTGAACCAACGTCCGCGCTGCGTAGTCCAGTAACGACAACCAGGTTGAGCCCGGTCCACCGAACTTGACCCGCCGCGTCCATAACCCGTCATCCGGTACGAAACCGAACCAGCGTTCTGCCGTCTCGGCGATGACTTGATGCGGGATGGTCAGGTTCAGTTGCATATGGTCTGGATTGCCTTCCAGCCAGTATTCCGTTCGCGAACAATCCACCACGAAACTGTCCCCGGCGCCGGCGGCGACCGATCCGCCATCCGTCTGGTGGTCAAGCGCCCCTTGCAACGTGTTCAGCACGAGAATGTTTCCGGCCTGCGGATCGAACTGGTCGAGATGGATTCCCGTGCCGTAGGAAAAACGCGTCATGGTCAGGCGCCCTGCACGAGCACTTATCATTGTGGCGTCCGGGCGTGAAAACCTCACCAGTGGCCGCACCCTGTAAGGCATGTAGACCGATTGGCAGAAGGCCTCCACCTCGTCCCAATCTGCGGACCGCGTGGCGGATCCGTGGCGGATCAACCGACCTCCGGCATCCCGCAAGAGGGCGTCGTGCAACAAAATCCCGCTCCTCCTCGCGATTTTGATCTTAGGAAATGCTAGCACAGTTCTCAGGCGCCAGCACTTGCTTTGTCTCGCGCTTTAAATGCACGTCAGTTCGAACGTAGGATGCGAAACGCCGTTGACCTTCAGATAAAGGAGCGTTCTTTCCGGAGGGAAAATTCAAGGCACTTTGCGACACGCGCGGTACAAATCCGCCTGCTTTGATGCAGTTTTTCTAATCTTAATGTGAAAAATTACGCGCTTTTGTTAAGCGCAACTCCGCATATGATGCGGCCCTGGAGGCTGACACTTCTTTAGGCTGATGAAGCTCGTGACCGAATTCGGTGTATCGACTACGCCAATGGGATTGCGTTACGAAGTGTCGAAATTAAGAAATTCTGATCGCTTCAGTTTTCCTGCGTTCATGATTTGGCGCCGGTGAGAGCGGTCACTTGTGGAGGAAAACATGAAAATCACACGCCGTTTCGGCCTTGCGCTTGCCGCAACCATGCTGCTCTCACCCTTTGCCGCGCATGCGGCGGATGACTATCCGAGCCGTGCTATCAAGATCGTCATTCCTTACGGAGCCGGTGGAACGACCGACACTTCGGCGCGTCAGTTGGCATCACAGGCAGAAAAGTTGCTGGGTCAGCCGGTTGTTGTCGAAAATATGCCGGGTGGCAGCGGCACGAATGCCATGCGTGCGGTTGCTGCGGCGGATCCCGACGGCTACACGCTCATCGCAGCAACGTCGTCGCCTTCCTTCGTCACGCCTGCCCTGCGCCCGGTTGGCTATGACACATTGACGGATTTCGCTCCGGTTCTGAACTATTCCGGCCCTTATCACGGCGTGCTCGTGAAAGCGGATTCCCCATACAAGAGTTTTGAAGACCTGATCGAAGCCTCCAAGTCCGGCTCGGCCTTGACCTATGGCACCGCGGGCGCCATGGGCGGAGCGCATCTGGCGTTCGCATCTGTTGCCAACCAGTCCGGCGGTGCCCTTCAGCACGTACCTTTCGACGGTGCTTCTGCGGCAACGGCCGCCGTCTTGGGAGGTCATGTCGACGTTGCGCTTGTGCCGGCTTATCGCGATTTGGTGAAAGACGATCAGCTTCGCCTTCTGGCGGTTCTGGACGGAACGCGCGACCCGGAATTTCCTGATGCGCCAGCGCTCAAGGACCTTGGCTACAACGCCGAATTTCCCTCGATCGTGGGCATCCTCGCGCCGGCTGGAACCGATCCGGCAATTCTTGCGAAGCTGGAAGAGACCTTCACGGAAGTGGCCAGTTCCGATGAGTTCAAGTCATTCATGACCAAGCTCAGTCAGCCGGTTCGCATCATGTCTGGCGAAGACTTGAAGAAGACGATTGCCGAGAATTTCACGGCCTATCAGGAAATCGCCAAGGAAATGGGGCAATCCAACTAAATGACTGCTCGCTCGGTGGCAAAGCGCCTTCAGCCGGGTATGCCAGCGCTGACCAGTATTCTCCTGCTGGTCGGCGCGCTTGCCGGTCTGTACGTGGCGGACACTCAGATTCAGGTGTTCGGCTTCGGAAACCAATGGCCGGATGGACGCACGGTTCCCATGGTGGTTCTCGGTCTGTTGGCGGTGGCCGCCGCGTTGCGGCTTGTGCTGAACCTGAATTCGGCGGAAATGCCGGTTGGTCCGGCACGCAGTCAGGTGCGGGTTGCGATAGTGGTGCTTTCGTCGGCCGCTGCACTGTGGTCGATGACGTATTTCGGCTTTCTGCCAGGTGCCGTCTTCGTTGCATTTGTCTCCACGCTGGCACTGGGGGAACGTCGGCCTGTTTTCGTGATCGGCCTTCCTTTGGTTGTGGCCTTCGCGGTCTATTACGGCGGGCGCTACGGGTTGAATGTCCCGCTGCCCTGACGGCTTTCGTGTCAGATCCAGGTAAGGATTTCCAAATTGCTTTGGGACGCATTTCTGCAACTGCTGGATCTGTGGATCCTCGCTGCGGCACTGACCGGCATCATTACCGGCATCATAATCGGGGCCATTCCGGGGCTGGGGCCCACCATGGCCATTGCGCTGCTCATCCCGGTCACATTCGCCATGCAGCCCATTCCGGCGCTCATTCTGTTGCTGGGCGTTTATCAGGGAGCCATCTTCGGCGGATCGATCTCGGCTGTTCTCCTCAATGTGCCGGGCACGCCTTCTTCGGCGGCAACCGCGCTTGACGGGTTTCCCATGGCACAACGCGGCGAGGGAGGGCGTGCCTTGCGGCTGGCGCTCTTTGCCAGCGTATTCGGCAATATCTTCAGTTGTCTGATTCTGATGGCGCTGGCCGAACCGCTTGCGCGGCTGGCACTTGATTTCGGGCCGGCTGAAATGGCCGTGCTCATGCTGTTTGCCCTCCTGGTGATCGTGCTTCTGGGCGGAGGTTCCAAACTGGATTCGCTGATCATGGTTCTGGTTGGTGTGTGCGCCGGTTTTGTCGGTCTCGACCCGATCGGCGGAACACCGCGCTTCACCTTCAATTCCTTTGCCATGGAATCCGGGTTTCAGCTCATTCCGGTATTGATCGGACTGTTTGCCATGTCCGAGGTCCTGTTGCAGGTGTTTAACCGCATAGCGGACGTGAACACTGACGAAACACCGGCGCTGCGGTCCTCCCATGTCAGCTTTGCCGAATTCTGGCGCATGCGGCTGACGCTTCTTTATTCTTCCGCGATCGGCACATTTGTGGGCATTCTGCCGGGTGTCGGTTCCACGGTTCCGGCATTCATGAGCTACAATCTGGCGCGCACCCGCTCCAAGGAACCGGATACCTTTGGCAAGGGAGCGCCGGAAGGGATTGCGGCGCCCGAAGCGGCCAACAATGCCGTAACGGGTGGCGCTCTCGTGCCCACTCTGGCGCTCGGCATTCCCGGGGATGCGGTAACGGCCGTGATCCTCGGGGCTTTCATGTTGCATGGCCTTGCGCCCGGACCATTTCTTTTTGAAAAGAATGGCCTGGAGGTCTACGCCATTTTCGAAGCCCTCCTGCTGTCGTCCATCCCCACAGTCATCCTCGGCCTGCTGCTCTTCCGCGTGGCCGTGCATGTGACGCGCATTCGTCCAAGGCACCTGCTGCCAACCATCGCGGTTCTGGCCTTGTTCGGAGCATTTTCGGTCAACAACAGCCTCTTTGATGTCTGGGTGATGCTGGGTGCCGGTGTCTTTGGATTTTTGTTCCGTCGCAGCGGGTTTCCGTTGCCACCGCTGCTCATCGGTCTGATTCTGGGGCATCCTTTTGAACAAAGCGTACGTCAGGCGTTGCTGACCAGCGGCGGAAGCTTCCGGATTTTTGCGGACTCGCCGATTACGCTCATTCTGCTTGCCCTGATCGTGGCCTGCACCGCTGCGAGCACTTTCTTCCATTTTAAAAACGGGACCGACGACAGCAATGGATGAAACGGAAAATCTTGGCATGATCTGTGATTGCCACATCCATTCCTTTTCCAAAGTTCCGGAGCCCACCCGTGGAGCCTATGCACCGCCACCGGTGGACATCACCGACTATGCGCAGGAAGCAACGCCGTTCGGGGTCAGACGCGCAGTCATAATCCAGGCCTCCGTCGACGGAACCGACAACAGCAGACTTGTCGGCACATTGGGACAGAAAACGGACCTTGCGCTGCGCGGTGTTGCAAATGTCGATCCCGGCAACGCCGATCTGCAAGCGCTACATTTGGCAGGCGTCAGGGCCATCAGGATGCAGGATCGGGTCAGACTTGGAAAAAGCGAGCTAGATAAGCTGCAGGATCTTGCCCGGTGTGCCTCATCCGTTGGCTGGCATCTGGAACTGAACACAGAGCCGGCGAGTTTGGACGAAATCTCCAGACAACTGGCTCATCTGCCGGAAACCGTGCAACTGGTTCTCGATCACATCGCGCATATTGACCCGGCCAGGCCGGACGATTTTTTCAGGCTGCGCCGGTTGATGGATTCAGGACGGGTCTGGGTCAAGCTTTCGCCGACACGCGTCAGTCATAGGATCGGGCACTATGATGACCTGACATCCATTGTGGAGCAGATCGCACAAGACTATCCCGCGCAATGCATCTGGGGCAGCGACTGGCCGCATGTGATGACACAATCGCCCCTGCCCGAGATTCCACCCATGCTTGACCTTCTCAGGCGCGCGATGTCCGCGGAGCAGTTTCATGCCTGCACATGGTTGAATCCCGAAAGGCTGTACGGCTTCCAGAGGCCATGACATGTTCCTGAACCTGGATGACTTCGAAGCTGCCGCGCGCCGCCGTCTACCAAGACCATTGTTCGGTTATGTGGCCGGGGCTTCGGAAACATCCTCGGCCTATGCCGACAATCGGGACGTATTTTCCGAGTTTCGGCTGGTGCCACAGGTGCTTCGGGGCGTCGAAGGACGCACGATCGCACGCCCGCTTCTGGGTCAGACATGGCAGGCGCCCTTCGGTATTGCTCCGATGGGTATCTCCGCGTTGATTGCGCTGGACGGCGATGTGGTCCTGGCGCGCGCCGCTGCTGATGCCCAGATACCTTTTGTCCTCAGCGGATCTTCGCTAACGCCCATGGAGCGGGTGCTGGAGGTCAATCCCGAGGCCTGGTTTCAGGCCTACCTCCCCGGTGAGGCGGATCGCATTGGCGCGCTGGTCGGCCGGGTGGCACACGCCGGATACGGGACTCTCGTCCTGACCGCCGACACAGCGGTTCTGGCAAATCGGGAAAACATTCTGCGTGCAGGTTTTTCCACCCCGTTGCGGCCGTCACCGCGCATGATCTGGGATTTCGCCCGGTGCCCACGCTGGGTATTCGGCACGTTCGTGAGAAGCCTGATGGCGCGCGGCATGCCGCATTTCGAGAACTCCTATGCCGAACGCGGAGCGCCAATCATCTCGAAAAAAGCGGTGCGGGATTTTGGCCGCAAGGATCACCTGAACTGGGAGCATGTGAAGCTGATCCGCGACCTCTGGAAAGGCCGGCTGGTGATCAAGGGGCTCCTGGCCGCCTCAGATGTTGCACGCGCCCGCAAGCTCGGCTGCGACGGTGTCATCCTGTCCAATCACGGTGGCAGGCAGCTCGATTTTGCAATCAGTGGCGTGCGGGCGCTGAAGGCCGCCCTGCCGGAAGCAGGCCGCATGGCCCTGATGGTCGACGGCGGTTTCCGGCGCGGTACGGACGTCTTGAAAGCGCTGGCACTGGGGGCAGACTTTGTCTTCGTCGGCCGCCCCATGCTGTTTGCGGCCTCCGTCGGAGGTCAGCAGATGGTCACCAGAGCAATCGACATATTGAAGACCGAGGTCCACCGCGACCTCGGGCTTCTCGGTTTGCGGGCTTTGGACGAGGTCAGCAAAGATATTCTTGACCCGACCTGAGCGCCTTATCCGCAAGCGCCCGAAAACATCGGCGCCCCGGAGATACCCAGTTTTTCGGGAAAATCGACTTTAAGAATGCTCCCGCTATCGGACTCCGTGATGAAGAGCGAGCGGCCGCCAGGTCCGCCGAACGCACAGTTCGTGGTGCCGAGGCCGCGCGGCGAACGCACAACGGCTATCGGCCGCCCAAGAGCGTCGTGTACCCAGACCAACCCCATGCCGGTCTGGCAAACGACGACCCCATTCTGTGAGGTTAGCGCCAAACCGTCCGGCCCGGCCCGGCCACCGGAAAACTGGATGAACAGGCCGGCCTTGTTGACGCGGCCGCTGACCGAAAGCGGCAATCGCCAAACGGCGTTGGCCCGGGTGACAGCCAGAAAGAGCGTGTGTTCAGCGATATCGAGCACCAGCCCGTTGGGGCTCGGCACCTTGTCGATCAGGCAGGTCAGCGCACCGGTTTCGGGCTGCCAGCGATAAACCCGGCCCGTTGGATCCTGCAGCCCGGTTTGACCCTGATCCGTGAAATAGAGCGCCCCATCCTTGCCGAAATGCAGGTCGTTGCAGCCCTTGAAACCTTCCGTATCACAATCGCGCAGCGCATGGGTGACCTTGCCGCTGTTTGGGTCGAGTTGCATGATGCCGTTCTGGAAATCCGCGATGAAAATCCTGCCGTCTTCATGGATCTTCAAGCCGTTCGGCTGGCCGTCATACTCCGCGACCTGGCTGATTTCCCCTTCAGGGGTGGCGCGGAAAATCCGTCCGAAGGGAATATCGACGAACCACAGATTTCCTTCCCGGTCGAAAGACGGCCCTTCCAGAAAGCTGTCCGCCGTCTGCCCCCGGCGATTGCGCTCCGCCCAATAGGACGAAACGCCGGTGCACCGAAGGGTCGGCGGAAGTTCAGTGAAAACCTCGGCGTCAAGGACCGCAGGTTCTGGAAAGGGGTACGTTGCAGCCATGACCTTTATCCGAATGTCAGCGTTGGCAGGAAGAGCGCGATTTGCGGGAACGCGATCATCAGCAGCATGAAGAAGAGAATGATGCCGAAGAAGGGAATTGTGCCCATGATGACATCTTCCACTTTTACCTTCTCCGATGAGCTGGCAACCACAAACAGGATGACGCCCAGGGGCGGCGTGAGCTGCCCGAGTTCCACCAGGATCACAACGAAAACGCCGAACCAGATCGGGTCCACGCCAAGTGCCATCAGTGCCGGAAAGATGACCGGGACAATGATCGCGATCATGCCCAGACCTTCCATGAAGCATCCCAGGATGGCAAAGGTCACCATGATGATGAGCAGGAAGGTTAGCCGCGAAACTTCCGCGTTGTTCAGGGCCTCGACGAGGTCCTCGCCCACACCCGAAAGCGCTGTTGCGTAGGCAAAGATCATCGAGGTGAATACGATAAAGAGGATATTGCCGCTCATGGAGGCAGTGCGGACTAGGGAATCCGAAAGCAGAGACCAGCTCAGCCGCTTGTATATCCCGGCAATGGCGATCGCTCCGACGACACCGACCGCACCGGCTTCCGTGGGCGTTGCAAATCCGCCGTAAATGCTTCCAAGCACAATGAAAATCAGCAAGAGGAACGGCACGATATCAAGAAGAGAACGGACAAGCTCCCCTGGTGTGCTTCGCGTCGTATCCTTTGGTGCGAGGTCGGGGTTGAGCAAGACGCGCAGAATAATGAAGCCCATGTAGAGCCCTGCCAGCACGATGCCCGGTACCAGGCCGGCGGCGAACAAGCGCGCAATCGAGGTTTCCGTAAACGTGGCGTAGATGATCATCGTGATCGAAGGCGGGATGAGAATTCCGAGCGTGCCTCCGGCGGCCAGTGAACCGGCCACGAGCCGCGTGTTGTAGCCGCGCGCGGAGAGCTCGGGCAGCGCGACGGTGGACATGGCTGCTGCCGTCGGTGCGCTTCCCCCTGAAATGGCCGCGAATATGCCGCTGCCGGCAATGTTTGTGTGCAACAGCCCACCGGGCAGACGGCGCATGAAAGGCGCCACACCGTTGTAAAGCCGCGTTGAAAGACCGGAGCCCAGAAGGATTTCAGCCATCAGCACGAAGAGCGGAATAGCCGCCAGCGTGAAGCTGTTGGCCGCGCCCCAGCTTACAATGCCGAGCGCCTTCCATCCGGCGAACCCCTTGAGCAGCCAGATATAATACAGCCCGGCCCCGGCGACAGCGAACTGCACCCACATGCCGCCCACGATGAGGCCGATAAGAAGCCCGAATGCAAGGATCACCTCCATCACTGCCTCGCCTTGAAACTGTCGAATGTAAGAAGAAGTTTTTCCACCAGAAAGACGCTGATGAGCGTGAAACCGGCCGGTATCAGCAGCTGGGGAACCCACAAGGGTGTGCGCAGCACTGTGGGTGCAAATTTGTTCCGGCCGAACGAACTGAGCACCTGATCGCTTGTTTTCCAGATCAGAACCAAACAGATGATCAGGGCCACGGAAACAAAAAGACGCATGATCCAGGTGCGCAAGGTTTCCGGAAAACTGTCGAAGAGAAAATTCACCTGGAACAGCACGCCGAAGCGCAAAGCGAGCGCGGCACCGAAGAAGGTCAGCATCACGACGCTATATCCCGTCAACTCCTCGGCGAAACCCAACGAGTAGTTGAAGACGCTGCGCAGGAACGCCTCCGTGCACACGAGAACGACCAGTGCCGAAAGAACGATACCGGTTGCGATCTTCGTGCCCTGTGCGGCCGCTTCAAATATGGGACCGGCCGAAGCCGATCCCTTGGTTCCATCGTCTCGCATCTTATTTGCCGATTGCCTGGCGCACGGTTTTCAGAGCTTCCACATATTCCGGGCCGTTTTCTTCCGCCCAGGCTTCCCAATAGGGAGCCAGCTTTTCTCGTGCCACGGCCAGGTCGCCGTCAGAAATGTCAACCAGTGTCATTCCGGCTTCAGCCTGTGACTTCTTCTGCACTTCCTCATCTTCGAGGAAAGCGGCGGTCGTCTTCGGGCCTTCTTCGGCAACGATGCTGCGCAGTGTTTCCTGCGTCTCCGGAGAGAGCGCTTCGAAGCTGTCGGCATTGGCGATGATCATCGAGTTCCCGTAGTTCACCGGGAAGCGGTAGTTGTAGGGAAGGAATTCATGCCAGTTCTTGGCACCACCCGCGCTGGCGGTCAGCACGCCCTCGATCACGCCACGCTCCAGGGCGGTCGGCACTTCGCTGCCTGACAGCGTGATCGGCGCACCGCCGAACTCTTCGATGAAATGTCCCTGTTCAGGAGAGGTCACACGGATCTTGTGGCTTTCGAGGTCCGCCAGACTGTTGATCTCGAACGTGGTGAAAATCGTCTGTTCCGGATAACGATAGCCTCCCAGCAACACCACACCCTGTTCCGCGAAAGCCTCGACCAGGGTCGGTTCAATCGCCTCGTAGGCTTTCGCCCATTCTTCATCGTTTTCGATCAGCATCGGCAGGTTGAGAACCCGTGCCACCGGAACGTTGCCGGAAAAGAAGAAATCGGCCCCCATGTCGATGATCCCGTCGCCAACGGCCTGGGTGATGTCTGACGATGCGATCTGCAGGGTCTTGCCAAGGTGCAGATCAATGTTCAGATCACCGTTGGTTTCCGCAGCAGCACGCTCGGTGATACGCTTCATGCCCTTGACGGCGGATGTCGTCGAAACCGACGAATAGGTGTACGCGGTCCAGTCAGTGGCCTGCGCAATCGCCGTGGATGCAAGCAGTGCGGCTGCGGCGGCGAGAGTTGTGAGTTTCATGATTTTACTCCTCCTTCGAGTTCTTATGGGTTCAGGGCGTGCATTCAAGGCAGGCCCGTCATTTCCAGGGGGTTTCGTCCCAGATTGCCTGCGCAACGTCGCCCTGCTTCTTCGCAAGCTGTTCGAAGGCATCTCCGGAAATGAAGGCGATGGGGTTACCCTGTTTGGCCATCATCTTCTGAAAGTCCGGGTTTTCGTTAACGGCATTCAGCGCGGCCCGGAGTTTGTCAGCGGCCTCGGCGTCCAGTCCTGCCGGAGCGACGATGCCGCGCAGTGACGACATCTGGACGTCATAGCCGAGCTCCTTTGCCGTTGGAACTTCGGGGCGGAAAGGCGAACGCTCGTCCGACAAAACGGCAAGGACACGCAAGTCGTCCTTGAATTTTGTGGTCTGGCTCAGCGCCATTGTGCCTGCCGACACGTGTCCGCCGAGCAAAGCTGTCCGTGCCATGGCAGCTCCCTTGAAGGGAACGAGCGTGAACTCAGCCCCGGATGCCGCGGCCATCATGTTGGCAGAGAAGTGGTCATTGCCGCCAAGCGAGGAAAGTCCGAAGGTGGTTGCTCCCGGATTTTCCTTGGCCCACGCCAGGAATTCGTCAAGCGTCTCGAAGTTCGACGAAGCGCTGACAACAACCGTGTTTGGATCTTCCACGAAATTGGCCAGATAGGTAAAGCTCGTGACGTCGTAGTCAGCCTCCCGATCCTTGGTCAGCGCCAGGGCCGCCGGCAGGTTGAAAGTTCCCAGCGTGTAGCCGTCGGGATCGGCCTTGGACACTTCCGTAAAGCCGATCTGCCCCCCTGCCCCCGGCATATTCTTCACGACGACAGATGCGCCGTCACCCAGTTCCTTTTCGAGAAACTGCGCCACCGTGCGGGCCATCACATCCGTTCCGCCGCCGGCCGAGTAACCGACAATGACCTCGATCGGCTTTTCAGGAAATTCGGCAAGAACCGGCGATGCCGTGAATGTCGTCACCACAAGAGCTGCAATTAGTTTCTTCATGACATATTCCTCCCAGTGTCATTTGAAAAAAATCTGTTCGTTGATGCCGTAACAGCGCGCGGCCGTTCGCCAGAACAGGTCGTCGCGCTCCTCCGCGCCAAGACCGCCGGCAAGGCGTTTGAATGCATTCCAGAGCGTCCTGTAGCCGAACTGCCCCTTGTCGACGGGAAAGTTGCTCTCAAACATGGCCCGTTGCGGGCCGAAGCTTTCCAGGCAATGGTCAAAACAAGCGGCCCAATCGGAGGCAAGCATCTGGGATGACGGAGGCATCGGCGCGTCGGCATAGCGATGTCCAAGAACCGTCAGCCCGAAGCCGCCGATCTTGATCCTCGTGTTCGGCAGCTTCGCCAGAGACGTAATATCGTCCCGCCAGCTTGCGAAAACCTCCGGGTCTCCGGGGCGATAGGGCCCGACGCCAAGAGGCCCGCCGCAATGGTCGATGACGACAGTCAGATCCGGCACTGCGGCCGCCAGGTCGAACACCTCACCGAGCTGCGTATGATAGGCCCATATGTCGAGGTTCAGACCGTGGTCCGCGAGTGTCCGTGCACCAGCAAGAAACGCGCTACTTCGAAGCAGCCCGTCGGGTGGCGGCTTCGGGTTGGAGCGGACCGCAGGATGGGCATGATAGGCGGTTGTGTTGCGTATGCCGCAAACCCGGCCTTGTCCGGCTTCGATCAGTCTGTCCAGGACTTTGCGAACGTCGCGACCCAACTGCAGATCTGCGAAAGCAACGATTGCGGCCGGATAATTCGGCTGGCGTTCACACCAGGCCAGTATCGTTTCAACCTCACCGACCGGTTGCAGCGGGGGCTCCAGCTCTGTCCGGTATCCGGTGCGGCACTGAACATAAATGCTGGCCCTGACGTCATGGCCGGACGACACGTCATCCAGCAATTCCCGGGCACCGTAGCGCCCTTCAGGCCTGTCCCACAGGTGGTGGTGTGCATCGAGGATCGGCTGGTCGGGGGAAATGATGTCTTCCTGCACCATTGCCAGCCAATCCTCACGGACCACGAAATGCGGGTTGAGCTGCGTCATCGGTCAGCTCTCTTTGCCGGCATTGTTTTTTCTTTCAAGGCGGCGCTTGATGATCGGACCGATGATCACGGAAACCGTGAGCGCAACAAGAACGAGGCTTGTCTTGTTTGCAAACAGGATCGTCCAGTCACCCCGGCCGATGCGCAGTGCCAGCCGCAGATTTTCTTCGGCAAACCCGCCAAGTATCAGCCCCAGAACGACCGGTGGCAGTGGGAATTTCAGCTTGTCCATGACATAGCCGATCGCCCCGAAACCGAGCATCAGATAGACGTCGAACATCCGCCCGTGGATCGAATAGACGCCGATCAGCATCAGCACGATGATCACGGAGCCGAGAAGCGGGCGCGGCAGGTTCAAAAGCCGCGCAAAGCTGTTGGTTGCCAGCGAACCGCCAAGAAAGATCAGAAGGATCGCGCCGAACAGGAACTGCCACATGAAGCCGAACACGATGTCCGGGTTCTCGCGGAAAAGCATCGGTCCCGGCTGCAGACCGTGAATCAGGAGGCCGCCAAGCATGACAGCGGCAACGGCGGTGCCCGGGATACCGAGCGTCAGCGCAGGGATGAGGGCCGATGCTGTGTCGGCATTGTTGGCCGTCTCGGACGCTGCCACACCTTCCGGCTCACCGTTGCCCCAGGTTTCCGGTGTCTTGGAGGTGCGCCGCGCTTCATTGTACGACATGAAAGCCGCCATCGAGCCGCCGGCCCCCGGCAGGATCCCGATCCATATGCCGATCAGCGAAGAACGGATCCATGTTTTCCAGAACCGTTTCATGCGCGGCAGGGTGCGCCAGATCGGCTCCGTACCCAATTTGCTGCCGCTGACCCCATCGGTTTTCAGCGGCACTTCCAGAAGATCGATTACTGGGGGCAACGCATAAAGCCCGACCAGCAGAATTACGATGCTGATGCCGTCCAGAAGTTCGAGCTGGCCGAACGTAAAGCGGTCGTTGCCATAAATCGGATCGGAGCCGATGACGGAAACGAAGACACCAAAGCAGGCGCTGACGAGACCCTTGATCACATGGCTGCCGAGCAGAAAGATAATGCTGGCAAGGCCGAAAACCGCAACCCAGAACACTTCCGACGGGCCGAAAAGCAGGGTCACCTTGGAGAGCGGCGGGGCCAGAAGCATGAGCGCAAAGGCGCTGGCAATGCCGCCGAATGCTGAAGATACCACAGCCACCTGCAAAGCATATCCGCCCTCACCTTTCTGGGCCATCGGATAGCCGTCAAAGGTGGTGGCAACGGCGGCAGGCGTGCCTGGAATGCGCAGCAGAACAGCCGGGATGGCGCCGCCATACATCGCACCGTTGTAGATACCGGCCATAAGACCAAGTGCGACAAGTGGCTCAAGGCCGAATGTGAAGGGAACCAGAACCGAGATCGCCATCGTAGCGCTCAGACCCGGCATGGCACCCACGATGATGCCGGCTATTACGCCGATGACTACAGCCGCGAAATTGCTGAAATTCAGAACATCGGGCAATGCATGAAGAAGATCGGAATACATGCTGGTTCACCTCAACCCGAAACGGCCGGCCGGAAATTCCTGAGACATGCCAAAGTCGAAGATTAGGTAGATCGTCCCCAGGGCGATCACGGTTGCCACGGCGAGCCCGAGCGGATTGCGAAACCCGAAGATGTAGGCGACGAGCGGAATGGCGACTGCCGTTGACACATAAAAGCCGATGAAATCGGTTGCGACCGCATAAGCCACGATTAACAGAAAGGCACCGGCCACACGCCGAGGCGATTTCGTCATCGGTTCCGCCGGTTCACCCGCGGAGGCTTTTCGCTGGTCGCTGATCAACAAAAACACTGACAGCACGATGAGGCCAACCAGCATGGCAATCGGCAGCAAAGCGGAAATTGCCTTGAGTTCGACCGCAGGGATCATGAAAGCGCCTGCAACCATGATAATGCCAATAGCTGTCAGGGTCTCTGGACGAGTTATGCGGGGTTCGGACATGATTCCGCCATCGGTAAACGGTTGACATATGTGGCGCGAGGACAATGGTCCTCGCGCCATGATCAATGCTCAGTTCCAGGGAGTCTTTTCCCAGACATCCTGCGCAAGAGCGTGGAGGTCTATGGTCAGAGCCTTGAAATCATCGCCGGTGACGACCTCCACAGGGTTCGCCGTTTCCTTCATGGCCTTCAGGAAATCCGGGTCGTCCTTTAACTGCTCGAACGCGGCCAGGAGCTTTTCTTGCACATCCGCCGGCAGCCCCGCCGGAGCAATGAAGCCACGCATGGAGCCGTTCACGAGTTCCAGCCCCTGTTCCTTGAATGTCGGCAGGTCGGGTGCGAATTCTGAACGCTCATTGGTCGCAACGCCGAGAACATTCAGGCTGTCCTGGAATTCCGCAACTTCGGAAATGTTCAAGATGCCCATGGCGACGTGGCCACCCATCAGTGCAGTACGTGCAGGAGCAGAGCCCTTGAACGGGACGATGGTGAATTCGGTTCCGGTCAGGTTCTGCAGCTTGATGAGCGCGAAATGATCGTCGCCGCCAAGGCTGGACATGCCGACGGTGATTGAGCCGGGATTGGCCTTGGCTTCTTCAAGGAGCTTGTCGAGTGTATCCAGGCCGCTCGCCTTGGACGTGACGATCACGTTCGGATCGTTCACCACATTGGCAAGATAGGTGAAGCTGTCAGCATCGTAGTCGGCTTTGCGGTCGATCGTGCGGGCCATCATGCCCGGAAGATTGAACGTGCCGAGCGTGTAACCATCGGGGTCGGCCGACGCCGCCGCGGTGACGCCGATCTGACCACTCGCGCCCGGCATATTCTTGACGACCAGGCTTGCGCCGTCACCGAGATATTTCTCGATGAACGGAGCCGCCGTGCGCGCCATGACATCCGTGCCTCCTCCCGCGGAATAACCGACGATCACTTCAATCGGCTTTTCCGGATAGTCCGCAGCAAAGGCTGTGCCTGCTGCAAGGACCATGGCGCCTGTCAGGGCTGTTTTCCGTAAAAATTTCAACATGTTGTTCCTCCAGTTCATGTTCTTAATTCGCTGGGAGTTCGCAGCCCAGTTTTCTCAAGGCTGCGTCAACCCAGGTGCGGTCGTTGGTACCGTCTTCGATGGCCTGCATTTGCCGCGTCTCCGCGTCCTGCTTGGCCTGAGTCTTTTTGAGTATTTCTTCTGCGTCAGAGATCGGCACTGCCAGCACGCCATCGGAATCGCCGATCATGATGTCGCCCGGTTCGATCACCATCCCGCCGATGCTGATGGGAACATTGATTTCGCCCGGCCCGTCCTTGTAAGGACCGCGGTGGGTAATGCCGGCAGCAAAAGTCGGCAAGTTGACCTGGACAAATGCGTCCGCATCGCGAATGGCGCCGTTCAAGACGAATCCGGCGACACCTTTCTTGACGGCGTAGGCCAGCATCAGTTCGCCCATAAGCGCGTTGCTGAGTTCCCCTCCGGCGTCGACGACGATCACGTCTCCCGGGACCGCCATGTCGATTGCCTTGTGCAGCATCAGGTTGTCACCGGGACGCGCCTTGACCGTCAGGGCAACACCCGCCATTCCGCCTGATTGATGCATGGGCCGAAGCGTCGGCCCCGCTGCCGTCATGCGGAACATGGCGTCGGAGACGTTGGCCACCGGCAATTTGGCGAATTCCCTGACCAGCTCACTGGAAGCCACGTTCACGCGGTTCTTGATACGAAATCCAATTGACATCTTTAGTCCTTTACTTTGATCAGGTGCGGCACTGCTCTGCCTCAAGCAATTTCCAGTTTGCGATCCGCTCCTGCGGAACAGGCTGGCCTGCCAGGATCTGGAAAATCCCCCGGACGGCATCCACACCCACACGGGCTCCGGCTTCGCGTGTGACGCCGCCGATATGCGGTGTCAGGACGATTTCAGGCACGGAAAAGAATGGGTGGTCTTTCTGGGGGGGTTCGACAGCGAAAGTGTCCAGACCGGCACCGGCCAGATGACCGCTTCGAAGGGCAGCAACGAGAGCGTCTTCATCGATCAAACCGCCACGGGCGGTGTTGATGACATATGAGCCTTTCGGCATGCGCGCGATCGTGTCGGCATTCAGAATTTTGCGGGTATGATCATTCAGCGGGCAATGCAGGCTCAACACATGGCTGTGCTCAAGCATTTCCTCAAAGGAGGCGAAACGCCTGACGCCCAATTCGGTGAAAGCGGCATCGTCCGCAAACGGATCATATCCGATAAGCTCCATGCCAAGACCCTTGGCAATGCGCCCGGTCGCCCGGGCTATGGAACCCATCCCCATCAAGGCGAGTGTTCTTCCGGCAATCTCGCTTCCGGAAAATCCCGGCTTTTCCCAGCGCCCGGCACGAAGGCCCGAGTCCAGTGGCAGGATGCGCTTGACGGTGGCCAGAAGCAGGGCAATCGCATGCTCGGCAACAGAAACCGCGTTTGCCCCGGTAGCAACCAACACCGGAATTCCGTGCTTGGCCGCTGCTTCCAGATCAATATTGTCGACACCCACACCGTGTTTGGAAATGACACGGAGCTGAGGCGCAACCTTCATGACCGCTTCGTCCAGCCGCCCCATTCGAGAGATGATTCCGACCGCGCCGGTGGACTTCAGATAGTCCGAGATAACGGCACTATCTGCGTAGGGAGGTGTGTGCACAGCCTCATAACCGTGTTCTGCCATCAATGCAGTTGCGCTCGGATCAAGATCCGGACCGGTTACGAGAATTTGCTTCTTCATTGCAGGCGTCTCCAAACAAGCGCTGTCTTTCAGCGAGTGTCGATCAGGTTCAATTTTTTGGATTTAGATCTGCGCCGGCTCCCAACGGCACACATAAATCCTCCCGTTGGAGCAAGCTAACGAGAAGAATAGCTTCACAAAAGCGAATAATTCTGGTTATTTGATTAAGAAAAACTGGATCAAGTTATGGACACACGCCAACTCAAATCGCTCGTCGCGATCGTCAATCATGGAACTTTCGCCAAGGCCGGCGAAGTGGTGGGCCTTACCCCTTCTGCCATCAGCCAGCAGATCCAGGCGCTCGAGATCGAACTGAACGCGACGTTGTTCGACCGCACTTGTCGCCCGCCCAAACTTACGCCGCAGGGCATGCAGGTTGTTGAAATGGCGAGAAATATTCTCCAGGTCGAGGACGACACCAAGGCAAGTCTGAAGGGGGACAGGATTGCCGGGACGCTCATGCTCGGCTCGGTCCGCTCGAGTGCACTGAACCTGTTGCCGAAAGCTATTGTTCAGATGCGAGACGAATACCCGGAACTGAAAACCAATTTGAGGATTTCTCTTTCCGCGACCCTCATCGCCGATGTCGCGGGAGGCCGTCTGGATGCGGCTGTCGTGGCAGAGCATGTCGCCATTCCGCCGGCGCTGCGCTGGAGCCCCTTTCTGCGGGAACCCCTCTGGCTGATCGCACCGAGCGGGACCGAGATTCAGGATCCGATACGGTTGCTCGTCGAAAAGCCCTATATCCGCTTCCGAAGTGCCGTTCCCCTCGCCAATCTGATCGACACGGAAATCTCGAGGTTGGGAATCAGCACCCTGGACATTGCGGAGATCGACACCATTGGCTCCATCGTCACCTGCGTCCGCCAGGGGTTGGGCGTATCCATCGTGCCGCATGTGGCCCTTCAGGAACCGGAAGACCTTGACCTGATACGCCTTCCATTCGGTCGACCGCAACTGACCCGTCAGATCGGTATCGTTGAAAGAACCATTTCGCCACGCGGTGAGATCATCGCCAAGATGCACGAAACGCTGTCAGCTCTCTGCGGCGAGCACGGCTTACAACGAAAAGAAGCGGAATAAGCAGGATTGAAGAGATTTTATTCGAGAACAGTTCTCAGGACTTCGCCCCGAACCTTGAACCTGCGAAAAGCGAACGCATCGAAGGGGGCTACGCCGACCGATCTCCCGAACGAAAGATCGCAACAATTCTTCTCGCGAAGCCTTTCCTGCGTGGCCTACAGAGTTCAACTGGCCCTGATCGCACGGGTTGATTTGCGTGGCAGCCAAAGCTTCGAGTGTCTTGATGGTCTTTCGTTCCCAAGGGTTCGCAACGGCTCGCCGTCATCATCGCCTGGGCAACAATGTTGAGCATGATCTATGCGTCCGTCGCGGGCGTTTGGAGCCTGTTTTTCCGGAGACTTGCGAGTGTGAGGCCATAGATGCAGGTCACCACGACAGCCAGCGCTCCGACTTGGTACGGTGCGATGGTGTCGCCAAGGAATGGGACAGCAAGCACCATCGTCAGGGCAGGCCAGGGCGTCGTGATCGAACTGGCCAACGATACGTCGATATGACGAACAGCGTAGAACCAGATGATCAGTTCCAAAAAGTAAACCAGCCCCATGAGTGTCGACATGGTTTGGAAGATGGCGCTGATGCCTGAGCTAATCCCTGAAGGGACAGCCACGGTCTGAAAAAGCACCAGAAAGAGCGTCGAAATCGCGACACGGAAGAAGGTCACCTGTATTGGAGTGATAGGCGTCTTGCTCAGTTCCTCCTTGATGATGACATGCGCGATGCTCCAAAGCAGGGGCACGCCGAGAGAGACAAGGAACCAGGGCGACAGGCCGGACATCAGCAACGTGCCGCCCGTGCCGAGATAGTAAAGCGCGCCGATCAGAAGAGCTGTCAGGGCCAGTTCCACAGGCGTCTTGCGCCGTTTCAGGAATAGCGTTTCCCAAAGGATGGCAAACAGGGGATAGGCCTGGATCGCAATGGCCGCATTGGTCGCCCCTGCATTTTCGACACCCAGAACATAAAGATAGGTCGAGAGACCAAAGAGCGCGCCCGTGAAGAGTGCGACGAGGATCATCCGGCGACGTTCACGCCGGGACAGATCAATTCCGAATATCCCCTTCGCACCTCTGCGCAGTTCCCATCCGAATACAGGCGCAGCAAACACCACCTGCCAGACGGAAAGCGCAAAGGCAAAGCTGAGCGCTCCGACATCGGTCGGGCGCAAGTTCGAGATGATCGGCATGATCCCAAGGAGGGTGAGACTGGCGAGGGATAGGGCGATGCCCTTCCCGACTGATGGAGCGACGAGCGCCATGACCGGTGTCCATAATTGAATTGACGCCCACAGCAATTGCATTCATATGAAACTCAGCGCAATAAAAAGATTGATCTGATGGCAATTTGGATTCCTGATCTGTCGAGCCGTGATGGTCCGAAGTATCTGCGCATTGTAGAGGCGATGGCGGAGGACATCGCGACGGGCCGCTTGTCCGCAGGAACACGTCTGCCGCCCCATCGTGAGCTGGCCTATCAACTCGGTGTTTCTGCGAATACGACCAGCCGTGCCTATGCCGAGGCAGTGAAGCGCGCCCTCTTGAAAGGAGAGATTGGCCGTGGAACCTTCGTGCGTTCGAACGATGCTGATCCTGCGCAGGCGGAACCGGAAAACCTGCGTAGACCGGAAAACGGTCCGATTGACCTGTCCCGCAATCTGCCGATGCCGGGATTTTCAGAGCAGCCTATCCGTCGCGTGCTGGCCGAGATCGCGAGGGATGCCAGTCTGCAATCACTTTTGGACTATCAGACCGACGCAGACCTTGGACATCATCGGGCAGCGGGGCAGACATGGCTTGCGAGCTGCGGTCTGTCCGCAGACCAGGCCTGCATCGTTCCTGTTGTCGGCGGGCAGCACGGCATTCTGACGATCCTCATGGCACTTCTGCAGCCCGGCGATCTGTTGCTGGTCGAGGCGTTGACCTACACGCCCGTCCTCACCATGGCCGCGCGCCTCGACCTGCAAACCGGAGCTGTCGCATTGGACGAGGACGGCGTGGTCCCTGAGGCGTTCGAAACATGGTGCCGTGAGGCAAGTCCCAAAGCCTTTTACCTGACACCAACCTTGCAGGCACCAACAACGGTCACGCTATCGGAAGGAAGAAGGTCACAGATCGCGGAGATCGCTGCGCGCTACGGCGTGATCCTGATCGAGGATGATGTGTTCGGGCCGCTCAAGTCCGACAAGCCTGCACCATTGGCGCAGATCGCACCGGAAACGACAATCTACGTGACAAGTCTTTCAAAGTCGGTCGCACCCGGATTGCGCGTTGGTTTTCTGAAGGTGCCGGCCAAGCTGGCCGCCGCACTGCATCAATCGGTCAATCTGGGCGTTTGGATGACCCCTCCGCTGACCCTGGAGGTGGCGAGCCGGTTGATCGAGGATGGCACGGCAGCAAAACTGGCCGACCAGCAAAGGCGCGTCGCGAGACACCGGCAGCAACTCGTCCAACGCGTTCTGGGGGCTGCCGCAATCCCGAAGCTCGCGGATGGTTTTCACGTCTGGCTTCCCTTACCAGACGGCTGGCGTGCGGATGTGTTCAGTTCGGAATGCGCCCGTCTGAGCGTCCAGGTCAGCGAAGCCCGCAGCTTCGCCATCAATGCAGGTCAAGCACCGGAGGCCATTCGCCTCTGCATCAGCCACGAAGCAAACGAAGAGCGGCTGCAGCGTGGCCTGGAAACTGTCGCAGGTGTTCTGCGTCAAAAGCCAAGTGGTTTCTCGATGGTGATGTGACCAATAGGCAGCATCGAACGAAGTGAGTGCGAGATCGACCTGCGACGGAGCAAAAATGATCGCAACGACTAATTTTGCGCCAGCGTCGTTCACGGCCCGCAGCGGTCATTCACTCGCTTAGACTTTGTCGCGGCGCAAACCGCCAAACCTGCCGTTCGTTGACCCGTCGAAGACCACAACCGCAATATGGCGGCTGTGCGATAAAGTGGGCTTTCGCTGAATCTGCTCCGAAGGTAAGAGGAAACATGGTCGACCCCCGGTAGACTGTCACCGTTTCGACAAGCCCCCCGTATTGCCTTGGCGCATTTCTGATTTCCCGAGCAGTTTCATTTCGTCAGCGCCGCCTGTATCAGCTCGAGCTGATTTCCACAGAAATTAACAATTTCATGTTTCGGCGAAACGGCCTCAAAGCCAGGTGGCACTTTCGCCAGTTTTGCAAGAAATGAGCGGAACGTTCTCCGCAAAACTCAGGCAAGACTGACGCTACGTTGCCAGTCCAATCCGAACTATGAAGTTACGATGCGTGACATTCTTTCACATGCGAGCGAATTTCAGCCTTTTTCGGGAAATATCCCTTTGAAGAGACAACGCTCCTCCTATAGACCCTTGGCTGTCCAGATAAGAATCACAACGTCAAATTTACGGTAGCCGGCAGACCTGAGCCGGGCCGGATTTCGAAGTCGAGGATGTGGCAGGACCGATGATTTTGAGGCTATTTCTCCTATTGATCGCCGTTTCGCTCAGCGCATGTGGAACTCCCGCGGATGGACCGAGCGCCCGCAATATCGAGAACGCAACACTCCCCAATTCCAACACGAAGATACAAATCGTCGACTTGGAAGACGCACTCCCCGCCCTGCTGAGTTACGATCAGGTGGACGAGCAATCGTCGGGTCCGGGTCTGTCCCCGCTTCGCTCGCGCGGCGCCTCCACTGAACGGTTGCGCCCGGGCGATGTCATCGAGGTCAAGATCTTTGATACGGGAGAGGAAACGATCCTGTCGACGGCCAGCAGCTCATCGCTTGATCTCGGCCGTTTTACCGTGAGCGACAGTGGTTTTGTTTCGCTTCCCTACGTGGGCCGTCAGCGCGTCATTGAATCAACGCCGCAAGCTTTGGAAGGCCGCATCGTGAATGCCCTGAAAGGGTCTTCGGTAAACCCCCAGGCAGTCGTCACCGTTGTTGAGAAACCTTCCAGTGAAGTCGTTGTGAACGGCTCCGTCCGTTCCCCCGGTCAGTTTCCACTTTCTACCTCCAGGGAACGTATTCTCGATGTTCTGGCCCGGGCGGGAGGCGCTTCCGAAAAGCCGGGGCTGACCAGCGTTACCCTGATCCGCGGCAGCCAGCGGGCAACTGCACGGCTCGACCGTATCATGGCGCAGGAGAGCCAGAACGTTTACGTCTTCCCGGGCGATCGCATCCAGGTCGAAACCGATGCACCGAGCTTCATGGCTTTCGGCGCGTTTAAAAGCGTCGGCGAATTCCAGTTCGAAAAGGACAAGCTGACTCTGGCCCAGGCGCTGGGGCGCGCAGGCGGCCTCCTTGATGACCGGGCTGACGCACGCAAACTGTATGTATTCCGCCCGAATGCGTATTATACGCCCAAGCCAAAGATTGCTTCGGCCGGCGGCCCCACGACGCTTGTCGGTTCGCCGAAACCCATCATCTACCGCGTGAATCTGAGGGACGTCACCAATTACGCCCTGATGCAGCAGTTCAAGATGAAGAACGGCGACATTCTTTATGCCGGAAATGCTGCTCTGGTGGATTTCGCCAAACTCTTCACTGTATTTGAAAAGAGCGTCCCCACAGCCGCCGCCCCACAGCCTCAGTTCTAGGGTGTGATCACGCTGAATGAGGAAGCATCTGGATGACCTGTCCCGCTTTGGCGGGACGCTTCTCCTGATCCTTGTCCAAAAGTTTTTCTGATACTTTTCTAAGGGCAGCGGCAACAGGCGTGTCCGTGCGTCGGTGAAGCAGCAGTTCCATCAGGCGGCCGCAGGCATATAGATCGGTTCTTGCATCCAGTTTGCCGCCCGCCAATTGCTCGGGCGCTGCGAAGTCCGGGTTGGCCGCAACCCGAATGTCAAAATCTCCATGGGCCTCGCCTTTTCGAAGCGCAATGCCGAAATCGGCCAGTTTTGCATTCCCGAAGCCATCGCAATCAAAAAGAATGTTTCCTGGAGCGATATCGCAGTGAACGATGCCCGCGCTGTGTATGGCATCGAGGCCCGTGAGCAAGCCTCTCAGCAGGTCTACCGTGTTCGATGCGCTCAAAGGCGCGGTTTCCAACCGGTCGGTCAAGCTTTCCCGCATGCGATCGATGATCACGGCCGGGCGGCCGTCCGGCAACCGCAACGCCATATGTGTCACGATCACGTTCGGATGCATGACCGACATGCCTAACCGGGCTTCGCGCAGCAGCATGTCTTTCGCCACAACATCGTTGGCACAAGGCACTGGAAGGGTCTTCATCGCAAAGCGAACTCCAAGGTCCCGATGCCGGACGCTGAGCACTTCCACATGCTCGCTTCGATAAATCGTTTCCTCGATCGCAAAGGTGTTCGCCACAAATCGAGGTTCTGACTGGCAGATTTCTTCCAGATGACGGTCGAGCGCATCGCGGACGCGATTTACCAGGAGATGAATTTCTTCATCACTTCGTTGCCGGCCACCCTCCCGGTTCAATACGGCCCAGAGAGCTGCGTATTGCCTGGCCAGCTCCTGGTTTGTCATTCCGGGTTCACCTCAACGACAATCGCGCTGATATTTTCCTCCGCATGTTCGATGAGCGCATCCTGGACAAGCGACATTGCGGCTTCCTCCAGCGGCATATTCAAACTGCTATCGGCAATCGCACGCTCGCCGAGCGCTTTCAGGAGACCGGAACTGCACAGGAGAAAGCGGTCCCCCGGTTGCCAACGACCGGTGACGATTTCCGGTACCAACGGCCCCTGCCCTCCGACACTTCTGGAAAGTGACGTCCGCAATCCCACCTGGGTGTGGTCGCGCGTCAAGGCTCTCATCATGCAGTTCCGCAGAAGATAACAGCGGGCATTGCCGGCCCAAACAACGGAATAAGAACCGGAAGACAGCACCAGTGCTGCGACACTTGCTGAAAGGGAGGTCGATGTCTCAGGCCTGGCGTTCGCCTGGAGGATACTGTGTGCCCGGCCAAGCTTGCCCTTCACGTCCTGCACGACTTGTTCCAGGGTTTCGTGAGCTTCAACCTGTGAAAGGGTATTGGTCGTCACCTTGGCCGCATTTGCCGCCATGGATCCGTTTCCCACGCCATCGGCCACGGCAAAGAGACAAGGCGACCGGGAGACGAGCAGGCTGTCGGCGTTGACATTCAGCCGCGTGCCGGCGTGCGTCGCGAAACTGCGGGCAACGGAGGGAAAGAGCCCCTCATCCGTCTTCTTCTGATCGTCCGCTGCCGCCGGTCCAGCGTGCTCCGGATCGCGCCCGACAGGTTGCGACGCTTGCATCGGGATCGGCGCTCTGGTTCCGGTAAAGGACACCAGCCGCAAGAAATCCTCCGCAGCTGGTTTGCCCAGTGTAGCAAACCCGTCCGCCCGTTTTGTTTCAGCTTCCAGATGCCACCAGAGGGAAACGGGTTTTCCGCCCCCTATCGTGTTACCAGGCTCAGCCCTGACACGCGGCATGCCGAGCCGGTTCAGGCCTTCTCCGAAGGTTGAGGTATCAAAATCCTGATGAAGCGAGGTCTCTGCCAATGCTTCAGCGGCCATGAACCATTTGTCGTCGAAGCACAATTGCGCGGCACTTCCTGCGAAACTCTCGATGGAAGCGGCGATCACAAGAGGGAAATGACGCCCGACGCGATCCCGGCTCGGCAATAGCACTCCAACCATTGCAGCTTCGCTCCAGAGCGAGCGATCGATCACGAACCGCCAGGGCGGCGAATGCTTGAACCGATCCACCCATTCGGGACCCAGTTCCCGTTCGCAACGCTCCAGCCCCGAACCGATCCAGGCGTCCACCTTCGACAGCAGGGAATGGTCGAACCCCATGGAGACAAAATCGCCATGTGTCGGAACCTTCCCGAATAATCCGATTTTGTTGGCTCCTGCAGGAGGCGCATCGACCAGTTCGAGCGTGTTCATTAAGCCTCGCCTTCAGAAATCCGCCGGACAGGAAAAATCCGACAGGGCCGCGAGACTGAACGGGTTCAGGACGGAGCCGAATTGAACATCGAAGTCAGCAACCTCGTCGCCGCTTGAGAACCTTGCCCGGAATGTATCCTCATTTCTGTCCAGGATTTTTGCCCGGTCGAAAAGGCGGAACGCCGACCAGTCGCCGTTCTCCGTCAACGCCGCCTGCCAGCCTCCCGGTTGAAATACAATGCGGGACAAGTTGACCGTTTCTTCCGAGGGCCAGGTGATCGACTTGGATTTGATCGGCCCATGATAATAGACGACCCGCTCGCCTTCGATCTCCAGAATGACCGCATTGGCACTTTCACTTAAGTCGACCGGCTCGATGTTGATCGCAACCGAAGGCTGGCCAGCGCCATTCGGGAAAAAGGCCCTGCGGATCCGGTCCGCATTCTCGAATTGGGCAATGGCGTCGCTTGAAGGCCCTTCCGTACCGAAGGATCCCCGCCAGCGCCAAGGCGTTGTTGTCGTGTCGACGAAGGGTTGAAGATGTTCGGCAAAGAACGTCGGAAACAGCCCCTCCGGACCAAACAACCTTACGAAATCAGCCATGGCGACATCTCTTTTGGAAGATCTGTCGAATGGATACCGGCCGGTTACAGCGCTTGAACACAATTTGGCGCCATCGGCTTTCCAGAGAGCGTTAAATTCGGATCTGGCACTCTTGACCGCGAGACCGTCGATATCGGATGCGAGTTCGGCCATCCAGGCGCCGAGAGGCGCCGGCAGAACGCGCGCCTGCTCCACGAGATCCTGATTGGCCTGTGTGAGATTGCTGTCGACAGCGAAGATCTTGGCAACCGCCGCACTCGATGTGGAAGCCCGCGAAAGCTGGCTGTGCATGGTCTGCAAGGTCTTTTGAAGATTTGCGAAGATGGAAGAGGTTTGCCCCTCGCCAGATGTCTCTTCGTCGCCGGACCTTTCCATAGCCTGCCTGAGACCGGCATAGGGATCGGGCGGACGCACCGCCTCCAGGCCGGTCTTGGTTGCCGCATCCCCAACCGTCAGCGAGGCGGCCTCTCCCAGCAGATCTGTTTCAAATGCAATGGAGCGCGCCATCAATTCAAGGGGATTGGGTTTCCCGGACAGTGCGCGCAGGGTATCGGCTGCGGTCGAGAAAGTCTCCAGTTGGCGCACCTGCAGGTCTGCAAGCACACCCGTCCATTCCTTTTCAAACTGGTCGAAATAGATTTGCCGAGCTGCCACCGTCACGGCTTCAACAGTCGTGCCGTCCGGGCTCCGCTTGTTGCCACGCACCCATTCTTCATCAATCGCTTCGCGTGCGGCATCTCCTAGGCCCGGCAGAACGACAGACCGGAACGCCTCTCCCGTGAAGAGGCCGGGAATGCCATCTTGCATCGACGCGCCGGATTTGCGCGAAAAGGCCTCGGCTCCAAGCGGACCGAGAGCATTCGCAGGAGTCCATTCAGCAAGATCACGGACCGCACGGGTGTCAGCCATGATCGCAAAGGCGCGCCTGGCAACTCCGTAATCCTTGATGGCCTGCCTGGCTTTTTCAATCCTGGCGTCATCAAGGGCAATTGTTGAAAGCGGACCGGCAACCATTGCGTCCACATGCCCCAGGAGCGAGGTCCTCACCTCTTGCCGGCTCTGCCCCGGATAGAGAGCAGCGAACATGTGTTCTGCCTGCCGGGAGACAAAATCGCTGTCGACCGGACCAAGGCCGCCGAGCATTCCGTAGAACTTGAGGGCATTGAAGATCTTGTCCGGGTCGCTTGCTTCATCCAAATCGTTCTGCAACTGCACCAGCAGGCGCGGCAGAAGAAGCGAATTCAGCGCATGGCGGTAGGCATTCCGCTGCCGGCTTTCGATTTTGGATTCCTGGTCGAGACCGAACCCGACCTGCCAATCGGGGCGCTCGGAAAAGCTGGACGTGACGTTCTTCAGGTTCTCAAGCGCGGGAAGTATCCGCAGGAAATCGGCATCTGCCACATCCTCGACAGGCACTCCGCGCAGGGAACGCTCATAGGCGTTGATCCGTTCTTCTGCCTGCGCAATCGCACCGAGATTATGAAAATAGGTCGCTGTCCAACTTGCCAGCACCACGGCAACCAGAGCCGCGGTCGCCGCGATGGAGGCGCGGCGGATGATCATCCGGTGTTGCGACAAGCGCCTGTCACGGGTCACGAGAGCAGCTTCTTCGAAAATGACGCTTTTGAACAGACGGGTCAGGAAGTAGCTCCGGCGTGCCCGAGGCATCGTGCCCACCTGTTCACTCTGCGTTCCGGACGCAAAATAGATACCGCGCAGATAGGGCGGTTCTATCAGCTTCGATCCGGAGCACAATTCGCTTACCACCTCGTGGATCTTGTCCTTGAGCGATCCGAATTCCGCGGGGAACCGAAAGATCCGCCCCCTGATATCCTGCGAGGGTTCCTGCTGCAGCCGCTCAATCATCATCGAGCCGATCTGCTTCTGAAGCAGCGAAAACTCTTCGACAAAGCGATCCGGCAAGCTCTGGCCTGCCTTACTTTCCTCCAATGTGAAGGTTGTTCCCAGTACCTGCTCCCGGTCGGTCCTGCTGAGCCCGTCGAAGAATTCGACGAACCCGTCCAGAAGGTCGGCTTTGGTGAAAACCAGATAGACCGGAATTCGCGCCTGAAGGAATCCGTCAAGATCGGCCAGACGCTGGCGAAGCGCGCGTGTTTCCAGACGTTGTTCTTCCGTGTCGCGCGTTAGAAGATCCTCGATCGAAATCGTGATCAAAGCGCCGTTGATCGGCTGTGAGCGGCGGTGCTTTTTCAGAAGCGCCAGAAACCCTTCCCAACCGGCCTTGGATGCGCCGTTCAAGTCGTCCTGGGTCGTATAACGGCCGGCCGTATCGATCAGGATGGCTTCCTCGGTGAACCACCAATTGCAGTGACGTGTCCCGCCGGCACCCTGGACCGAATTGGCCCCCATCGCATCGCCGAGCGGAAAGGTCAGGCCCGAGTTTGTCAGTGCCGTCGTCTTGCCCGAGCCCGGCGCGCCGAAAATCGCATACCATGGAAGCTCATAGACATAACCGAACCGTTTCCGGGTCACCCTGCGCAAAAGCTGAAGGGCTTCCTTCAACCGTTCGCGGATTTCACCGACTTCGGCCCGCTGGCTGGCGGAGGCGTCGGCTTCGGCATCGTTTTCAAGATCGTCGACAAGCGCCTTGTCGCGTCGCCGCGCGCGAATGATCGTAAAAACGAGATAGGCTGCCCACAGCAGAAGAACGGCGCCGATCGCGATCAGCCGGGCGCTGACGCTCGTCAGCGGCTTGAAGTCACCATAGCCGACGAGCGATCCGTAGAACCATATGACGACACAAATCGCGACAACCCAAAGGATCGAGATGAACCGCCTGCCGAGAAATCCTGCATAAGCTTCGACGTAAGAACGGATGGAATAGAAGTAGCTCAGCGGGTTCAAGGGTTTGGATCTCCCGTATCATCAGCGCCGCTTGAAGTGGAATAGCCTGCCGGGGCAATACCCGCGGCTTCAAGATCCGGTCCGGCATCCGTCAGCACGAGGATCTCGGTTCGACGGTTCGCTTCCCTGCCCTCTGGCGTATCGTTGCCGGCAACCGGATTACTCTCGGCTCGTCCCTGCGTCAGGATTGCGTTTGGACCGGTATAGGCGGCCAGGATGTCTCCTACAGCCCGGGCCCGGGCTTCGGAAAGGTGCCAGTTGGACGGAAATTCAATTGTCCGGATGGGACGGTCGTCGGTGTAGCCCACGACGAGCGCACGGAAATTCTCGGAAGCCAATGCCCCGCCGATACGCTGAATGAGGTCTTTGAAATCCTCGTCGACCTCGGCGCTGCCCGCATCGAACAGGCCCGAATTGTTGATACGGATCAGCAAGCGGCCATCCGAATTGAACAGCTTGATCAGATTGCGTTCGACTTCGGGCTGCAGGAAGGCCAGCAGGTTGTCAATCGGCTTCGGTTCAGGTGGCAAAGCGGGCTCGGCCTCCGGCGGGTGCGGCGTTACCACGGGCTCTTCCGCAGCAGGCGTGACCAGCGCAGGTTGGGGCTCTGGCGAAGGCACAAAAATGCTTGCAGTCCCGTGCGGCGGCAGGCCTGCCAGACGTTTGAAGGTGCCGTCAGATGCTTCGTTCAGTGAGAATGTGAACAGAAGATAGCTGAGCGCAAAAAGCAGGATCATGACAGCCAGCTGGCTCCACAACGCCAGCGAGGTCCGCATCGGCTGATGGCGGGCGGAGACGCCGCGCCAATGGGGAGAAAGTTCTCTTTCCACAATGCCGTATTGCCCGAGCAGCGTTTTGTAGAGACTGTCGCGGATGCGGGAGAGCTCAAGCCCACCACGCGGAGAAACCCGCGTGCGGCCCTCGAAGGCGAGCGAAAGGCAGAGATAGATGAGAAGGAGAAGATCCTTGTTCGCGCCTGGGCTTTGATGGAAATGGTCGAGCAAATCGAAAACCCGGTCACCGCCCGTCACATCCATATGGAACGTGGACACCAGCCCGGACTGCGCCCAGCCGCTTCGCACGCCCCAGGGCTTGCTCAGGACGACATCGTCGACGGTGGCACAGACAATATAATGCGCCGCACGCGCCCTTTCCGGGCTGATACGGGCGGCAGCCAGATCACGTTCGTAGCGTGCAACCGAATTGATGGTGGCGCGCCGGAGCAGTTCGATATCCGGTTTGTCATCGCGAAGCCGCAGCTCGTGCGCCAGATTGAGAAGCCCCGCTGATGCAGCAACCAGCGTTGGCATGCCGTCGCCGTCGAAGCGAAAGTTCTGGAGAAGGTTTTCGACAGACCATCCGCCTTCCTGTTCGGGCACATCGGCTTCGCCGCGGTTTTCGAAGGACGTGTCAAGAAGATCCGCCACTTCCTGCGCTTCACGGTTCTTGCGCTCTCCCTCCTGGGTGAGTTCCACAACCGTCGGCAGCTTCTGCCAGGAAACATGCGATTCTTTGTTCATTCCTCGGCCCCTCTCATTCTTTCAAGGCCCACAGCTCCATCTCCAGTCCCGGAAAATCGGCTGCCAGATGAAGGGCAATCGCTCCGGAAGTATCGAGCTGCTTCCAGAGGGAATGTTTGGTATCGAGTTCGAAATAGACAGTGCCGGAGCGGTAAGGCAGCTGCCGCGGCAGAACCGGCAGCGGACGGACGGGAATGCCCGGCAGCGCGACATTGACGAGCTCGGCAATCCGCTCCACCGGGCCGACCTTGATCTGCGCAGGCAACCGGCGGCGGATATCTTCCGCCGACATATCGGCACGCACGGCCAGAACATAACCGGCATCTGCAAGGAGGGACCGGTCGTGTATGGTGCCAACCTTGACGCCATGACGCCGCTCCACGAGATCGATGGCAATCGCCGTCTGTTCCAGAACCGCCGAGAGAGACGCGCGCAAATCGTCGAAGACGGCCGCGAACGTAGCCTTCAGATCCTCGTGCCGGTAAGGCGGAAATTCCGTCGCGAGCTTCGTATCAGCGGTGTAAGTCGCAAGTTCCCCCGCAAGTCCCAGGCAGTGCTCGAAGAACATGAGGGGATGAAGACGGGTTGCATTCGCGGACAGGTGCCGAAGCTTGGGATGGGCCTGGTTCAGGATTTGCAGCAGAAGGTAATCGCCCACTTCCGCAGTACCACGGATGGTCGGGTCGCCGATGCGCTCGGCGATCGCCTCCGCACGATGGCGCACGATGCCGACCAGTTCCGTGATCAGCTCGGCAAGGCGCGGTTCGGCAGTGCAATTGAGGCACGGAGCAATATATTCCTTGTCCAGGATCACGGACTTGTCCGACCTGACCTCGACCACCCGGGCCACATTGAGCAATTCGTAGCCAGCAAGCTCGTCACCCGTCTTGAGAAAACGGAGATTGAGACGGCCGACATCGATCTGGGCAGTGAAATCCGTCCCAAGTGTCGAATCCGGGGTCTCGAAGGGAGAGGCCAGGACCCGCGCCGTGTCGTATGAGGCATTGCCGTTGATGGCGATGTCCGCCCTGCCCGGACGCCGGCCCGGGAGAGCGATGTAGATCGTCGCGTTCTTGACCGTTTCATCGAGAACAAGCGGCGGTGGCAATTCTGCATCGACCGGGGCCTCGAAGGATGTTCCGTCCGGCAATATTCCGCGAACGGCGGACAGGGCGAACTGACCGATCTTAAGTGCGCTCCGGTCGATCTCGATTTCCGATATGCCCCAGGGATAGGCCGAGATCTCCCGTGCGGTCGTGCGCACCAGACGCTCCGTCCAGCGGTCTGCCTGCTGAAAATGTTGAACGCGAAGGAACATGCCTTCGCTCCATGCAACACGATTTTCGGTTCTCATAACGTCAAATACGCTCTCACTTGTCAGCCCGGCCGACCGTTTCCGGTTTCGTCGAGCACTTGCTGTATCGTTTGTCTGAAGAGATCACGCACGGACACATGCGCACCGTCCCTCTCGAAGGTGCGGCAATAGGCCTGCCAGTAGGATCTGTCCGCGCTCCAGGGCGGCCGCCAGCCTTCCGCATCGACAGCCGCTTCGATAAGGCGCGGTTCTAGAAACGGGCTCACCTTTCGCACCAGGCCGTCAAGCGCCGATGCAAGCAGCGCCTGCTGCGCCGCGAGCCTGTCCAGCCGGGAGGTCGGAGCATCATCCTGCCCTGTCCCCAGGAAGCCGGAAGCTGTATCTGTCTGGAACTGGTCCAGGTCGAACACGTCCAGGATCGCCTGGAAAGCAATCTCGCACCGCTCGATATGGCTCTCGAGCCGGGCTTGTTCGGCAGCGTTCTGCGACCCCAGACCGGGAATATCCGGCAGCTCAGGCTCTCGGGGCTCCGCACTGTCGGCGGCCCGGTCCATGCTGCCATCCGCCTCGATTTTCCCGGGCGCTTTCACGGTCCTGACCGGGATGGAAGCTCGTGTCGCAGAAGCATGTTCAAGCTGACTGCCATAGTCGAAACTGTCGTTCCAATCTTCCGGCAGAATCGGACCTCTGGCACTCGGTTCAGGAGGGCCCGCCCACCCAATTTCAACATTCCGGGAGGGACCGCCTGCATCTGTTGCGGACTTCCCGCCTGCCGGCCATGTCGGTTCAGCGTCCCGGCGGCCGAGGATCCCGTTGGCCATGCTCCCGCCGGGGGCAATGTCTGCGAGGATGGACGTGACCGTGACGGTCTCATCGCCGAGCGCGAGATTTGCCTCCGGGTCGTCCAGTACGCGTCTCTCTTCACCTGAGATCGAGACCTCGAAGACAAAACTTCCAAATTCAATTCGGTCGCCATTCCGCAGCCGGGCGGTTTCACCTTCAAGCAAAAGGATATCCCCGACGCGCGTCCCGTTGGCGCTTTCATCACGCAGAACAAAACCTTGATGGTCCCACGAAATCGTACAATGCAGCTTGGAAACCTTGCAGCCCGTGTCGGGGACTTGCCAGTCGCATTCGGGCGCACGGCCGATCATCCGGCGGCCTTCTTCCATAGACCAGCGTTCTGCTGCCGCAGGGGCCTGACCATCGGTCTGGATCAAAGTCAGTCTCATCGCGCCCCTCCTCTCAAGACGCTTTTTGCGCGAAAACGTGGTTGGAAGTGATCAGCACATCGTCACTGTCGGCGCCCGCAGGTGCCACGCGCGCCCAGCTATTCCAGCCGAGACGCGGCAGTTCTCCGGCGCGGCCAAGCTGGCAGAACGGGATCTGTTCCTTCTTGAGGACAATCTGCACATCGAAATCCAGGCCGGGGCCGACGAAAAGCCGGATCAGCGAGAACAGTTCCCGCGTTCTCGGGCCGTCCGGCGTGAACGACAGGTAGTCGGCATAGTCGAGCGGGCCGATCACGACCCGGAAGCCACCGCTGTAGTCCCGCACGGCAATGCCTGCTGTGGCGTTGACACCGAGTTGTACCGGGTTCGCCCGTGTCATATGGCTTCTTTCCGTTTCGGGTATTGTCAGCCATCTCCCGCGGAAAAACTCTATGTCGACCGGCAGACCAGTCAGATCGCGCAGCATCGCCCCGAGACTTTCCGCGTTCCGGGTGCGATCGGCGAAAAAGCCGCTGAACTTGAGCACGATCTCGTCGTCGATCCCGCTCCGCTCCCGAAGCTTCGCGGTCCCCATGCCTGTCAGCGAATAGAGGGTTTGAAGAAACGCGTTGCGCGTGCCGGATGCATCCCAGCGCAACAGCCGCGCCAGCCGGTACTTTTCCGCTGCGCTAACGAAAAGTTCGGCCATCCGGGCGCTGAAAAGGTCCAGAAACGAGGCTAACGCATGCGATTTCGACCGCTTTTCGCGCAGGGCAATTTCATTATAGGCAGGCGGCAGAGATCCGAGAGGGCCAAGCATGCCGCCGAGTGCCGTTTCCACGGTCGCAGTAGCCCCTTGCCGTTTAAGTTTCGCTACGGGAAGCGGCAACGTGGAAACGCCGACATTGGACGAGGCGGTCAGTTCATCGGCTGCGGACTGGGCAACCCGAAACGCCGTGGCCGCTTCAAAGCGGCCCGGATCGCGCTCAAGAAGAGCAACGAGATCCTCGTCGGTTCTGTTGTCCTGATCCAAGCTCATAAGCTGTCGGTCTTCCTTCAGATAAGAGGGCGATGCCCCGCACTTGCGGGCCAGGTGGCAACCGGCTGTGACCTTCCTTTCAGCGTAACGGTCAAGCGCGTGAAACTGTTGATGGAGGCGTACAGACTGAAAAACCGGTTGAGCACGCTGCCAAACAGGAAGGCTGAAGGCCGATCGATGGCGGCCGCGTCGAATTCCACGGTGATGTCGGTCCCCGGAACCATGCCGCCGTCCGCAAGTCGTGCCGTCGAGCTTTTTGCCGTCACTCCGGCAATCGCATCGACAAGCTGCTTGGTTTCCGGCGCATCCTTGAAGGCGTAAAGAGACAGGATGTCTTTCAGCGCTGCCCCGTCATTGTCGAAGATCGACAGATGGTTCAACAGAAGGTGGGACATCAGACGCCAGTGCCGCCCTTGCTGTTCGCTATGCCGCACCGGCGCAGTCGGCGGGATCAAGGCTTCCACCTTGCCGACGGATTCTACCCCCGTGGCGAGTTGCAGCTTCGGATGTCCTCCGCCGTAGGGGAGTTTCTCTGGCAGATCACGGTTGAGGCACAAGGCATCGACGCTGGCCACCGCTCCAGCAAGACCACGGCTACGGTGCCTGCCGTCGACAAAAACGATGTCCATGTCGCAAGTGCCATCGTCCTCATCGAACCGCCGCGAGGCCTGCCAGAAGGCCGAGACTTTTTCATATTGGGATCGGGTGAAAAAGGGACGGCAGCTTTGCTCTTCACCGTTGCGGCCGGTCAGAAGCACCCGCTGGACCGAGTGAACCTCCCGCGTTTTCTGGCGCCGCGAATCCGGAACCAGCCGATATTCGGTCCGTGCTCCGTCAATGTTGACCGGTTCGCAGGTCTGCTCGAAGAGATTCACGACAGGCGTGACATGAAGTTCAAAATCACGCGTGGACACAGACTGTTCCAGCTTGGTGTCCGTCTCGTTCAGGTAGATGAAAATCTCCAGCTCCTCGCTCGACCAGGCTTCGAGCCCGTCGATTTCGAAGAACATGAATTTATGCGGCAAGGCGAAAAATTCGGTCAGCAGGCGATACCCGGAAAAGCTGTTTGCCGGATAAGGCAGCATGGCTTCATCGGCCGAAAATCCAGCCGGTTTCAGGTTGTCCGCGCGCAGGAAGACGGGCGCCGTGTCGCTGCTGTGGCGCGCCAGCGCGATACCGACGGTGTGATTGACGAGAAGTTCATAAAGGCTGCAGGCTTGGCGCCACGGGGCGGACAGATAGAACCGAAGACGCTTGAGCCCGATATCGCGCAAGCTCCCTTCCGCAACATGCGGTTTGAGGGAAATGCGCAGGCAGGCGGCCGCACTTGAAAAGGACGAGGCTGGCGCAGTGATCGGCTGACCGTCGAGCGAGGCGCCGGAGATCCTGACTGGAGCGACGTCAACCTGCTGGGTCGTGCGGAAACGGCAGATTTCCCCTGCCACCGGTTCTGCGAGTACTTCTGTATGCCGCGGCACACTCTGCACCGACGACAGGGTTTCACTCGGCGACAGGCGAACCATGCACATGGAGGGAAGAGGAGCCAGGTAATGCGGATAGAGAGTTTCCAGAAGCGCGTCGCTGAGTTCAGGAAATTCGTCGTCCAGCTTCTGCCGGACACGCGCCGCCGAATAGGCGAAACTCTGAATGAGCCGCTCCACATGCGGGTCGTCGGCGACTTCGCCGGTCATGCGCAAGCGGCCCGCAATTTTCGGGAACGCAGCCGCAAAACGGGAGGCCCGGTTCCGAAGTGCAGAGATTTCCTCATTATAACGCTGCAGGAAACCCTCAGTCATTTTCGGCCTCGATCAGGAAGCGCTGCGTCGCCGCATCGATCTTGGATTCGAACGTGATGGGCGGCATGCCCTCGTAGACCCGGAACGAGGCACGAATGCGCATGCGCAGCGCCCGCTCGCCCTGAACGCGGTTCTTGAGGATCCTGACCTCAACGTCGGAAAGCCTGGTTTCAAAAAGCGCGATACGCCGCTCGATCGCACGGGCCAGACGCAGCTTCGATTCATCGGTCACCAGATTGCTGGAAACCACATTGTCGAGACCATAGGAAACCAGGGCGTCCTTGAGTTCGCGCAGCTCCGCTGGCGGTGTGTCCGGGCAGCGGCGGGTGTTGAGCAAGGCTTCGAGATCGCGCCGGATGGCTTCACGGATGTCGCGCACCTGGTCACCCATGGTCGACGGCATATCGTGCGAGGCAGCCGGATTGTCATCCAGCAATCTGTCGAGCACGGAGCGCGACAGAAGCCTTTCCCTGGGCATATAGCGTTCAAGCGGGTCAGCCATGGACTGCCATCCTGCTTGGCGAATTGCCAGCACTCAGAGTTTCAATCTCGTGGAAGGGGACTAAATCGTCTCCTGCCAGAAAACAGCGCTGACCGCGGCCGGTGGTCAAGCCATTCTCTTCCTGGACCCAGTCTGTCTCCCGGCCGAGCGCATGGCCTTCGCTTATGCTCGAACCGAAGTAGAGCGCGGGCAACAGTACTGGGGCTGACGCGTTGTCAAGAAGGCGCAGCTCCGCCTGCCGGAAAGCCAGGTCGCGTGGACGGCACATCGGCAAGAGCGTGATTTCCGCGATCTTCGAAAAATCGACCCAGAGATAAGTCCCGCCCGTCGTGATAACTTCCAGAGCGTGGGGAATAAGATCATCCAGATCCCGGAAATCCTCCACAGGCGTCCCGTTCCATTGCATCGGCTGTTCCGCGCGGCAGGCTTCCAGAGCCTCCAGCGCTGAAGCCGCTTCATCGGCACTTGCTTGCTCGCGGCGCGCGATGTTGAGTTGCAGGGCTGCCTTGTCAGCAGCACTCGGTCCTTGAGGAAAATCCGGTACGGCGCCGGAAAGAAACCATTCCCTGCGTGCAGCCATTGCCCGCAGGTGTCCGCGCAGGAGCGCAAATCCGATGGCCTCTTCAGGCGCGAAGTTGGCCGCCAGATCGCACTGTGCATCCGCCTTTTCATAGTCTTCGTTGAGGACCAGAAGATCTATGTAGAGATGACGGGCAGTCGCGTCCTGTGGATTGGATTTGAGCTCACTTTTGGCCTGATCCAGCGCCTCTGCAAGTTTGTTGTCGTTCAGGCTTTGTGTGATGCGGTCTGAAAGTGTCATCGGAATATCCTTCAAGCAACGGCTGCCGTGCCGGGAATCGCTTCCCGGTGTGTAGGCGACGTTTCGGCGAGCAACTGGAAACTGGTGGAAACATCATCGAGCTGGAAATGAGGTTGCAGCCGGACGGTGCACGCAAACTGGCCCGGTTTTCCGGGGATCGGATTGACGTCAATTCCGGCTGAACGCAGTGGAAACCGTGCTCTCAATGCCTGATCGGCATCGTCGTTACCCAGCGTGTACCGTGCGAGCCACTGTTCCATCTTGTGCTGGATGGCCGACGTGTCCGCCAGACTGCCGATCTCATCGCGCATGATGACCTTGAGGTAATGCGAAAAACGGGAAGCGCACAGAACATACTGAAGCATCGCGGCCAGCCGTGCGTTCTGCCTGGCGTTCTCGCTCGAATAGTGCTGCGGCGCATGGAGCGACTGATTGGAATTGAAGATCACTGCGGACGAGAGATAAGTGGTCGCAATCGGGATGAGCCCAAGATTGCAGAATTGTTGCTCCTGCCGGCTCGTAAGCCGTATTTCGACCGGTGGCTGGGCCGACAGTCCCTGACTTTCAGTACCGAAATCAAAGGGTTGAAGCTCGCCGCCTCCAAGGAACCCGCCATCCGAGGCGTCCTGGGTGACCCCGCGAATGTCCGCAAACCATCCGGTCGCGATGAAGGTGCGAATAACGACTGCGGCAAATGCGAAGGCACCATTGCCCCAAAGCAGCGAACTTCCATCCTGGTGGACTTCTTCGAAGAACGGAAATCCATCTTCCCGCCGTCTGGAACAGGACTCATATGGCTGACGCATCAGAATGCGCGGAGCAACCAGTCCGGTGAACCGCATGTCGTCCTGGGTCCGAAGCCTGTTCCAGCGCAAGCGCGTGGGATCACTCTCGAGCCAGGAAAAGTCGTGGACCCGGTCCAGCTCATGGAAGTCCTCCAGTCCGGCACTTCCAGGTGCAGCGCCAGCAACAAAGGGACAGAACGCTGCCGCAGCGACGGTACTGATGTCAGACAATGTGCTGACGGTGTCTCCTGCAGGCTCTTCGGGGCCGAGGTAATAGTCACCGACCATCAAGCCGTAGGGCTCGCCTCCCGGCATACCGAATTCCCGGTTATAGATCAGTTCGAACAGGGCGCTCTGGTCGAAATCGCTGGCGCGCTGCATGCTGCGGGAAAGTTCCTTCCAGCTTGCATTCAGGATCTTGATCTTCACGTCCGCACCGCCACGCCGACCCACCCGCACAAGCATTGCAAGCCCGCGCCAACGAGCCTCCATTGCCTGAAAATCCGGGTGATGCAAAATGGCGTTGAGCTGCTGATTGAGCGCGACATCGATCATCGCGATCAGCCTGTCAGCCTTGCGTCGCCAGTCTGTGTTCTGAGAAGTGGTCATCGTATCGCCGGGGGCTTGGACGGCGGTCAGGGAAGCACCTGAGGATCAGCTGCTCCCCCGACCGGTTTGCAACAAACGTCAGTTCTTCGTCGGAATGCGCGCCACCATCCTGAGCGAGGTGGTCAGCTCCTCCATCTGCAGCCATGGCCGCATCCAGGCAACGGCGTTGTAGGAGCCAGGCTTTCCGGGGATTTCCTGAACGGTCACCTTGGCATCGCGCAGAGGATATTTCGCGCGTGCCTCTTCCCCCGCTTCGTCATTGGCGTTGACGTAATTTGAAATCCAGCGGTTGAGCCAGGTTTCGCAGTCCTTTGCTTCCATGAAGGAGCCGATCTTATCCCGGCCCATGACTTTGAGGTAATGCGCGAAGCGGGACGTCGCCATCATGTAGGGCAACCGCGCGGAAACTGCAGCGTTGGCAGTCGCTTCGGGCTTGTCATACATCTTCGGCTTGTGTGTCGTTTGTGCGCCGAAGAAAACCGCGTAGTCGGTGTTCTTGTAATGGCACAACGGCAGGAAGCCCAGTTTGCCGAGTTCGGCGTCACGCCGGTCGGTAATCCCCACTTCCGTCGGGCATTTGAGATCGAGATCGCCATCGTCGCTGGAGAAAATGTGCATCGGCAGATTTTCAACCTTGCCACCGTTTTCCGCGCCGCGGATTGCGGTGCACCAGCCGCTCTTGGCAAAGGCTTCGGTCAGACGCGTGCCCATGACATAGGAGGCATTCATCCAACAGTAGCTTTCGTGATCCAGTTCACCGGACGCCGAACCCAAGGTTTCGTCGTAGTTGAACTCGTCGATCGGGTTGGTTTTTTCCCCATACGGCATACGCGCCAGAACGCGTGGCAGGGCGAGCGTCACGAAGCGGCTATCATCGCTGTCCCTCAAAGAGCGCCACTTGGCGTATTCTACCGTTTCGAAGATCTTTTCCAGGTCGCGCGGACGGGACAGTTCGCGATAATCGTCGAAGCCAAACATGCGTGGGCTTGCTGCCGAAATGAAGGGCGCGAATGCAGCCGCGGCGATGGACGAAACGCCTTGCAGAAGCTGAACGTCTTCAAAGGAATTGTCGAATTCGTAGTCCCCGATCAGAGCACCCATCGGTTCGCCGCCGGGTGTTCCGAACTCGTTCTCGTAAATGGACTTGAACAGGCGGGATTGATCGAATTCGACCGCCTTGGCCAGGTCCCGCGACAGCTCGCGCTTGGACGCGTTGATGACCCTGATTTTCAGGTTCGCGCTGGTTTCCGAGTTCTTGACGAGATAGTTCAATCCCCGCCAGGTTCCCTCGAGCTTGGTGAACTCCGGGGACTGCATGATCGCCGCAAGCTGCTTCGAAATCATGTTGTCGATTTCCGAGATCGCCTTGTTCAAGGTGATCGTCAGGTTGCGGTCATAGGTCACCGTTCCTTTCAAGGCCTGGTCGGTGAGCGTCCGCAAAAGATCCTGAGCTCTGTCAGGCTCGGTTTGCCGTGTTGCGGCGACAACCCTGGAAAGAAGGCTTCCTTCGTGGGTGATTTCCGTGTGTGCTTCTTGCGCAAATTCGGTTTCGGTTGCCATTTGTCGATCCTATTTCGTTTCTGCGCTCAGTTTTTGGGCTCGGACTGGCCGCCGCCATCGAGTTCACCGACGAGCTTCGTCAGATCGGATTGGTTTTGCAGAATGTCTTCAAGCAGATGTTCCAGATCTTCCGACCGGTCAGCCTTGCTCATGAGGTCACGCAACTGGTTGCGCGCGTCGAGCAGCGCATTCAGGGCAGGAACCTGCTTCACCACAGCGCCCGGCTCGAAATCTTCCATCTTGTTGAACTTGAGCGAGACAGGAAGCTCACTGCCGTCGTTCTGCAGAACGTTGTCGACGGAAAGATTGAGGCCAGGCGCCATACGGCGCATGACATCATCGAAGTTGTCCCTGTCAATCTGAACGAATTTTCGTTCGCCGAATGGCTTCAAGGGCTCCGTCGGGTCGCCGGAGAAATCTCCCAGGACTCCCACGACGAACGGCAATTCCTTGATTACCATCGCGCCTTCGGTTTCAACTTCGTATTTGATGTGAACGCGAGGCTTCCGCACCCGCTCCAGCTTCTCGTGAACACTCGCCATAGATACTCTCCTTTGTATCCGGAACCCCTTGCATCCCTTAGGCTGTCGAGGTGGCTCCAATCGAATTCAAACGCTTTCAGTTCCCGCGACTTTCGCCCTTGAGACGATCATCCCTGTTGTGTCTCTTGTTCCGGCTGGATGCCTGCGGCCGTCAGGACCGACTTTCTCATGTCAGCTTGCGGCAGGAGTTCTGCGAGCAACGCCGAAAAGTCCATCCGGCCGCGGCGCACCAGGGTTTCAAGCGCAAGGGACATCGGTGAATGAGGTTCTGTTCGCCTGAAGTATCGGGCAACCGTAAGCAGCAGTTCGAAGGCCTCTTCCCGGGACCCGATCTGGCCGCTCAGGACCTGGTCCGACAGGCGCACGGCATCTCCGCGGCCCCCGTCGCGGTCGCGATGCTCATCATCAGAGGTCTCAGCCCCGTTCGCAGCAGGCTCCGAGGGCTCTTCGGAAGTCTTCAGGCCCGCAAGGTCACGGATCGCAGCGGCGGATTCCAGCAGCAGGTTGCGGATGTTTGACATCGACGGCGCCTCGCGCCCGCAGCGGTCTTCCAGCGTCGCGGCGATGTCATCCAGCGCCGCAACCGCCTGCTCGACCGAAGCCAAATGCTCGGCCATCGCGGAAACTCCAGCGGCGTCGCATGCCTTCTGCAGCTCTTCACGCATCCGGCTTTCACCCGCTCTCTGGGAAAGCTGGTAATTCCAGAGCGAATAATTTCCAAAACGAAAACCGGGCACCAGCGGAGCCAGCCTCAGCGGCTGAATGAGCGCTCCCTCACCCCCCATGCCGTTCAGTCCAGCAAGGGGCGCCAACTTGTCCTCGACCGTCTCGTCGTCTACGGAATGAAGCTCGTCCCAGGACGATTTCAAGAGAGACGAAATAGCCGCAAAGACATCTTTCAGCCCGTTGAAACCCTGCAATCTGAGCTGTGCTTCACACAGCCAGGCAAGCACTTCGATATCTTTACTTTTTGAGTAAAGTATACTCAACCCAAGGTTGTTGACCTCTTCCCAGTAAGAAGACAGCCGAACCGTTTCGTCAGTATTTCCGTCTTCCGCGTCTTCCGGAAGAGTTCGCTCTTCATTGCGGGCGAAATTTCTTTTATCTTTTAAATCGAAATATAAACTCTTAAAATCCTCGCTATATCGAATATTTACTCCGCATTTTTCTGCCAAGCTAATTGATTCGATAACTTTATTACAGTCCAACTAAAAGTATCCTTCATGCACAAAGCCGATTGATGCCGTTTTTACTATAAAATAGCTCGACATCAATTTGACTGCTGGAATTTCGCGGCATGTTGCTTCATATATTGTGTCAAATTAATGGCAATCGATCATATTTCGGGAGGGTGGCACCACGACCCGCAGATACGTTTTGGATAATTTCCCTGACGTCACACTGCCTTCACAGATTTGCCTTATTTGCAATCAACGATTGTTCCGCACTTCAATTCTTGATTTCGAACCCTCCGGAATTTTCTCAATGAGTCGTATCGACCTAGCCCGCCTCGTAAGGACGCTGGAACCCGAACTGCGGGTTTCTCTCGAAGCTGCGGCTTCCCTGGCTGCGCGCAACGCCCATGAGACCGTCGACATTGCTCATTGGCTTCGGGCTGCTCTCGACACGAGCGCCTTTGCAACGCAGCTGGAAGACGCGGGCGCCTCTTGCACCGCCCTTCGCCTGGAACTTGATGCCGCGATCTCCGCTGTCCCCGTGGCCGGCCAAACGGACCTGTCGCTGTCACAGAACGTGTTATCGGCGGCCCGTGAGGCCTGGCTCATCGCCTCGCTGCAATACGGACGTCAGCACGTCACCTTCGGCGATCTGCTGATCGCCCTGTCGACCGTCCAATCGCTCCGGCTCGTCGTGCGAGCCGTCGCGCCGACCTTGCGGGAAGTCGATCTGGCGGCAATCGAGGCCAATCTCGAAAACCTTCTGGAAAATTCCGCCCCGCAGGAGCTGCCGTCCTCGTCCGTCTTGCCCGGCGGTTCACGGCAGGACGACGAATTTCTTCGCCTCTATACCCAGGACATGACCGCAGACGCCCGCGCCGGACGGATTGACCCCGTCATCGGACGGGAAAAGGAACTGCGGCAGGTCATTCACGTGCTGATGCGCAGGCGCCAGAACAACCCCATCCTTGTGGGCGAGGCCGGCGTCGGCAAAACGGCGATCGCTGAAGCTCTTGCACTGGAGATCATATCCGGCAACGTTCCGGACAAACTGAAAGATGTACGCCTTCTGTCGCTCGATCTCGGCCTGCTTCAGGCCGGTGCCGGCGTAAAAGGTGAGTTTGAACGCCGCTTGCATGGTGTCATTGACGCTGTGAAATCCTCTCCCGTGCCGGTCATTCTGTTCGTCGACGAGGCGCATACGCTGATAGGCGCCGGAGGACAGGGGAGCGGCGATGCGGCCAATATTCTCAAGCCCTCGCTTGCGCGCGGCGAATTGCGGACCGTCGCGGCCACCACCTGGGGAGAATACAAACGCTACATCGAAAAGGATGCGGCCCTGACCCGCCGGTTCCAGACGGTGAAAGTCGATGAACCGGATGAAGACACGGCGATTCGGATGATGCGCGGCGTCGTTGGCGCGTTTAAAGCCCACCACAAGGTCCGGATCCGGGACGAAGCCCTTGTTGCGGCGGTCAAGATGTCCGCCCGCTACATTCCTGAGCGCCAGCTTCCGGACAAGGCCATAAGCCTCATCGACACGGCGGCGGCGACAGTCACGCTTGGCCGGCAGACCATGCCGGAAGAGCTCAAGGCTCTGCACAGCGAAGAAGCGCTTCTGCTTGCGGAAGCCGAGGAACTTGCCGGCGAACCCGGCAGTCCGGAGACCACCGAACGTCTCGCCCGGATTACGGAACGCAGGGACCAAATCGCGGCGAAGCGCACCGAACTTGAGGACAAGTTCCAGCACCAGCTCAATCTGGTGCGGGAAATAGATCGGCTGGACGCCCTCTTGGGAACGGAGGCCCGGTCACCTTCTGCCGAAGCGGACGCGAAGCTGCAGCCCTTCCCCTTGACCGAGCAGACCCGTGCACATTCCCGCGAAGCCCTTGCCGATGCGGAACAGAAGCTTGTGAACATTGCAGGTGAAACACCGCTCATCCCAGTCTCCGTTGATCGCGAAGTGATTGCCGGCGTGGTGGCGAGATGGACCGGCATACCGGTCGGCAAGCTTTTGTCCGATCAGGTGGCTACCGTTCAATCGCTGAACGACAGACTGAAGGAGCGCGTTGTCGGACAGGACGCCGTGCTGGCTCGGCTGTCCTCCGCCATGCGCATTTCGCGCGCGGGTCTGTCTGACCCGCGACGTCCCCCGGCCGTCTTTCTGCTCATCGGCATGTCCGGAACTGGCAAGACGGAAACGGCGCTCGCATTGGCGGACCTCCTTTACGGCGGCAGCCAGTATCTCACCACCATAAACATGTCGGAATTCAAGGAGGAGCATAAGGTTTCCATGCTTCTCGGGTCGCCCCCCGGCTATGTCGGCTACGGTGAAGGCGGCGTTCTGACGGAAGCTGTCCGCCGCCGACCCTATGGCGTGTTGCTGCTTGACGAGATCGACAAGGCCCATCCAGGCGTCCAGGACATTTTCTACCAGATGTTCGACAAGGGAACCGTTCGCGACAGCGAAGGCCGGGACGTCGATTTCAAGAACACCACAATCATCATGACCGCCAATGCGGGGTCGGAACTGTTGCACACGCTCAGCCAGGATCCGGATACGATGCCGGAAGGTGAAGCGCTCGAGAAATTGCTCTTTCCCGAATTGAAGAAACAGTTCAAGCCCGCCTTCCTCGGCCGCACGATCATTCTCCCCTATCAGCCGTTGAGCAGCGAAGCCCTGTCGGGGATCATCGACCTTCAGATCGGCCGTGTCCGCGACCGTGTCGCCGCAAGTTATGGCGCAGGGGTCACCCTCTCTGATGCTGCCCGCAAAGCGCTGATTTCGCGAGCCAAGAACAGCGAGATGGGAGCACGCGCGATCGAAACCATGATTGCGCGCGACCTTCTGCCCGCACTGGCGGGGCACTTCCTGGAAAACATCTCGGGAAGCCACCGGGACGAAACCATTCTCATCGAATTCAAGGACAACCGCTTCACGGTCGAGCCAAAGCCGGCCGAGGGCGATCAGAAGTTCGCCCCTCCGAAAAGGCAAAGGGCGAAAAAGGCGGCTTCGGCGAGGAAAACATCCCGACCGGCAAAAGCCGCAAACAGCAAGTCGATAGCGAGTTGATTCGACTTGATAATTTTTCTTGGACAATAGGAGAGTTCAAAGCATGCCGATTTATCTTCAGATCGACGGAATTCAGGGCGACGCCACCCATGATCAGCACAAACAGTGGATGGACATAGAATCCCTTCACTGGAACGTTGCGCGCAACATGAACACCTCCGCAGGTTCCGCCGCGAACCGCGAAGCCTCGGAACCGACCGTATCGGAAGTTATTCTGACAAAAGTCAGCGATTCGTCCTCCACCAAACTGTTCCAGGAAGCTTGCTCCGGACGGACCGGCAAACAGGCCGTCATCCATTTGGTAACCACCGGCAACCCGGGTGACACCTATATCGAATACTCGCTGACCAACACCTTGATCGCCAGTTATTCCGTTGATTCCAGCGGCGACCGTCCTGTGGAAACGATCAAGCTGAACTTCACCAAAATGGAAGTGAAGTACACGCCTTACGACGACATGCATTCCCCGCAGTCTCCGATGATCGCGTCCTACGACCTCGCCACCACGAAGGCCGCCTAACACCGCCCTTGGAGGCGCCGTGCCGTTGCTCGGCGTCTCCCGAAAGTCGTGAATTGGAAAATCAGACTGGGATCACAACCCACCGGCGGTGGTCCCGGTTTTTCGAAAGAGGGTTTTCGTGCCAAATTTCAATGTCTCCTCCGTAAAGCTTCATGTCCGACCGATCAATGAGACGGAGCTGCCGCCACATCCGCGCATGGGACGCGGGCCGAGTTTCGAATATCTGACCTACCGGCGCGGCCCGCGTGAAGTCGGCGTCCGTGGCGCTGCCGGCGCTGGAGCTGCCGCCTTGTTCCGGATGGGTGCCGAAGCCGTTAACGAATACTCCCTCACGCCATGGCTTCGAAACTGGCTGAAGAACAACGAAAGCGACATCATCGCGGAGCTGGATGAAAAGCAGCATTCCGTCTTCATCGTGCAGGTCAATTATGCGGTGGCCTACACCTTTGAAACCCGCGCCTTCCTGGCCAGGGACATCTACCTCCTGGGAACCGTGCCCACGCTCGACAATGTGAATGACATTCTCTCGGCGGACCTTCTCTACGGTCCGAAAGTCGATGCCATACCGCCAAACAATGCCACCCGGTTTCAATACGCCTATCTGGTCGGCGTCAGAAACTGACGCGGCTGACGGCAAACCACAACAAGAGTTCCACTGAGAAGAACCGGATAAAACCGGTGCCGGAAGGCACCGGGTTCAAGATGAGGCAATGTGATGAACGACCTGCCGGGTGCCGGTGAATTTATTCAGGCCAGTCGCGTGCTTCGCGTTTCATCTCCGCTCGGCGAAGATCAGCTGCTTGCGGAACGGATGACACTGGAAGAAGGCGTCTCGCGGCTTTTCGAGCTACGCCTGAATGTGCGCGCCAAGAAATCCGACGTCAAACCGGAAGAGCTGATCGGCAAGCTGGCGGATGTCTCCCTGGAAATCGAACAGGGCGGAGAGGACGGCGGCACCCGCCGTCCCTTCAACGGTCTCGTGACCGAGCTGAACGAGGGCCCGCCTGTCACCCGCGGGCTGCGCTCCTACGCGCTGGTGCTGCGTCCGCAAATGTGGCTGCTCTCCCGCCGCACCGACTGCCGCATCTGGATGGACAAGACCTCCCTCGATATCGTCGAGACCCTCTTTTCCGAACATGGCCTGCCCGCTCCGGATGTTTCCGGTGTCGTGACAGCCCCTCCCCCACAGCATTACTCAGTCCAATGGAACGAGACCGACCTGGACTACCTGACCCGCCGGTTTGAGGAGGACGGTCTCTTCTTCTGGTTCAGCCACGAGGAAGGCAGCCACAAGCTGCATGTTGCCGACAGCGCAGGTTCCTGGTTGGAGCCCTCGCCAAGCGCGAAGGGTGAGGCCCGTGTGCGGCTGGCGCAGGGCTCTTCGGACCGCAACCACATCAACGAGTGGGCCCGGCACTATTCCTATGTCCCGGGTCAGCGCGCCGGGGCCGACTGGAACTTCGAAACGCCCCGCATGGTGCCGGGCGCGGCGACGCCCTCGCTGGTGCAGATGCCCGAAGCTGGCAAGCGCGAGCTTTATGAATACCCGGCCCGCGCCCAGACGGTGGAAGCGGCGGAACGGGCAACCAAGCTCAGGATGCAGGCGGTCGAGGCGGATCACGAGCGCATCTTCGGCCGCTCCAACTCCCGCGTTCTGGAGGCCGGTCGCCGGTTCACGCCCTATGAGGTAGCCCATCCGGACCATAGTTACGAAGAACATGTCATCGTCTCGATCCGCCACGAGATCGTTGACCGCTCCTATGAGACCAACACCAGCGATCCGGAATACCGCAACAGCTTCGAGGCGCTCCCCTCCCGCGTGCCGTTGACCCCGCACCGCATGGCACGGCGTCCGCGCATCGAGGGCAACCAGGTGGCGATCGTCGCCGGGCCGTCGGGCGAGGAAATCCACCCGGACGAATACGGCCGCATCAAGGTGTGGTTTCCCTGGGACCGGCGGGCGAAGAAGGACGGTACGGACACCTGCTGGGTGCGCGTCGCACAGAACTGGGCGGGTGGCGGTTGGGGCGGCCAGATCATCCCGCGCATCGGCATGGAAGTGATGATCGCCTATATCGACGGCGACCCGGACAGGCCGCTCGTCGCCGGTGTCGTGCCCAACCCGCAGCAGCATGTTCCCTACAAGCTGCCGGAGAACAAGACACGTTCCACCTTCCGGTCCGACAGCCACAAGAAGGAAGGCTTCAACGAGTTCACCTTCGAGGACAAAACGGGCGAGGAGAACATGTTCTTCCACGCCCAGAAGGACCAGACCACCCGCGTCCTGAACAACCGCACTGCCCGTGTGGACAGCCATGATGTCTATTCTGTCGGCGGCAACCGCTCGGTGGAGGTGGCGCAGAACCAGAAGCACGAGGTCGGCGGCTCGATGAACGTGACCGTCGGCGGCACGGGTCTGTCCGCACTCGGTGCGCTGGCGGGCGTTGCCGGGCTGGCGGGCAACACGGCCGGGCTTCTGCAGCAGGCGGGCCAGATCGCGGGTGGCGGCGGCGCGGCGCTCGCGGGCTTTGCCGGAACGCTCGCCTCCTCGGCGCTCGGCTTCCTGTCGGCCGGCGGCCTCGGAAGCCGCGACGGCGTCGTCTCCGGCCCCAACCCGCGCGCGGACGCCGGCACCGACCTCGCCTCCTCCGGCACCGGCGTCGGCGAAGCCGCCGCCAGCCTCTTCCCCATGGGCGGCATCATGAACACCGTCGTCGGCTCCTTCCAGTCCACCTCTGTCGGCGTCGCCCAGGTTGATCAGGTCGGCTTGAGCAAGGTGACGAACGTGGGTGCGACCCAGATGGTGAATGTCGGTAAAGAGCAGCACACGAAGGTTGGGCAGAAGATTAATGTCGAAGTCGGTGAACTATACCGGATTGTTGCTGGCAAGGCATTCTATGGCGAGACAAAGGTTTGGCAGATTTTTGCTGACGACACGATCCTGCTTTCGACTCCCGGCGGTTATATCGAGCTCAACAAGGAAGGGATTCGCATTCGAGGCAAAAAGGTGGATATCGAAGGCAACCAGATCAATTTTGCCCGTGGAGGGCCGGGAGAAGGCGCGAGTTGCCTCCGTGACATGGCGAAGTCCGCAACACCGTTCGTAAAAGCATGAAAATTAGAAAGGCAGGATTCGCAGTAGTTCAACTTGGCGCAATTCAGACAATTATGACAACTACTTTCCGGACCGCAGCAAAAAGTGATGGCTTTCAAGGACGAAGCTAGTGCAGCAAGATCTTCCAAACGATGACAACCATGCAACCTCTGCAAGATCTCTATTGCGTGTTGAAAAAACGGCTGAAATGTCAAAGCTCTGCGAAATGCTCGCTGCCGCGAACTCGCCCGCCTTTGCTATCGTCGATGGCGCAAAATATGATGATTTGCCCAACGCACTGATTAGAGCCCGTTTCGTAAGCCGTCCTCTTTATTCTGACCGCGGTGGGCAGGTAAAAGACTTCGATCATACATCGCCACAATTTGTCTATTTGGACCGGACGCGGGACACTGATGCAAGTGCAAAGGACGAGCCTTGTAACGAGCAAATTGTTCGCAGCCTTTTCGATTTAATCGAGGATTGCTCGGCGGCCGTATTTTGGTCATGCCGCCAAGGCGGAGAGACTCTTTTTCGCCACTTAAGGAAAATCAACCGGGTACAAATCGAGGCTGGCCATCTTCCATCGTCGGGTGAACTCCCAACCGCTAATTTTAAGGACGATATCCTTCTTTTTCGGCACGCAGACGCTAACGTTATGGCCCAGGTTCTTCCAGCCCTATCGCCTGAATTGTTGAAGCGCTTAATAGGCCCAGCTGAAGCTATAAGCTTCGTCCCCGATATAGTTTGGACGTTGGAAGATGAATATGTTTTTCAATCTCCGCAAAGCATTTCTGGCATGCAAACCGCTGGCATGATCCGGTTCGATAGCGCGGTTATGAAACGTATAGAAGCCAGACGTGCGGTTGGTGTGCTTCGTCATTTGCTGCTGACGTTTTCAAGTTATCGAGAACGCATGGGTGACGATTACAAGCGCCTTGTGGCTGCGGCGCATAAGCGCGCTACACATTACGGCATCGAAACCTTGGAAGACTTGGAACTATTTACCCTGACGGAATGCGAATACGGACCTAAATTCGAATTCCGTCCCGGACATGAAGAGGCCCGCTACATGCTGGCGCAATCCAGCAAGTCGGCTGCTGAACGTGTCTATTACGCGCGGCGCGCGTGTCTGGATGCTCTTCAAGAATGAATACACGCGGGCTCAATTGAACCTGTCGAGGCCGATATTTGAGAAACGAGGAGTTTTGAAATGAGCGAAATCTGGAATGTCCATCCGAAAAATGGTCTAGGCCCATTGGAATTCGGGATGACACATGTGGAGGTCGCAGCGTTCGAACATATCATGGGGCCGCTGGACGAGACGACGGAAGAAACCCTGCCCAACGGACGCGTGGTCCAAAACGAATTTCGTGATCGCGGTTCACCGCTCTGCTCGTTTGAGAACGGGGTTCTCACGTACATTTCGATTCGTAAATCCGACATCATCGAGGTCAAGTTCCAGGATGTCTCCATCTTCAACGATGATCCGCAACATGTCTATTCCACTCTGGGGCGAGCCGCTGGGGCGGTCTTCTGGCACCATTCCAGCGTCGTCATGCCTTCCTTGTGCCTGGAGTTAATCGGGTTCGTCATGGAGTACAGCCCGAAGGGAAAACCACCGATTTTCAAGAGTAAGACAGCTGGATTTACTTGGCCAAGATTGATTTTATTTAAACCGGGATGTCTAACATTTGAAGAGAAAGATCTCATAGAGATATCGCACGAGGCAAAAGAAACCTAATGGTGCGCGCATGTAATACGTGTAACAACGGCTGCGGAAACGGTGTCGCGCAAACGCGCCGTCCAGATCCCGTCTTTCGGGAAATGTGCGCCATTTTATGCAAAGTTCGCAGCGAGGCCTGTCAGGGCATATTGAAACCCGAGCCGGGGAAAAAGAAGGTTCAACTGTCGCGTATCGCTGAAGAGCGGGCTAGGGCTTCCGGAGATTTAGCTGAAGCGATCGAACGCAAATACGGCCGCAGTGCGCGAGGACTTGTTGCGCAGCAGCGCCTGATCCCGTTTCGCAACAAAATTGCCGGACGCGCAGCCGCCTCTGCTAACAAAATCAAGCGGTATCTCGCGCCGATCCGCGACAAAATCATGCGTGAAGCCCGCAATGCTATAGGACGCAAGGCAGCGAAAAAGGTTGCGACAGCTTGGATGAAGTTTGTGCCGGTTCTCAATGTTCTGTCAACGGCATATGATATTTATGATCTCGCCAGCACAGGCTATGACATCTACAAAATGATCGATGAACAACTCGGCAAGTTCAAGGGAAACGTCTATGAAACCTTCCCCGACCTCGCTGTCGAAGGACCTGACGGGAAGCTTCAGGACATCTACGATTTCAAGTTCGACGGCGACCGCTATCGCAACAGGCAAGATGAACTTTATGACGAAGCGATGCGCAGTGAAGGTGTTAAAGACCCAAATGTCAAAGAAAACGGAACAGTAAGTCCAAAAACTTGCCAATGCGACGGTGCAAAGTCGCCGACACAGGCGATTGGCTGAAGATAAACTTGAAAGAATTCCTCTGATGAGAAAGTACAATTTCCCGATTTCGTTCACAGCAAATTCAGACGATATATTTTGCCGTGTCGTTTTAAATGAGCGTTTTACACCACGCGAGTTAATCAATGATTTTCCGAAGAATATTACTTCACGCTATCTCAACGACGTGATGGGTCGGGGCAAAACGATTGCTACCTATAAAGAGAGCAGGGGAAATGCCATTGATATCGGTGTTGACAAGGAGACCGATATTTCTGACGTCGACCGTGCAATCGTTCTAAATCTTCTTGATTTTGGACAAGATCACGAGTCCTCCAGATCTACGACAATCGAGGAAGTTACCTTTTTCGTCGATGCCCCTGAAACAATGTCAGCTGAAAAACTTTTAACAGCTCTGGAAGCAGCTAATACTGAGGCAGGCTTGTTCATGACTGAACGTCTGGCGGAGTTTCCACCTGATGATGACTATCTGGAAAAAAAGTGGCCACAAGATTGGATTGACGAACAAAAATATGACTGGCCCGGATATCACTTCTTCAACTTCGCGCTGACCTACACGCACGTTTTACCGCAAAACGAACTCAACTTTGCACACCGCCTCATGGACGCATCACACGACGTCAACATGTGGGACGGTTACAACCCTGGTCAGAGTGCCTCCGACTCGGTCACCTCTGGCCGCCATGGAACGAGTTTTGAAATTGAAACAGAGGGCGACACAATAACATATGCAGTAGAACGTACCCCTTGCGACCCCGCTCTAAGCGTAAAGCGACTTGCCGATGCTATTCACGAGAGAACTGGTGAACGCCCTATACGTTGGCACATCGGCGTAGAAGAAGAAGACTAGGGAGACAACCAAACATGGATTCCGGAAGATAAACTAAGCGCAGCGTGGATTGAAGAAGCGTCCTAAAAGCATCTTACAGTAATTAGATTTGTTTCCTGTACTTCGCTTTGACAATGGTGAACCTCAAAAGTCTACTTTGTTGGGCTGACTATCTATGGAAGGAAGATTGCAATGACATCTTCACCGGTCGTTCTCAAAGGTCATATGCATGTTTGCCCCGCAGTCGATCCCGGCCCCAAACCGCATGTCGGCGGGCCGGTAACGTCGACTTCGCAGAACTTTGTCACTGTTGAAGGTGTTCCCATCGCGACCGTCAGCGACAAGACCCTCTGTTCCGGCGTCCCGACAAGTGCGGCAATCACCAGCGGGTCTTCTATCGCCAATATTGAGGGCAAGAAGATCGCCCGCATTGGCGACAGTTGCGAACACGGCGGCAAACTGGTTCAGGGCGTGCCGTGGATCACGTTCGAGTAGTTAGGTCACTTAACTTTCATACCACATGGAACTTCGAGACGCCCCTCATGGTACCGGTGACGCGACGCCCTCGCTGGTGCAGATGGCCGAGGCTGGGAATTTTGCGACCCGGATCTTCTTGCGGAAGTAGATAAGAAAAAGGACGAAGCCTCCCCTCCGCCAACCGGCCCAATCCGCATCTGCCTGAATTCATTCCCGATACCTCGGAGGCAATCGCAGTCTGTACGGCGCCCGACGTTTGCCGTGCTCCCGATAAAAAGGGACAGTATCGCGGCGGTTCGTACGCAGGAACAAAAAGTGTCGGCGACCTTGGTATGGAGTCGAAGCACATGCCCCCCAAATCAGTTTCACCTTTAGGCGAGCTCCCCAGCCCGTCGCTACTAATGGATAAAGCAGACCACCGATTGGCAATGTCCACAGGTTCGAGTTTCGAAAGCCAGGAATGGCGAGTAATGGAATGGGAAATTCGCCCTTTCGAAGGAATGGGACCAATTAAATTTGGAATGACTAAAAGTGATGTAGCTGCCGTTTTAGGCGAAGTTCAGCGGACCCGGCGAGGTTTACGACCTAATACTTTTTCAGAATACAGATCTGCAGACACCCCCATCATAAAGTACATTGATGATCAAGTTACTGAAATAGAGGCGTTTTATGGAGTAAATAATGTAAAAATTCGGGAATTTCCTTTTTTGATCAGAGAGGAATTTCAGTGTTACGTTCCCTGGAAAGATTGAACAACGAGGTGCTGATTAGCCATGGAATTGTTTTGTTTAAAAATATTGGCATCACAACGGGGCAATTAGATGAACTTGTTCCCGGAGAACATTCGGTAACGGCATTCATATCTGGCATCTGGGAGAGTAAAATTGGCCAGTTTGAAAAGATTTCCTTTTTGGGCTGACCTGCTTTTGGATGTTTAGGCCCGGGATTTGGCAGAGCGAATTTACCATGAACCGCTTCGGTTCTTCTGTCCAGCATTTGCAAATGAACTGGCCTGGGGTGAGACCTTTGAGTGTCTTCAATCGCCGACCGAAACTCTAGGTCACGCGCTCATAAACGGGTAGCCAAATCAGGCTTTATTTGCTTCAAGCTCCGAAAGGATTTTTGTCAAGAACATTTGGCAAATGCATTTCAGTCAGGCACGTGGAAAAACATGAACGAGAATTTTGCCTTCAGAGTTGAAGAGTTCGGAATGCCGCGCGACGCCATACAGCTCACGTCCGAACAGGAAAGCCGGTTTAAAGACATTCTTCCGAACCCAATCGTTGAGTTCCTTCAAGAATGCGGCTTGGGGACTTATTTCGATGGCCTGTTCAGGTTTTGTGACCCTAAAGACTTCAGAAGCATCCTGGCGCTGGTATTCAAAACAGATGCTGAATTCAATCACAACAATGTCCATGTCGTCGCACACACGGCCTTTGGGGTTTTGTGGTGCTGGTCGGAGGACTATGGGATTCTGGAAATCAATTTACCAACCGGCATGATCCTCTGCACGCTTCTGACGGAGGGAATGGGAAAATTGGCAGACCACGAGAAGGACCGGCAATCCTCAGGCATAATCCCACTTTATGAGGATGACGCCGAATACTCCGACTTCATGGATGAACCGATGTATGAACGCTGCGTCTCCCGATTGGGCGCGGTTGATCGAACCGAATGCTTTGGTTTTTTCCCCGCACTTGCCGTCGCCGGATGGAACAGTCCCGGCAGATCAGTCGAGAACGTGAAAAAGGTCAAAGCCCTGGAGCACTACGCACTCCTTGCTCAATTCTCTGAGTTTGTGATCGTGTCGGCAAAACCTTCCGGCTATGAAGTCTTTCGCCCGATCGGCTAGCGAATATGGTTGGTTATTAAACTGTCGAGTTGCGAAACGTGCCTGAAGGTGATTTGCCGTATTGCACCATTGCCATCAAGAGGTTTACCCCCTCGAGATCGGTTTGTTTCTTTTCTTTCTGAAAAGATGTGCGGCAAAGACTGGTTTAATGAACTCGACACTTTGGGAGCACACTTACCTGCTAGATTTAAACAGAAAGAGTGCGTTGTTTGGACTTTCCTCAAACAAAGTAATTGAACAAGTTCGCTTCAAGTACATTTGGCAACTGCGTCTCAATCCGGAACAACAGGATGAATGAAAACTTTGCGTACCGTGTGAAGAAATTTGGAATGCCGCGCGCCCCCATACAGCTCACTTCGGAGCAGGAAAGCCGGTTTAAAGACATTCTTCCCTATCCAATCGTCGAGTTCCTTCAAGAATGCGGTTTGGGGACTTATTTCGACGGCCTGTTCAGGTTTTGCGATCCTAAAGACTTGAAAAGCATCCTGGCGCTCGTATTCAAAACAGATGCTGAATTCAACCATGACAACGTCCATGTCGTTGCGCACACGGCGTTCGGGGATTTGTGGTGCTGGAACGATGATTATGGGATGATGAGGATCGATTTATCGACAGGCATGATTTTATGTATTCAGCTCACTTCAGGATACGGAAAGTTGACGGACGGTGAGCGAGAGCGGAACTCCTCCGACGTCATTCCACTCTATGAAGACGACGCCGATTTTCCCGATTTCATGGATGAACCGATGTATGAACGCTGCGTCTCCCGATTGGGCGCGGTCGATCGAACCGAATGCTTTGGTTTTTTCCCCGCACTTGCCGTCGCCGGATGGAACAGTCCCGGCAGGTCCGTCGAGCACGTGAAGAAGGTCAAAGCGCTGGAACACTACGCAATCCTTGCTCAATTCTCTGAGTTTTCAATAGTCTCGGTAGGGCGCTCGGGCTATGAAGTCTTCCGCCCGATAGGATAGATGAAAAATGCCATTCTGTTGGCTGCCCAAGAAAATACAATCAAGATAACTTACACCAACCAACCTCCGGCAAACCCGGTGTGGTTCAGTACGGCTATCCAATGCCAGGCGCTGCGCCGGGGACGCAACCACCCCGACCAGGCGTCGGCGGTCCAAACAACGTCATCCAAGGGCCGTGGCAGTCCCGCCCGATGCCAACACCACCATCGACCGAAAACATGTCGCCACTTGTGCGTTACGGCCGCTGGGGGCTTATACCGCTCATACTAATGCTGGGAGGCGATACCCCGCTCATTCCGCACTTGGGACCGGATGCCGACGAAATCGAAGGCGATCTCAATCGACGAGCACGGGAAGCGCTCGACCCCATCGACCACAGTTACAATGAGCGTGTCCGTGACTGGTACTTCGAAGAGTTGCAGGCCTACCGGGAGCAAAGAAGCCAACAAGAGCAGCAGGCAGAAGAGAATGATAAGCCTCAGTCTTTACCGCAATCTGAAACTGTGCGGGTCACCGAGCGCGAAAAATTCCGGAAAAAATGTCAGGTGGACCGCTATGCGAAGATGAAAAACATCTCCGGCCAATATGGCATGCAGGCCCATCATATCGTGCCAGACTGGACCTTGCGATATGGCGCGCGCAATGAAAGCGATAAGCGCATACCCAATATGCCCAGCTTGAACGACGGTCAGGCGATTTGTGTTATGGGGAATGCTCGCGAAGAGGAGACAGAGCACTGGAGTGGCCATTTGGCGGACAAAGCGATCGAGAACATTGGTAAGAACTCAACTCCAAGATTCACCGCGCCGTTGTCAAAGGTCGCGCAGAAGTCGGCAGAGGCTATGATAAAGGTCCGTCCGGATTGCGCAAAGCAGATTATGACTGCGCTGGCGAAGCAATTTGCAGGCAATAATCCCAATCAACTATTACGGGCAAAGCAATATCCGCCGCTTCCAACAGAAACCGTGGCCGCTTTAAAAGCGGGCGCTGTGGCAGGAGCTAACGTCAAACCATGAAAACAAAATTGCCTATTGAATTGACGCGGGCTTGCGCGCGCTCCGATCTGACGCTTGCGCTCGTTGCTGTTCGAGATACCGCCGAGGCTTTCGATCCAGACGGCCGCTTCTATCGCTATGATCGCGATGACACGCCGCCGCAAAACTGGACTTATGCGGATTTTCAATTCCACATCCAATCAATGACAGTCTTTCATAGTGACGAACACCCGACACCTGATGGCTATTTTGTTCTGATGTCCTCGGAAGGAGACGTCTATCATACTTACTGGCAGGAAAATTTTCAGGAGAAGATCAAGGGGGCCGGTAGTTGGAGTGACGACGCCAGAGGTTATGGTCGCCTGACGAAAATCAAGCAAATCGGATCACGCCTTTATGCTTGTGGAGAAGGCGGACAAGTCTACGTTAGGCAGAGCCGTGACGATTGGAAGTTTTTGACAGATAGCCTGCTTTTTGATCCCGATGCGGAGGAGGCACGAAAACCTGAAGTTGAACCGGAGTTTCTTTCGCCTGAATGGCAAGAATGGGTTACGAAGTCGGCACTTAATCCTGCCTCCCGTGATATCATCTTCTTCGCCATCAACGGATTAACAGAAGACGCCATTTATCTTTGTGGCGAAGTCGGTCCAGGCACAAAACCAGTTCTCTGTTTCTGGGATGGCGAGGCTCTGGAAGAGCTGAACGTGCCCCTGGAAGAGGCCGCACTGACGGGTATCCACATCGAGAATGAGGACAGTGTCTGGATCTGCGGCCGCGAAGGCGTCATCCTGCATGGCAGCCGAAACCGCGGTTTTTCGCCCGTCACTGCCGACACCCGGCATAATCTTTTTCACATGATAGTGCCCTACCGGGGCAAGCTTGTGCTTCCCGCCAGCGTACGCCCTGGCGGCCTTTACGAACTCGACCCCAAGACCGGCGATTTCGGCAGGTTCGATCCTCCGCTCCCCCGCCTCACAACTCGGGACGATCCGGACAGCATCGAAGGCGGTCCTTTCTTTGCCCAGGCTCACG
>NZ_JBXUKV010000008.1:0-501874 GCF_057180185.1 Labrenzia sp. ATLA3
GCTCCAGCACGACCTGCGTGCACGGCGATGCGCCGGGAACACGGAAAGGCGTCAAATCCGGCACGGTGGAGGATATCTGCGAACCCATCGGTCATGCACCGGAAGTCCGGGCAGAAGGCTCCAACGTCATCCGCCACCTCGACCGCTTCCATATGAATTGCAAGAATACCGTCGGCGAGGCGATTTTCGTCAGGGATACCGCCACCTACCAGGCACCGGAAGATAACGATCCGGTGCCGGGGTCTTTGGCACTCAGCAAACCTATTCAGCTTGCTTTCGACACATCAAGTCCAGAAGCACAGCAGATGCTGCGGGAATTGATGCAGCAATCCGCCAAGCGGGCGGCTCCGGCTGCTGGTGGCGAAGCTTTGGGCGGAGTGCTTTTGCGTCGCTTTGGTATTTGGGGAGCGGTTATTTATGAAGGCTATAGATTAGGACAAGAAGAAAACCAACGAGCCTGGAGCGATCCACTCAGTTATATGGAGCGGGAAGCCGAACGCTATGGTGGCGTAAAGAACTTCGATGCAGAAGAATTCGAGTTATTTGACAGAGCGGTTCGAGATCTGAAGGACGGTGTTCCGCAAGGGTTCGTTCGCGATGACTTCTATCGACAGATGCATCAATATCAAAGCCAGCGCTAACTCGCAGAGTTGCTGCAAAGCCAAGATCCAGATCCCGACGAAGACCCGAAGCCTTTGCCCGTTCCCGGACCGATGGATTCGAATGTTCGGGTCGATGAGGATGAAGACCGCAGATGCCGTTTGCTAACCATCTGTTTCATGCCCAGAAAGTCGACAATCGACTTGAAGGAATTCGAGCGGCAGATGGAGTTACAGGAAGACGGGTTGAACAGAATGACCCCTCAGGAAATGCTTACTAATCGTGCAGCATATCAAGCTAATCCAGTAGGTATGCGGGCACTTTCAACACCGTTTCAAGAGCTAGCAAGAGAAGAGTTCAAACAAACTGAGCGAGTTCAAAGAGCATTTCAACAAAAATATGGCCCGATAATGTGGCAAGAAGAAATGAAGAAATATCTTTCTTCTTCGGCCGCCCTGCATAATCCCGACATGGTAGCAGGAGGAGGGTACAAATCAGTCGTAGATCCAAATTTGCCAATAGAAGACCGTATTGGGGGATTGGCGGAAAATAGTTCCATGGGAAGTCAATGGATCAATCCAAATCGGAACGGGAATACTCGCGCGTCCCGACTCACAAAACACGCAGAAAGGCAAGCTATGAACAATTGCCCGAGTGTGCAAGTGGACTTGCGTTTGTGCGAAAGTGTGCCTGACGAGCCCGGCAAGCCAATCACGGAGCGGTAAGAATGGCTGAAAAATCCAATTACAACCTATTTGAAATCGATTGGTTTGCAGAAATTCTGAAGGCCTATTCACCGGATGATATTCGTCATCCAGACCCGTCTGAGATTGAAGCCTACAAAGGCAAATTGCCGGATTGCCTTTTGGAATTCTGGTCAAGTCATGGTTGGTGTAGTTGGACCAACGGACAGTACTGGCTGTGTGACCCAAAGATGGTAAAACCTATTATTGATTATGTGTTTCTAGGCGACCCGGAAATAGATCCAAATAAAATGTTTGCCTTTGGTTACACTGCTTTTGGGGAAATAGATATTTGGGACGGTAATGGGCAAATTCGTTTAAGCCTCCCACGAAACAAAGTTAGGATTGAACCGCGCGCATTTGATGAAGAACATCAAAGGTATGATACCGATGAAATGATTATAGGCGGTCGTTTGTCTGGTCGTGTATCTCCTGATTTAGACGTTTGGGAAGACGAGAACTACCAAGACATGATGCCGCAGGCTCTGGAACGTGTTGGAGCGCTCAAATGGGGTGAAATCTACGGCTTCGTTCCTGCATTGAGCATGGGTGGACGAAATACCGTCGCCTATTTACAGAAACAGCCTCTGGTAGAGCATTTGGTCTTCCTGGCCTCCATGGAGCCCCCCACCCTTTATGATTATATTCCACCCAAGGAAGGCGAAGGCGGCGTCGGTAATGTGGTGCCTGTAAGGCAGGTGGGGCCACAATAACATAGAATAATGGTCGGAAGAATTGGCTTATAATAAGGGCTTTGCCCGGAAGAATGATCTTACCAATTCGATATTGATGACTTTAGCGATTGCAGCAAATTCAAAATTCTTGGGACTGAGGCAAGTCTTGAGAGTTCGACGCCATATGATCCGGCAGATGAAGCAACATGCCTGAAGTTCTAGCGATACCCGACGATCTGAAACTCGATGCAAGCGATATAGAACAACGTGGAATTCTACGTAAGCCCAAAAGCCAGTTAATTGCATCCCGTGTAGGCGTCTTGCTGTCGATCTACTTCCTGGAGGGCTGGCGCAAAGACAAGCGCCAGGGGCTCATGCGGTGCCTTCAGTACTATATCGAATTCTTCGAAAAAGACATTGAATACTATCAAGTCGGCAATGAGAGAAGTATGCGCCGCTATAAGGGCGGCGGGCTTCCCGGGCCGTACCGGAACTATGCGGATTTGGACGAGAGCCAGAAGTTGTTTTTCTTCATCAAAGGGAAAACACCGCCGAAGGAGTATGACGACCCAAGCCTTTGGATGGCAATGGGCTTTGGCTTTGACAAAACAGACATTCGTCGACCGCTTTCCGCGCTTAAAGTCCATTTCCCGCCAAGCTTCGTCTTTTCCGATCCGAGCAGGTTTGCTGAGCTGATCGGGCAATGGAGTGAAGGCCTTGGCGCCATTCATGGATCCTGCGGTCTAGGAACCTTGTCTGTGCCGGGTCGTGAGACAATGGGAGGGGCCTACTACTACCCATGGCTGATGCAATACCCGGCGTTGGAATATGACGCTATGGGTGACTATTTCAGTGAAAGCCAATATGATGAAGGCTATAAATGGCCGCGCTCTTCGAACTGGCTGACAATTCTCGGCGAGGCCAATGTCGAGGCGCTCGGCGGTACGGCAGCAATCAAAGGCAAACTCTCTCCCGGGATGGATCTGCTGCCATTCGACGGTGGCATCCTTGTCCGGGCATCGGAGATGCCTACGCTCGGAAATCCCGACATGAGCGGTATTCCGGAAGGCTATTTCACAATTGCCCGTATCATCAAGCCGATCAGGTTTGAAGGCTATAAATACAACGTCCTGAAAGCGCCGTTTAGAAACAAAAACGCGGCAGTAACGCTCAGCTGGATCAGGCGGTTCGATTGATGCCTGTGGCGATGGATATACCGGTTGATCTCACGCTCAACGCCGAAGACATAGAACAGCAGGGGATCTTACGCTTGCCGAGAACCAAGCTGATCGTATCCCGTGTTGGGATTCTTCTGTCGATCTATTTTCTGGAGGGGTGGCGCAAGGAAAAACGGCAAGCCCTGATGCTCTGCCTTCAAGAGTATTTTGACCGGTTCGAACGAGATATCGAATATTATCAGGTAGATGATGAGTCATCGATGCGGCGCTACAAGGGGAGCGGTATACCTGAAGCCTATATGAGTTTCGAAAAACTGGAAGAAGATGAACTTTTCTATGTCAATGTTCAGGGACAAGAAAACGAGAAGGAGAGTGATGACCCTTCTCTCTGGAAATTCATGGCATTCGGGCAAGAAAGAAATAACTTCCGCAATCGTCTTTCCGGCTTGAAAGCACACATTCCTCCCTCTTTTGTATTTGCGAACCTGGATGAGCTCACGGATCTGGTTCGAATGTGGAGCGAACGCCTTGGTGCTGTTCACGGCTCCTGCGGCCTAGGAACCTTGTCTGTGCCCGGAAGAGAAGTGATGGGAGGCCCCTACTACTACCCTTGGCTAATGCAATACCCGGCGCTGGAATATGACGCTATGGGTGACTATTTCGTCGAAAGCGAGGAAAACGAGGGCTACATATGGCCGCGTTCCTCGAACTGGCTCACCATTCTGGGTAATGACAATGTCGAGGCGCTTGGTGGCGTTAAGTCGATCCGGGACAAGTTGACCCCTGAAATGGCTGTGTTGCCATTTGATGGCGGCATTCTAGTTCGGGCGTCAGAAATGCCCGCGCTCGGAAACCCCGATATGAGCGGCATTCCGGAAGGCTATTTTACAATTGCCCGCATCATCAAGCCGATCAGGTTTGAAGGGTATAAATACAACGTGCTGAAAGCGCCGTTTAGAAACAAAAACGCGGCAGTAACGCTCAGCTGGATCAGGCGGTTCGATTGATGCCAGGCACAACCTTCCCGGAAGATCTCAACGACCTGTTTGCTCCTTGCGACGTGATCGTGCTTGTGAGGCAGCGGTTCGAGATCGAGGACGGCGATATCATTGATGCGCGCGGCCTCAGATGTCCCCAGCCCGCACGCCGGCTCCGCAAGGCGCTTTCCACGCGCGCAAACGGTTGCCGTTTTGCGCTTGTTGCCGACGACCCTCTCGCGCGCATCGACATTCCCCAAGCGGCCCTGCAGTCCGGCGCCACCGTGGTTGCCCAATGCAGCATGGATACCGACGCGGCATTTTTGATCGAGACAGGCGTATAGGATTCTGCCTGACGCCGGTCGGCAATTCGGTTGTACCGATCCCTTATCAGATCGTCGACTATTGCGGCGACGACCAGGGCTATACGCCATCCGTGCGCTTCACGGGCAAGAAGGCGATGGTGCTGTGCTCCAGCACGACCTGCGTTCAAGGCGATGCGCCGGGAACGCGGAAGGGCGTCAAATCTCCAGAAGTAAGAAAATGGATTCTAGATCCTAACAATTATCGCTTTGAATGGGGACCTTGGAATTCTGCACGAGGTGCAACAACCCCATCAAGATATCTCCCGCCAACGAAATGAGGAAAATATGGAAAGAAAAGAAATACTACCTGAAGACATTAGAAATAAAATTGACCTAATTCTGTCAGAATCGGGGCAACATTATCAAAAGGGAGATATTAAAAGCTCTCTAAACACCGCAATGAGCGCGTGGGATCTGATCCCAGAGCCGAAAAATGCTTGGGACTACTATCCGCAAAGTCTATCTCGTGGCTTCGTTGAAGATTTTGTCATTCTTAGAGACATGGAAAATGTTAAAAAATGGATAGAAATAACCGCACAAATGTACGACGATCCAAATCATGAAGACCATCTTATTCTCATGCTGGAGGGAGAAGCAATGTTCGACCTTGGTGATCTAGACCGTGCTTATTACATATTCGATCGAATACATGAAATTTATGGACCTGAAGGTTTCAAAGGCGATCAGAAGAAATACTTAGACTTCTATAAAAATAGAAAATCTGCATCCAATGAATAATTCAAATAATTATCAAATAAAATTTCAAATTGTTAAACAATATTCAATTTGTTTTCCTTTTCCACGCCCAAATTTTGGGTAATACAACACCAAAAAACAATCATACGAGACTATTCAAGTGAACACACTTCAATTAAAATTCGGGTGGTCAGACTTTGCGGCTTTTAGGTTGAAATAATGAACACACTTTCCGAAGGGCTTTATGCAAAAATCCAGACACTTTCTGCTGAAGGAGACGCGTTTTCCGATATCGGCGAGCACATTCAAGCGGTTGAGAAGTACAGGGAAGCGGTAACACTACTGCCCCCTCCTAAAGAAGATTGGGAAGCATGGACCTGGCTCTATTGTGCAATGGGCGATGCCTATTTTTTCAATCAAAATTGGGATAGCTGCTACGACTCTTTTCAGCAGGCATTGAAAGGGCCAGACGCGCTAGGAAATCCATATATTCATTTGCGCCTAGGGCAATCCGCGTTGGAAATTGGCAAGGAGCAACGTGCTACCGATGAATTGCTTCGCGCGTATATGGGAGCTGGCTTAGAAATATTTGAACAAGAAGAAGGAAAATATTTAGACTTTTTACAATCAAAAATAGACATCTAATTTCATAACATTTCTGAAATTTTGATTTCTGCTCTGAGAATTTATGCTTTTGCTCCAAAAATTACTCGGTCTAATTCTGACGACTTAGTCCTTTTTTGGGCCAACGCTGGAAAGCTATACAGCAGAAGTTGAGCGCCTCTTAGGCATCACACTCCCGCCCAGCTATCACAACTTAATAAAGGCGCACGGAGTTAGCTCGTTCATGGATGCGGAATTCTATCGCGTCATCGCAAGTACACTTCAGTGTCTCGCACGATCTGGCACATCTTTGGTGTCCGCTTAAAAAACAGGCGCCGTCGCGGGAGCTAACGTCAAACCATGAAAACGAAATTGCCTATTGAATTGACGCGTGCCTGCGCACTCTCCGATCTGACGCTTGCGCTCGTTGCTGTTCGAGATACCGCCGAGGCTTTCGATCCAGACGGCCGCTTCTATCGCTATGATCGCAATGACACGCCGCCGCAAAACTGGACTTATGCGGATTTTCAATTCCACACCCAATCAATGACAGTCTTTCATAGTGACGAACACCCGACACCTGACGGCTATTTTGTTCTGATGTCCTCGGAAGGAGACGTCTATCATACTTACTGGCAGGAAAATTTTCAGGAGAAGGTCAAGGGGGCCGGTAGTTGGAGTGACGACGCCAGAGGTTATGGTCGCCTGACGAAAATCAAGCAAATCGGACCACGCCTTTATGCTTGTGGAGAAGGCAGACAAGCCTACGTTCGACAGAGCCGTGACAACTGGAAAATGTTGGCGGATATCCTGATTTTAGCCCCTACCAGAAGGGAGATGCATTCCACCTAGAGAACCCGACAGGGCGCGTGAGTGCCAATGAAACTGCGTTATTTAGAGAGCACCCTGACGCATTTCCTGCAGGTAAACCTCCCAACACCATTCTGCATCACATGGAGGATGGTCGCGTTGCGTTTATCGACAAAACAGTACACGAAAGTGTCGCGCACAGTGGATTTAGGTCCATCCAAAAAACAGATCTATTCTAAGGACGAGCCGCATTATGGACTTAGAGAAACTTAATTCAAAAGTATATGAAATGTGGAAAGTGAGGCGAGAAGCTGGGCCAGACTACTTTCAACCAAGTTCGGATGAAGAAATATTAGAAATTGAAAAAATCTGCGGCGCGTCATTACCAGAGGATTATAAAGATTTTTTGCGTAATTATTCTACAATCGGCGCGGTTCCAAGAATAGGGGCAAATTATTTCCCCTGTGACTTTCCTGAGAAAAAAGCGATTTGTTATACCTTTACAATTGTCCCATGGGCAGCACTGACAATTCAGGATGCGGAAAGTCTATATAATGCTGATCGCTTCAGAGATAACGTAGGTCCACGGGTTCCTAAAGAATTGCTACCATTAACTAGCGACGACTACGCAACGATCCTAATAGACTTGCGACCTGAAACATATGGGAACATCCACTTTATCAATGAAATTGAACATCAAACATTTGGTACGCCAGGATATGGTTGGAACAATATCGGTTACGTTGCCCCCAATTTTACGGCTTTCATCAAAGAACTTGGAACAGAAGAAGAATTGAAAGCACGCTACCCTGGCCGGGACATCATTTGATTTTCCTACATCAAAATTGAATGGTGCAACTCGTGAATTTCACTGCCTATGAACAGACGTACAGTCGGCTCGAAGGCGCCGTTGATGCCATCGCTGAAACGTCGTTTGGTCGTTGGAAGATGGATACGAGTTTCTATCTCCGCCAGATGCGCCCCCGGTGCCAACCCCTGGCATGGTACGGCTCGACGGAGCCGTTATGGAGCGCATCGAATCCAGGCGTAGGGTCGGTGTGCTTCGTCATTTGCTGCTGACGTTTTCCAGTTATCGAGAACGCATGGGTGGCGATTGCAAACGCTTCGTGGCTACCGCGCATAAGCGCGCTACAAATACGGCAAGGAAATTTTGAATGAGCGAAGTTTGGACTGTTCAACCGGGGAAGGGTGTGGGTCCACTGGAATTCGGCATGACACATGCTGAAGTTGCCAAGTTTGAAGGTATTATGGGGCCTTTGGACGAGACAACGGAAGAAACACTTCCCGACGGCAGGGTGGTTCGAAACGAGTTTCGCGATCTTGATGCTCCAGAATGCTCGTTCGAAGGTGGTTTACTTACCCAAATAGGTATTGGCGAATCCGAAACTATCGACTTCAGATTCGAAAATGTTTCGATTTTCAAAGATGATCCGCAGCGTGTCTATTCCGTGCTGGGGCGAGCTGCTGGTGCAGTTTTCTGGCATCACAACAGTGTCCTCCTTACTTTCTTAAACTTGGAGATGATTGGATTTGTGATGGAGTACAGCCCGAAGGGAAAACCACCGATTTTCAAGAGTAAGACAGCTGGATTTACTTGGCCAAGACTGATTTTATTTAAACCGGGGTTTCTAACGTTTGAAGAGAAAGATCTCATAGAGATATCGAACGAGGCAAAAGAAACCTAATGGTTCGCGCATGTAACACCTGTAAAAAAGGCTGCGGAAATGGCGTCGCGCAAACGCGGCGGTCGGACGCGTAGCACAACAACGTTTGGTGCCATTTCACAGTAAAATCGCAGGGCGGGCCGCCGCCACTGCTGATAAGCTTAAACGATATCTTGCGCCGACTTGAGATGGAATAATGCGCGAAGCTCACACTGCGATCGGACGTAAGGCGACGAAAAAGTTACGCCGGCCTGAATGAAATTTGTCCCCGTCCTCAATGTTCTCTCAACGGCTTATGACATCTATGATCTCGCAAGTACAGTCTACGATATTTACAAGATGATCGACGATCAATTCGGCGTATTCAAGGGGAATGTCTATGAGATTTTCCCCGATCTTGCGGTAGAAAGGCCGGATGGAAAGCTTCAGGACATTTACGATTTTAAATTTGACGGCGACTGAATAGCCCCGCGTTTTCTAGACGCCTTCGGAGTTCCTTTCCTGCTGTCGCCGCATCTCTCAGGGCGCCTCTGCACTCCAGCAACAGATCGCAGTAGCCTTCCAGAGCGTGCCCACTTCACAGGACAGTTCCTTGAATCCCTGGCTCTGCTCGCCGTTCTTTCCTGGTCGCTTGCGATCCCTGCGATGGCAAATCTGGCGAACTTCGACTACGGGGACACTTTGACCGACGGGACTTCTGCGGCGTTGTGTTCTGGCCGGGTGAAGTACCTTGCTTTTGGGCCTCTTGACCGGGCGCTGATGCCATCGCACGGTCGACGCAAATGTCCAGGTGATGGCTGAGGGCCTTCCGGCGCCCGTCGTCACGTTGGGGCCGGTTCGTCCCGGTGCAGGTAGATTGGTGTCGTCCAGGCCTGGTTGCCATCTTCCAGGTTGACGCAGATCCAGATCGGAGTGTCGCCTTTGGCGGCTATATCCACCTCAGCTTCGAAAGAGGCGCTGCGGTCCAGCGGCTCATCGGGCAGTCGTTGGGCAACCAGCTTGCGGGCGAGGCCTCCGGCTTCCATCACCACGGAGTCCACGTTCATGGTTGCCGGAGCCAGAGACAGGTCGCCATGGTTGGTTGTCAAACGCACATCCGGCGCATCACCTGCCAGCCACATGTCGCAGCCCATACGGTTGCCGGTCGTGATCGTGTTGAAGATCGCGCTATTGGAACCGACCTGATGCAGCGGTTGCTCCGGGTTCAGGCGGTTGACCGGCGCAAACCGAGCAATCTGGCCATCCGAGACCTGAACACGGCCCTGCCAGCGGGTGTTGCGCCCGCGGCCCCGGTATTCGGCTCCAGACCACATCAGGCGGAGCCGGCTGCCCAGATCTGCATCGGTGTACCCGCGCCAGAGCGTGACCACATTGGTGCCGCTGCGATGTTTCCAACGATCGCCCTCGGCATCCCCGGAAACATCGCAGCGGCTCTGCTGATTGGGGCCTTGATGATGCACGGGGTCGTGCCCGGTCCCTTCATGCTGCAAATGCATGGAGAGCTGATCTATGGACTTTTCGCCTCGATGATTGTCGCCAACCTGCTTCACCTCTTGATCGGGCGGGCGGGACTGTCGCTTTGGATTCAATTCGCCCGCGTGCCGCGGCGGATCATTCTTCCACCGGTGCTGATGCTTTGTATATTCGGAATATATCTGCCGTCGCAATCCCTGTGGGATGTGGGCGTGATGCTTGCCTTTGCCGGCATGGGCATTTTGTTTACACGCGTCGGCATTTCCGTGGTCTGCACGGTGATCGGCTTTCTGCTCGGCGAGATGTTCGAGACGTCCCTGCGCCAGTCGCTGCTGCTTTATCAAGTGGATGGGCTATCGATTCTGGCAAGTCCGGTAGCTGGTATCTTCCTGTTGCTTACGATTATGATCGTAGCGCGGGCCATTTGGCGAGGCAGCAGGAAGAAAGCATCGACAGCATGAGCAATACCGGTATTCGGGAACTGAAGACCGCGTCGCTGGATCTATGTGACCTGCTGCAGCAAAAGCTTGCCGAGGAGCATAGCCGTAACCCGCGTGAGACCAAGCGCAGCGCATTGCGGCTGGCGTTGATTTCCGCAATCCGTGACGGTGTCGTGAGGCCTGGTGACCGGCTTCCGCCAGAAGCGGAAATCGCCCAGCGTCTGTCCCTTGCTCCTGGCACGGTGCAGAGCGCGCTTGGCCAGTTGCAGGACCTTGGCCTGATCGTGCGCCGGCGTGGCGACGGAACGCGGGTGGCGGATGGCGAACCTATCGGCCCCAACGTCTGGCACTTCCGCTTTCGTGTCGCGGCGACCGGCAAGCATTTCCGCGTTACCTCCACTCGGGTGGAAGTGCTGCGAACGAATGAAACCGGGGTTTGGTCGGAACACCTGGGAGATGGCCCCTATACGGTCATCCGGCGCAGGATGTCGGGCGACGGCATCAACGTGGGTGCCGAGATGTATTTGCCTGCGGGATTGATCAATATCGACAATATCGAACTGAGCGAGCTGGAAGGCGTCAACGTGCGCACCCACCTGGAGGCGTTGCTAGGCAAACGCGCTCAGCGGCTTAGAACCACTGTCGCGACAATGCAGCTGTCCCTGCGCGATGCAGCCATGTTCGATCTGGTGCCTGATACACCGGTTTTCTTCATCCAGGCCCGCACCAGGCTAAGCGACGAGAAGCCGTTATATCACCAGAACATTTATGCCCCTTCCGACCTTCTGGCGCTCGAATTCTGATGTGGCCGTTCATCTCCTAGGGAACCTGGGCACACCCGATCCACGGGAAAGCCTAACTTCTCCAGCCGGGTGCAGGTTGGATTCAGAACTCAGGTAAAAGCCCACCTTGCCGGTGACAGCGGCAACAAGGATATTCCTTCGGCACTCCCGTTCATTCTGATTTCAGATGAACGGGGCGACCGTTACAGCCACCCCGTTCAGTCAGGTCACAGCAGGGCGAGCAGCTTGTGAGCGGCCTCTCCTGATGACGCGGGGTTCTGCCCGGTTACCAGCTTGCCGTCGGTGACCACGAAGGAGGCCCAATCGTCGCCCTTCCTGTAATCGCCACCGTTCGATTTCAGCATGTCCTCAACCAGGAACGGCACGACGTTGGTCAGGCCGACACCCTCTTCCTCGGTGTTGGTGAAACCGGTCACCGTCTTGCCCGACACCAGCGGCTTGCCGTCCGTGCCCTTGGCGTGCTTGAACACGGCCGGCGCGTGGCAGACAGCGCCGACGGGACGGTCGCTTGAAGCGAATGCTGCGATCAGAGCGATGCTGTCCTTGTCTTCGGCGAGGTCCCACAAGGGTCCATGTCCGCCGGGAAAGAAGATCGCATCATAGCCCTCGGCCGAGACGGTCGAGAGGACCTTGGTGTTGGCGAGATCCTTCTGTGCGGCTTCGTCTGCCTTGAACCGTCTGGTGGCGTCGGTCTGGGCATCGTCGCTGTCGCTGGACGGGTCCAGTGGCGGCTGTCCACCCTTCGGCGAAGCCAGGGTGATGTCGGCCCCGGCATCCTTGAAGACGTAATAGGGCGCGGCGAATTCTTCGAGCCAGAACCCCGTCTTGTTGCCAGTGTCACCCAGTTGATCGTGCGATGTTAGCACCATGAGAATTTTCATCGGATCATTCCTTTGATTTTCAGAAAGCTTATGCGCTCAGCTTGATGACGCGTTTGCCGAAAGCCTCGCCGTTCAGCAGGCCAATGAACGCTTCGGGTGCCTTTTCCAGCCCGGCGATCATTTCTTCGCGGTATTTGATCTTTCCCTGCCTGACCCAGTCGCCCATCTGCCTGGCGAACTCGGGGTATAGGTGACCGAAGTCATCGAAAACGATAAAGCCGCGCATGGTCATCCGCTTGCGCAGGATCGTGCCCAGAAGCAGGTTCATCCGGTCGGGGCCATCCGGCAGCGAGGTCGCGTTATATTGCGAGATCAGCCCGCACACCGGGATCCGTGCGGAGGTGTTGAGCAGGGGCAAGACCGCATCGAAAACCGCGCCGCCGACGTTTTCGAAATAGATATCGATGCCATCGGGGACAGCAGTTTCAAGCGCCTTGGGGAAACCGTCGGCCTTGTAGTCGATGCAATCGTCGAAGCCGAGGGTATCCACGACATGGCGGCACTTCTCTGGACCGCCTGCGATACCGACGACGCGCAAGCCCAGGATCTTGCCGATCTGTCCAACCGTTGCGCCCACCGGACCACTGGCCCCGGCGACGACGAGGGTTTCGCCCTCTTTCGGCTGCCCGATCTGGGTCAAACCCGACCACGCCGTCAGCCCCGGCATGCCGAGAACGCCAAGCGCCCATGAGGGATTTTCCGGCGACTTGCCCATGTTGATCACGCCGGAGCCATCGGACAGGACGTAGTCCTGCCAGCCGCCGAAGGCCACGACCCAGTCGTCCTTGTCGAAGCCGGCCACGTCCGATGACACGACCTGTGCCACGGTGCCGCCCACCATCACCGCGCCAATCTCGACGGGTGCAGCATAGGAGGGCGCATCGCTCATCCGGCCGCGCATGTAGGGATCGAGCGACAGATATTCGTTGCGCAAGAGCATCTGGCCAGGACCCGGGCTCGGCACCTCTGCAGTTTCCAGCCGCAAGGTGTTGCCGTCGGGAGCGCCCTTGGGACGTTCGACCAGTACGTACTTGCGGTTTTCGGTGTCGGTTTGAGTCATGAGGTATTCCAATTTGTTTCAATGTCGTCGTGCAGGTGGGGGTTTTTCGACACCATCACAAGGGACGCGCCCCGCACATCATGAAAGCTGTTCAAAAGCGGTCAGGCACAGGCGCCACCCCAACAGGTCAACTCGTAACTACGGACTTGGATCCCGAAGAAAATGCTGGACGGGTCTTCGGCACAGACCATTCGACAGGGCTTCTCGTTAGGGAAGTACGCGCACCGGCATGTGCTGCCTGCCGGCCACCGCGACGATCCGTGCCAGCAGACCTTCGAACTCAATCTTCCAGCCTTCTGCGACGCCGCCAAAGTCCGCTTCAACACCCTTGAGTATTGAGTTACGAGTGTTGGCCCCTGACACGAACCCGATGGACGTAACGTTTTGATACCCCGAGATCTGGTCATCCGCCCCGCTCAAGCGGCGGATGCCACCGCCCTGGCAGCCTGCATCGACGCGGCATATGCCCAATATTCTGATCGCATCTCCGATTTGCCCCCGGTTTCCGAGGGGTGTGCGGAAGACATTGCCGTCAATCAGGTCTGGGTTGCCGTGCACGGCGATGATGTTGTTGCTGGTCTCGTTCTTGTCGCCGGTGATGGTTTTTTGAAACTGGCGAACCTCGCGGTCCGTCCCGACCACGCCAGTAAGGGTTTGGGGCGACGACTGATCGAGCTTTCAGTAAGCGAGGCCAAGCGGCAGGGATATGGCGAAATGCGTCTAAACACACACGTCGATATGCCTGACAATGTCCGATTATATCAGCACCTGGGGTGGGTTGAGGTGTCCCGAAGCAACAACACCGTCTCCATGAAAAAGTTTCTACCGGATAACTGACCCCTGGAACCGGCATGCTGATGGCTACGGCGGCAACGCCGACGTTGAAAGCCCGTAACCCGCCATGTTCGCTTTCAGGAGGCTAACGACACCCGGCGAATGTCAGTTCTCTGCCTGCTCATGATTCTCATTCAGTTCCGAAGCACCGCGACTGACAGGGAACCCCGTTGGCCGCTTAACCAGCTGACATGAAAGCGAAATTGAGCCGCGCGAGGGAAACACGTCAAACCGCGTGTCAATCAGGTCGATGCCTCACCCCAGAAAAGCGTGTGTCCCGACAAGACCGGGCGCTATCGGCGTGGCGTGTCTTCAATTGGGGCAACAATTTACAGTTTCAATCGGGCGTTGGTCCGGTCATTATGGTGTCTGCGACGCCGCGTCATGGGGCGTCCGACAGGGGGACATTCATGAGCACAACGGCAACGACAGGGCAGACGTTGGATCCGCCACCAGATTCCTGGGTCGCGCCCGGCACCAGCGACAGCTTTGCCACAGCGGGACTGATTACCCTGCTGTTTCTATTGTTTCTGGTGATTTACCTCTACGCCGTTTTCGACCGTTACGCGGAACACAGGGGATCTACGACCCCGCTACGCACAACGATCCCGACCATGCTGGTGGTCGGCCTTGCCTATGACCTGGTGCCACCCTTGCGGGACGTCAGCCTTCTGTTGCCGATGACACTGATCATTGCCGCCTTCGCTTATGACGTTGTTCTATGGCTGAAGCCGGAAGCGGCTGAGGACGAACTCGCGCCGGTGGTGGAAACAGCTGCCGTCGATGACACACCACCTGCCAATGAGACAGTTGCCCCGGATGAACAACCGGTCGCGGATCTTCAGGCGGTCGACGAGACAAAAGGAGCCAACGCATGATCGAGCTCCTTATTACCTGCTTTCCGCTGTTGCTGCGTATTGCCTATTTGCGCTGGCGGGGCCGCGCCGTGACGCTCTACAACGTCCACCGTGCGCTGTTCGTCTGGATCGTGCTGTTCGTCGCGCTGATCTTCACGGTAGAATATTATCATCCCGACACAACCAATGCGCTGATCCCTTTTCGCGTCGTTCCGGTTGTCACCGAACGCGGCGGCACGGTCACCGAGGTGTCCGTCAAGGCCGGTGAGAACGTCAAGGTTGGCGATCTCCTCTTCACGGTGGACGACAGCAGTGAAAAGGCGGCAGTCGCCACCGCTCAGGCCACGGTGGGCGAAGTCAACAGCCAGATTGATGTCATCAAGGCGCAGATCAAGGAAGCAGGCGCTGATCTTGCCCGGACCAAAGCGGCTCTCGACAAGGCAAACCTGACCATGACGGAACAGCAGGACCTGAAGGACAGGAAGTCGCCCGCTTACACGTTGAACAGGTATGAGAACGCAAAGGCTGCGCAGGAACAGGCCGCCGCCAATGTGAATGCCGCCGACTCCAAGCTGGAGGCGCTGCAGGTACAGCTCAGCCAGGTGTTGCCTGCACAGTTGAAGTCCGCAGAAGCCGCGCTTGATCAAGCCAAGGTCACTCTCAGTGAGACCAAGGTCTACTCGTCTGTCTCCGGGCGGATCGAGCAGCTTACCTTGAACGTCGGCGCCCGCGCCGCGCAGTTCTCCGTCAACCCGGCGATGGTGATCGTTCCGGATCGCAACAAGAGCGATCCGATCGAGATTGTCGCCGGCTTCAGCCAGACCAACAGCGCGGTTCTGCATGTCGGCATGCCGGCGGAGGTTGCCTGCGAAAGCAACATCAACAACGGCATGAAGGACACGGTTCTGGCAGCGCGCATCGTCCGCATCCAGGACGCTATCGCGACCGGTCAGCTCGGTCCGACCGGCACCCTGATGCAGCCATCGGACCGGCGCGGCCCAGGCGATCTGGTCGTGCATGTCCGGCTTGAATATCCGGAACAGAATGCTCTGCTTGTCGATGGTACCAGATGCCTTGTCCAGGCCTATACGACCCGGATTTCCGGCTCGCTCCAGGGCACCTTCATGGGCGGTGTCATCCAGGCCTGGGCGCTGGAAAAGGCGCTGATCATGCGGATGAAAGTCTGGATGATGCTCTTCGCCGGAACGGGCCTGGTCGGCGGCGACTGAGTTTGGGGCGAAAGGCACGATCTGTGACGCGGTGATCGAACAGCTCTGATCGGCAGGCATTTCGATGCCTGCCGGCTGACAGAGACGTTCCGCCAATGGCAGCAAAGTTCATGCTGCTGAAGACAGGAAACCTCAGCCGCGGAAGCGCTTGGCGGACCGTCCCGTAAGCCGCTGAGCGAGCGTTTGGGAGGCGCATTGCGGAGCGTTCTGTCGTCTGACGGCCGCCAGGTTAATTCAGGGTCCTTGAAAGCGTCAGCGTGCTTGCCTGCGCACTGAATGAAATACCCCTTTACACCCCCAGCCACCTTAGGCCGGCAAAGGCAACCACGCCCAACGCCATGGTCGCGATCACGTGGTTTGTCATGATTGCGATGCCAAGTGCCACACCGGCTGCAATCCAGGTCGGCAGTGGTTGTCCGGTCAGCGACGAGGCGACCAGACTGACGACGATCAATCCCGGCACATCATCCAGGATCCAGGCCTGACGGGACGCCCGGATGCGCTCGCCTGCAATCAACCCCGCGACCCGGACCAGGAAAGCCGCCAGGGCCAACAGACCGGTTACGGCCCAAAGTGCCCCGCTCATGTGATTGCCTCCTTCGCGCGGCGCACCAGGTAGATGGCCACCAACCCGCAAATCGCGCCCGCAACGATCCCGTAAGCCTTGGGTGCGCCAAGCGAGACAACCGCAATCGTTGCCCCTGCCGCCACAGACCAGGCAAGCGCCTGAGACCGTCCCCGCCAGAGCCCCCGCGCCATGGCGATGAAGGCCGCGGTGAAAGCGAAGCCCAGACCAAAGCGTTCGAGGTTCGGCAGGACAGCTCCGATCACCGCCCCGAGTGCGGTCGAAGTGGTCCAGACCGAGATCATCACCATTCCGGACCCCAGAAGGAATTTGGCTCCGACATCGGGCGACTTTGCGCGCTCGGCCATTGTCAGAGCCCAGTTCTCGTCCCCGGTCACGTGGATAGCGACCAGCTTCTTCCAAAGCGAAAGTCCGTTGAGCACTTCCGAGAGGGACGCGACGATGCCGACATAGCGGAGGTTCAAGGCAGCCCCGGCGAAGACCGCGCCCAGGACGGCACCCGTCGACGCAAACTGTTCTACGGCAACGATCTGCGAAGATCCGGCGTGGACGGAGGCGCTCATCAAGCCAACGCCCCACCACGGGAAACCAACCTGCGCAGCCAGAAGGCCAAACGCGAAACCGTAGACGGCGGCTCCAAGCGCCAGGGGCAAAATGGCGAAGGCCCCAACTTTCATACCATGTGTCATGCTTCGCACCTTAGACGAGTCCATCTGATGCACACGACACACGATATGGCCGATCAATGATACAAAAAGATCAGAAGACTGCTTGAACTAAAGGAAAGACATCATGGATGCCTCAGACAGAAAACTTCTCGATCAGCTCCAGAAGAACGCCAAAACCTCGATCCAGTCCCTTGCCGAGACGGCCGGCCTCTCAACGGCCTCGGTCCAGCGCCGGGTGCGAGCGTTAAGGGAGACAGGAGCGATCCAGCGGGAGGTCGCGATACTCGATCCCGGACAGGTCGGCCTCGGCATCACGGCCATCGTGGCTGTTGAACTGGAGCGCGACCGCCTCGACCAGATCGACGCCTTCAAGCGCAAAGCGCGTGAAGATCGCCAGGTCACCCACTTCTACTGTATTGCCGGAGAGGCCGATTTCATCCTCATCGTGATGGCCCGGGATATCGCCGACTACGAGGCCTTCACCCACCGTTTCTTCTTTGCCGACAAGAACGTCCGCAAGTTCCGGACATCTATCGTTGTCTCAACCGTGAAGGCGACGTCGGAAGTGCCGGTCTGAGGCCCTCGAGCGGGGCTGCCCGGCTGCAGCTACCGGGCATCAAGCGCGAAAGAACGTGCTTCTCCGCGCCATCCCGTTTTACGCAGGAATTGTTCCCAGTTGAGTGAATTTGTGTCTATGCGACGGCTCCATTCAAGATCACGTTCCTTGCTGAAGTAGCCATAGTCCACGGCATATTCCACCATCCCAAGCAACTCTTGCACATGCAGTTCATTGGCTGCGAATTCGGGAAAATATTGCAACAGACCGCCGCGCGTATAGGCATTGCGATATTCGGCCTTCAGCCCCGTAACACGCCGGAACGTCTGGATCATCTCTCGCGGGGAAATAACGTCGCCGACGATCGGCAATGTTCTGTGATTGTACGTTCCAGGATTTGAGAAAATTTCGAGGACGGCAGGACCGGTAGCGGTCAAGGGATCGACGAAAGGCGCTCGAAAGTCTTCGGGCAAATAGATTGGCAATACCAGCGTGCCGCCTTCCATGCGCGGCGTATAGTATTCAAGCAGGTTGGTGTAGAAAAAACTCAGAATAATGAAGGTGTGGGATATTGGCAGGCTGCGGATGTGATCCGCCACCCGCGCCTTGTCGGTAAAATGCGGGACGTATTTCCGCCCGCTCGAGCGCTTGTCGGCATTCTCAAGCGTGCTGAACACGACGTGTCCCACCCCGGCCTCGACCGCGGCATCGGCCAGCTCAATGCCGAGTTGCGTCTCGTGCGTCTGTGGCGGAGCAATGGGAGGTGTCATGAGAAAAGCGCCGTCAGCGCCTTCGAATGCGGAAACGAATTGCCTTTTTTGACCTGGTTCGAGCGGAACCGTGACAATTTCGGCGCCCAACTTTGCCAGCGCCAAGGCCTCCGGTGTGTCACCGCGGCGGGTTAATGCGCGCACGCGGAAACGGTTGGATTTCAGCAGGCTGCTTGCCGCACTACGGCCTTGTTTGCTGGTTGCGCCGGCAATCACAATTAGCGGGCTGTTTTCTGAAGTCATCTGGATTTTTTCCTGATTGTTGCCGGATATCGCAGCTGGTGCCACGCAAAAGGCCATGGGCTCACCGGCTCCTTGAAGGTCTCACGCGTTGACAAATAATCAGGCCGAATTAATTGCGCCATAGCGGCTAAATGCATAATACTATTCCGTAATATGGATAGATTGAACATCAGCATCGATCGGATGCAAACATTCGTCCGACTTGCGGAACGGGGCAGTTTCTCCGCCGTTGCCCGCGAGGTTGGTGTGGGGCAGTCAACAGTCACCCGCCAGATCAAAGAGCTTGAAGAGGCCGTGGGAGTGCCGTTGCTGACGCGCACGACACGCCGCGTTGCATTGACGGATGAAGGGCAAGGTTTCTATGCGGCCTGCCTCAATGTTCTACGCCTGGTGGAGCAGGCGACCGATGAAGCTCGAAACGACCGGAGTGCTGCGGCAGGCAACATTCGAATTTCCTGTACGACTGCCCTGGGTGTTTTGCATGTCAGCCGGCTGCTCTTTGCTTTTCAGGATCAATATTCTTCGATCGGGATCGACCTGAGCCTGACAGACGAGCGTATCAATCTGGTCAAGGAAGGGATTGATATAGCGATCCGTCTTGGGCCCCTGAGCGACAGTTCAATGAAGCTTCATGCACTGGGTATGTCCAAGCGTATTCTGGTCGCCGCGCCTTCCTATCTGGCAACAGTCGCGCGACCTTTGAACATTCAAGATATCTCCGGATATCAAGCCATTCGCATGACAAACGTTGCCGGCAGCGAAACCCTGGAGCTGACCGGTCAAAATGGGGACCGCAGCAGGGTGGACCTCACGGGCTCGTTTCGCGTCGACAACGGGCTGGCCGCGCGCGAGGCTCTGGCCGCAGGCCGGGGCATTGCCCCCGCACATCAATGGCTGGTCGACGACCTGCTGAAAACAGGAGAACTGGAAATCCTGTTTCCGGAGTACGGATTGCAGCCGGTCCCCGTCAGTATGCTCATCGTTCCCGAACGACGCGGCATCTCCCGCGTTAGATTGCTTGCCGACTACCTGGCGGAACAAATACCAAATCTACCAGGGATAGATTAGGCCGTGGACAGCCGGTTTGCGGACACCAGGTTCATCTACGCGGACAAGCATCCCTGCCGAATGTCTCCGACCGCGAAGAGCTGACTGAGCTGGTTCAGGTTCGTACGACGAAGGCCTGATTAGACAGGTACAAAGAAGACGCCCAATTAGAAGTATTTGGTCAATCGAACCCACCAGGCCGCCAAGAACCGCGCCTTCAAAATCTGTGGCCGTGCCGCGCGCCGACTGGAATTGTCCGAATTGTTCTTCGTCATCTGGTCCAGCGCATTTCTTGCATTCATGCCCTGCATCAGATCGCCGTCAATTGTTGCCGGCCCTCCGGTAAAGACGTGGTAGATCGTCCAGGAGCCGTCGACTTCGATCCGCTTCCCATACTCACTGTGCATCGAGTCCAAACTTGGTCTGCCGCCCTCGTCATCCCAAGTTGCGAGTGCCCGCACCGTGAAATCAAAGGGATCCGGCAACCGGTTTCGCATCACTTTCGGATGTGCGGCGGGAGGGGCACCATCAGGCACCGGCCAGCAACTGCCGAACGGAGCAACGTTGGCAACGGGAAGCTCACCAACCATCATGGGATTCACCACCGACGAGCCAGCCATGCATGGTCCAAAGACTGATGGCGGATCGGGAGAACGCTCCAGAAGACGTTCGGATTTCTTCACAATGGCCGTGCCTTTAACACTCTCTCCAATGAAGGAACATGCATGTCGGGTTAGACAGAGGCACGAAGTGGTTTTTGGTTTTGAGCGGAAGTTGCCCTAAGGTGAGTTTGACCTTCGCGACAGCAGCCAACTGGCGCTCGCCAGACAGAAAAATGACTGCTGATTAGAGGCTCTTCACCAGAGTGAGTGAGCGCCTCAATTGCGGTTTAACGGTGTCTCCGGATTGCGTCATTTGAATAAAAGAAAAAATACGCGAAACAATCGGATATCGTGTAGGCATTTCTCCCTAGTACATAGGGCAGACCTGCTCGATTTACTTCAAACCGAAGAATAATACCCTCCTCGACATTTACTCTCTTGAGCGTTTTCGACTTTCACCAAGCGACCACAATTCATCGGTTTTTTGGGGCGCAGTCACTTTTCATTTCTCGCTCCGGGCGAAAAAACGCCCGGACAGATCGGCTCAACGGCGGACAGGACTCACGCGCCCCAGCACCCCGGCATCCAACTCCGGAAGGTCAGGCTCTTTTTTCCCGTCGTAAGCTTGCACGCCCTTCAAGAACTTGAAGAGATCGCTGTCCGTCGACAAGACGAGGGTCGTTCCGGAAGAAATCATGTCCTTGTAGGCCTGCATAGTTCTCGAGAACTCGTAGAACTCCGCGGCAAGAGGCGTGATGTTGTACGCCTGGGCGTATATGTCGGCGGCGGTGGCGTCGGCCACACCGCGGATTTCTTCCACCGCCCGGTAGGCTTCGGATTGAATCTTGTTCAGATCGCGCACCCGGTTGCCGCGGATACGTGCCGCCTCGCCGTTGCCTTCGGACAGAAAACGTTCGGCGATCTGACGCCGCTCGGAGACCATCCGGTCATAAATCTTCGGCCGGACGCTTTCATTGTAATTGATGCGCTTGAACCGGATGTCGAGGAGTGCAATCCCGAAGACACGAACCTTTTCGGCCGCGGCTCCGAAAATTTCCTGCTCTACAAGTGCACGGCCTTTCTGGATCGGAACCAGTGAACCGATATCCTGGGCGCGTTCTTCGTCGGTCAGGAGAGAATCCCGCAAGGGGATGCGCCCCCTTGTCGTGCGGATAATTTCGATCAACTCGTGCTTGGCAACCGCGTTGCGTGTCTCGCTGCCAAGGATGTCATCGAGCCGCGATTGCGCACTGCGTTCGTCACGCAGACGAAGAAAATATTGCAAGGGATCGATAATCTTCCAACGGGCAAAGAGGTCGACCGAAATGTAAAGCTTGTCTTTTGTCGGCATATCGGAGGGATTGCCGTCCCACTCCAGAACCCGTCGGTCGATCCGGTTGACGTCCTGTATGAAGGGCAGTTTCAATTTCAGGCCCGACGTCGTCACCGGTTCGCCAACGGGCTTGCCGAACTGGGTGATGATCGCCTGTTCAACTTCGCTGACCGTGTAGACGGCGGTGGAAGCGGTCACAACCGCAACGGCGACAATGCCCGCAAGAAGTCCCCATACGATCTTCATGGCTGGCTTTCCCTTTGGCGGTCGAGATTGAGAAGCGGCAAGATGCTGCTGGTTGACCCGTCAACGATGATCTTCGACCCGATAGTAGGCATCACGTCCTGAAGGGTTTCGATATAGATTCGCCGCCGGGTGACCTCCGGTGCTTTCAGATATTCCGTCAGCAGCGCGGTAAAGCGCGCGGCATCGCCCTCAGCCTCGTTGATCCGTTTCAGCCGATAACCGTCGGCTTCGCGGATACGCTGGTCCTTTTCGCCTTCCGCCAGCGGGATGACCTTGTTGTATTCCCGGCGGGCTTCGTTGATCAGACGCTCCTTTTCCTGCTGGGCCTGATTGACTTCATTGAACGAGGATTGAACGGGCTCGGGCGGATTGATATTTTTGAGCTGCACCTGGTCGATGCTGATGCCCATGGCGTATTTGGTCGCCAGTGTCTGCATCTTCAGCAGCGCTTCGCTTTCGATTTCCTGCCGACCGATCGTGATGACTTCGTCGACTGTGCGGTCGCCGACCACTTCGCGCATGACGGATTCAGAGACGTATCGAAGCGTTGCGGCCGGTTCGCGTACCTCAAACAGAAACTTGACCGGATCGGAGATCCGGTACTGAACCACCCACTCGACAAGGGCCGCATTCAGATCGCCCGTGACCATTTCGGTCTCGCGCCGTCCGTCCGCGGGACTCTGATAGGGATCCGAGCCACCTGGTGTTGTGAAGCCGAATTCCTGCTTCAGCTGTCGCTTGACCGGGACGATCGTCGCCGTGTCGATGCCCATGGGAAACTTGAAATGCAATCCCGGTGGTACTTCAGCGACGAACTTGCCAAATCGCTGGATCACGGCAACGGAGTCACTCGGCACGGTGTAATAGGACGACCACAAGCCGAGTGCGACGATGGCAAGCCCGCCGGCGACAAGAATTCCGCGAACGGACGGTGTACCGCCCGGAAACATTCCACCGAAATGCTGCCGCCCCTGACGTAGAAAGGCGTCCACGTCCAAAGACTGGCTCTTAGGGTCAGTCCCCCATGGGCCCGAGTTCTGCGGACCGTCTTTTTCGGAAGACATGACTTTTCCTCTCCGGAAACTAAAACTTGGGTGGATTGCTTTCGCGGCTTGTGTTCGAGAGCGTTTTCGCATCCGGATCGATTGGCGCGTTTTCAAAAAGATCCGTTTTCTGCTGCACATTGTCAGCAGAAACGAACTGCGGAGCGATGTTTCGTCTCGTCTCGGCTCCATGCGCCGGCATGCCTGGGCTTGCTGTCTGGATGGAGAACGTACTCTCCCGGCGATTTCGCCTTTGTCGGCAGAAGAAACCTTCGCATATGACGTCTTGCTTCACGTAATACGCGACGGTATCGGCAGCTTCCAAGTCGAACTCTAGGACTGTCTTTTCAGGCATGACTGACACCCCGCTCCTGTCTCCAGACAGGACTTCACTCAAGACAGGTCAGGCTCAAGTGCCGTGAGGCAGGCCTGGGCCAAATCCCGGTCCGCGCTGTCGGATCCTGGCATCGTCGCCCAGCCGGTTTCCATGAGTACGGTCCTGCGCTGGTAAGCTGAAGTTTCGCGAATTTCCGCCAGCTTTGCCGTGCGCTCATCATCGGAACGAGACTGGCCGACGCACACCGGCACCAGCGCTGCAATCACCTTGTCATGTGACGACGTGCTTGCCATCTTTGCCGCGGTTCCGCCGGTGACCCAGCCTCCCCACGAAAATCCCGCTATGCTGACGGCAATTGCGCCGATCACGACACCATACGCGGCAGGTTTCACCCATTCTGGAATATTCATTTCAAGTCCTCCGGCGGAAAGGGCGCCGCCTCGCTCTGTTGCTTGTCATCGTTGGCGGCCCGGTCTCGGCTGAGTTCCTCTTCCAGATCGTTTCCGGAGATCTCCCGCATCTCGGTCCTGCCGTTGTCGGCGACGATCAGATACGTTGCCGTCTTCCGGTAGGCGAGGAAGCTCAATCCCTGAAGAAGCTCTTCTTCGACAAGAATTTCATAGTCTCCGGCAGGTAGGACTTCCGATTGCCCTCTCAGAGAGAAAGGATGGAAGAACTTCACCGTCGATCTGGTCGACCGAGTGTTCATCGTAAAGTCCGCCATTTGTCTTGGGTATGCTCAAGTCAGGCTCCCTGGATGGCCTTGCTCGGCCAATTCTTGGGGCGCGACTATTTCAAACATCTTAGAGAGACCCGGATCGTCCTGTACTGATCAAGGTTAGTTTTCATCGGAAATCTTTGTCCAAACCTCGAAGTTTTTCAGAGTGTTTTCACCAAATGTCCGTGTCAGCGGAATATCGGATGCATCCCGCCCGCACCCGACCAGAAAACGAGCGATACGGCGTTCGTTGTTGCGCGGATAGAAGATCCACCATAGATCCCTACGCAATACCGGCTCCCCAAGAGAGACACTCGGTGTGGCCTATTTCAGCAATGGCCCGGTCTGGTCGAGATATTCGGGATCGAACAGGGCAAATTCGACCAGGCGGTCACGATCATCGAATGTCACCTTGCCATTTCGAAACGTCACAAGCCCGTTTTCGCGCAACTGCCGCAAGATGCGGTTGACGTGCACGGCGCTCAGTCCCAGTGCGTCGGCGAGGTGATACTGTGTCAGCGGACAGTTGTAGCCCGTTTGGCTGCTCATGCCGACCAGCGCCAACCTGGAGCCAAGTTCGAGCAGAAAATGGGCCATACGGACGTCCGCATCACGGCGTCCCAGGTTTACGAGATGTTCGACGACCATCGCCTCGTCCCGCGATATCGCCCAGAGAATAGCGGTCGCCAGGCGGGTGCTCTGCGCGAAGGCCGCAAGCAGATCATCTGAGGGAACTTCAACTGCCTGAATATCGGTGACCGGTTCGAAACTATGATCCGAGGTGCGCAACAGAACGCTTCGCAACCCCAGAAAATCTCCAGGAATCTGAAAATCGATGATCTGTCGTGTCCCGTCCGGCTGAAGTTTGTAGGAACAGACCCAACCTTCGGAAAGGATATAGGCAGCTTGTTCCGACTGTCCCTGTTGTACGAGATCACGTCCTGCCACGAATGAGCGGCGACGCTGATGCAGATGGTGCAACACTTCGAGTTCGTTCGGGGACAAGGCCACGAAGCTGGAAAGCTTGCGGGCAAGCGGACTTTTCTCGATAGAGTTCAAATCCTTTTCTCCCAGGCAACGAACCATTTCCAAAATGACTGGGCCAAGACTGCTTTCAATCAGTGCAGCATACTGATTTTCTGTCACCATGGTGAAGTTTATCGGACTGGCACCCAATACCAACCACTGCCGATGATCGCTCATCAGCCCGCTTGTCAGGTCATTCGGCCAGGATCGGTGCGCCGGTCGAGGCGCATCATCAACCATTAAGCACAACAACGTCCGCGGATCCCGACGGCTGAGCCTTTCGTTGCGCCTCGCAGCCGAAGTTGGGATATGCCTGGGCTTCTAGCCCGTGAAAGGGGTCATCAAGATGCCTGACCAAAGAGACTATTCAGGAATGGCGGCGCTCTCGATCTGTGAAGCCCTTTTGCTGGCAATGAACGATCACAAAATTCTTCCCGAACAAGAGATCGTGGGCGTCTTGCGCGATGCCGCTTCAACGCATGAAAACGCGACCGGTCCGAAAGACGACGTGGAAACTCACCGGGCCGTGTCTGATCTGATCAATCGGATCATCGCCGGGGGGAACTCGGTCAGGCGGCCACAATCCAATTCGTGATTGCGCGCAATCGGTATTGGTTCATGTCCTTCAAGGAGAACGCGATCCACATCGCAGCATGCGCAAAATTTCCCGGAAATCGGCTCTCCCCTCGTCGCATCAAACACAATTTGAGCACGTCTTCTCTCCAGCGCCTCTGCGTGTCAAACTCGCGCAACGGCGCAGAAACTGCAGGTGCGAAAAGGTTGTGTGATGTTCGAAGAGCAATTCCTTCGCCGGGCGATTGAGCTCTCGGCAACGGCCCTGGAGACCCCGGGAACCGAACCGTTCGCCGCGGTTGTCGTCCGGAATGGACAGATCGTTGGGCAAGGCATCAACCGGTCTCTGGAAAAGCGTGACCCAACATCGCATGGAGAGACGGAAGCGATCCGCGACGCCTGCCGGCACCTCGACACGGTCGATCTACACGAGTGCGATCTGTATTCGAGCTGCGAACCGTGTGCGCTTTGTGTCGCCGCAATGCAGATCTCCGGAATCCGGCGATTGTACTACGCGGCGGGTCTTGCCGAGAGCAATGCGGCCCTCCAGCATTTGCCCTTGTCGGCACGTTTCACGGTAGCCGCGGACACGCTCCGTGAACAGTGCGGAAAGACGGTCGAGGAACGGGCGATGCCGGCACGTCAGGCTCTTTCCGAGGATGCAATGAAGGTGCTGTTCGCCTGGGCCAAACAACGTGCTTGACCACGTGGCTGCTGCGACCCTTGCCCCCGTTGCAGAACCGGGGCCGCCCCGCCGGAAAGCGGAACGGCGGAACTCTTAGATCATTCCTTGATGCCGGCCGCTTCGATCAGCGGCGCCCAGACCCCGATGAGTTCGCTGACAAGGGCCTCATAGTCTTCCGATGACATGGCCACGTGGGTGATGCCGAGATCGGTGAGTTTTGCCTGGACTTCCGGTTTGGCGAATACCGCAAGGACCGTTTCATGGATCTTGTCCCGGAGCGCAGGGTCGAGACCTGCAGGTGCGGAAAGGCCGACCCAGTTCTCGATCACGATGTCATATCCCTGTTCCCGGAATGTCGGCACATCCGGAAGCTGCGGATTGCGTTCCGGCGACGCGATTGCGAGCGCAACGGCTTCGCCGTCTTCGATCATGTCACTGTTCTGAACAACCATATCGTAGAAAGAATCCAGCGCGCCGGCCCGGAAATCCTGGATCGCGGGCGCGCTGCCCTGATAGGGCACGTGGATGGATTCGACCGACAATGCCGCGTCCACGGCTTCGCCGAGGATGTGGGAGATCGAGCCTACGCCGCTCGACCCGTAGGTCATTGGTGTCTCCTTCACCTGGGCGACATACGCTTCAAGCGTCGTGATGCCCGACGATGGCTGCACGAAGAGCCCGGGTGCGGATGCGCCGATGTAGGCGACATGCGTGAAGTCTGCGATAGGATCGTAAGGCAGAGATTTGAAGCGCGTTGGCGAAATGGTGAATGGCGCGTTGTTTGACAAGATCAGCGTCGTGCCGTCAGCAGGCTGCTGGGCAACATAGTCCGCCGCCACGGTTCCGGCGGCGCCGGGGCGATTGTCGACAACCGCCTTTTGCCCGAAACCGGTATCGAGTTGCTGGGCAAGAAGACGGGCGACGAGGTCGCTTGTTCCGCCAGGGGGAAAGGTCACGACGATGCGGACGGGCTCATCGCTCCAGGCGCCCGGTTCCGCCAGCACCGCCGTGGATGTCATGGCGGTGGCGACTGCCATCACCGCACCGGTAAATTGGGCCTTATAGTTCATTTGGCTGTTCCTTTCTGCTTGATCCGAGACGGGCCGCCAATGCGCGGCGGTGCGTTCGTGCCGTGGAGTAGAGTGCGAAAACGATAATCAGCGCAGTGATTGCCAGAAGCGTCGCGCTGATGGGACGCGTCACGAAAACCATGGGATCTCCGCGCGAGAGCAGCATCGTGCGGCGCAGGTGCTCTTCCATCATGGGACCCAGAACGAACCCCAGAAGAAGCGGCGCCGGCTCGAACCGGAAGAGGCGCATCACGTATCCGACGACACCGATGACGAGTGTCAGCCAAATGTCGAAAACGTTGTTGTTGAGACTGTAGACCCCCATGCAGATCAGAACGATGATGGTGGGGTACATGTATTTGTACGGGATATTCAGAAGCCTGACCCATATGCCAATGAGCGGAATATTCAGGATGAGCAGCATGATGTTGCCGACCAGGAAACTCGCAACCAGCCCCCAGAACATGTCGGGCTGCTCCGTCAAGAGGCGCGGGCCCGGCGTGATGCCGTAGATCATGAGTGCTCCAATGACGATTGCCATCGGCGGGCTGCCCGGCACACCCAGCGTCAACGTCGGGATGAATGCAGTCTGGGTTGCCGAATTGTTAGCGGCCTCGGGAACGGCGACACCCGGCACAACGCCGGTTCCAAAGTCCTTGCGCTGCGGCGAGACCCGTTTTTCCACGGCATAGGCAAGGGCCGCCGCGATGGTCTGCCCGGTGCCTGGCAGGGCGCCGATGAAGGATCCGATGGCCCCGCCCCTCAGGATGGGAGCGAACAGCGATTTCCATTCCTTCTTCGACGGGTAAAAATCGGAATAATCCACGGTCTGGGTTGCCGTACCGCTGCGTGTGGCACGGATCGAGGCGATCACCTCGCCAACACCGAACAGTCCCATTGCGACGATGACGATATGGATGCCGTCACGTAGCTCGGGAACACCCATGGTGAACCGTGTGACCCCGGTAGTGAGATCGATCCCGATGGTGCCCAGCATCAACCCCGTGATGACCATCGCAATCCCCTTCAGGGCACCGCCGTTGCTGACGGCGGACGCTGCAATCAGACCAAGCAGAATGACGGCGAAATAGTCTGCCGGAGCAAAGGACAAGGCGAGCTTTGCCAGGAGGGGCGACAAGAGTGCGATGACGACCATGCCGATGATACCGCCGCCGAAGGAGGCCGTCGCCGTTGAGAACAGGGCAACACCCGCACGGCCCTTCTTGGCCAGCTGGTGCCCCTCGATTGCCGTGATGGAGGCCGCCGGCGTACCGGGAACGTTCAGCAGGATCGACGCCGTCGAACCGCCGTATTCGGCGCCGTAGAAGACACCGGCAATCATAACCAGCGCCGGCGTGGGATCGAGATAGAAGGTGATCGGCAGGATCATCGCAATCGCCGCCATGGAGCCGATCCCGGGCAATACGCCAATGAACGTACCGAGAAAGACCCCGATGAAGCAGTACATCAGGTTTTCGGGCTGCAGGACGACGAGCAGGCCTTGGCTGAAGTTTGCAAGAATATCCATGCTAGAACTCCAGGAAAGGCTTGATGGGCAGGTTCAGGAGCTCGATGAAGACACCCCAGCATCCCAGTGCGACGATGATCCCCAGGAGAGCCTTGCCCCGCAGGGAAAGGTTGCGGTCGGGAAGGCTGGCAACGACGACGGTCGCAAAGACCCCAGGCACCAGACCCAGCCGGTCCACGACGATCGCAAAGACGGCCAGCGATGCGGAGATGGCCAGCAGCCCGATCCAGTCCGGCGTTTCCGCAAGTCCGTCGCCCTTTCGCTCCGCAATAACGATGGCGAGCGCGAGCACGGCTAATACGGCACCCGTTGCGAAGGGAAAGGCGCCGGTTCCAAGACGTGTCGGAACGCCAAGGCCCAGTTGCCATCCGCCCACCATAAAGACGACGCTGAGGACAAGCAGAAGCACACCGCCAATTTCACCGCCCCAGCCGGTCGCCCCGACAGGGCTTTCGACGGCCAGTTCGCCCTGACCATTATCTTCGGGCTCATTGGAGTACTGGTTCATCCTTGCCTCGCTTCCACACAGGGATGCCTGCGTTCGAAATGCCGCTCAGGTCGCCTTTGCATCGCAGGAACTGGCGTGACAGAGTTTGCCCGAAGACGTGGCACCGCGAGATCAGATGAGGCATCAGGATGACAGATGAAAAAACCGCAGTGCAGGCCGGGGGCATCTCCATCCACGCGGTTGACGTTGCGCGCGGCATACCGGCGTCCGGCCTGACGGTCCGGTTGAGGCGCCTGTCGCCGGAGCCGGACATGGTCGCGGAAGGCGCTTGCACGGCGACGGGGCATTTCATTCATCCTGTCGCGGAAGGAACAGGTGTCCTGCGCGGCACCTACGAGGTGGAGTTCGACGTCGGCGCGTATTTCAGGGCGGGCGGCGTTTCCATTCCCGACCCGTCTTTTCTGGACGTCGCGGTTTTTCGCTTCGGCATCGATGCCGTTCACGAACATTTCCATCTGCCGTTCAAGTTCACCCCCTGGGGCTTTTCGCTCTTCCGAGGTGGAGCCTAGACGCGACAAAGGCCGCGACGTTCCGAAAAGATGGCGTTCAGACATTGCGCGCCTCGCTGGTCTTTGTCCGCAAACGGTCGGTCTCCACTGCGGAAGCCTGCGTTTCCGCCGGGTCTTCCCCTGACTGTAATCCGAAGGCTTGCGCAGCACGGTTCCCGATAACCGAAGCGATTTCCGCCAGCGTCGACACGTGCTCTTCCACCGGCGAAGCAGCCAGCCGGCGCTCATAGGTGTCGAACACCACCTCCAGGTCAGGCATGCGGTGCAGCGCCAGGATGAACGGGTGGCCGAAACGTGCCGCATAGGCCGCATTCATGCGTTTGAGGCGCGCCGCGTCTTCAGCGGCCAATGCCGTCAGCCCGAGGCGGCCCTGTTCGTCCGTCGAGGCCTCGGTCATCGTGCCTTCGGTGGCCTCGCGGCCGGCAAGTTCCGGATGGGCGCGGAAGAGCTGGACCTGTTTGTCGAACCCTGACGACAGGATCGTTTCGACCAAGCGCCGGGCAACTTCCTGGTCGGAAGCGAAGGGGCGCTGATCGACCACGATTTCCGCCACCCAGGACGACCTTTCGACAATCCGCTCCAGCATCCGGAGCGCTGTCTCCCGTGGCGCGACGTTCAGTTGCTGAAGGCTTCCGGCCCTGGACATTCGGTTCGTTCTCCGTGGCTGTCCAAGTCAGGCTACTTGGCGTTTCCGTTGCAATCCATGATGGAATAGGCAACATTGCATTCTAATAATTAGGATGATGCACGATGCACCTCCATCTTGTGCCCCGCAGCCTGCACTACATTGAGGCTGTTGCGGAACACGGGTCGATTCAGGCGGCGGCCCGCGCCATCGGCATTTCCGCCTCGGCAATCGACAGGCAGATCAAGCTGCTCGAGGACCGGATCGGTGTTCAGCTGTTCGACCGCCAGACGCGGGGCATGCAGCTGTCCCCCGCGGGCGAAATGTTCGTCCTCCTGGCACAGAGGTGGCGCGCCGACGAAACCCGCATCCAGTCCGATGTGAAGCGCATGCAGGGTGTTGATTTCGGCCACATCCGCCTTGCGACAATGGACAGCCAGGTGAATGGCGTCATACCGCGTTTTCTTGAAGTCATCAGCGAACGGTACCCGCGCGTGCGCGTCGATGTGGAAGTTGCGACCCCTGACGGTGCCGCAGAGCTTCTGGACGACGGTCAATGCGACCTGATCCTCGCCTTCAATCTTCGCCGGCTCAGGGACGTACACGTCATCTGGACCGCCGACCTGCCGCTCTATTGCGTCGTTGCACCTGGACATGCACTGGCGGCTCAGCGTTCCGTGAAGCTTGCGGACGTGCGCAAGCAGGCCATCGTCGTTCAGAGCAGGGCCCTTTCGATCCGCCGTATGCTGGATGAACAGCATGCCTGGGTCTTCGAGGACGGCCCTCCCCCCGTCGTCACAAATTCGCTTCAGCTTCTGAAGCAGCTCGTGATCGGGGGAAGCCATGTTGCCCTGACCTCCGAAATGGACGCTGCTCCTGAACTGATGAACGGCAGCATGGTCGCGCTTGAGGTCAAAGCAAGGGGAATTGCCGCCCAGTCAATCAGCGTTGCCGTCAGTGCACGCAGAACTCTTCCACGTATCGCGAACGAAGTCGCAAACTGTCTCGCGGAAGAGGCGTCGAGGACGCTTACAGCGGTCCGTGAGACTTGCGAACGTCCCGCAACACTTTCCGAATGAGATCAGCGCAGGAGCAAACAGAGTTGGGGCCCATCATCCATGGGTTTCCCGGGAAGCGCTCTTCTCGAAACATCGAACGATACCGGGAGGTGTCGTGGATTGCCCTTGTCCGAGATCCCAGGCTGGTCTTGGCTTTGCCCGACCCGATGACCCGGGTTCAACCTCGGGCCAAATAGTTTGTCAGCTGCCTGCAGCCACTCTCCGGTACAAAACAGGGTCCAGCACACGCTGTCTGAACTCGATGAACGCATTTCGAATACATCTTCCAGGAACCGCTAAAACCTGACTTACCAATACGTATCTCGATGTACGAGCCTGGCGAAGCCAAATATCCCCGACAAATTCACGTATGCGTTGAAATATTGGTTGTAAAGTCTTTTCGCCTCCTAATATTATTCTATAAATATCATAATATTACTATTTGGGACACAATATACGATCAAAAATATTCACTTCTTACAGGTCTATCGCGCAAGCATAAATTGCAGCGAAAAGATCCTGCGTCTCGTAGAGGGACTTGTTGTATTCAAAGCATTCCCTGCGAGGCGCAAATGGTGTAATATTTATTAAATTGGGAGGATTGGTCGTTAACTAAACCACATTTTTTCGCTCGTGTGCGACAAGTTCATGTAGCGGGTCAGGAACCAAATTGCAGTGGGAGAGAGGCTGCACGGTCCGACCAGGGAGCAGGTTGAGTTCCCGTAAGATTTTCCGCAAGGCTGCGCCTGGAATGTAAGCTCTTTTACTTATATTTGAGTAAGAGCTTTAACTTAAGACGATACGAATACTAATTATTTTGTAGCAGAATGGAATACCGCCAAGCTTCATAACAAAATAGCCGCGACCGTTTGGTTGTTAGCAGCGCTATTTTTTCACTGTGCATTTCCTGGGGGGGAGATCCAATTTTTTACAGCTCTTTAATTGTCGCTCGTGCGCACATCAGCACCAAGCCGGTGGAAACCGACAAGATCAGGGCGACCGATAAGCTCGACCTTCATTCGCGTGCACAGATGATCCGTTCCGCTGCTGAACATGAAGGGATGAACAGCGCGAAAATGGACAACCATCTGGTGCGGAACGGCTTCACCTGCTCTGTCGCGAGAAAGGATCCGTAATGCGTGTCGTGTTTGTACTTGCGGGCCTCGGCGCAGGCGGTGCGGAAAAAGTCGTCAACCTGCTGGCCCACCACCGTCTTGCCGCTGGCGATGATGTGCATGTGATCGCCGTCAACGCGACTGATTCCACCTCATATTTTTCCTATGATCCCGACATTCAGGTCGAAGGCCTAAGCCGCACCGGCCAGTATTCCCGGCATTTTGTCGCTGCACAACGGGCAATGGATCTGCGTAGACGCCTGGCGAGGATCAAACCGGATTTGGTCGTCTCCTTCCTGACCAAGATCAACGTCATCACGGTGCTTGCGACCGCGGGTACCGGCACTCCGACGATCATATCGGAACGCAACAATTTCGATCTTCAGCAAATGAGCCGCTTCTGGCGCTGGACCCGGCCGATGGCGGCCCTTGCAGCGAACAGGGTCGTCGTGATGACGGAGCGCGCGCGTGAAAGACAATCCGCCCGCATCCAGAAAAAGACCACCGTTATTCCAAATCCGGTCACACCGCTGCCACGCGCCAAGCCGCGGCCTGATGCGGGCCGCAGGGTTGTCGCGGTCGGACGGCTCGACCAACAAAAGGGGTTTGATATCCTCATCGCTGGCTTTGCCCAGGTCGTGGAGCGCGTCCCTGATGCGGAGTTGACGATCTATGGCGAAGGTCCGGAGCGGTCCGCACTCGAAAAGCAGATTTCAGACCTCGGGCTGCAGGAAGTCGTTCGCCTGGCGGGTGTCACGCAAGTGCCGGGCGAATGGACATCGCCCGGTGACGTGTTTGCCCTGAGTTCACGCTTCGAAGGGTTTGCGAATGTCGTCCTTGAGGCGATATCGAGCGGAATGGCAGTTGTTTCTACCGACTGCCCCTGGGGCCCCGGTGAGATCGTGCAGGACGGAACCACGGGCCTGCTCGTGCCAATGGGCAGCAAAGAGGCGCTTGCTTCGGCGATCACTCGGGTCCTTACCGACCCGGCGCTGCGCAGATCTTTCTGCGAAGCCGGCCCGCCCTCGCTGGATCGCTTTTCCACGGCAAACGTTCTTGGCCAATGGGACCAGGCATTTTTGCAAGCCGCAAGCCCTCCGTCTTTCACGGCTCTTGCTGTTGCTTGATAGGGAGTTCATGAACGTCTCAGCGACGCAAGCGAGCAGAGACAAGGGAAGGGCCGACAGGGCGTGGCGCTTCGGGCTCGCTGGAGCTGACAGGGCGTCAAATCGGGGCATGAGACCTCCCTGCTGGTTTCAGTTGGAACCATGCAGTTTCCAAGAGGTTGTTGTTGCTGTCCACTGAGGCCCTGTGAGTGCCGTTCATCACGCGGCATGGTCCGAAACCGGCACACATTCCAGGCATCTGAGACTGCGGGAGCGAAAGTCGCTCTGCTCCCATGCGGACAAGCTTACCGTTCCTGCAATGCCAAGCGGACACCGAGTGCACAATAGATGCTGCCAACCAGTTTGCCCTGCCATTTCAAGACGGCCGGGTGCCGGCGCAGGAAGTTACCGAGGCCACCGGCGCTGACCGCGAAAACGATCGTGCTGAGCAATCCGAGAAAGACAAAGACGATACCCAATACGCTCAGCTGAATTGCGACCGATCCGCTCTCGGGGTTAACAAACTGGGGCAGAAAGGCCAGGAAGAAGAGTGCGGTTTTCGGGTTCAGAACTTCTGCCAAAACCGCCTGGCGGAATGCGTGGCCTGCAGTGATCGGAAGCGCTCCTCTCGTCAGGTCGCTCGGGGCTTTCTCGAAGATTGCCCGTATCCCGAGATACACGAGATAGGCGGCGCCAGCGTATTTGATAACACTGAAGAGAAGCGCCGATGTCGCTATGATGGCGGACAGTCCAACGATTGCCATGACGGTGTGAAGCACGTCGCCTGCCGCAATACCGGCCCCCGTTGCAATTCCCACCCTTGTTCCCGAACTGGTCGCCCTGGCGACTGTCAGGATCGTCGCCGGTCCTGGAATGAAAACAAATCCGAGGACGATCGCGATATAGGTCATCAGGGTGGCAGGGTCGATCATGCACTTGCTCCGCGACATTGGGTCTCGAAGTCATCAAGCCATGCTCTGTCTGACAACGCAATGACGGCTGTGCCTGGAGGCGGTCACGCGTCAGAACCTGCCGGGGTGTTTCATTGGGCGTAGCCATTTCGTTCTTTCAGCCAGCAGGCTGGGAGGCATTTTAAAACATGATAAAAAAATTCAACTTTTTTCAGCGTGACCGGTTTCCTCGGCTGCCACTTTCGGTATAAAGAACGAATAGCCAAGGCAGCGGCTGTCTTTTTCATGACAGCACCGGCCGCCTCAGCCCTCCAAACTCTCCAGCAGTTCTGCGAGCCAATGCCACCCTTGGTGTGTCCCGACAGGACACTCTTGTCAGCGGGATGGCGGCCCCAGCGGCCTGGCGCATGACCAGAACCTGCCGGCTGGAGAGATATCTGTAACTCGAATGGTGTGCGGCTGACTTTCCAGTGTGGAGCCATACCTGCCGCCAGCCTCTGCAGGAGAGCGAAGGGATGAAGACATCATTGTTTCCGGTGCCTGTTCGCACCTGTGCGATTGCCTTGATGCTGAGCAGTCAGCTTGCAGCCGGGGCGAGCGCCCAGAGCCTTGCCCCCGAGGTGACCACCAAGACAACCGAAGAGATTTCCGTCCAGTTGAATGATGCGGAGACGGTCAATGGGTCCTGCCGCTTGACCTTCGTCGTCCGCAACACCCTGCCGACACCTGTGAAGGCTCTTGGTCTCGATCTGGTGATGTTCGACACCTCCGATGGTGTTTCCGGCTATGCCGCCATTGATTTCGGTGAGCTGCCCGCCGGCAAGATGCGTGTCCGGCAATATGACGTTGCCAAGGGCGATTGCACCGGCATCTCCCGTGTCCTTTTGAACGAGGTGCGTGCCTGCGACCTTCAGGATGCCGCGCAGCAGGACTGCCTGCCGCTGCTGCGGATCGACTCGCGGTCGGAAATCGACCTGATCCTCTGATGAAAACCCAAGCGTGATCAAGATGCCTGATGTTTCAACCGCGGCCCTGCCGCACTTCCTGTCTCCGCTCTCCGGCCTTGTCGACCAGGGCGGCCCGGTGGTGTTGTTCCTGCTCGTTCTTTCTCTGGTGGCCGCAGCCCTGATCGCCGCCAAGCTGCTGCAGTTCCTCTATCTGGGGGTCGGCCGCTTCGGCACCGCCCGCAAGGCGCTGTTCCTGTGGCTGGACGGACGGCCGCAGGAAGCAAAAGCGATGGCCGCCGGCGGAAAATCCGTGGTTGCCGACATCATGCTGCGGCTCGTTCAGGGCAGAGCGCGCAACGACACCAGGACCGAGCTTCTGAAAGAGGATGTCGAGCGGATCTGCATCCAGCGGATCAACATGCTGAGGGCCTATCTGCGCCCGCTCGACATGATTGCCCAGACGGCCCCGTTGATCGGCCTTCTGGGGACAGTGCTCGGCATGATCGAAGCCTTTCAGGCCATGCAGGGCGCTGGCGCGGCGGTGGACCCTTCCGTTCTGGCTGGCGGTATCTGGGTGGCGTTGCTGACGACAGCCGTCGGCCTGTCGGTCGCGATCCCCGTCTCCGCCATTGTCGGCTGGTTCGACAGCCGCATCGAAGCGGAGCAGGCCGAGATGGAAGCGCTCGTCACAGCCTTCTTCACCGGCGCCATTGCCGAACGCGGCTCGGCCCGGATTGTGGCGCTGGAGGCTTCGGAGACGAGGCATGCAGTTTAAAGCAAGGGCCCGGCGCAAGCCCGTAGGCCTGACGTCGCTGATCGATGTCATCTTCCTGCTGCTGCTGTTCTTCATGCTGGCGTCCAGCTTCACGCGCTATCAGTCGCTGGATATTTCCAGCGGCGGTGAAGGCGGCGGCGCGGCGGCAAGACCGGCCTACCTGCGCATTCACACTTCAGACCATCTGGACCTGAACGGCCGCCCGATCCTGAAAGCGGACATGCCGGAGCTCTTTTCCGCGCTCAAGGCAAACAGCATCGTCGCGATCTGGTCCGGGCCGGAGGCAAGTGTCCAGGACGTGGTTGACGTCATGTCGACGGCCCGCCGAAGCGGGTTGAAGAGCATTCTGGTGACGGGACAATAGGTGATCTTATGCGCTTGAAATTGCCACAACGCCGCGAACCGCCGGAAAACACCATTCCGCTGATCAACGTCGTTTTCCTGATGCTGATCTTTTTCCTGTTTGCCGGATCGGTTGCCCGGGACGATGCCAGGAAAATCGAGCCCCCGCTGAACATTCTGGAGGACGAGACCATCCGGTCCACCGGCGCCCTCATCGTCGACCAGCAAGGTCGAACCTTTGCCGGAGAAACCGAGATCGGTGTCGCCGACTGGCTGGCAACACATGGTACGACAGGCGGCTCAGACGGCCCGGTCAAGGTGGCTGCCGACGGCACATTGAAGGCGGACGCGTTGGAAAAGGTGCTGCGCGACCTGAAGGATGCCGGGCGCAGCGACATCGTGCTCATTACAAGAAGAGGCTCGAAGTGAGTTTCGCGCGTTTCCTTGCTGCCGGGGCAATCCTTTCCCTGGTGCTGCACGGCACCGGTGCCGCCTTCTTTGCCAAAGATCCCAACGAAGTCTCGATTGCAGCTTCAGAAGGTGGCGGCGTCTCCGTGATCGGGTCCATTGAGGATCTTGTTGCCGGCGCGAAGGTGGATTCGGTTGCCGACCATCAGCCGGCCAAAGACGTGACGCCGGACGAGACACCAATTGAAGACGTGGACGAACGTGCGGCAACGCCCGAGGTGCCGCCCGACACACCGATGAAACCGGTAGAGGCCCAGCCAGTCCCGGCCGTTGCCGAGGCAGTGCCTGACAGCCCGGTTTCTGAACCTGTCCCGTCCGTTCCGGCGGTGGCAGGCGTTACGTCCACGGAGCTGGTGACAGCGCCCTTCACACCGCCGAAGACGCAGACAGAGACAGCACAAGGCCGGGTCACACCGGAACCCGTCAAACCGGTCGAGCCGGCACCGCAGCAAAAGCCTGTCGACCTTGCACGGGTGGAGCCCGCCGCTCAGGTGAAGCCAGTAAAGCCCGTGGAACCGCGAACCGAAGCGCGACAGCCCATTGCCGATCCGCTCGCCGAGATCACACAGACGCCGACCCGCAAACCCAAGCCGCCGGTGCGCAAGGCGGAAGCTGCCAAGCCGGACAAGCGCGAAAAATCCAGAAAGTCCCAAAAAGCACAGACCAAGGGGGCGGAGGCCAGCGCCCGCAAGGGTGGCGAACGCATCACCAGCAGAAGTGCGAATTCCAACGCCAATGGCCGGGCGGATGCCCGCACCAACGACGGCGGCACGAAGGCGACTTCCAATTACCAGGGCAAGGTGGTGGCGAAACTGCGCCGGGCAAAACGCTATCCGAGGCAAGCGAAACGCCAGAGACTGCAAGGAACAGTGAGCGTCAGCTTCACGATTTCCTCCAACGGCTCTGTTTCCGGCATTCGCATCACCCGGTCTTCCGGTCACCCGTTGCTGGATCAGGCCGCGCTCGACATGGTGCGCAGGGCCTCGCCCATGCCCAAGTTTCCGCGCGATATTCGCGTAGCACATATGAAGATGCAGGTGCCTGTCCGCTTCGACCGGTGATGCGTCCGTGCAAGGCCGTCGGCACTTGCACGACCTTGTCCAAGGCGGAACGTTGCCTGCTACGATGCCCGCCACTGGCCGGCACGCAGGACGTCCGTCAAGCGGCCGGTGTCTTCCGGTAGCTCTGCTCCAGTTCGATCAGCCGTTGCTTGCGCCAGAGCCCCCCGCCATAACCGGTCAGAGAGCCGTCGGCGCCGATCACCCGGTGGCAGGGCACCACAAGCGCGATCTGGTTGGCGCCATTGGCGCGAGCGACCGCGCGCACTGCCTCCGGCCGCCCCAAGGCCCGTGCCAGTTCGGAATAGCTTCGTGTTTCGCCGGGCGGAATGGTCAAGAGCGCGCGCCAGACATCCCGCGTGAAGGCAGATCCGTGCAACGCCAGCCTTGTTTCAAACCGGCCGCCGGTTCCAGCAAAGAAACGGTCGAGTTCGCTCTGGATCTGGTCGGTGACCTCCGTCCGCCCAAAGCCGATCTCGCCCTTGGCATAGGTCTGGAGTTTCCTGAACTCGGCCGGAAAGGCCTTACGGTCTAGGAATTCCAGAAGGTGCAGCTGGGTCCTGTCGGTAACGGCAATCAACGGGCCGAGCGGTGAGGCCACCCAGTCGGCAAAGAGCAGCGGCTTGGCGGAAAAGGCACCGGGAGACTGGCCGAGTATCCTGGAAAAGGCCTCGCGGAACGCGCTTGGCGAGTCGAAGCCTGCCGTGAGCTGTGCATCGATCACCTTGCCGCCTTCGGCAAGCGTGGAGAAGCCTTCCTGCAGGCGCCGCTGGCGGGCCATTTCCAGAAAGGTCATGCCGAAATGGCGCTTGAAGGCCCGGCGCACCGTGGAGGGGTCAAACCCCAGGCGCACGAGATCCGGCTCGCCCCAGCGATAGGCAGGCCGTTTTTCCAACGCCTCGATCAGCGGTTTCACCACCGGGTCGGCACTTGCCTCCGGCGTGGTCGGACGGCAGCGTTTGCAAGGCCGGAACCCCGCGTCGAAACACTCCGATACCGTGTCGTAGAAGGTGCAGTTCTCCCGTTTTGGCTTGCGCGCTGGGCAGGTCAGCCGGCAGAAGATGCCAGTGGAAGCCACACAGACAAAAACGCGACCATCGTAAGACGGATCACGGTTCAGGAGCGCTTCATAGAGCGTGTCAAAACTGGGTCGTGTCATCAGCATGACCCGACCTTACGCCCGGCGCGGAGGCTTTGCAGCCGGAAATCGGGCGTTGATTTTTTCCATCGGATAGCGCCGGAAAACAAACCTTTCCATCGTCATCCCGGCCAAGCGTCAGCACGAGTCGGGACCGGAGAGCCACCGGCGGACGAGGTGGGCATGCGTTCAAAAGGCGAGGCACGGGCGCCCCGACCCCGGATCCAAGTTTCACGGCGTCCGGGTTGTCGAGCCGACAGGTGCGAACCCGGCCTTACCGGTAAACTTCGCTCTCACTTGGGAAGCTGCGGTCCTTGACCTCGTCAGAATAAGCCTTCACCGCCGCCTCGATCTGACCGCCGAGATTGCCGTAGACCTTGACGAATTTCGGCGGTGTCGGATTGAGGCCGAGCATGTCTTCCAGCACCAGGATCTGGCCGTCGCATTCCGCCGATGCGCCGATGCCAATGGTTGGAATCGAGATCTTCTTGGTGATCCTTGCCGCCAGCGGTTCGACCATGCCTTCCACAACAAGCGCGAATGCGCCGGCCTCGGCGACGGCCCTTGCGTCTTCCTCGTGGCTCGCCCAGCTGTCCTCGTCTCGCCCTTGCGTCTTGAACCCGCCCATAACGTTGACCGACTGCGGCGTCAGGCCGATGTGAGCCATCACCGGAATGCCACGTTCGGTCAGGAAGCGGATGGTCTCTGCCATGCGTGCGCCACCTTCCAGCTTCACGGCACCGCACTGGGTTTCCTTCATCACGCGGGCGGCGTTGCGAAATGCAACCGACGGGCTTTCCTCATAGGTGCCGAAGGGCATGTCGACCACCACCAGCGCCCGGCTTGTTCCGCGCACCACGGCCTTGCCGTGCATGATCATCAGTTCCAGCGAAACGCCAACGGTGGATTCCATGCCGTGCATGACCATGCCGAGGCTGTCCCCCACCAGAATGAAATCGGCATATTTGTCGACGATAGCCGCCGTATGCGCGTGATAGGAGGTCAGCGAGACGATGGGGTCTGCGCCCTTACGGCGGGTGATCTGCGGGGCCGTGATACGGCGGACGGGTTTCTGGGTGCTCATGCGGCGTCCTTTCGATAAGGGGCTTGAGACGGATTATCGGGTGGCGGGCGCAATCACCCGCTGGTCGATCAGGAGAACGGTACCGAAGCGCACGGCCAGCAGCACGACGGCCGGGCGGTCGAGCCTGCCGGAGAGCTCCTCAAGGGTTTCCGCATCGCGAATATCGACGCTTTCAACCTTTCCGGAGGGCGCTTCGCCAAGGCTTTTTCGAACAGCGGCTTCCAGCGCCGAAATGGCCGGGGCGGATTTTGCAAGCTCCTCGGCAGCGGTAAGCGACCGGCTGAGCTGAACAGCCTCAGCCCGATGTTCCGGCGTCAGGCGCACATTGCGTGACGACATCGCGAGCCCGTCGGTCTCGCGCACCGTCTTGTGCGGCACGATTTCCAGCGGCATGTCGAGATCGCGCACCATCTGCCTGATCAAGGTGAGCTGCTGATAGTCCTTCTCGCCGAAGACGGCGAAGTCCGGCGTGACAATATTGAAGAGCTTGGTCACCACCGTTGAGACGCCCCGGAAATGACCTGGCCTGAGTGCGCCCTGCAAAATGGAGGACAGGCGCGGAACCTCGACAAAGGTGTCCCCGCCGGCACCGTACATTTCCTCAACGCTCGGCAGAAACACGGCGTCGGCGCCTTCCGCTTCCAGAAGCGCCAGATCGCGGGCTTCATCGCGCGGGTAAGTCGTCAGATCCTCGTTGGGGCCAAACTGGGTGGGATTGACGAAGATGGTGGCAACCACACGGTCCGCCTTTTGCCGCGCCATACGCACGAGGCCGAGATGCCCTTCGTGCAGGTAGCCCATGGTCGGCACCACCCCGACCGTGTCACCAGCGCGCTTCCAGCCTCGCAAGGCCTCGCGCATCTCCGCCTTTGTCCGGCAGATGATCATCGTTTTCATCCTCCCGCGCCCCGTTTGCCGTCCGGGTTTCTTTTCGCGGGTGCAGCATAATGACGACGAAAGGAATGTCCAGTCTGCAAAGGAGAGCGTGCCTCGAGGGCCCCTCGCCTGCTTGTTTTAACAGGGTAGATCGCCGCGCCGGAGAAAACATAGACTTGACCGCAGCTGGTGCCATAAGGCTAATCGCCCTGCGACTACGGGCCAAATGGGAAGGCTTGGTATTGGGGGAGAGGCTTATCAAGACGTATCTGAAGCGGCTCGTGATCTATTGTCCTGGCTATGATTTACGCCCGACGCGGCACTGTTTCCCGTTGCTCCAGAAGGAGTTCGACACTTTCCTGACCATCCGGGGGGTGGACGGGGCCTTTTCCCCACTCAAGGAAGGCCTTGCGCCTGGAAGCACCACGGCCAGTTGGAACGGGCACGTAGACTGGCCGGAGGGCCGCGTCGACACGACGTTTGTGCAACTTGGTTGGCGGGACGTCATCAAACCCGATTTTCAACGCTCCTGGCCGCGCACGATTTGGGATGCACTGCGGTCTTTCCTGATGATCGCGCAGGCAGGTGGATACCGTGCCGCCCTGAGAAGCAATTGGGCGCACGGGGTGTTTTGCCTCTATCCTCCTGTGGGCCTTTTTCTCTATTTTCTGGCCAGCCTGCTGCCGCCGCTCCTTCTGGCGCCGGTGATTTTCCGCAATGTGGCGGCTGCCATCCAGGGGGACCATGCGGATGAAGCGGCCTGGGCTGTGTTCCTGGGAGGCAGCGCGGCGTGGTTGGTCGCGGTTTATCTGCTCATGACCTGGCTGGAGCCCAGGTCCTTCTTCCGGTACCTGGTCAACAGCTGGCACTTCATGGCCCGGCTTGCCCGCAACGACCACCCGGACATGCTTGCCCGCATAGAGGAAAGCGCCGATCTGATCGTTGCCGCGGCTGCGGAAGCAGAGGACGACACGGACATCGTGTTCGTGTCCCACAGCTGCGGCACCTTCGTGGCGATCTATATTCTTGCCGCGGTCCTGCGCCGACAGCCGGATATCGTCAGGCGACCCGGCGGTTTTTCTTTTGTCACGCTGGGGCCCGCGTTCGATTGCCTGGGTGCGTTCGGACCGGACGGCGGGTTTGGCGACGCCGTGACGGCGGTGGCCCGTTCCGGTGTCGACTGGACGGATCTCTACGGCCCCCACGATCCGCTCTGCGGCGGCCGCACCGCACCGGTGGCGCGGTATGCCCGGCCGGCCGGGCCAAGCGAAACTCTGCCGGAGCCCAGACGGTATAGCGTACGCATTCCCGACAGAATGACCGCAGACAGGTTCCGCCATCTGCGCTTTCGCTTCTTTGCGCTTCACTTCAATTATTTTTTCGCCTCGGTACGTCCGGGCCTGTTCGACTTCTTTCGCCTGACCCTTGGCCCCAGACGCGCCGTTGACCAGCTCAAGGCCTGGGACAAGGGGCGGACGCAGCGGCCATGCGACCTTCCAACATCAGCCCAAGACAAGCCTAGCGGTCACCCGGGAAGCGGACGGTTTGCAAGAGTTCGATGACCTCCCCGGCCGGCCCTTCAAAAATAGCGTTTCGAACCCGAACTTCGGGGTCGCCAAGGGTCAGGGTTTCCGGACCATTGAGATGCCTGGCACCGGCTTCACCAATCCGGAGGCACGCTTGATCAAGATCTGTCACGCTCAGGCAGAGGTGCGCGAGGGCACCGGTTGAAACCTTTTGACCATTTTGCGCACCGACACCTTGCATCGGGATCCCGGCCTTCAGATCGAACAGTTCGATCCAGCTTTTTCCGTCAGGTGCCTGCATCATGACGGCACGATCAATGCCGTAGTCCGGCAGAGCCCAGTCGTGTACCTGGCGAAAACCGAGTTCTTCATAGAATGAGACGGAGCGTTGAAGGTCGGGGGTGCGGATCGCAAAATGGTGAAAGCCGGTAAAAACTTGTTCTGACATAAGGGGATCTCCATGTTTCGGGAGACACCTACCGGAGCTTCCCGCACATGAGCCAGTCTGACAATTTTGACACAGCAGATCGGACCTGGTCGACGATCCAGGAGCGAAACCGGGGCAATCTTCATGGATGGTGTGATCTTGCAGCCGGCCTCCAGACTGTGAGCGGACAATGGAAAGCTTCGATCCTGATTGCGCTGTCCGAGAAGGATAGCGGTCTGCCGGACATTCAGCGACGCCTTGAGTTTGCAAGCCGCCGCGTCCTCGTCCGGGCATTGCGCGACCTTGAAAAGGACGGGCTGGTATCGCGATCGGCTCCTGTTGCAACAGTTTATTCCTTGACTCGTGATGGTCTGGCGCTGGTGCCTATCTTGCGGGACCTTGCCGTCTGGAATTCTGCGCGCACCGGCTGACCTAAGGAAAAGAGAGCTCCATCAGGATGCCCTTGAAATGCGCTGTGGCATGAACCGCGACTAGAGCCAGCCCCCCCTGCCAAATTTTGCCGGTTTGCATGTCCTGACCAATCAAACGGGGATCAGGGCTGCGCAGCACACACCCATACACAACTTTTGATAGAATTTTTGCCGGCGCAATTTTCGTTTGAGCAGATTGGTATTCCATCGGAAAATCCGCACCAGCAACGAAAGTAAAAAGCCACCTTTACACGCAGAGCGCGATACGGGAGTCTGCGTTGGGGGCATTCATTCTCGCCAGGCTCACTTGAGAGGTCCGATGCGGATTTTGAGATTGTTGCTTGCGGGCCTGGTTATCGTCACTGCAGGGTTTGTCATTGCAGGCGAACATCTCTCAGGCACAAGCGCAGATGCCGTGATCAATGCCAGGCTTACGACGGTCCGGGCGCCAACCGCCGGGCGCCTGACGCTGGAACACCGGTTGCTTGGATCTTCCGTGACAGAAGGCGAGCAACTCGGGTCGATCAATGATCCCCTTGTCGACAACGTCCACCTCAACGAATTGATCCGCGAAAAGGCTTTCGTGGCAGCCGAGATCGACCGGCTGACGAACATGATTGCCGCGATCGAACAATCCATCAACGATTTGCAGGCGAGATCGGAACGTTATCAGCGGCAGCGGATCCAGCAGCTTGAAGCCGAGCTGCGCGCCCTGACTTTCGAGATTGGCGCGGCCGAAGCCAGGGGGGATGAAGCAGAGGCGGCTTTCCAGCGGTCGAAAAAACTGACAGACCGCGGCCTGGAGCCTTCCGCCTCCTTCGAGCGCATAAGAGCGACGCAGCGCGTGGCCGCTCAGGACCTGGAAAGTGCGCGTCAGAGGGCAGCGATAGTCGAAATCGAACTGCAGGCGGCTCGAAGCGGGACGTTTCTGGGCGATGGTTACAATGACGCCCCCTATTCCGAGCAACGCATTTCGGAACTGACACTTGATCAATCCGAAAAGCAGGCCTTGCTCAATGCACAAAAGGCAAAGGCAGTGGCTCTGGACAATCGCATCAACGTCGAGCGGCTCAGAGTGAACCGGCTGAGATCCTCGAAACTCATTTCGAACGTCAACGGAACCATATGGGAAGTTCTGGCTGCAAATGGCGAGACGGTTGGGCGGGGCGAGCCGCTGATGCGCCTCGTGAACTGCTCCTCCACCATCGTCACTCTGAGTGTCGCGGAATCCGTCTATAACCGTCTGAAGATCGGTGACCTTGCGAAGTTTCGCGTGAACAACGACCAAAAGGTTCTGGAAGGCACGATCACGCGCCTGGCCGGTTCCGGGGCAGAGACGATCTACCGGAACCTTGCCGTGGCGCCCAGCGAACGGCACCTGCAGCGCTTTGATGTGACCCTTGTTGCGCCGACCATCCGGGAGGACCCGGCACTTGCCTGTGCCATCGGGCGAACGGGACGGGTCTTCTTCGAAGCAAGGCCGCTCGATTTCCTGCGTAACCTCTGGCTCTGACATGTTCCCGGTCGTCTATCTCAGCGATACCGTCTCCAGCATCGTACAGCTCAATCTGGTGCTTGCCTTCGGGATGCTCGTGCCTTTGCTGCTCTCCCGGGAAAAGACCTGGCACAGGGCATTGCTTTTCGTAGCCTGCGCCGTTCTGACCGCCCGATATCTTTATTGGCGTGCCGCTTACACGCTTGCGCCGCTGGACCTGACTTTCGACTGTCTCGCAAGCTGGTCCTTCTTTGCGATCGAATGCGCCGCATGCCTGTCATCGCTGAGTGCATTTCTTATCCTGTCGCGGCATCGAGACCGCAGGCAGGAGGCGAACCGACAGCAGGCGTGGTGGAAGCCGGAGCCCGCACCAAAGGTGGCCGTTCTCATTCCCACCTACAACGAAGACCGGGACATACTGGAACGGACGATTGTCGGGGCCCTTGCCCTCGATTACCCGGATTTCAGCGTCCATGTGCTTGATGACAGTGGGCGCGATTGGCTGAAGGACTACTGCGCTTCGCAAGGCGTTACCTATGTCAGGCGCGCCGAAAACACAGGCGCCAAGGCCGGCAACATGAACCATGCCCTCCGGCAGATGGCTGCGGAAGGTCCAGAGCCCGCCTTCATTGCCATTCTCGATGCAGACTTCGTTCCGCACAGCAATTTCCTGAAAAGAACGATCGCGCTGCTGAAGGACGACGAGGTTGGGCTGGTTCAAACACCACAACACTTTTTCAACGCAGATCCGATCCAGCACAATCTCGGCCTCAGCCGGTCCTACCCGGACGAGCAGCGCTTTTTCTTCGACTATCTCCAGCCGTCGCGCGACGCCTGGGGCATTGCCTTCTGCTGCGGAACCTCTTCCGTCATCCGGTGGGGCGCGCTCAGGAAGATCGGCTGGTTTTCAACGGAAAGCGTCACCGAGGACTTCCTTCTGACGCTGTGCCTGAAGGACGCCGGCTACACCACTGTCTACCTGAACGAAGCCCTTTCGGAAGGCCTCGCACCGGAAGGGCTCAAGGAATATATCAGCCAGCGCGCCAGATGGTGTCTGGGCATGATGCAGATCGCGCGCAGCCGGCTCGGACCCTTTTCCGGCAACCGCCTGGGGCTTGCCGACCGGTGGAGCGTGATCGACAGCGTTCTATACTGGACAACGAACTTTCCCTTCCGGATCGCCATCCTCGTCTATCCGCTGCTCTACTGGTACTTCAACATCCTGGTCGTCGATGCGACCATGCAGGAAGTGCTCCGGTATTTCGGCACCTACTACCTCTGGATCCTTATTTCCCTGAACTTCGTGTCCGGAGGTCTGGTCGTCCCCATTGTCAACGACATCAGCCAGTTGCTGGGTGCCGTTCCCATTACCAGAGCCGCCATCACCGGACTGTTCTTTCCCAAAGGGCATCCCTTCTCCGTGACCGCAAAAGGCGGAGACCGAAGCCGGGTGGTCGTTCAGTGGCGCCTGATCGCCCTTTTCGGCGCTTTTTTCCTGCTGACACTTGTCGGTTTGCTGCTCGGGATCATCTCCGACTACTTTGCGTATGAGGACGCGGGCGACGGCAAGATCGTTATCATGTTCTGGACCTTCTACAACCTGATCGTCCTGGGTGTGACGATGATTGTCTGTGTGGAACTTCCCAGGCGCGAGGTCCATTTCCAGGACAAGCCCGAACGGGCCATTCTTCATTCAGACAAGGGCAGGACCCGTGTCTGGATTGTGGGGCTTACGCAGAATTCGGTCAGGATCCGTGGGGCTGCCATGCATGACGATGCCCCGGTCAAGATCGAAATAGACGGCGTTGGCATCGTCAACGCCATCGTGACAATGCCGGATGACGACGGCGCCCGCCTGCTTCTGGAGCCGAAACCGGAACAACATGAAGCCCTGCTACGCCGCTTCTACACGACGGGAGACGCCCCGGGGGTGACCAAGACCCGATACCGTGCGCTGCTTGGCGATCTGACACAAAGACTGTCGACACCGCACCGCTGACAGGGCCCATTTTCAGGGATGCATTACGTTTTGCAGCCTTGCGACCGCCGCACTCAACACCCTCACCTCAGCCGTTGTCTTCGCCTCATATGGGTAGATGTCCTCGCCCCGCATGACTGCCCTTGCCGTGTTTGCCAATTTGCCGAAAGGGCGCACGAAGATCAGAATGAACAAACTCGTGAGGGCCACGAGGACGATACCAAGGGTCACGAAGTAAATGATGAACAAGCTCGTGAAATCACCGATCTGATGCGCATTGTTGCTGACGCGCGCGATCATGCTCCAACCGAATGCAGGCAGATCCGCGTAGCGCAGGGCCGGTATCACCGTCGTGAAGTAAGTCGTGCCGTCCGGCCATGTCTCGCTCCCGGTTTGCCGCACCCCGGTCATTGCGGACCGGAAGCTCTGCAGTTTGTCGATAGGCCCGGAAAGACCGTCCGTTCTTGCGACGATGCTTCCTGTCCGGTCGATGACATAAACGTCCAGCCCCATGGAATGAGCAGATTCTGTCAGATGTTGTTCGACCCAGTGATGATTGATGTAAAAGGTCAGCACCCCCTCGACCGCCCCGAAGTCGTCGGTTACAGGCGTTGCCATGTCGAGAAAAGGCCGCAGTTCGTTTCCCGCGGAAGGTAGCAGCTCACCCTGGAGGACGTCCCCGGCGAAATCACCTCCAAGCCCATTCCGGAACCAGGCTCGCCCCGAAACATCTGCACCTTCCAGCAGGCCCGAGGACGCCGTCAGAACCGTTCCATCGACAGACGCAAGGCCGGCCCAGGAAATCCGATCCTTTCCGGCAACGACCAGATCCAACGCGGTCCGGACGATTGGCTCACCCTGCCCGGGTATCTCCTCCGCAATAACGCGAAGATTACGCCAATCCTGGTAAAGCTCACGGGCAAAATTAAGCGCGACCCCTTCGGCCCTGACCGAGACCGCTTCCGCAAGAGCTGCGTCGCGGCTCTCCTTCAGTCGCTCGCCGACAAACGACCATGCGGTCAGCACCGCGATCACGCCCCCAACCGCAACAAAGCCGCATATGGCCACCACCAGGGAAGGGTAGCCACTCCTGGCACGCTTCTCGGTCATCACTCGCTCCTCATCCCATAGAGAGGAATCAGACACAGCGAATAAGGGAAATTGTGTGACGACAACCACTACCGGTGGTGGGAAACAGGAGCAGGCACCTGCTTTCAGGCACGTTGGTTAAAGACTTCTTACCAGACTGATTAAACTTTGATGTGTTTGCGGCTTTGCGAAAAAGGCAGGACAGACAGCGTCACAGAATTTTATGCTTCAAGCAGTTACGCCGCCTATGCCTTCCACCACCAAGCGGACAATTCTGCGAACGTCGGTTTCTGGAAACTCCCCTGCCTGCAACCCGTTCAGCATGGCTTGTCCAAATACGCCTAGCATGATCAACGCCATGAATTCCGGCTTTTCATCCTTTCGGATGCGCCCCTGAGTCTGGCCGAGAGCCAGAATATCACGCACCAGCCCTTGAAATGAGGGGCGGTTCGGCGGTGGTTCGAGGGAAGGCCTTTGGTCGGGAATTAGGACAAGTCGCGCCAGTGCGGGATTGGCAATGCACCACTGAGTGCTGTCGATCAGAACCGCTTCAAGCAGCGCCAAGGCGTCATGCCCCTCGACAATGCGCGCACGATAGATTGCGTCCTCGGCCTCCACCCGCGCGATGATGCTAAGAGCGATGTCTTCCTTTGATCCGAAGAGGTTATAGACGGTCTTGCGCGTCAGGCCAGCACGTTCCGCAATTTCCTGAACTGAAGCCCCCTCGTACCCCAGTTCGCGAAACGCAATTTCCGCTGCATCGAGGATGAGTGCGCGTGAGCGCTCAGTGCGTTTCATGCTTGCCATATTTATACACTAGTGTAATTTTATACTCGTGTAAACAAACGGAGCCGAGCGATGCTCGAGGAATTCGGACCGGAAATCTGGATCGCTGAAGGCCCTACGCTTATGGCTGCTGCCGGGTTCCATTATCCCACGCGCATGGCAATTATCCGTCTCTCTACCGAAGAGCTCATGGTCTGGTCACCTGTTGCGCTCTCTCCAAACCTCAGTGAAGCGATAGCTGCCCTGGGCACGGTCCGCTACATTATCCCTCCGAACAGCCTGCATGACACTTTCCTTGCCGAGTGGCAGCAGGCCTATCCAAACGCCGGAATATTCGCGCCACCCGGTCTGCGTGACCGGCGACCGGAACTTATCTTCGCTGGCGAGCTCGTCGACCTCCTGCAGCCCGGTCGGCAGGAAGAGGTTGATATCGTGGTTGTTCCGGGCAACCGGATTACCAGCGAGGCCGTCCTCTTCCACTGGGCCAGCGGCACGGCCATCTTCGCGGATCTGCTGCAGCAGTTTTCACCCGGCTGGTTCAAGGGGTGGCGTGCCCTTGTTGCCCGTCTCGACCTGATGGTGGGGCAAACGCCTTCTGTTCCCCGAAAATTCCGGCTAGCCTTCACGAACCGGGAGGCCGCGCGGTCTGCCCTGCAGCGCATTCTGGACTGGCCCTGTAAAAAGGTTCTGATTGCACACGGCACCCCTGTGCCAGAAAACGGCAAGACCTTTCTTCGGGATGCCTTTCGCTGGCTGATCAAATACTGACGTTTAGACAGTGCAGATCTCAGCCTCTGGTCCGCCCTTCTCTAGAACGTCCCATCATACGCGCGCCGTTCGATCCGGCAGGCCAGCAGGGTGAAGCCTTCGCGGACAAGGGCGTCCTCGGCTTCGCGGCGCAGGGTCTCTGCATCTTCCACCCACACCCCGTGACCCCCGTAGGCTTTGGAAACGGCGGGGAAATCCGTTTCGCCGAAATCGACACCCACATTCGGGCGCTGGCTGGACCGCTGTTTCAACTCGATCAGCGACAGGCTGGTATCGACCAGCACACAGATGATGACGGGAATCTTGAGGTCACGCAGGGTGGAGAGTTCGCCGAGGCACATTTCCAGCCCCGCGTCGCCGACAAAGGCAATCACAGGAGACGTGCCCTCAACCACGCGATGGCCCATCGCCAGTGGCACGGCGCAGCCCATGGTGCAGAGGGCTGAGGACTGAAGCATCTGTCGCGGCATCGGGCAGCGCCAGATCTGGCTGACGAGAATGCGGTGAGCACCGCTGTCGGCGGTTGCCACCGTGTCAGCCGGCAAAGCCGCGCGCAGTGTGTGGAAGACCGTGCCCGGTCCCCAGCCGGACGCTTCCGGCGCAAAGGCCTTGTCCAGTTCGGCCCGAACAGCGGCCGGTTCGCCCTCCGGCCAGGAAGGCTTTGCCGGCTGGCGCGCAGCGCCCAGAAGATCAAGCGCCGGCTGCACGGCGCTCCGCAGCGTTGACCGCGCGCTGTGCATGCCATGGGTGCGCAGCACCGGGGTGATGTCGATTACCGGTGCATCGGCCGCCCAGGGATTGCGCCAGTTGATGCGCATCTCGATAGGGTCGTAGCCGAGCAGCAGAATGCAGTCGCTCTTGTTGATGAGTGGCAAGAGCAGACCATCTGCCTTGGGTGAGAGACCGGCCCCACCAAGCGCAAGCGGATTGTTTTCGTCCAGCAGTCCCTTGCCCTTGTAGCTGGTGACAAGGGGGATCTGAAACGCTTCGCAGAATTCGCTTATTGCTGCGGAAGCTGCCTCGTTGACGGCATCGACACCGGCAATTGCAATTGGCCGTTCGGCATTTCTGAAAAGCTCCAGCGCCGTGTCGAGATCCGGACCGGACACCGGGGCACTCGCCGCTGGAGACGACTGGAACGCACGGCTCCAGGCTTCCTGTGTGTCCACTTCGGCAACACGGATCGGCACGTCGATATGCACTGGCCCGGGCTGGCCATCGAGCGCGATGGCCAGGGCCTTTTCCATCATCACGTCGAGTGCCCCCAGACGGGCAGAGAAGCTTGCCTTGACGATGGGGCGCAGCAGTTGCTGATGATCGAACACCTGGTGGGTGTAGCTTTCCGCCTCGCCCTGGTCGACACACCCGGTGAGGAAGATCAGCGGCACCCGGTCCTGCCAGGCATTGGCAACGACGTTGACCGCATTAGCTGCTCCCGGCCCGAGCGTTGCCAGAAGCACGCCCGGCGCGCCATCCGCATGCCAGCCACCTTCGGCCATGAAGCCGCCAGCGTTCTCGTGTTTCACCAGCACAAAGTTGAGGCCCGCCTCGTCCAGTGCCTGCATGAGGGCCAGAACTTCGCCGCCCGGAATGCCGAAGGCGTGGCGGCAGCCTGCCGCGTGAAGCTTGCCTGCGATAATATCCGCACCGGTGGTCATTTGCTGCTGTGTCCTTCAGTCGCCGCGTCTGGCGGGGTTGGGCCGAGGTCGAGAACCCCTCTGCCGGCAAGATCGGAAAGGGTGGCCGCGCCAAGGCCGAGATGACGGGTCAGAACATCCGTCGTGTCGGCCCCCACAAGCGGCGGTGCGCTGCGGTAGTCAACCGGCGTCTTTTCCAGATTGATGGGCGAACCGATCAGATCAACCTCACCGGCGAGAGAATGGGGCAGCGTGATGCGCATTTGCCTCGCAATCACCTGCGGATCGGCGAAGACCTGCTCCAGATCGTTCACCGGGCCGCAGGGAACGCCCGCCGCCTCTAGGTCGGCGATCCATTCTGCCGCGGTCTTCTCGATGGTGAGGCGGCGAATTTTCGGGATCAGCTCTGCGCGGTTACGCACCCTGTCGGCGTTCCTGGCGTAAAGCGGATCAACGGCCAGGTCCGGCGCTCCGGCAACCTTGCAGAACTTGGCGAACTGGCTGTCATTGCCGACTGCCAGAATGAAGGACTGGTCGCTCGCCGGAAAAGTCTCGTAGGGAACGATGGTTGGATGACCATTGCCGAGACGTCCCGGCACCTTGCCGGACGTAAGATAGGCAACACCCTGGTTGATCAGCCAGGATACCTGGGCATCCAGCAGAGAAATGTCGATGGATTGACCTTCACCGGTGCTGTTGCGGTGGTTGAGCGCGGCAAGAATAGAGACCGTCGCATACATGCCGCACATGACATCGGCGATGCCGACACCGCATTTGGTTTCCGTGCCGCCGTCTTCGTCAGAAAAGCCGGTCAGCGACATGATCCCGCCCATGCCCTGGATCAGGAAATCATACCCGGCCCGCTGCGCGTAGGGGCCGGTCTGGCCGAAGCCGGTGATGGAACAGTAGATCAGGCGCGGGTTACGGGTCTTCAGCGTGTCGTAGTCTAATCCGCGTCGCTTCAGATCGCCGACCTTGAAGTTCTCAACCAGAATGTCGGCCTTTGCCGCCAGATCGGCAATCAGTTGCTGCCCCTCGGGGCTGGCAAGGTCGATTGCGACGGAGGCCTTGTTGCGGTTGGAAGACAGGTAATAGGCGCTTTCGCCGGTTTCCCTGCCTTCTCCGTCCTTCAGGAAAGGTGGGCCCCAGCCACGTGTATCGTCGCCCCGGCCCGGCCTCTCGATCTTGATCACCTCTGCGCCAAGATCACCCAGGATCTGGGTGCAGGTCGGCCCGGCGAGAATACGGGACAGGTCGAGGACAACAAGACCGGACAAGGCACCGGGTGTGGCAGAGGACGGCTGGGACAAGGCTCACCTTCGAAAAGACGTTTTCCGGTAAAGGCCACAGGCCGATAGGCTACGTCAACAAGCCAGCACCAGCCCCCTGAACACGCCCCCTCACTTTCTCGTTAGAACCGGGAAGACGTATGCGCTCCTTCGCGGGGAGACACGGGCTCGTGCGAACAAGGACACCTGGCTGGTCGGAAGAGGAATGGCGGCCTCCATTTCCCCACCAACAAGAGAGAAAGCAGGAGCTTGTTTGCCTCCCCCTACCTGCGTCATGCCATGGCATCCATGCCGTGCCCCGCCCTCTTGCCACGGCCTTGCGTGATGTGAGGATGCGGCATGGATTGTCGGATCAAATCCGGCAATGACGGTGGAGGGAGAGGAGCAGGAGACTTGCAGCCCGCTCCCTTTTTCTCATTGAGTGAAACGTCCCTGACAACAAATCTTGCCTACGTCGACCAGTCCTTCATCTCGGTAAGCTTGTTCCAGGCGCGTTTGATCCAGCTTGCCCTGACGCTATGGCCGCCGTCGTGGAGACAGAGTTCCAGGAAGCCTTGTTCCGGCTGCCAGTCCTCGCAGGTGAGATTGCCTTCGGTGTAGGTCTTCGGCTCGGTATCCTCGAGACCGGTCTGGCGGCGCCAGACGTCGAAGCTCTTGAAGACATCGCCCTGTTTCCACTTGCCTTGACCAAGCCAGCGCCCTTCCAGAGGCACAACGGTGTCCGACGTTCCATGGACGTGGAAGAGATACGGCGTTTCCGCCACGCAGGATTCCGGCAGCGGTTCCCAGAAGGCACCGGCAATGGGCGCGTAACCGGCGAAAAGATCCGATTTCTCGCAGGCCGTGTACCAGGTCATGAAAGCGCCTTCCGAAAAGCCGGACAGCATCGTGCGGCTGCGGTCGACGCCGAAGCGGTCGGACAGATCCTGAAGGACACTGTCGAAAAAGGCCGGTTCGTTGCGCAGGTCGCGCGGCGAGGTCGGGAAAGACCAGGTGCCGTTCACGCCCTGCACGGCAACAAAGGCAACACCCAGGTCATCCGCCATCTGAAGGAAGCTCTGGTTACGGATCTCGTTGATCGCTTTGCCCTTATAGCCATGGAGAAAGAAAATCGCGCCCAGAGGCTTGTCCGCCGGCCGGTTGGCCGGCAGATGGATGTAATACTCGCCGTTCCCGATCTCACAGGGTATTTCCTCGCCGCAGGTGGATGTGCCTGCCGCTTGTGACGGTGCGCCGAATGCGCCAAGGGCCAGAACCACGGTCCCCGCCAACAGGCTGAGGCGTCTGGAAAGATCGGTAACTGTCGCCAATGACATGAAGTGCTCCTTACACGGTGGAAACCATTGCCCCGCTTCGCCGGTAAAGATGACCCCCGCATGGCTTTTGTCCAGCGGATCGTCTTCACAAATCGGCGAGAGGGCCTCGGGACCGCAAAGCAGCCAGGGTCCACACCCTGGGTGTGGAGCCTAGTCCCATGTGCCTTCTGTCGGGATATTGAGAAGACGGCCGCAGTGTTTGCAGTGGACCGCGTCCGGGTCGTGCCGGTTGAGGCCGCAATCGGGGCACGGCAGATTGACCTTGGTCGGGCGGAAAATCGTCTGTACCAGCCGCAGGAACAGGGCAACGCCGAAGATCATGATCACCACTGTCATCAGCCGGCCGACGCTGTCGCTCATGGTGATGTCGCCGAAGCCGGTCGTCGTCAGTGTGGTAACGGTAAAATAGAGCGCGTCGAGATAGTTGTTGATGTTGGCATTGCGGTCGTTCTCGACCACGAAGACCAGCGCCGTGACGACAAAGATGAAGACGATCAGGTTGATGCCCGACTGGAAGATTTCCTCGTTTTGGCGGAACCACTTCGATGCTTGGCGCAGCTCTTTCAACAGGTGATAGGAGCGCATCAACCGCAACATCCGCACAACGCGCAGGAAGGCGAAATTGTCGAAGAATGCCGGAGCGATCAGTGAGACGACCACCACAATGTCGGCCAGCGAGGTGAAGCTGAAAACATATTTTAGCCGCCGGCTGTCGGCGATCAGGCGCGCTGTATAGTCGAGCGCCAGAACAACGGCGATCGCATAGTCCAGTTCATGATGAATGCGACCCTTGTCGATCATCGACGAGACGATGAAATAGCCGATGGTCACCAGATCGAACAAAAGAAGCGAATACCGGAAAGCCTGCGACGCGACCGTATCGCCAAAATAGAGTTGCCGCAGGATTGTCCGCAAACTTCGCTTCGTGTCCGCCATCGACTTCCCCTGTTTCTTACCGGCCTAACCGGCATACGCTTTGTGCGCTAGATAGATCATTCGTGCAGATGGCGCACGATGCTGCTGCAAACAAGCTGTTTATTCTCACGTCCGACCGCACTAATGTCCGCGGTCAATCAACCGGCCCCCTTGAATTCCGCCGAATGCAGGAGGCCCGAAACTTTTCAGAACCAGCCAGCGTTCCGGCGACCGCCCGCGAATGCCGGCAGGTTCAGAGGCCGGAAAGGCCCAGCCAGAATGGAAGCGTTACATGTTTGATTTGACGGGACAAGTTGCCCTGGTAACGGGCGCGAGCCGCGGTATTGGAGAAGCCGCCGCGCGGAGCCTTGCGAAATACGGTGCCAAGGTGGTTCTGGCGGCGCGCTCCGGCAAGGATATCGAACGTATTGCCGGCGAGATCCGTGCGGAAGGCCGCGATGCGACTGCCGTGACTTGCGACGTTGCCGATTATGACGACGTGGTCAAGGCGGTGCAGACCGCAATCGACACCTACGGCAGCCTCGACATTCTGGTCAACAATGCCGGAGTGATCGACCCCATCGCCCGCATCGAGGACAGCGATCCGGCGGAGTGGGGCAAGGTCATCGATATCAATGTGAAGGGCGTCTACTACGGCCTGCACGCTGCGGCCGCGCATATGCTGAAAAAGGGTGCAGGCACCGTGGTCAACATCAGCTCCGGAGCTGCCGTCAGCGCGCTGGAGGGCTGGAGTCATTATTGCGCTTCGAAGGCGGCCGCGCTCTCCCTTACCCGGTGTGCAGACAAGGAATTCGGCGACAAGGGCCTGCGCATCGTCGGCCTCAGCCCGGGCACGGTGGCAACCCAGATGCAGGTCGACATCAAGTCTTCCGGACTGAACCCGGTCAGTCAGCTCGACCCTTCGGTGCATATTCCGCCCAGTTGGGTAGGAGAAGCCATCTGCTGGCTGTGCACGCCTGCGGGCGATGCCTATCGCGGTGTGGACTGCTCGCTGCGCGACGAGGACGTGCGCAAGTCTGTCGGCCTGATCTGACCCCTGGCCAAGCGCTGCGCGCTCCGGGATCAGCGATGTAAAGGCCTTTCTGGTGTCAGGGAAGCCTTCTTATGGCAGACCGCTCTTCAGGGAATAAGGCTTCAAAACCAAAAGAGGGCCGCGTTAGCGGCCCTCCCATGAGATCGACGTGACACAAGTCCCGGATCAGATCCCAGCGAAATCTCGCACTACCAGAGGCTGCTCCAGCACCGTTCGATTCCGCCCAGATACTTGGGCCACGCACCGATACTCATTAGACATGGGCACACCTCCTTTCAGCTGTTGAACACACTAAGAGTGTGGGGTCGCAAACTCCGTTTCACAAGCCTAAAATCAAGGCGCGGTTGCCAATCCGTTACGCAATTCACAGGTCTGTCACCGAGAGGTCACAGCCTTGTCGGCGATCGCAAGGAAAACGGTATCGAGTTCCCCTGCCAATTCTTGCAAGGCTTGGCCGCCTTCTTCCATGTAGGGCGCAAAGACAAAACCGGGCGTTTTCCAGGACAGGGTCGCCGTTCCGTCTGCATTCTCAGTCACATAGAACCGAATCGGCGCCTCTATGCCCGCAGCAACGGAAGCTTCCAGCATCCGGACGGCGTAGTCATTGCGGTAAACGCCGACGACCCTGTTGCCGGGAATGGTCAGTCCCCTGCTCTTGGCGCCATCGGACGCGCTGGCCTGGGTCACGACCAGCATGCCTTCGTCCTTGATTGCGCTTTTCAGATCATCGACCAGCGCCGTGTAGCTCTTGGTCGTGGGCAGGACCTGCCAGCCCTCACGCTCGGACAGACTGTCCGCCCTCGCCAGTCCGGCGGCGAACAAACAGGTGACAAAAACCAGGGCAAACAGACGCATCTTTTTTCTCCCGCGAGCGATGTTGCAATGCTGCTCACCCTAGCGGGACCTGTGTCACGGACGCCTCACAATGTGGTGTACGGCGGGCAAGATGTGGAATGCTGAAAGAGTGTTCATTCGCATTGAAGATCTGAGACCCGTTGGCGACCAGACATAATCCGTTTCGGGATTGATGGAATGAACTACCTTTTTGAATTCGGTGCCTAAGGCATACCGAGACGCAGGCGCAGGCGGGTTCCTGCGAGGCTTCCTAGGAAGCCAAAGACCAGCCAGAGCCAGCCGTGCAGTGACCCCGACACCAGGCCGCCCAGATAAGCGCCGATGTTGCAGCCGTAGGCGAGCCGGGCGCCATAGCCCATCATCAGGCCGCCCGCGATTGCTGTCAGCACATCGCGTCGGTTCAAACGCCAGACGGGCGCAAAGCGGCCGGCAAGGCCCGCGGCCACCATCGCCCCCAGAATGACGCCGAAATCCATGACGGAAGTGGTGTCGCGCAGCACCGGGTTTTCCAGCGCGCCGCGCTGCCAGGTCCAGTAAGGCCAACTGTCCACCGGCACACCCGCGGCATGAAACAGCTTGCCGCCCCAGAGCGCGAACGCAGAGGTGATGCCCCAGGGCCGGCCGACCACCACGAATGTGGCAATGCCGACGATTGCCAGCATCACCGCCCCCATCATGGGCGACCAGGGACCGGAGAGAAAAGACTTCGTTGGCCTTGCTTCGGCAATCGAGCCATGAGCGCGCCGTTCGATGACAACGGTCGCAATCGCCAGAAGGCCAAGCACAAATGCGGTCAGAAGAAAGGCCCCGTGAGGTCCGAATTCCCGGATGAGGGACACTGGCGGCAATTTGGGCAGGCGGCCCCACAGATGCAGATGCGCCGTCGCCGCCACCGACCCGAGGATGAAACCCGTCAGGGTGATCATCATGCGGGTGGAGCCGCCGCCGGCGGTAAACAGCGTGCCGGACCCGCAGCCACCGCCCAATTGCATGCCGATGCCGAAGAGGAAGGCCCCGAACGCGGCAGCCAGACCGAAGGGAAACACGAAGCCACCGGTCGGCCAGCCCAGCACATGCCCCCAGGCAATCAGGGGAAAGGAAACGGCGCTGGTCAGAAGAATGAGCACGAACTGCGCTCTGAGGCCTCCGCCCCGTTTTTCCGTGACGATCCGCCGCCAGGCGGCCGTGAAGCCGAAACTTGCATGATAGAGCGACAGCCCGGCGAGACCGCCGATCAGGGCGGCCACTGCCTGGCGCGGTCCGGCTTCTCCATAGGCGCCCAGCGCGACCATGGCCAGAAGGCCGCCCGCGATGGCGACAACGGCTGCTTGAGATTTCCCGACCGCCAAGGCCATGTGTAGCTGCTCCCGCGCAGATCCGGCTTTAAAAGCCTCATACGAAGACTTGCACTTCCGGCCTTAATTTCGCAACGAAAGTGTCTTTTCTTCACCTACACATTGCCAACACCTTTTTGTGTTTTGCAGTTCAAGTGTTGCCTGCGGATTTTGGGTAGGAATATTCAGCCGCCCCGAGCTCTGCCGCCGCGGTTGGCGGGCCCCGGGTTCAGAGGGCCTGGGTGAGAAACAAAAAGGCCTGTTATGCGTCTAACTGATCAATTCGGATATGAGCTTACCCTGTCCAGCAAGGAAGCCCTGACCGCCTGGAACGAAACCGTGAAAGCCTTTCTGTCGCATGGCAGGACCACTCCGCAATATCTGGAGACCTGTCTCGGCCTGGAACCGGAGTTTGCGCTGGCGCATGCGACCCGCGGGATTTTCTGCCTGCTGCTGGGACGCCGCGAGATGACCGCAACGGCGCAGGAATGCCTGTCGATAGCCAGAACCTCAGCCCGGAACACGCCGGTGACAGCCCGCGAACAGGCCGTCATTGATGCGCTTGGGACCTGGTTACAGGGCTTTCCGACACGCTCCGCCGATCTTCTCGATGCCATGCTGGTGTCAGTTCCCGAAGACACGTTGATCTTGAAGCTTGTTCACGCCATTCGCTTCGTTCTGGGTGACTCCACCGGCATGCGGACGTCGATCGAACGGGTGCATACGGCCTATGAGGAAACGCACCCGGCCTATGGCTACATGCTCGGCTGCCGCGCGTTTTCTCTGGAAGAAACGGGCGACTATCGTCTGGCGGAAGCTACCGGCCGCAGGGGGCTGGAGTTTGCCCGCGACGATGCCTGGGGCCTGCACGCCGTCGCCCATGTGCATGACATGACCGGTCGGTCGGAAGAAGGCGCACGCTGGCTGGAGTCCAATCCCGAAGGCTGGGCTCATTGCAACAACTTCGGCTATCACGTGTGGTGGCACCTGGCGTTGATGTATCTGGACCGGGGCCAGGCCGACAAGGCGCTGGCGCTTTACGACAACGACGTCCGAAAAGACAAGACCGACGACTACCGCGACATTTCCAACGCGGCGTCTCTTCTTATCCGTCTGGAAATTGAAGGCGTCGATACCGGCGCGCGATGGGATGAACTGGCGCTTTTGTCCGATAAACGCGCCGAGGACGGCAGCAACGTGTTTGCCGACCTGCATTACCTGCTGGCCCTGTTGAACGGCGGCCGCCGGATGGGCGCCGACCGGCTGTTGAACGGGCTGAGGGAACGCGCGCAAGGCGAAACGGATATTGGCCGCGTCACAGCTGAAGCCGGACTGCCGACTGGCCTCGGTCTGGAACAATACCGGAAGGGCAATTTTGCCTCGGCCTTTGCGCTGCTGGACTCTGCAAGAGACAATCTATACATGGTCGGCGGCTCGCACGCTCAGCGCGATGTTTTCGAGCGAATCACGATCGATGCAGCCCTGCGGGCAGGCATGCCAGAGGATGCGGAACGACTGCTCAACAGCCGGACTCACAAACGCGGTGCGCTGGATCGATTTGCCGAACAACGTCTTGAACTCTGCGATAAAATGCAACGCGCCCACCGAGTTATGGAAGACCAAAAACTCAGGGCTACCGGCTCGGTCTGATCCTCAGCCGGCACTCGATTGATCAATTATCTCTGGACCCAACGTGAACGCTCACACACAAACGAAACGCCCACGCGATCCGCGGCTCGATTTTTTCCGCGGCCTTGGAATGTTCATCATCTACGTTGCCCACCTGCCCTGGAACTGGTGGACGCTCTGGATCCCCGCCCGTTTCGGGTTTTCCGATGCAACGGAAATCTTCGTCTTCTGTTCCGGCATGGCGTCCGCGCTCGCCTTCGGCAAGATCTTTGATGTTCATGGCTGGGGGATGGGGGCAGCCCGGATCCTGCATCGCATGTGGCAGGTTTACTGGGCGCACATCGGCCAGTTCCTGGTCGTCGCTGTCGGCATCGCCATGCTGCAGTACAGCGGCTATCTGGCTGAATGCTGCAATCTGAAGGAAAACTATCTTGCCTCCCTCAATTTGCTGCATCTCTTTGACAACACAGAGGCTGCCCTGCCCGGATTGCTGACAATGACCTGGGTGCCGAATTACTTCGACATTCTGCCCATGTATGTGGTGATCCTGTCACTGATCCCGATGATCATGCTGGTCGCCCGCTATTCGGTGCCGGGAGCTTTCGCCTTGTCGATCGGCCTGTGGCTTGCCGCCCAGTTCGATCTTCTGAGCCTGCCGGCCGAACCCTGGTCCGACCGGGAGTGGTTCTTCAACCCCTTCGCCTGGCAGATGCTGTTCTTCACCGGCTTCGCCTTCATGCGCGGCTGGATTCCGGCGCCACCGGTCAGCAAGCCCTTGATGGTGCTGTGCGCGGTTGTCCTGATCGTCACGGTTCCCTTCGCCTACTTCCGCGCCTACCAGGAAGCGCACCTGAACCTGGTCTGGGCTCGTGAAATCCGCGAAGTGATCAAGCCGCTCTGGATCAAGACGGAATTCGGCCTCTTCCGCTATCTGCATTTTCTGGCGCTGGCCTATCTGGCCTGGGTCGCCGCCGGCGAACACGGCAGGCGCTTGCTGGGTCACGGTGAGACCTGGGGCCGGTTCGTGCGCGTCGTGCAGAAAGTGGGCCAGCAGTCGCTACCGGTGTTCATGGCCAGCCTGGTCATAGCCCAAGCAGCCGGCATCCTGCGCGACATGGTGTGGGGCCGTGGTGAGCTGTTGCCGCAGGTCCTGTCCAACCTTATCGGGTTCCTGGCGCTGATTGCCGTTGCCTATGTGGCTGGCTGGTACAAGAGCCAGCCCTGGCGCAAACCGCCCGCAACATCCAGCTCCGGCCCCTCCGAGCGGCCGAAAAGCCCCCCTGCCGATGGCGGCCAACCGGCGACCAGGTCAAAAGCCGACACCCGGGAACACGCCCTCACCTGAGGACGGGGCAAGGCTTGCCCCCTATCTGAACGCCCGCAGAAGCAAGTCTTCTGCGGGCGTTTTGTTTTTCGGGAGCCGCCGCCTCTTTCGAAGCAGGTATTGCCTGAACCGTCCGCTTGGTTGGAGGCATCGTTCAAACACCGAAGAAGTCCCTCGGCGGTTCCTTGCCCTGAAAACACAAACACCGGCCAGGCGGCCGGTGTCGTAACGGTTTTACAGGTTATGCGGGAGGCGTCAGTGCAGGGACGCCATCTCCAGATCCGCTTCAAAAGCATTGGCAACGGCTGCTTCCCGGCTGTCTGCCAGCAGGATCGGCGTACCGTCCGCATTGAGAAGCGCGTAAAGCGTCATGTTGTCGTGCAGCGGCGGGACATCGGGAAACATTTCCTTCAGATCCCGGGCCTTGATCTGCTTGATGTAGGCTACATCTCCGGTGCCCAGTTCGGTCAACTCATCAACCGACATGAACTCGGAAAAAAGCGCGCGGTCTGCCCAGGAGGGGCTATCGGGGTTTTGCATCAGTCATTCTCCATATGTTGGCCGGCGCACGTTCATTCGCCGCTGGAGATTTCTATTTTTCTGATGACACGCTCCGGTTCAGGACGTGCCAAGTCGATGGACAGAAGCCCATCTTTCAGGTCGGCTCCGAGGATCTCGATCCCCTCGGCCATGACAAAGGCCCGCTGGAACTGACGGGCGGCAATGCCTCGATGCAGATACTGCCGGGTCTTGTCATCCACCTGACGCCCCCGGATGACCAGCTGACTCTCTTCTACCGAGACTTCAAGCTGCTCTCTTGTGAACCCTGCCACCGCCAAGGTGATCCGAATGACATCGCCCTGATCCTCCGTTTTCGGAAGTCTTTCGATGTTATAGGGCGGATAACCGTCGTTGGCGGCCTTGGAGACGCGATCGAGCACGCGCTCGATATCGTCGAACCCGAGCATGAACGGGCTAGAAAACGCTGACATGCGTGACATCCTCAAAGTCCTTGTTGAAGCGACCTTGCGCCCGGACCCTTTCAAGGCATCCGGACCGGAACCAACCGGTTCCATTCATGATTAAATATGGAGCTTCGTTAAAATTGATTCAAGGAGCCAGAAATTCGCCTGATTTTCGCTTTTGCTTCTCTGTGAATTATTCAGCGGGAAGAAGCCAAAATCGGGTTCTGTTTCAAGAACTTCGTCAGAGCAGAAACCGCCTGGCGAACTGTTGGTTCATGACGTTCGTCCTGATGCATGACAAGCCACCGCTCGGTTTCCATGCTGTCGAACGGGCCGCCAATGCGCACGAGATCGGGAAAGGCATCGCCAACGAAGGTCGGCAAAAGCATCCGCGCATTGCCCTTGCGAACGAGTGACAGGGCAAGCGAAGCCTTGTTGACGGTGATCACCGCATCCGCGCCATGGTTTTCTTTCAGCCAGAGGCCGGTCGGCGAATGGGCATCGTCTTCCACAAGACCGACCCAGCCAGGCTCCGCACCCTTTGGAACGCTTTCGGCCTGATACGCCGCATAGTGCACCCTTCCGACCTTCTGCCCCGCCAGCCAGGCCTGTTTCGGCCGGGTGTTGCGGACGCCGATGTCGATCTGCCGGCGGGCAATATCCCGATTCCTGAGATCTGCGAGAATTTCCGGCAGCCAACCGGCGTCAGGGGTCCAGAAGGACGAAAGGTTGTCGATCAGAAGCCGCGCGGTCCAGTCTCCAGCAGAAATCCGGATCCTCCGGCGCAGGCCTTCTCCTTCTTTCCAGGCAACGATGCTGCGGGCGGTCTGATCCATGTCTTCCAGGTATCGCAGGAGATCATGCGCGGCAGTGGTGAGCTGATAGCCTCGCGCTTCACGTTCCACCAGGCGGACATCAAGGCTTTTCTCCAGCGCGGCAACCCGGCGGCCGAGCGTTGCGGAACTGACGCCGGTCTTGTCTGCCGCACCGGCAAGGCCACCCGCTTTGGCGACTGCCAGAAACAATCGAAGATCTTCCCAATCGACGTTTCGTTTCATTTTTGAAATCTCGTTTTCAATTAGAAAACATGGGAATAGGCACGCCCCATGAGACTATCTGCAAATTCCCTTTCAACAAACTCAAATTTGAAGGGAGCAGCAAATGCTCATTCCCTATTCCCTGCCTTTGCAAAAGAAGTTCGGCGACAACCGCGTGCCAGGATGGAACGATCCCCTCAGATCGCTCTATCCGGATCATGCGGAATTCTGGCCGCAGCAGATCCCCGAGCATATCCGGCTGCTAGAACTCAGCAGAAGGCTGGCGCGTAAACGCCGGCGGCTTTTTCTGCTGAAACTTTTGAAAATGTGCCTTGGTCGTCCGCCCAGAGGGAAAAAGCCCCGGCGTTTCTCCAAGGCCTCTTGCGATGTGACATCTGGCGGGCGCACGGCAGACGGCGGCTCTTCCGCCCCAGGCGTTAGTACCCTGTTTCCTGAAACGCCGACCGCCTGACAAGGGACAGTTTCGCCTGGGTTCAGATGACTGCCATAGGAGGTCTCGAACGCGATGCTCTGGCGCGGCTCGTGTTTCAGCGGCGCCGGAGGAGGCTGTGAGACACGTTTTTTTCATCGCTGTGCCGCTTGCGCGAACCGGCCGGAACAGCCAATCTGCCGCTCCTGCCGACGGACCCGCCTCCGATCCCGCGACTTGACGAGCCTACAGATGACCCGCGACGAGTTTGACGCCTTCTGCAAACAGCTTCCGGTAACCACGCATGTGGTGCAATGGGGCAACGCATCGGTCTGGAAGGTCGGCGGCAAGATCTTTGCCATTTGCTCGGGTTGGGGCCAGGGCGATTTTCCACGTTTCAGCTTCAAGTGTTCCGATATCTCCTACTCCCTGCTCACCCAGCAGGAAGGGATGATCCCCGCGCCCTATCTCGCCCGCGCGAAATGGGTGCAGATGGAAGAGGAAGGCGCGCTGACCGACGCGGATCTGAAAGCCTATATCGAAGCTGCCCACAAGATCATCGCGGCCAAGCTGACCCGGAAACAGCAGAAGGAGCTGGGTCTTGCCGGGTGAGATGGCAGGCAAGTGGCGTTCACTCGGCCTGCTGATGCTGGCTGAGATCGCCGCCATGAGCCTGTGGTTCATGTCCGCCGCGATCCTGCCCGATCTGACGCGGGAATTTGCCATATCCGATTTCGCCCAGGCTGCGCTTTCCAGTGCCGTCCAGATCGGCTTCGTGTTCGGCGCCGTCGCCTCGGCCTTTCTGGGCCTGGCTGACCGGATCGACCCTCGCCGGTTCTTCGCTTTCAGCGCGATCACCGCCGCGCTGTTCAATGCCAGCCTGCTGGTGGTCGAACCGGGCGGGGCGGTTTCGATCCTGGCGCGGTTCGCGACCGGCGTGCTGCTCGCCGGGGTTTATCCAGTCGGCATGAAAATCGCCGTCGGCTGGGGCCAGAAGGATCGAGGCTTTCTGGTCGGCACGCTTGTCGGCGCACTTACCTTCGGTTCTGCCGCCCCCCATCTCCTCGCCTTGCTCGGTGGCACCGACTGGCGCTGGAGCCTGAGCGTTGCTTCGCTCGCCTCTGCCATAGGCGGCGTGCTGTGCCTTTTTGCCGGTCTCGGGCCGTTCCATGCCAAGGCGCCCCGCATGAAGATAAAGGCCATCTTCACTGCCTGGACCAATCCGAAGATCCGTTACGCCTATGCAGGCTATCTCGGCCACATGTGGGAGCTTTATGCCATGTGGGCGTGGATCGGCGTTGCCCTTACCGTTTCCTTTTCCGCGCAAATGCCGGCGGAGACCGCCCTCCCCTTGTCCCGCCTGATCGCGTTCCTGACCATAGCGGCCGGTGGTGCTGCCTGCGTTCTCGCAGGGATCATGGCGGATCGTGTCGGCAAGGCGAATATCGCGATTGCCGCCATGGTTATCAGCGGCACCGCCGCACTTGCCTCGGCCCTCACCTTCGGCGGTCCTGTCTGGCTGACGATCCTCTGCGTCCTCGTCTGGGGCGCCGCCATCCTGCCGGATTCAGCCCAGTTCTCGGCCCTTGTCGCCGACTATGCGCCCCCTGACCAGGCCGGCAGCCTGATGAGCTTCCAGACTGCCCTCGGCTTCGCGCTGACCTTTTTCACGGTGCAATTGACGCCGCTCGGGTCGGATCTGATCGGCTGGCCCGGCGTGTTTGCTGTGATGGCCATTGGCCCGGCATTCGGGATTATGGGGATGTTAAGGCTCAAACGGCTTTGATAAGGCAAGATCAGTGAGCGACAGAGACTTCAAGATTGCGGCAATTGCGTTAGCGGTGGGTTGGCCAGCATACTTTTTATTGCTGATGGCTGAAGCAAAATCGAGGAGTGCCGATAAGTTTTTTTGGGTCCTGTCATTTCTTACAATCGTTTTGTTCGGGCAGCTCATCAACAGAAAAAGAAAGCAGGAGGATCCATCATTCTTCATCGAATTTGTAATTTGTTTCGTCGGATGGACTTCTTACTATTTAGTGACACAACTGAATAGCAACTTAGTATTTTTGAGCCACTTATTTTACGGACTTTTTCTTTTTTCGATGTACACAGCCGTTCTTGCTCTGGCTATTTGGATGCGAAAAATCGAAAATAAGGACAATCTATATTAGGAATGCACATTTCCTCAAAAGACTTATTCTTTTTCCATCACCAGCTCGAACTCCGAAAATCCGAAATCCTGACCGTTGATCCTGAGGCTGACCGCCTGCGTGCCGCCGTAATAGACCCGTGTAGTGATCGGCCGGATTGCGTGGCTGCGGGAAAGTGTCAGCCTTTCGCCCGGGGCCAGTGTCAGCTTGGTCCATTTGAAAACCTTGGGTGCCAGCGTTCCGTTGGCCTTCCTGAAATGGATCAGATAGTCGAGCACAAGATCCTGCGGGTGGCTGCTGGTCGAGACCAATTCGACGTCGAAGCCGACTGACTCTCCGTAGGTGACGTCTGACGTCAGGATCTGCGGGTCTTCGACCCGGATCTCCGGCGGATTGAGCCCGAAGGCCTCCAGTGTTGCCGTGTGGCCCTGCTTGATCAGCGACCGGCAGGCGTGTCGCACGAGCTTTTCACGGTTTCTGTCCGCATCCTTCAACCAGCTTTTGGCGATATCGGCCACCAGATCAGGATGGTCCTTGGCGATGTCGTTGAGATGATTGGCAACGGACCGTCGGACATAGTCTTCCGGGTCGTCTTTCAAGGCTTCCAGAAGCGGCAAGGTAGGTGTGGGGTCGACCACCAGAGCCTGAAGCCGCATGCCCCAAGGCAGGCGCGGGCGGGTCCCTTCAGAGACCAGACGGCGCACGTGTACGCTTTCGTCCTTCACCCAAGGGGCCATGATGGCGAGCGCCCGTTCCTGATCCTGTGCCAGAAACGGGCGCACGTCGAATTCGGCCGTCGCCCGTTTGGTCATTTCCTTCAAGAGCGCGAACGAAGCATCAAAATCATCCAGGCCGCTGGCCGCGACAACCATGCCAAGCGGCATCATGCCCCAACCGCGGATACCGCGTTCGTCACTGCCCCGGTCGAAGGCAATCTCCGTCATCGGGTGCAGCATGGCCTGAAGGATGGCAAAGCGGGACGACAGATCCTTTGGCAGATGCCGGTCCAGATGCCTTGCGATCAGGCCTGCCCTCTGCTTGAGCTCAAGATCCTCCAGCTCCGCCAGGATGTCTGTTTCAAAGCCCAACCGGTCGAAACCGGCGTGATGCTGCGCCACATGGCTGCCGATGCAGCGCACCAGATCCGGCGAAATGTTGTTCTTGAAGGGTTCCAAAAGTCTCTCCCTGACACGGTCTTCAGGGTGTTTGCCAGAGCGGCGTCAGGAGTTCCAGACAGCTCCTGCCGTTCTCCTGACAAGCACCGTCAGGAGGGTGTCCGGAAGTCAAAAACAAAAAGCCACCCCGGGGGTGACCGGGGTGGCTTGTCCGGGGTCGGCGGCCCTCGTTAAACCGCCTTGCCTGACCTTTCCGGATCAGTCGATCCGCCGGCCGGTGTCGGCGTCGAAATAATGGATGTTTTCCGGAGCGGCGCGCAGATACAGCTTCTCGCCGGGTTCATGACGGGCATGACTCGACACGCGCACCAGGATCTCGTCCCCGCCGTCGGCAAAGCTCGAGTAGAGATAGCTTTCCGCGCCGACCGGTTCGAGCACGTTGACGCTCGCTTCCAGATGGATGCCCTCGCCTTCGCCGGGTCCGCTCACCACTTCCAGGTGCTCCGGGCGGATGCCGATGGTGCAGGCATCGCGGCCCTTTACGTTTGCGCCCTTGAGGCCGGTGCCGGTTGCAAGTGCAAGGCCGTTGCCGTCCGCCTTGACCTTCAGCAGGTTCATGGCCGGGGAACCGATGAAGCTGGCGACGAAGGTGGAGGCCGGCTTGTCGTAGACCTCGATCGGTGCGCCGATCTGCTCGATGTTGCCGCCGCTCAGAACCACCAGGCGGTCGGCCAGCGTCATGGCTTCCAGCTGATCGTGGGTGACGTAGACGCTGGTGGTGCCGAGCGAGTGCTGCAGGCGCTTGATTTCAACGCGCATCTGCACGCGCAGCTTGGCATCAAGGTTGGACAGCGGTTCATCGAAGAGGAAGGCTGCCGGTTCGCGCACGATGGCACGGCCCATGGCGACGCGCTGACGCTGACCACCGGACAGGGCCCGCGGCTTGCGTTCCAGGTAATCACCGATTTCCAGAATGCGCGCGGCTTCTTTCACCCGCCGGTCGATCTCGTCCTTGGCCATGCCGCGGTTCTTCAGACCGTAGGCAAGGTTGTTGTAGACCGACATATGCGGATAAAGCGCATAGTTCTGGAACACCATCGCGATGTCACGGTCGGCCGGGTCGACGTTGTTGACCACCCGGTCACCGATCTTGATCTCGCCTGTGGTGATTTCCTCAAGGCCGGCCATCATGCGCAGCAGCGTGGACTTGCCACAGCCCGACGGGCCGACCAGGACGATGAATTCGCCGTCCGCGATATCGATGGAAACGCCTTTGACCGCTTCCACACTGCCGCCATAGACCTTGCGGACCTTGTCGAGAGTTATCGTTGCCATTTATCTAAAAACCTCACTTGTCGCTCTCGACGAGCCCTTTGACGAACCAGCTCTGGAAAATCACCACGATGAGCACCGGCGGCACGATGGCGAGGATCGCCAGCGCCATGGCCTCGTTGAAGTCCGGGATTTGCGCCCCGACCCAGACCTGCAGGATCTGCTTGATGCCGCGAACCAGGGTGAACATGCTTTCGTCGGTGGTGATCAGCGTCGGCCAGAGGTACTGGTTCCAGCCATAGACGAACATGATGATGAAGATTGCCGCGATCATCGTCTGCGACAGCGGCACCAGGATGTCCTTGAAGAATTTCCAGGGACCGGCACCGTCGATGCGGGCGGCTTCCAGAAGCTCGTCCGGAACCGACATGAAGAACTGGCGGAAGAAGAAGGTGCCTGTCGCCGAAGCGATGAGCGGCACGATCAGGCCGGAATAGGTGTTCACCATGCCGAGGGACTGGACGATTTCGTAAGACGGCAAGATGCGCACTTCCAGCGGCAGCAGGAGCGTTGAAAAGATCACCCAAAAGCAAAGGGTTGCCATCGGAAAGCGGAAATAGACGATGGCGTAGGCCGCCAGCATGGAAATGACGATCTTGCCGACGGCAAAGCCAAGGCCGAGGATCATCGAGTTCTTGAGCATGACGAAACCGTTGACTTCCTTCGTAAAGCCACCGGCCTCGAACAGGACCGTCTCGTAGTTCTCCAGGAACTTGCCGCCCGGGGTGAACTGAATGCCTTCCTTGTAGATGGTGATCGCATCGTGCGTGCTGGTCAGAAACGCCAGCACCACCGGAGTGACCATGAAGAAGACGCCGAGAAGAAGAATGATGTGGTCCGAGATCTGCAGTTTTTTCATCGCCGCCTCCCTTACGTGTAGTGCACGCGCCGCTCGATGAGGCGGAACTGGATGATTGTCAGGATGAACACCATCGCCATCAGGATCACGGACTGGGCCGAGGATCCGCCAAGGTCGTTGCCGCGGAAACCGTCCAGATAGACCTTGTAGACCAGGGTCACCGGGTTGTTGCCAGGCTCGTTCTTCACGATGACATCCACGATGCCGAAGGTGTCGAAGAAGGCGTAGGTGATGTTGATGATCAGCAGGAAGAAGCCGGTGGGGGCCAGCAGCGGGAATGTGACTGTCCAGAACCGGCGGAAGCCGGACCGGCAGTCGATGCTGGCAGCCTCCTGAACGGATTTGGAAATGCCCTGCAGACCGGACAGGAAGAAGATGAAGTTCACCGGGATCTGCTTCCAGACGGCGGTGACGATCATCGCGAAGCTGGTGTCGAAATAGTTGACGCCGATCTGCATCTTCCAGCCGAACATGGCGAACAAATCGACGATGGGGCCGACATGCTGGTCGAACAGGAGCACGCCGATCAGGCCGGCGACGGGCGGAGCAACCGCATAGACCCACATCAGCAGGGTCTTGTAGGCGGAAGCCCCGCGCAAGACCTTGTCTGCCTTGACGGCCAGCAGAAGGGCAATCCCGAGCGACAGGACCGTCACGAAGAAGGTAAAGACCGCCGTGAAGCGCGCCACACGACCGTAGTCGGTGGACGTGATCATGTCCTTGAAATTATCGAGGCCGACATAGGTCGAGCCGAAACCGAACGGGTCCTCGAGATAAAAGGAGGACTGGATCGCTTGCGCGGCTGGCCACAGGAAGAAAACCGTCACGATGCCGAGCTGCGGCAGAAGCAGCAGATACGGCAGCCACGGAGACTGAAACTGGACTTTTTTCATTATTTCGTTTCTCGACCACCGGGAACGACTGGTGCCGGCCACCCCTTGTGGGACGGCCTGCCCGAAACATCAGGCATTGGTTTGAATGCCCGAGATTTCATTCATTTCGCTGCGGATCGACATCGACCACTCCGCCGCCTCCGGCTGAATGTCGACCGACCCGGGCCATAAGCGCACATATTCGGCAGAATTGGTACGCCTATACAGCCACGCTCAAAGGTCGATAGGGGCGCAGGGCGCCCCTATCGGTCTAACAACCAGGTCAAGCTTAGTTGCTGGTGGTCTTGGCGAAACGCTCAAGAAGCTTGTCGCCGTCGGCCTTGATCGTTGCGAATGCGTCGTCGACGCTGGTTTCGCCGGAGAAGACCTTGCCGAGTTCACGGTTCATGACGTCGCGGATCTGGACGTAGAAGCCCATGCGATAGCCCTTGGTCCACTCGCCGCCGTCCAGGGACAGCTGCTTGATGCCGACTTCGGCAGCCGGGGTGCGCTCGTAGTGGCCGTCCTTCTTGGCCAGCTCATAGGCAGCTTCGGTGATCGGCACGTAACCGGTTTCCTTGTGCCACATGTACTGGACTTCCGGAGAAGTCAGATACTCGAAGAAGGACGCAACGCACTTGTTCTCTTCAGCCGGCTTGCCGGACATTGCAAACAGAGCCGCACCACCGATGAAGGAAGCCTTGTTGGCGCCTTCAACAGCTTCCCAGTAAGGCAGGAAGGTTGCGGAGAACGGGAAGTCGACCGTGTCGGCGATGCCGCCGAAGGAACCGGAAGAGCCGATCCAGAGGGCAACCTTGCCTTCGTTGAACGGTGTCTGGTTGTCACCCCAGCCGGTGCCGTAGTAACCGAAGAGACCTTCGTCGAGCCACTTCTTGGCAGCCTTGAAGTGGTTCTTGATCGGCTCGCCGAAAACCAGCTCGGTGCCTTCCGCGCCGTCGTAACCGTTGTTGTTGGTTGCGAACTGCAGGTTATGACGGGACTTGAAGTTCTCGACGAATTCCCACGGCAGGTGCGACTGAACGAGCGGCACGTAACCGGCTTCCTTCAGCTTCGGAGCAATGGCTTCGAACTCTTCGTAGGTCTTCGGAGCTTCGACACCGGCCTTCTTCATCGCATCTTCGTTGATGTAGAGGATCGGAGCGGAGGAGTTGAACGGCATGCCGATCATCTTGCCATCGCTGTCGGCGTAGAAATAGCGAACACCGGCGATGTAGTCTTCGATGTCGAAATCGAGGCCGTTGTCCTTGAGCAGATCTTCAACCGGAATCACTGCGCCCTTCGCACCGATGATGGTGGCGGCACCAGCGTCGAACACCTGCAGGATGTTCGGCTGTTCGCCAGCGCGGAATGCTGCGATACCGGAGGTCAGGGTTTCTTCATAGGTGCCCTTGAAGACCGGCGTGATCTTGCAGGCGTCCTGGGACTCGTTATAGCCGTTGGAAATGTCGACAACGACTTCGCCGAGCTTGCCGCCCATGGCGTGCCACCAGGAGATGTCGGTTGCCGCGAAAGAGGCGGAGGACGTGCCCAACAGGGCGGCCGCAGCAACGAGGCTGGCGACTGTCTTGCGATAAGCCATGTTCATTTGCTCCCATCTAGCAGGGCGTTTTTTCGCCCCGGTCAGCAGTTGGTTCTCTCTCGGTGCCAAAATGGCTTCATCGGCACCAGAAACGATAACGCCTGCGTTTCGTATTGTTTTCATATGAACGTTATATGACGCTCATATGAACATTAAAAGACGCCTTGACCGCGTCCGCAAGAGGGAACGGATTAAATTTAATGAATCCTGGCCATTCGGTGGATGCAAGGCTGGCCCTGCGGGGGAACCCGCGGTCTCGTCCGGCTGCAACAGCTTGCCTGAGGACGCGGCTCCGCCCGCGCCGCAATCCGGGCGAATGCTGGAGTTTTCGCAGACTCCAGGTGACTCAAATGAAACCGGTCAGCCGTTCATATGAACTCTTGGTCACTTTCGCCGGCCTGTGGAAAGTTCGGATTTTTTCAACCGCTTATCGGAGCGGGACAGAAGCTCCGGTCCCGGCAGAACGCTTGCGCATGCTTTCGCCGCGCCTCAGGCGTCCTGTCCGAAGATCCGGCGCTTCGTGCTTTCGGAGGAATGCAGTATCTTGTTGTAAAGATAATGCTTGGCCCGCTTTTCCAGAAAACGGAACGCGTATTCCAGCCAGCCCATGACGCTCCGCCGGGGCTTCGGCCCCGGTGTCAGATGTTTGTGAATGCGTCCCTCGTCGCAGAGCTGCTGGACCCACAGCTTTTCCGCATCCCAGTCATGGGTGTGCTGTTTGCCCTGATGGGTGAAGCCGAACAGGTGAATTTCGGCATCCGGCAGAACATCCAGGAATTCGGCGATGATGGACGCGCCCGATGTCGGTTTGCTGCGGTCGAACGGGTCGAATCTCTTCAGGTGTTCCCGCGCCTTGTTCGTGGGGCCGAGCCCCAAATAACGCGGCTTGCATTCGCGCACGAACAGCCAGTCGACCTCACCATACTCCTTTATGTCGTTCACCCAGACTTCCTGCGCGCGCTCCAGGGCAACAGGGTTGATCCGCTTCGACATATAGACCCGGGCCCGGTTGAGCATCAGAACGTCGACCCGCTGGCCCGCGGCCCCAAGCGCTGGCGCACTGTTGAAGCGCAGCACCAGGTCCGCCTTGTCGATTTCCGGCGCATCGGCCTCGGAGATCGGTCCGTTGCCGACGATGGAAATCGTCCTGATCTTCCGGCCGTCCAGAAGGCTGCTGGTCATTGGTGCTTTCCTGCCTGTTGTGCCGGGGCGTATAGCAACCCGGCTCCTGCCCGGCAACGGCTGTTTGGAATGGATACAGCCTCTATCCGGTTCCGCAACCCGTCTGCATGGGTTAGGCTCTGTCCAACCGATTGCTACAGACGATCCTTGCATGTCCTTGAACTTCTCATCCGTCTTTCCGTTGAAACACGCCCGCGCCCACGAAGTGTGCGGCGACAGCGCGTTGAGCTTTGCCGCGATCGCCGCCGGGATGACCAAGGGGGCCGTCGTGTGGATTTCGGAAGACTGGCGGCCGCCGGTGAACCCGGAAGGTCTTGCCACCTATTGCGATCCGGGCCGGCTGCTTCTGACCCGCGCCGCCAACCAGCTGACCGCTCTGGCAAGTGCGGAAACCGCGCTCAGGTCCGGCGCTGCCGGGCTGGTGGTGGCCGAACTTTCCGGCACTGTCGGACTGACGGAGGGACGCCGACTGCAGCTGGCGGCCGAAGCCGGGCGCACCACGGCCATCCTGCTGATCCCGGAAGGCGCCGGCAGCAATGCGGCCGAAACCCGCTGGCGCAGCACCGGCATTCCGGCCCCGTCCGATCCCACTTCCGGGCCTGCGCCGGTGCCTCGTCAAAATGGTCATGACTCGACTCATTGGCGCTGGTCGCTTATAAAGAACAAAATAGGAACATTGTCGGAATGGGTAGTACGTTGGGATGCAGCGGCGCATCGTGTCATTGTGGTTTCCGAGGCTGGCGGCTGAGCGCTCCCTGCGTGCCCGGCCGGTCGACGCGCCCTTTGCGCTGAGCCTTTTCGATCGCAATTCCGAACGCCTTTACGACCTGTGCCCACGTGCCGAAAGCTTCGGCCTCAACCGCGGCATGACGCTGGTTCACGCCCGCAGCTTCTGCCCCGGCCTGCTGACCCGCCCGGCGGACCCGGCCGCCGACCAGCGCTTCCTGCGGCTGCTGGCCCGGTGGGCGACCCGCTACTGCCCCTGGGTGGGCCTTGACGGGCGCAACGGCCTGTTTCTCGACATCACCGGCTCGGCCCATCTGCTTGGCGGCGAGGAGCCTCTGCTGGACGACATCCGCGCCCGGCTGGCCCGGGCGGGGCTGACCGCCCGGCTCGGCCTTGCCGATACCCCGGGAACGGCCTGGGCGCTGTCCCGGTTTGCCGAAGGCATTGCCGAGACCGGCGAGACCCTTGCCCGCATCGGCCCGCTGCCCTTGTCGGCCCTGCGGCTGTCCGACCAGACCTGCACCAGTCTGGAACGGCTCGGCATCGCCACGGTCTCGCAGCTCTACAATCTACCGCGCGCCACCGTTGCCCGGCGATACGAGCCCGATGTCCTGCGCCGCCTCGACCAGGCGCTTGGGGCGCTGCCCGAGCAGATTTCCCCCCTTGGCGAGGAGCCGGGCTTTGCTGTGCGCATGACCCTGCCCGACCCGATCGGCCTTCTGGACGATGTCATGGCCGCCGCCCGCCAGCTGACCGCGCATCTGTGCCAGCGGCTCGACACCGCGCAGAAAGGCGCGCGCAGCCTGAAGCTGACCTTTCGCCGGGTCGACCAGGAAAACCAGGCGGTGGAACTGAAGCTCGCCCGGCCGATGCGCGACCCGGAACGGATCCTTGCCCTGTTCGAGCGCGGGGTCAGCTCGGTGGATGCCGGCTATGGCATCGACATGATCCGCCTGGAGGCAACAGAGGTGGAACCGCTCGGCATGCGCCAGCTGGACCGCACCGAAGGCCTGGAGAAAGACGGGTTAGATGATCTCATCACCCAGCTCGGCAACCGGGTGGGCCTCGACAATATCCTGCGGTTCCAGCCGGTCGACAGCCACATTCCCGAGCGCAGCTTCAAGCTGGTTCCGGCCGCCTACAGCCGCCCGGCGCAAGCCTGGCCCGCCAACCGCCCGCGGCCGATCCGCCTGTTCGCGCCCGAGCCGATTTCCGGCACCGGCTTTGAACCGCCCCGGCGCTTCCGCTGGCGCGGCCGGGCGCTGACCGTGTTCGAGGCCGAGGGGCCGGAGCGGATCACCCCTGCCTGGTGGGACCTGGACGACAGCTGGGCCAAGGGCCTGCGCGACTACTGGCGCATCGCCACCCACCAGGGCCAGCGTCTGTGGCTGTTCCACACACCCCAGCATCCAGGCTGGTTCGTGCAAGGGGAGTTCGGCTGATGGGGTTCCGCAGTTTATGCCTTGCCTCTATCGCCTTCCCGGCCAGGCGCGGCACGCGCACCGTCAAACCGGCAAGTCCGGACTCCCCGGTCCCGGATCTCCGCTGCGCTGCGTCCGGGATGACGGCGGAGAGGACGGTTGTTGTTCCGGCACTCCCCGCCCCTTGCTCGGTGTCACCCCGGACGAGCATCGCGAGATCCGGGGCCTACTCGTTGCCAGAGCGGTGCCGTTACGGTCTTCCGGTTCCGGCAGGACAACTGGACCGGCGGTTGAGGCCCGGCCGCTTTGCAAGGACATCATCGGAAAGAACAGGGAGGCCCTTCGGTGAGCGTGCTTCCGTCTCCTGACGACTTCCGGCCAGAGCCGGTCCGCTATGCGGAGCTGGCCGTGACGTCGAATTTTTCGTTCCTGCGGGGGGCCTCCCATCCGGAAGAGCTGGTGACCCGGGCCGCCATGCTCAATCTCGATGCGATTGCCATTACCGACCGCAACTCGCTGGCCGGGGTTGTCCGCGCCTATTCGGCGCTGAAGGAGATCAAGCGGGCGGCGGCCGAGGAAGGCGTTCAGATCCGCTCGCATTCGCAGATCGACACCTCCTCCCGCAAGGAGACGAACACGAGCCCGCCCCTGCCTGCGCCGCAGATGCTGAAGCTGCCGCGGCTGATCGTCGGTGCGCGGCTTTGCCTGCAGGACAGTCCGCTGCACTGGGTGGCGCTGCCGACCGACCGCCCCGCCTATGAGCGGCTGAGCCAGTTGCTTACCCTTGGCAAGCGGCGCGCGGAAAAGGGCGAGTGTCACCTGAACTTTGCCGACCTGATGAATGCCTGCAAGGGCATGATCCTGATTGCCCTGCCGCAGCCGGAGATGGCCCGCGAAACCATTTGTGAGACGGCTAAGGATCACATTCGCCGCCTGCGCCAGGAAGCGCCGGGACATGTGTTTCTGGGCGCAGCGCCCCGCTATGACGGCACCGATCAGGCCTGGTTCCGCACCTGCGCCCGCGCGGCCCATTCGCTTGCCGCGCCGATGGTCGCCGTCGGCGATGTGATGATGCATCAAGCCGGCCGTCGGCGGCTGGCCGATGTGCTGACGTGCCTGCGCGAAGGCTGCACCATCGATGACATCGGCACACGGGCCCTGCCCAATGGCGAACGCCGGCTTAAGCCGCCGGCAGACATGGCAAGGCTGTTCCGCCACCATCCGGCAGCCCTGCGCCGGACGCTTGAGATCGCCACCCGCTGCAGCTTCGATCTGTCCGAACTTTCCTACCAATATCCGGACGAGATCACGGGCAACGAACCGCCCCAGGAGCGGCTGGAGCGGCTGACCTACGAGGGGCTGGAGAGGCGGTATCCCGCGGGCGTGCCGGACCATGCGCTGGCGCTGGCGGAAAAGGAACTGAAGCTGATCCGCAAACTTGCCTTCGCCGCCTATTTCCTGACCGTGCATGACATCATCCGCTTTGCCCGCAGCCAGAACATCCTCTGCCAGGGGCGCGGCTCGGCGGCCAACTCCATCATCTGCTATGCGCTTGGCATCACCGATGTGGGGCCGGAAACCATCACCATGGTTTCGGAGCGCTTCATCTCCGAACATCGGGGCGAGCCGCCGGACATCGACGTCGACTTCGAGCATGAGCGCCGCGAGGAGGTGATCCAGTATGTCTATGAAAAATACGGCCGCCACCGCGCCGGGCTCTGCGCCACGGTGATCCACTTCCGCACCCGCGCGGCGATCCGCGAGGTCGGCAAGGTGATGGGCCTGAATGCGGATGTCACCGCCGCGCTGGCGGGGCAGATCTGGGGCAGTTCCAGCAAGGGGCCGGAAGAAACGCGGATGAAGGAGATCGGGCTTGATCTCGACAATCCGCGCGTCCGCCAGACCATCGAGCTGATCCGCGAAATCATCGGCTTTCCGCGCCATCTCAGCCAGCATGTCGGCGGTTTCGTGATCACGCAGGGGCGGCTCGACGCCCTCTGCCCGATCGAGAACGCGGCCATGGAAAACCGCACGGTGATCGAATGGGACAAGGACGATATCGACGCGCTCGGCATCCTGAAGGTGGATCTGCTCAGCCTCGGCATGCTGACCTGCATCCGCAAGTGCTTCGAGCTGATCGACAGCCATCACGGCCAGGAACTGACACTCGCCACCGTGCCCCAGGCCGACAGGAAGACCTATGACATGCTGTGCGTGGCCGATGCCATCGGCGTCTTTCAGGTGGAAAGCCGGGCGCAGATGAACTTCCTGCCGCGCATGCGCCCGCGCGAATTCTACGACCTCGTCATCGAGGTGGCGATCGTGCGCCCCGGCCCGATCCAGGGCGGCATGGTGCACCCTTACATCAACCGCCGCCAGGGCCGGGAGAAGGTCACCTTCCCCTCCAAGGCGCTGGAGGAGGTGTTGGGCAAGACGCTTGGCGTGCCGCTGTTCCAGGAACAGGCGATGCAGATCGCCGTGGTCGCCGCCGGATTCACGCCGTCGGAAGCCGACAAGCTGCGCCGCTCCATGGCCACCTTCCGGCGCATGGGCACCATCGGGCAGCTGAAGGACAAGTTCATCTCCGGCATGCTGGAGCGCGGCTACGAGCTGGAATTCGCCCAGAACTGCTTCGGCCAGATCGAGGGGTTCGGCGAATACGGCTTTCCGGAAAGCCATGCCGCCGCCTTTGCCATGCTGGCCTATGTCTCGGCCTATCTGAAATGCCACTTCCCGGCCGAGTTCGCCTGCGCGCTGCTGAATGCCCAGCCGATGGGCTTTTATGCCCCGGCGCAGATCGTGCGCGATGCCCGCGAGCACCAGGTGGAGGTGCGCCCGGTGTGCGTCAATACCAGCCTGTGGGACAACACCCTGGAACGGCGCAGCGACGGCGCACTGGCCCTGCGCCTGGGGTTTCGCCAGATCAAGGGCCTGCGCGAGGAGGACGCGGCCTGGATCGTCGCGGCCCGCGGCAACGGCTATCCGGACACGGAAACCCTGTGGCTGCGCACCGGCGTCATGCCGGCCACGCTGGAACGGCTGGCCGAAGCCGATGCCTTTGCCGGCATGGGGCTCAGCCGCCGGGCCGCGCTCTGGCAGGTGAAGACCATCCGCAGCCCCAAACCGCTGCCGCTTTTCAACGACCCCATCGACGGCGAGGCGATCTTCGAGCCGGATGTCCTCCTGCCCACCATGCATCTGGGGCAGGAAGTGGTGGAGGATTACCTGTCCACCCGGCTGACCTTGCGCGCCCACCCGATGGAGCTGCTGCGCCCGCATATCCCGCATCTGACCCCGCATGACCGGCTGGCGGCGCTGACCCCGCGCGAGGCGCGCCGCGTTTCCGTCTGCGGGCTGGTGATCACCCGCCAGCGCCCGGGCACGGCCTCGGGCGTGATCTTCCTGACGCTGGAGGATGAGACCGGCGTTTCCAACGTGGTCGTCTGGCCGAAAATGTACGAAAAATTCCGGCCCGCCGTTCTCGGCGGAAGGCTCCTCAAGGTCACCGGGCGGCTGGAGCGCGAAGGCATGGTCGTTCACCTGATCGCCGACCACATAGAAGACCGCTCCCGCGACCTGTCCCTTCTGGGCCACCCGAACGACGACGTTCTGGGCCAGACGACCACCAAGACCGACGACGTGCCGGTGCATCTGAAATCAGACGCACAACGCACCCGTGCCATGCACCCGCGCGAACAGGCCAAACGGCTGTTCCCGAGCCGGGATTTTCATTGAGGGGTGATGTGTAAGATGGGGGAGCGGGCGTTTTCTGCGCTTTGAACTGGCAGTGCAGAGCGGAGGAAACTGCCATTTCTCAAACCTGCCTCAAGCCATCTGACAATCTATAAATGCTGCAATCGCCCATCACGGTTAGTTCGACAAATTGGCCACGAACCTTAAAGTCCCAGGGCGGCTCTACAAAAGTAGACCACAGCTTTTTTCCGAATTGATCCCAAACGCCAAACTCCAATTCGGCGGACATCAACACATAGGGGCCGGATTGGCACCAGGCGAAAAAACCGTAGTCGGTTTCGTCTTCCCAAAGCCTCCTCTGTTCTTCAATATTATAACATAGCAGGCGTTCACCAGCGCCGACAAACGCTAAGGAAGTATCTGAAATCAATAGAACTCCGGGGCTGAAAGTTCGCTGTGAACCCTGATACTTTTGGGCAACGATGACGGATGGCCATCCGTTTGCGTTATTGCCTTTTGAGAAGCCCAAGAAGAGAAACCGGCCTTCAGAATTATTGAGGTCGATCTGATCCACAAATTCTGCATGATCGAGGTATGAACCAAAGATGGATGGTAGGCTTCCATCCTCGATCCACATTTCCCATTCCCCGAGCTTGATTGAATTCATCTTGCGTATTCCAAGCGTGTTTACACAGTTGAGCCAATAATCCTCATGGGGCTGGAAAGGTCAATTTGGCCTTGTTGCAGTCCTTCCCCGCATGAAGAACGAGTAGCAGCTTCGGGCCGAATGCACGAGACTGCCTTGAAAGGGCTGGCCACTCTTGGCCAGGAAATCAAAGCCGACTGAGCTGCCACTTCCAGCACGGCCTCGGGCGTGATCTTTCTGAGGCTGGAGGACGAGACCGGCGTTTCCAACGTGGTCGTCTGGCCGAAGATGTACGAGAAATTCCGGCCCGCCGTTCTCGGCGGGCGGCTCCTCAAGGTCACCGGGCGGCTGGAGCGCGAAGGCATGGTCGTTCACCTGATCGCCGACCACATCGAGGACCGCTCCCGCGACCTGTCGCTTCTCGGCCACCCCAACGACGACGTTCTGGGCCAGACGACCACCAAGACCGACGACGTGCCGGTGCATCTGAAATCCGACGCACAACGCACCCGCGCCATGCACCCGCGCGAACAGGCCAAGCGCCTGTTCCCGAGCCGGGATTTTCATTGAGGGGTGGTGTCTAGGATGGGGGGAGTGTGAATTCGCTGCGGTTCGAATGAGGGGAATGAGGACCACTTGTGGACTGTAAGATTACATCGTCCACATTTGTAGTGCGGCCTTTCACTGCCTAGTGATCGAGTGGACGAGATATAAAAAGTACTTTCAGACGCTGAACAAGAAACGCTGTCTTGAGGTTGCGCTGTTCAACCACATTTAGCCGTTTTTCATTGCTCCTATTGAGGAACAAAGACAGAACTGATAGGCTTTTGCATCAGACTGCATAGAGGTCAAATGAACAGACACGAGATTAGAAGGGCGTCCGAGGAATTGCTGGCTCAGCAACGCATGCAAGCCCACGTAGTGCAGGAGACCACGCCTCATGATCTTGACGATAGGCTCATCGCATTTGGCCGGGAGCTTGTAGGCTCGCCACCTGACTACGTTCGAGTTATTGAGGAACCACTAGGCCTTTACGGCTGGTGTAGCGATGGCGTCATTCAGAAGGTCGAGGTCGCAGGAGGACGACCCATTTTTGGCTGGGCCATCTGGGAATGGCCCACCGTCATGTGGACAGCAGAGTACCACTGTGTTTGGCAAAGCCCTTTGGGTGAGCTCATCGACATTACTCCGAAGCCCCAAAGAGAAAAGCGTATTCTTTTTGCAGCGGACTTTTCGGTGCCAGCGGACTTTGATTTTGATCGTCGGCCAACCAATCGAAGAAAACGGATTCGACCAGAACATGACTATGCCGCAATCGTTGAGTCTTTGGAATCATCCTTACGGCCAACGCAACGCGCGTATGAAGAAAAAAGGGCTGCAAAAGCCGGTGTCCCACTGTGCGAATGGCTCTTGCGGAAGATTCCTGACGACCCATTGCCGCGACTCATCGACCATTTGATCCATGCCTGTGCTGAGCACGAAGCCTACGTTGATGCAGTACATCCCGGCGGCGGGATGTTCATAGCCGACGACAAGCTACTCAGTCTGATGGCTGCGCGCCAATCTGCGCTCGAAAGGTTGCGGCTCGCACTACGACATAAATAATTGCTGTGATGGAGTTGGCATGACGAGCTTCTTCCACAAAAAGCTGCTTGAGGAGATTGCGGAGATCGACAAAGTTCCTCCGGGAGCTGAAGATTTTTCTGAATGGATAAAAGCCGGCAAGCATCTGCGTTTCCTGCAACGGAATGCTGGGGCCAACGAGGTGGCGATCTATGCTTCTGGTCCCTATGCATTCATTCACTCAATCGTTGTCCCAAACAGCGAACTCAGCCCGATGCCGCGTGACGAGCTTTTACAGTGGAGCTGCAATCCATTCACCAGCATCGCGAGTTACGTTTACGGCGGTTCTCAACCTATGTGGATCGAGCGGAACGAGAAAGCGAGACGCGGATCGGAGCCACTAAATGCTGGCAGAGATCTTATTTTCCGTCGTACTTTCGAGGGATGGAGCGGTGCTGGCAGAGCCTATTTCGAACTGAACCAAGAGTATTCTCACCTAGCAGGACTCCATTGGCGAGCTGAGTACAGCTCTTATTGCAAATTCGATGACAACGGTGATCTTGACCGAGTCGTATCAGTCACCATCCAAGGCGAAGTAGACGGAGTGTCTCTAGTGTCATTCACTTGGCCGGATCTGGAAAACTACCTTGCTGTGGGTAACTTCTCCCTTGTCCGTATGTTTGACTTCACACTTCTGAGCCGAGAAGCCTTCAACGGATGGGGAGACGGCCCCGAGGAGCAGATATCGCTTCCAGACGATATTTTCTACCGACAGAAAATCGCCGGAAGGGCCGCTTACACGAGAGGCGTTCAGGTTATGCGCCCACGACGTTCAGTCGATGAGATTGTCGAGGATATCAAGGCCGGGTGGAGCGGACGTCGAAACAAACAATATGTCGAATTTATCGCCCAGGACTGGCGAAACGATCGTATTGCGCGCATATCAACTGACCCCAAGGCCACAACTAACTATTTTGAGGTCGAAGGAAATAGCCTACCATTCGAGCTTTCGCCGGCCTTTTTTAGGCCTGAGGTCTTATCCAAGTACAAGACAGATCGTGAGAAATATACTATTGGGGAACGTGAGATATCTTGCCGGTCGGCTTGGCATCTCCGCGGCTACGACTTGAATGAGGCGGGCCAGATCCACGCTTACATCTGCGATCTACGGGCGCTCCCTTATTCAGAGCAGCTGCATTGGCTGTCTTACAATGAGGCGCCCAAGTCTGGCATTTCCGAGCGTGCGTACACTAATGACTTCAAAGGCGATTTTTTCACCTCTACTAATCCTCGCGGCGACATTCTCTCCATGCTGCTGCGGTGGCGAAAAGAGCGAGTGCTTTGGTGGTCGCTGAAGGATGAAGACCTTTTGGATAGAGCCAATCCACCCCTAACTACTAGCCGCGATGAGTGGGGTGAGGCGATCATGGATCTCGCCAAGCTCGTTGTCGAGGGCTTCGAAATAAAGGCGATTAGGAGCTCCTTGGAAAAAACGAAGATCATCTACGACAAGCAGTTGCAGAGCATTTCTTTGCTGGAGAAGCTTGTTGCACACACGCTTGGACCAAATTTGACCGAACCTCTTACTGGTCTCCGAACAGTTCAGCGGATTAGGTCGAAGGTTAAGGGACACGCTGGGAGCACGGAGGGCAAGAGCCTCGCTGACAATGCCATTTCTGAGCACGGATCTTTCGCCGCACATTTTTCCTATCTGGCTTCTCTTATCGCTGCCGAACTCCGAGTGATTGAACGAGCGTTCGAGGAGTTGGCCAACTAACTATCAGTTCCGGCATGGCATTTTGTCGAAGGCTTATTTTCCGATTGCCGGTTGGCCATGGCAGTTTTTAGGAACGCTACGAGGCGGCTTGTAAGACGAGACAGTTACAACAATCCAAAACATGCGGGCACAAGGAGTAACGGTGTCGCAGATTATGGAGACAACAGGTCTGTCAAAAGCCACCATGTACAGAGATCTATCTTCCCAACGAAATTAGGATCGATGCTCATAGCAGTCAGTTGTACTTCTCGCCAATAAGTGTTCTAGCTCATGGCTGCACAACGGAGGGACGAATGCCACTTATTACGAGCAAGATGCCAGAAACTTGGCAAGAACTAGAGGAGATGGTTGCCGCGATCTTGCTTGAATGTGGAATGGAATCAACGAGAGCCGTTAACCTGAAACTTCCTCGTGGTTCGGTCGACGTCGACGTGGTCGCTAAGGAAACGAATGACGGTATCCAGAACCTAATAATTTGCGAGTGTAAGAACTGGCGGACCAATGTTCCAAGAGAAATCGTACATGCATTTAGAACAGTGATGAACGAGATCGGCGCGAATAGGGGTTACATCATTTCTCGTGTCGGCTTTCAAAGAGGGGCGTATGAAGCTGCCGAAGCGACGAACATCAGCCTCGTAACATTTCAAGAGTTTCAAGAGCGCTATTTTACAAAATGGTATAAGACGCGCGTTTGGCAGATTGAGCACAATATCAGCAACTTCAATGTCTACTACGAACCTCTTGGGCGACCTGGGTACGGTCACTTAGAAACGGACGAGGAACGTGCTGCATACGATGCTGTATGGGAGAGGTATGCTTATGCGGGGCTGATTATGTGGAAAATTTCACCATATGCGAGCATTTATGGGGAACTAGAAGCTCCCGAACTTCCTTTGTCTTTCGATAAAATAGAAGAGATGGGCCTCTTTGTCCCTGACGACATTAAAGAGGTGTTGGGTTATCGTGAGTTGCTTAAGGAGCTCGAGACTATTGCAATAGAAGGTCTTATCGAGCTTCGAAGGATGAATCCGATTACAAGAGGAAGGGATCCATCAGAGATTGAGCGCGACGACTGAACGTTAGCTCTATTGTAGACACTGTCATTTTCGTTGCGGTTGCTTACTCGCATTTTTTCAATCAACATTACTCGTGCTAGCTGGGAACCGGCTGCAGGCACATGAGGTTCAAAAGGGAAATGGTCTTTCTGAGAGCGAAAGTAGCCAATTTCTGGTCCTTTTGGACGAAGCCCCATCCAGGCTCGTTCGCTTGCTCAGTAAGGGCTAATAAGTGTCCAATTACATAAGCGGACACTTAAAGCGCAAAATCGAAAAGCGGGAGGTGGGGTTCAGCGAACGCTCACTGTAAGACCGGCTTGGGAACACGAAGCAGCATTCTTTGCTTGACTACCGAACGACAGCTCAGGGCGGTTTGTGTCCACCAAGCACCAGCTAAAGTCAGAAATGGAGCGCTGCATCGCCACCTGGAAACCGGAGTGGTGAGCAGGCCACCAAGCTCATAATGAAGCACATGGCTCGCTTCCGGGGATTGGGCGGAGTTCAATTTCTCCTGTCTGGGACACTTCGAATTCCAATGCCGATGTCTGAAGGCTGCTGCCGACGACGACGACAGTGTGGTCACCTTTTTCGAAGTTGCTCCTGTGCAGTCCGGAAGCTGAAATCATGGTTTCCAATTCCGACAAAGACTTATCACGCAGGAATTGCTGTAAAAGCTTCTCGGAACTTTTCAGAGCATCAGCCTCTCGAGCCAGTTGGTCGCACCGGTAGGTGTGCGAAATGCCTTTGTCCAATTGCTCCGCCCCTTCCGTGACAACATACGTTACTCCCCCACCAAGCAGCACGCCCGCCAACACCAGTCCGAGTGCACGCATCAATCATTATCCTTCGTCTTCGAACTCAAACGCATTATCTCCACTGGAGATGTTTACGGCAGGCCTGTCGCGCGTTGCAGTCACTCAACCGTCTATAATTCTGCATCCTGCATAATTGGCCGCTTCGGTGAAAGCTGTGCGAAACAGGCGCTTTTCAGGTTGGTCCGGAAGTTCGCTCCGCACCAAAAGCAGGAGACTGCCCCAAAAGACCTCGCCGCGCCTGTCCAGAAAATCACCCCCCACTCAGCTGCCACTTCCGCCCTTTCAGCGCCCGGGACAATGGCTTAAGAAAAGAACTCTTCAGCTTTTCCAGCGCATAGAGGGGACACATGGAACAACGCAGATTGGGCGCCAACGGGCCGGAAGTGGGTGCCATCGGCTATGGGGCGATGTCCTTCTCCGACATGTACGGACCGACGAACGAAACGGAAAGCCACGCCATTCTGAATGCCTGCCGCGATCTGGGTGTCACGCATCTGGACACGGCCAATGTCTATGGCATGGGCAAATCGGAAAGCGCCCTCGGCACCTATCTGAAAGCCAATCCGGGAGCGCGGGACGAATTCGTGATCGCGACCAAGGCCACGATCACCACCGATGCGGACGGCAACCGCAGCTTCGACAATTCGGCGGAGCACCTTGAAGCCGAGCTGGACAAGTCTCTGCAGCGGCTTGGCGTAGAGTGCGTGGACCTGTTCTACGCCCATCGCCGCGACCCGCGCTTCACGCCGGAAGAAACGGCGGCCAATCTCGGCCGGCTGGTTGAAAAGGGCAAGACCCGCGCCATCGGCCTTTCGGAAATCGCGCCGTCTACCCTGCGGCGTGCCATGAAGGTGTTTCCTGTCGCGGCCGTTCAATCGGAATATTCGCTTTCCACACGTGCGCCCGACCTTGGGCTGGTGCAGGCCTGCGCCGAGCTTGGTGTTGCCATGGTGGCTTTCTCGCCCGTCGGCCGCTCGCTGCTGACGGACCATCCGATCCCGCGCGAGCGGATCGCCGAGCTGCCGTTCCTCAGCACCAACCCGCGGTTCATGGAGCCGAACCTGACGGAGAACCTGCGCATCATGGAGGGCTTCCGCAAGCTTGCGGCGGAGATGGGCACGACGGCGGCGGGGCTGGCGAATGCCTGGCTGCTGACCCGCGGACCGCATGTGATCCCGATCCCGGGAACGCGCTCCGTGGACCACCTGCGTGAATGCGTCTCGGGCGCGGCGCTGACCCTGACGGCAACGGATCTGGAGCGTATCGAGGCCGCGCTGCCCGTTGGCTGGGCCCACGGCGACCGCTACTCGGAAGCACAAGGGATCGGCCCGGAGCGGTTTTGCTGATCTGACCGCCTGAACCGCCGACGTGCCGGTGCATCTGAAACCGGACGCACAGCAGAGCCGTGCAGCAATGCAGGGCCGTGCGTCCGCACGAGCAGGCCAGGCGGCCGCTCCCGAGCCGGGATTTTCGGTGAGCACATAGCGTCACCGGAAATCCCGCATCCTTGCCGGCGTCCGCACAAATGCGCAGCTTGCGCTTGAAGGACAGCCGTGTACTGCTAGGGTCCGCCCCTGGCGGGCAAGGGAGGACGTCCATGCTATCGAACCGCTGGCTGATACTGGCCGTCCTTTTCTTTGCCCGCTTCACGATGGCCTTCCAGTTCCAGTCGATCGGCGCCCTGTCGCCGCTCATCATCGACACTTACTCGGCGGACTTTTCCGACATCGGGCTGCTGGTCGGCCTCTATCTGGCTCCGGGTGTCGTCATTGCCATTCCCGGCAGCGCCATCGCCGTGCGCTTCGGCGACAAGCGCGTGGTTGCGCTCGGCATGGTCATGATGCTTGCCGGCGGCGGGCTGACGACCCTTGTGACGGACTGGAACGTGCTTGTGGGGTCCCGGCTTCTGGCCGGTGCCGGCGGGGTCATCCTCAACGTCGTCATGACGAAGATGCTGGTCGACTGGTTTGCCGGAAAGGAGATATCCACCGCGATGGCTATCTTCATCAACTCCTGGCCCGTGGGGATTGCCGCCGCCTTGCTCACGCTGCCCCTGATCGCCGCGTCCGGCGATCTCACTCTGGCCTGGTGGGCCGTTACCGCGGTCATTCTGGCGGGGCTGGTTCTGCTTCTGCTGTTCTACCGTTCGCCGATGGGCGCCACGACGGCACCAAGCCTGCGGATCGCCCAGCTTCCCGTCTACGCCCTGGTGCTGGCCAGCACGATCTGGGCCCTCTACAACGCGGCACTGGCCATGGTGTTCAGCTTCGGCCCCGCGCTGCTCAAGGACCAGGGCTGGACGCTGGCGGCGGCCGGCTCGGTGATCAGTGCCTTCATGGTCGTCTTTTCCGTCGCTGTGCCGCTTGGTGGCATCCTTGCCGACAAGACCGGCCGGGCGAACGCGATCATCACCGTCAGCCTCGCCGCCTTTGCCGTGTTGATGCCCCTGGTGCCGGTGCTGCCGCACTTCGCCGTTGCCGTGGTCTTTCTGATCGTCGGCGGACTGTTCGCGCTTGCGGCCGGACCGATCATGACCCTGCCGTCGTCCATTCTGCCGCCGGCGAGCCGAACCTTCGGGATGGGTGTCTTTTTCTCGATCTATTATGTGGTGATGATGGTTGCCCCGCGGGTTGCCGGGGAACTGGCGGACTGGACCGGAAACGCCGGTATCGCCTTGATCACCGGAGCCGGCATGGCGGCCTTCTGCATTCTCGTCCTGTTCCTGTTCGCCAAGGCCCGGCGCAAGCTGGCACCGGCCTGACGGAAGACGGCGAATTTTCCACCGGCCGGAGGCGCTGCCGCCTTGCCCTTGTGCGCGCGCGGGATATTTCGCCGGTTCAGCTGAAATCATCCCTTTCCAAAACGGTGCTGACCGGTCACGGTGCCCGGATGAGTGCTATGTTTGAAGAACTGGACTACGCCCCGACACCGATCGGCGCGATATCCCTGCGCCGCCGGCATATCCTGGCCCTGAAGACCGACGTCTTCGAAATCCTCCTTGGTGAGGAACACCTGATGTCGAGCCTTTTTACTGCGTCGGAAATCGCGCTGGCGGACAAGGGGCTTGCAGCCCTCAGCGGTGACAAGCTGGACGTGCTGGTGGGCGGACTTGGGCTTGGCTACACCGCAAGGGCCGTTCTGGCTCACGAGAGCGTTGCCGACCTTACCGTGGTCGACCTGCTGGAGCCGGTGATCCGCTGGCATGAGGAAGGCCTCGTGCCCATGAAAACCGAACTTGCCGACAACCCGCGCTGCCGGCTGGTGCAGGGCGATTTTTTCGCCATGGCAGCCTCGGAAGACGGCTTCGATGCCGACAGACACGGCCGCCAGTATGACGCGCTTCTGATCGACATCGACCACACACCAGAACGTCTGCTGCATGGCGGCTCCAAAGGCTTTTACACGCCCGAGGGCCTGCGTGCCGTGCAGCGGTTCGTGAAACCGGGCGGGATCGTCGGGCTGTGGTCCGACGAGGCCCCGGACGAGGCCATCACCGCCTTGCTTGGCCAGGCATTTGACAAGGCCTGGGCCGAACCGGTGGTGTTCGCAAATCCCCTGCAGGACGGGCGCGAGGTGACCCAGGCGGTCTATCTGGGGCGCAAGGGGTGAGTTGCCGCGAAGGGCGGCTGTCCGGTCCCATCTGACGCAAAAGCGCCGCCCCACAATCGAGACGCACATATTCAACGGTTTTGAAGAGGCGGGCAGGCTTTGCGGTCATTTCGAAGCCGACCTTCGCGCCGGACGGCAACATCATCGAATATTATTCGCTCACCGCGCTGATCGACGGGCTTTAGGGGCGTCCTTCGAAGGCCCCTCCTCTCTCGCCTCGTCAGGCTCTGGCAAAGATGCCATCCCCTTGGGCGTCAGGGCGTAGATGCCTCTTTCCACCCGTTCGAACCAGCCGTAGTGATCGTCAGCCATCAGGCGTGTTGCGGTGGCGACGCCGGTTGCCTTGGCAACATCCGCGCCGCGGCTGGGGCCGTTGGTGGAAAGATGTTCGGCGCAGCGGATCGCGTCCTGGCGGTAAGCTGTCACGAGCGTTGTGCGCGTCGAACCGCCGGTGTTCGGGTCGCCCACCCGGCGGGCGAACTCCCGCAGCAGACGATCCTTGCGCGGCTTGGACTTGCGCGGGGTGAAAGGCGCCGGGTCCAGATGCACCTCGACAACGCCATCGGGCAACCTGACGGTGATGACACCGAGGCCAAGCCTTCGGGCAAGCTGCAGGTTTTTCTTGAGCGACTGGACAAACTGCCGGCCCTTGCCCCGGGCAACTGCAACATAGACCGCATCTGTCACCGACTGACGCACGACCGCCTGATGAAACAGGCTCAAGGTGAACCCGGTCTTGAGTTCGACAATCACCGGGTCCGCACCATCGCGGCAGGCGACGATATCGGCCGAACCGACCTCGGCCTTTACCTCATATCCCTGTTCAACAAGAAAAGCTTTGACCGGCGGGTAGAGCTCGGTTTCCAGAATACGCCCCATGCCGGCATCCTACGTGCGAAGCTATGGGCGGGCAATCATCCGGCCGGGGTCACCGGGCGAAATCCAAGGGTTAGATGCTCTCATTTTTCACAAACGCAGGGGCGTTGATCTGTTCCACTTTCTGCCGGGACCTGATCTCTCTTTGGCCATTTCATTTGCACGATCGTCGGAAACCGGAAGGCCCGCCGCTCACGCAGCTGTGAGCACGACGCAGGGAATGAGTGCTCTCGCAGGCCTCGGAAATGCCCGGAAGCGCCCTATACTGATGTATCGGACGCGCCTGGTCTTCCAAAAGGACCAAGGCCCAAACGCCCGACAGGAGATCGATGATGACAACCGGCCTCATGACCCGCCGCACCCTGCTCCTCACCGGAAGCGCTTTTCTGGTGACGGGCGCATCTGGCTGGAGTGTCCCGGCCCGTGCAAAAGGACTGGCACCAACCCCTACCATGCGGGGTGGATCCAACAATTATCGGCCCGGCGCACCAATTGTCGACAGGATCGGCGGTGGCGGTTTCTGGATGACCGGCACTGTGCGGCGCGCGGGCGACGGTGCCCCGCTGGCAGGCCAGCGCATACAGATCTGGGCGCATACGACCGAGGGCCATGAGCGCGACCAGCGCAGCCATGGCGCTACGCTTACCGATGCCAATGGTGTCTTCCGCCTGGAAATGCCGCAGATCGTTCCGGCTTTCGGACAGCCTCACGGACATCTCGCCTATGACAGCGGCGCGTTTGAAACCGTTTTTCTGCGGCCGGTAATGAAAAGCTCCGCCGATACCAGTCTGGAAGCACATTTCGTGCTGCAGCCTGCTTGATCCGGAGCTGCCCGACGGCATGAGCCGCCTTCGCGCACCCCTGATCTGGGCCGCCCTGGCAATGATCGTTCTTGCGCCGATCCTCGCAGCTGCGGCAAGCCCGCTGCTGCAATGGCGACAGCCGGTCTATATCGCGGCGGGCTTTGCCGGTATCGCCGCGATGGTGCTGCTTTTGCTGCAGCCCTTGCTGGCCGGTGGCTATCTACCGGGCGCGACCGGCCTGCGCGGACGGCGCTTTCACCGCTGGACAGGTTTTTTGCTTGTGTCGGCCATTGTCCTTCATGTCGGCGGACTCTGGATCACCAGCCCGCCGGACGTGATCGACGCCCTTCTCTTCAGATCGCCGACACCGTTTTCCGTCTGGGGTGTCATCGCCATGTGGACCGTCTTCGCCGCAGCCTTTCTTGCCGCGTTCCGGCGGAGCCTTGCCTTGTCTCCCCGCCTCTGGCGCCGGCTGCACACCCTGCTGGCGATGGTGATCGTCACCGGCAGCGTGGTTCATGCGCTGCTGATCGAGGGTACGATGGAGACATTCTCCAAAGCTGCCCTTTGCGCGCTGGCCGTGGCCGCGACGGTGAAGGTGATCATTGACCTGAGGATCTGGGCGAGAAGACCACGCGGGTCGGGGCCTGGTTCATGATGGCCCAGCTATGCCAGGATGATTAGGCAACACGGCACTTCAACGCACACCCATCACCCAAAGCTGGCTTGAAAGCTTGTAGCCGTAAGCGCCACGTGCGCCTCCAATGGCGGCCGAATTTCAAACGCCTTTGGGCTCCTCGCGAATTCGTAGAGGCGGAAGAGGTACCAGTCATTGCGACGTGCATTGGCAACTTCCAATTCATTCCGAGATATATGAAACGGCGTGCGTTCCCAGCCGTTTGTCGTTTTTACCTCGATAAGCCGCTCTCTTCCGTCAGGCGTAAAACTGAGGATGTCGTATCCTGCGCCATCCCCGTCTTCTTGCGAGGTCCAACGAACTCGTCTCGCCAAATCATTGAGACCCAGTTCCTTTAGTTGAGCACGCTCTCGATGAAACACAACTTCTTCACCGGCACGACCTAGTTTCCGGTTCCGCTCATCACGCCCAGCGATATCGAAGCGTCGCGCGACAGCTTGCAATTTTTCCGTTTCTTCCGGCGGTGGCGTGTTTCTGAGCGTGGGGGCCACACCGACGAAGAGTGTGGGCGGTTCGGCCATTTCAGAGCTGAGAGGATTGTGCAGCCCTGTTTCCCACTCTGGTTGTCTTGCCAACCATCGCGAAATCGCTTCGGCCAGTGCCATCTGAAAATTGAAACGAGGTTGGTATCCCTTGATAATCGGAAGCCCAAATCCCTTGGCAGCGGCTGAAACGTTGCAATACTTGAACTCTATCGAACCACGTGTACGACCGATTTGCTCCTGAAGCAGCCGGTTGTGGTTGGATTTGACATACGACCGGCCTGCGAGCTCGTCGCTGAGCATCGCGAAGTAAGACGCCACAACGGCGTCATTTTCCGTATCTGACCAATCATCGGAACTCATGAAGGCAGATTAGTCTAGCGCGATAGTTGTGTCATTCATGAAACTTCAAAGACTTATGCTTCTTTTCAGGTCAAATTCCATCTTGCTGAGCATCACGAAAGTGCCCCTCTCAAATGCCGAGGTTTCCCCAATCGTTGCCGCATAAGCGCATCCTGCAGTCCTCAAGCCACGGTGCCATGTTCGGCGAGGAAGTTCAGCAGCACTCGAACGCGCGCGGGCAGAGGGCCGCCCTGACCAGTGTAGACGGCGTGGAAGGACTCGTTGTCGTCTGCGTAGCATTTTTCAAGAACCGGCTTCAGGCGTCCGGCGGCGATGTCATCGCGGACGGTAAAGCCGGCGAGACGGGCAAGGCCCAGACCATGGATCGCCAGCCGGCGGATGGCCTCGCCGTCGCTGGCCTGAACGCGGCCGGGCGGGCAAACCACTATCGGTTCGTCGTCCCGCAGAAAGCGCCAGGTGTCGACCTCCCGTGGATAGTTGAAGCCGATTTTCCTGTGTCCTTCCAGATCCGCGACGCTGGCCGGTTCTCCGGCACGCCGAAGATAGTCAGGTGAAGCGACGATCAGCATTGGCGTTTCGCCGAGCTTGCGCGCAACCAGACTGGAATCCTTGAGCGGCCCCGCCCGCACCACAACATCCGTCCGCTCCGCGAGAAGGTCGATCAGGGCGTCGGTCAGAACGATCTCAAGGGAGATATCGGGATATTGCTCAAGGAACAGAGGCAGGACCGGCTCAAGGACGTGGGTCGCATAGGAAGCGCTTGTGTTCAGCCGGATGCGGCCGACCGGCTGCTCGCCCATTCCTGCCTGCCGTTCCGCGTCATTGATGCTTGAGAGAATTTCTCTCGCACGCTCGTAAAAGACGCAGCCTTCGGCCGTCAGATCCAGACGTCGGGTAGACCGGTTGAAAAGCCTTGCGCCGAGCCGAGCCTCCAGCCGGGAAATCAGCTTGCTGACAGCGGACTGGGTCATCCCCAGTTGCCTGGCCGCGTGGGAAAACCCACCCAGTTCGACGGCCTGGACAAAGACCTCCATCTCACCGCTGCGGTTAATGCTGGCACGCGACATATGATTTCAATTCACTTATCTTATTCATTTCGGGCGTATAGTTCATGATATGATTGCTGCCTAGGTTCCGTCCATCGAAATGTCTTGGACGGAACCCACAATGCCTATTGCCCTTTATGCACTGGCTGCCGGAGCCTTCGGCATCGGCGTCACAGAATTCGTCATCATGGGCCTTCTGCTTGAGGTCAGCCGCGATCTTGGTGTCTCGGTCGCTTCGGCGGGAATGCTCATTTCCGGCTACGCCCTCGGGGTGGTAGTCGGCGCCCCCATCCTGACCGTCTTTACCGCGACCTGGAACAGGAAGCGCGTGCTGGTCGGCCTGATGGTGATCTTCATCGTCGGGAACGCTGCCTGCGCACTCGCGCCCAGTTACGGCCCGCTGATGGCAGCCCGTATCCTTACTGCCCTCGCCCACGGAACCTATTTCGGTGTCGGCTCCGTCTTCGCCGCCTCCATGGTCTGCAAGGACAAACAGGCGTCCGCAATTGCTCTGATGTTCACGGGCCTGACGCTTGCCAACATCCTTGGCGTGCCAGCTGGAACCTGGCTTGGCCAGCAGTTCGGCTGGCGCATGACCTTCTGGGCCGTGACGCTAATCGGCCTGGCCGCGCTGGCCGTGCTCCTTCTGCTCGTCCCGACCGATCGCTCGCGTCCCGTTCCATCCGGCTGGCGGGCCGATCTGAAGGCCGTGACGCGCGCAACCGTCCTGCTCGGATTCCTAACCACGGTTCTCGGGTTTGCAGGTGTCTTCACCCTGTTCACCTACATCGCCCCGTTGCTGACGCAGGTCAGCGGATTTTCCGACACGGCAGTCTCTCCCATCCTGTTGGTCTTTGGCGGCGGCCTGGTCGCCGGGAACCTGCTGGGTGGAAAACTTGCCGACATCAGACTGAAGGCTGCGCTTATCGGCAGCATGGCGGCCCTGGCGCTTGTGCTGGCGATCATGTCCGCCGCCTTTGAAAACCAGATCGCGGCTGTGGTGCTGACGGCGCTGTTCGGCGTGGCGGGGTTCGCGACGGTTCCGCCGCTGCAGTCCTGGGTTCTGTCGAAGGCCGTTGGCGCCGGAGAAAGCCTTGCCTCCAGCCTGAACATCGCCGCCTTCAATCTCGGCAATGCGCTTGGGGCCTGGGCTGGTGGCATCGCCATCTCCCATGGGCCCGGACTGGAAAACCTGCCTCTCGTCGCCGCGGGCTTTCCTTTCCTTGCCATCGTGATCGCGCTTGCCTCCTTCGCGATTGAGCGGCGGCACGTCCGCTCCCCGATCTCCACTCACCAGACTGCCAGCTAGAAAGGACACCATCGACATGGACTATCGTTATCTGGGAAACTCCGGGCTCAAGGTTCCCGCCCTCAGCTTCGGTGCCGGCACATTCGGCGGCTCCGGCCCGCTCTTCAGTCATTGGGGTACAACGGACATCGCAGAGGCGCGACGTCTCGTCGATATCTGCCTTGAGGCCGGCGTCAACCTGTTCGACACCGCCGACAATTACTCCGAAGGCGCTTCGGAAGACGTGCTCGGTGAAGCGATCAAGGGCCGCCGCGACGCGGTGCTGCTGTCAACGAAAATGAGCCTTCCACTGGGGGATGGACCCAATGAGGCAGGGTCTTCACGCTTCAGGTTGATCAGGAGTGTCGAGGCCGCTCTCAAGCGCCTTGGAACGGACTATATCGACCTTCTGCAACTGCATGCCTTCGACGCCTTCACCCCGGTGGAGGAGGTGCTGTCGACGCTCGACCAGCTCGTCCGCGACGGGAAGATCCGCTATGTCGGGGTTTCCAATTTCTCCGGATGGCAGATCATGAAGTCGCTCGCCGTTGCAGAAAAATACGGCTGGCCGCGCTATGTCGCCAATCAGGTCTATTATTCGCTTGTCGGCCGGGACTATGAGTGGGATCTGATGCCGCTCGGCGCGGACCAGGGCCTTGGCGCCATGGTGTGGAGCCCGCTTGGCTGGGGCCGGCTTACAGGCAAGATCCGCAGGAACAACCCTATCCCCGAAGGCAGCCGATTGCATGAGACCGCAAGTTTCGGACCACCCGTCGAGGACGATCTGCTCTACTCGGTGGTCGATAGCCTCGATGCGATTGCGGAAGAAACCGGCAAGACAGTGCCGCAAGTGGCGATCAACTGGCTGCTTCAGCGCCCCACTGTCGCGTCGGTCATCGTCGGGGCGCGCAACGAGGCGCAACTTCGCGACAATCTGGGGGCGACCGGCTGGGCTCTGACGGACGAGCAGATTGCCCGTCTGGATGCCTCAAGTCCGCGAACGGCGCCCTATCCGCATTTTCCCTATCAGCGGCAGGACGCTTTCGCACAGCTCAATCCATCCCTGGTCTGAAGAGCACGAAAGAGCGGCGCGGCAGGTGAATGCGTGAACCTGTCGCGCCAGTGGACCTTCCTGCTCAATACCAGAACCCTTCCCGCCGCCAGATGGTGAAATGACCACGCACCGGCGGGTGCGGGGTGCCGCCGTCGATCGTGAATTCGCACCCGCCCTTGAGGCCCTTGCCCCCGGTTCGGCGCAGGGTGACATATTCGTTGCACTGCGGACCGCCGCTGGAGCTCTGGCACATGTCGATCCGGGCGCGCTTGTCGTCCATCACATCCCAGACCCAGTCGACCATTGCCACATGTCCGTTCCAGACCATGAAATCGAGTGGCTTGACCTCGTTGATGTCATCAATGTTGATCTTGGCTACATGATCCGGGTACCGCTTGGGTGAGACGCCGTAGTATTTGTCCCATTCTCCAGTGAAAATCAGGAAATTGGCGATAAACCCAATGCAGTCCATGCCGAAAAAGCGGTCCTGCACCATCTGCTGCAACGCTGCCTGGTCTGACATCTTGTCGAAATAGAGCTTCTTGATCTTTCCGGTCTGATCGACGTCCTTGGAGCCGTCCTTGTTGGCACGGCCACAGACCTCGACCTTGTATTTGTCCAGTAGATCCTTGTTCTTCAGCATGAAGTTCCAGATCTTGACGAATGTCTTGTCGTTTCCCTGACCTTTCAGTGCCAGATCGATCTCGCGGCCGCCGACATGCTGGTTCAGCGTGATGCCGTGGGCATCCTTGATCCAGCGGAAATTCTTGAAAAAACTGGTTGCGCTGTCATTGCCGCCGTTACCGCGGTCTTTGCAAAGATACTGCGTGAGCTTGACCCGGCCAGCGCTGGTCTGCAGGCCCGGGTTGGTCAGAACATCGACGTATTCGTAAGGCAGAAAAAAAGACTCGGCCACATTCACTCTCCCATGGTTAGGCCCCCTCAATGGCCCCTGAAGCTGCATGCGTATTCGGCGTCTCTCGTTGACTTGCCGGTGCAGCCAAATAGCCACGGTGCCGGCGAATGCGTCTGTCTTCCACGTCACACAATTTATCATTGTTCCAGTGCGCGGCGTCACACCTTTTGATAGAGCTCGACTGATAAGATTGAACCAGGGCTCTGAGCCCAGCGCGAAACAACCGATGATCCAGCGGCATTCGATCCCGGCGCATGTTTCGTTCAGTTAGGCAGGCTCCGGCACAAGACGTGTCCACCCCATGCAATTTCGCCAATAGACAAGCTTCACCACCAGCCGTATGATCAAGTCATCTGATGATTTGGTAACTTGTGATGCAATCTCTGGCAAAAACCAGCCTCGTCGACAGCGCGGCCGAGGCAATCCGGGCGGAAATCGTGGGCAATCGCTGGTCTGTGGGGGAAAAGCTGCCCAATGAGGCCCAGCTTTCGGCGCAGCTTTCCATCAGCCGCGGTACCGTGCGCGAGGCTGTTCGCGTGCTTGTATCACAAGGCTATCTGGAAACCCGGCAGGGCTCGGGAACCTATGTTCTGTCAGTCGTGGATACCGTCGGGCCGCTGACCATGGCACGGCGGGCCACCTTGCGCGACCAGTTCGAGGCAAGACTGGCGCTGGATGCGGAAGCTGCCCGGCTGGCAGCCCATCGCCAGACGCCGGAAGTGATTTCGGACCTGCGCCGCTTGCTGGCGGAGCGGGGCAACTTTGATGGCCAAGACAAGGCCGGCTTCATCAAGCGCGACTTCGCCTTTCACCGGGCTGTCGTCGCCGCCTCGCAAAACACCGTGCTGGTCAACATGTACGAGTTCTTTTCCTGCCTGATCAGCGAAACAATCGAAGCGACGCTCGGAAAAGACTTGCAGGAACCGGACATGGCCGCCCATGCCGCCATCATCGATGCCATCGAGACAGGCGATCCGGAGCAGGCCGAAGCCGCCGTCCGCCGGTTCATGGCCCCGGTACTGAGAGACCTCGAACGACTGCTCGGCTCATGAGCAAGGCTTCTGAAATCGATCCGGGCTCCATCGAACTGATCGATGCCGAAGACATCGACGTTTCCACTGAACAACCACAGCACGCCGCGCAGAGCGGACTGGTGCGCTTTCTGCTGGGTGCCAGCCTGGTGATGATTGCCTTCAATCTGCGCCCGGTCTTTTCCAGCGCTTCGGCGCTGCTGCCGGAAATCCGCGAGAGCCTTGGTCTGTCACCCACCGGCGCAAGCCTTCTGACGACGCTGCCCGTTGTCTGTCTCGGCCTGTTCTCGCCGCTGGCCCCACGCCTTGCCCGCCGGATCGGCACCGAACGCACCTTGCTAGCGGTCGTGCTTCTGCTGGCCCTTGGCACGGCGGCGCGCGGTGCGTCGTCCGTGCCGTTGCTGTTTCTCGGAACCGCACTGGCAGGCGCATGCATTGCCGTAGGCAATGTGCTGCTGCCCGGCCTCGTCAAGCGGGACTTTCCTGACAAGGCCGCCCTTGTGACCGGCTGGTACACCATGGCGCTGTGCGCGGGCGCTGCCGCGGGCGCGGGTTTGACCATTCCGCTCGAAGCAGCCCTTGGCGGCTCCGTCGACGCCGCGCTTGCGGTCTGGGCGGTGCCGGCGCTCGTGGTGGCGGTGTTGTGGTTTCCGCAGGTTCTGGCAACACGCAAGCGGGCCAGAGGCCCAACGTATGCCGTGAAAGGCATGTGGGGCGACAGACTGGCCTGGCATGTCACCTTGTTCATGGGGCTGCAATCCGCCCTTGCCTACTGCGTCTTCGGCTGGATGGTGCCGATCCTGCGCGCCCGTGGGCTCGACGGCGTCACCGCCGGGGCCATCGTGTCCGTGTCGGTGATGGTGCAGGCTGCCGCCTGTCTGATCGCACCGCATCTTGCCGTTCGCGGTAAAGACCAGCGCGTGATCAACGTGGCTCTTTGCGTCATAGCGGTAACGGCGCTGCTCGGCCTGCAATTCGCGCCGCTGTCCACCGTCTGGATTTGGGCGGTGTTGCAGGGCGTTGGTCAGGGCGGACTGATTGCGGTGGCGCTTACCGTCATTGTTCTGCGAACGCAGGATTCCCATTCCGCCGCACAGCTTTCGGGCATGGCCCAATGTGTGGGCTATACGCTTGCGGCCGTCGGTCCGCTGATCGTCGGTCTTATCCGAAGCTGGACGGGAAGCTTTGCCTGGAGCGCGGTGCTGTTCGTGGCGCTTGGCCTTGGCGCTGCCATCAACGGCTGGTTTGCCGGAAAGGCAAGCCATGTCAACGTGGAGACGGTCAAGCTGTCTGGCTGACCTTGCCAGCAGAGCCTGATGTTTCCAGCCGGTATTTCAGGAAACGATTGCCGTCATAATCGGTCTCTCCGATGAAACGCGCCCCCATGCGTCGCAGAGCACTGAGGTTCCGGCGGGAGGGCGGCAGCAGGAAGGTGACGAAAGGAATGCGTGGGTCTTCGTTGGCAAAGGCCAGCGCTTTTCTGGTGATCGGCATGCCGAGGCCGAAGGCTGACGGATGCAGCACCAGGCCGAAATCCCACTCCTCGCCTTCCTTCTGAAATCCGCCCCAGCCGACATAGCGGCCATCTGCCAGAAAAGCCCAGTGACCAAGCCCGTCGCGCTGCCAGCAGGCTTCCTTGGCCGAGACGAATTTTGCAGCGACGTCCTGATCCCAGGCGACCGTCAGAAGCGGCATATGCGTGCCGACACGCGGATCGGACATATGCGCGACCAACTCCTCCAGCGCGATGTCCGGCAGGCGCACAAACTCGATTATCGGCTGACTTGGACTGGGCATGGGCTGGCGTCTCCTGAAACTTGCCAGCGCCTCTTGGCCCCAAAATTGCGGCTTCGATCAAGACAACTCATTTGCCGGACGATCAACACTGCGTGTCCAAGGGGTCGGGCCGGTTCCGACGCTGGCGCAGCCGGTCAGCTTGTTGCGATCAAGGCTGTGCGCACAAGGCGCTTACCGGTCCGGAAGACAGGTGCCGAAGTGTGCAGCAACCGGCATCACCGGCGGTATGTCGCGGCGATACGGGAAATCTCTTCATATATGCCCGCCAGGATGTTCAGGCTCTGGCCCGCCTCTTTCAGGCGGGTCTCGAACTCGGGCAGGCTTGAGATCTGCTCAATCAACAGCCGCTTGCGGACAGCACCGTAGTCATCGGTGATCTTCTTGCCTTCCGCTGTCGCCTGATATGTGACGCCCGAACGGCCAGAGCCCTGTTTTTCAATCAAGCCCGCAGCCACAAGCTTTCGCATCGAATACTGAATGTTCGGAATATCGTCCCGGTTTGTGAGACGAGCCAGTTCCTTGATGCTTTTCGCTCTGTCGTTCATGCGCACGATATGCAGCAGCGCGTTTTCCGGGCCGGTCGCCCCGACGTCACTAACAGAGGCCAGACACTCTGTCTGCCAGCGCCCAAAGGCTTCAAAGCAGCGCATCAACGCGAATTCCAGCTCGGTGCAAATGACCTCCGCATCGTTCTCCGACAGGTGCCAGTGATAGTTGAGTTTCTGGTCGTCCGACTTGCCGGTCATCGATCCCTCTTCAGTCTTACAAATCGAATATAGCTGCGATTCCGTTTGACGGAAGGGCGATTTTCCACATAGCTTTAAATAAAAAATACAATTGAAAATCTATTCTAAATGGAGGGGATCCATGACTACCAATATGATGAAAGACAAGAACGGCTTTAAACTCGGGACGTTTTCGTCCAACTGCTCGTCCGGAATGACGGTCACCAAATCCCCGTCGCGATGGGTCAACAGCTGGGAAAACAACCTGAAACTCGGCCAGATGCTGGACGATGCCGGCATCGACTTCATGCTGCCGATTGCCCGCTGGATCGGTTACGGCGGCGAGACGGACTTTCACGGCAGCGTTCTGGAAACGATCACCTGGGCCACCGCGCTGCTGGCCTCGACGAAGAACATCACGGTGTTTGCCACGGTGCATACGGCAGCAAACAATCCGGTGGTCGTGGCCAAGCAGATCGCAACGATGGATCAGGTGGGGAATGGCCGCGCGGGGCTGAACATTGTCGCGGGCTGGAACAAGCCGGAATACGAAGCCCTGGGCCTGACCCTGCCCGACGATCATGAAACCCGCTACGGCTACGCCCAGGAGTGGTTCGATGTGGTTGAAAAGCTCTGGACCTCGAAGGAGTATTTCGACTGGGAGGGCAAGTACTTCAACCTGAAGCATGTCGCCGGAGAGCCCAAACCCGTCAGCGGTCGCCCGCCCATTCTGAACGCGGCAGGCTCGACAACCGGACGCACCTTTGCCACCGACAATGCGGACTACCTGTTCACCCCGGCCATCGACCTCACCCGCTCGGTTGACGAAATCAAGGAACTGAAAGCGCAAGCGGCCGAGAAAGGGCGTGATGTTGGTGTTCTGACCTTCAGCCACGTCATCTGCCGCGAGACCGAGGAAGAGGCAACCGCCCTTCGGGACCGGCTGATGGGCGATCTGGCCGACTGGGAAGCGGTGGACAATCTGGTCAACCTTCAGTTCGCGCACGCGCAGTCGTTTCCGCATGACCTGCTGGCCCAGATCAAGAACCTGTTCGCCATGGGCCACGGCGGCTTTCCCCTGGTTGGGACACCGCGGCAGGTTGCCGACGGCATCCTCAAACTGCACGAAACCGGCTTTGCCGGAACGACGCTTTCCTTTGTCGACTATGTCGAGGAGTTCCCCTATTTCCGCGACAACGTTCTGCCTCTGCTTGCGGAAGCCGGTATCCGGTGATGGATCCCGTACCGGCCAAAGATTTCACCAACGCCATGCGGGCGTTGGTGGGCAATTGTTCCGTGATCACCGTTGGCGAGGGAGAGGAAATTTCCGGGCTCCTCGTCACGTCGGCCATGTCCCTCAGTGCCGATCCACCAATGGTGCTGGCCTGTGTCAACAAGGCCTCCTCCAGCTGGCCCCTGCTGAAGAAATACCCAAAGTTCGGGTGGTCTTCGCTCGGACCGGAACACCGGACGGTTGCAGAGAACTTTTCCGGGTTCGGCGGGGTCAACGGTGCAGACCGATATGCCGGAGCCGATTGGCGCACGGCGGAAACGGGAGCTCTTCTTCTGGAAGATGCACCGGCGGCTTTTGATTGCGAAGTCGAGGAGATGATCGACCGGGGCACCCACTCGATTGTCATCGGCAAGGTGCGCGCGATCCGGCAAGGCCGCTCACAGGGCGCACTGGTTTACTGGAACGGGGCCTTCCACCCCTTGTAGGGGTTTTGGCACCAGGCCGCTGTAGAGAAAGCCTGCGGGCGGAGAAGACCGGACCTTTTACCCAAGAGCGTCTCTCCGCCCAGCGTTCCGGAAATATCTGAAACGTTTCTCCGCGGCTGCAAGGTGTCCGAAGGTCCCTCATTCTTGCGGTTTTCAGAGCATGTCTTCCTTCTGAAAGTCCGTTTGCCCAGCTCCCTGTGCGCCAGTCAGGGAACCATTCTGGCTGCTGTCCGTTATTTCAGTGGACCCATAACAGATATAGGAGGACCAGATGGACCTTTCCATGAACGACCTCAGCCCGAAACTTCGCAAGGAAGCTGAAGTGGAGGCGGACAAGATCAAGCGGGTCGCCGACAAAGCCAACGCCGGCGGACAGCTCGGCGGAACCTTCTTCGGACAGGAGCCGGACGACGGCATGGCGCCGCCGAAATCGGTCGCAGCCGGCCGCAGCTGACGCAGGCCCGGAGCTTACGGCAGGCTGAGTTAGCCTGCCGGTGAACCGACCGGTGGCCGTGAGGCCCAGAATAATAAGAACGACCCATCATGGCGGCCCGGCCGCCGGGTCGGTTTCACGTCAGTTCGCGTCCCAGCGGACGATCACCCTTCCAGAATCAAGTGCGGTACGAAGCGGGATAGGTCCTGTGTGACGGGTGCTTTATCCTCACGCAAGCAGATGCCCGATGCCTGACCGCCGATGATCCACGACCCAATCATGACATAATCGTCGCCGAATTTCGGCGGCTCGGCATATGCCTGCAATATGTGCCCTTCAGCGCCATATTTTCCCGGCGTGCTGATGTCTTCGCCCCCGGCCCCGCGTACCGTGATATTCGCGCCTTCCCGGCTGAAAAAGGGTTTGCGCACATGAGCATTTTTCAAGAACGTCTCATCTGCCTCGCCCTCGAAGTAAGACGGCAAAAGGTTCGGATGGTCCGGAAACATTTCCCACAGAACCGGCAGGATGGCCTTGTTTGACAGGAGAGCTTTCCAGGGCGGCTCCAGCAACTGGATCGGCGCATCCGGCAGGTAAGGGCCGTAGTCCTCGCGCAGCATATCCTCGTACGGATAGAGCTTGAACAACGCGTCGATCACGAAACTGTCGGCGTCGGCGAAGCGGCCTTCCGTATCAAGGCCGATTTCTTCCACGGCAACAAAATGCGGTATCAGTCCTGCCTGCCTGGCGCAGTCCTCGAGATAGCGCACCGTGGCACGATCCTCATCGTGATCCTTCGACGAGGCAAAGTGTATGTGATAGCCGGGCGCGAACATGGCGGCGAACCGCTCGATCAGGCGATCCTGCACGGAATTGAACTGATCGCTGTTGGTTGGCAAAACGCCAGCCGCCATCTGCTGTTCCAGCCAGATCCACTGAAAGAAGCCGGTCTCGTATAGCGCTGTCGGTGTATCGGCGTTGAATTCGAGAAGTTTGGCCGGGCCGCTGCCGTCGTAGAAGAAGTCGAAACGGCCATAGAGCGACGGTTGCTGCTGTTCCCAGGAATTGCGGATCCAGGAACGGTATTTTTCCGGGATCGCCATTTTATCCAGAAGCGCGTCGTCACGTACGGCCCGGTCGACCAGATCAAGACACATGCCGTAAAGCTCCTGGGAGGGATCTTCCAGGTCGTCCTCGATCTCGCGCAGGCTGAACTGATAGGCGTGGGTTTCGTCCCAGTACGGCGCGCCATACATGGTGTGAAAGCCGAAGCCGAGCTTCTCGGCTTCTTCCTTCCACCCAGGTCTTTCAGGAACTTCGATCCGCTTCATGCTGCAAGCAGAGCGTCAGAGCTTGGCCAGAAGAGCCTGCACGTCGTTGCGGGCCGGATTTTCCAAAGCCTTGATCTTGGCTTCCAGATCGGCACCACTTTCCTGACGCGCATCTTCTTCGGCCGCTTCCAGCATGGCCTGCTGTTCAGCCTGGCGCTGTTCCAGGCGGGCCAGGCTGTCGACCGCGCTGGCCAGCCGGCCATCGGAGGCAGTCGTGTTGGTGGACGCTGCCTTCTGCGCCTTGATCAACGCTTCGTTGGCCCTGGCGCTTTCCATCTTGCGCTGAAGTGTTTCGATCTTGTTCATCGACTGGCGAATGGTGCTGTCCATCCGCTCTTCGGTGGACTTGTACTGGTCGAACAGAGCCTGGTCTGCTTCCGCCTTGTCGCGCAACTTCAAAACGCTCTCGATAATCTCGATGGCCAGAGGCTCGTCCCCCTGTGCCTTGGCGTTGCGGGCGGCTTCCGTACGGCGTTCGATCTCGGTCATCAGCTCGGCGACGGATTTTTCCTTCAGCTTGCGGTTGGCCGCCATGCGCGCCTTTTCGTCCTTGGCCGCTCCGATCGCCTGCTTGGCTTCGCGGACTTCCTGTTCCAGGATCGTCATCAGGTTGGCGTCCTGAACGGACTCCGCGGCATTGTGGGCGTGGCCCTTGAACGCCGTAATCAATTTGCCCCAAACACTCATCTTCAAATGTCCTTCTTCAAATTGGCAACGGGATCAGGCAACGGCCTTCGGGCCGACGTCGGAGGCCAGCTCCAGGGCGCTGTTTGCGATGGTGCGCAGTTCCGTCTCGACGGAATCGAGGGTGGATCTCACGGACATGGCGCCGAAGAGCTCATAATATTCGCGTCCGTCGATCTTATCGATGGACAGGGCACAGAGCGGCAGCAGCTTCTTGTGGTTGCGCAGCATCATCGCTTCGAAGGACGCCGGATCGTCCTGGGCATCGCACGGCCAAAGGACGGTGGATGTCAGGATCTGGGTTTCGCTGACAACCATGAACAGCGTGATCCCGCCGGCCGACTGAAGCTGGACTTCCAGCACGCCGGGCTGGTCCGGGCTGATAATGCAGCCGATTTCACCTTCTCCAAAGGAGTCCGACTGCTCCAGAGCTTCCTTGAGCTCCGCAAGTGTCCAGGGAGATTGCCGCGTACTCATCCAAAGCCCTCCATTTATAATTTCGTGCCGAAATCCGGCACCGAACAAGTAGAAGCCCCGTCTACCCGTTTCAAGCGATTATTCGGAAAGCTATGGCGAATTGACAAGGCGGCGACGGCTGGTCAAGGTAGCCCGCGACCGAAACAGGGGGCAGATTTCAGCGGTGCCAATCCTGCAACTCATCATATCCCGGCTCTACCAGCACGTCCTCGAGCTCAAGCTCTGGCTGCTTGCGACGATGATCTGCGCCTATATGGTGATTTCCTGGATCCTGTTTTTCCTGGCCGGAGAAACAGGCCTGACAGGCAATCCGCTGACCTTCATCTATTTTGCGGCGACGACCGCCTCGACGGTCGGTTACGGCGATCTGTCGCCGGCAACGGAAGCGGGCCGGATGGTCGCAGCCTTCTGGTTCTTTCCGGGCGCGCTGCTGATTTTCTCCGCCGTCCTGGGCCGGTTGACGGGTGTCCTTGTGGAAGGAGTGAGGCGTATGGCTGACGGCAACGGAAACTATGAGCGGGTGCAGAACGCCACGGTGATTGTCGGCTACCACCGGGACAAGACGCCACTGATGGTGGAGAACCTGGTCGCCGGCCAGGACGGCGACGACAAGATCATCCTGCTTGCGGATTCCAAGAACGTGGAAGTGCCCGAAGGGGTGCGGCTGATCCGGGCCGAACGCATGGATGCGCTGCAGTCGCTGCGGCGCGCGGCCATTCCCGGTGCGCAGAAAGTGCTGGTCTATGCCAGCTCGGATGCGGAAACCTTCAACACCTGCCTTGCCATCCGCGAACTGAACGACACCGTGCACGTGGCAGCCTATTTCGAGGACCGGGACACCGCGCGCCGCGCAGGCAAGCTCGCCCATATCGAACCGGTCGTCTCGAGCGCCTGTGAGGCGCTGGTGCGGGCGGCGCAGGATCCAGGCGCAGGCCAGATCCTGATGGCGCTGTCGACGGCCGGGCTCGGCGCGACCATCTATTCGGCCGTGGTCGAGAGCGGCGCCGGTACGGAAACCGACAAACTGGAACAGGCGCTTTCAAGTGCCGAGGGCACGCTGATCGCGGTTTCCCAGCCGGACGATCCGGATTTCCTGTTCAGGCCTTTCCCCAAGACATTGAAAACAGGCGGCTCGATCTATTATCTCGCGAACAAACGTCTCGCGGCGGGCGAGATCGAGAAGGGCCTTGGGGGAGCTGATGTTCGGATCACTGTTTAACAGGAAAGCCAAAGGCTGGCAGCCGCCGGAAATTCTCGGTCTGACCATTGGGCGGGGCATCTCCTTTGACCCCATCGCGCTGCGCCTTCTGCCGACCGACAGCTTGATCGAGCGGCCGGACACAACGCTGATGATCACCGCCCAGGGCCATTGCGACCTCGGCGAGCAATCGCACATGCATCGTTTCTATCCCGATGACGACCGTTTTCTGATCCAGTTTCAGGGCGGCGACGGCGCGGAGGACGAGCGTGTCGACGAGATCATGCTCTGGTATTTCTATGACGTGCAGTACCCGTCCGGCGATGCCGAATGGAACCGGGTGAAAACCGCGATCCGCCAGACCAGTTTTTCGCTGCCGGGCGACGGCCAGGATTACCGCTTCGAGCGCGCCTGGTTCGACACCTCAACCGTTCCCGAAGACCCCATGACCTACTGGGAGGAAGTCTGCGACGACCGCGAAGGCGGCGGCAGGCGGAAGATTTTCCAGACAGCCATGCTCTTTGCCCGAACCCTGCAGGACGGGCGGGACGAAATGCTGCTCGTCAACATGGAAGAGCCGGAAAATGCGGAACGCAGTGTCGCGTTCATGCTAGGGTTCCCGCTCGAACGTCATAATTTTTCTGTCTGAACTGAATAGTGGAGACCCATATGGCAGACCTTCAGGCATCCCTTTCAGGCATCGTTCCGTTTATTGCCTATTTCATTACAGCCATCGTCATGCTGCTGGTTTTCATGAAAATCTATACTGTGATGACGCCACATGACGAGATGGCCCTGATCAAGGAAAACAACGTTGCCGCTTCAGTGGTCTTCAGCGGGGCGTTTCTCGGCTTTTCGTTGCCGCTGGCCAGCGCCGCGGCCAACTCGGTGAGCATCTTCGACTTCATCGTCTGGGGCATCATCGCCTGCGCCGCGCAGCTTGTCGTCTATCAGGTCTTCCGCCGGTTCTTTCCGAAAGTCACGGAGCGTATCAAGGGTGGCGAGATGGCGATCAGCACCAATCTTGCTGCCATTTCACTCACGGTCGGTCTGCTGAACGCCGCCTGCATCACCTACTGACCGGGCCGGTTCGGGCACGGTCGTGCGCCGGTGCTCCAGGCCTTATCATGCAAAGCATTTCATCAGACCGTTAGAAGGTCGGGAGAAAATTCATGAAACGCTCCAAGTCGATCAAGCTGATGGTCATGGCGACGACAACCGTGACCATTGCGGGCTGTTCGGACGAACCGACACTGGATGGCAAGGTCTACAAGACCGAGGCGGAATGTGTCGCTGACAACTATGTTCCGGACGAGGTTTGTGCCGAGGCAATTACAGCTGGCAAGGCAATCCACAGGGCTTCGGGTCCGCGCTACGCAACTGTCCAGCTGTGCAACGAGCAACACGGCAACAATGCCTGCGCCTATGACACTGCCAGCAACGGGTCGTCCTACTACACGCCGTTTCCGGCAGGATACTTCCTGGCAGGGGCGCTGACCGGTGCCGTGACCAACCAGCTGATCCAGAGCAATGTCCGTCCGATCTATTCGGAACGCGGCAGCTCACGGTACTACACATCCGGCGGTTATTACGTCGGTAGCTATGGCGGTGGCAGCTGGCGTACCTATGACGACGCCGTCAAGACGCCGCCCAAGCCGGCAAAGGTCCAGACACGGACCTCCATCGCCTCGCGCGGTGGGTTCGGCAGCCGGTCGAGTTCCGGTTTCCGGGGCGGATAACCGCCCCCACTGGCGTTGGCGCCGCCGTGTCCAGGGTCAGTGATCTGACGCCAAACCCTGCGCGTAGCATTTTCAAACCGCAAGGATGTTGAAATGTTCCGGCTGTACTCTTTCGTTTTGTACGTGGCGGCAGTGTTGGTCTCTACTGCCGTTCAGGCCCAGGACCTCGATGAGCAGAGTGGGGCGGGTCAAACGGCCCATGCCTTCACCTTTGAAATGCCCTATGGCGAACCGCTTGAGCTGAAGGACTACGCCGGCAAGGCGGTGCTGGTCGTCAACACGGCAACGGAATGCGGCTTCAGTGGTCAATTGGCCGGCCTGCAGAAACTTCATGAAACCTATTCAGACCGTGGCTTGCTGGTGCTCGGTGTCCCTTCCAACGATTTCGGCGGCCAGGAACCCCGGGCCGATGGTGACATCGCCAAGTTCTGTGAGGCCAAATACGGTGCGGAATTTCCGCTGACCGCCAAAACGGTGGTGAAGGGTGATCAGGCCCATCCGTTTTACCTCTGGGCTGCCCGCGAACTCGGCCCCATGGCACGGCCCTACTGGAACTTCCACAAGTATCTGGTTGGGCCTGACGGCAGCATCGTTGCCTGGTTTCCGACACCGGTGCCCCCGACCGCGCCGGATGTAACAACCGCGATCGAAAAAGTCTTGCCTGGGTCCTGATCGCCCCCGCAGCTCCCCACCTCACTAATTCTAAACTATCGAACCTCTCGCCCGTCACTGCCGGAGATTTCCTCCGAGCGACCGGGTGCGAGAGGACTTGGTTTTGAAAGAGGACCATTCACTGTATTCCTTTACCCAGTGGCTCCCCTCCTCCTCCTTGGCTCCGGCTTTCTGCCCCGTGTGGAAATTATGTCTTTGACGTTGCCTCACCACGTGCGGTGCGTTAGGTAGCTCCAAGTAATGTAATAACGTTACGAATCAATTCCCACTTCCCCTCCCCTTTTCATCAGAGGATCACATCCATGCAATCACGTTTTGGCAGGCTGGCAGGCGCCTTTGCGGTCATAACGACGCTTTTCGTGGCCGGCCCCGCACTGGCGCAGAGCGTCAAGGACACAGCGACAAAACACAACCATTCGCACGATCATGCAAGCGATGCAGAGCGGCAGATTTCCAAGGGCTATTTCGAGGATAGCCAGATCAAGCCGCGCCCGCTGACCGATTGGCAAGGCGAGTGGCAATCCGTTTATCCGTACCTGCAGGACGGGACACTGGACCCGGTGATGGCACATAAGGCCGAACACGGCAGCAAATCGGCAGAAGAGTACAAAGCCTACTACGAGGCGGGCTATCGCACCGATGTGGACCGGATCGTGATTGATGCGGACAGCGTAACCTTTCAGACGGAAAACGGCGCCTTCAAAGGGCAGTATGTTGCCGACGGCCTGGAAGTCCTGACCTACAAGAAAGGCAACCGCGGCGTCCGCTTCATCTTCAAGAAAACCGCGGGCGATGACAACGCTCCGGCCTTCATCCAGTTCAGCGACCACCGGATCGCCCCTTCGAAAGCCGATCACTATCACCTTTACTGGGGTGAGGACCGGGCGGAGATCCTGAAGGAACTGACCAACTGGCCAACCTACTATCCGGCGTCGTTGAACGGTGACGAAATCGTCCATGAAATGACGGCGCATTAAGGCCGCATACCGGCTGAAACCGATGATGCGCGCTGGCCGCTTCCCCACAAGGCAGGCAGAGCGCGCATCGTCTCGCGAGGGCGACGACAGAGCGACCTCGCCAGCAGGCTTGAGCCACATCAACGCCTGCATCGCGGTCCCCGCCTAGGTTGCCTGACATAATTTCCGGCAACATGGAGAAGTAGCATGGCTGTTTCCGACTGGGACGAGTTTGTGGCCCAAACCGATGAACGCATGGCCGCCGTGCGCAAAGGCATTCCGGAGGTCGCCAAGGGCTTCGGATCCCTGGCGAAAGCCGCGACTGCACCCGGTGCGCTTGACGCAAAAACCAAGGAACTGATCGCGCTGGCCATCGGCATCACCGCCCGCTGCGACGGTTGTCTTGCCTATCACGCCCGCGCCGCGGCACGCCTGGGGGCGAACAGGGACGAGATCCTCGAAGTCATCGGCGTCTCCGTCTACATGGGCGGCGGCCCCTCGATGATCTACGGGGCCGAGGCGCTGGCAGCCTTTGACGGGCTGAAAGACGACGGCTGAACACAGCTCGGGCCTTTGCGTGCCGGACGACTGACCAGCGCGCTCACGTCTCCCCTTCCAGCAGAGCGGTTGCCAGAGCTTCGCAGGCACTGGATTGTGCGCCTTTGCTGCGCACGAGGATGATGTCCAGCGGCTCCAGGGGCGGCAGGCTGCGGTCGTGATCGACACGCTCGACCGTTGGAGGAACGGCCATCTGTACGACGGCGGCAACCGCAAGACCCGCCTCGACAAGCGTGACCAGCGCCGAATGACTGAAGCTTGAATAGGCGGACCGGTAGCGCAGACCGCTGCGCCCCAGCGCCTCCAGCGTAACCGCGCGGGCCTGGCTGCCAGCCTCATAAAGTGCGACGGGAAGCGGATCCCGTTCCAATGCCTGACCATCGCGGGAGCTGATCCAGACCATGGGTTCCCGGCGGATGAGCCGCCCGTCCGTTCCGCCTGTACGCGTGACAATGGCAAGGTCGATCTGGCCATCGTCGACCTGCGGCAGCAGGGCCGTCGACTGGGCACAAACGACGTTCAACTCGACACGCGGAAACAGACTGGCGAACCGCCTGAGAACATCTGGCAGCATGGCGGCGATGTAGTCGTCCGGCGCTCCGATGGTGACTGCCCCTTCCATCTCGGGCTGGCGAAAGGCTTCGACGGCCTCATCGTGCAGGCGCAGGATTCTCCTGGCGTAACCTTCCAGTTCCTCTCCCGTCCGCGTGAGGGCCAGATTGCGCGTGTCGCGCATAAACAGCGGCTTGCCGATGCGGTCTTCCAGGCGCTGAATCTGCATGGACACCGTCGCCGGCGACTTGTGCACGCGGGTTGCCGCGCGCGAAAAGCTCATGGCATCGACACAGGCGAGGAAGGTGCGCAGAAGGGCGTGATCAAGCTGCATTATTCTTCAATAAATCCAATAAGTATCTTCAAATTATATCGTTTGACCGAACAATAAAAGTGGCCTCATTTTAGCAGCAGACGGCGAGAACACGCCGATGTTGCATCTATGTGCAGCGGCTGAGCGCCGCCAGTCAGGACCCGTCCCATGACCAGACAGATGGAAGGCATGTTCGGCGTCATCACGGCACAGACACTGCTTGGCACGATCGGCCTGTGTGTTCTGGAAAGCGGTGCGGACCCGGTCACCGTCGCGTTCTATCGCTGTGCAATCGGGGGCCTGGCCCTGGCGTTCTACTGCCAGTATCGCGGAGACCTGGCACGGCTTGCCAGGCTGTCACCGCGCATTCTGGCCATGGCTGTTGCCAGCGGTGTTCTGATGGCAGGGAACTGGGTGCTGTTCTTCGAGGGTATACAGCGGACGGGCATTGCCGTTGCCACCATCACCTTCCACATCCAGCCGTTTCTCATGGTGCTTCTGGGCGCTTTCGTGTTCCGGGAAAAGCTTCACGCCGTCACGATGCTCTGGATCGGCGTTGCCCTGGCCGGTCTTGCGCTGGCCACGGGATTGACCGGCATGGAACTGGCGGCTGACCGGCCCTATCTCATCGGGCTCGCGTCAACGCTGGCCGCGGCGTTTCTTTATTCAGGCGTGACAATCATCGCCAAGGGACTGACCGGCATATCCGCACCGCAGCTTGCCACCGTTCAATTCGCGACCGGTTCCGTGATGCTCGCGGCCTTTTATCCGGCAAGCCCCCTGAGCTTGGCCGCCAGCCAGTGGGGGTGGCTCGCGGTTATCGGGCTCGTGCACACCGGCGGTGTTTACGTCGTGCTCTACAAGGCACTGCCGAAACTGACAACACCCGTGATCGCCGTGCTCTTGTTTCTCTATCCGGCCAGCGCCGTGCTGGTGGATGCCGTTGCCTATGGCCATCTGATCAGCCTTCTGCAGCTTGCAGGCCTCGGACTGATCATTCTGGCCAGTCTTGCCGTCACCTTGCGGTGGGGCGTACGGACAGTGACCCCAGCCGAAGGTCCGCAGATCATCCCTCCGGCCTCCCGCTAGCTCTCGCAACCTCCTGCCGTCACACTTCGTAGCGCATATAGGCAAAACGCCTGCTGTCCGGCGCCCAGGACGGAACATTGATCGTTCCCTGGCCGCCGAACAGCGACCGCAGGATGCGCGGTGAACCGCCTTCAGCGGGCATAACACGCAACTCGACTGTCCGGTTGGCCGGATGGCCAGTCGTACCTGCCTCATAGGCGAGATAGGCAACGGTCCTGCCGTTGGGAGAAGGATGCGGAAACCAGTTGACCCGCTCGTCCCTTGTCATCTGCTGCAAGCCGCTGCCGTCCGGCCGGACCCGCCAGAGCTGGACAGCCCCTGCCCGTTCTCCGTTGAACCAGATCCATTCGCCATCGGGCGTATAGTCCGGCCCGTCACAATGATCGAACTCGCGGGTAATCTGCCGTTCTTCACCGCCGTCGAGACCAATCGTGAAAACCTGAAAGGTGCCCCCGGTTTCCGGCCTTTTGCCGACATAGGCAAGTGTCTCGCCATCCGGCGACCAGCCGTGCCAATAGGACGGTGTTTGCAATGTGACCCGCCGGGGCGCACCCCCGTCACGGGGAGCGTGTAGATGCAGCTTTCCCCGGTCTCCGTTCCGTCGCTTATCGCCAGCATGGAGCCATCCGGCGACAGACCGTGATCATTGTTGAGGGCTGTGGCAAAGCCGGTATCGATCTCAAGAAGCCCCGGATCATCGAGCGAAAACCGGTAAAGCCGACCACCGCCATTCACGATCAGAGCCGCCCCGTCCGGCGTCCAGTTCGGCGCTTCCAGATGGCGCTCCGTCTCGTAGAGAACGGTTTCCGTGTCGGTTTCAACATCGATCGTTGCAAGAATGCTCTTCATCGGCGGCTCCTGATTTCTCCGGAGCTTGGCACGGGACTGCGCTTTTGAGAAAGGGCGGATATGGCACGCTCAGTCTCCGGCCATCCCCAGGGTGGTCGTCCGTTGCACCAGATGTACGTCGCAGACCCTGACCTGTTGTGGCAAATCCGGGTTTTCCAGACGCTGCATCAAGAGGTCCAGCGTTGCCTCACAAAGGTCCTGACGGCTTTGGGAAAAGGTGGTCAGGTCGTAGGCTTTCCAGGCAGCCTGGGGAATGTCGTCGTAGCCAACCAGTTGGATATCCTGCGGCACTCGCAGTCCGTGGATGTGGCGCAAGCCGTCAAGAACCCCCAGCGCCAGATAATCTGCCGCGCAAAAGACGCCGTCGACCTCGGCCCTTACCCGGTTAAGGAATTCGGCGGCCACCAGTCCGCCATCGTAAGTCTGTGCGCCCTGTGCGATCCGGAGGACCGGCACGCCTCTGTCATTGGCGGCCTGCTCGAACGCAAGTGCGCGTCCATTAATGGAAAAGGACGAGCGTTCCGGCGTGACCACCGCCAGCTTGCGGCAGCCGCTTGCGATCAGGTGTTCACACGCCATCCGGCCGCCGTCCTCGAAGGCGGTCACGACCCGGTCGACCGGCGCTCCGGGGTCGCGCTTGTTGACGACCACCAGCGGCACACCGTTTTCCAGACATTCGATGCAGATTTCTTCCGGCGGGGTGTCGGAGGTGACGATGACACCGGCAACGCTGTATTGCAGCAGAGATCCGATCAGATCGGCAACATCCGTCGATTTTTCTCCTCGCAGCAGGATCGGCCTGAAGCCGCATTCCAACAGCCCCTTCGACAGAAGGTCTATCTGCTCGGAGCGGAAGGGATTGTCGAAATCGGCCGCGACGACGCCGACCAGATCGGACTTCTGCTTGTGCAGCGAACGGGCCAGCACATTGACCCGGTACCCGAGTTGACGCGCCGCCGCGATGACCTTGTCCCGGGTTTCCTTGGAGACGCTCGCGCCGTCCGTGAAGGTTCTGGAAACAGCCGAACGCGACACGCCGGCAAGGCGGGCGACGTCGAAGGAATTGACCGTTTTCTTGAAACCTGGTGCGTCCGACATGTTTCTTCCGTTTATTCGCTTTTACCGAGCATCCGGGCGACGAGAAAGGGCTCATTCACGTTGAAGAGATCCGGCTTCAAGGCCAGCAGGCGTTCGATCTCGGCGGGGTCCTTGCCCATGTAAGCGATCATCGGCCTTCGCCCGGCAGCCCTGACCGTTTCAAAGGCCTCAAGACTGGCATTCGACGCATTGAATTCGATGATGACTGCCTGGAGCGAAGACAGACAGGTTTCAAGACTATCAAAATCCTCAGCCCGCGCCATCAGCCGCGCCTGCGGAAAGGCCTCTTCAATGGTCCGAAGCCTCACGGGATCCTGCGCCCAGAAGAAGACGTCTTCCGTCGCCAGTGTTCCCAGAACACTTCTCACCGTGTGATGCGGATCTGCCTCCTTCAGCTCGACATAGAGTTTGCCGCCCATCTGCGAGGCCGTTTCCAGAACTGCACCCAGGAGCGGGATGCCTTCGCCTTTGAAAAACGGAGCAAACTTTCCCCCCGCGTCCAGCATCGCCAGTTCAGCGCCTGACTTTTCCGCAATCGCGCCGGAACCGTTTGTGGTGCGGTCGAGCGTGGCGTCGTGATGGACCACGAGTTGCCCGTCCGCCGTTTGCTGCACGTCGATCTCAACGTAAGCGAAGCCGGCTGCCCAGGCGGCCTTTGCTGACGCCAGCGTGTTTTCAGGTGCGATCTTGCAGGCGCCGCGATGGCAGACAATCTCCGGCCCCGGACCTGCGGAGCGGGCGAACCGTGCCACCATTTCCGGCTGATCGGAGCAGATGCCGAGGATCGGCCTCTTCACAAGCGTTTCGATGACTTCGGCGCGCTCCTCATGCCAGGTCACGACCGGCAAGCCACGGTCCCTTGCCTTGGCAAAAAAGGCTTCATCCAGCAAGTGGTCCGGCCTTTGGCCTGCCCGCTCCCAACAGGGGTGGATGATTTCCGCACCGCAGCGGTCTGCAATCGGAAAGGGATCCTTGCCAAGGCCGACCAGGATGGAAACGGGATAGGGACAGCCGTTTGCGATCAGCGCCGCTGCATAGTCCGGTGTGTTCGCGCCGGCGATGACACGCTCGATCCGGTATGCCAGAAGCTCCGCGATGGCCAGCGAGGCTGCCTCTCCCTCCTTTGCATCCAGATAGATGCCGGCGCCAAGACGGGCTGCAAGGGCTGCGATCTGCGAGAACAGGGGCGCCTCGCGTCCGGCTTCGGCGGTCAGGGCCTGCAGCCGGGTTGCCGTCAGATCTGCCACCTTGAGGTCAAGGCCGCAGACCGCTTTCAGATCCTCATCGTGAAAGGCAACCGGGACCCGGTCAGCGGTCAGTCGGACATCGACCTCCCACATATCGGCGCCAAGCTCATGGGCAATTTCATAAGCCCGCAACGTGTTGTCGAAGGCATAGGCGCTCGCGCCGCGATGGGCGATGGAAAGCGGACAGGAGCGCGGCTCGCTGAGCCATGCCCGGCCGGGCTGGAAGGTTTGCGGGACCGGTGCCATCAGAGCCTGCTTCCGTCCGGACCGAAGGCGAGGATGCGGTCTTGCGCGATACCCCAGGTCACTTCGTCGCCCAGCTTGTGATTGCCGCCATGCGGCTGGATCGAGCGCAGCACGGCGCCGTTCTCCAGAGTGACGTCGTAAAGTTCTTCCCGGCCCTGGATCTCGACGAAGCTGACCTTGCCGGTCACCTTCAGCGGATTACCCGGCTGGAAGAACTCCGGCCGGACACCGAGGCGCATCGGCACGCCTGAGCCGGCAATGGCAAGATTGGACGGGATCGGCAGGGTGACTCTGGAATTTGCCAGGCGGAAACCGCCCTCTTCCGTTGTCCCGTCCAGAAACGCGATCGGCGGATTGCCAAGAAAGCCCGCGACGAAATCCGATGACGGGTTGTCATACATTTCGGACGGGCTGGACAGTTGCACGATCTCACCCTTTTTCATGATCGCAATGCGGTCGCACATGGACATGGCTTCCACCTGATCGTGGGTGACAAGCACAGCGGTGATGCCGGTTTCCTGCTGGATGCGGCGGATCTCCGAGCGCATTTCCAGACGCAGTTTCGCATCCAGGTTGGCCAGCGGCTCATCAAGCAGCAGGATGTCCGGTTCCCGCACCAGCGCCCGTGCCAGCGCGACACGCTGCTGCTGTCCGCCGGACAGTTGTGCGGGCCGGCGAGCCATCAACTCGCCGATCTGGACAAGACCTGCAATCTTCTCGACCTTGCGGTCGATATCGGCCCTGTTTTCCCGGCGCACTTTCAGCGGGAAGGCAATGTTTTCATGCGCGGTCATATGCGGATAAAGTGCGTAGTTCTGGAAAACGACGCCGACATTGCGTTGCTGCGACGGGAGCGTCGTAACGTCCCGCTCGCCGAACAGAAGCCGGCCACCATCCATGCGGTGAATGCCGCAGACGGCAAACAGTGTGGTGGATTTGCCGCAGCCGGAGGGCCCGAGCAGAGCCAGCATCTCGCCGCTGTCGATCGTCAGTGACATGTTGTCGATGACGGTGGTTTCACCAAACGTCTTGGTGAAATTTTCAAGTGCGATACGCATCAGCCTTTCGTGCCTCCGCCATAGATGTTCATGAGTTTGCGGTTGAAGACCACGTAGATCAGAATGACCGGCAGGGCGTAGAACAGCCCGATGGACTTGAAGAGGTTAAAGTCCGGCTTGCGGTCGTCCATGATGGTGTTCTGAAGATAGGTCGCCAGAACCTGCGACGCGCCGCTGGGGGCCAGCACCTGGGGCAGGATGAACTCCTTCCAGGCTTCCAGGAACGAGAACAGCGCCAGAGCCGCGATCCCGGGCTGGACCTGCGGCAGGACCAGTTTCCACCACACCGTGAAGCGGCTGGCGCCATCGGTGATCCCGGCCATCTCGATTTCCCAGGGCACGGTGTCGTAAAACCCCTTCATGATCCAGATACCGAGCGGCAGCTCCAAGGCTGTCTTCACCAGGATCACGCCGATCAGCGTGTTGTAGAGACCGCTCATCTGCAGCATCAGGAAGATGGCGATGATGAGGGTGACCGTCGGAAAGGCATGAAGGGTCAAGATGCCGCCCAGAAAGAACTTGCGGAACGGCATGTTCAACCTGGACAGGGCGTAGCCTGCGGTCAGCGATACCATCACGACGATCAGGCTGGTGGCGGAGGCAAAGAGGAAAGTGTTGGCCGTAACCGGCCAGATGCTTGCGCGGCCGCTTTCCGGCTTTTCGAACAGGAATTTCCAGTGTTCGAGGGTAAACCTGTCCGGCAGCAGCGAGCCTGCCGTGGTATCCGTGACTGTGTCCACGACCAGGTAGAAATACATCAGCACCAGCGGCAACGACAGGATGCTGAGCAGCACCAGGATCGGCCAGATACGGAAGTTGGGTCTCATGTCCGTCTCTCCCCTATTGCTCGATACGCGGCTTGGCCACGAGGTCGTCGAAATTGAAGAGGCGCAGATAGATCAGCGCTGCGGCAATGCCGATGACCACCAGGACCATCGCCAGCGCGGCCCCAAGGCCGTATTGCAAGACGCCGCCGTAGTTGTTCAGCGCGGTGTGGAAGGTGTAGAGCGCCCAGACTTCCGTGGCCTTGCCCGGCCCGCCATCCGTCGACAGGTAGATGTAGTCGAAGGACGTCAGCAGCGAGAGCGTCTGATAGGCGGTGGTGAACAGGATCGGCCATCTGAGTTGCGGCATGATGATGTAGCGAATTTGCTGGAGACGGTTGGCGCCATCCACCTCACTGGCATGCAGCATGGTTTCCGGGATTGCCTTGATGGCGCTTGAGAAAAGGATCATGCCGAGCGAAGCGCCAACGAAACCGTTGATGAGCACCACGACCACCCAGGCATTGATGTCGGAATGCAGCATCCAGTTTCGCGGAGGCACGCCGAAATGAGCCAGAAAGCTGGAGAGGAACCCGGTATCCCAGGCCATCCATTTCCACATCATCACGTAGATGACCGGCGGCAGGATGCGCGGCAGAAACCAGATCGTGCGAAAGGTGGTTGCAACGCCGGACGGCAGATAGAAGGTTGTGACAGCCAGAAACAGGCCGAACCCGATGCTGAACGCCAGGGTGAAGGACACATAGATCAACGTGTTGCCGGCGGCCCGCATGGTAGACGGCAGCGAGGCGATCAGACTGTAGTTTTCCGTCGTCCAGACCCAACCGGTATAGGCGGTTCTGGTCAGCTCCGCCGTTTCTGTTTTTCCAAGGCCGAGATCCAGTTCATCCACGGATGCCAGAAAGGCTTGTTCGGTTTCAAATCGCGTATTGAGGATTGAGCGCTTGAAGAGGTCAGCCGCTTTTTTCAGATCCCGAGTCGAGCGCGGACGTTCCTTCAGCCGCTTCAGCTCACGCTCCAGGTCACGCCGGCCGGCAAATGTCTTGCCGGACAATTCAGCCTCGATCTCCTGCGCGAAGGCCTTGCCGAAGTCGGCCTGGACAGCAGCGAGACCGGCAGCGTCGATCTTGTACGTATCCAGGGCCAGACGGTCGGCCGTCGTTTCCGGAAAGCCCTGATCCTTGAGCAACCGGATCGTGCGTTCCGTCACCTCGTAAGCACCGCCGGAGGAAATGCCGGTTCCGGAACTCATGTTGGTGAAGGAGAACATCATTGTCAGCACCACCGGCGCCAGGAACAGAAACACAATGATGAAGAGCGCAGGGGTCATGAATCCCAGCCCGAGCAGGTGCGCGCGTTTCATCTTATCCTCTTGAAAGGTGAGCCGGGCGGCGGACCGCCCGGCAAGGCAGATGGAAGATGGATGGCTTAGCGGACGATCAGGTCGTCACCGAGCACGGCCGTCATTTCCGCTTCCACTTCGGCAACCGCGTCAGCCGGAGATTTCGTGCCGGTCCAGGCCGTTTCCAGACCCTTGAACATGATCTCGGAGAACTTGCCGTAGTTCGGGTTGTTCGGCTGGGAATTGGCATACGGCAGCAGGCGACGGGTTGCTTCGGCTGCCCAACGGTCGTTGGCGTAAAGCTCGATGTTGGACTGCTCCCTGGCAATGCCCAGGTGTGCAGACTTGATGGCATGCAGCGTGTTGATGCGCGGTTCTGACGCAATCTTGATCAGCTGTGCGGCGATCTCGATATCGTCTTCGTTGTCCTGCTTGGTGAGCAGGTAGGCCAGCGGGTGCGTGATGGTGTTGGCCTGGCCGTTTTCATTGCCTGCCGGGATGAGCGTGAACTGGATGTTGCCGAAGAAATCGTCCAGACCTTCCTTGCCGGTGTAGCGGGCATAGTGCCAGGTGCCGCCGTGCCACAGGGCCGCCTTGCCGGACGCCACTTCCGCGTACCACTGGTCCCACTCGGTGCCGATGTGGTTCTTACGGGTCACCTTTGCTTCCACCGCGTCCACGAAGAACTGGTAGAAATCGGTCATCGCCTGCTTGTCCAGAACCAGCTTACCGGTTTCCTTGTCCATCAGTTCACCGCCAAACGACTGGTAGAACTGGGCATAGTCCGGACCGTTGGAAACGCGCGGATAGAAGCCATAACCTTCCTCGACGATTTCCATGTCGACGGCTTTCTTGGCATCTTCCAGCACGTTCTGGAGCGTGTATTCACCAGCTTCCACCTTGGCCGGGAGCGCGTCGATCTCTTCGTCGGTGTAGCCGATCTTCTTCATGGTATCGCGCCAGAAGAAGAACGGACGGCTTTCCGCATCCTGCGGCAGACCATAAACGATGCCGTTATAGGTCGTGATATCGAGCAGGTTTTCGTAGATGTTGTTGATCGGCCAGGTGTCCATGTCGACATAATCCTCGACCGGAACGATCAGGCCCGACTGGCTCCAGGGTGCAATGTCCAGGTGGCTGGTCACGACGATGTTCGGGGCGCTGCCTGCTTCGGCGGCCAGGGTCACGGCCTGCCTGAATTCGTCCCAGCCGGCAAAGTCGCGCTTCTTTTCAACGTTGATGTTCAGCTCTTCGCCGCGGATCGCATATTCGCGGGACAAGATGTCGGCCGCCATCTCGATGGCATCCAGACGGTAGACGTCGCTGTCGTTGGAACCACCTGCCCAGACGGTGATGGTGAGGTCTTTTGCCAGGGCGTTTCCGGAAAAAGCCGCGGTTGTGAGTGCCAGAACGGCAGCCGCTGTGGACTGGCGCAGTTTGGAAACAAGAATGCTCATCGTATTTCGCCTGCTGTCTGTGTTGGGGCACCTCACTCCCGGAAGTGCCTTGGGAAGAACAAATGCGCTTGCACACGTGTGCAATCGGCGTTCTAGCGGGCGGGTATTACGGGCATGTGACAGCCTTGCGGAAATTCCGGACCGGGACATGCGGCAGGTCCTGTTTCAGCCAGAGTATAAAAGCGGATCACGACGGCAGGACGACGGCAGAGCCGGCGATACCTGAAGAGACAGCCGGGCAACATAAAACCGGACGGCGAGCTTTACCCGGCCTTGATGATTTGTGGGTATAGCAACACCCCGAACAGTAATTTCATGATCTTCCGGTCTCTGCGGAACCGGACCAGCGGGGAGTTGAACCCATCAAGCGCCTTGTTATCGATCTGGACGGTACCCTGACCCTTGCGGATACCTCCGACTACCGGAACGTTTCACCGAACCTGCCCCTTGTTGAAAAGCTGCGGGAGTACAAGGAACAGGGATTCGAGATCGTGATCCAGACCGCACGCAACATGCGGACACACGAAAACAACGTCGGCAAGATTACGGCGCACACCGTGCCGATCATCATCGAATGGCTGCAGAAACACGACATTCCCTATGACGAGATCTTCGTCGGCAAACCCTGGTGCGGTCACGAGGGCTTCTATATCGACGACCGCGCCATCCGGCCGGACGAATTTGTCCGTCTGTCAAAAGCGGAAATCGACGACTTGCTCGACAACGCTCCCAAGAGCTGACGCCACATAGGTTCCGCGGCCAGACACCTGCGGAACCGGACGCCTTCCCGGGCTAGGGCGTGACCCCTAAAGGTCCTGGCTGTCCTGCCCCTTCTTTCGGTAGACGGTCCAGGACGGGCTGCGGGCAACCTCCCGGTAGTGCTCCAGAACGTAGGGCTGGTAGATTTCCCAAAGCGCTTCTCCAGATTGGTCTCCGTGCCCAACGATCACAAATTCCGCATCCGAGAAGAACTCGTCTTCCGGCTGATGAATATCCTTGGAGAACGTTCTGCCGTCGTGAAACCAGATCGGTGCCCTGGCGGGTGAAGGCTTGTTCAGAAGGGATGGAAACGGATTGGAGAAGTTGAGCGCCAGTACGGGTCCGGCATCCGGCTCTTCGGCTCCGGCTTCCCGTAGCAGGTTGAAACCGTCCAGCATCCGATTGTAGTCGACGTTCACTTCCGCTTCGGGCTGCTCTTGCCTGCGCGGATTCACGACAAAGCCCGCCTGTCCGGTGCCAGCCAGCCGTTCGTCCGCAGGATATTGCCGGCTTTGCAGAAACTGCGCGACCATGGCCCCGCCATCACGCACAGGATAGAGCAAGGCTATTGCGATGGCCGCCACCGAGAGAATGTTCAGCGTCAGAGCCTGCGATGCCACTTCCCCCGGCTGCGCAACAACCTTATCCTTTCGGAACAGGCCGGCCCACTGCACGGCGATGACCGGAAGCACCGCGTAGATCGGGCTTTGCGACAGCCAGTGATTCTGCATGAGAATGACGCAGGCCATGGCGGCCGCGACCAGGATCAGAATGACAGGAGTAAAGCGCCTGGGCTCAGAGCTGTTTTCACACAGCAGCAGATAGAGCGCGGCACTGCCGATAGCCCAGATGGCCGCTTCCCCAAGCTGGGTGATCAGCTTGATGATGCGCCAGGTTTCCTTCGCAAACGCGGAAACGGTCTTGAGGTCCGCAAGGTTCGCGCTGACCTGTCCGGTGATCAGCTCAGCCGCCACCAGGGACGCCGCGAGGCCGATCAGAACCACGACGGCATGTTTTAGCGAAACATTCCGGAAGACCGTTGCCGCAACCAGCAGACCGACCAGCGCAGCGCCGAAAGTGACCTTGATCAGGCAGACGACGGCAATCGAAACGCCGAGCAGAAAAGCTTCCGGCACGCCCCTGCGTCCGGGAGGACAGCAAAAGGCCGCCGTAACAACAGCCGCAAGAGCCGCCGCCCAGCGATTGTAGGGGGCAAGCCAGCTCATGCTGGTATGGGCGAAGATCGTATCCGGTTCGCGCGGCGTCACGGCTGTGGCAACAGCAATCAGAACAACGAGGCCAAGGGTGCCGAAATTGAGCTGCCGCGTCAGTGCGAGAACCGCCAGCACCAGCGTGGCCAAGGCGAAAATGGCGTTTGCCAGGGGAATAGACGTTGCATCCACCTGGCGCAGACCGGCCGCGATCCGGAAGACCCAGTCGTACACCGGACCGATCAGGCTGAAATAGTCGACGCTCGAGGCCAGCCCGTTTGCGGACTTGTTTGCCGCGTCAAAAGCCGTCCAGAGGTCGTGCAGATAGCGCTCATGATCATAGAACAGGTGCGGCAGCGTGGCGCTGACGAAGATCAGTCCCACGGCGCCCGACAGACAGAGCAGCCCGACGAAGCCGGAAGCATAGTCCTCGCGCAGGTACCAGACCGCAACAAGCGCCGGAAACAGCAGAATGGCAAAGGCATAGGTGGAAAGGGCAATCATTTGGCAATCGTCCACTTTGCTGCCGAAGGTGGCGGGGAGATGATGAAGGATTCCAGCTGTTCCGGCGTGCCGAGCATGCCGACATCTTCGAACGCAAGCTGGCTGATGGTGACATCCGCTCCGTCCGAAATGATCTGGTTGTACATGGGCGCAATATACCGCTCGCCCTTTTCCTCTCCGCTTGCACGGAAGAAACGGGCATAGACGTCCCGGTAGCGTGCGACGCTGTCGAACCAGTAGAGACCGACGGTCGCATGATCGGAAATGCGCTCCTTCTCGCGCAGTTCCACCACGCGGCCGTTCTGGTCGGTCCGCGCGAAGGACCAGCCATCGCCCGGCCCGGGGAAACACGGCACATGTCCGGCACAAACCGCCGGATCCGCAGGCGCCATCGCACCCGGGGCCACATAGGTATCGATGTTGAAGATGGCGAGCGGCTGGTTTTCAGAGGCTGTGGCCACCAGTTCCAGAGCCGTCGTCGCCTGTCCGTCGGTGAGTTCGTCAAGCTGGACGATGCCGTCGACCTTGATACCAAGCGCCTTGCAGCGGCCAGTCAGGAAGTCCGGCGCGTTCAATCCGCTGCGCACCGCAAACCGGAACGACCAGCCGGCTTCCCGATAGGCTTCCAGCGAGAGCATGGACCAGTCGAACAACGGCCGGCCGAGCGCCTCGATCTCGTATTTCGGCCGCTCGTATCCCGCCTTGGTGAAGCGGCTGCCGAGACCTGCCATGGTAATTGCCACGATGCCGCTCATCAGCTGGCCTTTCTCTGCCGTTTCTGTCCGCTTTCAAGCTGATCGAGGATCGACGCCGCGATCAGCGCAAAGCCGACAAGCTTGTCCGGGTGGTCGGTGTGAAGCGGCAGCATCGACAGGAACAGTGACAGTTCGACCGCACGCACGTGGGCAATGTCGAGGCCTTCCGCCTCCAGCCTGTCGCAGAAGTGCCGTTCGGCCCAATCTGCCGGAGGCGCAATCGTCCAGTCGAGTTCCAACTTCAGGTCCTTGTTCAGATAGACGCGGAACAGGCCGTTGTTGACATAGTCGTAGCTGCCCAGAATGGAGTGACTGATCTTGGCCACATCATAGAGCGGATGCATCATCGCATCGTCCGCGGACAAGGCGCCACGTGGATCGATCAACCGCATCAGGCCGATCCGCCGATCGAACAGGATGTTGGAAAAGCACGGATCACCGTGGGAAAACACCAGTTGATCCGTGGTGGCCACCGCCTTGCGGACGAACGGACGTGCCTGCTCCAGCATGTCGGGCAAACCGCCGCGCGGCCCCGCCCGTTCCAGGATCTGGTTGGTCTGCCTGCCAGGCTCGGTTTCCAGGAACGCCGCGATCCTCTTGTCCATTTTTTCCAGTATCTGTTTTTCAGCACGAACCCGGTCTTTCTTTCCCGGTGTTCTGGCGTTCAGATAATTGAAGGCCTGATCGAGCAGGACCTTGAAATCACCTTCGGTGAAGGAGTGATGCACCCATTGCAGCGCTGCATCGGGGATTGCCAGATGCTCCATGCGATAGCCCGCCTGCTTGCCGTCCTCCCAGAAACCAAAGGTCGGCAACAGAAACCGCTGCAGTTCCGGTGGTGCGGCATGGAAGAAGCCGTATTCGGCGCGCATTTTCGCGATGTCGCTGGATTGTTTGTGAAAGACGTTGTCTTCCGCGCGGGCGGAATTGAAATGACGCAGCTCGGTCGCGCCGGACAGAAACAGCATCAGATTGCGCGGTTCGCGAATATCGATGAACCGGGCGTGATCCGTGATGATCTCGGAGCGGTCGCGCAGCGACAGCAGCAGCAGGCGGCGGGCCTCAGGCGTTTCCGCACACAAAAGCGATGCGGCCTCGGTGTGGAACAGGACAGCAACAGCCTCGTCGTTGATGACCGGAGTGGCCAGCATCGTCGTCAAGGCGTATCCGGCCTTGCGGACAAGCACCGAAAAGCCCTCCGGATCAAGCGGTGGCAGGCAGAGCGGTACGCGCAGATAGATCGCCGCATCGCCCCGGTCGCGGATACGGTCGGCAAGTTCCACGCCGCTTTCCGGCGACGTCAGATGCTCGACCGCTTCCGCTCCGGCCTCCAGGGACATGGCTGTCAGTTCCTTCGCCAGGGTCTGGCGACGGCGCATGATGTCGGAAAACCGGACTTCGCCAAGCGCGGCACGCACGCTTTCGGCCTGCGGATCCCGGTCGTCTAGAATTACGGAAAGTGCTTTTGTCATAAGACACCGGTCCTGTTCTGGGCGCGCAGCGGTTCATTGCGCACGCGCGGCAGGTAGATCCACATGGCAAGCGGCCAGACCAGGGCAAGGGACAGAAGACACAGGCTGCTCCATGTGCCGACGGCCCCCTGGAAGCTGCCAACAGGCCCTTCGAACACCCGTTCCGCCAGGAGCACGATCCCGCTGGTTCCAACAAAGTCGGCCGAGGTGAAGGCCAGGACTGTCGCGGCCAGCGCCTCCAGCCCCCAGATGACCATGGACATGACCAGCAGCACAGGCCCCTGCACGCGGAAAAGGTCGGCCCCGCGTGTCGTGATCTGGCGCAGGCCATCAAGCTGGCCGAGGTGCCGCAGTGAGTTCGGGTTGCGGTGGTTCAGAACCACGTAGTGCTGCAGGGCCTGCAAGATGCCCGGCCCAAGCACGAAGACGACAAGGCCTGCCAGCACGGCAATGCTGGTTACGGCCAGAAGAACCATCGGGCCGGTGGCCAGCGGTCCGTGATAGGCGTAGACGACGCCAAGCAGAACCAGGATCATCAGCCCATCGAAAAACCGCTCCAGCAGGATGATGATCAGCGCGCCGGGAAAGCTTTTGCCCAGATACCAGAGCTGATGCAGCCTCAGGATCTCGCCAAGCTTGAACGGAATGACAAGGGCGCCCGGGCTGGTCACAATATGCAAGAGCGCGCTGGAACGCCCGGAAATGCCAAGCAGCCGCGAGGCCATGATGGCGAGACGAACGGCACGCACGCAATGAGAGCCGAGATAGATGCCCCCTGCCAGCACAAGAGCCTGCCAGGGTTTGCCGGTGAGCTCGCCCAGGCCCTGCTCAACCAGCCACCAGACGGCAAGGCCGAACGGCACGAACAAGACCGCATAATGCAGGGCAAGGCCTGCTGGCTGCCTGGCGTGCCGAGACCGGGCAAATATCCGCAAGGTCCGCACCTCAGGCGATCCTCGTCGAAGGATAGGCGGCGCGCGTTGTCTGCCGGTGATCGGCGGCAAAGAAGGCCGCAGGACTGAACAGACGGAAGCCGACGATACGCAGCAGCTGGACCCCCATCTTGCTGAGCTTGGCATTGGAGATCTGGTCGTCTTCACGCCAGGTCAACGGAAAGAACGCTAACCGGAACCGGTTTCGGACAACACCCAGGATCAGGTAATAATTGAACGTCAGGTCGTCGGCATATTTCAGGTGAAAACCGGACTTGAAGGCCTCCACCCGGAACAGGTTCAGCCCGGAGCCGAGGTCGAAGAGACGTTGGCCGCTGATTGCCGAGAAGATCAGGTTGAAGGCATGATTGGCTGCCGTGCGCACCAGCGAATAGCCCTCCAGCTTCGAGCCCTTCATGAAGCGCGCGCCCATCAGGAAATCGAGGTCCTTGTGGCGGCCAGCCGCAATATGCGGCACCAGGTCGGCAATCGAGCCCTGATCATCGCCGTGCAGCACGACCAGATAGTCGTAGCCGTTCACCATCGCGAAATTGATCGCAACCTTGTGCGACCCGCCAAGGCCGTAGTTGTCGTCGTTGTGCAGCAGGGCCGTTTCGGCATAGCCGAGGTTCGCCAATCCGGCCTGCGCCGCTTCTCGCGTGCCGTCTGTCGAGCGGTTGTCGACGCACAGCACACCATCGACAACGGCCCGCACCTCCGGCGCTTCAAGCTGTTTCAGCACACGCGGGATCTGCGCTTCGCAGTTGTAGCAGGGAATGAAAACAAGAACGCGGCCGGTCATGGTGGCCCCTCAATCTGACTTGCGGTATTCGAGTAGAAACCGCATGAAAAAGAAATTCGCGACAAGAGTGAAGGGCGTGACCAGCATCTTGGCGCTGATGCCACACAAGGTCACCGGTTTCAGACCGTAACCGGCAACAACGGCCATTCCGCCCACGGCCTCCAGCAGCGACATCAGGGCCCAGCTCAAGGCGGCTGTCAGAGCCGAGGCGGCCGTCACCGCAACGACCTGCCAGATCCAGTAAAGCACCAGGAGGGTTGCCGTCGATCTGTTGCCGGCCTTTTCGAAAATGTGCTTTCCGGCAACAAAGAAGACGAAGGTCACGCCGCAGAAGGCACCGATGAAATTTGCCCAGAACACGGGCAGGCCACTCTGCGTGAGCGTTGCCATCGTCAGGAAATCCAGGCACCAGCCGATCCCGGAGATCAGGGCAAATCCAGAAAAGCGTTTTGCGATTGCGTTGTAACGGTTCAAGGAAGACAACCCTGACTTCTGTTTGCCGTCACGTTCCGCAACGATCGATGCGCTTCCGACGTGCTTCATGCTGCCACCGTCAGCACGCACGGGAATGACAGTCGATCCATGTGCTGACATTGCCTTCGGCCGGCATCGGAAAAACCTGTTCAAATCCTGAAAACAAGCGAGCCGTATTCGCCGACCCTCGCGACCGAAACGACCCACCCTCACGTAACGAGACCCTAGGGACGAATTATTTCGATGCCGTTAATCGGTGAATCTGACAATGGGTCGACCCATCGGGCCGGTGCCAGCACGCGTGCAAGGCCGAGCTGTGATGTCGTCTTATTGTCAGTGAGATTTGTCTTTCATGGGTTTCGGCAGCACCCGAAGCTGCCGTTCAAACGGCGCGCAGCAAACGGGTGGAAAGAGCCCTTCCAAGGCCTTACCAAGACAATTCCACGATGCTATTTTCCGGTGATGCAGGGCAATCGCTATCACCATCTCGGCTGGCATCACGGGATTCAGCTCTTCGAGGCTTCGTTCAGTCGGCAGACCTTCACCCGGCACGCGCACGAAGGATTTGCCATAGGCGCCATCGCCGCCGGCGCCGGCGGTTACATTTGCCGCGGTGAGAGCATGACGCTTCCTGCCGGGTCGCTTTCGCTCATGAATCCCGAGGAGCCCCATACCGGGCATGCCGCGACCAACCACGTGCGTTACAATATGCTCTATGCGTCCGAAGAGGCGGTGCGCGCCATCCTCGACCTGAAAGAACTGCGCGGCTTCAACCAGGTCGCTCCCCGGGATCACGGCCTTCGGCTGGCACGAGCGCTCGGTGGCCTTGCCCGTTTTCTGAACATGCCCGCGTCGGCTGACCGGACCCTGGCAGTGGAAGAGGCTGTTCACGATGTTCTCTCCGTCGCGTTCACTCGCTATGGCAGAGCGGACCTGCGTCCCGCCGGCCGCGAACCTGCGGCAGTCGGTCTGGTGCGGGCGCGAGTGATGGCGGCGGTCGAGTCCGGCGCGCCTCTGACCCTTGATGATCTGGCGGCCGAAGCCAATCTCAGCGTGTCGTATCTGATCCGAAGTGTCCGACGCGCCACCGGCATGACGCCGCACGCCCTGATCGTCCAGGCCCGTGTGGATCATGCGCAGCGGTTGCTACTGAATGGCGTTCCTGCCGCTGAGGCTGCCCACGAAGCGGGGTTCTGTGATCAGGCCCATTTGATCCGGCAGTTTCGCCGCCATTATGGCGTGACACCCGGCGCGCTGAAACGGCACTGACGGTTCACTTTTGTCCAATCGTTCCCGGATCCGTCCATGCCAATAGCGTTCCGAAAGGAGCGCGTTCATGTCATTCAAACCTGTTATCATTTTGTCCCAGGAACTCCCCCTCGGAGTGAAAGCCAATTTCGCAGCTGTTCTGGGGATGAGCCTTGGGCATCTTCGCCCGGACCTCATCGGAGCCGAGACGCCAACCCACGACGGCGTTTGCCTTCCCGGTATCACCAACACAGCGCTTCCGGTCCTGGGTGCGCCTGCCGACGATCTGCCTGCGCTGTTCTTCGCCGCAGAGGACCTACCGATCCGGTTGGCTTACATGCGCGACGCTTTCGAGGCGAAGGACTATGCCGATTACACGGCCCGGATCGCGTCCAGGCCAATCTCCGACCATGCGCCGCAAGCGATCCTGCTTGGAGGACCCAGAAAGAAGGTCGATCGCATTTGCGGCCGCCTGCCCCTGTTGCGCTGACCCATGCCTACGTTGGAAACAATTGTGGCCATGTCAGGCTTTGCCGTCGCTGCATCGGCAACGCCCGGACCGGTCAACATCATCGGAGCGATGACCGGCGCGCGCTATGGGATGGGGCAGGCTCTGATCTTTGTCACTGGCGCCACTGCGAGTTTTCTCTTCATTCTCCTTGCCTTAGGCGCAGGCCTCCTGGGCGGCGCGGAGTCGATCACGGCTTTGCAAGTTCCGATGACCGTGATCGGCAGCACCTATCTGATCTGGATGGCAGTGGGCCTCCTCCGCGACGACGGGGTAACAGACCGCCCGAACTTCCTCCGTACGCCAGGCTTCTGGTCGGGGGTGCTGGTTCAGGGGTTAAACCCGAAAGCGTGGCTTGCGGTGGTCTCGTCGCTTTCGGCTTTTGTGCTGCCGCTGACCGACCCCGTCACGGGACTGGCAGTGTTCGCCGCGCTCTTCGGCGCAATCTGTTGGGCATCTCTGGCCATGTGGGCCTGGGGCGGCGCTCAAATCACGCCCAACCGGATGCGTTTGTTCAACCGTGCGATGGCCCTCGCACTCGTGATCGCGGTGACGTGGATGCTGGGCAAGACTTTCGGATGAAGTTTCTTACGGTTCCGAGGCAGATTCGCCCCGCTCTGCCGTTGCTCGCCCCTGTCGCGGAGAAAGGCCGGTTCAGCATAGGCTAATAGCTCAGAGGCAATGCTTCTGGCGGATAAGGCAGATTTATCTGGAGCTGTCTGAAAGAGGAATGGTGGAGCCAAGGGGAATCGAACCCCTGACCTCTACAATGCCATTGTAGCGCTCTCCCAACTGAGCTATGGCCCCATGTTCCATATGCGCACCGGCTTGGGTGTCCGGCGTCGATGGAGGCGGGTTATAGTCACACCTCCACACAAGATCAAGCAGAAAATACGAGGATCTTTTCCGCCGCTTGTGGAAAAGCCCGGACGAGCAGAAAAGCCTGTCCGGGCAATAACTTAGCGATCCGTATCTTCGTCGATTTCGACGCGGATACCCGGAACGGATTCTTCGTCTTCGTCCTCATCGTCGATGAAGACGTCGTCGTCGCTACTTTCTTCATCCTCGATATCGACGTCCGCATCTTCCAGATCCGGCACATCATCGTCGCCGCCTTCTGCTTCCGCATCGGCCTCTTCCAAGGTCACGATTTCCGGAGCAGCGACGTCTTCCTCATCGTCATCGTCTTCCGGCGTCTCTTCGACCTTCGCAGCTTTCGCAGCACGGGAGGTCATGACCGCCTCGAACACCGTGCCGCATTTGGGGCAGGAGATCGGGGAACGGTTGAGATCGTAGTATTTGGCGCCGCAGCTCGGGCAAAGCCGCTTTGTGCCAAGTTCAGGTTTTGCCACAGTGCTCACCCTTCTTCGTTATGTAATCGACTTGAATTCGTGGGCCGCCCCATAGCGTCAAGCCGTTCCGGTGTCAAAGGCAAATCAATCGAAAAAACATTCTTCGGATTATTGTTCTGCACGTTGTGACTCAAATTTCAAGCGCCTGACTGCGTTACCCACACGAGCTGCGGACCGACACCGGGTTGAATCCGTTGCCATTCGGCCATTACCGGGAAATTCCGCGAAGTTGAGAATAGGGCGGTCTGAACGGATGACGCAGGCGCATCCACATGATAGGACGTGTCACCTTTTGACAACCGATCCAATTTGCGGACATTGAAAATGTCACACGATTCTGCGCCCAAGCCACTGACATCCAGCCTGGGTAGCCCCTTGACCGGCACAATCCGCGTGCCTGGCGACAAGTCCATCTCGCACAGATCCCTGATGTTCGGCGCGCTTGCCGTTGGCCGGACCACCGTGAAGGGTCTGCTTGAATCGGAAGATGTACTGGCGACGGCCGATGCCATGCGCGCCGTCGGCGCGACCATCACCAAACTCGAAGACGGCAGCTATACCGTGGACGGTATCGGCCTCGGCAGCCTGCTGGAGCCGGAACATGTCATCGATTTCGGCAATGCCGGCACAGGCGTGCGCCTGACCATGGGTATTTTCGGCAGCCACAACATCGCCGCCACGTTTGTGGGCGATGCGTCCCTGTCCAAACGGCCGATGGGCCGCGTGCTCAACCCGCTGCGCGACATGGGTACCAACGTGATTGCCCGCGACGGCGACCGCCTGCCGGCCTCCATCCGCGGCGCGGAACAGGCACTGCCGATCACCTATCGGGTGCCGATGCCGTCGGCACAGGTCAAATCCGCGGTTCTGCTGGCGGGCCTCAATGCCGCGGGAGAAACCACGGTGATCGAGCCGATCCCGACCCGCGATCACACGGAAAAGATGCTGAAGGGGTTTGGCGCCGACATCTCCGTAACCTTGAACGAGGCCGGCGAGCGCGTGATCAAGCTTCAGGGCCAACCGGAGCTGAAGCCGCAGGACATCGACGTGCCCGGCGACCCCTCCTCCGCAGGCTTCCCGCTGGTTGCAGCGCTGATCGTGCCGGGTTCGGACGTCATCATCGAAAACGTTCTTCTGAACGAGCACCGCACCGGCCTGATCACCACCCTGATCGAAATGGGCGGCGATATTTCGATCGTCAACCGGCGCGAAACAGGCGGCGAGGAAGTGGGCGACCTCCACGTCAAGGCCAGCAAACTGAAAGGCATCACCGTGCCGGCCGACCGCGCGCCGTCGATGATCGACGAGTATCCGGTGCTGGCCGTGGCCGCTGCCTTTGCCGAGGGCGAAACCTTCATGCCCGGGCTGGAGGAACTGCGCGTGAAGGAATCCGACCGTCTGGCCGCCGTCGCCCGCGGACTGGAAGCCAACGGCATTCCGTGTGTTGAAACCGAAGACACGCTTACGGTGACCGGCGGAGCCAATGCCATCGGCGGCGGCACAGTGGTGACCCACCTCGACCACCGCATCGCCATGTCCTTCCTGGTGCTGGGCATGGCCGCCCACAAGCCGGTGACGGTGGACGACGGAGCCGTGATCGCAACAAGCTTTCCGACGTTCACGAGCCTCTTCGACGGCCTTGGCGCTCAGATTACCGCAAACACCAGCGAGGCCGCATGATCATCGCAATCGACGGGCCGGCCGCATCCGGCAAGGGCACGCTTTCCCGCCGGCTGGCCGACCATTTCGGACTGCGCCATCTGGACACCGGGCTGACCTATCGCGCCGTCGCGGCTGCGCTTCTGGCCAATGGCCTGCCACTTGGCGACGAGGGCGTTGCAATCGAGATTGCCCATAATCTCGATCTCGCCCAGATGGACAAGTCTGTCCTGTCGGCACATGAAATCGGCGAGGCGGCATCGCGCATCGCGGTGCTGGGCGGCCTTCGCGACGAGCTGGTGCAGCTTCAGCGCCGTTTCGCGCAGACACCTCCAGGAGCTGTTCTCGACGGGCGCGACATCGGCACCGTGGTGTGCCCCGATGCAACGGTGAAGCTGTTCGTGACCGCCTCTCCCGAGGCCCGCGCGAAGCGCCGGACCGACGAGATGGTCTCCAAGGGGCAGGACGCGCAATATGCCGCCGTTCTGGAAGATCTCAAGCGCCGGGACGAGCGCGATTCCAAGCGAACTGTGGCTCCGATGCGCCAGGCGGACGATGCGGTCTTGCTTGATACGACAGAAATGGATATAGAGACCGCGTTCCAGGCGGCTGTGGATATCGTGTCTCGCGCCAGGGATGCCTGATAAGGACAAGGGGTTCACCACCGGTGCGCCCCTGTTTGTGCATCCGGAACACATGTGGCCCCAGGCCATCAGTTCTTTTATGGAACGACCAGAGAATTTCGGCAGGGCGCCCGTTGCGGCGACCTGTGACGAGACCGGATTTTCCGCCTCTCGCCCCGCCGGCCCGCTTTAAAAAGCGGCAGGATCAGCGGAAACCGCGATCCCGGGAGAAGGACAGATCCGGAGTGCAACACCAACCCGCCGGCGGCGCGCCTAAAGGCGCCAGGAGCATATATGTCTGATTACAATCCCTCCATGGAGGATTTCTCCGCTCTTCTCGAAGAGTCTTTCGTTCAGAACGACCTGTATGAAGGTGCCGTCGTAAAGGGCACCGTCGTTGCGATCGAAAAAGACCTGGCTGTCATCGACGTCGGTCTGAAGGTCGAAGGCCGCGTGCCGCTGAAGGAATTCGGCGCAAAAGGCCGTGACGGCGAAATGAAGGTCGGCGACGAAGTCGAGGTTTACCTGGAGCGCGTTGAAAACGCTCTTGGCGAAGCTGTTCTGTCGCGCGAAAAAGCTCGCCGCGAAGAAAGCTGGGTCCGCCTGGAAGTTGCTTTCGAAGCCAACGAAAAGGTCACCGGCCAGATCTTCAACCAGGTCAAGGGTGGCTTCACCGTCGATCTGGATGGCGCCGTTGCCTTCCTGCCGCGTTCGCAGGTCGATATCCGTCCGGTTCGCGACGTGACCCCGCTGATGCACACTCCGCAGCCGTTCCAGATCCTGAAGATGGACAAGCGTCGCGGCAACATCGTCGTGTCCCGCCGTGTCGTTCTGGAAGAAACCCGCGCCGAACAGCGTTCGGAACTGGTCCAGAGCCTGGAAGAAGGTCATACCGTGGAAGGTGTGGTCAAGAACATCACCGATTACGGTGCGTTCGTCGACCTCGGCGGTATCGATGGCCTGCTGCACGTCACCGACATTGCGTGGCGCCGCATCAACCATCCGTCGGAAGTTCTCACCATCGGCCAGACCGTCAAGGTGCAGATCATCCGCGTCAACCAGGAAACGCACCGCATCAGCCTCGGCATGAAGCAGCTTGAAACCGATCCGTGGGATGGCATCGAAGCCAAGTACCCGATCGAAGCCAAGTTCACCGGCCGCGTGACCAACATCACCGACTACGGTGCATTCGTGGAACTGGAGCCGGGCATCGAAGGCCTGATCCACGTTTCCGAAATGTCCTGGACCAAGAAGAACGTCCATCCGGGCAAGATCGTTTCCACTTCTCAGGAAGTCGAAGTGATGATCCTGGAAGTCGATCCGGTCAAGCGCCGCATCTCCCTGGGCCTCAAGCAGACCCTGCAGAACCCGTGGGATGCATTTGCTGAACAGTTCCCGATCGGCACCGAAGTCGAAGGCGAAGTCAAGAACAAGACCGAATTCGGCCTGTTCATCGGCCTCGACGGCGACGTGGACGGCATGGTCCACCTGTCCGACCTAGACTGGAACCGTCCGGGCGAACAGGTCATCGAAGAGTTCAAGAAGGGCGACATGGTCAAGGCCGTCGTTCTGGATGTGGACGTCGACAAGGAGCGTATCTCCCTCGGCATCAAGCAGCTTTCCGGCGATCCGATGGAATCGGGTGCAGCTGGCGAACTGCGCAAGAACTCCGTCGTGACCTGTGAAGTCGTCGAAATCAAGGACGGTGGCCTGGACGTCAAGATCGCAGACAGCGACCTGACCGCCTTCATCCGTCGCGCCGACCTGTCCCGCGACCGCGAAGAACAGCGTCCGGAGCGTTATTCCGTTGGCGACAAGTTCGATGCCCGCATCACCCAGTTCGACAAGAAGACCCGCCGGGTCACCGTGTCGATCAAGGCTCTCGAGATCGCAGAAGAGAAGGAAGCTGTCGCTCAGTACGGCTCTTCCGACAGCGGTGCGTCTCTCGGCGACATCCTGGGCGCGGCTCTGAAGCAGCAGTCAGACGACTAAAATTTCCGTTTCTCTCACGAGAACTGAAAGCGAAAGGCCCGGCAGCAATGCCGGGCCTTTTGTTTTTGCACTGCCTCAGGCTCAGTACGATCAACGTGCCGTCGCGATACCCCCATTTGGGGAATGCAGTAATTACAGCGGTTCAATCGCTTCCGGTTCTTCAGCTGTCCGGCGCCAAAGCATGTTCGACCGGCATGAGCTGCACAATGTGTTGGAAGACAATCGTGTCATCTGCATTATCGCCCGGCCAGCCATCTGCAATCAGGCGACACCGTCACGGACATAGGTGAACGCGTTCAAACCGGCCCCAATCGCGACGACCTTTATCTTGCGCTTGACGCCGCCCGGCATCGGATCATCCAACCGGTAGACACCGCCCCGTGTGAGCCCGAGACCTGCCGCGGCAGGCACCCATCCAGCCTGCGCATATTCCTCGAACGCCCCTGTTGCCTGAGGTGCGTCAGTGGTCTGGGACAGGGATGCCCCGGTTTCATAGGATTTCAAAATATAAGGCATGGCTCTTCTTTCCTCTGCTGTTTCAGGAAAAGCTGCTCCTTGTGACGGATACCAAAGGGCAATTGGCGCGTGACCGCGCTGGATATCAGGCGGGCATTACTGACAGGCTGGCAGCCCGCCCGGGTTGGTGATGGCCTGGAAACCGACCTGAAGGATGGTCCCGTCGCTGCGGGCCTGGAAGCAATAGTTGTCGTCAGGATCGGGTGCGGCGACTACGCAGGAGTTCACGCCCGCGGGGACGACATAGTTGTTCAGACCATTGATCGCGAACACGGTGGCGGTTCCAGCGGGATGCGGCACCGGATGTTTGGAAAACAGGATTGCATTTTTGGGCGGGTTCACCTGGATTTGCTGGTGGTTCCGGCAATCCGGCGAGAAGGCCAGTTGCGCCTGCGCCGTTTGCGCGGCAGCAAGGCTGCAGAAGGCTACGGCTGCAAAGGCCAGGAGAGACCTGCGTGTCTTGTGAACCGGACGGGGTGCATCGGCCAAGGGAATGGAAAACATGGCATTTCCTTTCAGTAACACATTGAAAGACAGAGATATTTCAAGTTTCCGGTGCTGCTTGATGTCTACCTCCCTTTTGTCGTGAAGGTTCCGTCTGCGTTGTAGGCAACGCTGAAGACCGAATAGCCTTGCGAGAAATCGCATTTGGCAGCTTGCGACGTGTCGTAGGTGATGATCTCGCCCACGGCATGGGACCCGACCTTGACGAAGTAGACCGGGAGCGGAGCGCACTCGAGATCGCTGTTCGGCTGCGGCGCAACGAAACTCGACAGGGTGACACCGCCGTTCTGATTGATGGCTGCGCTGCCACAGTAAAGGTTCGGCGTTGGCGCCGGAGTAAAGGCCGGCACCTGGATACCGAAGCTTCCGGGCAGCGGCCCGGTCTGATAGGTGGCCGCCGACAGCCCAAGCGGGTTGAGCGACAGGCCCGTATGGTTGTTGCTCTGGCCGGATGCCGGCGTCAGGTCGACCGGTTGAATGGCCGAGGTTTGGCTGACCACCATCTCGTTGGTTGAAAACGAAAGTCGCACACTGAAATTGGCCACAGCGGCCTGGGTGTTCGGCTCAATCGCCCCCGCATAAACCTGGGTATCGAATCCGAAGGTGAGCTGCGACCCGGAAGTGGCATACGATGCCAGTGCCCCCGTCGCCAGACTGCTCGATTGCACCGTCAGCTTCGCACCGGAATTGGTGAAACCGGCCTGCTGCTGAAACGCATAGAAACTGATTGTCTGTTTCGACAGGTTCTTAATAATGATCTGGTGCTGAGAGGTCATGGGTCAGCGCCTTCGCTTGCTTCCACGCCGACAGGTCTCGACCGCCGTGACGGGAAGGCCGGAACCATGGTGAGGCAATCGCACAAGGAAAGTCCCGTGCTGCCAGCCATGGCGGGGTGTGAGCAGGCCGGATGGCGAAAGACCTGCTCACAGGCTGAGGGACCTTGAAAGGATCCGTCGTTACTTGACGATGGATGTATTCCAGGTGCCGTCGGCATTCAGCGTGACATCAATGATCGAATGACCACCGGTGAAATCGCAGACGGCTGCATCCACGCTCGAAGCCGTGAAATTCATCACGGTGCCCGGCGTGTAGTCGCCGGTCTGAACGTAGTATTTCAGGATCGGCTGACAGTCCGTGTTGTTGTTCGGGTTGGCAACCACGAAGTTGGAAAGCGTGATGCCACCGTTCACTTCCACCGCGGAGCCGACGTTGTAGATCGCCGGCGGCGAATAGGTCGGCGTGGTGATGCGGAAGGCCCCGGGCTGCACACCGTTGCCGGAGGTCGGCTGGGTGAGACCGAGCGGGTTCACGGACGCCGTGACCCAGTCGTTTGCCGTCCCAGACGCGGGAGCAAGGTCGATTGCCCGGCTGGCAGAAGAAAACCCGGACGACTGACCGACCTTCGGTGTGCTGTGCGCCTCCTGAATACCGGCGTAATATTGCATGTTGACCTGGAACGTCAGGATCGACCCGGTTTGAGCGTAGTTGCCAAGGCTCTGGGAATACAGGCTGTTGCTGTAAACCTGACCACCCCCGGTATAGATCGCCGGCTGCTGGAAAAAATAAAATCCCTGGGTGGCGTTTTCCAGGTTCTTTACATTGATTGTCAAAAGCGTAGACATTTTCTCGGTCTCCATATTTTATCTTAAAAAGGGCCGCAAATGACTTTCCGTACTCAGAATTATTTTTCAGGAACACTTTGTTCATATGCATCGCCCTCGAAGACCATCTTCCGCGAATTTCAAAAATTTTCTATCTTTAGTTGTTTACTGATGGTTTATACAATCTTCTTGATATTTACCTGTGGTTGCTTTTTGGCCACTGTTCCCGCTAAATTCGCTCAGGGATCTCGGTGACAAGACTGAGCAGAACTTTCACGACCCGGGTTGGCCGGGCTCGCAGCTTTTCAATCAGCTCCAGCTCTTGCTTGCTCATGGTGTTCGGCAACAGCCAATCAGGTCCGTTGCGGCCAAGCAAAAGCCAATCCAATGAAATATCGAGCGAATTTGCCACATTGCACGCGTTCTCTATCGACATTGCATGCCCCTGCTTCCATTTGGTAATGGCTGCAGGAGAAATGTTCAGCTCCGCTGCCAGAGCCATGGCTTTCCGGTGACCGCGGCTGCGCATTGCCTGCGTCAGCCGATCTCCCCGGTCTTTGTCGATGTCCTGGGACCCCATTCCCGCGCCTCCCCAAAAAGGGGAGTAGACGCGCGATTCTCTCAATAAGAGATTTTATTAGCTTTTACATTTTTTAGTTGTACTTTTGATTGTGATAAAATTTTTCTACGTTTTATTCGATATTTAACGCAGAGTTATTTTTAAACAAGACTTATCGAAGCTCGACCTCACGCTCTGCGTTTGAGAATGCGACTGAAGTAGCTGGACAGAGCTTCGCAGGCCTCCAGAGGCAACACCTCGGCAACCGCTTGATCCGGCCGGACGATCACCACACAGCCTTTGTCCCGGTCGACGCCCCGCATATCGAAAATATCGCTGCCGCTTTTGAGATCCGGGCAGAACATCTTCTCGTAGTCCCTCAATCCGTAGCGCCCTTTTGCAGGCAGAAGCATTGAAGGCATGGCCGTGAGGCTCAGGTCGCGGTGGTCTTGCTGAAAGACCGCGCGCAGATCGATGATCGCGTCGATATCCTCGCCTTCAGGTGTGTGTCGCAACACTGGCGAGGACGGGTCATTTTGCAGGAAATCGCACAGACGGCGGATGGCCGAGGTTTTCGCCGCCGGGTCGCTTCTGTCGGCAAAGGCGAAGATGCGCCAACGGCCATCAGCCTTGTTCACATGCCCCAGCTGCAACGGCCTGGCATCGGCGAGACGGATGACAGGGGCAGAATGAAACCGCATGCCGATCTGAAAGCCTTCAGCCAGGTGCTGATGCGTGCCGTCGCCGGTGAGGACGGAGGGCACGTAGCGTGAGGCTGTTCCAGCGGTGTAGCGCCCATGCTGCACGAAGTATTTCTGCACTGCCGCCGGATCCACACCATCCGGATTGCTGTCCGACTTTACCGGCGCGCTGACGAGCTTTGCCCATTCCCGGTCGAAGTCGATCAGGTTCTGAGCGATCGCCTGGCGTTCGGCCGAATAGCTGGCAAGCAGGTCCGGTTCGCTCAACCCTTTCAGCACATGCGCGAGTTTCCAGCCGAGGTTGAACGTATCCTGCATGGAGACATTCATGCCCTGTCCCGCTTTGGGGCTGTGCGTGTGACAGGCATCGCCTGCAATGAAAACGCGAGGCAGGCGGCCCGACGCGTCGTCTGCCGGAACATCGTCGAACTTGTCGCAAAGCCGCTGGCCGATCTCGTAGACCGACCACCAGGCAACCTCTTTCACATCAAGGGAATATGGCTGAAGAATGCGTCCGGCTGCGGCAATCAGATGCTCGACCGTGATGTTCCGGTTCGCGATCCGCTCGTCCGGACGCAGCTTGTCGAGTTCCACATAGATGCGGACCAGATATCCACCTTCGCGAGGAATGATCAGGATGCTGCCTTCGCCGGCCGACTGCACCAATGACTTGAAGCGGATGTCGGGAAAGTCCGTGACCGCCAGAACATCCATGACACCCCACGCCTGATTGGCGCTGTCGCCCTTCAACTCACGGCCGAGTGCCTTGCGCACGGAACTGCGGGCCCCATCGCAGCCAACCACATATTTGGCGCGCACTGTTTCGGTCTCGCCTTCATGCCCGCCGTCTGTCCGTTCCAGATGGACCGTCACCGGCCGCTCCTGGCCCGCCTCATTTGACACCTCAAGATGGACAAGCCTTCGGGAATAATTGGGCTCCAGCCGATTGGGAGAATTTCGCATGATCTCAAGATAAAAATCATGCACCCGCGCCTGGTTCAGAATGACATGCGGAAATTCGGACAGCCCGTCCTCGACATCCTGAACCCTGCCGCTGCGGGCAATCTTGCCCGGTGTGACCGGGTCCGGTTTCCAGAAGGTCGTCTCGTTGACCCAGTAAGCTTCCTTTTCCAGCCGCTCGGCGAAACCGAAGGCCTCGAACATTTCCATTGTCCGACAGGCAACGCCATCCGCCTGGCCGAGCTGCAACGGGCCGGATTTCTGTTCCACGATCCGGGTCCGGATCTCCGGGAAAGCTGCCAGTTGAGCGGCAAGCGTCAGCCCTGCAGGGCCACAGCCGACGATCAGCACATCAACCTCTTCGGGCAGGCTGTCGCTATCAGCGAGGGCAGAGGCGTCCGGATTCGGCTGTTGAATGACCGGGTCGCCGGTTTTGAACCCTTCGAGATGAAATTGCATGAAACCGTCTCCTCCGCCGTATCTGCCTGTCCGGCTATCGCTACCCGCCTGCTGATCCGCCCCTGCTAGGGTCTTTTGGGGCCATGCAAGAACGTCCGTGTTCAGGCTCGACCTTCATTGCGGGACATGCGGGTCTTTCGCATTTGACAATCCCGCTGCGATGCCCAAACAAACATCGACAACCGATTAATTAGCAAGCATACTGATAATCAGCATGCTGTCAAATTTAATCAGCATACTCCCTTTTTCTCTGATTGCCCGGAGACAGCGATGCACGACCTTGACCAGATGCCAGGACACCTGATCCGCCGCCTGCAGCAGATCGCAGTGGCGGTCTTTCACACGGAGGTGGAAGCTGTCGGGTTCGACATGACGCCGGTGCAATTTGCGGCGCTGGTGCGGGTGTCTGAAAATCCAGGCATCGACCAGATCACGCTGGCGGGGCTGATCGCCTATGACCGAACCACCATTGCCGGCGTGGTCGACCGTTTGGTTCAAAAAGGGTTTCTGTCACGCGCGGTGAGCGAAAAGGACAGACGGGCAAAGGTGCTGCACATGACTGACACGGGCGCCGAAGTGCTGGCCCGGCTCAGACCCGCGGTGGACAAGGCACAGGACGTGATGCTGAGCGGGCTTGACCGGCAAGAGGCCGAAGACTTCATGCGGTTGCTGCACAAGGCAACAGAAGCAGTCAATGGCCTCAGCCGTGCACCTCTGCGCTCCGCATCAAAGGCCGCTGAAAACACTTGAGCGGCCTGTAACCCTCCCCTCTCCGGCCGGCAAAAGGCCGGAAAACGGCAGAGCCTATTTCTCTGCCCAGAAATCTGCCTGCAGGCTCGCAGCTTCCTCTTCCAGAAGCGGCCCGACAACCTCCACATTGCGCTGGCCTGCGGCAAACACCGTCCTGCAAGGCAGATCAAGCGTCGGGTTTTCCTCGTGGTCGCCGGTCTGTTCCTTGAGAGCCTTTTCCGTCTGGCCGAAGACGACCCGGCCGATGCCCGCCCAGTAGACAGCACCCGAGCACATGGCACAGGGCTCCGCCGAAGTGTACATGGTGCAACCTGCCAGGAAGTCCGGCCGCCAGCGCTTGCTGGCCCGTGTTGCCAGCAGCCTTTCGGCGTGCGCCGTCATATCCTGCCCTTCGGCCGAATAGCCGTTTCCCTGCTCCATCAGAACCTCGCCGTCAGGTCCCGCCAGCAGACATCCAAAGGGATGATCGCCCGTTTCCCGCGCCTGACGCGCGATTTCGAAAGCCCGGCGCAAAAGCGCGATATCTTTGTCGTCTGGAGTATCGGTCACGCATGGCTCCTTTGATTTCTTCCAGCCGAAGGGAGCACGATCCCGTTCACGCTGCAAGACCTTGAAAACAGCCAATCGGATTGAGTAGCAAACGATCAAAAGACTGGCGATTTAAAAGGCAGTTGCTGAAATATTGTACTGGCCGGCACGTTTCTTGTCGTTTCATCTTGGAGCTTTCTTGACAAAAATCGCGCGCGGGTTTCCCGTAAGTGACGAGTAGAAGCGGTGGAGCCCAGCGGCTCCGACATTGCTCATCTTTCAGGTTTTCGACGATGCTCAGGGCAAAGACGCCCTGCATCCAGAAGCAGGAGATGACGATGCCGGCCAGAGACAACAAAACGCTCCCGCCACTCAAAAACCTTCCAGAGAAAATACAGCGAAAGGGTGTGCCGATGCGCATGTTTGACGGTAAGTCGTTGGTTGTTGCCATGGCGGCAATGGTTGGGTCGTTTCCGGCGGCTGCGGCCGATCTCGTGACCTATCAGCTCGACTGGTTGCCCGGCGGCGACAAGGCACCGATCTATGTCTGCATTGAGGAAGGCTTCTGCGAAGACGCCGGGCTTGAGGTCAAGATCGAGCCTGGGCGCGGGTCCTCGGAGGCCATCACGAAGATCGCCACGGGCGCATCGGACATCGGGTCCGCCGGCATGGGCGCCCTGATGGCAGCCAAGGCCACCGAAGGTGTGCCGGTGACGGCTGTCATGAGCATCTTCAACATGGGGCCGCACGCTTTCTACACGACCAAGGACACCGGCATCACGTCGATCAAGGATGTCAAAGGCAAGAAGATCGCGACCTCGCCCTTTACATCCTCCAACGTCTTCCTGCCGCTGGTTCTGGCCGACAACGGATTGACGGAAGAAGATATCACCCTGACCAAATCCGACCCCGGCGCGCTGGGGCCGTTGCTGATGACCGGCCAATCGGATGCAATCATCGCCTGGTTGACCGATGTGTCGCGCTATTCCGGCCAGGCGGCGGACGCCGGCAAGGAACTGGTTGTGCTGCCCTGGGCAGATGCAGGGCTTGAGCTTTATTCCGCATCGCTTGTTGCCAGTGACAAGTTCCTTGAAGAACGCCCGGACGTTGCCAAGCGCTTCGTGGCGGCCTTCAAGAAGTCTCTCGAATTTGCCTACGCAAACCCGGACAAGGCAGCAGCGGCTGTTGCCGCTCAGGTGCCCGAGCTTTCGGCGGAAGACGTCAAAGGGTCCTGGCTGGATGCGTCCAAGCTCGCCTTCAACGAGGTCACGGAGAAATTCCCGCTCGGCACCATCGACGCTGACCGGCTGGCGGCAACATGGTCCCGCGTGGCCGCAGCGCAGGACCTGGACCCGGCGTCCCTGAAGCCTGAAGACGCCGTCAACCGCTCGTTCCTGCCGGCTGCGGAGTAACCCTCAAGTGGCGCTCACCAGCAACGCGATCAGCTTTTCCTCGGTCGGTCAGACTTTTCTGACCGGCTCGGGGTCCGTTACCGCCCTGGACGGGGTTACCGTCACCATCGCACAGCATGAGTTTGTTGCGGTGCTCGGCCCATCCGGATGCGGAAAATCGACCTTGCTGAGGCTGACCGCCGGTCTGATGAAACCTTCCAAGGGAACGGTGAGCGTCTTCGGCAAGGAAGTGACGATGCCAAGGGACGATGTCGGCATCGTGTTCCAGAAACCGACATTGCTGCCCTGGGCCAACATCGAGGACAACGTCGTCTTCCCGGTGCGCCACAAATACGGCCGGGTGACGAACGAAGACCGCGCCCAGGCGCGCGCGATCATTGAAACTGTCGGCCTGAATGGCTTCGAAAAGCGCCTGCCGTCGGAACTTTCCGGCGGCATGCAGCAGCGGGTCGGCATTGCCCGGGCGCTGTTTCTCAATCCGGACATTCTGCTGATGGATGAGCCGTTTTCAGCGCTTGATGCCCTGACCCGCGATGCCATGGGCATAGAGCTTCTGCGGCTGTGGCAGGCAAGCCCGAAGACCGTGCTCTTTATCACCCACTCGATTCCGGAGGCCGCGCTGCTGGCAGACAGGATCCTGGTGCTGAGCGAGCGTCCCGGGCAGATCATCGCGGACCTTCAGGTGCCGACCGCCCGCCCACGGGACGAAAGCGCGTTGAGGACACCAGAGATGCAGGATTTTTCGGCTGAACTCCGTTCGCTCCTCATCCGGAAGGAAGCCGCCTGATGACTGCCAGCGAGACGCAAGACCCCGCCATGGCCAAGACCACCTCAACGCAGGACCGTCAGGTGCAGCGAGTGCCGATCTCCGAAAAGCTGCTCCGCATGCCGGCCGTGCTTCCGCTGATCACCTTTCTCCTGATCCTGATTGTCTGGGAGGCCGGAACACGGCTGTTTGCCGTTCCCTCCTTCGTGCTGCCGGCCCCGTCCCGCATTCTGGGTGGCTTTGAAAGCGTTTCGGCGGGGCGCTGGATGGAGCATGTCTGGGCCACGCTGCGGGTCGCCCTCATCGGCTATGCGGTTTCGTTTGTCATCTCGCTTCCGATTGCCGTCGGCCTTGCCAAATCCAGACTTCTTTCCGGTGCGTTCTATCCGTTGCTGGTTGTCATCCAGTCTGTTCCGGTGGTCGCCGTCGCACCGATCATCATCGTGGTGCTGGGCACCGGCGATGCGCCGCGTGTCGTGATCACCTTCATGATCTCGTTCTTCCCGCTGGTCGTCTCAATGACGACGGGTCTGGCTGCCACGCCGCCGGAACTGATCGAACTGTCCAGGTCGCTGCGCGCGCCCTCCTTCCGGGAAATCACCCAGATCCGTCTACCCTTCGCGACGCCCTACATCTTCTCCGGCATGAAGATTTCGATCACGCTGTCGGTCATCGGCGCTGTCGTCTCCGAATTCGTCGCGGCCGATAAGGGCATCGGCTACTTCATCCAGTTTTCCACGTCGATGTTCAAACTGCCGCAGGCCTGGGCCGGGCTGGTCATCCTGGTGATCATATCGCTCGTCCTGTTCCAGCTGGTCAGCGTCGCGCAGCGGATCTTCTTTCCCTGGTCGCTGCCGAAAGGGCAGAAATGACCGACTTCCTGATCACCAACATAGATTATGGCCTGACCGGAAACCGGGATGGAGACCGCCTCAGCGGTGCCGTCAGAGTTCAGGACGGCCGGATTACGGACATCGGCCACCTTCAGCCGCAGGAAGGCGAACGGCTCGTCGATGCGAGCGGATGTGTCGTCACACCCGGTCTGGTGAACACCCATCACCACCTGTTCCAGTCGGTGCTGAAGGCTGTGCCGGAAGGCATGAATGCGCCGCTCGACGACTGGCTCATGACCGTTCCCTACAGCTATTGGCCGCTGATCGACGAGGAGACCCTTCGTGTATCGGCCCGGATCGGGCTGGCGGAATTGCTGCTGACCGGAACGACGACAGTCTGCGATCATCACTACGTCTTTTCAGACCGTTACGACTACGATCCGGCGGACGTGCTTTTTGAAGAAGCCGAAGCCCTCGGCATCCGTTTCGTTCTGGCGCGCGGCGGCGGTACCAAGGGCCGGTCCTTTCCCGACCCAAGCCTGCCGCCCTCCCCCAGCGAGACACTGGACGCCTTTCTGGCAAGCATCGAGAGAACGGCAAACCGTTGGCATGATCCGTCTCCGGCTTCCGTCCGGCGGGTTGCCGTCGCACCGACCACACCGACCTTCAACGTCGATGCCGGTGAGCTTGCCGACATCGCCCGCTTTGCCCGCGGCAAGGGCCTGCGCCTGCATTCGCATCTTTCGGAAAACCGGACCTATGTCGACTTCACCCTGGCGAAATACGGCAAGCGGCCGGTCGACTGGCTTGCCGGGCAGGAGTGGCTCGGGCCGGATGTCTGGTTCGCCCATCTGGTGGAATGCGACCGCGACGAAGTGCAGCTTCTTGCGGAAACCGGCACCGGCATGGCGCATTGCCCGCAGGCAAATGCGAGGCTCGGCTCGGGTATTGCCCCGGCTGACGCCCTTCATGAGGCCGGCGGCCATGTATCCCTGGCCGTTGATGGCGCAGGCGCAAACGAGGCGGCCGACATGGGGGCCGCACTTTACAGCGCCTTCGCCCTGCACCGGGCCACGAAGGGCGTGGAGGCCGTGCGCGCCGAAACCCTGCTGAACTGGGCAACCGAAGGCGGCGCAAAGGTGCTCGGCCTTGAAGAGACGGGCGTGCTGCGCCCTGGAATGATCGCCGACATTGCCATTTTCGACATTTCGGCACCCCGCAATATGGGCCTTCACGACCCGGCTCTGGCGCCGATGCTGACAGGCGCCGCACACCTGCGCCACAGCTTCGTTGGCGGACGGCAGATCGTCCGGGACGGCTTGATCCCCGGATTGGATCTGGCCGGGCTCGGCGCGGACGCCAGGCGTGTCACCCGGAAACTGATGGAACGCAGAAAGGACATGATGGCGCCTGACCGGGCCCGCGCCGCCCTGGCCTGATGGCACACCGCCTGCCTCCTGCAGGCGCAATCTTGTGTGGAGTAGAAGCTGTCAGTGCCGTTCGGCACGGGTCATTGCTCCCGGACCTCTTTGTCAAGGAGAACGGAAATATGAGCACCTCTGCATCCTATGGGCTCGTCGAACTGGAAAAGGAAAAAGGCTTTGGCGGCGTCGGCGAAACGGTCGACCGTGCCATTCCACAGGTCGACATGTCGGACTTTTTTTCCCGCAAGGCCGAGATCACCGAGGATCTGTGGGCCGCGGCGACCGAGATCGGCTTTTTCCAGCTCAGCAACCACGGCATTCCGCAGGACCTGATCGACGAAGCTTTCCGGCTGTCCGCCGGTTTCTTCGACTTGCCTGCCGAAACAAAGGAAAAATACCCCCTTCGGCCCGGCACAAACGCCGGCTGGGAGTTCAAGGCGCAGGTTCGCCCCTCCACCGGCACGGCCGACCAGAAGGAAAGCTACCAGATCACCCTGCCGCGCATGAAGGGCCTCTGGCCGACCGGAGAAGAGCTCTCCGGCTTCAAGGCGACCATGCTGGCGTTCGAGCGGCACAACTGGGCGCTGGCGATGAAGGTTCTGTCCTGCTTTGCCGACAAGCTGACGTTTCCGGCGGATTTCTTCACAGAGGGGCACGATCCGCTGACGCCGGAATATCAGTCGACCCTGCGGCTGATCCACTATCTGGGCATGGAAGATGCCAAGCCCGAGGATTTCAAGTTCTGGCGGGCCGGTGCCCATACCGATTTCGATTGTCTGACCCTGCTGCATCAGAAGGCGGGACAGGGCGGCCTGCAGCTTTGCCCGGGCAAGGACAGCCAGGGCCGGGCGATTGCCTGGACCGACGTGCCGCCGCTGGAAGGCGTGATCACCTGCAACATCGGCGACATGTTGATGCGCTGGTCGGACGACAAGCTGTTGTCCAACCTGCACCGCGTGCGCATGCCCAAGCCGGACGAATATCTTGGCCCCCGCTACTCGATGGCCTATTTCGCCCAGGCGAATATGGACACCCTCCTCAGCGGTCCGGAAGGCAAATATGAGCCGATGACCGCACATGACTACATCCAGATGCGGCTCGGCGCCAATTTCGGCAAGAAATAAGCGCGGCCGCACCATCTAACGAAGTAGAACCACGGCACCAGACCCACCGTGTGAAGCGGTCGCTGCCGTGGTTGCACCATTTCCGGCGTGAATTGTACGCAAGACTATCCAGAAGCTATCGAACCGCCAGCCTTTACTTTTGCGGCCCGTCCTTTAGGCTTGGGGACACGACGAGCACCCGCCACAGAAACGCGGCCTCAAAACTCACCCAATAGACAGAATTGCGATAGGCATCATGACCGAAGCCAAAAGCGGCGACACGGTTCGTCTTCACTATAAAGGCACACTGGACGACGGCTCCGTCTTTGACAGCTCCGAGGGGCGCGACCCGCTGGAATTCACCGTGGGATCCGGCCAGATCATCCCGGGCCTCGATCAGGCTATCCCGGGCATGAAGGTCGGAGACGAGAAGACGGTCCGCATCGAACCGGACAACGCCTATGGCGCCCACAATCCGGGGGCTCGCCAGGCTGTTCCGCGCAGCAACATTCCGGACAACATCCCGCTGGAAGTTGGTCTGCAGCTTCAGGCGCAGACAGAGAACGGCCAGATGATGACCGTGACCGTTGTGGAGATTTCCGAAAACGAAGTCATTCTGGATGCCAACCACCCGCTGGCCGGCCAGGCACTGACGTTCGAAATCCAGCTGACGTCGATCAACTGAGACCCTGCAGAGTGCAGGACGTTACGGCCGTTACGGCACCTGCACGCTAAATCGAACAAGAGCCCCGCGGTTTGCCGCGGGGCTTTTTTTTGCGGCTACGGCTGGCTGTAAAGCGCGTGGTGCGCACAAACATGTGGCAGAGCGCGGCAACATCAGCGTTCGGTAGACAAACGCTCCAAGAGGGCGAAGACCGGCCAAAACCTACGCCGGGTCCGCTCTTCGCCGACCGCATTTCATGGCCGCACCGAACCCCGACAAGCGGTCGATTGAAGTTGAAGAAAACATGAAACTGCGCCGGCTTGCCAGAATCTGCCTTATTGTGATGTCAAAGTGGGCTAAGACGATTGCATTTCCTACAACGGTCACCCTATGTATGTTATTGGTTTTCATAAGCTCTTGTCGGGGACTTCGTATTCATGTCGGTAGATGTTGACGCGCTGGTGGACAGACGGCGCCTCAGACGTAAAGTTACCTTCTGGCGGATCGCGACCTTTGTGGTCATCGCCGCCGCCCTGATCGGAGGGATGCTATACCTCTCTGGCGGCTCGGAATTATCCAAACGGTCAGCACATATCGCGCGCATTCCGATCGAAGGCGTCATCCTCGAAAGCCGCAAGACCTTGCAGATGATCGACAAGATCGGCAAGTCCGACGCGGTCAAGGGTGTGGTGATCTCGATCAATTCCCCCGGCGGCAGCACGACCGGCGGCGAAGCGCTCTACGAGGCTCTGCGCAAGCTTTCCGAGAAGAAACCGGTGGTTGCCGAAATCCGGACCATCGGCACCTCCGCAGGCTACATGATCGCTCTTGCATCCGATCATATCGTGGCAAGATACAATTCCATCACCGGCTCCATCGGCGTTCTGTTCCAGTTTGGCAATATCAGCAAACTCATGGAAACGGTCGGTGTCGAGATGGATGCGGTCAAGAGCGCCCCATTGAAGGCGGAGCCTGACTTCTATTCAGAGACAACCCCGGAGGCGCGCGCCATGCTGCAGAAGCTGGTCAACAACTCCTACGACTGGTTCGTGTCCCTGGTCGCCGAGCGGCGGTCCATGGACCTGCCCAGAGCCAAGGAACTGGCCGATGGACGCATTTTGACGGGCCACGATGCCCAAACGGAAAAGCTGGTCGATGCCATTGGCGGCGAAGATGCAGCAATCGACTGGCTGGTAACTGAAAAGGGTGTTGCGAAGGATCTTCCGGTCGTCACCTGGACCACCAACGATAATCTGGAAGAACTGCCGTTTTCCTCGCGAGTCTCGCGAGAGTTCGGAAAAGGCATCGGATCGGCTCTTCTGGAGCCGGTTAGTGAAGCTAAGGGGCTGATTCCACGGGGGCTTACGCTTGACGGGCTCGTATCCGTTTGGCAGGCTTCTGGCGGGGCAGACAAAAATCCGTAAACGAGGGGGCACGTCATGATCAAATCTGAGCTGGTTCAGCATATTGCCGAACAAAATCCGCATCTCTATCAACGGGACGTTGAGAACATCGTCAACGCCATCTTGGATGAGGTCACCGAGGCGCTTATGCGTGGCGACCGCGTGGAATTGCGCGGCTTCGGCGCGTTTTCCGTCAAGAACCGCCCCGCTCGTGTCGGCCGCAATCCACGCACCGGCCAGAAGGTGGAAGTGGATGAAAAATTCGTACCCTTCTTCAAAACCGGCAAGGAAATGCGTATACGGTTGAACGATGGTGTGGATCACGGCGACGACTGATTGCGCTCGCCACGACACGCCATTTAAAATCGACGTCTGATCTGGCCAAAACCGGGAGAACCCAGTGACCCGTTTCCTTAAAAACGTGATCTTGTTCGCAATCGCGGTGGTCCTGATCCCATTGTCAGTGGCAAACCGCCATACGGTTTCCCTGTCGCTCAACCCCCTCGACCCGCAGGACCCGCGCCTGACGATCCCGGACATTCCACTGTTCTGGATCATCTTCGCAAGTCTGGGTGTCGGCATCATCATCGGCGGACTTGGCGCATGGGCCAAGCAGGGCCGCTGGCGCAAGGAAGCCCGCGTGAAGCGCCGGGAAGCCGCGAAGTGGCACAAGGAAGCCGACCAGCTGCGGGAATTGAACACCTCGTCCCAACCAGCGTCCGGCATCAAAGGTCTGGCAGGACCGGGCAATCGCAACGCCGCCTGACCGGCCGACACTCACATGCGTATTATCTCCAGCGACGAGATTGATGCTTGCCTGGAAGACAGGGCCGTCCTGGAAACGCTGCGCCGAGCCTATCGCTCCAGCACCGTCGCGCCTCAGGCATCCCCCTTGGCCATCGGCCGGCTGAACCAGCAGCAAGGCGCGCTCACCGTACAGCCGGCGTGGACCGACTTCACCGCACAGGGTGACGTCAAGCGCGGTTACATCGGCTGTTCCCTGGCGCTGGATCTTCCGGAACAGGCCGGACTCTCCTCCAGTCTCTATCTGCTGTTTTCCGGCTCTGGCGGACAACCGATTGCCCTTCTGGACGGGATACGCCTCACCGTGTGGCGTACCTCCGGTCTTCATGCGCTCGGCGCAAGCTATCTCTCCCGTGAGGATACAACACGGCTGCTGATCATCGGCAACGACCCGAGACTACCCCGGCTGGTGAGCAGCTACGCCGCCGTGCGCAATCTGACATCAATCCTGCTGGCAGGCGTCTCACCGGAAATCCAGAAGCGGGTGGCCGCCCTGCCTGCCCTGAAGGGGGTGAATGTCGGTGTCACCAGCGAAATCTACGCCGCGCAGGAAGGCGCGGACATGATCTGCATCGCCGGGCCGGAAAGCGATACTGGCACCTACCACGCCCTTACCTATCTCGATCCTCCCGCCGGGTGTCATATCGATGTGCTTGATCCCGATGCGCAGTTGCCAACAGAGCTGTTGCAGGAAGCCCGGCTGTTCACCACCGACCTGAGCGAGCCGCCGCGACCGGACCTGGAATGGGCCGCCGATCTGAAGGACCTCACCCAGGGCAGCAAGGCCGGGCGGCGCTACTATGGACAGCGCACGCTGTTTCTGCCCGCCCAGCGCACAGGCCTTGCCGATTACGCGCTGGCAGCACACGTTTTTTTGAGAACCTGATCACTGGAAGTTGCGCCAAGAAGCACCCATATCGACGATCAGTCGTGGGAAACCACCAAAGAGTGTGCCCGTGAGGGTTGCCCGGACGATGGTCTGGCCACTATGAGGTCGCTTCCCAATTTGAATTTGAAGGAGTTTAACATGCTGACGACGCTTGCCTATTCGGCGAGCCTTCCGGCAATCGCACTTGGGCTGATTTACTACGTGTCAGCCTGCTCCGGGCTTGTTTATTAAGCCTTGAAGCCATGCTGGCGGCTTGCGCCAGCACGCAGGTACGGCCCGCTGGAAAGGGCTGGCGCGTTCTTTTGACGACGCCAAACACAATCCGAAAAAACGTAAAGCCGGTTCCTCGTGGACCGGCTTTTGTCGTTTCAGGGCGCTCACCTCCGCCAAGGCTATCAGTTGGTCGGGCCCGTTCCCGAGCGATGGCCCGGCAAGGTCCAGCCACGCAGGATAGCGCCTCCGCGCAGGATCAGCGCAAAGCTTGCGGCAATGATCGCTGCAAGCAATTGCGGTGCCCCCAGTTGCATCAGCACCACGAAGCCGCCCGCCCCTGCAAAGGCCGCGCCCACATAGATCTCAGGCTTCACGATGGAAGAGGGCTCATCAGCGATGGTATCCCGCAGGATACCGCCGAAGGTTGCGGTGGAGACGCCCATGAGGATTGCTACCAGGATCGTGTCCCCCACCGTCAAGGCTTTGGCCGCCCCCATGACCGAATAGGCTGCGATCCCCACAGCATCGGCCCACCTCAAAGGTTTGCTGAGCTTTTCGATCCATTCAGCGAAATACCAGACGAGCGCGCTGACGACGAAGCACACCAGCAGGTACGCTTCGTTCTCCACCCAGAAAACCGGCAGGCCCAACAGGAGGTCACGCAGGGTTCCACCACCGATCCCTGTCAGCGTGGCAAAGAACAACAGGGCAACGATATCCAGTTGCTTGCGCGAGGCGACGATGCCGCCGGTAATGGCGAACACCGCCACTCCGAGATAATCCAGCAATTGCAGCAGCATTCCGTCCCCCCGCCCCACGGTCTTCTCGAAGGCATTACCTGAGGTCCGGATCTTTGTCATCCCGTGGCGTGTCGCACCGGTGATCGCCCCCCCCCTTGAAGACAAAGAAATCACACTGGAAACATGGAAGGGGTCTGACTGGCCCGGCTTTGAGATCCGCCTGATATGGTGCGCCCAAAGAAAAGGGGCTGCTCCGCACGATGCGAAAGCAGCCCCTTCAAAAGCTATAAGGCCGGTTGACCTCAGGCGTTCTTGTCGACTGTCTGCCCGGCTTCCGCCGTTGCTGCGACATCCTTCGGACCGCCCTTGGAAACGCCGACCATGGCCGGGCGCAGCACGCGCTCGCCAATGACGTAGCCGGCTTGCATCACCTGTACCACGGTGTTGTTCGGCACTTCGGTGTTCGGCACTTCGAACATCGCCTGGTGGAAATTCGGATCGAACTTCTGGCCTTCCGGGTCCAGCTTCTTGACGCCGTTCTTTTCAAGCTGGTTGAGCAGATCGCGCTCGATCATCTCAACGCCTTCAATCAGCGAAGCAACACCCGCGTCGGCGTTCTTGCGGTCGTCTTCCGGCAATGCTTCAAGCGCGCGGCGCAGGTTGTCGGAGACCGTCAGCATGTCACGGGCGAAGCCGGACACTGCGTACTGGCGGGCATCCTTGACTTCCTTTTCCGTGCGGCGGCGCAGGTTTTCCATTTCCGCCATGACACGAAGCGCACGGTCCTTCAGTTCCGCGTTTTCAGCTTGCAGAACTTCGATCGGATCTACACCGGCTGCCTCGACAGCTTCCGGCTGTTCCGCTGCTGCAGTTTCCGGCGTTGCTTCTGCCGACTGCTCTTCCGGGGTTTTGTTTTCGTCGCTCATGAATGATCCGTTTGCTCAGACTGTTTGCGGGTGCTTATACGACCGGTTGAGGATTTTTCAAAGAGGATCGGCGGATAGGCTTTCGCTTACCCGCCGGATGCGCTCATATGAACCGCAGCCGGTCAGCCGCAGACTCTTGTCGCTGTTAAAGGGCGCTCTTGATCCAATCGGAGAGCTTGCCTTTCGGCGCGGCACCGATCTGGGTTGCCATCGGCTCACCATCCTTGAACAGGATCAGCATCGGAATGGACCGGACGCCGTATTTCATGGCCATGTCCTGGTTCTCGTCGATGTTGAGCTTGGTGATCTTCACCTGGCCGTCCATCTCCTCGGAGATTTCTTCAAGAGCCGGGGCAATCATCTTACACGGACCGCACCATTCGGCCCAGAAGTCGACCACGACCGGTGCGTCGGATTTCAGAACTTCGGCTTCGAAGGAAGAGTCGGTAACTTGTGTGGTAGCCATAACTAGATCTCGTAGGTCTCAGGAGCGCGCCTACCCGATGTAAGCGCGTCAGTTGGCAAGAACGTAGGAAGCCGAAGGCCTGCCGTCAACCCGATGTGCCGTCAGGACGCAGTCCGGCGAAGGTTTCTTCCAGCACCTTTTCGGGGATTTCCATCAGGCTCGGCACCGCGGTCCACAGAAGCTGGGCGGAAATCTCCCTGCCCGGATAAATCTTCTTCAGCATTTCCCTGTAAACACAAAGCTGTGCGCGGTACTCGAGCGGGATTTCGGCAACTGACGCCGGCGGATGGAAATTGGTCTTGTAATCCACAATCACCACCCGGTTATCCTCAACCACGAGCCGGTCGATCTGGCCGGAGATCTCGACTTCCGTGCCATCGCTTGCCCGAATCGTCCCGACCAGCGGAACTTCGGCGCGGGCATGACCGCAAAACAGGGTCTCGAATTCCGGCATGTCCAGAATCGCCGCCACCTCGCGCAGAAGGTGGGGACTTCGGTCCGCGAATTCCGGTTTGAGGGCCTGTTTCAGATAGGCCTCCGATGCGGCCATGCGTTCGTCTTCGGCAATGTCCGGCAACAGTTCCAGAAGGCGGTGAATCAAACGACCACGCTCCAGAGGCCAGGACGCGAGGTCCCTGCCCGCCTGCAGACGGGAGACCGCAGGCACCGGCTCGATGCCTTCCTTTTCCTCCATCGCCTCAAAAGCCCTCGAGGGTTGAAGGCGCTTCTTCTTGGGAAGTGGGCGGACAGGGGTGGAGAGCCAGTCCGGCAGCGGCGGTTCCTCGCTGGGCGGCTCTTCAGACCTGTGCACGGCGCCACCTGCCTCCGGCTCGGCAGTGGCTCCTTCCTTCTGCCAGCGCCAGGCAGAAACGGACCCATCCCTTTCGGTCAGCTCACGTGCCTCGGGTTTCAGCGCCCGCGAGACCATGGAGTACCAGCAGTTTTCGTGGGCACCGCGTTTCGGTTCCCAGCCGCAGACGATCAGCCTGTCTTCGGCGCGGGTCAGCGCCACATACAAGAGGCGCCGGTATTCTTCCTCCTGCGCATCCCGCAGGGCTTCCACCGCCGCATCGTGCCAGGGTGTCCGATCTGCCTTGGGCGGCAGCCAGACCAGGGCCGGTGGCAGCAGATCGTTTTCCAGGCGCTTGCGCGGCAGAAAGGCCGGATCGTGGATTGCACTGACCGGGGGCGCACCCGGATCGACCAGGACGACGATGCGTGCTTCCAGCCCCTTGGATCCATGCACGGTCATGATGCGGACCATGCCCTTGGTGTTGGTCAGCTCGCGCTTGATCTCGGTCGGTGCCGCTGCCATCCAGGCAAGAAAGCCTTCCAGGCCCGGCGTGCCGGATTGCTCATAGGCGATGGTGAGCGCCAGGAACTCGTCCAGAACGTCATCGACCTCCACCCCGAGCCGGGCGCGGAAAGCCTTGCGGCCGCCATCAGCCCCCAGAAGGCGGGCATAGAATTCGTAAGGCGGCACGAAGTCGGCTCGTGCGCGCCAGTCTTCCAGCTTTGCGCGGACAGCCTTCCACTTGTCAGACGTGTCGGACCGCTTCACCAGCATCTGCCACAGCGTTCCAGGCCGCACCTTTTCCGGCGTTTCCCGGGCAACCTCCAGCAGGTCGTCGTCTGTCAGGTCGAACAGGGGGCTCTTCAACACGCAGGCAAGCGACAGGTCGTCTTCCGGCAGCAGCAGGAACCGGCCGAGGGCAGCGAGATCCTGAACCGCGATATGGTCCGTCAGCACAAGGCGGTCACTGCCGGCAGCCGGAATGTCCAGCTCCTTCAGTTCCCGGTTGAGCGCTTCGACAAAAGGCCCGCGCTTGCGGACGAGGATCATCACATCACCGGGATCTGCCGTGCCGTCACGCATCCACTGGGCGATCTCGGCCGCGATACGCCTTGCCACCTTCAGCATCGGGCTACCCGAGCCGACATGGTCAATCGGCTGGCGCCAGTCGTCCGGCTCCTCGATCTCGGCTTCGGCCTCCAGAGGCCACAGATCGACGATCCCCGGGTCCCGCCGGATGGCTTCATGAACCGGTGCTTTCACGTCCTGTGAAAGGCCTCTGTGGGCACTCTCGTCGTGGAACACCTTGTCGACCGCCCCCAGCACATCCGGTGTGGAGCGGAAGGAAAGTTGCAGATTGACCGAATGGAACTCCAGTTCGGCCGCCTTCGCCTTGCCGGAGAAAGACCGGCGCATGGCATCGAAATAGGCCGGGACGGCCCCCTGGAACGAGTAGATCGACTGTTTTTCGTCGCCTACCGCAAACAACGTGCGCACCCTGTCTCTCGCGCCGGTCCCGGCGAAGAATTCCGAGGCCAGCGAGGTCACCACCTCCCACTGGCGCGGGCTGGTGTCCTGGGCTTCGTCGACGAGGATATGATCGAGCCCCTGGTCAAGCTTGTAGTGCACCCAGAGCGCTGCGTCCGACTTCTGCAACAGCGTTGCCGTCTTGACCACCAGATCCTCGAAGTCGAGATAGCCGCGGGCAATCTTGGCACGTTCGTAGTGACCGATCACGGCATCGGCCAGTCGCAGCAGCGAGGAGGTCCCCTCATAGGTTGCCACCTTGCGGCGCTGGTCCAGCAGCTCCATCAGGCGCTGTTGTTCGGCTTCCAGCGCTTCAAGCATCTGGGGGAACGCCTCGGCGACCTTCTTGGTGGCGAGCGACTTGCGCGGCTCAAGCTTGGCGGTCAGAAAGATCGCCTGCCAGGCTTCGCGGAAAGCGGCACTGCCGGTGAGCTTGGCGGCAGCAACGAGATCGTCCGCGCGCGCCTGATCGGTCTTGGTGCCGGTGCGCAGGGCTTCGGCATAGGCAAGACAGGTGTTCAGATCGAGGGGGCAAGCGCTTCGGAATTGTTTGTCGAAGTCCGCCAGCCGCAGCTTGGGATCCGTTTCCAGAAGCTCGGCCAGTTCCGCAAGAGCGGTTTCCAGATCGCCGGCATCGACCGTCCAGCGGCGGAAGGCATCGCGGCTCTGAATCAATTCGTCCAGCGCCTTCTGGGCGCCGCCGTCGCTCATCAGATCGATGACAGACGCAAGCGCCCTGCCGAAAGCGCTGTCCGGCTCGGTCTCGGCAACATGCAGAACGGTGGCGCGCGAAGCTGCCATGAGTTCCGCCGCCACCCGGTCGTCGAGCACGGCAAAATGGCCGGCGACATTCGCCTCCAGCGGAAACTGGTGCAAAAGAGATTCGCAGAAGCCGTGGATGGTCTGGATCTTCAGCCCGCCCGGCGTTTCCAGCGCGCGGGCAAACAGGCGGCGCGCCATGGCCAGACGCGCGGCATCGGGCTTGCGGCCTTCAATGTCCTGCAATTCGCCTGCGAGTGCTTCATCATCCTTGGTGACCCATTCACCGAGGATCTTGAAGACACGGGTTGCCATTTCGGCGGCTGCCGCCTTGGTGAAGGTCAGAGCCAGAATGCGGGAGGGATCGGTACCGTCGAGCAGCAGCCGCACCACACGGCGGGACAGCACGAAGGTCTTGCCCGATCCGGCATTGGCGCTCACCCAGGCAGAGGCTCGCGGACGGGAGGCAAGGTCCTGCCGCTGTCTGGTCACCTCGGGGATCTGAAAGCTCATGACGGCTCCTCCGATCCAAGTGCCCATTCCTGCGTTCTGGCAAGATGATCGTAATCACCGCCCATCTGCCGCTCGCGCATGACACGGGCACGGGAGAGGTAGCCGATGTCTTCCCTGACATAGTGGGCGATCAACTGTTCCAGCCGTTTCCAGGCATCTTCCACCAGATCTTCCAGCGACGTGTCCTTGGGGTTTCGCGGCGCTTCGATCACCGGTTCGCTGCCGCCCTTGAGCTGCAGATACAAAAGCTCGGAAATCGGTGCATCCGCTGGCACATCCTTGAACCCGAACCGCCGGATCATCGCAGCTTCCAGAGGCAATTGCGGCGACAGCAATGCGTCGACCTGCTTTTGCGAAGGCACTTGGCCTGTCTTGTAATCGACCACCGAAAGCCCACCACCAGTCAGAAGGTCGATCCGGTCCGCCCGGCCACGCAGGCGGAAATCGAAGCCCGGCAGCTTCATCTCCACACCGCCGCCGATTTCCAGAAACCGCTGACTGACGTGCTGCGAACGTCTTGCTTCATAGGCAACGAAGCCAGCCGCAATCTTCTGGAAGCGCGGCCACCAGAGGGCCCGGATCGCCGGAAAGGCATCGAGCGGCTCGAACAGCTCTTCACCGATTTCCGTCAGGGCCTTGACGGCGCTGTCGTCAAAAGGGCCGGTCCAGGTCAGTAGGAAGTCGGCGAGCGCGTCGTGAACGAGATTGCCCTTGTCGGCCGCCCCCGGTTCCCCTCCAATCGGATCCACCAGCTGCAACTCAAGGACATGACGGGCGAAAATTGCATAGGGATCACGGATGAGGCGCTCGATTTCCGTGATCGAGAGCGATTTCGGGCGCGCAGCCAGAGGAGGACGCGGATGGGGACGGGATGCAGGCCGTACCGCGCCTTCCGGCCGGTCAAGCTGGGCAGCCAGGGCGGAATAGACCCGACCTTGCGCTTCCAGCTTCTTCGTCAGATCCGGCCCGGCAAGCGTCGTCAGACGTTGCAGCCAGCGGGACGCAACAGTGGGCGCGCCGTCGGAGCGGGCGGCACGCGAAAGAAGGACACGCCGCGCGCCCATGCCTTGCGCGAAATCATGTGCAGCCGAACCTAGCCTGCGTTCTGGCGGCTCCAGCCCCATGTCGCGTTTCATTGGCCGGTTCAGCCACGGGTCGTTCCGGGTACGCTGCGGCCAGATACCTTCGTTGAGGCCGCCCAGGATGGCGAAATCGAAGGCCTGGAGCCGTGCTTCCATGGGGCCGAGGATCTGTACCCGCTGGTCGCCCGGCAGCCTGCGCCGCACAGCCTGACCGGACATCAGCGCGGGCAGAACGGATGGCCATTCGCCGGGAGGAATTTCCAGACCGCTTGAGCTTGCTTCCAGAAGCCCGGTCAGGAACTGGGCCAAGGCCTCACCCGCCTCGCCGGAATAGAGTTCCGCCACCGAGCCTTCGTGGTCAATCGAGATCGCTTCGATCACCTCGACATGGCACCGGGCGAGATCGGTCAACAGGATCGTTCCGCTTTCCTCGGCGAGCTCTTCCAGTGGCTTCACCGCAAGCGACAGCCGGTCGACCAGGTTCCCGATGACGTCCCAGTCTTCGTCGTGGATCTTCTTCCAGCGCGGCGTGTGGGCCTTGCCCACCTCTTCCCGGCTTGCCTCGACAGCCAGACGCAAGCCTGCGGTACCCGGCCGGGCGCGCGGCCCGCGGACGACACCACGCTCCAGCGCACGGGCGGCAGACCGAATGTCCTTCACCGGCAGGCCAAGCCGTGTCAGCGGATGTTTCAGCAGCGCCAGAAGATCGATCGGCTCGCAGCCACCGAGCGCGAGTTTCGCGGCCAGGATCGCAAGGATCGCCGGTGCGGTCTGATCGAGCGGGCGGCCGGCACTGTCGTCGACCTGGATGTTCCAGCGGGCAAGCTCGGCTGCGACCCGGCGCGTCAGCATGCGGTCCGGCGAAATCAGCGCTGCGCTTTCCTGACGCTCGATGGCTTCACGCAAGGCAATCGCCACGCTCAAGGCTTCGTCTGCCTCGTTGCGGGCGGTCATGATCGAGACGCCTTCGAGAGCCTTCGCCCTGTCCGTTTCCGAACGGCTGTCCAGATAAGCTGTCCAGCCATCGGAGGTGTCGGCCGGGCGGAGCGCTTCGGAGACAAGTTCCTCGCGCAACAGGAGGCCCTGGTCCGGGTCTGGCCCAAGCGTTGCGACCTCTTCCCGCGCAGCTCCCAAACGGTCAAGCAACTGCTTCAGCGAATATTGCGGATGGGACGGCAAGGTTGCCGTGCCCGCTGGCGCCACACCCTTGCGCGTGGACGCCTTGCCGGTCCTCTGTCCGAGAACTGCCCAGGAGCGGTTGTCCAGATGCCGGTCCAACCCCGGCAGAACAACGACACCGGCTTCCAGCCTCGACACCACTTTCAGCAGTTCCGCAGTGGCCGGAACGGAGCCGGTGACGCCCGCGACAATAACCGGGCCGTGCGGAGGTGTCCTTTCCAGGCGCTCGGCCTCCCGCCGGATCAGCGCGGACCGGCGAGCCTTCGGGTCCATCATCTTCAGTTCGGCGAGATGCGCCGGCCAGGCCTCGCGCACGATCTGGAGGAAATCGAGCGTGATCTGCCAGTACCGGGCATGATCCTCCGGCACCAGACCGGACAGCTCCGACCAGTCGGCTTCTTCCGTCTCGACCTCGTCCATCAACGTCAGCAAATCCGCCGCCAGCCAGGCGGCGTCGGCCGTCGAGGCCGGAAGGCCGAGAGGCTCATCGGACCTGAGGCTGAGGGCTTCCCGGCGCAGCATGCCCTTCCAGGCCTTCACCAGCCGCGTCATCGCCAGATGGCGTTCCAGAAGGGGCATCGCTGGCGGCAAGGGTTCCAGATCCGCGTTGGCGGTCAGGCTCTGGGCGTCCTCATCGGCATCGCCCACCGGGCGGATGGCAGGTAGCAGAACCGGCCGGCCATCGAACCGCTGCTGGAAAAGTTCAGGCAGCAGGCGCGCTGCACGGCGTGTCGGCAGATACAGCGTGACCGACGGCAGCAGCAGCGGATCATCCAGCGGACGAAAGCCGGGGATCAAGGTGCCGTCGAGCAGGGTGTCGACCAGCGTTTTCAGAAATGGGACGGACGGCGGGACAGACCAGAGGCGCGCGCTGCGGGCCATCCTCAGGCGGCACTCTCGCGCACGGCGTATTCGGCATCGCGGATCGCGTCCGGCGTCCCGATATGCAGCCACAGGCCTTCCATCTGAACGCCGTAAAGACGCCCGGCTTCAATGGCCTTGTCAAAAAGACTGTTCATGGAGAACGGCCCTTCCGGGGCATCTTCGAACAGGCGCGGATGCAAGATGGTGGCGCCTGCATAGGCAAAGGGCGTGACACCCTTTTCCAACCGCCGCGTCAGGGCCCCATCCTTGGCCATGTCGAAATCGCCACGGCCGGAATAGCCTACCGCCTTCACCGTTTCAGCGACCAGAAGCAGTGCGTCCATGCGGCTCTCGTCCCAGGCTTCGATCATATGTTCGAGGTTCGGCTTGACGCCTTCGATCCAGTAGCAGGTATCGGCATTGAGCTGGAAGAAAGGCTCCCCACCCAGCAGCGGCAGGGCCTTCTTGATGCCGCCGCCGGTTTCCAGAAGCTGTTCGCGCTCGTCGGAAATCAGGATTTCCATATCGGGGCGGCGACGGACGTGAACCTCGACCAGATCTGCAAGGTAATGCACGTTGACGACACAGGACTCCACACCCGCAGCGGCGAGCCGGTCCATGCCGTGGTCGATCAGCGCCTGGCCGTTGACCTCGATCAGCGGCTTCGGCGTCGTCGCCGTCAAGGGGCGCATACGCTTGCCGAGGCCGGCGGCCAGGATCATGGCTTTGGAAGGGCGAAACCGCTTGTCTGTCATATTCAATCTCAAATGTGCAGCCGGTTGAACGCGGCGCGTTCAGTGCCGGTAGCGTGCGTACCAGTCTTTCAAATCCGACAGGAACGGCCTGTCAAGCGCCCGGTCGAGATAGCCTAACATGCGCGGCAAATGGCTCAAGTAAGCCGGCTTGCCATCGCGCTCGGCCAGGCGAACAAAGATGCCGAGGATCTTGGAAACCCGCTGCGCTGCCATGACCGCATAGGCCCTCGAGAAGCCTGCTTCGTCGAACTCTGCAGACTGCATTTTTCTTGCCGACACATAGGCATCGTAAAGCTCGGTTTCCAGAGCGATGTCGATGTCCGTGCGGGCGTCCAGCAGCAGGGAGGCAACATCATAGGCAACCGGTCCATAGACCGTGTCCTGGAAATCGATCAGGCCAACCCTGTCAGTCCCTTGCGCCCCTTCCTGCCACAGCAGGTTCGGCGAATGGAAATCACGCAAAAGCCACCCCGTCTGGGCATCCCTTATGCCTTCCAGCGCATCGCGCCAAAGCCGTTCGAATTCCGAGCGCGTGGTCTCGTCCGCGGGCTTTCCGGTCACCTTCGGAACATACCAGTCCAGAAACAGGGCTGCTTCGGCCGCAAGCGCGTCGGATGAATAGTCCGGCACCTGATACTGCCCACCATCGGCGAGCGAGACCGTTTTCGGCCAGACCTCACCATGCATCTTCGCCAGAACGTCGACGGCGGCAAGGTATCTTTCGCGCACCGGTTTGCCATCTACCACGATGGTTTCCCGGCCTAGGTCGGACGACAGGATCAACCCGTTGTCCAGATCACTTGCCAGAAGGTCCGGCGCGCGCAGGCCATGGTTGCGGAGTTCCGTTCCCACGGCGACAATTGACCGGCAGTCCCGCGCCAGATGGACTTTTTCCATGTAGGCGCGGACCGCTTCCGGCACTGCGTCTCCGTTGAACGGCCAGCGCATCAAGACAGCCGTCGAAGTTCCTGTCGTGACTGTTTCAAACGTGCGCAGGGACGCATCACCCGCCAGAAAACGCCGCTCGGCCTCCGGCAGGCCTGCCGTGCCCAGAAAGGACCGCGTTGCAAGACTTTGCCCGATGCGGCTCCGCCAGAGCGGATCGTCCGAATAGAGGCTGAACCGGCGCTGGTCTTCGGCTTCTGTCGGCTGGGTGATCTGGATCCAGAGGGCATTGCCGGGCAGCAGATCATCCGCCTTCTCAGGCCACTCGATCAGCGCGGCGCCCGTTTCCAGAAGATCCTCTAGTCCGAGTTCTTCCAGTTCTTCCGGCTCTTCAAGGCGGTAGAGATCGAAGTGGGAGAGATCGAAACGGTCAAATTCATAGGTCTGCACGAGCGTGAAGGTCGGGCTCGGCACTTCCAGTTCGGGCTCGCCGGCAAAGGCGCGGATCAGGGCCCGGGTAAAGGTGGACTTGCCGGCGCCCAGATCGCCCGAAAGACAAATGACATCACCGGGCTTCAGGACCATTGCGATGTCGTTGGCAAGGCGACGCGTGCCGTGTTCGTCAGCGATGTCGATTGTCTGAAAGGCGTCCGACAGGGCCTGCAACTGGTGGTCTGCCATTCGGCGCCCTACTCGGCAGCCGCCTGGTCCGCCAATTCGGGCCGCGCGGGGAAGACGCAGGTCACGGTCGTGCCCTTGCCTTCGGCGGACTGAATGTCGACCGTGCCGCCGTGCAGTTCGACGAAGCTCTTGACGATGGCAAGGCCGAGGCCCGCACCCTGGCGGCGGGATCCGGTGTCATGCCCGACAAAGCGGTTGAAGACCTGGGTTAGGATTTCAGCGGGAATGCCGTAACCGTGATCCTGAACGACAAAAGTCACCTTGTCGTCTTCGCGGCTGCAGGAAACGTCGACCACACCGTCTGGCTCGGAATAGCGCACGGCATTGGAGATGAGGTTGAACAGAACCTGACGCAGGCGTTTTTCATCGGCAACCATCATGCCGATATCGTCCGGCACATGGGTGCGCAGGTTGATGCGCGCTTCGGCGATCCGGTCCTTCAGCCCTTCAACGGCTGCCGCAACCGTCGGCGCGACATCGACTTCGCCCAGGTCCAGCTCCATGATGCCGGCATCCAGAGTTGCCAGATCCAGAATGTCGTTGATGATTGCCAGCAGCGCCGAGGAGGAGGACTGGATGTAGTCCGCGTATTCGCTCTGCTTGTCGGAGAGCTCGCCGAATTTCGGATCGGCCAGCAGCTGGGCAAAGCCGATGATGTTGGTCAGCGGTGAGCGCAGCTCATAGGAAACATGCTGGATGAAGGCGTTCTTGATCTGGTCGGCCTGTTCCAGCGCCTCGTTCTTTTCCAGAAGCGCCCGCTCGACATTGACGCTGTCGGTGACGTCTACAAAGGTCACCAGCGTGCCGCCATCGGGCAACGGAACGGTGGCATAGTCGACGACATCGCCGTTGTGGCGTTCCAGACGGCTGACCTTCTGGGTGCGATTGTCGAGAAGTCCCGTCACGTTGCCGGCAAGCTGTTCCCAGGCATCGCGCTCGGTTTCGCTGAGCGTGCAGGCGGAGACGACTTCCTTGACGTGCGGAAGTTCGGAAAGCTGTTCCTCTTCCAGACCCCAGATACGGCCGAACGCGGGGTTCCACAGCCGCAGGCGGCCATCGGACCCGAACACGGCGACGGCTTCCGAAAGATTGTCGAGGGTTTCGCCCTGAACACGGGTCAGCGCATTGTAGCGGCTTTCCAGATCGAGCTGCTCGGTGACGTTTTCATAAATATAGGTAACGCCGCCTTGCGGGTGCGGGTTGGCGATGACGCGCAAGGTGCGGCCATCGGGAAGATGCCACCAGCTTTCGCGCGCTTCCAGCGACTGGTAGCTCTCCATCATCTTGTTGCGCCAGACGCGATAATCGGCCTGTTCCGGGATCTTGCGCGCCGCACGCAGGGCATCCAGAACCGCGCTGTCTTCCGGCCGGCTTTCCAGGAAAGCGGGATCGAGATCCCAGAGCTGACGGAAGGCGGCATTGTAGAACTGTAGCTTGCGGTCGGCGCTGTAGATCGCAACGGCCGCGGCCAGTTGGTCAAGCGTACGGCCGTGGAATTCCTCCGCACGGCCGAGTTCCTTCTGCGCCTGTTCCAGTTCGCTGATATCTACGGCAATGCCGGCTCCACCGACATTCGCGTTGACATCGGTCACCTCGAACACCCGGCGCTCGCCGGAGGCGACAATCGGAATACGCGCGTTGAAACAGCCATCTTCTGTGCGCTGCACGGCCATTGCGGTGCGCGCGGCAGCATCGAGGAAGGTCGCGCCCTCCTTGATCGCCAGATCGGCGTCGGTCATCTCGACCGCTTCGGCATAGGCCTGGTTGGCCCAGATCAGATTTCCTTCCGCATCACGCTGCCACGCAGGCGCCGGCATGGCATCCAGAAGCGCGTGCAGCATATGCAGTTCGCCCGAGATCTTGGCGTTGCGGGCAGCAAGTTCCGCCTGCATCTGCCGCTCGCCGGTCAGATCACGCAGACGCAGCACGACAGCACCGCCGGTGGTGCGGCCGAGCGCTTCCACATAGGTGCCTGTGCGGGTCTTCAAGGTGGCGATGAAGGCTTCGCCGGTGCGGAACAGCATGTCCAGATGTCGTTCCAGATCACCTGCGCATTTTGCCGTCAGCCAACTGCCGAAGGCCAGCAACTGTGCCGGTGGGCGCGGCACGCCGGATTTTTCGGGAAGAATGCCCCAGATTTGCGGCATGGCACCGTTGCCGGTCCACACGATCACTCGCTGCTCGTCAGTATTGAGCATTGCCTCCAGGCGATCGACCCGGAATTTCAGATCGCTCTTTTCCTTTTCCAGCGTGTTCGTCAGCTGAGCGGACTGTTTGCGATGGCGTACGAGAGCGACCGATGCGGTGACCGCAAAGGCGCACATTCCGCCTAACGCACCGAAAAGAATCATGTTATCGGGAGAAATGGCAGCAGTCGTGTCGGCGAGCATGTCGGCTGCCGCCGAACCGCAGGACAGGCTCCAGCCTGCCAGCGCCGTTCCGCTGAGCTTCACCGATTTCAGACTCCAATCTCGCCACGCCGCGCGTTTCCGCGCGCCGTCCCTGCCGCTTGTCGGCATATTGTGATCCCCTTGTGCCGCTTTGCCCTGTTCTTGCGGGCCGCAGCTCCCGGTTTCTGGGAGCAAATCAAAGACATCCGCCTCGTGGCCTTTGATTCGCCTAAACCATAACCTTTTTGAGAATCGCGCAGAAGAGTCCGTTATTGAAAAGTTAACAGGACCCTTAAAATTAAAGGGTCCTGCATTTTTTTGTTCACAGATGCGAATCGCAGCGATCACCACATCTAGTGGGCCGCCTGACCGAAATCAGTATTTGTAGTGCTCCGACTTGAACGGACCAGCCTTATTAATCCCCAGATATTGAGATTGCTCGTCGGACAATTCGGTTAACGTGACACCCAGTTTTTCGAGGTGCAGACGGGCAACCTTTTCGTCCAGATGCTTCGGCAGCACGTAAACTTCGTTCTGGTACTGATCACCCTTGGTGAAGAGTTCGATCTGCGCCAGAACCTGGTTGGTGAAGCTGGCGGACATGACGAAGCTCGGGTGGCCGGTGGCGTTGCCGAGGTTCACGAGGCGGCCCTGCGAGAGCAGGATCATGCGCTTGCCGTCCGGGAACACATACATGTCGACCTGATCCTTGACCGGGCGGCACTGGGTGTTCTTCAGTGCGGCAACCTGGATCTCATTGTCGAAGTGGCCGATGTTACAGACAATCGCCATGTCCTTCATGCCACGCATGTGGTCGAAGGTGATGATGTCCTTGTTGCCGGTCGCGGTAACGTAGATATCGCCTTCCGGAAGCGCCTGTTCGATGGTCTTGACCTCGAAACCGTCCATGGATGCCTGCAGTGCGCAGATCGGATCGATTTCAGTGACGATCACGCGGGCACCGGCACCGGCCAGAGACTGGGCGGAGCCCTTGCCGACGTCGCCGTAACCGCAGACAACGGCAACCTTGCCCGACATCATCACATCGGTACCGCGGCGGATGCCGTCCACCAGGGACTCGCGGCAGCCATAACGGTTGTCGAACTTGGACTTGGTGACGCTGTCGTTGACGTTGATCGCCGGGAACGGCAGTTCGCCCTTTTTCTGCATCTCATAAAGACGCAGCACGCCGGTGGTGGTTTCTTCCGAAACGCCCTGGATCAGCTCTTTCTGCTTGGTGAACCAGCCCGGGTTCGCGGCCATGCGCTTCTTGATCTGCGCAAACAGGCACACTTCCTCATCGGACTTCGGGTTCTCGATCAGACCGGTTTCGCCCGCTTCGACCCGTGCACCGAGCAGGATATACAGCGTGGCGTCGCCGCCATCGTCGAGGATCATGTTCGCGCCTTCGGGGAAGTCGAAGATCTTGTCGGCATAATCCCAGTATTCTTCCAGGGTCTCGCCCTTGGTGGCGAAAACCGGAATGCCGGCGGCTGCGATGGCAGCGGCGGCCTGGTCCTGCGTGGAATAGATGTTGCAGGAAGCCCAGCGAACTTCCGCACCCAGCGCGACCAGGGTCTCGATCAGAACGGCGGTCTGAATGGTCATGTGCAGGGAACCGGCGATGCGGGCCCCCTTGAGCGGCTTGGAGTCACCGAATTCGGCGCGGCAGGCCATCAGGCCCGGCATTTCGTGCTCGGCGATCTCGATTTCGGTGCGGCCCCAGTCTGCGAGCGCGATGTCTTTAACGATGTAGTCGGTCATGAATATGTCCTGCTGTTTTGAGCCAGCTTCAGGCGCAAGGCCCCTTGAGTGCCGCCGCCTTCTCGTGAACCGGTGCCGATAGTGGCGCCAGGGGCGAGCGGCAACCGAAATCCGGAAAGCTCCAGAAATCGTTGGATGGGGTTATAGCGTCAGCAGGGTTATCACGCAATAAAGATATAAAGAATTCTTTATATCACCTGCCCAGGTCAAGACCGATAGAGATCCGCACGCGACGGTGGCATGCCCGAAGGCCCCTTGGTGCGGCGTGTCGCGACCGTCTGGAAGATGCCGATGGTGCCGCGTTCGAAGCCAAGCGACACGCCGACGAGATAGGCCACCCAAAGGCGATACTTGTGCTCACCGACCTCGGCGACGGCCGCATCCTTTGCCTTCATCAGGTTTTCAGCCCACAGGCGCGTCGTGCGGGCATAGTGCTCGCGCCAGGCTTCCACATCGTGAACCTCAAAGCCGTGGGCTTCCAGATTGGTCAGCGTCCAGCCGATATGATCGACCTCACCTCCGGGAAAGATGTAGCGCACGAGCGTCTGGTATTCCGCCTTCTTGCGGCGAAACTTTTTCAGATCCTTCTTGCCCCGCCGCGTGATCGCGTGATGCAGGTAGATCCCGCGCGGTTTCAGCAGGCGGCGGACATGACGGTAATAGTCGTCGTGATTGTCGATGCCGACGTGCTCGAACATGCCGATCGACGAAATCTTGTCGAATTGCCCGCTTTTCAGGTCGCGATAATCAATGAGCTGAACCGAGACCCTGTCCTCGAGGCCGCGCTCACGGATGCGCTCCTCAGCCAGTTTAAGCTGCTCCTCGGCGAGCGTAACCCCGAGCGCGCTAACGCCGTAATGCTCCGCCGCATGGCAGATCAGAGCCCCCCAGCCGCAACCGACATCCAGCATGCGGTCGCCCGGTTGCAGCCGCAGCTTGCGGCAGATCATGTCGAGCTTGTCCTTCTGCGCTGTTGCCAGATCGTTCGACCAGTTAGAGAAATAGGCGCAGGTATAGAGCATCTCCGGATCGAGAAAGAGCCGATAGAAGTCGTTGGAAACGTCGTAATGGAACGCGATATCGCCCTTGCGGCTACCGGAGCTCCGATCTGCCGCCTGGCCCGCATCCAGCCCGTCGGGATTGGCATCAGCTTTGCGGCCCGATCCGCGCAACAGGGAGAAACCCGATTTCAACAGCAGCATCTTGTTGAGACGCTTGCGGATCTCCCGGCTCTTGAGTGCTGGCCGCTTTTCCGCGAAGTCGAAAATACTGCCTCCACGCGGATCAACGTCGCCATTGGCATAAAGATCGATCAGTGTCTTGAGGCCGGGACGGCGCAGAAGACGCGTCAGGGCCGTCTCCGAAAAAGCAAGCCGCAGCCCGTCTGCGGGCGCATCGGCCGGCACCCGGGATCCGTCCCAGAGTTCAAAAGCGAATTGAAGTTCCAACGCCTCATGGACGTGCGTCAGAGCAGTGCGCGCAGCGGAAATCAATCGGTCCTGAGTGTGGCTCGCCATATCGGCTCCCCGTTCGGTTTGGAAAGGTGTGGCCGATGCCCGGAATTCACTCGATCGACCGCAGCGGAAATATGCGCTACCTGGCTGCCGCGCGAAACGTCATGATCAGTCTTCTTCGCCAAACCCGCTTTCGACGAGCTCGGCAATCGCCGCCATCGCTTCGTCTGCATCAGCGCCGGTAACACTGACCGTGATATAGCACCCCGGGCTGGCGGCAAGCATCATCAGACCCATGATGGACGTCCCGCCAACGGTCTGACCGTCCTTGGACACCAGGACGTCGGCTTGGAATGTTTCCACCAGCTTTACAAGCTTGGCGGAAGCTCTGGCGTGGAGGCCACGCCGGTTGACGATCGTCAGGTCTTTTTCCAACACGGTCGGCGCTGTCATTATTTTTTTAGTTCTGCCCCGACAAGACCTGGCTGGCGACCGAGATGTATTTCTGGCCAGCCTGGCGGGCTTCGTCGACGGCATCGGCCAATTCGCGGTCGCCGCGTACACTGGCGAGCTTGATCAGCATCGGCAGGTTGACACCAGCCACCACTTCAACGGATTTGCTGTCCATCACGGAAATCGCGAGATTGGAAGGCGTGCCACCGAACATGTCCGTCAGAAGTACGACGCCCTTGCCGGAATTGGCAGCTTCCACAGCGGCCAGAATGTCCTGGCGCCGCTGCTCCATGTCGTCATCCGGACCAATGGAGATGGTTTCAACCTGTTCCTGTGGACCGACAACATGTTCGAGCGCTGCTTTGAATTCCTCGGCAAGGCGCCCGTGCGTAACAAGTACAAGTCCGATCATGCGTCAGTTAGCCTGATTATCGAGTGCGTTAAGCTCAAGACCTCAAAAGAGATCCGGGAAGAGCCGGGCGTTTATCAGTCTGATGCACTCTCTTCAACAGCTTCGTCAGTTGCAAGCAAAAAACGCCCCTGCCACCTCAAATATAATCCGGTCCTTTGGGGAAAAGTGTACGCAACGCCCAGCGGATCAGGCGCAGACTATGCGCCGGATCGTTTTGCGGGCACACAATCACCGGCAGCTGCACGCCATCAAGGACGACATGCCCCAGAGGCTGTTCCGGCATCCGCTCGATGGTTTCGGCAGAGGTCAGGTCGATGGCCAGGTGAATTTGCGCGCCCGGCGCAAAAGGCGCTTCAACGACACCGAAGCCCCGCACTTCCATCCGGCCTTCAATAGCCTGCGGCGCATGCGCCTGAAGACGTCCGTCAACCGCAGCAATATGGGTGTAGTCGTCGGCCACCAGTTGCCCGAGATTGCCTTTGGCACGCGCCGCTTCGACCAGATAGTCTGCAAGGGAGGACTTGCCGCTTCCCGCACCGCCCCGGATCAAGAGGCCGGCTGTTCCCACGATCACGCAATTGGCGTGAACGGCCGGAGGGGTCACTTGCTCCGTCCCGCCGGCAGATAGATCGTGAAACGGGCCCCTGCAATCTTCTGTTTGCCGTCCTTGCCGGGCACCAACCGATTTGTTGCATCGATGGTGCCGCCGTGGGCCTCGATGATCTGCCGGGTGATCGACAGGCCGAGGCCGGAATTGTTGCCGAAGCCCTCGCCATCCGGCCGGTCGGTATAGAAGCGTTCGAAAATGCGCTCGGTGTTTTCCGCGCGGATGCCGGGGCCGTCATCATCGACAATGATCTTGATCATCCGGCCGTCCCGGCTGAGGTCCACCCGAACCGTGCCCGTGGCAGGCGAAAAGGACCTGGCATTGTCGAGAAGATTGCTGACCACCTGGCCAAGGCGAATATCGTGACCCTGCATCTGATAGGGTTTGGGGCCCTGAGCGTCGGCGACGGCCAGCTTGACGCTCGCCTCATCCGCCCCCGATCGCTGGTTTGCCGCATCCGCCATGTTGCGCAGCAGTTCGGCAAGGTCGATCGGTTCAGCCTGGATCCGGGCCAGTTCCGCATCGAGACGGGACGCGTCCGAAATGTCGCTGATCAGCCGGTCGAGGCGGCGGACGTCGTGCTGGATCACCTCCATCAGCCGGTCCTGCGAATTCTTCGACTTGGCCAGCGGCAAGGTTTCCACCGCGCTGCGCAGCGATGTCAGCGGGTTCTTCAATTCGTGTGCGACGTCTGCGGCAAACTGCTCGATGGCATCGATCTTGTTGTAGAGGGCATGGGTCATTTCCCGGAACGAGCGGGCCAGATGGCCGATCTCGTCCTGGCGATCCGAGAAGTCGGGTATCTCTTCACGGGAGGTCGAGCCCCGCCGCACACGGTCCGCCGCGGCCGCAAGGCGTCTGACCGGGCCGGCAATGGTCCCGGCCAGAAGGATCGACAGAAGAATCGTCACGGTGGCGGCAAACAGAAATACTCGGATGATGGCGATGCGTTCGGCTCGCACGATGGCGTCGATGTCGCCGCCCTGGGTCGACAACAGCAGGGACCCAAGCACCGCCCGGAACCGCTGGATCGGCACGGCAACGGAGACGATCAGTTCGCCCCGCTGCGAGATCCGCGTCACACTGGCCGGCGACCCGGCAAGCGCCGCCTCCACTTCGGGATAGGCGCGGCCGTCACCGCCGCCGACGTCCTGGTAGATCGGCAAGTCACCCTGGCGTAGCCAGCGCTTGACCCATTGCCAGGCAGAATCCCAGAAGCCTTCCTCCTCCGCCGTGGGCGGCGGCAGATCGAAACGCAGGATCTGGGCGCTGGTATAAAGGTGACGGCTGTCGAGAATAAGGATGCCTTCCGGATCATAGATCCGGGCCCGCGTCTTGGTCGGCGAGATCAGACGGCGCAGCACGGGACCAACCCGTTCCGGATTGATCGGAAAATCGAGGCTGTCGAGATCTTCCTGGGTCGGGGTGATGCTTTCGCCCGCCTGCAACTGCAACAGGCGCTCCGGGTCGACGGTGATCGTGCCCGTGTCGACGGTGGCCGAAGCGGCAATGGCCCCGGCAATGATCTCGCCCTGGGTCAGAAGGCTTTGCACCCGGGCGTCAATCAGACCGGCGCGAAACTGGTTGAGATAGAGAATGCCGATCACCAGTGCCAGCAGACCCACGAGGTTGATGGCAATGATCCGCCGCGTCAGCGACGACAGCACATAGGTCCCGAAGATACGGCCCAACTGGTTAAGCAGGCGGCGGCGGATGCGCTTGTTGCCGAGACGGCGCAGACGGGAACGTTCCGAACCGTTCTGAGGTTCAGAGGCACCAATCTCTTCCGCGCTCTCGCTTTCCACCGCCATTCGGACTCACATTAGATCAAAGGCTGCTCAATCCAAACAGATTGAACAGCCAGAAGCGATCGTTTCCAGACTTCACCGGGACTGACACTTGGGCAGCCCGCTTCAGACTTCCCGGAAACGGTAGCCGACGCCGTAGAGGGTTTCGATCATGTCGAAGTCGTCGTCCACAACCTTGAACTTCTTGCGCAGCCGTTTGATGTGACTGTCGATGGTGCGGTCGTCCACATAGACCTGATCGTCATAGGCGGCATCCATGAGCGCGTTGCGGCTCTTGACGACGCCCGGGCGCTGCGCGAGCGCGGACAGGATCAGGAATTCGGTTACGGTCAGTGTGACGGGTTTGCCGTTCCAGGTGCAGGTATGGCGCTCCTGGTCCATCACCAGCTGGCCCCGTTCCAGCAGCTTGTCGGCATCGTCGCGCGGTGCGGATGCATCGCGCGGCTGCGCCCGGCGCAGCACCGCGCGCACACGCTCGACCAGAAGCCGCTGGGAGAAGGGTTTGCGTATGAAATCGTCGGCGCCCATCTTCAGGCCGAACAGTTCGTCGATCTCGTCGTCCTTGGACGTCAGGAAGATCACCGGCAGATCGGAGTTCTGGCGCAGGCGGCGCAGCAGCTCCATGCCGTCCATACGCGGCATCTTGATATCGAAAATTGCAAGTTCCGGCGGGTCGCTCTGCAGGCCGTCGAGCGCCGATGTACCGTCGGTGTAGGTTTGAACGCGATAGCCTTCCGCTTCCAATGCTATAGAGACCGAAGTCAAAATGTTGCGGTCGTCATCGACCAGGGCAATTGTCGGCATGCTTTATTTTTCCATTTCCGGCAACGCACCGATGGCGCGCATCGGCATTAATGTAACACACAGCCTTTGGCCTGCTAAATGCGCATAAATTAAGGCAGTCCGCCCGCAGGTAAGCTTGCAGGACGCAAAGACCGCCCTGCCGGCTGCATTGGTGGGGATCTGCGCAAAAGATTTCAAGAGACCAATTGGACGTCAAGTCTCCGATATCATCGGTCTGGTTCAGGCGAGTCTGCACATCAGGCGCGAATTGGACGCATTTTCTTTCGTCTCGACCAACAATTCGAACATTCCGAAAGTTTCGGATTTTAGTTCGGTGTCCAAATTAATCATTGGCAATTTATTGGTCATTTTCAATCGATTAAACAATTACATAGCCCCTTTTGTAGTCTTGCTGCCGTTTGGTCATTCCACTACGTTCGCAGCCCTCACAGCCAGATTTAGCTTTTCTTAACTTTCTCTGGCCGTGACCAGTAACTAGCCCCCATCACGAGGACTGCGGGAACATGCAAGAAGTAGGCGTCAGGAATCCTTCAATCGGTTGCGAAACCTTCGGCTTCAAGGGCCTGAAAGCGCTCTATTGGAACCAGAATGAGCCTGCTCTTTATGAATTTTCCCTATCGCGCGGCGAGACGCAGCTGGCTGCCGGTGGCGCCATTGTCGCGGAAACAGGCATCCACACGGGCCGCTCGCCGAAGGACAAGTTTGTTGTTCTCGACGATGAAACCCGCGACACGGTCTGGTGGGACAACAACGCGCAGATGTCGCAAGCCAATTTCGACGTGCTCCTGGCCGATTTCCTGGCCCACGCAGAAGGCATGGAGCTGTTTGCGCAGGATCTTTACGGCGGTGCCGACGCGACCCACAGTCTGCCGGTGCGCGTCTTTACAGAGTATGCCTGGCATTCGCTCTTCATCCGCAACCTTCTGCTACGGCCTGAAAGCGCCGAGCTGGAAGGCTTCACTCCGGACATGACCATCATCGATCTGCCGAGCTTCAAGGCGGATCCGGCACGGCACGGCTGCCGCTCGGAAACGGTGATCGCCTGTGATCTGACGCGCAAGATCGTCCTGATCGGCGGCACCTCCTATGCGGGTGAAATGAAGAAATCCGTCTTCACCATGCTCAACCACCTGCTGCCCGCCAAGGGCGTCATGTCCATGCATTGCTCGGCAAATGTCGGCGACGACGGTGATACCGCCGTTTTCTTCGGCCTGTCCGGCACCGGCAAGACCACCCTCTCCGCTGACCCGTCCCGCACGCTGATCGGCGACGACGAGCACGGCTGGAGCGAAAGCGGCGTCTTCAATTTCGAAGGCGGTTGCTATGCCAAGACCATCAAGCTTTCCGCTGAAGCCGAGCCGGAGATCTTCTCCACCACCCAGCGCTTCGGCACCGTTCTTGAAAACGTGGTACTGGACGAAAACCGGGTGCCGGATTTCGACGACAGTTCAAAGACGGAAAACACCCGCGCCGCCTACCCGATCCACTTCATTTCCAATGCCAGCGACACCGGCTGCGCGCCGATGCCGAAGACGATCATCATGCTGACGGCCGATGCCTTCGGCGTCATGCCTCCGATCGCGCGTATGACACCGGCCCAGGCAATGTATCACTTCCTGTCCGGCTACACCGCGAAGGTGGCCGGCACGGAAAAAGGTGTGACCGAGCCACAGGCAACCTTCTCCACCTGCTTCGGTGCCCCGTTCCTGCCGCGGCATCCGTCCGAGTACGGCAACCTGCTGAAGGACCTCATTGCCAAGCACAACGTTGATTGCTGGCTGGTCAACACCGGTTGGACCGGCGGCGCATACGGCACCGGCCACCGCATGCCGATCAAGGCGACCCGCACATTGCTGACCGCTGCGCTCAACGGCAGCCTGAAAGAAGCCCAGTTCCGCACGGATGCGAATTTCGGTTTCGATGTACCGGTTTCCGTCGAAGGCGTGGACGATAAGATCCTGACCCCGCGCGAAACCTGGGCAGACAAGGATGCCTACGACGTACAGGCCGCCAAGCTGGTGGAAATGTTCGTCAAAAACTTCGAAACCTTTGAAGACCATGTCGATGGTGCGGTGCTCAATGCAGCGCCCGCCGTGCACATGGCAGCCGAATAAGCCCGAAAAAAATATCCCACACAAACTTGACGGCCCCTCCCTGTGAGGGGCCGTTTTTTCTTGTCCGACCGATGCTGCCTGCGTGAATGCGAGACCGCCTGCCATCAGGCTGGACGCTGAGAACATCCAATGCTCGCCATTCGCCGCGAAAAGCAGATGTGGCCTTTGCTTTCCCGCGGTTGCTCCCTTTCATCAAATTCAGAAAGATCTATATTGAAGGACCTACCTTCAAGGGGCGACGTCATGACGGCCACAGAAACGATTTCCATTCCAGATGTTCTGAAAACCGCCGAAAATTGGCGCGGTTCCGGGCGTTCCGTTGCGCTGGCGACGGTGGTTGAGACCTGGGGCTCCGCACCGCGTCCGGTCGGCTCCCATCTGGTCATCGATGCGGAAGGCAACTTCGAAGGCTCCGTCTCCGGAGGCTGTGTCGAGGGGGCGGTGGTGTCCGAGGCAATCGATGTGATTGAGACCGGCAAACCGACAACGCTGGAGTTTGGCGTTGCCGACGAGACCGCCTGGCGTGTCGGCCTGTCCTGTGGCGGACGCATTCGCGTTTACGTCGAGCCTGTCAGTTGACCCCGGATCCGAATTGATGACCACGGAAACACTGCTCGCCTTCATCGCCGCAACAGCGCTGTTTGCCTATATGCCCGGCCCGGCCCTGCTCTACACCGCCGCGCAGACCATCGCCCGCGGACAGCACGCCGGCTTCATGGCGGCCGCCGGCATTCACCTTGGTTGCTACGCCCACGTTTTTGCGGCCGCCTTCGGCTTGTCGGCCGTCTTTAGCGCCGTGCCGACGCTCTATCTTGCGCTGAAGCTGGTTGGCGGTGTCTATCTGGTCTTTCTCGGCGTCCAGATGATCCGCACCCGCGTGGCCGCAGCCCCGGTCCCCAACCTGCCTCAAAAATCCGCAAAGCGGGCCTTTGTCGACAGCATCCTGGTGGAAATTCTCAATCCCAAGGTCGCCGTTTTCTTCATCGCCTTTCTGCCGCAGTTCGTCACCCCCGACGCCGGACTGCCGATCTGGGCGCAGTTCCTGATCCTGGGCACAATCGTCAACTGCGCCTTCACCTCGGCGGATATCATCACCGTGCTGTTCGCCAGCGAGGTGAAAAAACGCCTGACCAAGGCTTCCAGGTTTCAGAGTCTCACACGCTGGCTCGGTGGATCGCTTCTGGTGGGGCTTGGACTGAAACTGGCAACGGACCGCGCATAGACCATGGATATTTCTCTGCTCAGCGAGCTGAACAAGGACCGCGCCGCACGCCGTGCGGCAATCCTGGTGACGGAGATGACGGACGGGCGGCAACGCCTTGTCCGCAAATCCGACGATTTTTCCGCCGATCCCCTGGCGGAGGAACTTGCAAAGCGGTTCCGCTCCGGAAAATCCGGCATGATCACCGGTGAGAACGGCGAGGTCTTTCTGAACGTCTCCCTGCCAGCCCCGCGGCTGGTCGTGATCGGTGCCGTCCATATCAGTCAGGCGCTTGTGCCTATGGCCGAGATTGCCGGGCTTGATGTGACCGTAATCGATCCGCGCACTGCCTTTGCCACCGACGACCGGTTTCCCGGTAGCACGCTCAAGGCGGAATGGCCGGAGGACGTGTTGAAGGACACGCCGCTCGACGCCTTTACGGCCGTGGCAGCCGTCACGCACGATCCGAAGATCGATGATTTCCCCTTGATGGAAGCGCTGAAGACCGGCTGTTTCTATGTCGGGGCGCTTGGCAGCCGCAAGACCCACGGCAAGCGGCTGGAACGCTTTACAGACGCCGGTCTTGCACCCGAGCTGTTCGACAGGATCGACGCACCAATCGGCCTCGATATCGGTGCAGCGTCGCCGGAGGAGATCGCGGTCGCCGTTCTGGGAGCCATCATCAAGGCGCTGCGAACGGCCCCGGGAGCTGCCGCATGAAATTCGGCCCCTGTCCGCCGGAAGAAGCTGAAGGCTGTATTCTCGCGCATAGAACGGCCCTGCCGAACCGTGTGCTGAAAAAAGGCCACCGCCTGAGCGGACAGGACTGTGCCGACATGACCGCCGCCGGGATCGACAGTCTGATGGTCGCCCGAATAGAGGCCGGTGACACCGGCGAGGACGCGGCTGCCGAACGGCTTGCCACTGCCGCCGCAGGAACGGGCCTTGAAACCGACACCGCCTTTACCGGTCGCATGAACCTTTATGCCGCCACCAACGGTGTTCTGGTGGTAGATGCGGAAGCCGTGACCAAGACCAACCGGATCGACCCGGCCATCACCTTCGCGACGCTGCCAAACTATACAAGGGTTGTTGCCGGTCGCATGGTTGCGACCGCAAAGATCATCTCGTTTGCCGTGGCGCAGACGCAGCTGCAGGCAGCCGAACGCGCTCTCAAGGGCGCTGTCCATGTTGCCGGCTTCCGTCCACGCAAGATCGGCCTTGTGGCGACGCAGTTACCGCATCTGAAGCCGTCGACCATGGACAAGACCCGCCGTGTGCTGGAGGAACGGCTCTTGCCGAGCGGATCGACCGTGCTGAGCGAGCACCGGGTTGCCCACACCCAAAACGCCGTCGCCGATGCCCTGCTGGCGCTGAAGGAAGAAGGTGCCGATCTTCTGATCCTGTTCGGAGCCTCTGCCGTCGTCGACCGGCAGGACGTTCTGCCTGCGGGTCTGGACCTTGCCGGAGGCACCGTCCATCACCTGGGCATGCCGGTCGATCCGGGCAATCTGCTGATGCTTGGCAGTCTGGGTGACACTCCCGTGCTGGGGGCACCGGGCTGTGCCCGCAGTCCGAAGGAAAACGGTTTCGACTGGGTTCTCGATCGTTTGCTGGCCGGACTGGGGGTTCGCCCGGACGATATTACCGCCATGGGGGTTGGAGGCCTGCTGATGGAGATCGGAACACGGCCACAGCCGCGCGAGGGCAAACGCAAGGGCAAGGCCGCCAAGATCGCCGCGCTAATCCTTGGAGCCGGTAAATCGTCCCGCATGGGTGGGCCGAACAAGCTTCTGGCGACGCTGGACGGAAAGACGCTGATCCGGCACGCGGCAGAAGCTGCAACCGATGCCGGTCTGGCACAGACCGTCTTGGTCACCGGCCATCTGGCGGAGGAGATTGGGGCCCAGGTAGACGATCTGGGCATTACACTGGTGCATAATCCCGATTTTGCCGATGGCATGGCCGGGTCCATCCGCACCGGCATGAATGCCCTTGCAGCAGACACCGATGCGGTGATCATCCTGCTCGGAGACATGCCGCGCATCGGCAGCGATGTTCTGAAAAGGCTGATCGACGCCTACCAGGAAAACGACAACAGTCTGATCGTCACGGCCACGGCGGACGGCAAACGGGGCAATCCTGTCCTGTGGGACCGGCGGTTCTTCGATGCCCTCAAATCGCTGAGCGGCGACGTCGGTGCGCGCCATATCATTGGCGACAATCCGGGATTCGTGGCCGAGGTCGAGATTGGCGCGGCGGCAAGACTGGATCTCGATACGCCCGACGCGCTGCAACAGGCCGGAGGCAAGTTACCTGGTACGGAAGGCTAAAACTTTGGCCTTTCGAAGTAAGCTGAAGCAATAAAGCCAAGCGATAACACTACATTAACCCGGTATGCACTCAGTGCAGGCCGGAATTGCCAGCTATTCTATTGCAATTTTGTGACACGCCGCTTATGTAATGCCTGCGCTTGCTGAAGGGCACCCAACAGGGTTGGACTACGGATGACGTCCCGGGCGCCGCTTACATCCGATTTCTGTCGAAAGCTGTTCGGATCCTCCCTCCCGAGGATGCTCGAGCGCTTTTGTCACTTGATTAAAAGAAGAACGAAGGAAAACGTCATGGCTGACTTCTCTCTCCCGCGTCCGGGCTGCTGCAAATGGGCAGAAGGCGATGCTGGTAACTACATCTTTCCGTGCACCACGCGCGTTGAGCCCGGTGTTTCTTATTGCACCGAACACAGTGCCATCGTCTACATCCCGCCGGAAGAGCGCCGCCGTAACCGTTCCGGTGGTGGCATGAGCCTGTCTTTCCGCCGCGCGGCGTAACGCATACAAGCTGCTTTCACCGAATAGCAGTCATTTCGTGGAACACCACGTACCTTCAAAACCCGGTCATCAGGCCGGGTTTTTTGTTGTCTGGAATTCCCGACCGCTGCGCCTTGGAAGCTTCAGCCTCCTGATAGAAAGCAACTTCCGAATAAAAGAACAAAGTATTTCGACTTAACTATTGATATAAATACCATATATAAATTTCTCAGAAAGAGACATGAACTCTCCTGTCATTTTATACCATAGTTCATACGTAGACAATTTTAGTCTATTTCGAACATTAATGCTTTGTTTTGTTTCTGTGCCGTAGAGTTATCGGGTTTGAAACTGTCTATTGACGCGGTCGTCGGAGAGGCACAGAGCATCATGAACCCTGTGCAGGGACATAACGAACAGGACCGACTGGATTCACTTGCGTCACTCGCAATTCTAAATTCTGATCGCCTCCCGGAATATGACGACCTGGTCGAGACCCTTGCCACGATCTTTGAGGCGCCGTCCGCCTTCATTTCCATCGTTGGAAAGGACGATCTCTGGTTCAAGGCCAGGACCGGCATCACTCTCGATGACACACCCAGAAGCGGAACCTTTTGCGATCAGGCGATCCTCTCGCGCGACGTGATGGTTGTGCCGGATGCTCTGGAAGACGACCGTTTCCGGAACAGCCGCCTCGTAAACGGTCCACCTCACATACGCTTTTACGCCGGCTATCCGCTTTCACTGGACGGCACGCATATTCTCGGGGTCCTCTGCGTTGTCGATACCAGACCTCGGCAGCCAAGCGAACAGCAGCTCCGTCAATTGCGGCGGATGGGAACCATCGTGCTTGGCCTGATGAAATCCCATAGCGCCCAAAAGGACACGCAAGCTGCCCTTGCAGAAGCCGAGGAACAGCAACGGCGGGCCCTACGGAAAAGGGACCTCCTGGAGGAGATCACGACGGTTTCCGGTGTCGGAGGCTGGGAGGTCGATCTCGACACAGACACGTTGACCTGGACAGACAAAACGCGGGAAATTCATGAAGTCGGCAGCGACTTCATGCCAACCGTCGAAATGGCACTTTCCTTTTATGCACCGAATTGCCGCCACCAGATCTCCGATGCCGTCGTCAAGTGCATTCGGGATGGTGTCCCTTGGGACCTGGAACTTCCCTTCATCACCGCTAAAGGGCGCAAGAGATGGGTTCGGACCGCAGGAAGGCCCATTGTTGAAAACGGTCGCACGACTCGTCTGGTTGGCGCGTTCCAGGACATTACCGAGCGCAAACGGTCCGAAGAGGCTATCTTGCAATCCGAGGCCGTTCACCGGACCACTCTGGAAACCTTGAGCGAGGGCATTCTTCTCCTGAACAAAGACGGCAAGATCCAGTCGTCCAACCCTGCAGCCGCCGCACTGCTCGGCTATTGCGGCGCGGACATGCAAGGCAGGAAGCTGCAGGATCTCGAGCTGGACATCCTTTGCGAAAAAGAAACCGACGTTTCCGGCGGCACACTTTTGCAAATGGTGGCGGAAGATCCGGAGAGGGTGCGCAATGTGGTCGCAAATGTGAGCCGGCGCGGCGTCGACCGGTCCACCTGGCTGAGCCTGAATGCAAAGCCGATCGGCGACCAGAATGCCTTTGGCCTTGATGGCGTCGTTCTTTCCCTGACCGACGTTAGCGCCGTCAAGCGACAGGTTATCGCCCTTCAGGCCATCTTCGACAATCTGCCCGGCGGCCTTGTCTACTATGATCCGGAAAGACGGCTGGCAGTTTGCAACAAGGACTTTCAGAGGCTTCTGCAACTGCCGCAGGAGTTCATTGATCGCAAGGCGCATCTTGTTGAGGTGGCGACCTACCTGGCCGAACGAGGAGATTATGGTCCGGGAGATCCCGGTAAACTTCTCGAAGAAAGGCTCAGGCATTTCGACAATCCCAAACCGCATATCTACGAACATGTCAGCCCCGATGGGACCCATCTGGAGGCGCGCGGCATTCCCCTGCCCAGTGGGGGACTTATCAGCAGTTTCTTCGATATTTCGGAACGCAAACAGGCAGAGCACGTTCTCCGTCATTCCGAGGCTGTACATCGGACGACACTCGAAACGCTCAGCGAAGGCATCCTTCTGCTAACCCATACCGGCGATATCCAGTCGGCCAATCCCGCTGCTGTCGATTTGCTTGGCTTTGCAGGCACGGACCTGGTCGGCCTGAATGTGTCCGACATCGATTTCGGGCTCCGGTGCAGCCTCAAGGGCAAGCGTGAATGTCACGCCCCCCTGGAGTTGGCGTCCCGTGACCCCGGGATAGTGCGAGACGTCGTTGCCCGCTTGATACCAGCCAATGGGCAACCACGGCGATGGCTGCGCCTGAGTGCCAGGCCCGTCAACGTGGATCAGGACTTCGATCTTGATGGTGTCGTCGTCTCGCTGACCGATATCACGGAGGCCAAGCAACAGGCCGATACGCTGCAAAGCATCTTCGACAACTTTCCAGGAGGGATCGTTCACTATGACGAAGCGTACCGGCTGGCCTCAAGTAACGAGCAGTTCCTAACCCTTCTGGATTATCCCCAGGACCTGATTGACCGCAAGCCGAGCCTCTACGACTTCTTCCACTATAATGCCGAAAGAGGTGACTACGGTCCTGGTGATCCAGAGACGCTCGCCATGGAGCGGTACAAACAATATGATTTGAAAAAGCCGCAGGTTTTTGAGCGACGTGCCGCCAACGGATCCTACATCGAAACCCGCAGTACGCCCCTGCCCTCCGGCGGCGTGATCCATAATTTCTATGACATCACCGACCGAAAGAACATGGAAGAGCAACTGGCCTCGAACGAACGGCTGGCCAGGCACCGAACCCAGGAACTCGAAGCCATTCTCGCCAACATGCGACAGGGGGTCAGTGTCTTCGACGTGCGTGGCCAGCTGACGCTGTGGAACCGGCAGTACATTGAAATCTTCAGGAAACCTGAGAGCGAGGTGCAGGAAGGCGTCAGCTTGATCGCCCTGCTTCAGGCAGAAAAAGAACGCGGTGAATTCGACGGAGATGTTCAGGAACACGTGATGGATCTGATGATCCGCCTTTCCGCAGGTGAAGTCGTCCGGTCCAAATTCCAGCATCCCGACGGCAGGATCATCAGCGCTGTGCATGCCCCCCTTCCCGACGGGGGATGGATCGGCACCCATGAAGACGTCACCTTGCGCGAGGAGGCTGCGGAGAAGATCAGGTTCGCGGCGCATCACGACACTCTCACCGGCCTGGCCAACCGCACGCTTTTCAATGCCAAGCTAGACGAAGCCCTCACGGCCGCCGCCTACAACGGGATTGCCGGTGATCTGATGATGCTTGACCTGGATAAATTCAAACCTGTCAACGACCGCTTCGGCCATGATGTCGGCGACGCGTTGCTGAAATCAGTTGCACAGCGACTGCGCGAATGCGTGCGCTCTTCAGATCTTGTCGCCCGGCTTGGCGGCGACGAATTCGGGATCATCCTCACGGGAACCGGCTCCGGCAATGCCGGAACAGCAGAGATTGCCGACCGTATTGTCCGCAAGCTCGGCGCACCGTTCGTCGTTCACGACAACATCATCACAGTCGGGGTGAGTGTGGGCATTTCGCCTATCACCGGCGCCGAACTCGATCCAAGCCCGGTCTTGAAGCGCGCGGACCTCGCACTTTACGAGGTGAAGAGAAACGGCCGGAACGGCTTCAAGTTTTTCGAAGAGGATGGCTCCGTACAATTCGCCCGGGCCTGAGCCATTCGCGTCCTTGCCCGCAAACCAGTTCGTGTGCCAGCTGGCTGGTGGAAATTGAACCCTGTCAGGCCCGCGTTCCCCCTTCCCCAAAACAAAAACGCGGCCCGTTTCCGGACCGCGCAATTGACTTGAGCTTGAAATGTCGGATCAGGCCTTTTTGAGAGCCTCGACAACGTCCTTCAGCTGACCCAGTGTCATTTCGGCCTTCTGACGCGAGGCATCGTCCTTGGCGTCGGCCACATCTTCCTGCGCATTCGCGATAGCTTCATCGAGCTGCTCGCGGCTGATCTCGCCAACCGGTACAGCCTGTTCGGCCAGAACGGTGAGACCGCCTGCGGCAACGTCGGCAAAGCCGCCGCGCACGAAGTATTCGTCCCAGCCACCAGCTTCGCTGCGCACCTTCAGGATGCCCGGCAGAATGGTGGAAATGAACGGGGCATGGTTCTTCAGAACGCCAAACTCGCCTTCGGAGCCCGGTACAACAACCTCGGCAACCTGTTCGGAGAGGAGCTGGCGCTCCGGCGAGACCAACTCAAACTGGAAAAGTTCAGCCATTTGGCGTCTTCCTTGTCAGTCTAACTCTGATGGCAAGCCATCAAACATGAAGAAGACGGACGCCCGAGACGGGCGTCCGGTCAATTCGCCGATCAGGCGGCTTCTGCTGCCAGGCGCTGTGCTTTCTCGATGGCTTCATCAATGGAGCCGACCATGTAGAAAGCTGCTTCCGGCAGGTGGTCGTATTCGCCTTCGACCAGACCCTTGAAGCCCTTGATGGTGTCTTCGAGAGCAACCAGCTTGCCCGGAGAACCGGTGAAGACTTCAGCCACGAAGAACGGCTGGGACAGGAAGCGCTCGATCTTACGGGCGCGGGCAACGGTGAGCTTGTCTTCTTCAGACAGTTCGTCCATGCCCAGGATGGCGATGATGTCCTGCAGAGCCTTGTAGCGCTGCAGTGTCACCTGAACCGCACGAGCCGTTTCGTAGTGCTCTTCACCGATGATGCGGGCATCCAGCATGCGGGACGTGGAGTCCAACGGATCCACAGCCGGGTAGATGCCTTTTTCAGCGATCGAGCGGTTAAGAACCGTCGTAGCGTCCAAGTGAGCAAAGGTCGATGCCGGTGCCGGGTCGGTCAAGTCATCGGCCGGAACGTACACGGCCTGCACGGACGTGATCGAGCCCTTGTTGGTGGTCGTGATGCGCTCCTGCATGCCGCCCATGTCGGTGGCCAGCGTCGGCTGGTAGCCCACAGCGGACGGGATACGGCCGAGAAGTGCGGACACTTCGGAACCTGCCTGGGTGAAGCGGAAGATGTTGTCCACGAAGAACAGCACGTCCTGGCCCTGGTCACGGAAGTGTTCTGCAACGGTCAGACCGGTCAGAGCAACACGTGCACGGGCTCCCGGGGGCTCGTTCATCTGGCCGTAAACCAGAGCAGCCTTGGAGCCTTCTCCGCCGCCTTCCTTGTTCACGCCGGATTCGATCATTTCCCAGTAAAGGTCATTACCTTCACGGGTACGCTCGCCAACACCGGCAAACACGGAGTAACCGCCGTGCGCCTTGGCGACGTTGTTGATCAGTTCCATGATGAGAACGGTCTTGCCCACGCCGGCACCACCGAACAGGCCGATCTTACCACCCTTTGCGTACGGAGCCAGAAGGTCAACGACCTTGATGCCCGTCACAAGGATTTCAGCTTCGGTGGACTGTTCGATGAACTCCGGAGCTTCCTGGTGGATAGCACGCTTGCTTTCGTGCGGGATCTCACCGGCTTCATCGACCGGCTCGCCGATCACGTTCATGATACGGCCCAGGGTGCCGTCGCCAACCGGCACCACGATCGGTGCATCGGTGTCGACCACTTCCTGACCGCGCACCAGACCCTCGGTGGAGTCCATCGCGATGGTACGTACCGTATTTTCGCCAAGGTGCTGAGCAACTTCGAGCACAAGACGTGTGCCCTGGTTGTCAGCTTCAAGAGCGTTCAGGATCAGCGGCAGGTGGTCATCGAACTTGACGTCGACAACGGCGCCGATGACCTGGGTGATCCGTCCGACCTTTTTGTCAGCCATATCCCTAATCCTCGTCTCGATCCCGTTAGAGCGCTTCCGCGCCCGAGATAATTTCAATCAGTTCCGTCGTAATCTGTGCCTGACGCTGGCGGTTGTAGCTGATCGTCAGTTTGTCGATCATTTCGCCGGCGTTGCGGGTCGCGTTGTCCATTGCGGACATACGTGCACCCTGTTCAGACGCAGCATTTTCCAGAAGTGCCCGGAAAATCTGAACGGAGATGTTGCGCGGCAGCAGATCCGCAAGGATCTCTGTCTCTTCCGGTTCATATTCGTAAACCGCATTGGCGCCTGCGCCTTCGTCAGAGCTGCCAGCCTCGAAGTGGGCCGGGATCAGCTGCTGAGAGGTCGGTTCCTGTGCGATCACGGATTTGAAAGTCGAATAGAACAGCGTGCAAACGTCGAACTCACCATCGTCATACATGGAGAGAACTTCGCGGCCGAGTTCGTCCGCGTTGTTGAAACCGACGTGTTTAACACTGCGCAGGTCGATGGTCTTGATGATATGCTGGCCGAGTTCGCGCTTCAGGGCGTCGTAACCCTTCTTGCCAACACAGATGATCTTGACCGTCTTGCCCTGCTTCAACAGGCTGCGCGCCTTTTCGCGCGCAAGCTTGGCAATGTTGGTGTTGAAGCCCCCGCAAAGCCCGCGTTCGGCAGTCGCAACGAGCAGGAGATGAACCTGATCGTTGCCGGTGCCGGACATGAGCTTCGGAGCGTCGTCGCGCCCCTCGAAGGCCACCGCGAGGTTGGCCAGCACCGCACCCATGCGTTCCGCATAGGGGCGCGCGGCCTCCGCAGCTTCCTGAGCACGACGCAGCTTCGCCGCGGCCACCATTTGCATGGCCTTGGTGATTTTCTGCGTCGCCTTAACGGAAGCGATGCGGTTTCGTAAGTCCTTCAGGCTCGGCATGGCCGCCCCTGCTCCTTATCCCGGCGTGGTCTTAAGCGAAGTTCTTGGCGAACGCGTCGATGGCAGCTTTCAGCTTGCCGGTCAGCTCGTCGTCGAGTGCCTTCTTTTCCCAAATGGCGTCAAGCAGAGCCTTGTGGTCGCCACGGAGGAACAGAAGCAGACCTTCTTCGAAGTCTCTCACGCGGTTGACCGCGATCGCATCCAGATAGCCGTTCACGCCGGCATAAATGACTGCGACCTGTTCTTCGGTCTTCAGCGGCGAGAACTGCGGCTGCTTCAGAAGTTCGGTCAGACGTGCACCGCGGTTCAGCAGGCGCTGGGTCGTGGCGTCGAGGTCAGAGCCGAACTGGGCAAAGGCCGCCATTTCGCGGTACTGAGCCAGTTCACCCTTAATCGGGCCGGCAACCTGTTTCATCGCCTTGATCTGAGCGGAAGAGCCCACGCGGGACACCGACAGACCGACGTTAACAGCCGGGCGGATACCCTGGTAGAACAGGTCCGTTTCCAGGAAGATCTGACCGTCGGTGATCGAGATCACGTTGGTCGGAATGAACGCGGACACGTCGTTGCCCTGGGTTTCGATGACCGGCAGAGCGGTCAGAGAGCCCTTGCCATGTTCGTCGTTCAGCTTCGCCGCACGCTCCAGCAGACGGGAGTGCAGGTAGAAAACGTCGCCCGGGAAAGCTTCACGTCCCGGCGGACGACGGAGCAGCAGGGACATCTGACGGTAGGCCACGGCCTGCTTGGTCAGATCGTCATAGCCGATCACGGCGTGCATGGAGTTGTCACGGAAGAACTCGCCCATCGCGCAGCCGGCGAACGGTGCCAGGTACTGCAGCGGAGCAGCGTCGGAAGCGGTCGCAGCGACAACGATGGAATATTCCAGCGCGCCGGCGTCTTCCAGGGTCTTCACGAACTGAGCAACGGTGGAGCGCTTCTGGCCGATTGCAACGTAGATGCAGTACAGCTTTGCGTCTTCGTCGTCGGTAGCGTGCAGCGGCTTCTGGTTCAGGAAGGTGTCGAGAATGATCGCGGTTTTACCGGTCTGACGGTCACCGATAACCAGTTCGCGCTGACCGCGGCCAACCGGGATCAGGGCGTCAATGGCTTTCAGGCCGGTAGCCATCGGCTCATGCACGGACTTGCGCGGCAGAATGCCAGGTGCCTTGACGTCCACGCGACGCTTTTCGGTCGCCTCGATTGGGCCCTTGCCGTCGATCGGGTTGCCGAGCGGGTCGACGACGCGGCCCAGAAGGCCCTTGCCGACCGGCACTTCCACGATGGCGCCGGTCCGCTTAACGGTGTCGCCTTCTTTAATGCTACGGTCGGAGCCGAAGATAACGACACCGACGTTGTCGGTTTCCAGGTTCAGGGCCATGCCCTTGATACCACCCGGGAATTCGACCATTTCACCAGCCTGGACCTTGTCCAGACCATAAACACGGGCGATACCGTCACCGACGGAGAGCACCTGACCGACTTCAGAAACTTCGGCTTCCTGGCCAAAGCTCTTGATCTGGTCCTTGAGGATTGCGGAGATTTCCGCGGCCCGAATATCCATCAGCCGACCTCTTTCATCGCGAACTTGAGTGAATTGAGCTTGGTACGCAGCGATGTGTCGATCATGCGGGAGCCGACCTTGACCACGAGGCCACCGATCAGGGCAGGATCAACCTTTGCCACGATGTTTACGGATTTGCCCGTGGAAGCCGAAAGGGCTTCTTTCAGGGCGGTGACATGCTCGTCGGACAGAGCGGCTGCGGAGGTTACCTCAGCCGTTTCCTCACCCCGTTGCTGTGCAAGCAGGGAGCGGAATGCCTTGATCATGTCGGGAAGAACGAAGAGGCGCCGGTTACGGGCTGCCAGCTTCACGAAATTAGCAGCCAGGCCTTTGATGCCTGCCTTGTCGAGAAGTGCGGTAAGCGCTGCAAGCTGCTCCTCCACACTGAATACCGGGCTTTTCACGAGACGGACGAGATCTTCGCTTTCGGCAATCATGCCTTCAAAAGCTGTCAGATCCCGCTCCACGTCAGCCGTTACGCCTTCGCCTTCGGCGAGGTCGAGAAGGGCGGACGCATAACGCTGTGCCACGCCGGATACGAGAGATACGTTGTCAGTCACCAGGTCCGTGCTCTCTGACGTTTTTCATGCCCGCGAAACGGCTAGCGCTTGCAAAGCATTGAAAAAATGAATGATTTCAAGGTCAGAAGGTATGACGGTTAAACCGCTGCCCCCAAAGCCGCGCCTCAATTAGCACAGGGTTTCCCAGTGTGCAACTTCGCCTAAAGACTGTTATTGCCGATTCCTAGGTGTTTTTTGCCAATGGTCGATAAAAAGCCTTTTGGATCAACGTGTCCGCACCGTCATAAACCTTTAGACGGTTTTCCGCCGATCCGCCGGAAACGCCTTTTCTGAAGGGCTTCCGGGCCGGTTGCCGAGAGCATTTTTGCCGCAACTGCACAGACTTCCCATTTATCGCCACCTTCAGCTTCGTTCCAGCCGCCAACCATTGCCTCTGGGCTGCGACCGATTCTTTCCGCAAGAAGGCCATGACAGGCGGCCCTTTCCGAATGCCTTGCGCCCTCCCTAGAGAAAATGCTGCGGGTCTATGTCGACCTGCAGACGCAAGCCTTTCGTGGGTTTGGGGCCCGTGCTCAACCAATGGCGCAGATAGGCCTGCAGATCGTATTGGCGAGGCGCCATTGCCAGGAGGCGGAAACGATAACGCCCGCGCACCATGGCAAGGGCGGCTTCTGCCGGCCCCAGCAGCGTGACGGCCTGATCGGGCGGTGCAGCGCGGGCAAGGGCACGGGAAAAGCCTTCCGCAAAGGTTCTGTCGGGACCCGACACGATAACAGCGGCAAGGCGGCCGAACGGCGGCAGGCCCGCGGCCCGTCGCGCCTCGATTTCGGCCTGATAAAACGCCTTCTTGTCGCTGGAAAGCAACGCCCTGATGACAGGGTGATCCGCATTGTAGGTCTGCAGGAACCCCTTGCCGCCTCCGGTCACACGGCCCGCACGGCCTGTCACCTGGGCCAGCAGCTGAAAGGTTTTTTCCGCGGCCCTCGGGTCGCCATGGGCAAGGCCCAGGTCCGCATCCACCACGCCAACCAGTTTCATCAGCGGGAAGTTATGCCCCTTGGCGACAAGCTGCGTGCCGATGACGATATCGGCCCCGCCTTCCTCGACAATCTTCATTTCCCGCTTCAGGCGGTCCGGACCACCGGCAATGTCGGACGAGAGCACCAGAACCCGCGCCTGCGGAAAACGCTCCGAAACTTCTTCGGCGATTCTTTCCACGCCGGGACCGCAGGCAACGAGACTGTCTACCGATTGGCAGGACGGACAAGCCTTGGGAACCGGCTCCTGATGGCCGCAGTGGTGGCAAACGAGCTTTTTCTGAAAGCGGTGCTCCACCAGCCAGGCGCTGCAATGGGCACACTGGAACCGGTGACCGCAGGTACGACACAGCGTCAGCGGTGCATAGCCTCGCCGGTTGAGAAACAGAAGGGACTGTCCCCCTTCGGCATAGGTGCTGGCGATGCCTTGCACCAACCCCGGGGCCAACCAGCGGCCCCGCTCCGGTCCGTCCTGGCGCATATCGATGGCCGTAAGTTCCGGCAAGGCAGCACCGGAGGCCCGCTCGGGCAGCTCGAACAGCTTGTAGCGGCCGACCTCCGCATTGACGATGCTTTCCACCGATGGCGTTGCCGAGGCCAGAATGACCGGAAAGCCGGAGAGATGACCGCGAACCACAGCCATGTCGCGCGCACTGTAGGGCACGCGGTCGTCCTGCTTGAAGGCCGCGTCATGCTCTTCGTCCACGATGATCAGGCCCAGGTCCTTGAACGGCAGGAACAGAGCGGAGCGTGCGCCGATGACGACCTGGACATCGCCGGAGGCAACGCCGCGCCAGACCCGGGACCGGTTCTTGACCGTAATCTGCGAGTGCCACTCGGCCGGATAGACGCCGAAGCGTTGTTCAAAACGGCGCAGGAACTGCTCCGTCAGCGCGATTTCCGGCAGCAGCACCAGGGTCTGCTTGCCCCGGCGCAGCGCTTCGGCAATCGCCTCGAAGTAGACTTCGGTCTTGCCCGAACCGGTGACACCGTCGATCAGGGCAACGGTACTTCCCTTGCCAAAGCAGGCCGTCAACCCGTCTACCGCGACCTGTTGTGCCGGGGTCAAAGGTTTTTGCGCATAGTCCAGTTGCGGTTTCGGCGGCGGGGGCGCCGCCGGCATCAGAACCGTTTCGAGAACCTCCTGCTGCAGCAGTCCGTCGATGACGGAGGCGGAAACACCTGCTGCGTGAGCAAGGCCGCTCTTCGTCCAGGCAAAACCATCTTCCATGGTCGCCAGAACACGTCCGCGCGCCGGCGTCAGGCGTTCCGGTTCCGCGCCTTCAATACGGCGGACACCGGGAACGGGGGCTTCCGGTTCCAGCGCTTCTTCAGAGCGCAGTACCATACGAAGCACCATGCCCGGCGCGCCAAGGGTCCAGTTCGCCACCCAGTCGACGAACCGGCGCAGATCAGCATCAAGCGGCGGCGTGGTGTCGTAGACGTGGGAAATGGTCTTGAGTTTCTTCGGATTGATGGCGGCGTCCGGTTCGATGTCCCAGACCGCCCCGATCACTTCTCGCGGGCCAAGCGGCACCTTCACGATGGTGCCCGGAACCACGGATTTTCCGGGAGGCACCTTGTAAGTATAGGCCCCCGCAACCGCGACCGGCACCAGCACGCTGGCAATGGTTTCCTGGAATTCTGGATCGTCGAACAGCACTGGACGTCAGGTCCTCATCGCTCCGGGAAAAGGCACGCAACCATGTGCCGAGCATGGTCCGGACCCAGGCGAGACATTGCCCGTCCGGCCTCCTGGATCAAGCCTCCCAATTCCTGAGGTACGTACCGCAAAAATTTCGTCCACCGGAGAATCAGGGGTTCTTCTTGTCATCATCCTAAGGTAAAGAGAGCTCAGCTGACCACGCAATCGTTTTGTCCCGCACGGCGGGACCAGGTTTCCGGCGCCGCTCCGGTAGCCCTACAGGGAGTAAAGACAGATGAAATTCTTCGTCGATACGGCCGACACGGCTGAAATCAAGGAACTGGAATCCACCGGTCTCCTCGATGGCGTGACCACCAACCCGTCGCTGATCGCAAAATCCGGCCGGGACTTCAAGGAAGTCATCGCCGAGATCTGCGCCATCACCGAAGGCGACGTCTCTGCTGAAGTGGCTGCAACCGATTTCGACACGATGATCAAGGAAGCGCACGTTTTGAGCGCGATCGCGAACAACGTCGTCATCAAGCTGCCGCTGACTTTCGACGGCCTGAAGGCCTGCAAGCAGCTGACCGAGGAAGGCACCAAGACGAACGTCACCCTGTGCTTCTCGGCTAACCAGGCCCTGCTCGCCGCGAAGGCGGGGGCAACCTATATTTCGCCGTTCATCGGCCGTCTGGACGATATTCACGCCGACGGGCTAGAGCTGATCCGCGAAATCCGCGTGATCTACGACAACTACGGCTTCGAAACGGAAATTCTGGCCGCTTCGATCCGCACGCCGAACCACGTCAAGGATTGCGCCATCATCGGCGCCGACGTTGCAACCGTACCGCCGGCAACGCTAAAGGCACTGGTCAAGCATCCGCTGACCGACAAGGGCCTGGAAACCTTCCTGGCCGACTGGAAGAAGACCGGCCAGAGCATTCTCTGACCCCATACCTGCCAGAACAGGCGCGGCCCGGATATCCGGGCCGCCAGACTGCCGTCTTTCCAAATTCCGGAACGATTCGATTGCCGTGAAACGCCGATCGGAAAGAACGCGCGACAGCCGTGCAAACCGGCGACCCATCGGCAATCTTCTGAATGTGCGGTGCTTGTCTCCATAACGCGGCCAACGCGAACGTCGGGGCAACGTACGGAAATACGCCCGCCCGAGCCCAAAAACACCCCAAAAGCGGCACCGCGTTAACCGAACCGTTGGGGATGAAGCGCCAAGGTGATGTCATGTGCGCCGCATCTTCCACGTCCGATTCGCTTCTCGTTTGTGCCCAGCCGGAGCTTAACCGGCGCGTCGACCAATGGCTGGACCACCTCTGCGACGAGCGGCGCCTTTCCGACAAGACGCTGCTTGCCTATGAGCGCGACCTTCGGCAGTTCCTGCGGTTCCTGACCAATCATCTGGGTGGGGCACCGGACCTCAAGGAGATTGCAACGCTTAGGCCGGCCGATTTTCGGGGCTTTCTGGCAAGCCGCCGCCGGGATGGCGTGCAGAGCCGGTCTCTTGCCCGCGGCCTTGCCGGGATTCGTTCCTTTCTGAGATTTCTGGAGCGGCGCGGAGAAGTAAACGCCGCAGCTTCCGCCGCCGTGCGGCCGCCGCGCCAGGCACGCTCCCTGCCGAAGCCTGTCTCCTCCAAGGATGCCATCGACGTGACCAGCGGTGAGCTGGCGATGGAAAGCGAGCCCTGGCTGGAAGCCCGCAATGCCGCCGTCCTGACCCTGCTTTACGGTTGCGGCCTGCGGATTTCAGAAGCGCTGTCGCTGACTGGTGCCATGGCCCCGAAGACCGGCGCAAAGACGCTTCGTGTCGTCGGCAAGGGCGGCAAGGAACGGATCGTGCCTATCCTGCCTGCGGTTTCTCAGGCAGTGGAACATTATCTGAAGCTATGCCCCTATGCGATCTCACCCGAAGGGCCGCTGTTTCTTGGCGCGCGCGGCGGACCACTCAACCCGCGCATGATCCAGTTGGCGATGGCGCGCCTGCGCGGCGCACTCGGACTGCCCGACAGCGCAACCCCGCATGCCCTGCGCCACTCGTTTGCCACTCATCTGCTGGCCGGCGGCGGCGACCTCAGAACCATCCAGGAGCTGCTGGGCCACGCCAGCCTTGCCTCAACGCAGATCTATACGGAAATCGACAGCGCCCATCTGCTGGCCGCCTACGACAAGGCGCATCCGCGCCGGTAAAGGTCAGTCAGCTTTCGGAAATCCGTAGACCGTCCGCTCCAGGCCGTCTGGAAACAGGTCGCGCGCAATCGGTTCCCCGCCAAGTTTGCGCACCAGCCCCTTCGCTGCCTCGTTGTCATCCTTCATATGCGTTTCGACCAAGGGCCAGCCGTACACCTGGTAAGCGTGGCGGATCGCCGCCTCGGAGACTTCGACTGCGGTGCCGGTGCCGCGGGCCTGCGGCATCAGCCACCAGGTCAGTTCCCGCCTTGGCCAGCCTTCAGGCCAGACAAAGCCGCACCCGCCAATGATGTTCCCTCCTGCTTTCGGTTCGATCACCCAAATGCCGTAGCCGCGCAATTGCCAGTGGCCGAGATGGCCTGCCAGCACCCGCCAGGCCATGTCCTCACGCGGGGGCCGCCATAAAAGCGTGACGCCTCACCATCCGCATAAAAGGCCCTGTAGACGGGAAAGTCCGGTTTTGCCGGCAGGCGCAGGCGAAACCGGGGCGTTTCAAGTGTTTGCATGGCAAGCCTCTGTTTGGTGAAGGGAAATTGGTTCGAATCCCGGGATGCGCCAACTCCGTTGTAGCCGCTGCCGCCACAAACGGTTAGGTTGCTGAAAGAGCTTTTTTTCACCGGGAGATAACGAATGCGTCTGTTCCTGCTCGCAGCCGGTCTTCTTCTGATGTCGGCCGTGCCCTCGGTGGCGCAGCGCGTCTATTGTCCGCTTCCTGAAGATGGCGTCTGGGTTTATCCGGATGCCAAGCCGAAGGAAATCTCGCGCATTGAAGTGGACAGCCGATGCGAGAACGAGGCCGTGCATGTGCGTGTACGCGCCTTCACGTCGTGTATCCCGCGCGATTGCAAATGGGGCTGGACCAAAGCGGAGATGCGCTCCGATGGTGCCATTCAGGTGTTGCTGATCGGCTTCCTGAGCAGCAAACAGCTCACCTTGCGCGCCTTTGGCGATCTTCTGGATGTCCACGTGATCAACGTTGTCAACGATCTGTCGGAACCACGCACCGAAAACACCTACAATCTCCAGCGCAAGTAGCCGGCAAGGGGCCGTAGGACAACAATCCTGTTCCGCTTTATCCTTGTCAGCCCCGCAAATTGCCTTACCTTACGGAAGACTGCGTGATTTTTGCGCGCGCCAATGCGAGGAGAGGTAACATGCGCTTATTGAGCACCGGCATCGCGGCCCTTGCCGTAACTGCGTTTGCAATTGCACCAGCCGCAGCGTGCAGCTGGAACAAGTCGGCACAGGCCAAGCAGATGACCGTGGCGGAAACGCCTGTCCTGCCGGAAACCGGTTCGGATGTGGCCATTGCCACCAACGATCTCAGCGATGCCATCGTGAACGAGAGCGTCATTCAACCAACCGGGGGCGAAACCCTATCGGACTGATCCTTCCGGACAGACAAGATCCAGACCAAGGCCCGCTGCCGCGCAGCGGGCTTGTTTTTGCATAAACGACGTCTGCACGAAATCTGCTGAAACCTGCCTCCCTCAGGCCGCATCCCCGCGCCAACATCCCGGTTCACTTGCGATTATCCTGAAGAACCGGTCGACACAGTCTCATGATTTCCAGACGCCGCTTCCTGCAAACCTGTGGCATCGCCATGCTGGGCGCCGTTTCGGCCCCTGCCTATGCCATCGGCATTGAGCCCTTCCGCCTCAACCTGAAGCATTATCATCTGACGCCCCCGCGATGGCCGGAGGGCCTGAAGCTGACAGCCGCGGTGATCGCCGACCCGCATATCTGCGATCCCTGGATGGGGCTGGAGCGGGTTCGCTCCATCGTTCGGCAGACGAACGCGCTGAAGCCGGACATCATCCTGATGCTGGGCGATTATGTCGCCAACCACAAATGGCAATATGACCCGATCCCGCCACAGGCCTGGGCGGATCTCTTCGGTGACCTCTCGGCCCCACTCGGAACCCATGCCATTCTCGGCAATCACGACTGGTGGGACGATGCGGATGCCCAGCTAAGCGGCGGCGGGCCGACCAAATACGGCCAGGCGCTGCTGAATGCCGGCATTCCTCTTTACCAGAACAGGGCGCGGCGCATCGAGAAGGATGGCCATGCCTTCTGGCTTGCCGGCCTTGACGACCAGCTTGCACTGAGACCGCGCAGCAAGGTCAAACGGTACCACTGGAAAGGCCTTGATGATCTGAGCGGAACGCTTGCGCAGGTGACGGACGATGCGCCCGTGCTGCTGATGGCACATGAGCCTGACATCATCCGCGAAGTGCCGGGCCGCGTCAGCCTGACGCTCAGCGGACACACCCACGGCGGTCAGGTCAATTGTTTCGGTTACAAACCGGCCTTTCCCAAGCAGGGCGCCAAAAGCTATGTCTACGGCCACATTGTTGAAACGGAAGGAACACGGATTGCAAGGCACCTGAACCTTCTGACAGAGCCCCGTCACCTGATCATTTCCGGCGGTCTTGGATGCTCGATCCTTCCGGTCCGCTTCGGTGTACCGCCTGAAATAACGGTGGTGCATCTGGGAGGCACCACCGTTTGAGAGGCTCATTCTGCCGCGCCGGTCATTCCGCCGCCACTTCGTGCTCCGTCTTGTGGCGATATTCGCGGATAGCCTGGCTCAGGATCTGGACCGAGGAACTGACGAACAGAGCCGCCATCAGACCGGCGACAATCAGATCCGGCCAGGCGCTTGCGGTCCCCCAGACGCCTGCGGCTGCCAGCATGACGGCCACGTTGCCGATGGCATCGTTGCGCGAGCACAGCCAGACGGAGCGCACATTGGCGTCCCCATCCTTGTAGCGGACCAGTAGCAGGACACTTGAAAGGTTCACGGCGAGCGCCAGAAAGCCGATGGAGCCCATCACTGCCGCCTCTGGCACGCCGAGCACGAAGACCTGGTAAAGCGTGGTTGCCGCCACCCACACACCCATCAGAAACAGACTGGTGCCCTTCGCAAGCGCTGCCAGCGCCCGCGTTTTCAGCGATGCGCCGATCACCGCGAGCGATATGCCGTAGGTTACGGCGTCGCCAAAGAAATCGAGCGCATCGGCCTGCAGAGCCTTGGAGCCGGCCGCCTGACCGGCGATCATCTCGACGATGAACATGCCGCCGTTCAGCGCTATCACCAGCCAGAGGCGGCGGCGATAGTCCGTCGACATTCCGTCAAATGTTCCTTGGGAATGTCCGCAACAGGCACCCATGATCCACTCCTTGTTCGAGTCGCTTGATTTTCGGTACCTGTCCCTTTTAATTACTATAGCGACTAGAGCTTCAAGAGGCTTTTTATGGATTTTTCAATTGGCGATCTGTCGAGACGGACAGGCGTGAAGGTTCCGACCATCCGCTACTATGAAAAGGAAGGCCTGCTGGAGGCGCCTTTGCGCAGCGAAGGCAACCAGAGGCGCTTCCGGTCCAGCGATCTGGAAAGGCTCGGCTTCATCAAGCACTGCCGCGACCTCGGCCTGCCCATGCCGGCCATCCGGGATCTGATCGATCTCAGCCAGCATCCGGACAAACCCTGCGAAACGGCGAACCGCATCGCCGAAGATCAACTGAAGGCGGTGCGCCAGCGGATCGCCCACCTGCGCAAGCTGGAAGCTGAACTGAAACGCATCGCCACAAGCTGCGAAGGCGATCACACGGTGACCGAATGCAACGTTCTGAAGGCTTTCGGCGACCACGGACTTTGCCTGCAGGAGCACTGACCGGGTTGAACAGCTGCCAAAAGGCACGCCGGGGTCCATCGCTTTGAGAGGACGCGGCAGACGCTCTCGTGTCAGCCCTGCCAGCCAGCGAGCGAACTCCTATTTTTCGGCGATTGGTCTTGGGGCCGTGCCTGCACCGAGTTCTGTCACCATCACGGTTCCCTCACGCCTTTCCAGACGCATCATTGTCCAGCGTTTGGCGGGCAGATTGCAGGAATGACGACCCAGACTGCAGGAGAACTGCAGCACATGGTGATACTCGTTCTGTGGCCAGACCTTTTGGGCAACGTCGTGCCTGCCTTTCAGATACCCCAGCAGCGTATATTCGCTGACATACCAGACATCGCCTTCCTTCAGGTCTGCCATGCTGGTCGGGCGTCCCTTCGGGAACGTGCCGCCCCAGGTCCAGGACAGGGCACCGGACGTCTGCTGATCCAGAAAATGATGGGCCATTGTTTCATCGATGAAGACACGCTTGCCGTCCGCCAGATCCTGCCGGTATGCCTCGACCACAGCGGGCCTGTTGGACAGAGGCTGCGAGACTACGTAGAAAACGATGAAATTGGCGGACAGCACCAGAACCAGCGCGGCGCAAAGGCCCAGCTTGACCCTTTGCCAACGGGTGTCCAGTAGCGTGTCGACCGCTATCAGAAACAGCATGGCAGCGGCAAGATTGCGGATGAGCGGGCGGTCGTGAACGACGGCGCCAAGGAATTGTCCCGCTGCAAGGCAAAAACAGATCAGCCCGAGGGTGCGCGATTTGCGGAAAACAAACCACGCCACGCCCGCAAACATGGCTGCCCGGAAGATCGCTTCGACGTTGAACCGGCCGGAGCCATGGGACCGCGTCGCGTGATAGGCGATCTGCCGAAAGAACTCCGCAAACTCGAAATTCACCGAAACTGCAAAGAGTGCGGCAGCGATGGCAAAGGCCACAAGGCCTTCGCTCAGCACCCGTGCGACACTTGCCTGACGCGTCCTGAGCCTCCAGATCTGCAGCACGGCGATAACGCCGACACTCCAGGCCAGCATGGAAAGACCGGTCAGCGGCGCTATTCCCATAAGCGCGGTGCCGGCGATACTTGCAGCGGTCTCGCTGCCGGTCCGCCGCGCCTCACCCTTGGCAGCCTTGGCCGCTATCGGCAGAAGCAGAAGAAGGCCCAGCATCCAGATGAGAGCGCCCGTGAGTTCCAGTCGAAAGCCGGAAACGACATACATCGGCGCGAAGACCAGCGGTGTGAAAAACGCCGCCGTTCGCAGGTTCGACCTAAGGCAGAACACGACAAAGACGAGGCTGGTCGCGACATAACACAGGAATTCGAACAGCACGATTGTTGCTGTGCTGACGCCGGTTACCGCCAGAAACCAGCCGGCCAGAATGAGATGCAGTCTCGGCTGGAGGTGGTAGTTTTCCAGCCCCGGAAACTGAACCGCCAGAAGCGGATTGACGTGATGACCGGTCTGGGCAAATTCAGACGCCCAGGGGATGAAAAAAAGATCGTCCACATAGGGGATGGTCCTGTCTGGCCAGAAAAACACCAGACCGCAGACCAGTGGCAGCACCAGCCCCGCCACCACAAGCGGCCAGATGCCGGATGAATACGGATCCCCGTTACTGCCCCATCGCCTTTCAACCAAAGCATCACCTGCCGTTTATTGAAATGCAGACCCTCTGATTGGACCCTACCCTACTGTATCGGTTGTGGATACATCACCCACTTTACGAATAGTTGCAATATTTTACATCTGAGAACCACGTCCGGATAGCGACCCATCGCAACGCGTGTCAGCGCCTGGAAAATGCAAAGGGGCACCCGGTAACCGGATGCCCCTGAGCGATATCGTGATGATACGAAACACGTGGCTTACGAGTGGATCGACTTTGCAAATGCGCCGAGAGCCGCCTCTTTCACAGCTTCCGACATGGTCGGGTGAGCGTGGCAGGTGCGTGCAAGATCTTCGGAAGAACCACCGAATTCCATCAGCACGGCAGCTTCGTGGATCATCTCGCCAGCACCGAAGCCGACAATATGAACACCAAGCACCCGGTCGGTCTTGGCATCCGCCAGAACCTTGGCAAAGCCATCGGTCTTGTTCATGGCGCGCGCGCGTCCGTTGGCGGAGAAGGCGAACTTGCCTGTCTTGTACTCGACACCAGCGGCCTTCAGTTCTTCCTCGGTCTTGCCGACGGAAGCGACTTCCGGCTGGGTGTAGACTACGCCCGGGATCACATCATAGTTCACATGCCCTGCCTGACCGGCCAGGATCTCGGCCAGGGCGACGCCCTCATCCTCGGCCTTGTGGGCCAGCATCGGGCCGGCGACCACATCGCCGATGGCATAGATGCCGTCGACATTGGTCTTGTAGTGGTTATCGATCTGCACACGGCCGCGGTCGTCGAGACCAACGCCTGCTTTATCGAGGCCCAGCCCTTCGGTGTAGGGACGACGGCCGATGGCGACCAGCACGATGTCCGCCTCGATCACCTGTGCATCGCCGCCCTTGGCCGGCTCAACGGTCACGGCAAGGCCCTTGCCCTTTTTCTCGACGCCGGTGACCTTGGAAGAGAGCTTGAACTCCATGCCCTGCTTTTTCAGCATACGCTGGAAGTTCTTGGACACGTCGCCGTCCATCGGACCGAGGATCTTGTCCATGAACTCGACCACGGTCACGTCCGATCCGAGACGGTTCCAGACGGAGCCGAGTTCCAGACCGATGACACCGCCGCCGACGACAACCAGCTTGCCCGGAACCTTGTCCAGTTCCAGCGCGCCGGTGGACGAGACGACCTGCTTCTCGTCGATCTCGACACCCGGCAGAGGCATGACGTCCGATCCGGTGGCGATGACGATGTTCTTCGTTTCCAGGACGTTTGACTTGCCGTCGGCATCGGTCACTTCGACCTTGCCCTTTTCAAGGATCTTGCCGGTGCCGGTGTGAACGTCGATCTTGTTCTTCTTCATCAGGAAGGAAACGCCGTTGACGTTGGCGTCGACCACACCGGTCTTGTGCTCCATCATCACCGGCAGATCGAGCTTGGGCTTGGGCACCTTGATGCCAAGTTTCTCGAAACCGTGTCCTGCTTCTTCGAACATTTCCGAGGCATGCAACAACGCCTTGGAGGGAATGCAGCCGATGTTGAGGCAGGTGCCGCCAAGCGTTGCGCGTTTTTCGACGACGGCCGTTTTCAGGCCGAGCTGCGCGGCCTTGATTGCGCACACATAGCCGCCAGGACCGGTTCCGATGACGACGAGATCATATTGGGACATTTTGGTCGCCTTTGCCTCTTTCATTTCTGGTTCGAATGGGGGTTAGGGAAGGATTGCCCGGCCGCCGGACACATCAAGGATGGCCCCGGTCGTATAGCTGGACATGTCGGAGAGAAGCCACAGAACCGCTTCGGCCACCTCATCGGCGGTTCCGGCACGTTTCATCGGCAGTTTGGACTTTAGCTGGGCCACCCGGTCGGGATGGCCACCCGAGGCGTGAATCTCTGTATCGATGATGCCCGGGCGAACGCCGTTGACGCGAACGCCTTCGTCGGCAACTTCCAGCGCCAGCCCCACCGTCATGGTATCGATCGCGCCCTTGGAGGCAGCATAGTCGACGTATTGATCGGGCGCGCCCAGCTTAGAGGCGGCAGAGCCCAGGTTGACGATCACACCGCCGTCGCCGCCATGTCTGGTGGACATGCGCTTGACCGCCTCGCGGGCGCATAGGAACGCGCCAATGACGTTGATGGAGAACATCCGCGTCAGCCGTTCCAGCGACATTTCGTCAACACGCTGGGACAAGTCGACGACACCGGCATTGTTGACCAGGCCCTTGAGCGTGCCGAGCCTGTCGGCTTCGGCGAAAAGATGCAGCACATCGGCTTCGTTCTGGACGTCGGCCCGAACTGCGACCGCCTCGCCGCCGGCTGCCTTGAGTTCCTCAACAAGAGCATCGGCCGCGGCCTGGTTGTGCGTGTAGTTGACGAGCACCTTGTGGCCGCTTGCCGCGACTTTCCGGCTGATGGCTGCGCCGATCCCCCGGCTTCCGCCCGTCACCAATACAACTGTGTCAGCCATGAATTCCCACTGGTTTGCGTTCCAATTGCCATTAAAGGCGTGTCAGTTCTTCTGCACCGCGGCCTGCGGCCCAAAGGCCTCTCAGGCGCCCGTCTTCCATAACCGCATAGACCACGGGTGTCTTGTCACCCCATTCCACCGTCAGGACATTGCCTTCCAGCGTGCCCACACCGCGATAGCTGCTGGCACCAACCGTCCACAACAGCGTGTATTTCCGTCCCTGCTGCGCCAGCTCGACCGTCCCTTGATAGGTCGTGCCGTTCGGATTGCGACCTGCGACGGAATAAGTACCCGCCAAACCTTCGGCGGCGGCCGGGGCGGCCCGTGCGAAAAGCATCAGTTTCTCGCTCGCGGAGCCGTCCGCCCATTCACCGTCCAGCGTATCCGTGCCGGTGATGGAATAGACCACCGGATGCTTGTCTCCCCAGTTGACCACCAGCATACGGCCCGCGAACTCACCGACACCGGTGAATATGTCGTTCCCGATCCACCAGGTAAACCGGACATTGCGATCTTCCGGAGTGACCGCAAGCATGCCGTCGTAGGAGGAGCCGTTCGGGTTGGTCCCGTCGACCCTGTAGACACCGGAGATCTGCCGGGCGGGGCCGGTGCGGGCGGCACTCTCCCTGAGAGCGGTTCCGATTGCCGCGAGAGCGGTCATCTTGGGCAGCGATCCTGCCGGATTTCCACTGCCGTCGTCAACGAAGGTGAAATCTCCGAAGAAAGTCGAGGAGATCCAGGGCGTTTGCTGACCGTCCGTTTCCTGGAACACACCTTTCAAGGTGCGCTTGAAGGTTTCTTCCAGATTGAGAGCCGGGGTCGCGATGGCGCTGGCCAGATGCTTGGTATAGGGGCTGTTGCTGCCCTGCCCGTCCAGAGCCACGGCACCGGGAGACGTCGAATAAGACACGAACAGGCGCCCACTGCTGTCGATCCGTGACAGGCCGGACGCTGCGCCGCCGAGCGGATTGTTTCGGCAGGCGTCGAGCACGATGATATTGAGCCCGTCATGAGACGACGTCATCATCTCGACGGCTTCGCTGACCGCAACCGACTGCTGACGCAGAGCCTCGTTTGCGGGCGCTTCACTGGCCACAGGCAACAGGTAGTTTTCGCCGTTAATCTGGACACCATGCCCGGCGTAAAAGAACAGGCCGACGCCACCTTTCGCCTTCAGCCGGTCGCCGAAAGCCTGGATCGCCTGCTGCATTGCATCTTGGTCGGCATCTGTCTGCAGAATGACGTCGAACCCGGCCTTGTCGAGGGCCCGAGTGATGGCGACCGCGTCGTTGACCGGATTGGCCAGTGGCCCGTAGCCGTATTGCGCGTTGCCGATCACCAGTGCCGTGCGTTGCTCGCCGGCATGCGCCGCGCAGATGAGGCCAAGGAAAGTCCAGACCACAAGAACAGCCGAAAGGGCACAACGCTTTATGGCGTTCATATTCCTGTTCCTCCCGACCGTCTCACCCCCTGGCGATTACGCGATTATTGCTCCGCCAGAGCCAGCCGCAAGCCGAACCCGGCGAAGGTTGCCGCCACTGTCCGGCGCATCCAGACCATGACCCGGTCGCTCTTCAGCACTTTCTCGCCAACCAGCGAGGCGAACGCGCCGTAGATGACGAAGACCACGAAGGTCATCGCCATGAAGACACCGCCCATCAGCAGCATGTCGAGCGTCGGATTGAGCGCATCATGACTGACGAATTGCGGCAGGAAAGCGAGGAAGAATACCGTCAGCTTGGGATTGAGAATGTTGATCAGAAAGCCGGTGCGCGCCGTTGCGACGAAGCTCTTGCGCGCGCTTTTGTCAGCCTTCAGTTCCATCGGCCCGCTGTCCTTCAGCGTCTGCCAGGCAAGGTAGAGCAGATAGGCAACCCCGGCGTATTTCACGCCCTGGAACACAAGGGCGCTGGTGTGCATCAGAGCCGCAAGGCCCACGATGGACGCCAGGATCGCCGGAATGATACCGAGCGTGCAGCCGAAGGCCGCGGCAACGGACGCCTGACGTCCCCTGCCAAGCCCGACGGCGACCGTGTAAACAACACCTGTGCCTGGAACAAGCACCACGACGAGAGCAGTTATCAGAAATTCCAGGCTCATAATGCGGCTTCTCCTCGATCGGACAGGCGGGCGTTCAAGCGTTGACGATCAAACGCCGCCGGCCAGGCATCCTTGAAATGTCCGGGCGCCTTGCCTGTGTCTGGCAAGCCGCCCGCACGGCAGCGGAACCGGATCAGAGATCCAGAACCAGACGCTGCGGATCTTCCAGGCTTTCCTTGACGCGAACCAGGAAGGTCACGGCTTCCTTGCCGTCGACGATCCGGTGATCGTAGGAGAGCGCCAGATACATCATCGGACGGATCACCACCTGACCGTTCACAGCCATCGGACGTTCCTGAATCTTGTGCATGCCCAGGATACCGGACTGCGGTGCGTTCAGGATCGGCGAAGACATTAGCGAACCGTACACGCCACCATTGGAGATGGTGAAGGTACCACCGGACATATCACCCATGCCCAGCTTGCCGTCCCGCGCCTTGCGACCGAGATTGCCGATTTCCTGTTCGATCTCGGCGATGGACATCTGGTCCGCATCGCGCACAACCGGAACCACGAGGCCCTTGTCCGTGCCGACGGCGACGCCGATGTGGCAGAAGTTCTTGTAGATGATGTCGGTGCCATCGATTTCGGCATTGACCGCCGGAATCTCTTTCAGTGCATGGGTCACCGCCTTGGTGAAGAAGCCCATGAAGCCGAGTTTGACACCGTGCTTCTTCTCGAACAGGTCCTTGTACTGCTTGCGCAGTTCCATGACAGGGCCCATGTCGACTTCATTGTAGGTGGTCAGCATGGCCGCGGTGTTCTGCGCGTCCTTCAGGCGGCGCGCAATGGTCTGACGCAGCTTGGTCATGCGGACGCGTTCTTCGCGAACTTCATCCTGTGCGGCAACCGGACCACGGGCAACAGGAGCTGCCGACGATGCCGAGCCGGAGGATGTAGCGCCAGAGGCGATGGCGTTGATGACGTCTTCCTTCAGCACCTGACCACGCTTGCCGGACCCTGAAACCTGATCGGCCGAGAGATTGTTTTCCGCCATCATCTTCTGAGCAGACGGTGCCGGCGGCATGGAGGAGCCACCGCTTGCCTGGGGAGCGGATGCAGCCGGTTCCGAAGAAGCAGAGGCTTCCTTGCTGGCAGCAGCGCCGGCGCCCGACGGATCGATCTGACACAGCAGAACACCTGGTTCCACGGTCGTGCCGGTTTCGACAGCGATCTTGACGATGGTGCCTGCGACCGGGGCCGGAACTTCCTGCGCCGCCTTGTCGGTTTCCAGTTCCACCAGTGTATCGTCGGCCTTGACGACATCGCCGACCTTCACGCTCCATTCGCCGACTTCCGCCTCGGTAACGGATTCTCCCGCGCTCGGAGTGACGACATCGACCAGTTCGGCCTTTTCGGATTTGGCTTCGTCCTTGCTGCCGGCCTTTGCCGGAGCGGCTTCCGCCTTTTTGGGAGCCGCGTCAGCCTTTGCGGCCGGAGCACCGGCGCCTTCAGCAATCTGACCAAGCAGGGCGCCGACCTCAACGGTGTCGCCTTCCTTGACCACAATGCTTTCCAGGGTGCCTGCGGCCGGTGCCGGAACTTCGACGGTCACCTTGTCGGTTTCCAGTTCCACAAGGGGTTCGTCCTGGCTGACGGCGTCGCCCGGTTTCTTGAACCACTGTGCAATAGTCGCTTCGGAAACAGATTCACCCAGCGTGGGGACGCGAATTTCGATTGCCATGGTCGCCTTCTCTTAAAATTACCTGGCCAAATTTTTGAAAGAGGGCCCGAAGGCCCTCTTGTGACTAACTTCCCAGAGCCTCTTCGAGGAACGCCTGCAACTGCGCCAGATGCGAAGACATCAGGCCGGTTGCGGTCGATGCCATCGCATTGCGGCCTGCATAGCGCGGGCGCTTGTGCTTGGCGTCGATCTGTTCCAGGACCCATTCGATATAGGGCTCAACGAAGAACCAGCCGCCCATGTTCTTGGGCTCTTCCTGACACCAGACCATTTCCGCCTGCGGGAAGCGGGCCAGTTCCAGCATCAGGGCCTTTTTCGGGAACGGATACAGCTGTTCGACGCGAAGCAGGTAGACGTCGTCGATGCCGCGCTTTTCGCGTTCCTCGAACAGATCGTAATAGACCTTGCCCGAGCACATCACGACACGGCGGATCTTGTCGTCCGAAACCAGCTTGCCATCCGAGTTCAGGTTGGGGCCCCAGTCGTCCCACAACAGGCGGTGGAAAGTGGAATCCGGTCCGAGTTCCTTGAGCGTCGACACGGCTTTCTTGTGCCGCAGCAGGGACTTCGGCGTCATGAGGATCAGCGGCTTGCGGATATCGCGGCAAAGCTGACGGCGCAGAATGTGGAAGTAGTTCGACGGGGTCGAACAGTTCGCTACCTGCATGTTGTCTTCCGCACAAAGCTGGAGGAAACGCTCCAGACGGGCGGAGGAGTGTTCCGGACCCTGGCCTTCGTAGCCATGCGGCAACAGGCAGACAAGGCCGGACATGCGCAGCCACTTGCGTTCACCCGAAGAGATGAACTGGTCGAACAACACCTGCGCACCGTTGGCAAAATCGCCGAACTGCGCTTCCCACAAGGTCAAACCGCGCGGCTCTGCCAGCGAGTAGCCGTATTCGAAGCCCAGGACGGCCTCTTCCGAGAGCATCGAGTTGATGACCTCATAACGCTGCTGGTTGGGAGAGACGTTGTTGAGCGGAATATACCGGCTCTCGTCTTCCTGATCGTACAGAACCGAATGGCGCTGCGAGAATGTGCCGCGTTCGCAATCCTGACCGGACAGACGCACCGGGTGGCCTTCCTTCAGCAGCGAACCAAAGGCGAGCGCTTCGGCAGTTGCCCAGTCGATGCCTTCACCGGTCTCGATCATGCGCTCACGATGGTTCATGAAGCGCGCAATGGTGCGGTGAATGTTGAAACCATCCGGCACGTGGGTCAGAGCCCGGCCGAGCGACTTCAGATCCTCGATCGGCAGACCGGTTTCACCACGCCGTGGGTCGTCCTCGTCGGCAGCACGCTTCATGCCCGCCCACTTGCCGTCCAGCCAGTCGGCCTTGTTCGGCTTGAAGGCCTGGCCGGCATCGAACTCGTCGTCCAGATGCTTGCGCCAGTCGGCTTTCATGTGATCGACTTCGTCCTGCGTCAGAACGCCTTCCTTGATCAGGCGATCCGAGTAGAGCTGCAGCGTTGTCGCATGCTTGCGGATTTTCCGGTACATGATTGGCTGCGTGAACGCCGGCTCGTCGCCCTCGTTGTGGCCGAAGCGGCGATAGCAGATCATGTCGATGACCACAGGGCGGTGGAACATCTGGCGATATTCGATCGCGATCTTGGCTGCGAAGACAACCGCTTCCGGGTCATCCGCATTCACGTGGAAGATCGGCGCCTCGATCACCTTCGCCATGTCCGACGGATAGGGCGAGGACCGTGAGAAGCGCGGATTGGTGGTGAAACCGATCTGGTTGTTGATGATCACATGGACCGAACCGCCGGTGCGGTGACCGCGCAGAGCGGACAGGCCGAAACACTCGGCAACAACACCCTGGCCGGCGAACGCAGCGTCGCCGTGAAGCAGCAGCGGCAGAACCGTGCCACGGTCGATCTCGGTCGTGTCGACGAAATTTCCATCCTCGTCGGCAGCCAGCTGGTCCTGCTTGGCGCGCGCCTTGCCGAGAACCACGGGGTTGACGATTTCCAGATGCGACGGGTTTGCCGTCAGCGACAGGTGAACGTCGTTGCCGTCGAAGGTGCGGTCGGACGAAGCGCCGAGGTGATACTTCACGTCGCCGGAGCCTTCCACATCGTCCGGCGTGTAGGAGCCGCCCTTGAACTCGTGGAAGATTGCACGGTGCGGCTTGGCCATCACCTGGGAAAGCACATTCAGACGGCCGCGGTGGGCCATGCCGAACACGATTTCCTTCAGGCCCAGGGAGCCGCCGCGCTTGATGATCTGTTCCAGCGCCGGGATCAGCGCTTCACCGCCATCCAGACCGAAGCGCTTGGTCCCCGTGTATTTGACGTCCAGAAACTTTTCGAACCCTTCGGCTTCGATCAGTTTGTTCAGGATCGCCTTCTTGCCTTCCGTCGTGAAGGCCACCTGCTTGTCCGGACCTTCGATGCGCTCCTGAATCCAGGACTTGGCCGCCGGATCGGAGATGTGCATGAACTCGACACCCAGGGTCGAGCAATAGGTCCGCTTCAGGATGTCCAACATCTCGCGGATGGTGGCGTATTCCAGACCCAGAACATGGTCGATGAAGATCTTGTGGTCCCAGTCGGCTTCGGTGAAGCCGTAGGACGAGGGATGCAGTTCCTCGTGATCGCCCTTGCCAGCCAGGCCGAGGGGGTCGAGGTCCGCATGAAGATGGCCACGCATGCGATAGGCGCGGATCATCATCAGGGCGCGAACGGAATCGCGTGTCGCCTGATGAACTTGCTGATCCGAGATCGGTTCGCCCTTGGCTTCGGCCTTCTTTTTCAGTTTTTCGCCGAGCTTCTGCTCAATCGGGCCCCAGTTGCCGTCGAATGCATTGACGAGGTCGCCGTTGGCCTCGATCGGCCAGTCCTTGCGTTTCCAGGTCGCCCCGCGAGCCTCTTTCAGCACGGCTTCCTTCTCGTCCTGGAAGGCAGCAAAGAAATCCTGCCAGTCGGCATCAACCGAGCTCGGATCTGTCTTGTACTGTGCGTAGAGGTCTTCGATATAGGCTGCGTTGGCGCCGTAAAGCAACGACGTCAGTGCGAATACGTTGTTCGCTTCCTGCCGTGCCATGTCCTTTAGCGGAGGTATCCTCCGCCCTTTTGTTTAGGCGGGCCCGAAAAATTGACCCGCGGCCGGTTTCCCTACAACGGCCGATGGTTTCCACCGACCCCTCGAAAAATGGTTACGGCACGTCAACCGCGCCGGAACCCATCCTTTCATCATGCGACAGGAAACGTAAACAGTTTCCGTCCCTATCGCGAAAGATTCTTGCAGAATCAGCCCTTCAAGACTTCGAGAAGGGTCTCGCCGAGCTTCGCGGGAGACGGTGACACCTTGATGCCAGCAGCTTCCATCGCAGCGATCTTGTCTTCTGCACCGCCCTTGCCGCCTGAAATAACGGCACCGGCGTGGCCCATGGTACGGCCCGGAGGCGCTGTCCGTCCGGCGATGAAACCAGCCATCGGCTTGGACCGACCGCGCTTGGCTTCGTCCTTCAGGAACTGCGCCGCGTCTTCTTCCGCAGAACCACCGATTTCGCCGATCATGATGATCGACTGTGTTTCGTCGTCGGCCAGGAACATTTCCAGGACGTCGATGAACTCGGTGCCCTTGACCGGGTCGCCACCGATGCCGACAGCCGTCGTCTGGCCGAGGCCGGCATTGGTGGTCTGGAAGACAGCTTCATAAGTAAGGGTGCCGGAGCGGGAAACAACACCGACGGAGCCTTTCTTGAAGATGGAACCCGGCATGATGCCGATCTTGCACTCTTCCGGGGTCAGGATACCCGGGCAGTTCGGGCCGAGAAGGCGCGACTTGGATTTCTCCAGCTTGGCCTTGACCTTGACCATGTCGGCAACCGGGATGCCCTCCGTGATGCAGACGATGAACGGAACTTCGGCTTCGATGGCTTCGATGATCGCAGCGCCCGCGCCTGCCGGCGGAACGTAGATCACGGACGCATCGGCACCGGTTGCTTCCCTGGCTTCGCCAACGGTCGCATAGATCGGCAGGGACGCTGCGCTGTCGAGACCCGAAGACCAGGTCTCGCCACCCTTTTTCGGGTGCACGCCGGCGACCATCTTGGTGCCGTAGTATTCAAGTGCCTGTTCCGTGTGGAACGTGCCGGTCTTGCCGGTCAGGCCCTGAACGATGATTTTCGTGTCTTTATTGACGAGGATGGACATTTACGCGCCCCCCTTCACGGCTTTCACGATTTTCTGGGCGGCGTCGTCGAGATCATCAGCGGCGATCACGTTCAGACCGCTTTCGTTGATGATCGTCTTGCCGAGTTCCACGTTGGTGCCTTCCAGGCGGACAACGAGCGGAACCTGCAGGCCGACTTCCTTGACGGCTGCAACCACGCCTTCCGCGATCACGTCGCAGCGCATGATGCCACCGAAGATGTTGACCAGGATGCCCTTCACGTTCGGATCGGACGTGATGATCTTGAACGCGGCCGTCACCTTCTCCTTGGAAGCACCACCGCCAACATCGAGGAAGTTGGCCGGCTCGGCGCCGTAGAGCTTGATGATGTCCATGGTCGCCATGGCAAGACCGGCACCGTTGACCATGCAGCCGATATCACCGTCGAGAGCGACGTAGGCGAGGTCGTATTTGGACGCCTCGATCTCTTTCTCGTCTTCTTCGGTGATGTCGCGCAGTTCCATGATGTCCGGATGACGGAACAGGGCATTGCCGTCGAAGGAGACCTTGGCATCCAGAACGCGCAGGTGACCGTCCTTCATGACGATCAGCGGGTTCACTTCCAGAAGGCTCATGTCCTTCTCGACGAACGCCGTGTGCAGGATCGGAAACAGCTTCATGCCGTCTTCACGCGCTGCGCCGGTCAGTTCCAGTGCATCGCACAGCTTGGCGGCATCGGCTTCCGTGACGCCGGCTTCCGGATCGATCGGCAGGGTGACGATCTTTTCGGGGGTCTCTTCGGCAACCGCTTCAATGTCCATGCCACCTTCGGTGGAGACAACGAATGCCGGCCGTCCGACGGTGCGGTCGACCAGAATGGAGAGGTAAAGCTCCCGCTCGATGTCGGCGCCGTCTTCGATGTAGAGACGGTTGACGACCTTGCCTGCTGCACCGGTCTGCTTGGTGACCAGCGTGTTGCCGAGCATTTCCTTGGCGTTGGACGTGACTTCGTCCAGCGAGAAAGCCAGGCGAACACCGCCCTTGGAGTCGGCGGACAGTTCCTTGAACTTGCCCTTGCCGCGTCCACCTGCGTGGATCTGTGACTTCACGACCCAGAGCGGGCCCGGAAGGCTCTTGGCGGCTGCTTCGGCTTCGTCGGCGGAGAAGATGGCAACACCTTCTGCCACCGGTGCACCGTATTCTTTCAGGACAGCCTTGGCCTGATATTCATGAATGTTCATGTGTTTCCCCCGTTGTCGGAGGACCGTCCCTCCCTAAGGGAAGAACGGCCGCAAATTCCGTTAGGCGGGCCCGGTTCAGGCGAGCGCCGGCTGAATTTTCTTGCAGGCCTCGACCAGGCCGTCGACAGATGCGACGGACTTGTCGAAGTTTGCCTTTTCCTCGCCCTGCAGGTCGATTTCGATGATGCGCTCGACGCCATCAGCGCCGATCACGACCGGAACGCCCACGTAGGTGTCCTTGAGGCCATACTGGCCATCGAGGGCAGCCGCACACGGCACGACGCGCTTCTTGTCCTTCAGGTAGCTTTCAGCCATGGAGATGGCGGAAGCAGCCGGAGCGTAGAAAGCGGAGCCGGTCTTCAGCAGGCCAACGATCTCTGCGCCGCCGTCACGGGTGCGCTGGACGATTTCTTCCAGACGCTCGGCCGTGCACCAACCCATCTTGACGAGGTCGGTGAGCGGAATGCCGGCGACGGTGGAGTAGCGGGTGAGCGGCACCATGGTGTCGCCGTGGCCGCCAAGAACGAATGCGGTCACGTCTTCGACGGAGACGTTGAATTCGTCCGCCAGGAAGTACCGGAAACGGGAGCTGTCGAGAACGCCGGCCATGCCGACGACCTTGTTCTTCGGCAGGCCGGAGAACTTCTGCAGGGCCCAGACCATCGCGTCGAGCGGGTTGGTGATGCAGATGACGAATGCGTTCGGGGCATACTTTGCGATGCCGGCGCCAACCTGCTCCATAACCTTCAGGTTGATTTCCAGAAGGTCGTCGCGGCTCATACCAGGTTTACGCGGAACACCGGCGGTGACGATGACAACGTCCGAGCCTTCGATGGCTTCGTAGCTGTTGGCACCTGCCAGCTTGGCATCGAATCCGTCGACCGGGGAGGACTCAGCCAGATCGAGCGCCTTACCCTGCGGAACACCTTCCGCGATGTCGAAGAGCACGATGTCTCCCAGTTCCTTCAAACCTGCCAGATGTGCGAGTGTGCCGCCGATCTGACCAGAGCCGATCAAGGCAATCTTGTTCCGCGCCATTTCGAAAGTTTCCCTTTACGTAAGATGGAACTCTATGCCATCCTCTGATGACTGAGGATGGCACTACTCCCTTTGCTCCGCCCGCGCAACCTCGCCAAAAGAATATTGCGCGATGGCGGGCAAATTTTCCCATATCTTCCCGTCTGCATAATTCACCTATAGGGAATGCAGACCTATGCGTGTATATTCCGTCTTTCACCCGCAAGGTACGCCTCGGACCGCATTTCGATCAACCGCGACGATGTGCGGTCAAATTCGAAAGCTTCCGTGCCGTCCTCACCAACATACAGATCCTGTGGTTCGGCCTCAGCGGAGACAACCAGCTTGGTGCCGTTATCGTAAAGCGTATCGATCAGATTGATGAAACGCTTGGCTTCATTGCGCCGCGCCTTGGACAGCACGGGGACATTGTCCAGAAACACCGTGCTGTACGCATGGGCGACGCGCAGATAGTCACTCGCCCCCAGCGGTTGCGAGCACAGGTCGTTGAAGGAGAACCGCGCGACCCCGCCCGCCACGCAGGGAACGGCAATCTTGCGGCCCTTGTTCTCAAGCTCTGCCGAATGGAGCGCTAACCCATTGGTAAGCTTGGCGAAGAGTTTATCCATGTGCGCATCCGCGCTTTCGCCCAGGGGGGTGACGTAGACCGGCGCACCGCCGAGCTTCTCCAGGCGATAGTCCGTCGGAGAATCGAGATGCAGCACTTCCACCTTGGTCGTCAGCATCTGAATGAACGGCAGGAAGAGCTGGCGGTTGAGGCCGTCCTTGTAGAGACTTGACGGCTCGACGTTTGATGTGGCGACCACGATGACGCCGCGTTCGAACAACTGGGTGAACAGACGGCCGAGGATCATGGCATCGGCAATGTCCGTGACGGAAAACTCATCGAACAGCAGCAGGCGCGTTTCTTCCGCAATCTGCTTTGCCACGGGCGGGATCGGATCGTCCCCCTTGACCTCGCCGCGCTTGTGCGCCTGGCGATGGGCGTGGATGCGATCGTGCACATCGTTCATGAATTCGTGGAAATGAACCCGCCGTTTGCGGCGTATGACCGTGACCTCGTAAAAGAGGTCCATCAGCATCGTCTTGCCGCGTCCGACGCCCCCCCACATGTAAAGCCCCTGCACGGAGGCCCAGAGCTGGTTCTTCTTGCTGGCGAAAAGCCAACCAAGAGAACTTTTCTTGGAGGCCAGACGGGTTTCGGCGAGGCGGGTGTTCAGGAGATCGAGCTGGCGCACAGCCTCCCGTTGCACGGGGTCTTCCTTGATCTCACCCGAAGCGATCAGCGCGTCGTAGCGAGCGCTGAGGGCGCGGTTGACCGGCAGTTCCATTTTCAAAGGTGCTGCTCCCTCCATGAGAATTCATGGGGTCTTGGACGTATCTATTTGCACGGCGAAATAAGGTCAAAACGTCGCAGATGCAAGTCATGATATGGTTGAATCCGATCACGCACTCTTACGAATTTGCATTTCAACCGCTGGAAATTTCAGGATTTCAGGCCTCAAGAGGATAACGTTGCAGCCACACGATCCAGACTGGCTTCGCCAGGCCGATGTGCTGTTGAACGTTCTGCGGCACCGTCCGTCGCTCCATCTCGTAAACCGGATTATGCAGCAGATGTTCGGCGTCAAACCTGATCACGGCACCGCGTCCGGAAGAAGACTTCGGCATCCGACACGTCCAGGAAGCAACAGACTGTCCTTTGGGCTGATGTTATCCGAACTGAAAATTGCAGATGTGATGAGAGCCGCTGCTGGATTGAATGTCTGGAGGAGCAGGCAAAACAAAAGCGCCCGCAACCGGTAAGTAGGTTACGAGCGCTTTGCACAGGGAGGGGACCTGTGCGGGAGGAACGCAATAAGGCACTTGTGCCCATTTACGATGCGGCGTCGCCGGAGAGCGCCGCTGCCTCTTTTCCGTTATCGCCTGGGCACCGGAAGCTTCCAGACGATAACAGCATGATACGTCTAGCGCAGATAAAGCGCCGTCTTGCGACCGTTCTGCACTTCCTGAAGATAGAGCAGTTGAGCGACAAGATAACATTCGGATTGATCGTCCAGATTGGCCTTGCGCCCGCGGCCGTCGGTCAGCAGCCAGGCGTTGCCCGACTTGACCACATCGCATTCGATCGGGGTTGCGGCATCGAAACCGGCCTTCTTGAAGAGATCCACGCCGACACTGCTTCCGGTATCGTCGTCAAGACCCTTCATTGCCATGCGCATGCTGCGATAAGCCTTGTGGACTGACAATGTGGCGACGATAGCAGTCACCACCTCGTCTCCCTGCATGGTGGCAAAGCGCATAATGCCGCCTTCATGCGGAACGATGGAATTGGAACAGGGCGTGCGCTGAACGTCGCCAAGCGTGGTCCATTCGGACCGCAACGTTACGGTTGCAGGCTGACGCAGCGCGGCCATTTCCTTGGAGAGACGCTTTTCCGCCGTCTTCTGCGGTGTCCTGGTCGACCTGTCCGCGCGGGTGGACGACCCGGCTATGGTGCCACCGATGCGCAACCGCCGGAAAACAATGACGTCGCGCATCAGGTCGGTGCGCTCCACCCGCCACCCGGCGTCCAGCCATGCATTCTGGTGAACCAGGCTGCCGCCGGAATTGGCCCACCAGGTCCGGTGTTCCCGGGCGCTTTTGGGAAGAGACGAACCTATGATATCTTCAACTTCGTTCAGCTTGGCCGCCCAGACAACGTCTTCCAGACGCGCCAAGTGTTCCCGCAGTGGTTCATATTTTGACATTTGCACAGCCTTTCCGGTAGCCATGCAAATATACACCTATAGCGCGAGCTGTCTAGCATTAATACGGAGGGGTATTAACGGTACAGCGAGATCGGCGATCCGGTTGAGGTTTGACCGTTAAACTTACCGGGAGCGCTGGAATAAAGCTGTGCAACGATCTGGCCGCTACCGTCTTTCAGAACCACCTGATTGCCGGTCAGGTCCCAGGCAGAGATCCCGGACAGTACCGGAGAGGTACAACCTCTGGTATTTGCTCGGTAGCCACCGGACCACGAGGTCAGTGTCATGAAGGCCATGCAGTTGTCGCTCCCGGAGGCAAGTTTCCAGCCGCCCAGAAGGTCTGTCCGACCAACTTCCTTGGCATCGGCTGGGGCTGCAACCGGGTTGCTCGCCAAGTCGGTCGGCTGAGCGGATGGATCGTCAAGACCGGTGCCTTGTGCGTTCGGATCGAGCGGGGCAAGCTGTCCTGAGCCTACTGGCGTTGTCGGGGTCGCCGGCAGCGGTGCGGCATAGTTGCGCCCCCCGGACAATCTCTGGCAACCCGCAGCCAGAACTACCAGGCCAACAATCAAAAAAAACTTTCCCGCGCGCATCATGACGAATCAATCCCTCACCTTCGTCCCAATATGGGAGCCACTCTTAGCCCACAATTTGTCGAAAATCCAAAATCCTGAAAATCGACCATCTCAACATCTGTCAGGCGACGCGGTTCGATACGTTGACACCAGCTGATTTCGGAGGCTCCACAAGCCGGTCTATTGCGCCTGCGATCCTCTCGAAATAGGCCGCGCAGGCAGCAAAACCTTCCGGAAAAGGCGGCTTTGCCGCAATGTGCCACCAATGGCTGGACGTCGTGGTTTTCCATTGGGGCGGCAAGACGACAGGTTCCTGATCGGCGAGACAGACCACCCTGTCGGGAATTTCCGCATGCGGCATCAGGAAAACGCCCACCGGTTTGGGGGCGAGGCCAACGGCATCAATGCCCCGCGCCGACAGAAGCCGGCGCACGTGCCGGCTCAGGCTTTGCGAAGGCGCCACGCCTGCGGAAAAGGCCCGCATCAGGCCGCCTGCCCGAAAATTCAGATAGGCTTCGGCCAGAGGCGACAGCAGGCTGTTGTCCGGACAGACGAACAGAACGGTTGTTTTGGCACTTGGCTTTCCTTCGCGGGTCGGGCCATGACAGGGACGCCATGGGCGGCCTCCCCCTACCGCTGCGGCGGGAAAACTTTATGACAAAGCCGGTAGAGACATGAAAATCATGAGGATATCTTTCCGGAGGCTGATAAACCTGCGCTCAAGCGCTCGCGCACAGGCCGGCGTTCTGCAGGTCCCTCATTGCGGGATTGCCCCGAACCTTTAAACAAGCCCAAGAGGAGCCCCCTATGCCGACTGTCTTCTGGTGCATCCTTGCCGCCGCCATCCTGCCTATACTTTCGGTCTTTCCGGCCAAACTGAACAAGTCCTTCGACAATGCCCGTCCGCGCGATCCGGAGTATTGGCGAGACGGGTTCCGCGCCCGGGCGCAGGGAGCACAGGCAAATGGCTTCGAAGCCTTCCCTCTTTTCGCAGTTGCCGTTTTCGTCGGCCTCAACCAGGGCGGTGATCCGCACTGGATCGACAGGCTCGCTGTGCTTTTTGTGCTACTGAGGATCATTTATATCGGCTGCTACTGGGCGGACCGGGCGACGCCACGCTCGCTCGCCTGGGCTGCCTCCTTCTTGACATCGCTGGCAATTTTTACCAGTTCCCTGTGGAGTTGAGCCGCTTGTGAGCGGGCTTCGATCCTGAAAATCGTACAACGATCATTTGCACCAAGAAGCTGATTTCGTTAACGATGCATCGGAGTAAGGTAGTTATCTCGTGGGCAGAGGTGCATTGTGCGGACGACCGATCAGACGACAGACACCTTGCCGGCGCGCCGTCAGGCAGCGTCCCAGAGGCAGGTTTCAGAACAGCATATTGTCGATGTTCTGATCGCCGAACGGGGCAAGCTGGTAATGGCGAGCCCGTGGTGGCCGTTCATCAGACCCTTCGCGCACAAGATCCTGCGATACAAGTCTGCCGTCGAAATGGCCGACACGATCGCGCATATGGAGGCGCTGGACGTTTTTGCTCATCTGAGCAATCTGCTGTCGCTTGACGTCACCACGCTTGGCCTTGAACGGGTACCGCAGGAAGGGCCTGTCGTGCTGGTCTCCAACCACCCGACCGGCATTGCCGATGGCATCGTGCTTTACGATGCCATCAAGTCACGGCGCAACGACCTGGCCATCTTTGCCAATCGCGATGCGATCCGCATCAACCCGCGCCTTGCCGACATGATCATTCCGGTCGAATGGCGGGCGGACTTCAAGAGCCGGGAAAAATCCAAGGAAACGATCAAGCTCGCCTCTTCGGCCTTCGCCAAGGAGCGGGTCGTGGTGCTGTTTCCTTCCGGGCGTCTGGCCTATTGGCACGACGGCAAGCTGACCGAACGGCCCTGGATGACATCCGCCCTCGCACTTGCGCGCAAGAACAAAGCACCGATCATTCCCATGCACATGGGCGGGCGCAATTCCGGGCTGTTCTATTTCCTGGCCAGGGTGTCCACCGAATTGCGCGACATGACGGTGTTCAATGAACTGCTGAACAAGGAAAATGCCAAGTTCAGCGTGCATTTCGGCAAACCGATCCGGCCGGAGAAACTTGAGGGCGACCTTGGTGATCTGACCGAGCAGATGCGCATTCATTGCGCTGAAACACTGGCAAAAGATCCGGACGCAGAGTTCTAGCACCGGCCCTTCCGGCCAACGACCATTCCTCTGACTTCCTCGCGGCCCGGACCGGGCCTGCCCGGTCATCCACAGGCACAGCTGCGCCTTCATTGCCCTTCTTTCGCGAATAAGACATTGTGCGGGGGAATCAAAGGACCCGTCTCACCCATGCCCGTTTCGCCCGCTGTTGCCGTGGAGGATGTCATTCCAGTGCAGCATGCTGCCGCTCCGACCGTGCGTCCGGAGCCGAAGCCGCTTGCGGTTCTGCAGAAGGTTTTCGGCTACAGCAGCTTCCGGGGCAAGCAGCAGGCGGTCATCGAAACGCTTGTGGACGGCAAGGATGCCGTGGTGTTGTTTCCCACCGGGGCCGGCAAGTCGCTCTGTTATCAGATCCCGTCGCTTTGCCGGTCCGGGGTCGGCATCGTCGTTTCGCCGTTGATTGCGCTTATGAAGGACCAGGTCGGCGCGCTGCGCGCCGCGGGTGTTCAGGCCGCCGCCCTCAATTCCACACTGTCACCGGAAGAACAGGACGGCATCCGCAGCGCCCTGCGCCGCGGCGAAATCGAGCTTTTGTACGTGACGCCGGAACGGCTGGGCACCGAGAGCTTTCGCAAGTTCCTGGACACGCTGCAGATCGCGCTTTTCGCCATCGATGAAGCGCACTGCGTCAGCCAATGGGGTCACGACTTCCGCCCGGAATACATGTCGCTCTCCTGCCTGCGCGACCGTTATCCGGGCGTGCCGCGTGTGGCGCTGACCGCGACGGCCGATCCGCACACCCAGAAGGACATTCTGGCCCGCCTGCAGATGGAAGACGCTGCCGTCTTTTCCACCAGCTTCGACCGGCCCAATATCCGCTACGAGATTGTCGAGCGCACCAACCAGCGCCAGCAATTGCTGGATTTCCTGAAAAAGCATTCCGGCGAGAGCGGTATCGTCTATTGCCTGTCGCGTGCAAAAGTCGAGGACATCGCCGAATGGCTGTCCTCCAAAGGCATCAAGGCGCTGCCCTATCACGCCCGTCTGCCGGCGGAACAGCGCTCCGCCAACCAGGATGCCTTCCTTCTGGAAGAAGGGCTTTGCCTTGTGGCAACGGTTGCCTTCGGCATGGGCATCGACAAGCCGGATGTGCGCTATGTCGCCCATCTGGACCTGCCGTCTTCCGTTGAGGCCTATTACCAGGAAACCGGTCGTGCGGGCCGGGACGGCGCACCTTCCGAAGCCTTCATGGCCTATGGCATGGCCGATCTGGTGCAGCGCCGGCGCATGATTGCCGAAGGCGATGCTCCGGAGGAAGTCAAGCGCGCGGAAAACGCCAAGCTGAATGCGCTTCTGGGCATCTGCGAGACAGCCGGTTGCCGGCGGCAGGCCCTGCTTGCCCATTTCGGCGAGACCTATCCCAAGCCCTGCGGAAATTGCGACACCTGCCTGTCTCCGGTGGAAACCTGGGACGGCACGGAAGCTGCCCAGAAACTGATGTCGGCGATCTACCGCACCGGACAACGCTTCGGCACGGCACATGTCATCGACGTTCTTCTGGGCAAGACCAACGAAAAAAGCACCCGCTTCGGTCATGAGAAGCTGTCAGTCTTCGGAATCGGCCAGGATGTGCCTCAAAAGACCTGGCAGTCGATCGCCCGGCAGCTTGTTGCCGCAGGTTACGTCGATGTCGATCACACGCAGTTCGGCGCGCTGGTGCTGACGGAAAAGGCACGGAACGTCTTGCGCGGTGATGAAAAGCTCGCCTTGCGCAAGGACCGTAGCGCTGCGGGCCTGAAGCGGACAAGCTCATCACGCACGGCGTCCATCGCCGACGAACTCGACCATGAAGACAAGCTGCTGTTCGAGCGTCTGCGCAGGCTTCGCACTCAGATTGCCCGCGATCAGGGTGTGCCACCCTATGTGGTGTTTCCCGATGCGACGCTGGCCGGCATTTCTGCCGCGCGGCCGGTGACCGAAGATGCCCTGCTGGCCGTCTCCGGCGTTGGCCAGTCAAAACTTGAAAAATACGGCGAAGCGTTCCTGGAACTGGTCGAGGCCTTTGAAGCCGGCGTATAGCAGAGCTGCCAATTCCAGAGTTTGACCGGTCAGCCGTCCTTCTGCAGGCAAAGCTGATAGACGCCGGCAAGATCCGACAAGGTTTCTTCATCAGGATGCGACAGGAAACTGTCGATGATGTCCTTGAGCGCCAGATGCATGGTCCGGTGCTGACGCAGACGTCTGTAGGAGGAACCGAGTTTGTAGATCTCTTCGATCTCCTCATGCGAGAAGAGATCAAGTCCGGCAATTCCGAGCACGACGCCCAGATCGGCGTTTGTGCGCCGTGTCAGGTTGTGGGCAATCAGGAAACCGAACAGGCCGGTGACGAAGCGATTTTCGACACCCAGACCATCGAAGTCGCGCTCGACCACCTTGAGCACGAGCCGCATGATCGCGATGGTGGCAGCGGCTGCGAATTCGGTCGGTGTGTTTGTGTCGCAGATTTCCAGCCCTGCTGCTTCCAGCATGGCGGCGGTGGATCTTCGAAGGCGATCTTCTGTCTCGACGGCTCTCAATTCAGAAATAAATTCCGGCTCTGCTGCTACACGACTTCCAAACAGGTTCAGCATGTTAGCGCCCTTTCAGACGTAAGCCCACCTGAAGTATGTAGTGCGCACCTTACCCTACGGCAAATTGATGCCTGGCAATTCGTCGAAAATGCTGATCACCTGGGCCGTTTCCGCAGGAAACGGCCCGTTTTCGGGCCTTAGGACCCTGCTTTGTGCACCCCCTTGTAGGCTTCTCCCCCCCACACGGCCTTGACCTGCGCATCCCTGCCGCAGCCTTTCCGATAGCCCTTGTAGGCATCGGCGCGGGTGACATAGCCGAAGCGGGTGAGCGTGCGAACCTGGCTCTCGTGGTAGCCCTGGTGGTAATCTTCAGCCGGCCAGAAGACGGCCGGCGCCTCGACCGGCGTGACGATCTTGCTGCCGAGCACCTTTTCCGCCTTGGCGATTTCCGCCTTGGCCTGTTTCGCCTGGGCCTCGTCCAGAGGATAGATCGCCGTCGAGTAGGCATGTCCCCGGTCGCAGAACTGACCACCAGCGTCCGTCACATCGACAGTGCGCAGAAAAATCCCGATAAGGTCGGCATAACTGATCTTGGTCTCGTCGAAGTCGACCTTGACGGCCTCGCGGTGTCCGCCCCGTTCGTAATTCTTGTAGGTCGGGTTCTGTGTCTCGCCGCCCGCGTAACCGGAAACGACGTCGCGCACGCCCGGCAGCTTTTCAAGGTCGGATTCAACGCACCAGAAGCATCCGCCGGCAAGAACAGCGGTTTCGGCCTGGGCGGTTGCCAATGGCATCGACGCCGTGACTGCGGCGAAAAGGGCGAGTGGAAGCAGTCGCTTCATGTCAGGTCCTCCAGAAAGCTGCTTGCGCGTGACCAGCGAGCTTGGGTTTCGACGTTGAAACATGCATCATTGGCGGCAGCCGCCGTGAAGCCCATTTCGAGTTTTCTCGTACAGAGGTAACGCGCTCCGCTGCGGAGACAAACTCAACTCAACTCCCCAAACCAGCACATGCACGTGAGCCTACCGTGATGAACCCCGCATCGGGCACTCAAGCCAGCTTCAGCAGCGCTTAGGTCTCCCACGTCTTGGCAGTTTCTTCAAAGCCGGCCAATTGCGGTTTGACGATGCAGAACCGGTGGCCGCTGGTTGCCTGCATCACTGTCCAGCCATCTAGCTGTTGAACGATCGTCGCCCCCAGACTTTCAAGCCGGGCGACTTCCTTTTCCGGGTCGTCGGTTTCGATATCCAGATGGACACGGGAGGGGTGTTCGACCGACTGGAGCAGGATACCGATTTCATCTTCCGTGCCGATGAGACGACGATAGCGGGGGTTTTTCGGCTCGGCCTCAACAGTTCGCCCAAGCGCCCCTGCCCAGAATTCCGCGTGGCGGTCGATATCGCCTCCTTCACAGTCGATCACCAGGTCTCCCAAACGGCTCTTGTGCATTTTTCCCTCCAATTCAATTTATAGAACAAAATAGGAACATTGAGATAGAAAATGCAAGCCTCGTTTTGTCCGGCGGTGCAGCACCGCACCGCCGGTCACGTGATCGGACAGCCGGTCAGGCTGGTTCAGCTTGCCCTCTTGCGCCGGTCTGCTGCCGTCCGGACCAGTCGATCCTCTGGGTCGCAAACATGGTGACGGCGAGAGACAGGAAGGCAAGCAGCGAGCCGATCAGCAGCGCGTAGTCCTGCTCTTGCATGAGCGCATAGAGCACACCGAATATCGCAGCGAGAACCATGAGCATCACGCCGCCCGCAAGACGGCTCTTGAGCGCCGTTCCGATATAGATCGTGTTCAGGAGCGTCGCGGCCGCCGCGGCAAGGAGATAGGCCGGTCCGTAGCCCACGTGCTCCGCAAGGGCGAGCAGCATGACATAGAAAACAATCAGCGACAGCCCGACCAGACCATACTGGATCCAGTGGACCCGCGACCTTGAGCGCATCTCCAGAATGAACACTGCCAGGAAGGTCAAGCTGATGAAGCAGACGGCGTATTTCAGCGACCTTGCGATGGTGTGGTAGAAATTGATGGGTTCGACGAATTCGACGCCAAGCGCCTTGTCCTGCAAGGGCATATGCGCGCCAAGCACCGACCTTGGAATTCCACGCGCAAGATAGGGGATGGTCCAGGACGCCGTGAACCCCGTGTCACCGATATCTCTCGTCTCTGGCAGAAAGGCGCCGGTGAAGCCTGGATGCGGCCAGTCGGATTGCAGGGAGACGGTTGTCGTTTGCCCGGCCGGTGCGACGTAAAAAGCCTTGGAGCCATTCATCTGAATCGGAATTTCAAAGGAAAACCCGTTTCGCCACAAGCCGGCCGCGACCGGGGCATTGATGCCGGACGGGGACATGCTGGCAACGGAGCGCCGCATCGGATCCATGGTCAAGGGCCCGAGACCCGGCTCGAACGGAACGGAACCGTTGCCGTTCAGAACCAGACCGACCTCGCTTTTCAAGGCCGCGATGTCTCCGATACCGACCACAAGCACCGCCTTGTCCGCTGCGATGTCGATTTGCCCGCCAAATTGCGGTTCGAAGGTTTCGGGAGACGTGGCTGCAAACCGGCCCTTCAGGTTCACGCTGCCATGGTAGACTGGCAGGGAGTAGATCGATTTCCGGCGCTCCTGGACGGAAATGTCGCCACCGACATCCAGCTTTTCCGGAAACAGGATGGCCGTATGCCACCGCATTTCTGTTTTCGAGCTGTCATCCGTTGAAACGGTGTAGGTCTCGCTGAAGGGAACGACCAGATAGGGGCCGTTGATTTGCTGGACGCCGCCCCAGGACCGGGCAATGTCCTGGGCGACGTCACGAGCCCTATCGGCACGTTCTTCCACCAGAACCCAGACAAACAGGCTCGGCACGAGCAGCATCACGGTCAGCACCCCGATGATCACGAATTTGACTGCTGGAGAGCCCAAAAATGAAGGCGGCCGCAAAGGCGGCGCCTTTTCGGACCGGCGCTGCGTAAACTGCGTCTGTTCCTCCGGTTGGTCGACGGTGTCATTTTGAGTATCGCTAGTCATACAGATTTACCCTCTGCCAGAGGGCGCCCGCATAAGGGCACCCGATCAACACGGCAACCATCGACCGCCGAACGGGACACAAGAGGGCAAGAAAGAGCGACTTTTCAGGAGTGTTTGTGCAGGGACTGTGCAGACCGCCGGAAGACAGGGATTCGCCACTTCATTTTTCCGGCCTATTTCAAATCTCGCACTTGTGCGTGCGGGCAGCACGGTGCCAGAATGAAGGGACCCTCGGAATAACTGACAATGCACTCATTAAGCAACCTACCCAGCTCTGACGTGCCTGCCTTTGCCCGGCGAGCGGACTATCTGCCCGCGCTGGTGAAGCGGCTCGACCTGTTCAAGAGCGAGGGGCACCGGTATCTGCTGGTAGCCCATCTCTTTGACGACACCCGGCGCATGATCGATGCGCTGGAGGGCGTCATGGATTTCGACGCCATCATCGGGATTCCCTATTCCTCGGGAAGCGATGTGACACGGCTGAAATGGCAGGCGATCTACGGCGACAAGGTTCACTGCCCGAAGACCGAACCTGTCTTCAAGCAGGTGCTGGCAGAGACGCTGCAAAAGAGCCTCGACGCGTGCAAGGCCTCCGACCAGAAGCTCGTCATTCAGGAAGTCGGCGGTTACGCAGTCGAATTGCTGCACGAGCAGTTTCAGGATCAGTTGCACCTGGTGGAAGGGGTGGTTGAAATCACCAAGCAAGGTGTCTGGCGGGCCGGCCAGACACACTTGAAGGTGCCCGTGCTGCATTGTGCTGACAGTGAGTTGAAGCGTCTGGAGGCGGTGCGCTGCGGCGAAACCATCGCCCGTTGCCTCGACGGCCTCATGCGCGACATGGGCAACACGCTGGCCGGCCGGCGGGCCGCCGTCTTCGGCGCTGGCTGGATCGGCTTCGGTCTGGCCAAAGCCTTGCGCCGCCTCGATGTTATCGTCTCGCTGATCGACGTCGACCCGCTGAAGATCGCCGAGGCCCGTCTGTCCGGCTATCCCGCGACGCTTCATCCCACCGATCTGGAAACATGCGATCTCGTCGTCGGGGCATCGGGCCGCCTGTCGATAACCGGCGACGTGCTGAAACAGCTCCGAAACGGTTGTCTTGTGGCCAGCGCCAGTTCCCGGCGTATCGAAATCGACGTCGACTTTCTGGAACAATCGCCGTCCACGGACATTCATCCGTCGATCAAGGCCTTCCAGCTTCCCGGCCCGCAGGGCGCGGACAAGCAGATCTGCCTTGTCAATGACGGATACCCGGCCAATTTCATTCCAGGCTCCGGCAGCGTTGCCGATGAAGTGGTAGAGTTGATCCTGGGCGAGCTGATCGTCCTGATGACAGACCTGACGACCTACACCTACGAACCCGGCATACACCGCTTGGCGACAGAAGGAGAGGCAGTGTGCACCAAACTCTGGATCGAACAGAGAGACCAGACATAGCGGACGGAGAGCAATCCGAAGTCACCGTGCATTCGCAGTATCTGGTCAAGAAACTCGCGAACGCCCAGAGGAACCTGTACGGGACGGTGAAATTCGACATCGTTTCCCGCACTATTTCGAGCTGGGGACAAGACCTCGGGCGATCGCCGCGTATTCTGGACATTGGCTGCTCGACATCGATTTCGAAAGAGTATCTCGCCGCTACGGGTCTTGATTTCGAATATTGCGGCGCGGATTACGAAGCGGCCTTCGAACCGGACATCGTGCTGGATGCCACACGCCTTGCCGAACACCGCGACGATCTTCCCTGGCAACCGGATATCATCGCGCTGCTGGATGTGCTGGAGCATCTGCCCGGTCGCCAGGAGGCGATTGAATCGGTGATGCGCCAGTGTGGCGAGGTCGTCTCACCCGGCGGGCTGATCCTTGCCGTCGTGCCTCAGCTCTACCGTCTCGACCGGCTGAAGCTGAAGCACCTGCATTATGCCGAACACCAGGTCCGAATGACCTTGAAGGAATGGTCGGACATCATCGGCCGCGCCGTCACCATCGAATCGGTTCACGGCATCGGCTATCTCTCCTGCCTGCCCTATCTGCCGATGCTCAGCCCCTGGTACGAGGAAACCAACCGCCACGGAAAGCTGTTCCATCACCTGCGCGGGAAGACCTTCGAATGGGGACCGCTGAAACCCACCGAAATCGCCCTCACCCGCATGCTTGGACGCGTTCCCGGGTTCCGGGGCTGGTGCAACAGCTCGCTTCTGGTGTGCCGGGCGAAGGGGTGAGTTTTCAGAGCCTGCCGGTTTGGCACTCTAGGACGGACTGAGGTCGGCAGACCAGTGCCGCCAGAAATCATCTATCCGGCCCTGATGCTCCGCTGAGGGCTCGCCTGCGTTGGCAAAGGACTGGAAACTTTCGAAAGTATCGAGAATGAACCCGGACAAGACAGGGTTCAGCGTTTCGGAGCCCATTTCGGAACTCAACGCCTTGCGTTCCAGCAAGATGTCGATCTCACGGGAAACGGCATCCGGGAACCCGGCGTCCTGACGCAGATCCTGAAAATTCATCGGTGCGACCGCGCGCTCGGGATGGTGACTTAACCACATCAGCGCTGCGAGTGGCCTCAGGCAATAGAGCGTTTTCTTCAGGGATACATCGCCCTGGAAAAAGTTCTGCCTATGGATCTGAGCTTTGGCGAGATGATAGTAGTGCTTGCAGATCAGTCTGCGGTCACACACGACATCTGCCAGATCAAGCGCTGCGTTGCGAAAAGGTTCGTGCAGTTGATAGGCGAAGACCGACTTCAACCACTCCACAATCACCGCATTGCCCGCATACATCAGCCGCAGGGCCTTCGCGAGGTCCCAGCCGTTTATGTCGAAGACCGGTGTCAGCGGTTCCTCGATGACGTCGCGCACCGGAAACAGTGTCACCGTCTTTTCTATCGTGCGGACATAGACAAAGCGGCAGTCATAGTCACTGTCGGCTGAAGGGAACCCCCATGCTCTGCTGCCGCTTTCGATGGCCAGCGGAATGGTGATCCGCTCCCGGCTTTCCAGCTCCTTCAGCCGAGCTTGAATTTCAGAGACAATCTGCGGATCCATGGTCCATGTCTTCCCAAAGAAATGGCCGCCCGAGGGCGGCCAAATCGCATAACAAATCTGACCGGTCCATCAGACCCGGCGTTCGACCATCATCTTCTTGATCTCGGCAATCGCCTTCGCCGGGTTCAGACCCTTCGGGCAGGCTTGCGAGCAGTTCATGATGGTGTGGCAGCGGTAGAGGCGGAAGGGGTCTTCCAGATTGTCCAGACGCTCGCCAGTGGCTTCGTCGCGGCTGTCGATCAGCCAGCGATAGGCCTGCAGCAGAACGGCCGGGCCGAGGTAGCGGTCGCCGTTCCACCAGTAGCTCGGGCAGGAGGTGGAGCAGCAGGCGCAGAGAATGCACTCGTAAAGCCCGTCGAGCTTCACACGGTCTTCATGCGACTGGCGCCATTCTTTTTCCGGCGGCGGAGAAATGGTCTTCAGCCACGGTTCGATGGACCGATGCTGCGCGTAGAAGCGCGTGAGATCCGGCACAAGGTCCTTCACCACGGGCATATGTGGCAGCGGGTAGATCTTGACGACGTCACCGGCAACCTCGTCCATGCCCTTGGTACAGGCCAGGGTGTTGGTGCCGTCGATGTTCATCGCGCAGGACCCGCAGATACCTTCGCGGCAGGACCGGCGGAAGGTCAGCGTCGGGTCGATCTTGTTCTTGATGTAGATCAGGCCGTCGAGAACCATCGGACCGCAATCGTCCGCATCGATGAAATAGGTGTCGACGCGCGGGTTGCGGCCATCGTCCGGGTTCCAGCGATAGATGCGGTATTCACGCAGGTTGGTGGCGCCTTCGGGCTTGTCCCAAACCTTGCCTTCCGTCACCTGGGAGTTCCGGGGAAGCGTCAGCTGAACCATCTCGTTACTGCTCCGCGTTGGGCCCTTGGGTTCGCGTCCAGGGCCAAATCGTCTTTCGCTCAGGCAGAGAGCTCAAAGACCATGTTGTCATTCGTCTGGCCGGTTACCTCGTAGCCGCGGTTTGCCAGTTCACTCAGGCAATCCTCGGTCCAGTAGGGCCGGCAATTGGTTTCAAGCAGGATCACGCGGGGCCAGAGGCTCCGGTCCGCGTGCCTCAGGAAAGGCAGGACCACGCGGTCCTCGAAGCCTTCCACGTCAACTTTCAGGACGTCGATCCGGGTGAGCGCCTGCTCCTCGGCGATGGCTGTCAGCGGACGAACCTTGACGAAGGTCGGTGTCCAGTCGCCGGCCCATTCGCCCGTGGTCAGGTCCTTCACAAAGGTGGCGAAGCCGCAATTGCTCGGTTCCTGCCAGAGCGGCAGCATATCGTCGCGCGGCCCAACGGCCGAGTTGACCACCGTGACGGTGTCGAGGTCGTTCGCACGCACGTTGAAACCAAGTTTCGTCGCCGTTTGCGGATTGGCCTCGATCGCGACAACCTGCGCGCCCAGACCTGCGGCAAAAATCGAATAGGAGCCAATGTTGGCACCGATATCGACAAACACCTTGTCCTTGCCCAGATGCGGCTCGATCAGCTTGTGCTCTTCCCGTTCCGGCAGGCGTCCCTTCGCCAGGATCTTGCGGTCGTCGTAGTTCTCGCCCGGATAGATCCGGAACTTCAGACCATCCGCTTCCATGTCGTAAGGACCCTTGAAGAACCGCGCCACCAGGGAGCGGATACGCCTGCGCAGGCCCTTGGACAGGTCATGCCGGTCGGCAAGACGCCAGGCAGCACGAACCATCCGTTCGGCGGGATAGGTGCCGAACGGACTTCTCGTGTCCAAAAGGGTTGCCGCCTGGCTCACCACATCGTCTCCTTAGTAGACGCGCGCTTTCGGCGCGATCTTCTTCGGATCGATACCACCCTCGTCCAGGGTGGTCAGCGGATCGACGACCACCGGACGGTAGTCCAGCTTGACCTTGCCGGCTTCGTCGACCCAGGCAAGCGTGTGCTTGCGCCAGTTCTCGTCGTCGCGGCCGGAGAACGGACCGTCCTTGTAGTCCTCGCGGGCATGGGCGCCGCGGCTTTCCTTGCGGGCTTCCGCGCCATAGACCGTGGTGATGGCGTTGGCCATCAGGTTTTCCAGCTCCAGCGTTTCCACCAGGTCGGAGTTCCAGATCAGCGAATGATCGGAGACCTTGATGTCCTTCAACTCGCCCCAGATATCGGTGAGGCGCTTGCAGCCCTGCTCCAGGGTTTCCTGGGTGCGGAAAACGGCTGCGTCTTCCTGCATGGCGCGCTGCATCTTGTCGCGCAGATCCGCGGTCGGGATCGAGCCGGAGGCGTTCCGCAGCTTGTCGAAACGGTCCATGATCTTTTCGCAGGACGCTTCGTTCGGTGTTGGCACGGCAGACTTGGGGTCAACGACCTCAGCCGCCTTGATCGCCGCCGCACGGCCGAAGACCACAAGGTCGATCAGGGAGTTGGAGCCGAGACGGTTGGCACCGTGAACCGATGCGCAGCCAGCTTCACCAACGGCCATCAGGCCTTCCTGGATGCGGTTCGGATTGTCGCCGTCCGCATTCAGCACTTCGCCCCAGTAGTTAGTCGGAATGCCGCCCATGTTGTAGTGAACGGTCGGCAGGACCGGGATCGGATCCTTGGTCACATCGACGCCGGCGAAGATGCGGGCACTTTCGGAAATGCCCGGCAGGCGTTCGGCCAGCATTGCAGGATCAAGGTGATCCAGGTGCAGGAAGATGTGGTCCTTGCTCTTGCCGACGCCGCGGCCTTCACGGATTTCCATGGTCATGCAGCGCGAGACCACGTCACGGGAGGCAAGGTCCTTGGCCGACGGTGCGTAGCGCTCCATGAAGCGCTCGCCTTCGGAGTTGACCAGATACCCGCCTTCGCCGCGGGCCCCTTCGGTGATCAGACAGCCGGAGCCGTAGATGCCGGTCGGGTGGAACTGAACGAATTCCATGTCCTGAAGCGGCAGGCCCGCACGGGCCACCATGCCGCCACCGTCACCGGTGCAGGTGTGGGCGGAGGTTGCCGAGAAGAAGGCACGGCCGTAACCGCCGGTCGCCAGAACCACCATCTTGGCGGCGAACCGATGCATGGTGCCGTCATCGAGGTTCCACGCGATCACGCCCTGGCAGACACCGTCTTCGGACATGATCAGGTCGAGTGCGAAATACTCGATGTAGAATTCTGCATTGTTGCGCAGGGACTGGCCGTAGAGCGTGTGCAGAATGGCGTGACCGGTCCGGTCGGCCGCCGCACAGGTGCGCTGCACGGGGGGGCCTTCGCCGTAGTTCTGCATGTGGCCGCCGAACGGACGCTGATAGATGCGGCCATCTTCCGTACGCGAGAACGGCACACCGTAGTGTTCCAGTTCGTAAACCGCCTTCGGAGCTTCACGGGCGAGATATTCCATGGCGTCGGTGTCGCCGAGCCAGTCGGACCCCTTCACCGTGTCGTACATGTGCCATTCCCAGCAGTCCGGCGTCATGTTCTTGAGCGACGCGGCAATGCCGCCCTGGGCAGCAACCGTGTGGGAGCGGGTCGGGAACACCTTGGTGATACAGGCCGTTCTCAGGCCCTGCTCGGCCATGCCGAGCGTTGCCCGCAGGCCCGCGCCACCGGCGCCGACGACAACCACATCATAGGTGTGGTCGACAAATTCATACGTCTTGGCCATTCGGGTCAGCCTCCAAAGCCAATCTTGAGAACTGCGAAGACGCAGCCGAAACCGATAAAGGCACAGAAGAAGGTGTTCGCCATCAACGTGAGGAACTTGAGACCTTCGCCATGCACATAGTCTTCAATGATCACCTGCATGCCGAGCTTCATGTGATAGACGCCGGACAGGATAACCAGGAGCAGGATGATTGAAATAAGTGGGTTCCTGAGGGTGTCGACCACATCGCCGTGGGACGAGCCTTGCATTGCGATCACGAGGATCACGAAGAACGAGATCAGGAACACGTTGGCGACAGCGGTGAGACGCTGTTTCCAGAAGTGATCCGTCCCCTCCTTGGCAGAACCCAGGCCGCGAACCTTGTTCAGGGGTGTGCGCATATCCGTCATGACACTCTCCTTAGCTAACTGCGTAGCCGATGATCCAGAGGATCACCGTCAGGGCAACGGAACCGATGATGGTCGCTTTCGCGAACCACTCGCGCGCTTCCTTGCCGAAGCCCGCGCCCATGTCCCAGACGAAGTGACGCAGGCCGCCGAGCATGTGATGCACGAGCGCCCAGGTGAAGCCGAACAGGATCAGACGGCCGATGATCGAGCCGTAGATGCCGTTGACGAAATCGAAGTAGCTGGGGCCCGCCGCAGCGGCGATGAGCCACCAGGCCAGCAGGACAGTGCCGAAATAAAGCGCCGCGCCAGTGATGCGGTGCACGATCGACATGACCATCGTCAGAATGGGCTTGTAAATCTGAAGATGGGGCGACAGCGGGCGGTTGCCCCGCAGATCGGCGTTCGACATGGAATTCCTCTCCCGTACGACGCTAGAGCGAAATGCGCTTAAGATGACCCGTTCGAACCTGTTTCCGCCCCCGGACGAACCGGCGCGGCCGCATGGCCAAACGACCCAACCTCAACTCACCTCACCCCAGTTTACGTTTACGCAAACGTAAGCAAATCAAAGCGTTGCCTAGATGCGTAATAGCGCCAACGCTTCAAAAGGTCAAAACATCCTATAGGCCTAATTGACCCGAAACTACTTCTATATCGTTTAAATCCATCCCGTGTCGGAACGTGACCTAACCGTGAGCGCCTTCGCCGCCATGGGGAACACCGAACACCGACCAGCCGGTTTTTCGCGCGAAATGCTCCATCGCCTCTGTGCCGAGCTTGGAATTGCCATAGGGGTTGAGCCCCGGTGACCAGACGGCGATGGACGCCCGGCTGGGAGAAATCACGAGGATGCCACCGCCAACACCGCTTTTGCCCGGCATGCCGACACGAAAGGCAAAATCACCCGAGCCGTCATAATGGCCGCAGGTCATCATGAGGGCGTTGATCCGCCGGCGCCGCTCGATCGAAACAAGGCTCGGCACGCCAGGCGCATCCACCAGAAAGCGGCCGGCAAGCGCAAGCTGCCGGCAGGACATTTCGATGGCACACTGATGACAGTAAGTACCGAGCACCTTTTCGACGGAGGCCTGCAGGTTGCCGCAGGAGGCCAGGTAATGCGCGAGCGAGAAATTCCGGTGACCGGTGGCAAGCTCCGATTTGGCGACTTTCTCGTTCATGTGAATGCTGTCGTCGTCGCAGGCCGCGCGGATGAACCGCAGCAGCTCTCCCAACGCTTCGCGCGGCGTGGATCCGGCAAGATAGGTATCCGTCGTTACCAGTGCGCCGGCATTGATGAAGGGGTTGCGCGGAATCCCCTGCTCGCGCTCCAGAAGCAGGATCGAATCGAAGGACAGCCCGGACGGCTCGCGGCCAACGCGGCGCCAAAGCTGGTCCCCCACGCGGCCAAGCGCCAGGGCCAGGGCAAAAATCTTGGAAACCGACTGGATGGAAAACGGAACATCGGCGTCGCCGGCGGTAAACACCCTGCCGTCTGTCAGCGCGATGGCCATGCCGAACTGGGCGGGATCGATCCCCGCCAATTCGGGAATATAGGTCGCAACGTTACCCTTTTCGGGGTTGGCCGCAGCCGCCTCCGCGATTTCCGTCAGCAATTCCTGCATGGGCTCCTCCACTTCGGAGGGGCACTTGGTCAGATCAGACCGCGCAATGCAAGTGTCTGGGTGCGTGCGACAACGAAACGTCGGCCTGTGGGAAGCCTTTACGTGAACCTAGAGGGTATCGTTCCGCCGTGCGGATGCGGGCATCGACGCGCGGGCAGCCAGCAGCTTGTAGAGATGCAGCATGAAGATGGTAGCGAAGATCGGCGTCACCAAATTGAGGATCGGCACCGCAAGCAGGCCCGCGATGACCAGTCCGCCCAGAAATACGGTTCCTCCGCGCGCCTTGCGGAACGCCTTTGCCTCGGCCGCCGGAAGAAAGCGCATGGCCGCGAACTCGAAGAATTCCCGTCCAAGCAGATAACCGTTCACAATGAAGAAGGCGACCAGGTTGACGCCGGGAACAAGCAGCAAGACCAGCGCAAACAGGTTGCCCAGGATGACAACGCCGGTGAACTTGATGGTCTGCATGATCGACTGGGACAGCGGCAGAGCTCTGCCGGGCCGGTCGCCCGGGTAGTCTTTCCGGTCGACGATGTCGGCGATCTCGTCCTGAAACAGGCCAGCGAACAGCGCTGAAATCGGCGCGATCAGAAAACCGAGTACAAAAATCGCACCAATGCCCGTCAACACGGATAACGCCGTGTCCATCCAGGCATAGGGAAGTGCAACGAAGGCGGCGATGACGCCCTGCAGGGCGATCCAGATGACCACCAGCACGCCAAGTGTAAAGCCAAGCATCTTCCAGAAAATTGCCCGGAACGGCGGTTCGAACACCTCGGACATGGCGCGGGAGGCAGCTTGGAACATGACACCTTCAAATTTTTCGTGAACGACTGCGCTGACATAAGTGCGGTGCCCGCCATGTGCAAGCCTGCGCGAGCGTACAGCCGAGAAACTAAACTTAATGTTGTGGACTCGTATATCTGAAACTAGAATTTGTGAAATGGCGTTTTCCGTCGGCCCCTCACTCCACCACTCCGGACAGTTCGATGCTGCATCTTCACTTCAACCCCGACACCGATGTCAGCAAGGTTCTGGCACCCGATGCCCTCGACATGTTCCAGTTCGAGTGGAAGATTTATCAAAAGCTCGTTCGCGCCAACGAGATGCACCACCGGGAAATCGGCCAGCTGTTGCGCGAAGAGATCGGCAGGCGTTTCGACAGGCCCTTTGCCTTTCTGGATCTGGCGTGCGGCGACGCCAGCCTTGCGCATATGGTTCTGGAGGGCAGCAAGGTTGCCAATTACGAGGGCCTCGACCTGTCACGACCGGCGCTGCAAGCTGCCGCCAAGGTGATGAAAGATGTGCCCTATGACGTGGAACTTGCCGAAGAGGATATGGTCGAAGGCATCCTGAGACGCCCGGCCAGCGCCAACTTCATCTGGTGCGGCTATTCCATCCATCATCTTCAGCGCGCGCAGAAACAGGAAATGCTGACGGCGATCCGGGGCGCCCTCAAGCCGGGCGGCGTCTTCGTCTGCGCGGAACTTGTGTGTCTGGCCGGCGAAGACCGGGCAAACTACACACATCGCTGGCAGACAGAACTGCGCCACCGGCTCCGCTCCCTGACCGACGCCGAATACGACCACCTCTGGCAGCACATCAGCGCGCACGATTTTCCCGAAGCCCCGGAGGACTGGGTGGCGATGGGCAAGGCGGCCGGCTTTTCCTCAAGCCGGGAGATCTACCGGTTCCCCGGCGATCTGTTTTGCGCAGCGTTTTTATTTGAGAAGTAGGGTCGTCAGCTTCTTCGGTGCGCCGGGCGTCCGGCCTCAAGGGGCTTTCTAGAACCGCGTTCGGGCGCGCAGTGCCTGTGCCAGCGTCCCCTCGTCCAGATAGTCAAGCTCGCCGCCGACCGGCACGCCATGGGCCAGCCGTGTGACATTGACCTCAAGGTGAGACAACTGGTCCATGATGTAGTGAGCCGTGGTCTGCCCTTCGACAGTGGCGTTGATCGCCAGAATGACTTCCGTAAAGCCTTCCGATCCGCAGCGGTCGATCAGCGATGCAAGATTGAGGTCGTCCGGACCGATACCATCGAGAGGCGACAGGTTGCCGCCAAGAACGTGGTAGCGGGCATTGACCGCGCCGGCGCGTTCCAGGGCCCACAGATCGGCAACATCCTCGACCACCACCAGAACGCTCTGGTCGCGCTTGGGATCTGAACAGATCGTGCAGGGGTCGGAAGTATCGACCGTGCCACAGGTGGAACAGATGCCGATTTCCCGAACCGCGATACCCATGGCCTCGGCCAGTGGCACCAGCAGCTGATCCTTTTTCTTGATCAGGTGCAATGCGGCGCGGCGCGCAGACCGGGGCCCGAGCCCAGGCAACTTTGCCAGGAGCTGGATCAGCCGTTCGATTTCCGGTCCTGCCACACTTTTCTGCGCCATGGTTTTCTCTTCACCGCACGTTCCGACCACCTGAAAGATCTGCCACGTCAAACCGGCCACCCCGCGCCCCTGGTTTCCAAGACGCGGTCAAAGGGCTGGATTACGTGGCACAGCGCACGGCCTTCACGGTCCCGCGCCCTTCAGCCGGTATCAGAACGGCAATTTCATGCCGGGGGGCAGGCCGAGGCCACCCATCAATTCCTGGGTCTTTTCCTGAATGGCCTGCTCGACCTTGGCACGGGCTTCGGTATGAGCGGCAATCAGCAGATCCTCAAGGATCTCCTTTTCCTCTTCCTTCAGAAGAGACGGATCGATCGACAGCGATTTCAGATCGCTCTTGCCGTTCAGGCGTACGGTAACCAGACCGCCGCCGGCCGAACCTTCGGCCTCGATCTCAACGATCTGCTCCTGCAGCGAGCCCATCTGCTCCTGCATTTGCTTGGCCTGTTTCATCATCTTGAGGAAATCCATGGATTCTCCTTCCAAACCCTCACGTGGTGCGGATCTCCGCGACCTTACCTATCTGGGAACTGCATTTAGAAGAACAAGAAGCGCGGATCAATCGTCTTCGTCATCGCCGAGCGCTTCGCTTAGCAGCGGATCGCTGACCATCGGATCGGCCAGAGCAGCGTCGTCTTCCTCGGTCACCTGAACCTTGACGTCGACCACGCGAGCTCCCGGGAACTGGGACAGCAGGGCGGCAACGGTTGGGTGCGACTTCGCATCGGACAGAAGCTGCTGCTGGTTGGCCTCCTGTTCCTCATGAATAGTGGGCCGGCCCTGATTGCGTGACACCACGACGAACCAGCGCTGCCCGGTCCATTCGGTCAGTTTGCGGCCGAATTCGCCGGCAATATCGGCCGGCGCATCGTCTGTCGGCTGGATCTCGATCTTGCCGGGCTCGAATTTCACCAGCCGCATGAGACGCTGGATTTTCACCTTGAACGGAATGTCGCCCTTCTCGGAAGCAAGGGCGGCGCAATCGTAAAGCGTCTTCAGATTGTACGCGGGCTGAGCCTGCGGTTCGGGCGCGGCTTGCGGCGTTACCTGAGGCGCCGGCTTGCCGCCCTGAATGGCCGAGAGCTGCGGGCGGGCGCTTGCCTGCATGGTCGGGCCACCGCCGGTATTGCCGGAAGTGTAATTCATGCCGACCGCCATTGCGGACGGACCGCCGCCGCCGCCACCGGCGTGAGCACCACCACCGGACGGCCCAGCGCCGCCAAACGGGTTCTGGCCGTTCTTGATCTGCGCCATCAGGTCGCCCGGGTCCGGCAGGTCCGCGGCGTAGGCGAGGCGCACCAGCACCATATCCGCCGCCGCCAGAGGCTTGGACGCAGCCTGGACTTCCTGAACACCCTTCAGCAGGATCTGCCAGGCACGGGACAGAAGCCGCACGGAGATCTGCTCGGCAAACTCGCGTCCACGCGCCCGCTCGGCCTCGGTAACGGACGCTTCGTCCGCCGATTTCGGCGCAACCTTCATACGGGTGACAAGGTGGGTGAAGTCCGCCAGGTCGGTCAGTACAATGGCCGGGTCCGCGCCGACTTCATATTGCGCCTGCAACTCGCCCAGCGCCTCTTCGATACGGCCGGCCATGATGTAGCCGAAGAGGTCGATCACCCGGGCGCGATCCGCAAGACCGAGCATCTGGCGCAGATCTTCCGCCTCGATGGCACCGGCCCCATGGGCCATGGCCTGGTCTAGCAGGGACAGAGAATCACGCGCAGACCCCTCGCCCGCACGGGCAATCAGCATCAGGGCTTCGTCGGAAATCTGGATGCCCTCGGCATCGGAAATCCGGCGCAGCAGGCCGATCAGCTTGGACTGGTCGATCCGGCGCAGGTCAAACCGCTGGCACCGCGACAGGACGGTGATCGGCACCTTGCGGATTTCCGTCGTCGCGAAGATGAATTTCACATGTTCCGGCGGCTCTTCCAGCGTTTTCAGCAACCCGTTGAAAGCGGCGTTCGAGAGCATGTGCACTTCGTCGATGATGTAGACCTTGTAGCGCGCCGTTGCCGGGCGATAGCGGGCCGCATCGATGATCTCGCGAATATCGTTGATGCCGGTATGGGAGGCGGCGTCCATCTCGATGACGTCGACATGGCGGCCTTCCATGATGGCCTTGCAGTGCGTGCCTTCCTGGGTCAGCTTCACCGTCGGCTTGTCGGCGACACCCGGCACTTCGTAGTTCAGGCCACGGGCGAGAATACGGGCGGTGGTGGTCTTGCCGACACCACGCACACCGGTCAGCATCCAGGCCTGCGCGATCCGCCCGGTTTCAAACGCGTTTTCCAGCGTCTGCACCATCGGCTCCTGGCCAACCAGATCTTCAAAGGTCTTCGGCCGGTACTTGCGCGCAAGAACACGGTAGGCGCCATCGTCGGCCGCCGGTTTCACCGCGCCCTGATCCGCCATCAGTCCCGGCGTCTGTCCGCCGCCATTTTCTGAAAAGCCTGTCTCGTCCATGAGCCGCACCATAACCATTTTTTCAAAAAGTGGGACGGGCTTTTGAAAGTTTTTGTGTGTTGTCCGGCAACTGATCGCACCGCCCGTGGGGAACCTTTTGCCCAACCCTCGCGTTGAGTACCTGCCGGCCGTGATTTCCTGCCGGGTTTCACCCGGGAGCCGATATGTCTGGAAAACTCGCGAACGACCTCTTCACCCTGTGGTTTCAAGCGCCTGTCGTCATCGCGTTGCGTTGCCAGGACTGGGCGACCAGCCTGCAGTCCGGGACGTCAAACTCCAATCCGGAGTTGCTGCGGATGGTGAGTGAAAAACTCGACGCAGCCACGGAAAGCACGCTTGCGCTGAACATGGCGATGATGCGTCATGGAATGACATCCGCTCGCCACTTCTGGCTGGGCCCATATTTTCCATTTTCCCTACGCCAGTTTTCCGCAAGTCTGGGTCAATCGACCGCGGCCGAGGGCCTGGGGCCCTACGCCAAGCGCGTGCGTGCCAACGCCAAGCGCCTTGGCAGAAAGCGAAGCTAAGTGTTTAGTCCCGGTATCTGTCCGGCAAGAGAAACCCTTCCCGTGCGCCTTTTGATGCGAGCCGTGCATCCGAATACCATGTCCCCATCAGCTCCCGCGAGCTGAGGTCGGGGTTCTTCGCCAGAAACTCCTCAAAGGTTTCATGCGGCGTCTCGGCCATGCGTTCCGACAAGATGCCGAGGAAGGCCAAGGTGATGGTCGTGTTGAATTTCTCCGGAACGCCAGCGCGCGCGACGAGACCGCGCAGCGCCTTGCCGTATCGACTGGCTGCATCGAGAAATGCGTCCTGCTGCAGCATCCGGCAGGCAACGCCGATGTGGTCCACATGGCTGAAGTCCTTCGGGTCCAGGTGCCCCGCCTCAAAGCGATCGGAAAGTTCCGCGTAGTCCCTAAGCTCCGGCATCCCCTTCATCCTTCAGTTTGTGGCTGTCGACCGCGCTCAGATCCAGATCGTAGACGCTCTTGAGCTGGCGGATCTTGTCCAGCGTTTCTTCCGAAAAAGGTGGCTTGTTCTCGAAGGCATGCAGCGCCATGCCCTCGATCAGATCGCCGAGGCTGATATCCAGATGCTCGGCCAGGCCCTTGAGAACCTTGAGCAGCCGCTTTTCCAGACGCACACCGGTCTGAACGCGTTCGATTGATTTTTGCATGATGTTATGTTGGTACCAATGTACCTCTCTTGTCAACGCCGAGGTTCGACAAGCAGCGTAGCCAACCCGAAAAACAAAAAAAGCACCGCGGCGAACCGGCGGTGCTTTTTGGCAAAGCTTGAAGCTTTGAATAGGGTGGGAGGCTGGCACGATGACCCGTGCCGAGGCTCGTTAGGGCTGCTTCCTTCCGGACCTGACCCGGTTGGCGAGTGGCTCGTCCACCACCAACCTCCCGAGGGCCTTATATCAGAAGGATGATGGGGTTTGGCAAGAGGGAAACACGGTTTTTTGTTCGCCGGGAAATCACACTCCCAAACCCGGCACGAAGCGTGTAGCCTTCGGGAAATTCTGTCCGGAGTCGTTTCATGTCATCCTTTTCCCTTAATCCGCGTCTTGAAGGCGACAGTTACTTCGTCACCGATCTGACGCTGTGCACTGTCCGTCTGCTGAAAGATGCCAATTATCCCTGGTTGATGCTTGTTCCGCGCAAATCGGATCTCGTCGAGATCATCGACCTGGAAGAAGCGGACCAGATGCAGTTGATGCGTGAAATCGCCCTGGCCAGCCAGGCGCTGCGTGAGGTCACCGATTGCGAAAAGCTCAATGTCGGCGCTCTCGGAAACCAGGTGTCGCAACTGCATGTTCATGTGATTGCCCGGTACCGGGAAGATGCCGCCTGGCCAGGCCCGGTCTGGGGCGCCGCGCCAGCGCAGGCATATTCCCACGACAAGGTGGAATCCCTGATCGAAAAGCTGCGGGATGCCCTTACAGGTGACGAGGATTGATTTCCGTTGCCACCGCGCGCTCTTGCCCCTCCTGTTTGGTTTGACTTCAGGTGCACCCGACAGCAGACGCAACAGGCAGCAATCGCGGGAAGCGGTTTCTCTGCGCCTCAAAATGCATTAGGTGAAGATCCACCGTCTTTCGAACTCGCTCCCCTTCTCTTCCAAGGACTTTGACATGCTCGCCACATCTGCCGGTTCCCTGGCCATGGAAATGAGCTTCCTCGGCAATACACTCGACCGGCAATCGACACGGCGTGGCGACACCGCTTACCTGACCGCACTTCTGGAAAAGCCGGACACACGGATCGTGCTGTCGACGGATCGGACGCTGGTCTTCAAGGCAGGTGAGAGTCTTTCTGTCGGACACCGACTGGAGGACGCCCTGTCGCTTGGCGCCGTACGGGAAGAGTTGATCTTCCTCGGTCTGCGCCCGGAAAACGGAGAGGCGCTGTTTGCAGCTGCCCTGCCGGCAACGGACGAAGACCTAGCGGAGCGCACCGACCTTCAACTCATCGACTTGCGAACCCTTACCCTGGAGAATGCCTTCGCCCCGCAGGACACGGGTGCGCTTGCGCAGGCACGTGCCTTGATCCACTGGCACCGCACCCACCAGTTCTGTTCGCGCTGCGGCGAAAAGAGCCGGCTGGCCGAAGCCGGATACCGGCGTGATTGCCCGTCCTGCGGCGGACAGCATTTTCCGCGCACGGACCCCTGTGTGATCATGCTGATTACCGACGAGAGCGGCGACAAGGCCCTGCTGGGCCGCCCGGCCCGGCTCGCGGAGGGCATTTACACCACTCTTGCCGGCTTCATGGAGCCGGGTGAAACCATCGAACAGGCCGTGCGGCGCGAGACGCTGGAAGAAAGCGGCATTGTGGTTGGCGATGTTCGTCTGCTTGCCAACCAGCCCTGGCCCTTTCCGGCCAATCTGATGCTCGGCTGCATTGGCAAGGCGACGTCCTTCGAGATCGCCATCGAAGACGACGAGCTGGAAGCCTGCAAATGGTGCGACCGGGAGGAAGTGCGGCAAATGGTGGCCGGCACGCATCCGGAAGGCCACAAGATACCGCCTTCGATCTCCATCGCCTTTGAACTGATCAAGGGCTGGCTCGACGGAACGCTCTGATGACCTGGTGCGCCTATCTGACCCATCCGGAGGTTCTCATCGATCCGGATATCCCCGTCCCGGAGTGGGGCCTGTCGGAGACGGGACGCGAGCGGGCGGCGAAAGCTGCCTTCCTGCCCTTTGCCAAAGACATCCGCCAGGTGATTTCCAGCACGGAAAGGAAGGCGCTCGAAACCGCTCAGGTCTTTGCCGGCCGCATGGGCGTCTTCCAGCGGGCGCTGCCTTTCCTGCATGAGAACGATCGCAGCGCAACAGGCTTTCTGCCTCCGGAAGAGTTCGAGCAGACCGCCGATCTTTTCTTTGCCGATCCATACATATCGGTGCGCGGCTGGGAGCGGGCGATCGATGCGCAGGACCGGATCGTCAACGGCGTCAGAAGCGCCCTGCGCCACGTTGGGGAAGAAGACCCGGTCCTGTTCGTCGGTCATGGCGCTGTCGGCACGCTGCTGATGTGCCATCTCATGGCCACACCGATTTCCCGGCATCACGACCAGAGACGCGGTGGTAGCTGGTACCGGTTCGAAAAGTCCTGGCTCATGACCCAGGCCGGGCGCAATTTGGCTTGGACAGACCTTTAAGCACGGTCGGACGCAGACCTGGAACATGTTAGGCTGCACGGACCATTCTTGATCCGGGAGCCTCATGTGATCTGCCGCCTGCCGAAGCTTGTTCTTGCGACCCTGACCTGTCTTGCCGCTGCCATGCTGCCCGCACGGGCCGGTCAATACGACGCCCAGTTCCGTCAGTTCCTGTCGTCTGACATCATCCCGGCGGCACGCCAACAGGGCATTTCCCAGGTGACACTGGACCGGGAACTGAAAGGCTTGACCCCCGACACTTCCCTGCCCGGTCTGGTCGGGCCCGGGGGCAAGGGCAAGCCGCCCAAGATCAACTTCCAGGCCGAATTCAGTTCTCCCAGCCGCTACTTCCGGGACAGCCAGTTCAACGCCCTTGTGCCGCGCGGGCGGTCACTGATGAAAAAACATGCGGCCGTTCTGTCGCGGATCGAAGCGAAATACGGCGTGCCCAGCCGGATCATCCTGGCGATCTGGGCAAGGGAATCGGGCTACGGCGGCGCAAAGATTCCTTACGACGCCATCCGCGTCCTGGCGACACAGGCGTTCATGGGGCAGAGGCCGGACTTCTTCAAAGGAGAGCTGATCGCCGGACTGAAGATCCTTCAAAATGGCGACGTATCCAGGAAAGGCATGAAAAGCTCCTGGGGTGGCGCCATGGGGCAACCGCAATTCCTGCCGTCCTCCTTCTGGAAATACGCTGTCGATTTCGACGGCGACGGCAAGCGCAACATCTGGACCTCCGACGTCGACACCATGGCCTCCATCGCCCATTACCTTTCGGCCCATGGCTGGGTGTCCGGCCGGGACTGGGGCTATGAGGTGTTCCTGCCCGACAACGTTTCATGTACGCGGGAGGGGCCGGACAACCGCCAGAAGATTTCCGACTTCGTGCGCGAGGGCATCAAACGTGTCAGCGGCAAACCCTTTCCGGCGAATGAAATCAACCAGCCAGGCAACATCCTGTTGCCCGCGGGCCGGTATGGCCCGGCCTTCATTGCCACGGAAAATTTCTATGTCATCAAGGACTACAACGAGAGCGACACCTACGCGCTCTTCGTCGGTCACCTGGCAGACCGCTATGGCAACAACAACGGCTTCGTCGGCAACTGGAAACCGATGAAGGAAACCACCCGGGGCGCTGTGCGGAACCTTCAGCAGAGACTTGAAGGCCTTGGGCATGATGTCGGTGGCGCCGATGGCCTGATCGGCTTCAAGACCCGCCGATCAATCGGCAAGGATCAGGAGAAGAACGGCTTCTTCGCAACATGCTGGGTCGGATAGAAAGCGCGACTTACACCCTTAAAGGTTGTGCTTGGAACCCGCTGTGAACGCAGCCCTTTCCGCTTTGAACCCGGCGTGACCAAGCGCCGCGGCGCATCGGTTTCAACAAACAGTTGATTTTATGCGTGCACTGCGAAAGACTGTGCGCACATCCTTCCTCAGTATTACTCTGGTGCCTTCATGCGGCTCCCCAAGATCGTTACCACCTTGCAGGAATATTCCCTGCCGCTTTTCCGTGCCGACCTTGTCGCCGGGATAACCGTTGCCATGGTCGCCTTGCCGCTCAGCCTGGCAATCGCCATCGCGTCAGGCGCCGATCCGGCCAAAGGCCTGGTGACAGCGATCGTCGGCGGTTTCTTCATCTCGCTTCTGGGCGGCAGCCGCGTACAGATCGGTGGGCCGACCGGTGCGTTCATCGTGGTGGTCTACGGTGTCATAGCCGACCACGGATATGACGGGCTGGTTCTGGCCACCTTCATGGCCGGGATACTGCTTCTGATCGGCGGATATTTCCGGATCGGCAGATTGATCCGCTATGTGCCGGAGGCCGTGGTCAACGGGTTTACCATCGGCATCGCAGTCATCATTGCCTCCAGCCAGATCAAGGATTTTTTCGGCCTTCAGATCTCGGAGGTTCCCGCGGACTTTCTGGAAAAGCTTCCCGTCCTGTGGGAAGCGCGGGATACCGCGTCTCTTGCAGCCAGCGTCCTTGCCCTGGTCACGCTTGTCCTGATCGTTGCCCTGCGCCGGCTGGCCCCCGCCTTTCCGGGACTGATCGTTGCCGTGTCCGCAGCGTCGCTGGTTGCGGTCCTGGCCACCCTGCCGGTGGAAACCATTGCCTCGCGCTTCGGTGCCCTGCCCAACACGCTGCCATTTCCGGAGCTGCCGAGCGTCACGATCGCACGAGTGGTGGAACTGTTTCCCTCCGCCATCGTGATTGCCTTTCTGGCCGGGGTGGAATCGCTTCTGTCAGCGATGGTTGCCGACAGAATGATCGAGGGCAGCCACCGCCCCAATGCCGAAATGCTGGCTCAGGGAACGGCAAACATCGCCTCTTCCCTCTTCGGCGGCCTGCCCGCCACGGGCGCCATTGCGCGCACGGCCACCAACGTGCGGGCCGGCGGCAAAACACCCGTTTCCGGTCTGGTGCACGCATTCACCATCTTGCTGGTCATGCTGGTTGCCGCGCCTCTGGCCGGGTATCTGGCCTTGCCAGCCATGGCGGCCCTGCTGGTTCTGACCGCTTGGGGCATGAGCGAACCGCACAAGTGGAAATCCTATCTGAGCGCGCCGATGGCGGACCGGCTGCTGCTGCTGACCACCTTGATCCTCACGGTTCTGATCGATCTGACCGTTGCTATCGGCGTCGGTGTTTCCATCGGTCTTGCTCTCAAACTGCGAGAACGCAAGAAGCAGCCCGACGACTGGTCGATGCCCGAGCGCTGACCCGGTTCAATCCTGATTTTCTGGATGGCATGCGCCTGTTTGCAGGGCTTGCCTGCGTGTTTTCTGATGATCGGGACAGTGGACGGGAACAACAGCAAGGCAAAAGACAGGTCGTATCGACGGCGGCCCGAGAGGACGCTCCGGGCCTCGTCGCGCCGTTCGAAGGGGCGGTGCGCATTGCCCACCGCCGTCAATCAGGTGGGGCACATCAGGCGCTCACCACGCCTTCCGGTGCCGCTTCCAGGCGGAAGGCAGCAGCCATCAGGGCCTTGGTATAATCCGTTTTCGGCGCATCGAAGATCTGTTCGGATGAACCCTGCTCCACCACCTTGCCCTGACGCATCACGATGACCTCGTTGGCCAGCGCCCGAACAACCTTCAAGTCGTGGGAAATGAAGAGGTAGGCAAGGCCATGCGCTTTCTGGAGATCCCGCAATAGATCGACCACCTGGGCCTGAACGCTCATGTCGAGGGCCGACGTCGGTTCGTCCAGCATCACGAATTTCGGCTCCAGAACCATGGCCCGGGCGATGGAGATGCGCTGACGCTGACCGCCGGAGAATTCATGCGGGTAGCGATGACGGGTGGACGCATCGAGTCCGACTTCCTCCAGCGCCTTGGCCACCTTGCGGTCGCGCTCCTCGGAGGAGATGCCGGGAAAATGCACCTGCAGGCCTTCGCCGACGATGTCGGCCACCGACATGCGCGGGCTCAACGCCCCGAAGGGGTCCTGAAAGACAATCTGCATGTCCCGGCGCAGCGGCCGCATTTCCTTCCAGGAATTCTTCTGGATTTCCGAACCATTGAAGGAAATCCGGCCGGTGGAGGAAATCATGCGCAGGATCGCGAGGCCGAGTGTTGTCTTGCCCGATCCGCTTTCTCCCACGATCCCGAGGGTCTGCCCCTGCCGCACTTCCACGTCGATGCCGTCGACCGCCTTGATGTGGTCGACGGTCTTGCGCAGGAAGCCGCGCTTGACCGGGAACCACACCTTCAGGTCGTCGGCCTGTACCACAATCGGCTTGCTCTTGTCGGTCGCCGGCGGCTCGCCCTTCGGTTCCGCCGTGAGAAGATGTTTGGTGTAGGCGTGCTGCGGCCGGTCGAAGATATCGGCAACAGGCCCCTGTTCAACGATCTTGCCCTTGGTCATCACGCAGACCCGGTCGGCGAACTTGCGCACGATGCCCAGATCATGGGTGATGAACAGCATCGCCATGCCGTGCCGGCTTTGCAGATCCTTCAGGAGTTCCAGAATCTGCGCCTGAACCGTGACGTCGAGGGCCGTCGTCGGCTCGTCAGCAATCAACAGCTCCGGCTCGTTGGCCAGCGACATGGCGATCATCACGCGCTGGCGCTGACCGCCGGAGAGCTGGTGCGGATAGGAGTTGAGGCGTTTTTCCGGCTCGCGGATGCCCACCTGGTTGAGCAGTTCAAGCACGCGCCCACGCGCTTTGGTGTCGCTCATGCCCCGGTGGATCTTCAGGATTTCCGAAACCTGCTTTTCCACTGAATGCAGCGGATTGAGCGAGGTCATGGGCTCCTGGAAAATCATGGAGATGCCGTTGCCGCGCACCTTGCGCAGTTCGGCTTCCTTGACCGCCAGAAGGTCCTGACCGTTCATCAGGATGCGGCCGGAGGGGTGTGAGGCGGCAGGATAGGGCAGAAGGCGCAGGACCGACTGGGCGGTCACCGACTTGCCGGAGCCGCTTTCGCCCACCAGCGCGACCGTTTCTCCCTTCTTGATATCGAAGGTGACCCGGTCGACGGCAAGGTTCTTCCGGCCGCCCTGCGAAAAGGCGACGGACAGGTCTTCGACGGAGAGGAGCGTGTCTTTTGTCATGTTGGTGTCCTCACGCCAGGCTCTTGCGTGGATCGAACGCATCGCGCACGGCCTCGCCGATGAAGATCAAGAGGCTCAGCATCAGGGAAATAACGATGAAGCCGGTGATCCCTAGCCAGGGTGCCTGAAGGTTGTTCTTGCCCTGCGCCAGCAATTCACCCAGCGATGCCGACCCCGGAGGCAGGCCGAAGCCAAGGAAATCCAGCGCCGTCAAAGTGGAAATCGAGCCATTGAGAATGAAGGGCATGAAAGTCAGCGTCGCCACCATGGCGTTGGGCAGCAGGTGCCGCCACATGATCACCGGATTGGAAACGCCGAGGGCCCGGGCCGCGGAAATGTATTCCAGGTTCCGGCCCCGCAGGAATTCCGCCCGCACGACACCGACCAGCGCCACCCAGGAGAATGCCAGCAGGATGGTGAACAGGGTCCAGAAGCCGGGGACCAGGAACGACGACACGATCAGGATGAGATACAGCGTCGGCACCGCCGTCCAGATCTCGATAAAGCGCTGGAACAGAAGGTCAGTCCAACCGCCGTAGTAGCCCTGCACGGCACCTGCCGCGATGCCGATGACGGAAGAAGCCAGCGTCAGCGCCAGGCCGAAAAGCACGGAAATCCGGAAACCGTAGACGAGACGCGCAAGCACGTCCCGACCCTGATCGTCCGTACCGAGCCAGTTCCAGTTGCCCATGACGCAATTGGGATCTTCCGCGCCGAGGGGATAACGCGAGCAACGCTTTTCCTTGTCCATCGTCCAGGACGGTGGCGCGGGTGCAGGCACCGGAATGTCGTTGTTGACCGAGCGGTAGGAATAGCGCACCGGCGGCCACAGCATCCAGCCGTTGGCGTTGATTTCCTCCTGGATGAATGGATCGCGGTAATCGGTGACAGCCAGGAACCCGCCGAATTTTTCTTCCGGGTAATCCACAAAGACCGGTGCCAGCAGCTCGCCTTTGTAGGAGACAAGGATTGGCCGGTCGTTGGTCACGAATTCGGCCAGCATGGCCACGACGAACAGCACCAGGAAGATCCAGAGCGACCAGTAGCCTCGGCGGTTGGCCTTGAAGTTCGCCAGCCGCCGCTGGTTGATCGGCGACAGGCGGGCCCTGGGAGCAGCTGCCGAAACGACAAATCCCGCGCGGTCTTCCGTTTCGGCTTCATAGCCGCCAGTCACACGCCCGCCGGTATCGGACTCCACACTTCCCGCGTCACTGCCTGAATCGGTAGCCATCGATCAGACCTCCCTGCTTTCGAAGTCGATCCGCGGATCGATCCAGGTGTAGGTCAGGTCGGAAATGAGGTTCACCAGAAGGCCCATGAGCGAGAAAATGTAGAGCGTTGCAAAGACGACCGCGTAGTCGCGGTTGATCACCGATTCAAAGCTGAGCAGTCCGAGCCCGTCGAGCGAGAAGATCGTCTCGATGAGCAGTGAACCGGCAAAGAAGGACGAGATGAAGGCCCCCGGGAAACCGGCCACCACGATCAGCATGGCATTGCGGAACACATGACCGTAAAGCACCTGGCTTTCCGTCAGGCCCTTTGCCCGTGCCGTGATGACATATTGCTTGCGGATCTCATCCAGGAACGAATTCTTGGTCAAAAGCGTGGTGGTCGCAAAGGCGGACAGGGCCATGGCCGTCAAAGGCAGGGCAAGGTGCCAGAAGTAGTCGGCGATCCGGGCCGGCCAGGAAAGCTGCTCCCAGTCGTCCGAGACAAGCCCCCGCAAGGGGAAGATATCCCAGAAGGACCCACCGGCAAAAAGCACGATCAGCAGAACCGCAAACAGAAAGCCGGGAATGGCGTAGGCCACCACAATGACACCGGAGGTCCAGACATCGAACCGGGACCCGTCTGAAACGGCCTTGCGGATTCCGAGCGGTATGGACACTGCATAGGAAATCAGCGTCATCCAGAGGCCGAGAGAAATCGACACCGGCAGCTTTTCGGCAATCAGGTCGAGGATCTTGATGTCCCGGAAATAGCTTTCGCCGAAATCGAAGAGCGCATAATTGCCCAGCATCTTCAGGAACCGCTCCAGCGGCGGCTTGTCGAAACCGAACTGCTGCTCCAGCTCCTTGATGAACTCCGGGTCCAGTCCCTGCGCACCGCGGTATTTCGAGCTGCCAGCGTCTGCGGAGGCTGAGCCGCTTCCTCCCGAAGCGTCGTTGCCGCCGCTCAGCATGTCGCTGCCCCCGCCGCTGATCCGCGACGTTGCCGAAACGTCGGTTCCCTGCAGCTGGGCAATGACCCGCTCGACCGGACCGCCAGGCGCAAACTGGATGATGACGAAGTTGATGGCCATGATGCCGACCAGCGTCGGTATCATCAGCAGCAAACGGCGAAGGATGTAGGCGCCCATGGAGTGTGTGCAGTCCCTTTTGTCTTGGCCTTCTGAAGCGAGCCGGAGGTTTCGCCGGAAATATTACCCGGCTTTGCCGAGCTTTTCCGACTTTTCCTTGTCTATCCACCACAGTTCTTCAACGGGGAAGAAGTAGCGCGGGGGTTCTTCGGGAAAGCCGTAGACATCCCACATGGCAACAGTGTGGACATTCTTGAACCATTGCGGAATCCAGTAATGCCCGGCCCGCAACACCCGGTCCAGAGCCCGCGCCGCGGTGATCATTTCATCCCGCGTTGTTGCCGCGATGGCCTTGTCGATCAGCGCGTCCACAACAGGGCTGGCTATGCCGGACGTATTGTAGGTGCCTGGAACCGAGGCGGCCTTCGATCCCCACATTTCACGAATGGTGTCGGAAAGCGTGGGCGACAGGCTCAACCTGCGGCTGGCAATATCGAAGTCGTAATCGTTGAGGCGGGCTTCGTATTGCGCGGGATCGACGATGCGCAAATTGGCCTTGATGCCGAGCCGTCCCAGGTTCTTGATCATCGGATTGACGATACGCTCATACGCGGCGGTGTTGTTCAGGAACTCGATCGTCAGCGGTTCGCCGTCCGGGCCGATCAGATCCGCCCCCTTTCGGGTATAGCCGGCCTCTGTCAGCAGTTCATTTGCCCGTTTCAGCAGCTTGCGGTCATGCCCTGAGCCGTCGCTGACGGGCTGTATCACGGCTTCACCGAAGACAGCGTCCGGCACCTGGCTGCGGAAAGGCTCCAGCAGCGCCAGCTCCCCAGCCGAGGGCATTCCCTCCGCTTTCATGTCGGAGTTTTCGAAGAAGGACTGGGTTCTCGTATAGAGCCCGTAAAACAGGTTCTGGTTCGACCATTCGAAATCGAATGCATAGCCCAGCGCCTCGCGCACACGCGGGTCCTTGAACTTGTCGAGCCGGGTGTTGATGAACCAGCCCTGAGCCCCCGAGGGACGGCCGTCGGGAAACTCGCGGCGCACGACCTTGCCCTCGTCCACCGCCGGGAAATTGTATTCCGTCGCCCAGTTCTTTGAGGTGAACTCCTCACGGTACAGCGTATTGCCCTTCTTGAAGGCTTCGAAGGCTGTCTGGCGTTCGCGGTAGAACTCCACCCGGATAACCGCGAAATTGCCCTGCCCCACCCTGACCGGCAATTCCCTTGCCCAGTAATTTTCGACCTGGTGATATTCGACATAATGGCCGACGGCATGTTTGCCGACCTTGTAAGGGCCGGACGACAGCGGCGGCGTCAGGGTCGACTGTTTGAAATCGTAGGCGGAATAGTAGCGCTTGGAGAAGATGGGATAGTCCGCCGCGACGACGAGAGGCAGATTGCGCGACTGCGAGCCGTCGAACTCAAGCTGGACCTTATGATCCTCCAGAACGACCGCCCCCTTCAGTGCTGACAGCGGCTGGCTGAGCAAGGGGTGGCCGTCGGCCTTCAGAAGCAGCAGCGAAAAGGCAACATCCTCGGCGGTCAGTTTGGAGCCGTCGTGAAACCTGGCTTCCGGCCGGAGATTGAACGTGAAGACGTTGCCATCCTCCGACACTTCGACAGTTTCAGCCACAAGGCCATAGACCGCGTCCGGTTCGTCATAGGCCCGCACCATCAGGGTGTCGAAACACAGCTCCATGCGTGGCGGTGCATCGCCTTTCAGGACAAAGGAGTTGAAGGTGTTATAGGTCAGGACGTTCTGGTTGAAGACCCAATAAGGCGCCTGAAACGAGAAAGTACCGCCTTGCGGCGCCAAGCGATTGACATACTCGAACTGGGTAAACTCAGGCCCGTATTTCAGATCGCCGAAGACGGACAGTCCGTGAACGGGACCCTCCGGATGGGCGATTTCCGCCGAGAAGGCCCTGGAGACCTGCCAGGGCGCAGCAGACACCAGCGCCGCGGCGCTGCCCATTTGCAGGAAACGCCGGCGGGAAGCCGTCAGGCTTGTGCTCATCGCGCGGCTCCCGTCTTGGCGGCCAAGGCCTCGTCATACCACCAGATGGTCGGGAACCCGGTACTGTACTCCGGCATCTTTTGCGGATGACCAAAGCGGTTCCAGCGTGCCGTGCGGGTTTCGTCGGAATAGAACTGCGGCACCACATAGTGGTTCCACAGCAACACACGGTCGAGCGCGCGAGTGGCTGCCACCAGGGTTTCCCGGTCCTTCGCGAAGATGACCTTGTCGATCAGCTTGTCGATCGCAGGATTCTTGATGCCCGCATAATTGGCCGAACTTTGATTGTCGGCGGATTCAGAGCCCCAATACTCCCGCTGCTCGTTTCCGGGCGACAGGGACTGGCCGATGGCCAGCACCACGGTATCGAAATCGCGGCTACGGACGCGGTTGATGAATTGCGACGTGTCGACCAGCCGCAGGACGGGCTTGATGCCGATGTTTTCCAGGTTCTGCGCATAAGGCAGAAGGGTGCGTTCGCTGGCCTTGTCGCGATAGAGAAATTCGATGCTGAGCTGTTCGCCGGTCTTCGCATCGACCATCTTGCGGTCCTTCAGCTCGTACCCGGCCTTGCGCAGCAGCTTGACCGCCTCTCGCAGGTTGGCACGGACGTTCTGCGGATTGCCGCCAACAGGGTTCTTGTATTCCTGTGTAAAAACCTCGGGCGGCACCATGTCCCGCACCTCTTCCAATATCTCCAGCTCCTTGCCTTCCGGCAGGCCGCTGGACGCCAGTTCCGTCCCGGCGAAATAGGAATTGACGCGTTTGAGGAGATTGGCGGAAACGATCTCGTTGGTGGTCTCGAAATCGTAGGCATAGTTCAACGCCTGACGGACATCCGGGTTCTGGAACTTTTCCCGGCGCTGGTTCAGGAAAAAGCCCTGCATGACACCCCGAGACTTGTCGGGAAAGATCTCCTTGACCACACGGCCATCCCTGACGGCCGGAAAGTCGTAGCGCTTGGCCCATTGGCTGGAACTGCGCTCGACGTGGAAGTCGTACTGGTCACCCTTGAAGGCTTCAAACTGGACGGAGTCGTCGAGGAACGAAATGTAGCGGATTTCATCGAAATTGTTGGTTCCGACCCGGATGGGCAAATCCTTGCCCCAATAGTCCGGCACGCGTTCGTAGATCACCTGCCGGTTGGGAGAGAATTCCTTGATCCGGTAGGCACCGGAACCAAGCGGGGGCTCGAGTGTCGTCCGGGAAATGTCCCGGGCTTCTCCCTTTTCATTTGTGCCTTCCCACCAGTGTTTGGGCAGAACGGTCAACTGGCCCATGATCTTGGGCAGCTCGCGGTTTCCGCTGACGTCGAAGGTGAAACGCACAGTCCCATCTCCCACGACCTCTGCCTTGTCGACATTTTGAAAGTAGTACTTGCGTTGCGGATCTAGCTCGATTGCCTTTTCGAACGACCAGATGACGTCTTCAGCCGTCACCGGCTCGCCGTCATGCCACTTCGCTTCGGGATTGAGCCGATATTCGACCCAGGAGTAGTCATCCGGATAACGGACCGCGTCGGCCAGTACCCCGTATTGAGCGCTGATGTCCTCTTCATCCAGAGAAGGCTCCATCAGGCTTTCGTAGATGTTCAGGATGCCCGGGGCGATGTTGCCCTTCTGCGCCAGAATGTTGAAGGTGTCGAAACCGCCGCTGGCGGACAGTCGAACCGTGCCGCCCTTGGGCGCATCCGGATTGACGTAATCGAAATGTGTGGCATCGGGACCGTATTTGGGTGTCCCGTTCAGGGCGGCCGCGTGGTGCCATTCCGGTTCAGCCGCGTCAGCCGGTCCAGGACCGATCCCCGACATCACCACGACACTCGTCACGACAAGCGCTGCGGCCGCGCGTTTCCCTGCATGCCATTTGAACACCATCGGCTTCTCCGTCCCTTCCGGTTCCTGAACCCAAATCGCCGGTTCAGAGAATCAGTGTAGGGACCTGACAGCCCTGCGTCACCTGCTGGCGGTCCAGATGACAGAAATTTAACCCGTCTGGGGAAGGCCCTTTTCGGGAACATCCTGCAAATTTCTCTGCGACTTGGCCTTTTGTGCGTACATTCTGCCGTCGGCAACCCTGAGCAGATCTTCCACCGTAGCCGCATCACCGGGATAGCTCGCCGTGCCAATGCTGGCCTTCACATCGATGCTTGCGCCTGAAAACTCGAAAGCCTGGGTGACCCGGTCAACAAGCCTCTTGAGAAAGGTAAGCTTTTCCTGGCGCCGCATGTTGCCAGGCGTCAGAACGATGAACTCGTCGCCCCCAACCCGGGCCACGGTATCGGTTTGCCGGGTCTGGTTCTGCAGACGATGGCCCACCTCGATCAAGAGCTGATCTCCAACAGCGTGGCCGTAGTTGTCGTTGACCGGCTTGAAGGCATCCAGATCGACGTAAAAAATCTCGAACCCCGACCCGCTTCGTTCACACATTGCGGCGAGCTGGTGCATACGATCTTCCAAGAGGCGCCGATTGGCCAAGCCTGTCAGCGGATCGTGCAGCGCCATGGAACGCACCTTGTAGACCTCGCTGATCAGCAGGAACGCCATTGCGCTGAAAACCAGCGATATGAGACTGCCGACGAGCTGGGTGATCCAGACCTGATTGGCGGCGCTCGACCAGCCGTATTCCGGCATGCCGACAAGCTCCCAGTCCAGACCTCCGGGAAGATGAAGCGGTAGCGACACGTTATCCTTTTCCAGCAAGGCCGGGCTGCCGAAGATCATGTTGTTGGAGGCAAGGGCGCTTCTGTTCACAAGGCCGATGTGCAGACCGTTCATGACATCCGAGATGCCGGCCGCGCTCATCATGCCCTCCTCGTCCACCACCAGCGTGGCGACACCCCAGTAGCTGCGCTCCCTGAGAGGTTGACCGGCAAAGCTTGCGGGAAAGATGGGGACGCGGATCAACAGTGCCTTGCCGCCCTGTACCAGCTCCAAAGGACCGGCAATCACGACCTCGCGGGTCATCATGGCCTGCCGGATCGCGGGCCACTGGGCAGTGTTCAGCCGATAATTCAGACCGAGCGCCCCCCGATTGGGCTCCAGCGGGAAAACCGCGCGCAAAATGTTGTTGGGTGCCAGGCCGATAGACCGGATAGACGGATTTTCCTCGATCAACTCGACCGCGATTTCACGGTAGTCCTCAATATCGAAGGGCTGGTCCACGAACCGGGAGATATAGGCCCGGATTCCAAACCCGTGGGCCACCGTCCGGTTGATTTCACCTTCCAGACGGGCGCGGACTTCAGACAAGAATCCGACGGCCTGACGTTTGTGATGGGAAACCAGTTCATTGCGGACCAGTTGGCCGACATGGGCGGTTACGGCGATGCCGGCAAGAAAACAGACAGCAGCAACAATGGAAGCGGCCCACGTTCCATTCGACTTAGAAAACAAACCCCTCGTCAAGTTGATGCCCATAGGCTCCTTGCCTGATCTCATCATCCTCAGTCGAACTACGTAACGTAAGATTTGTTAATTTTTTATATAAATCAAATAAAAAAGCCGGGTATTACCCGGCTTCTTCAATACTCTAAAAGAGAATCACACGCTCGACGCGTTTTTACTGATCCGGCAAAGGTGCCGGCGATTCGGCTTGTCCGCGAAGATAAGCAATGATGTTTGCCCGGTCTTCCGGCTTACGCAGACCGGCGAACCCCATCGTGGTTCCGGAAATGAACTTCTTCGGCGACGCCAGGAAGTGGTCCAGTTCTTCGTAGGTCCACTCGGGATTGGCTGCGCCAAACTCGGTCATTGCGGAAGAATAGCTGAAGCCTTCGTGGGAACCAGGCTTACGACCGACCACATCCCAAAGTCCCGGACCGACCTTGTTGGGTCCACCTTGTGTGAAGTCGTGGCAGGCAGCGCATTTCTTCGCCACTTTGGCCCCGTCCTCAGCAGATGCTTCGAGCAGGCGCTCGGAGATCGGAACCACTTCCGGAACAGCCTCCACCTCAGAGGTGCCATCCTCTGCGGACGCGACGACGATTTCATACCCCGGCTTACCCGGAATCGTCGGATGGAAGATGATGTCGGAGACAATGCCGACACCCATTGTCAGAATCAGAACCATCAGTACCGCACCGGCGGCCTTGTTCAGCGTGAAGGAATCCATTCTCTCCGGCTCCAAGCTCATACGCGTCCGGGCCCGCAGCGTCGCTGCGACCCCTATCAGCTTTTCGAATTTTGCCGGAACCTACAAATTTTTTGACCTTGCTGTCCATAGCTTTAAAAGGGCATCTGATACGACAAACGGACGCGGCGCGCTTTTTTTGCATTTTTTTCCGCCTGTCCGGCTCCATGGAGACCCGATTGACCGCTGCTCTTGTAATTATCCCGGCCCGCCTCGCCGCCACCCGTCTGCCACGCAAACCGCTTGCCGACATTTGCGGAAAACCCATGATCGTGCGTGTTCTGGAACAGGCGCGTAACGCGGATATCGGTCCGGTCGCCGTTGCCTGTGACGACAAGGACATTTTCGAAGCGGTGCAGGATCACGGCGGCAAGGCCGTGATGACCCGGGCCGACCACGCCTCCGGCTCCGACCGTATTCACGAGGCTGCAGGGCTGATCGACCCTGATGGCAACCACGATGTCATCCTGAACGTGCAGGGCGATGTACCCTTGATCGCACCGGAAGCGATCCGTGCTGCCTTCGCACCGCTTTCCATTGCCGACGTTGACCTCGGCACCATCATGACGGAATTCACCAACACGGCTTTCCGCGACGATCCGAATTTCGTCAAGGCAGTCACGACACCCAACGGCCACGGCCATCATCGCGCGCTTTACTTTACCAGGGCCGTCGCCCCGCACGGTGACGGCCCGTACTTCCACCATATCGGCATCTACGCCTACCGCAGGGCAGCTCTGACGAAATTCGTCCAGATGCCGCCCTCCCCGCTGGAACAGCGTGAAAAGCTGGAACAGTTGCGGGCCCTTGAAGCGGGCATGCGGATTGATGCCTCCGTCATCGACAGCGCGCCGATGGACGTGAACACGCCCGAAGATCTGGAACGAGCCCGGGCGGCCTATCAGACCAACTGACGAAAGACTGCCGGAAGGCAGAAAGACAAATGACCGACAGAAAAAATATCGTGTTTCAGGGAGAAACCGGCGCCAATTCTCACATGGCCTGCCGGAGCGTTTATCCAGACTATGAAGCCATCCCCTGTGCCACTTTCGAGGATTGCTTCTCGGCCATGGCCGACGGGTCGGCCGATCTTGCCATGATCCCGATCGAAAACTCCGTTGCAGGACGCGTGGCAGATATTCACCACCTTTTGCCGAAATCGAACCTGCACATCATCGGTGAGTATTTCATGCCGATCCGGTTTCAGCTCATGGCAGTCAAGGGCACAAAGCTGGAAGACCTGAAAAAGGTGCAAAGCCATGTCCACGCGCTGGGACAATGCCGTAACGTGATTCGCGAACTCGGCCTGACGGCGGTCGTCGGTGGCGACACCGCGGGCTCCGCCCGGCAGATCGCCGAGCTGGGCGATCCGAGCGTCGGGGCCCTCGCTCCCGAAATGGCGGCGGAAATCTATGGTCTGGACATCCTGCGCCGGGATGTGGAGGATGAGGCGCACAACACGACCCGCTTCGTTATTCTCTCGCGCGACAAGATGGAGGCCGCGCATAACGGCCAGCCAGTCATCACGACCTTCATCTTCCGGGTCCGCAACGTTCCGGCCGCGCTTTACAAGGCCCTGGGCGGTTTTGCGACCAACGGGGTCAACATGACGAAGCTGGAATCCTATCAGCTTGAAGGGCAGTTTTTCGCGTCGATGTTCTATGCGGACGTCGAAGGCCATCCGGATGATCCGAAGGTGGCTCTGGCGCTCGAGGAATTGGCCTTCTTCTGTGCCGAGCTGAACATGCTCGGCGTCTACCGGGCAAGTCCGTTCAGGGACAAGATCAGGGAACCGGAAGCCAACCGTGCCTTGCGGCCCAATCCCTACTCGTAACGCTGGCTGCCCGACATAACCAGAGGAACTCATGACTGAAACAAGATTTGATGCCCTGTGCATCGGCAATGCCATTTGCGACGTCTTCGCCCATGTCGAGGAGGATTTCCTGCTTCAGGAAAATCTCGTCAAAGGCTCCATGCGCCTGATCGACACGGACGAGGCCGTGCGCCTGTTCGACAAGATGGGGCAGACTGTCCGCGTCTCGGGCGGCAGCGCCGGCAACACAGCCGCTGGCATTGCCTCGCTCGGCGGGCGCCCCGCCTATTTCGGCAAGGTGTCCGAAGATGAGCTGGGCGATAGCTACTATCACGACATGAACGGCACCGGCGTCTATTTCAACACGCCGCGCCTGAAGGAAGGCAAGCCGACTGCCCGGTCGATGATCCTGATTACGCCGGACGGCGAGCGCACGATGAACACTTACCTCGGCGCCTGCACGGAATTCGGCACGGCCGACGTCGACGAGGAGGTCGTGGCCTCCGCCGCCGTGACCTACATGGAAGGTTATCTGTGGGACCCGGCAGACGCCAAGAAGGCGTTTCTGAAGGCTGCCGAAATCGCCCATGCCAACGGACGCCAGGTGGCGATCACCCTGTCCGACTCGTTCTGTGTCGACCGCTACCGCAGCGAATTCCAGGGCCTTCTGACCGACGGCGTCGTCGATCTGATGTTCGCCAACGAACATGAGCTGAAGGCCCTTTACGAAACGTCGGATCTGGATAGCGCCGTCAACGCGGCACGGGAGTCCGGCGCGCTGACAGCCCTGACGCTTGGCAAGGAAGGCGCGATGGCCATCAGCCGTGAGGAAACCGTGAAGGTTCCTGCGCAGGTCGTCGACAATGTGGTCGATCTGACCGGAGCCGGAGATCTGTTTGCTTCCGGCTTCCTGTTCGGTCTTGCCCGCAACTACAAGCTTACGGAAGCAACCGAACTCGGCTGCCTGTGCGCTGCAAGCGTCATCAGCCACGTCGGAGCCCGACCGGAACGGGCCTTGAATGACATTGCCACCCAGAACGGCTTTGTGATCTGACGTTTCCTCAGGAGACTTTCGGGGCGGCCTTCGGGCCGCCCTTTTTTGCGCCTTAGCGCCTTCAGGCCGAGACGCTTTTCAAAAAGAAAGTCCCGCTGCCTCAGGGAGGAAACGGGACGTTTTGTCTGCCAGAGCGAAGTGAAACGACTGCCATTTTCAGCAATGCCTCCAAGGCCTTGCCGGCAGTTGGCTCCGGTTTTCAATTGGCCTTAGTCGGCGAGATCCTGAACGCTGACCACACTGCCGTTTTCATCAAGGCGATAGATGATCGGCGTGCCGGTGCCCAGTTCCCGCTTCAGGATTTCTTCCGGTGACAGGTTTTCAAGATCCATGATCAGCGAGCGCAGCGAGTTGCCGTGCGCGGCTACGATCGTCCGGCTGCCGGCGAGAACGCGCGGCAGGATTTCCGCCTTGTAGTACGGCAGAACGCGCTCCGAAGTCATCTTCAGGCTTTCGCCACCCGGAGGCGGAATATCGTAGGAGCGGCGCCAGATATGGACCTGCTCTTCGCCGAATTTCTCGCGCGCTTCATCCTTGTTCATGCCGGTGATGTCGCCATAATCGCGCTCGTTGAGAGCCTGGTCCTTGAAGGTTTCAAGGCCGGTCTGGCCGAGTTCTTCCAGGATGATGTCGAGCGTCTTCTGTGCCCGCATCAGATCCGAGGTGAAGGCAATGTCGAAGGACAGCTTCAGGTCCCTGAGCTGTTCGCCGGCCTTGTGAGCCTCCGTCACGCCCTGCTCGGTCAGGTCCGGATTTTTCCAGCCGGTGAACAGGTTCTTCAAATTCCATTCGCTCTGTCCGTGACGGACAAGCACAAGAAGGCGGTCCATGCCATTCTCCTCAAGCTGATTGCGTATCTTCAAGAATCCAGGCCGAGGACATCGGCCATCGAATAAAATCCGGGCTTCTGGTCAAATCCCCACAGCGCCGCCTTGACGGCACCACGAGCAAAGAGCTGCCGGTCTTCCGACCGGTGGGTGAGTTCGATGCGCTCCCCCTCACCGGCAAAAATCACTGAATGTTCGCCGATGACAGAACCGCCCCGCAGAGTTGCAAAGCCGATGTCACCTGTCTTGCGGGGATCCATGATGCCGTCGCGCGAGCGAACAGAATGGGCCGCCAGATCGATGCCCCGCCCTTCAGCCGCCGCTTCGCCAAGCAGCAGCGCGGTTCCCGAAGGCGCGTCGACCTTGTGCTTGTGATGCATTTCCAGGACTTCGATATCGAAATCCGTATCGAGCGCAGCCGCCGCCTTGCGCACAAGGCTCGCCAGCAGATTGACCCCAAGGCTCATGTTGCCGGACTTGACGATTCGGGCGTGACGGGCAGCCGCCTTCAGAGGTTCATCCTGCCCTTCAGCCCATCCGGTGGTGCCGATGACATGGACGATGCGGGCCTGCGCGGCCAGCTCTGCGAACCAGAGGCTCGCCGCTGGAGCCGTAAAATCAAGAACGCCGTCAGCTGCGGCAAAGGCCGTCAGAGGATCGTCAGTGACGGGGACGCCCAGAGGCCCGGTTCCCGCCAGCTCTCCAACGTCCTTGCCCAGAAACTCTGACCCCTCGCGCTCTATTGCCGCGACGACGGTGGCACCAGGGGTATCCGTGACCGCGCGCGTCAATGCCCGGCCCATCCGGCCACCGGCCCCAACGACTACCAAGCGCATCTGCCCCATAAAGTGGCTCCGTCTTCCGCAATAGGCCAACAGCCCTTTTCATGTTCCGATGGGGATATACCAGTTTCACCGGAGGAGGCAAACGCCCGATCACGGGTGCAGCCGAGACAGTCTACCGAGACCGGCAATTGTCAAATTTGCCATAATAAATCTTCATCAAACCGATGATTTACAAGTTAAATTTACAATATGCCGTAAATAAATTCTCTTTTTCAATTCACAATCGGTAAACTTGGAGCAGTTACATTAAATTTCGCAAATTCCTTTTCTTGCGATTGCGAAGTGGAGACAAGATGTCATGATGCTGTTGCTATGGGCTCATCGGTTTGTCACAACCTTTCTTTTACCTTTACGGTTTTCTGCAACCTTAGAGAGCTGCCCCGTTCCTTCAAGATACGCGGCAGGTTGTTCTTCCAATCCGGCAGAACCTCTGCCCGTCTTGCTTCCCGCATCCGTCCATCTGCCTTTCGAATGAGATCCGCCAGTCCAGGAGCGCTGCGTTGAAGGCCCGCTATTCCATTCCTTTCAGCCGCCTTGTCATGGCCCTGTTTACGTTCGGGCTCGTGGGAACGGCGGTTGCGCTCTTCTGGATTACGTATCTCGGCAGCCTGTCGATCGCCGAACATGAAATTGCCCGCAGCGCAAAATCCCAGGCGACACTCGCCAGGCTCGTCTTCACGCAGCATCTGGACAAGCTTGAAACCCAGATCCGGGCGGTCGCAGCAAACCCGGACATTCGCCGAGCCCTGCTGGAAAATGACCGGGAAACCGCGAAGGTCATCGTTGAACATGCTTCCGAACGGCTGACGAGCGCGGTCCTGGACATTCTTCTTATTGATCGCCCGGCGGAAGATGGCTGGGTCAACGGCAGCCTCGGTCTCGTTGACCTGAGCAACCAGTTGCCGGTGAAGGTGCGCAACGCCATGCCACCCGACATCTGGGTGACATACGCGGATCACGCTGCAGACCCGGTTCAAATCACCGCGGCCCTCTCGGTTCTAGTTCTGGATCCCAATACCGGCCAGGCACTCGGCAAAATCTATGGCGGCACCACCATTACCGATTCCTTCTCCCTGACCGGGGGCCTTGCCAAGGCGCTACAGGTGGAGGACCTCGCCTTTTATCACGATAAAGATGTTGTCGCAGGTCTGGGAGACCTGACCACGGAGGTCCCGCCCAAACGGCTCTATGACACTCCGGATGAAGTCAACTACGCCCTCAGCGGCGCAAATCTGTTCGTTTTTGCGCCTCTGATGCAGGCGCTGGACCGCCACATGCTCTCTGCGGTGATCAAGCAACCTGTGGACACGCTGCAAAAGGCCGAGGACACCTATATGCAGCTCTTCGCACCTTTTCTGCTCTATACGGCCATTCTCGCCATAGGCGCTGCGCTTCTGGTCAATCGCATTACCTCCGCCGGGCTTGGCAGCTTGCTGACCTACGCAATGAGCCTGCGGCAAAACAGGGCGGTGACACCACCGCCGCCCGGACTGATCTTCGAATTCAACAAACTCGCGACCATGTTCCAGGCGGCTTTCGAATCCGTGCGCGCCCGCGATGCCCAGTTCAGGGACATGATCGACGGATCCATGCACGGTGTGCTGGTTCATGCCAATCATCGCATCCTGTATGTCAACGACGCCATGTTGAAAATGTGCGGGTACGAACCCGGACAGCCAAAGCAACTGGTGGATTCCCCCACACTGGTGATCTATGCGCCAGAAGAGCACAGCCGCCTGCGCAGCTATTACAATATGCGCGAAAACGGCAGCGGCGCCCCGCGCGTCTATGAGGTCAAGGGCGTTCGGAAGGATGGCAAGACAATCTGGCTGGAACAGCATGTCAGATTGACGGAATGGCGCGGGGAACGCGCCTATTACGCCACCGTCACCGATATCAGTGAGCGCAAGCGCCAGGAGGAACTTGCGACCAAGAACGCCAATTTCGATATTCTGACCGGCCTCCCGAACCGGCGCCTGTTCATGGACAGGTTGCGTCAGGCAATCCAGCGCGGCAAGCATCAGGGTGAGCTGACGGCGTTGATGATCCTCGACCTCGACCGGTTCAAGACCGTCAACGAATCCTACGGCCCCAAGGCGGGTGACAAGGTGATCGAGACCATCGCGACGCGGCTGACGAAAATCCTTGGTCCGGACCAGACAGTCGCGCGCATGGGCGGCGACGAATTCGCCGTCATTCTGTCGAACCCGGAAGACCGTTGGCAGATCGAGCAAACCGCCCGCGATATTCTCGAGGCCGTTGGAGACCCCGTCGATCTGGAAGATGGCGATCAGGCGGTGCTTGCGGGCAGCCTCGGCATCGCCGTTTGCCCGCATGACGGCACAGACGACGAAGCCCTGCTGATGGAAGCAGACACCAGCATGTTGCAGGCAAAGGCAGACAGCGGTGCCAGCTACCGTTTCTTTGCAAGCCGCATGAACGAACAGAACGCCCGTGCGAGCCAGGTCGAGATAGCCCTGCGCCAGGCCGTGGAAAAGGGCGAGCTGCATCTGAATTTCCAGCCGATCGTGGACTGCGAAAAGAACCGCGTGGTGAGCTGCGAAACCCTTGCACGCTGGACCGACCCCAAGCTGGGTGCCGTGCCGCCGGCGGAGTTCATCAAGGTTGCTGAGGATTGCGGGCTCATCGTCCCGCTCGGCGAACAGGTGCTGCGTGAAGCTTGTGCGTTTTTCCAGTCCTGTAACCGCAACGGCCTGCAGCTCGACGGTATCAGCGTCAACATTTCCCCGCGTCAATGCCGGGATGCGGACTTCCTGACCCGGCTGCAGGACATTCTCTGGGAAACCGGCATGGACCCGACCCGCCTGCAGCTTGAAATCACCGAAAGCGTGATGTTCGAGGACCAGCGCATCAATCCGGTCGAGATCCTTCAGGACATCAGCAAGCTCGGTATCAAGATCTCTCTCGATGATTTCGGCACCGGCTATTCGTCGCTCAGCCACCTGAAACGCCTGCCAATCGACACCCTCAAGATCGACCGGACCTTCATCATGGGCCTGGAACGGGATCAGGACGGCCAGGCCCTGGTGCGTGCCATCATTTCCATGGCCGCGTCATTGCACATCGACGTGGTGTGCGAGGGCGCGGAAACGCGTGAGCAGTGCGAGCTGATCCATTCCTTCGGCTGCTCACTGATCCAGGGTTACAGCTTTTCCCGGCCGCTCTCCGGCGTCGACTTCCAGCGCTATCTCGCCAACATGAACGGCGTCAATTCGGTTGCGGCCCAGGCAGGCTGACGCACCTTTCACACCTTCGGACAAAAAAACGGGGACCTTTCGGCCCCCGTTTCCTTTTTCACGTCAGTCGGAAGGAAGCTTACTCAGCTTCTTCCTTCTTTTCGATTTCCTTGCCGGTCTCCTGATCGACAACCTTCATGGACAGGCGGACCTTGCCGCGCTCGTCGAAGCCCATGAGCTTGACCCAGACCTTGTCGCCTTCCTTGATCACATCGGTGACCTTGGCAACTTTCTTGGGAGCCAGCTGGGAGATGTGGACCAGGCCGTCCTTGGCGCCGAAGAAGTTCACGAATGCGCCGAAATCAACGCATTTGACGACGGTGCCTTCATAGATCATGCCCACTTCCGGCTCAGCGGCAATGGAGTTGATCCAGTTGACGGCTGCCTTGATCGCCTTGCCGTCGGCAGATGCGATCTTGACGGTGCCGTCGTCTTCGATGTTGACCTTCGCGCCGGTCTTTTCCACGATTTCGCGGATGACCTTGCCGCCCGAACCGATGACTTCACGGATCTTGTCGACCGGAATTTTCATCACTTCGATGCGCGGAGCATGTTCGCCGAGCTCGGCACGAGCTTCGGTGATGGCCTTGGACATTTCGCCGAGGATGTGGATACGGCCGTCCTTGGCCTGACCCAGAGCGACCTTCATGATCTCTTCGGTGATACCGTCGATCTTGATGTCCATCTGCAGCGAGGTGATACCGTCCTGGGTACCGGCAACCTTGAAGTCCATGTCGCCGAGGTGATCTTCATCACCCAGAATGTCGGACAGAACCGCGAAACGGTCGCCGTCCTTGATCAGGCCCATGGCGATACCGGCAACCGGTGCCTTCAGCGGAACGCCGGCATCCATCAGCGCCAGCGAGGTGCCGCAGACGGTTGCCATGGAAGACGAACCGTTGGATTCGGTGATCTCGGAAACAACGCGGACGGTGTACGGGAACTCATGATGCGCAGGCATCATCGGGTTGATCGCACGCCATGCCAGCTTGCCGTGGCCGATTTCGCGGCGTCCCGGGGAGCCCATGCGGCCGGTTTCACCGACGGAGTAGGGCGGGAAGTTGTAGTGCAGCATGAAGTGAGACTTCACGGTGCCTTCCAGCAGGTCGATGTACTGCTCGTCTTCGCCGGTCCCGAGGGTGGCAACGACCAGGCCCTGGGTTTCGCCGCGGGTGAACAGGGCGGAGCCGTGCGCACGCGACAGAATGCCGACTTCGGAAGAGATCGAACGGACGGTCGACAGGTCACGGCCGTCGATACGGGTGCTGGTGTCGAGGATTGCGCCACGAACGATTTCCGCTTCCAGCTTCTTGAACTGCTCGCCCAGAACGGTGCTTTCGACGGCTTCGCCTTCGGCAGCGTTGGTGATCAGCGCTTCAACGACCTTCGCCTTGGCAGCGTCGATTGCGTTCTTGCGGTCGGTCTTGGACGTGATCTTGTAAGCGGCAACCAGGTCGCTTTCAGCCATCGCCTTGACCTTGCCGAACAGCTCGGAATGATCCGGCAGGACCAGTTCGCGCGGTTCCTTGGCAGCGGTTTCAGCCAGTTTGATGATCGCGTCGATCACCGGCTGGAAGCCCTTGTGGCCGAACATCACTGCGCCGAGCATGATGTCTTCGTCCAGTTCCTTGGCTTCGGATTCAACCATCAGAACGGCGTCGTTGGTACCGGCAACAACCAGATCCAGAGTGGATTCCGGCATGTCGTCGACCAGCGGGTTCAGAACGTATTCGCCGTTGATGTAACCAACGCGCGCGCCGCCGATCGGGCCCATGAAGGGAACGCCCGACAGGGTCAGGGCAGCGGAAGATGCCACCATCGCCAGGATGTCCGGAGCATTTTCAAGATCGTGCGACAGAACGGTGATGACCACCTGGGTGTCGTTCTTGTAGCCGTCTGCGAACAGCGGGCGGATCGGACGGTCGATCAGGCGGGAGGTCAGCGTCTCGTGCTCGGACGGACGGCCTTCACGCTTGAAGTAGCCACCCGGGATCTTACCGGCGGCAAATGCCTTTTCCTGGTAGTTCACGGTGAGCGGGAAGAAATCCTGGCCCGGCTTCGGCGACTTGGCGGACACGACGGTCGCCAGAACCTTTGTTTCACCATAGGACGCCATCACGGCGCCATCGGCCTGACGGGCAACCTTGCCCGTTTCGAGGACGAGCGGGCGTCCGCCCCACTCGACTTCTACACGATGAACATCAAACATCATCTGTCCTTACAGCTTTGCCTGCCTTTGGCTGTTTTCGGTACAGCACGGTCATGGCAGACACATTCCCGGTCGGCCCCGTATGGGCCGGTTACCGGCGGACAGGTCACGGGCAAGACGACGAGCTGCTTTCGCTCAAGACGGAAAGAAGCCGGCAATCCTGCCCCATGACATGTCACGAGGTCTCTATAGAGCGTTCCACTTGATTTTGAAACACTCAAAGCTCTTTCCGTAAACAAAGACCCGAAGCGGATCAGTGTTTTGCCGGCAAGAGCTGCGTCCGGCAAAAGCCGTCACGCAATACAAAAACGCGGCGGGTTCTCACCCACCGCGCTTCCAGGTTCTGAGATCTTAGCGGCGAATGCCAAGACGCGAGATCAGCGACTTGTAGCGTTCTTCGCTCTTGCCGCGCGTGTAGTCCAGAAGGGACCGGCGCTGCGCAACCATTTTCAGAAGACCGCGGCGGGAGTGGTTATCCTTGCCATGACCCTTGAAGTGTTGGGTCAGGTTGTTGATCCGCTCGGTGAGGATTGCAACCTGTACTTCCGGGGAACCGGTGTCGCCTTCTTTGATGGCGTATTCCTTGATGAGCTCAGCTTTGCGCTCTGCAGTAATCGACATCGCTCTTTCCTTTCAAAGAGTGGGGTCCGTTGACCGGACACGTTGAAATGCCGGAGACCGGCCTGATCCGGATGTTTCCAGAGCCGAGATGTCGTTCAGCAAAGGATCCTTCCGGACGAATTGGACATCAGTGCCCAATGGCGGCGGAATATGGCGGAAAACCATGTGGAAATCCAGAGGTTTCTCAGGTTTTTTCGCCATACCCGAATTTACAGGTGAAACACCCTGCTCGGCTGGAACCGGCCCTTGTCAATTGAGCCGATGGCGACCGGCACGCTGGCGTGACTGGCAAAGGCGACTTCCGTGTTGAGCGGAGCATCGCGGCCACGGAGCAACACGGCCATGCCCTTGCGAATCTTGACAGCGTCATCGAGCGAAACGGGAACCTCGATCAGGTTGTCCATTGCCTCGCGAACCGGCAGGACAAATTCCTCGACCAGCGCCTCGACGCCGGCACCTTCCTCAAGCGCCTCGGATGCTTCCAGGATTTCGTCCAGCCCGATCAGGTCGTCTTCGCCGAACGGACCGACCAGGAGCCGGCGCAGTTCGGTGACATGACCGCAGGTGCCAAGACGGCGGCCAAGGTCACGGGCGATTGCGCGCACATAGGTGCCCTTGCCGCATTCCGCTTCGAAAACCGCACGGTTCTCGTCCGGACAGTCGACCAGGTCCAGCCGGTGCACGTCGATGGGCCGGGCTTCCAGCTCGACCTCTTCGCCGTCGCGCGCCAGATCATATGCCCGTTCACCGGCGACCTTGATGGCGGAAAACTTCGGCGGAACCTGCATGATCGTGCCGACGAACTCGCCAAGCACTGCGGAAATTTCATCCGCATTCGGCCTCACGTCGGACGTTGCGACCGCCTCACCTTCGGTGTCGTCGGTATTGGTTTCGACGCCCCAGGTGACCTCGAAACGGTAGACCTTGCGGCCGTCCATGACAAAGGGCACGGTTTTTGTGGCTTCGCCGAAGGCAACCGGCAGGAGACCGGACGCGCGCGGATCGAGCGTACCGGCGTGACCCACCTTTTCCGGCGAGAAGATCCGCTTGATCTTGCCGAGCGCCTCGTTGGAGGTGATGCCATAGGGCTTGTCCAGGACAAGCCAGCCGTTGATTGCGTTCTTTTTTCTTTTGAATTGTTTTTGGCGTGCCATGAGAACGTTTCAATACGATTGCAATAGATTTGGTCAGCTAAACGAAAAGCTGACGATCAGTCTCGCTAGTCAAGCTCGACAACGGGACACTCAACACATCAGCTGTCGTCAGTGACCATTTTCAGTTTTTCCAGCCTGTCATGATCACAGTAAGTCACTTGGTTTCCAACGCTGCGGGCCTTGGCCAAGTCGCATACCCCACTTAATTTGGAGGGTACACTCGCTATTTCACTGTAAGTGAACCCTATCAACTCTTTGTTCCCTGCCCTGATAACAATGTAAAATCCAAGGAGTTCATCGCCGTATGTATGAACTGTTTTGACCCCTGTCAGCGGTCCTACTTTGAATTTGCCATTTGCATCTGTTCTGGCAACGGCATGACTTGAGCCGGGCGGAATTTCCGATGATGCGTCTGAAGGAGCCAATGCGGCCACCAACTCGACCTCTGCATTCGCAACCGGCTTACCGTCGTTAAGCAGCACGCCCGAGACCTCCGGCGCAATGACGCGTGGAACCGGAAACACGACACACGCGGACGCCGCCGCGCCAAGCGCGATAATTGCTATTGCTCTGGAGAGTGCCATGTCGGGTCCGCTTGGGTTAGGCCTTGGCCTCGACCAAGAACTCACTGCTCTTCATGTCATCCCGGTCCGAGTGGTGCGAGAGACCGGGGTCCGGTAACCCAAGCGCAACCCGCTCTTCCGGAAATCAAGCCAATCGCCTGTGTTTGCCGGGTCGCCGCCTTCGCGGGGACCACAATTCAACAGGAACAGTGAGCCGTTGATCTCTAGTTCTTTTCGTTCTCTTCGTCCGCGTCGAGATCTCGGGAGACTTCCGGAGAATGCAGCAGCGTGTCGATGCGGTCGTCGTCGTCGAACCTCGTGTCGAGAACAAAGCGCAGGTCCGGCATGTATTTCATCGTCAGCCGCCGGGACACCTGACCGCGCAGATATTTGGCGCTGCGGTTCAGGGCCTTTTCGACCTGCTCAGCATTGACGCCGCCAAGCGGCATCACGAGGCAGGTCGCCAGGCGCAGGTCCGGCGTCATGCGCACTTCGGGGATCGTGACGATCACGCCGTCGAGATCGGGGTCGGAAAACCGTCCCCGGGTCAGAATATCGGACAGCTCCTTGCGTACCGTTTCGCCGACGCGCAACTGGCGCTGGGAAGGGCCGCGGCTGTCCTGTCCGTGTTGTCTTGCCATTGTTGTTGTTCCTGCATCTCTGGCAGCGCAGTCCACCCCGACGTTTCGGGTTGCCGTTTCCGGTCCTTGCCAGGCTATCCACGCCTTTGCCGGGCTTGAAGCACGGACGCTGGCGGGATCACCTGGTGGCGCGGATGCCACGGCCGAGCCGTGGCATGACGGAGTTACCTGCGACCAGATACGATGTCAGCGGCTTAATTGAATAAGCCGCTGACATCAGTTTCAAGTAAATTTCTGACTTCGATCAGAGTGTCCGTGCGATCTGCTCGACGCGGAAGCACTCGATGACGTCGCCCGGACGCATGTCCTGGTACTTGACGAAGTTCATGCCGCATTCCTGACCGGATTCGACAGACTTGACCTCGTCCTTGAAGCGCTTGAGCGTGCCCAGTTCGCCTTCGTGGATGACCACGTCGTCGCGGATGAGGCGAACGTTGGCGCCACGTTCCACGACACCTTCGGTAACCAGACAGCCTGCAACCTTGCCGACCTTGGAGATGTGGAAGATTTCCTTGATCTCCGCATTGCCGAGGAAGGTTTCGCGGCGTTCCGGCGACAGCATGCCCGACAGGGCTGCCTTGATGTCGTCGACCAGGTCGTAGATCACGTTGTAGTAACGAATCTCGATGCCTTCGCGGCTTGCCGCTTCACGGGCCTGCTTGTTGGCACGTACGTTGAAGCCGATGATCGGAGCCTTGGAAGCGAGCGCCAGCGTGACGTCGCTTTCGGTGATGCCACCGACACCGGAGAGCAGGATGCGCGCGCCGACTTCCTCGTTGCCGAGTTCGTTGAGCGCATGAGCAATCGCTTCCGCGGAGCCCTGCACGTCGGCCTTGAGCACCAGCGGGAACTCTTTTTTGCCGGTTTCCTGCAGACGGTTCATCATCTGCTCGAGCGAACCACGCGTTCCCGAGGCGACCACGGAGGCCTTCTCGCGGATCTGGCGCTGACGGTAGTCGGTAATTTCACGAGCGCGGGCTTCGTTATCGACGACCGCAACCATGTCACCGGCTTCCGGCGTGCCCTGGAAGCCCAGAACCTCGACCGGTTTGGCCGGGCCGGCTTCCTTCACCTGATTGCCATTCTCGTCGAGCATGGCGCGGACGCGGCCCCATTCGGCACCGGCGACAAGAATGTCGCCCGGCTTGAGGGTCCCCTTCTGCACCAGAACGGTGGCAACCGGACCGCGGCCCTTGTCGAGCTGCGCTTCGATGACGATGCCTTCTGCCTTGCGTTCCGGATTGGCCTGGAGTTCCAGAACCTCGGACTGCAGCAGGATCATTTCCAGAAGCTTGTCGAGCCCCAGGCCGCTCTTGGCCGAGACTTCCACGTCGATCACGTCACCGCCCATGGATTCCACAACGAGATCCTCGCTGAGGAGTTCCGTGCGGACGCGGTTCGGATCGGCTTCCGGCTTGTCCATCTTGTTGATGGCCACGATGATCGGCACGTCGGCCGCCTTGGCGTGCGCTACGGCTTCCTTGGTCTGCGGCATGACGCCATCGTCGGCGGCAACAACCAGGATCACGATATCCGTCGACTTGGCACCGCGAGCACGCATCTGCGAGAACGCAGCGTGGCCCGGAGTATCGATGAATGTGATCTTGTTGCCGTCCTGATCGACCTGATAGGCGCCGATATGCTGGGTGATGCCGCCGGCTTCGCCGGTGACAACCTTCGACTTGCGGATCGCATCAAGCAGCGAGGTCTTGCCGTGGTCGACGTGGCCCATGATGGTCACGACCGGAGGACGCGGCAGCATCGTGGACGGCTCGTCTTCCGTGGTGAAGAGACCTTCTTCAACGTCTGCTTCAGACACACGCTTGACAGTGTGACCCATTTCCACGGCGATCAGTTCGGCGGTATCAGCATCGATCACGTCGTTGATCTTGAGCATCTGGCCCTGCTTCATCAGAAGCTTGATCACATCCACGGCGCGCTCTGCCATACGGTTGGCGAGCTCCTGAATGGTGATGGCTTCCGGCAGAACGACTTCACGCATGATCTTTTCACGCACGACCTGCTGCTGCCCGCGCTTCGCCTTTTCCTGGCGGCGGCGCATGGAGGCCAGGGACCGTGCGCGCTGACCGTCGTCGCCACCCGTGGCGGCGGAAATGGTCAGCTTGGAGCGGCGGCGATCGTCGCCGGTGCGCGGACGCGCAGCGGGAGCCGGTGCCTGTTTCGGGCGCTTGACCGCACGAACGCTCTTGTTGTTGCGATCTTCTTCGGTTTCCCCGCGCTCGGGCTTCGCACGTGCGGCCGGAGCTTCCGGCGCCTTGCGCTTGCCCATGTCGTCAAGGCTCGGCGGCTTGCCGCCGTCGGCATGAGCGGGCTTGCGAACCACGGTGCGGCCGGTGCTACCCTTGCGGGCAGGCGCTGCGGCTTCCGGAGCCGCTTCGGCAACCGGTTCACTCTTCGGTTCGGCCTTGGCCTGTTCCGCTGCCTGCAGAGCTTCTTCGGCTTCGCGCTTGGCGCGCTCTTCCGCTTCCACCTTGGCGCGGGCTTCTTCTTCAGCCTGACGCTGCGCGGCTTCGATTGCCCGACGCTTGTCTTCTTCTTCGCGGCGCTTGCGGTCTTCCTCGTCACGCACCTTGGCCATCTGAAGGGCTGCCGTACGGGCTGCCGCTTCTTCCTTGGTCAGGGTACGCAGAACGTTGCCGTTGCCCTTCTGGCGCTGGCCAGAGGCAGACCGGCGGGCCTGCTTGGTGACCTGCGGATCCTGCTGCGGCGGCGTACGCGGCGCTTCAGCCGGACGCTCGAGGCGCTGCGTTGTCGGCGCAGGGGCATCTGCCTTGGCTTCTTGCCCGGGAAGCACAACACGGCGCTTCTTCTTTTCCACGACGACGGCTTTGGTCCGGCCATGCGAGAAGGACTGCCGAACAGTTCCCTGATCGCCACCACCGCGCTTTAGGCCGAGCGTCTTTCCACGCTCAACGCTGATTGTCTTGTCGCCTGGATTTTTCGTATCGCTCATATTGCCTTCAGTCCTGCGCAACCGCCTTCTCAAGCGTTGCCATTATCGCTGCTTACCGCGGAGGAGTAGCGAAACCGCTCCAGATCGCGCACACGCGACAGGAAGTTTTCGCTCGCCTGCCCCGCAAGCAGTGCAGCATGTATCACATTTGACCGGCCCAATGCCAAATCCAATTGGTCCGAATCGAACAAACGGACGATTTGGCACCCGTTTGCGTGTTCCTGAGTGCCGGCAGCCACCGCCGCCAGCTTCCTTACCCCGTCTTCTGCAGCGTCCGAGGCATGGACCAGCCCGGCGACATCGTCCTGCCGCAGGGCCGCTTCAACTTTCGCGAAGCCTGTCACCAGCTCGCCCGCCTTGCGCGTCATGGAGAGCGCTTGCAGCGCCGATCGTTCCATGAGCGCATCGACACGATCCGCCAGTCCCGGCTCGACAGAGGCTTCCCCTTTAAAGCCTCGGCCAAAGACCTTTTTCCGGTCCTTTTCGGCAACAGCCACGTTTTCTTTCGTGGCGGTCACCCAAACACCGCGTCCCGGAAGAACCCGCTTCAGATCCGGAACAACCTCGCCCTGCGGGTCGAGAACGAACCGGATCAGCGCACTGACGGGCTGAACCTCCCGGGTCACGGCACACTGCCGTTCGGTTGGCTCACTCTTCCTGGGCACGCTGCCACTCCTTTAGATCAACCTGCTTTCCGGTGGAAACACCTCCGGCGCAGAAAAGCTGATCGAACTTGCGAATTGGAAGCTCCCGGACGGCCACAGCCGGGCCGGAAACTTCAGACAGGAGGCTTTTGCCTCTCTCGTTACCCGTTGAGGATTGCGCCGCCCTGCGGCTCTTCTCCAACGGTCTCGGTCATTTCGACCTCTTCTTCTTCTCCAGCTTCGGCTTCGTCTTCCTCGGCCTGAGCTGCGAGTTCTTCCTCGGTGATCCAGCCTGCGGCCAGACGCGCCGCCATCACGACGTTTTCCGCTTCTGCGCGGGACATGTCGAATTCCGAAAGGGCACCTTCGAAGCGCTTGGTCTCGCCGTCCTTGCGTTCGGTCCAGCCCACAAGATCGTCAGCAGCGCAACCGGCAAGGTCTTCCATCGTCTTGACGCCGTCCTTGCCCAAGGCAACCAGCATAGCCGTTGTCAGGCCATCAATCGACCTCAAGTCGTCGGCAACGCCAAGCGAAATACGCTCTTCGTCGAGTTTTGTTTCCAGCTCGGCCAGGTAGTCCCGGGCACGGGCCTGAATTTCAACCGCGGTGTCGTCATCGAAGCCTTCGATCATGGAGATCTCATCGAGCTCCACATAGGCGACTTCCTCAACCGAGGTGAAGCCTTCGGTCGCCAGCAACTGGCCGACCATCTCGTCCACGTTGAGGGCTTCCATGAACAGCTGTGAACGCTCCAGGAATTCCTTCTGGCGGCGGTCGCTTTCTTCCTGCTCGGTCATGATGTCGATGGCCCAGCCGGTCAGCTGAGAGGCCAGACGCACGTTCTGGCCACGACGGCCGATCGCAAGAGATAATTGGTCATCGGGAACGACAACTTCAATACGCTCGGCATCTTCGTCGAGAACGACCTTGGCCACTTCGGCCGGCTGCAGGGCGTTGACGATGAAGGTTGCTGCTTCGTCGTTCCACGGAATGATGTCGATCTTTTCGCCCTGGAGCTCGCCAACAACGGCCTGGACACGGCTGCCGCGCATACCCACGCAGGCGCCGACCGGATCGATGGAGCTGTCCTTGGAGATCACGGCGATCTTCGCGCGCGAGCCCGGATCGCGGGCCACGGACTTGATCTCGATGACGCCGTCGTAGATTTCCGGAACTTCCTGAGCGAACAGCTTCGCCATGAACTGCGGATGGGTGCGCGACAGGAAGATCTGCGGGCCACGCTGCTCGCGGCGCACGTCATAGATGATGGCGCGGATACGGTCGCCGGTGCGGAAGATCTCGCGCGGGATCAGTTCGTCGCGGCGGACAATACCTTCGCCGCGGCCCAGATCCACAATGACGTTGCCGTATTCGGCACGCTTGACGACACCATTGACGACTTCGCCGACACGGTCCTTGAATTCGTCATACTGGCGGTCACGCTCGGCTTCGCGCACTTTCTGCACGATGACCTGCTTGGCGGACTGGGCAGCAATACGGCCGAAATCGAGCGGCGGCAGCGGCTCGGCGATGAAGTCGCCGATGCTGGCTTCCGGATTGCGGGCCTGCGCGTCATCAAGAGAGATGTCGGTGGAAACGTTCTCGACGGCATCGACGACCTGAAGCAGACGCTGCAGACGGATCTCGCCGGTCTTCGGATTGATTTCGGCGCGGACTTCCGTTTCCGTACCATAGCGGGAGCGGGCTGCCTTCTGGATCGCATCTTCCATTGCATTGATGACGATCATCCGGTCAATGGATTTCTCCCGTGCGACCGCGTCAGCGATTTGCAGCAGTTCCAGCCGGTTCGCGCTGATTGCCATATTCCACTCCTCTTGCGCCAAGGATCGGTTCGGGCGCGTTCTTCTTCTTTCCCTTAAAGCCTGAGGCTCAGTTGGGCATGTTGTCCTGCGTCAGCCCGTCATCCTGACCACGGGCGGCCAATGCCGCCTTTTCGGCCTGAAGAGCTGCGGTAATCAATTCGTCGGTCAGCACCAGCTTGGCTTCGCCGATGTTTTCCATCGGCAACGCCACGGTGTCTTCCTTGCCTTCGCGCGCATCGGGAAGACGAATGGTGGCCACACCGTTCTCCGCGCCGATGAGCGTTCCCCGGAACCGCTTGCGGCCATCCAGCATGACGGCCATCTCGACCTTCAGCTCATGGCCTGCCCAGCGGTTGAAATCGCCGGCGCGTACGAGCGGACGGTCGATACCCGGAGAAGAAATTTCCAGATGATATGCCCGGTTGATCGGGTCTTCGACATCGAGCGCGGGCGACACGGCCCGGCTGACGGTTTCGCAGTCCTCGACGGTCATTGTGCCGTCCGGACGCTCTGCCATGATCTGCAAGGTGCAGCCGTTCTGAGCACTGATCTTCGTACGCACCAGACGGTAGCCGAGATCCTCGATCACCGGCTCCACAATTGCGGCAACACGGGCATCAAGTCCCTGCTCCGTCACAATTCTCGGTTCGTGTGCGCTCACACTTGGCTCCTGTTGGCGGCCGTTACCGGCTCTTGAGCATCAGATGCACCTGATTGTCGATTTACATAGGGCAGTCCTGCTCGAACTCGTTGGTTTCCGGTTATGTAAGCAAAAAAGAGCGGGTCCCCGGCGGGCCCACTCTCAAAGTGCTCAGATAAGCCGTTTGAGGTGAAACACGGGCTGTATAACGCCAAAGCGGGCAAAAAGGCAAGAGCCCGGGCCAAATTCCTCAAAGAAGTTGGCTCCTGTCCGGAATCTCCCGGCGAACGGCAGCAAAAGCGCCGTTTGCCTCGCCGCTCCGCTATACCCTGCGGAAGGTCAGGTACCGGCCGACACGGCCTTCGCGGATGGCCTTGGCCTCGTAGCGCGTGCCCGGCCAGCCTTCCCAGGGGGATTTCCAGTCGGACGCTGTTTCGGCGGTCCATTCAAACGCGTCATGGTCGCGGCAATGGCGCAGCGTCCAGTCAACATAGGTGTCGATGTCGCTGGCAAACCGGAATTCGTGGCCAGGCTTGATCGCCCGGGCATAGCGATCGAGGTTCTGCTCATTGATGAACCGGCGCTTCCAGTGGCGCTTCTTAGGCCAGGGGTCCGGATAGAGCTGGTAGGCCAGGTCAAGGCTCGCCTCGGGCAGCCAGTCCAGGACCCCGACAGCATCATCGTCGTAAAGACGGATGTTCCGCAGCCCTTCTTCCACGACGGCCGTCACCGCCTTGGCCATGCTGCCGACGAACGGCTCCACACCGATAAAACCGATCCGCGGATTGGTTCGTGCCCGGTGCAGCAGGTGCTCGCCGCCACCAAAGCCGACTTCCAGACAGACCGCGTCGACCTCTGCCGCAAAGAGGCTCGTCAGATCCTCCGGGGCGGGCGCCGTCAGGTCCAGCGCCAGATGCGGCAGCTCTTTTTCCATCAAAGCCTCGCGGCGCGGGCTGAGCGGCTTGCCCTTGCGGCGGCCGTAAAACGAACCTTCGTAACGATCAGTCATTCTGCCACTTCAAAACAAAAGATCGCCGGGTCTGAACCGGCGATCTGTTCCACGTCTTCATTCGTTCAGATGGAAGGCAAGCTTATCCCGCAAGCGGGCGAAGCTCGTCAACCAGGTCTGTCTTTTCCCAGCTGAAACCGCCGTCCGCGTCCGGCTCACGGCCAAAATGACCATAGGCAGCGGTGCGCTCGTAGATCGGGTTGTTCAGCTTCAGGTGCTGACGGATGCCGCGCGGGCTGAGGCCCATGACATCGCGCAGCGCCTTTTCCAGCTTGGCCTCGTCGCAACGGCCCGTGCCATGCAGGTCGACATAGACCGACAGCGGCTCCGGCACGCCAATGGCGTAGGACAGCTGGATGGTGCAGCGATCGGCCAGATCGGCTGCGACAACGTTCTTGGCAAGGTAACGAGCCGCGTAAGCCGCGGACCGGTCAACCTTGGTCGGGTCCTTGCCGGAAAACGCACCGCCACCATGCGGCGCAGCGCCGCCATAGGTGTCGACGATGATCTTGCGACCGGTGAGGCCTGCATCGCCATCGGGGCCGCCAATGACGAAGGCGCCGGTCGGGTTGACGTGCCAGACGGTGTTGTCCGTGATGAAACCATCCGGCAGCGCAGTGCGGATATATGGATCGACGATGGCGCGCACTTCGGCGGACGTCAGGGCCGGATCCAGATGCTGGGTCGACAGAACGATCGAGGTTGCCTCGACAGGCTTGCCGTCTTCGTAGCGGATAGTGACCTGGCTCTTGGCGTCCGGGCCGAGCGCCGGTTCCTTGCCGGATTTGCGGACATCTGCAAGCAGACGCAGGATCTTGTGCGAAAACAGGATCGGAGCCGGCATCAGCTCTTCGGTCTCGCGGCAGGCGTAACCGAACATGATGCCCTGGTCGCCCGCGCCTTCATCCTTGTTGTCGCCAGCGTCGACGCCCTGGGCGATATGCGCGGACTGCGCATGCAGATGAACGGCGATGTCGCAGTTTTCCCAATGGAAGCCGTCCTGCTCGTAGCCGATATCCTTGACGGCCATGCGGGCAAGATGGGCGATGTAATCGTTGGTGATGGTGGCCGGACCCCGGGTTTCGCCGGCAATCACGATGCGGTTGGTGGTTGCCAGCGTTTCACAGGCAACACGCGCTTCCGGCATTTCCTTGAGGTAGGCATCTACAACCGCATCGGAAATGCGATCGCACACTTTGTCCGGATGTCCTTCGGAAACGGACTCGGAGGTGAACAGGTAATTCTGACGTGCCATTGGCGATCGTCCTTCTGGGAATGAATATGACTGAAGCGACGATAGTCATCGCCGCTTCGCCTGCATCAATCTTAGAAGTTTTTCGCCGCGTCAAGCGCGCGCGTGAATTTTGTCAGTCGTCACCGGCAAGAGACCGGACGAGATCAACGATCCGACGGCGCACTTTCGGGTCTTCGATTCGGACAAATGCCTTGTTCAGGGACAAGCCTTCAGAGGACGACAGGAAGTCGACCACATAGGACGTCGGCTGCGTTTCGCCGAAGCCTTCGGCCTCCTCAGGTGTTCCGGGCGCATCTTCGAAGAAGAAGGAAACCGGGACCTTGAGAACTGTTGCAATGTGCTGCAAACGGCTGGCACCGATACGGTTGGTGCCTTTTTCATATTTCTGGATCTGCTGGAAGGTGATGCCCAGGCTTTCGCCGAGCTTTTCCTGACTCATGCCTAGCATCATGCGGCGCAGCCGGACGCGGCTGCCAACATGAATATCGATTGGATTCGGAGACTTCTTACTGGGCATCTGTGTCGCTCTTTCTTTTTCTCGCGGACGTAGCCCGCTCGTTTTTCGTTTGCACAAGTTCTCCTGAATTCCCCCCACAGGACCAAGAGATCGAAGTTTGCCCGCAACCTTACACTTGTACATGAAGCAGCCTTCAATCGGCTATTTCACGGTTGTATCACATTTTCTTCACTCAACTCAAATAAAAAATATCAATTTATGCGCGAGTTGCGGTTGTATTGACCAGCACCCGCAAATACTACGATGAAAAGGGATACAATAAGGGCTAATGCATCGCCAATACTGCCGTAGAGAGTGTTGCTTACCCTCTGCGGAAGCCTGGTATCTATCAGGCCTTTTTCAAATACCGCAAGTTTTGCAACAACGCGGCCTTTGGGGTCGATCACCGCGGATATGCCTGTATTGGCGGCCCGAATCAGCGGCAAACCGGTCTCGATGGCACGCAAACGGGCCTGTGCGAAGTGCTGATAAGGGCCTGGCGTCCGGCCGAACCAGGCGTCGTTGGTCACATTCAGCAAGAAATCCGGTCTGCTGGAAACGCCGTCCAGAGCACCTGGAAAAATCGCCTCATAGCAAATCATGGGTAGAAAACCAAAACCCTCGGACGTGGTCAATACACGCGGCTGATACCCTGCCTCGAAGCCCGACAGAGGCCCGGCCAGGTTGGTTATTCCCAGCGCTTCAAGCAGAGGTTTAAACGGCACGTACTCGCCAAAGGGCACAAGCCTCACCTTGTCGTAGATGCCCTGAACGGTGCCCTCGCTGCCAATCACAAACACGCTGTTGAAGTAGTCAGCTCCCTGAAGCCCGGGCTCCGCCCTGATCGCTCCGGTCACCAGTTCGGTCTTGTCGCCAAGCGACTGGCCGATCCGGAACAAGGCACCCGGCTCCTGCGTGAGCAGAAAGGGTACGGCCGATTCCGGCCAGACCACCAGGCGCTGCTGCCCGACGCGCGCAGCGCCGCCAAGGGGGGCTTCGGTCATGTCGAGGAAAGTCTGGAAGATCTCGTCGCGCAGTTCCGGCCGCCATTTGTCTTTCTGGTCGATCGAGGGCTGAACGATTCTTACGTCGAGATCGGCAACGGCGGGGTCCGCCTGCCAGAGCCTGACAGCGCCGTAACCTGCAACCGCGGCCAGCACAACGGCGGCGGCAACAACGGCCGCCACACGCTGGCGCAGCGGCCGTGAATCCGCCAGAACAGCCGGGGCGGAAAACACCGCAATCACGAAGAAGGTAAGACCGTAGAGCCCGACGAGACTGGCCGCCTGCGACAGGCTCAACGATCCGGACACCCCGTAGCCAAAGGCGTTCCAGGGAAACCCGGTCAGGACATGGCCGCGCAGCCAATCCACAAGGGTCAGACTGGCCGCCAGCAACAGAATACGGCGAAACTGATCGCTCCAGAAAATTGCTGCGAGGCCAACGCCAAGTCCCGTGAACAGCGCCAGGCCGATGGGCATCGCCAGCACGGCGAAGGGCATCAGCCAGGCAAAGCGGTCCGCTTCGACAAGAAACGCCGCGCCGATCCACCACAGGCCGGACAGGAAGTATCCGAAACCGAACAGCCAGCCGAGCGCGAAGCCCGTGCGAAACCGCTGAAGGCGCTTGCCGGGTGCGGGATCGACCGCCCCGTCCAGCAGCCAGACCAGGCAAGGAAAGGTGAGGAGAAGCACGAAGGTGAAGTCATAGGGGGGAAGCGCAAAGGCCGTTAGGGCCCCGCAGGCTGCGCACAACAGCCGGCGCTGCCACCCCCATGCCAGCAGAAAGGTATTTGGCAGGACCGACAGGCGGTGTGACAACCAGTGCATCAAAGAGCATTCCCATTCTTGCGGTCAGGAGATTTGTCGGCTCGCCGCAGTGGGGTCAAGTATCAATACCTATGCTGCGCAAACAAGTCGCTTCCCGAAGACGGAAACCCGCACCGTTGGCGACGATGCTTTTAGCCGGATTTGGCGACGATCCGCTCACCCTTTTCCGCTGGACGCGGCGACCTTGTTTTTTTTGCTTTCGCTATCCTGACCGCCCTCGCCCGAGACAGTGTCTGTCCGTTTGGAGCGGCGGCGCAGATCCGGCGGACGGGCGTCGGTACGGCGGCGACGGATCTTCAGGCGCTTGATGCGGCGCGGATCGGCGTCCATCACCTCGAATTCGAACCCCGGAACTTCGTCCGGCACCAGCAGAAGTTCGCCGCGAACCGGAACCCGGCCCACCGAGAAATAGAGCAGGCCGCCAAGCGTATCGACATCTTCGGAAATTTCACCGTCGTTCAGCTGCGTGCCGAGCGCTTCGTCGAGATCTTCAAGGGTCAGACGCGGATCAGCGATCCAAACACCCTCGCCGGCGGAGGCCAGCATGGCTTCCTCATCCTCATCGTGTTCGTCTTCGATATCGCCGACAACTTCCTCGACAAGATCTTCCAGCGACACCAGGCCGTCGGTCCCGCCATATTCATCGATCACCAGGGCCATCTGAATGCGGTCGGCCTGCATCTTCGCCATCAGATCGGTCGCCGGCATCGAAGGCGGCACGAACAGGACGTTGCGCAGAAGATCCGTGTCCTTCAGCGAGACCGAGAGGTCGACACAGGACAGGTCCAGGTCGGGCATGTTGTGCCCGTTGCGCGCAGGCGCGTTGGAGTTGGACGGTTGAAAGTCGGTTGTGTCGGCTTCCTTGTCCACAGAAGTTGCAGGACGGTTCGACGCACCGCGTTCGGCGATATAGGCCATCAAGTCCTTGATGTGGACCATGCCCCGCGGATCGTCCAGCGTCTCTTCGTAAACCGGCATGCGCGAATGTCCGCTGGTCTGGAACAGTTCCATGACCCGGCTGAGGCTGGTTTCCACGTCCACTGCATCTATGTCCGCGCGCGGGATCATGACGTCGTCGACGCGCAGCTCCCGCAGTCGGAGGATGTTGCCGAGCAGCATCCGCTCTTCTGGCGAAAACGCGGCATCGCCACCTTCGCGAGCAAGCTCATCCTCCAGGTTCTCGCGCAAGCTCGAAGACTGGCGGCCCAAGCGCAGAAAGCGTTTGAGGAGGTCGAAGAAGGCCGCAGGTTTCTGCGGCTTCGGCTGTTGCGGGTCTTCCCCGCCCTGGTCCTGTCCGGTGCTGGCAGGCTTCTGCCCATGTGCCGGACTTTGCGGTTCAATTGAGTTCATCATCCATCAATCAAGAACATCACGCCCCATGATGCCCCTTACCCGCCGTCGGCCACAAGTGGCCTGTCCGCGTAGGGGTCATCGATGCCAAGAGATGCCAGAATGGCCTTCTCAAGGCTCTCCATAAGTTCCGCTTCGTCACTTTCCTGATGATCATAATCGAAAAGGTGAAGCAAACCGTGAACAGTCAAATGGGTAAGGTGATCGGAAAATTCAATTCCAAGGTCTGCGGCTTCTGCCGCAACGGTTTCGTAGCCGAAAACGATATCGCCCAGAAGCGGGCCATAAACATCGCCTTGCGGATCGCTGCCGGGAAAGGACAGGACGTTTGTCGCCTTGTCCTTGCCACGCCATTTTGCGTTCAACTGCCGGATCGACATATCGTCGGTAAACAGCAGAGAAACTTCGGTTCCCTCCAGCACTTCCAGATCCGCCCCGGCAAAAGCAGCGGCAACCGCCTTTGCGGTTGTCGCTTCCAACTGGTCTTCCGCCGGCCAATCGCCCGCCTCTATCGACAGGTCAATCTGAAAACTTTCGGGCAATCGGTCTGGCATCGTCGGCAGGAGCTTTTCAGGAATTTACGGCTTCACGAGGGCGCACAGGGGCACCATCGCGGTCCGTACCACGTTTTCGTTCGGCAAAGCGGCGTTCCCGCGCTTCCGATTCTTCACGCGAGGCGTTGTCATAGGCGGTCACGATCCGTCCAACCAGCTCGTGGCGAACAACGTCCTTCTCGTTGAACCGGATATGAGCGACCTCGGGAATATCGGTCAAAAGCCCAAGCGCTTCGCGCAGACCGGACACCTGCCCGGATGGCAAGTCGATCTGGCTCGGATCGCCGGTGACGATCATCTTCGAGCCTTCCCCCAGACGCGTCAGAAACATCTTCATCTGCATGGAGGTCGTGTTCTGCGCCTCATCGAGCAGCACCACGGCATTGGACAGTGTGCGGCCACGCATGAACGCAAGCGGCGCCACCTCGATCATGCCGGATTGAAGACCACGGTCGACCTTCTCGGCCGGCATCATCTCATAGAGAGCGTCGTAGATCGGACGCAGGTAGGGATCGACCTTGTCCTTCATCTCGCCCGGCAGAAAGCCGAGACGTTCACCCGCCTCGACAGCGGGACGGGACAGGATCAGACGGGCAACATCGCCGCGCTCCAGAAGCGCAGCGGCATAGGCAACCGCCAGAAAGGTCTTGCCGGTGCCGGCCGGGCCGGTTCCGAAAATCAGGTCGGCCCGGTCCATCGACCGGATGTAGGCGTCCTGAGTCGGCGTGCGGGCAACGATTGTCTTGCGGCGGGTCGCGATCTGGGCGAAGGCCAGACGGGACTTCGGCTCCAGCGTCGGCAACGGCAATTGCGCTTCGGCAGCTGCCGCCATGCGCAACGCACCGTCGACATCGCCCGGATGGATTTCCTGGCCCTGCAGCAGACGCTGATACATGGCCTCCAGCGCGGTGCGCGCCTGAGCACATCCCGCCTGACTGCCCTTGAGCGTCACCTGGTTGCCCCGGGCAATGGCATCAACACCCAGGCGCTGCTCGATCAGCGCAAGGTTCTGGTCGAATTGCCCGAAAAGATCTCCGATCAGCCGGTTGTCTTCAAAGGCAAGAACAATATGGGTCATGTCGGAGGCCGAACCGGCCGCAGAGGTTTGTACCGAGGACTTGCGGGATGAAGAGTGGCTGTCGCGCGTCAAATGACGTCTCCTTTAGGCCGCCGGAGCCGGGATGCGTCCGGACCTTCCAAGATCATCTTGCCCCGCAATCAGCCGCCCGAACAGGGAATTGGAACCGATGTCAACGATTTCCACCGCTTGTATCGACCCGATGAGGTCTTCAGGCGCATCCAGTTGCACCGGTTGTAGCCAAGGTGACTTGCCGACCAGCTGGCCGGGATTGCGGCCGGTCTTTTCCAGAAGCACGTCGCAGGTCATGCCCAGCCGTGAGGCGTTGAACGCCTTCTGCTGCTCGGTGACCAACGCCTGAAGCTCGGCAAGCCTGGCGGATTTGACGTCTTCCGGCACCTGTCCGTCCATGGTTGCGCCAGGCGTTCCGGGTCTGGAACTGTATTTGAACGAGAAGGCAGAGCCGTATCCGACCTGTCGAATCAGATCCATCGTGTCCTCGAAATCCCGGTCACTCTCGCCCGGGAACCCGACGATGAAATCGCCGGAGAGCGCGATATCGGGAGACGCCTCGCGGATGCGGTCGATCAGACGGAAATACTCATCGCGCGTGTGCCGGCGGTTCATCGCCTTCAGGATCTTGTCGGAGCCGGTCTGCACCGGAAGGTGCAGATAGGGCATGAGGCTCTTCAGGTCCCGATGCGCATCGATCAGATCGTCATCCATGTCACGCGGATGGCTGGTGGTGTAGCGCAGCCGGTCGAGGCCGTCGATTTCCGAAAGGCGCCGCAACAGCCGGCCCAGCCCCCAGACGGAACCATCCGGCGATGTGCCGTGATAGGCATTGACGTTCTGGCCCAGCAGGGTGATTTCCCGCACCCCGGCCGCCGCCATGCGCTCGGCTTCGCTCACGATCTGCTCGACGGAGCGGGAGACCTCGGCCCCGCGCGTATAGGGCACAACGCAGAAGGTACAGAACTTGTCGCACCCCTCCTGCACTGTGAGGAAGGCGGACGGAGGGCGTTTCAGCACCTGCTTTTCGGCACGTTCCGACAAGTGATTGAACTTGGCGTCGATATCGAACTCGGTTTCGACAACCTTCGCGCCTGCTCGGGCCTTTTCCAGAAGGGATGGCAGTTGATGGTAGCTCTGCGGCCCCACGACCAGATCGACGATGGGCGCACGGCGGGAAATTTCTTCGCCTTCCGCCTGCGCCACGCAGCCTGCGACACCCACCATCATGTCCTTGCCAGACTTGGCGCGCTCTTGCTTGACCTTGCGGATACGGCCAAGCTCCGAATAGACCTTCTCGGCTGCCTTTTCACGAATGTGGCAGGTGTTCAGGATGACCAGATCCGCGTCTTCCAGATCGTCCGTCGCCTCGAAGCCTTCCGGCGCCAGGACATCGGTCATACGCTCGCTGTCGTAGACGTTCATCTGGCAGCCATAGGTGCGCACGAACACCTTGCGGGTGTTCCCGCCTTTGCTGGTGTCTGCCGGACCGGTGGCGGAATGCGTTTCCAGGTCTTGTTCAGGACGGCTTGTCATTCGCTCCTCGTGGGGCTCCTCATGGCCTTCATCAAACAGGCCTTTGTAAAGTGTGCCTTTGTCTGGCGCCGGATGTCGTGAATGTCAGCGCCTTCATGGGGTATTCCCCCGGCACGGGCACAGGATCGATCCGTCCATCATGCCCGGGACCCGCGCCTTTCAACGGCGGCGGACGGCACCTTGCAAATTCAGGCGCCAGCTTTAGCGGTTTTTTCCGCGTTTGAGAAGAACTCGCTTGGCTCGATTTCGCTGAAATCTTCGGTGTCGACCGGCTTTTGCAGCAATGAGGCAATCGTCATGGCCCGAACTTCCCTTTCCAGACGACGGCTCAGGGCTTTCCGGTCCGTTGTCCGGTCGACCAGAACCGGCTCGCCCCAGCGTACCATGACGTCGAGCGCGCCGTGCGAGAAGATGCCCCACAGGTGGCCTGCGAGCTCCATATCGCCGTACCAGGCGACATGCGGACGGTGGGCACGGCCCATGGGCAGACCATAAAAGCCGCGATAGGCGACCGAAAGCGGCTGCACCCAGACTTTTGACGTCTCGTCCGCACCGACAGCGCGGGTTGCGGCCCCCAGAAGTGCCGAGCGAAACGGCAGAACGCAATTGCCATCGTTGGAGGTGCCTTCGGCAAAGAGCACCATCGCATCACCGGCTGCCATGCGTTCGGCGATCGCATCGGCCACCTGGCCGGTTTCCGTGCGCCGGGTCCGATTGACGAACACCGTGCGCTGAAGCTTCGCGAACAGGCCGAAAATGGGCCAGCCGGAAACTTCGGATTTGGCAATGAAGGAAAGGGGCATCAGCGAACCGACAACGGTGATGTCGACCCAGGAGGCGTGGTTGGAGGCGATCAGCAGAGGTCTGTCCGTGGATGGAGCACCGATCTGCTCGATCTTGATGCCGACGAGCCGCGTCGCGATCCGGTGCCAGAGCTGGGGCAATTTCCCTTGCATCGGAAGCCCGAGCTTCACCGCCAGCCACTGCAGCGGGATCAGCACCAGCGAGACCAGCGTCAAAAGGAAGATGATGAGCCCGGCCTTGACCTCAGCCATCAGCCTGATCGTCCTTTTTGGCTTCCAGCGGAACGCCGTAAAGTTCCAGCCGATGATCGACCAGCCGATACCCCAGTTTCTTGGCAATGAATTCCTGCAAGGCTTCGATTTCCTCGTTGCGGAACTCGATGACCTGGCCCGACCGCAGATCGATCAGGTGGTCGTGATGTTCGTCCGGCACGGTTTCGTAGCGCGAGCGGCCGTCGCGAAAATCATGCCGCTCGATCATGCCCGCGTCCTCGAACAGTTTGACCGTCCGGTAGACCGTGGAAATGGAAATGCCGGGATCGATAGCGACGGAACGGCGGTAGAGTTCCTCCACATCCGGGTGTTCGTCGGAGGCGGCTTCGATGACGGAGGCAATGACGCGGCGCTGCTCGGTCATGCGCATGCCTTTTTCGATGCACAAGTCCGCTAGCGTTGATTGCCGCTCTTCCGCCATTGCGATGCCGTCCGCTGTCTGTTTCCGATACCGTATCTGCTACAGCGCTTAACCAAGATCGACGCGCATGACAAGCGCAGTGCCGTCTCCTCCACTGTCGCTGTAATAGCCCTTGCGGCTGCCGACCTCCTTGAAGCCGAGCGACCTGTACAGCAGCAAGGCCGCTTCGTTGGCTGCATCCACCTCCAGAAAAAGGTGCTTGCAGCGCTCGCCGTAAAGACGGAACAGGGCGGCTTCCATCAGCTTCTTACCGACGCCACGACCGCGCTGGCGCGGGTGGACGGCAATGGTGATGACCTCGGCCTCGTCGGCAGCGGTACGCACGATCAGGAAACCGAGCGGCGCGCGCGTGCCATAGGGGCTCGCCCGGCGCGCGACCAGAAACAAGGTTCCCTCGTGCGCCTTCATCCGCGCAAGCTCGCCCGTATTCCATTTGTGATCAAATGACAGCGCGTGGATATCGGCAATCTTCGGTAGATCTTCGTCCAGCGCCTCTTCTATCACCGGCGGCTGGGTCCAGAACCACCAAAAGCTCATTGCCGTTCTATCCTTCCCTTCGTTTGCGGCGTCGCATCGGGCGGCCGCAAATAGAGTGGCGAAGGGGATGACCTCGACGGATCGGCGGAGATCCCCAGTTCCGCAACATCCCGAATACCCGGGAAAGTGCTGCGGGACAATATCGCGCTTTCCGGAAGACCGAGCTCCCTCGCGATTTTTTCCGATGCCGATCCTGCCAATCTTACGTCCTTGGGCAGGTTCGCCGCAAGGTCGGCGATGGTTCGTACACCAGCTTCATCTTTGGCTATGCCGGTCGCGTGATAAAGCTGACAGTAAACTTCGTCGGCCTTCCCCGTCAGCGCCACCAGAACGGGTCCGCCTTCGTCCGCCGGCAAGCAGGCGCGGGCAATGGCCGCCAGCGTCGTCACACCGACAACGGGCTTGCCCAGCACCAGGCCGAACCCGCGTGCAACGGCCAGCCCGACACGCAGGCCGGTAAAGCTGCCGGGCCCGATGGTCACGGCAACGCGGTCGAGTTCGGAAAAGGTGGTGGACGATTCGGCCATGACCTCGCCGATCATGTCCATCAGCTTCTCGGCATGCCCCCGCCCGATCTCTTCCCCGCACGCCTCGAAACATGCGGTTTCGGCACCGTCGTCCAGAACGGCGGCCGCGCAATTGGCAAGGGCTGTATCGATGGCGAGGACGCGCATTCCGGATTGGCTCGTGGTTTTCGTTTGTTCCATGCCACTACCCCGGCACGGCCCGGGAGTCGAGCGGGGCTTTGGACCTAAGTCCAAAGGGGGGCTTGCCTTCCACAAAGAATGGGAGTCGAAAATATGAAAGGCCCGGACGCATGCCGGGCCTTTGAAACTTTACAGGAATTGTCCGATCAGATCGGGCGAACTTCCTCGACTTCCGGCACGAAGTGCCGCAGCAGGTTCTGAATGCCATGCTGCAACGTTGCCGTGGAAGACGGGCACCCGGCACAGGCACCCCGCATGGAAAGGTACACGATCCCTTCCTTGAAGCCCTTGAAGGTGATGTCGCCACCGTCTTGCGCCACCGCCGGACGCACGCGGGTTTCCAGGAGTTCCTTGATGGTGCTGACAGTGTCCGCGTCACCGGCCTCGAAGAACTCGCCTTCTTCGATATTTTCCGCTTCGCTGGTTGCCATGACCGGCTGGCCGGACATGAACTGCTCCATGATCACGCCAAGGATGGCGGGCTTCATGTGCTGCCAGTCGGTTTCGTCCTTGGTCACGGTCACGAAGTCGTGGCCGAAAAAGACCGCCACCACGCCCGGCACGTCGAACAGTTTCTGCGCCAGAGGCGATACCGCTGCATCCGCCCTGGAGCGGAAGTCGTAGGTTCCCTCGGGCAGAACAACCCGTCCCGGCAGAAATTTGAGTGTCGCCGGATTCGGTGTGGCTTCGGTTTGAATGAACATCTTGTCTCGTCCTTGCGCTTCTGGTCGCGCCCGTGTTGCCGGATTCGTTTTGCGCCTCACCTCCATCGCAAAACGCCGATGAATGTTTCTAACGCATCTGGCAGCAGTTTGGAACCGTTAAAAACTAGATAGGTGCAGATCCTGCCCGGTCAAGCAATCTTCAGAAGACCCACGGAACCTTTGTCGGTCAGGCCAGTGCTGCAATGGAATCATCGTCCAGATTGCCTGGTACGATCGTTACCGGAATCGGGAAGGTTCCCGCGGATTTTCCGGCAATCGACGACACCAGAGGCCCCGGACCTTCCGAGCCCGTGCTGGCGGCGAGGATCAGAATGGCGATATCGGCATCCGCCTCGATCAGTTCCATGATCTCCTCGGCCTTGGAGCCTTCCCTGACCACCGATTCCGGTTCCGTGCGAGCAACGGACCGCACCCGTTCGGCAGCTTTGGCAAGGGCCGCCTCGGCTTCTTCCTGGGCTTCGGCCCGCATGATGTCTTCAACCCCCAGCCAATGCTGGAAGTCGCCCGGTGCGATGATGAAGACCAGCGTCACAACGCCGCCGGTCCGGGCCGCCCGCTTGGCGGCATAAACGATCGCCCGGTCAGATTCGGGCGTTTCATCGACCACGACCAGAAATTTCCGGCGGTGGCCTTCCTCGTTGCTTTTTCGAATAGCTACCATGGGGCGCATGCTGCCACCGGTCCGCGCGCTCCGCAAGCGGCGAAATCGCCGCGCACGAAACGCTTGACCGGGGTCTGTTGGAACGACTGTTAGAGGATGAACTTCGACAGGTCGACGTTCTTGGCAAGGTCACCGATGTTGTCACGGACGAATGCCCCCGTGATCTCCACCTCCTCACCGGGCCGGTCCGGCGCCGTGAAGGAAATCTCGTCGAGAATGCGCTCCATCACCGTCTGCAGGCGGCGGGCACCGATATTCTCAACCGAGGCATTGAGGTCGACCGCAATGGACGCGATCTCGTCAATGGCATCTTCGGTGAAGTTCAGCTTGACCTTTTCCGTTTCCATCAGCGCCACATACTGCTTGATGAGGCTGGCTTCCGGCTCGGTCAGGATCGCCCGGAAATCGTCCTTGTCAAGCGCGCGCAATTCCACACGGATCGGCAGACGGCCCTGCAATTCCGGCAGAAGATCCGAAGGCTTGGCGACATGAAATGCACCCGAAGCGATGAACAAAATGTGGTCGGTCTTGACCGGTCCGTGCTTGGTGGAGACGACCGTGCCTTCGATCAGCGGCAGAAGGTCGCGCTGCACGCCTTCGCGTGAAACGTCAGCCCCGGCGCGGCCTTCGCGGGCACAGATCTTGTCGATCTCGTCCAGGAACACGATGCCGGAATTCTCGACCAGCGCAATCGCCTCTTCCACCACCTTGTCGTCATCGAGCAGCTTGTCCGACTCCTCGTTGATCAGCAGTTGGTAGCTGTCGCCTACGGTGGTGCGTTTGGTCTTTGTCTGTCCACCGAACGCCTTGCCCAGGAGGTCGGAGACATTCATCACCCCGACGCTGGCCCCCGGCATACCCGGCAGATCGAAGCTCGGCATCTGGGCCTGGGCCCGGACCTCGACCTCGATTTCCTTGTCGTCCATCTCGCCGTCGCGCAGCTTGGTGCGGAAGCTGTCCCGGGTCGCCGGGCTTGCGTTCTTTCCGACCAGTGCGTCCAGCACGCGTTCCTCGGCCAGCATGTGCGCTTTCGCCTTCACCGCCTCACGCTTCTGGTCACGTACGAGCGTGATCCCGGCTTCCACCAGATCGCGAACGATCTGTTCCACATCGCGGCCGACGTAGCCGACCTCGGTGAACTTGGTGGCTTCCACCTTGGTGAAGGGTGCGTTGGCGAGCTTTGCCAGCCGACGGGAAATCTCGGTCTTGCCGACGCCGGTCGGGCCGATCATCAGGATGTTCTTCGGCAGAACCTCCTCGCGCATCTGGCCCTGAAGCTGCTGGCGGCGCCAGCGGTTGCGCAATGCGATGGCGACCGCGCGCTTGGCATCTTTCTGGCCGACGATGTAGCGGTCGAGTTCTGAAACGATCTCACGCGGAGAAAAATCGGACATTGTTTAAGACACGCCTTCTTTACTTACGAGTTCCATCAGCAGGCTGTCGCCGGTGCGTCCCAGAAGCGCTTCGATCTCTTGAAAGCCGGCTTTACGATAGGCTTTCACGGCTCTGAGATTGGCCGGATCCGGATCGATGATGATCCGCTCATGGCCTTGTTCACGCAGTTCGCGGACGAATGCCTGCAACGTTCTTGTTCCAAGTCCCCGGGACAGATCTTCCTCGACCGCAATCGACAGGTCGACACCGACGGCATCGGACGGCAGCAGATCCAGCCAGGGATAATCCGCCGCATATGCGCCGCCCTGCTGATCGCCGACAAACCAGACCTGGATATAGCCCTTGTCGGCGCCGTTCGACTGAAAGATGAAAGGCCGGGTCGTGTCCCTGCCTTCGATCATGTCCCGGATGTGGCTCAGTTCCTCTTCCGGATCGCCCCACCAGTGCCGCCAGTGCGGCCGCGCCAGCCAATTCGCCAGCATCGGCAGATCTTCGGCGGTGACGGGGCGAAACGAAATCATTGGCCGCTACTCGGCCGTATCCAGCGATTCGACTGTGACGCTGGAGTTGGTGTAGACGCAGATTTCCGCGGCAACCGCCATCGCCTTGCGAGCAATGGTTTCCGCGTCATAATCGGTGTCGACCAGAGCGCGGCCAGCGGCCAGAGCGTAGTTGCCGCCCGAACCGATGCCCATGACACCGCCTTCAGGCTCCAGAACATCGCCGGTACCGGTCAGCACCAGTGACACATTCTTGTCGGCCACCAGCATCATCGCCTCCAGACGGCGCAGATAACGGTCGGTGCGCCAGTCCTTGGCAAGTTCCACGCAGGCGCGCATCAACTGGCCCGGATACTGTTCCAGCTTCGCCTCGAGGCGCTCGAACAGCGTGAAGGCGTCGGCGGTGGCGCCGGCAAAACCGGCGATAACCTCGCCCTTGGCCAGCAGGCGTACCTTGCGGGCGGTGTGCTTGATGACGGTCTGGCCGAGGGAGACCTGGCCGTCACCGGCGATGACCACCTTGCCACCCTTGCGCACCATCATGATCGTCGTACCGTGCCACTGGGCCGGTTCGCGCGTTTCGCTCATTCAATCCTCTTGGCAATCGTTCATGGTCTTCTGTCTGCCGCCCTATGTAGGCGGCAAAGCGGGCTTTTCCAAGCAGTCAATGACATCCGGCCTCTCGGGAACGGATTTAAGGGCAGCTTGAGAACGGCCCACGGCAGGGTTTTGCGCCTCGCATTTCGCCGGGAAATCGCACCGTCAGTGCGACATCTCGATCCGGGTTGCCCGCAAGAGCCCGTCCACCAGCTTGTCGAGCTGACCGGCTGCCCGGTCGTCGGTGAGGTCGTCCTTGCCATCGAAGGCATTGGCGGCATTGGCAACGGCCACCATCTGCGGCAGCACCATCGCCCCAAGGCCGACTTCCAGTATGGTGCGCATGGCGATCAGGCCTCGCATGCCGCCAAACGCACCGGGCGAGGCCGCACCGAGCGCAAACACCGTGCTCCTGTAAGGATCCCCCGGTTCCTTTACGCGGCTGATCCAGTCGAGGGTGTTTTTCAAAAGGGGTGTGATGCCGGCATTGTATTCCGGGCAGGATAGAAAGACGCCATCCTGCGCCAGAAACAAGCGTTTGAGTTTCTTGGCATTTTCCGGGACGCCCCCGGTTTCTTCCAGATCGCCGTCATAGAGCGGCAACGGATAATCCTTCAGCGACAGATGCGTCACGTCCGCATCCAGGATCGCAAGTTTCTTGGCAGCCAGGGCCGCAAGTTTACCGTTGAAGGAACCGCCCCGGACAGAGCCCGAGCAAACGAGGATCTTAGGATTGCGCATCAGAACCTACCCAACTCTTGTCCGGCCTGCGCATGACGCAGCGCGGAAACCACCTGACGGGCAAGTGTAGGGCGCTTTTCCGAAAATGGGAGTGGTTCTTGACCGCTGTCCCCTGCCGTCTCAGGCCTCAATGAGCCTTGCGGTAGACCCAGACACGCGCGGGAGGCAGGTTCTTCCAGACCCACTCCGAACTCAAGACCGAGACCGACCGGCTGTCCGGCTTGACCGGAGCAACAAGCCCGTAGGAAAACTGGATGAAGGGTGCGCCCGGCTTGAGAAGCTCGAGGGCTTCCGTCAGAAGGGCCTTGCGAGCCGCTTCAGGCCGCGTCAGCAACGGCAGGGATGAGACAATGCCATCCAGCGAATGTTGCTGCCCTTCCGACGATGAAAAGGTATCTCCGGCGAGGCCAAGGGTTTTGCCAAGCGTATAGGCATCGCCCTGCACAACCTTCAGACCGGGGTATCTGCGGGTCAGAAGGTCGCAAAACTCCGGACAATATTCGATGAGACTGAGCTGCTGGGACGAGAACCCGCGCTCCAGGATTGCCTTGGTGACGACGCCGGTTCCCGGGCCGAGTTCAACAACCCTTGAATGCGGCCGCGGGGTGAGAAAGGACGCCATCTTGGCGGCTAGTTCCGGTCCTGAAGGGGCGACAGCCCCGGTTCGAAGCGGATTCTGGGCCCAGGAGCGTATGAATTTAACCTCATCAAGCACCTTGGCCCGAACGTTACCGGCTTTTTCAAGCTTTTCGCGAAAGGCCTCCCGACGGGAGCTATTGCGTTTCAGCATCTTTCCTCACTCATCCCCACACACAGGGAATATAGGAGTGATTGCAATGAGATGCTATGGCCCAGCGCACAGATTGCACGTCTAAACCGCCCATTTTCGACCGCTTATGCACCGAGATTATCGATGAAATCTTTCACCTTGGAGAAAAAGCCCGCGGATTCGGGATGGTTCTCGCCGGAAGATTCCTTTTCGAATTCCGCCAGAAGTTCGCGTTGGCGGCGGGTCAGATTGGTCGGCGTTTCGACCGTGACCTGGATATACATGTCGCCGTGCTGGCTGGACCGCATGATCGGCATGCCCTTGCCCCGCAACCGGAACTGCTTACCGGTCTGCGTGCCTTCAGGCACCTTGACCCGGCTGGTGGCCCCTTCGACCGTCGGCACATCGAACTGACCGCCCAAAGTCGCCGTCGACATGGAAATCGGCACGCGGCAATAAAGGTCGGCGCCGTCGCGCTGGAAGAGTTCGTGCGGCCTGATCGAGAGGAAAATGTAGAGATCGCCCGCGGGTCCGCCGCGCACGCCGGCTTCACCTTCACCTGCAAGCCGGATACGGGTTCCGTCCTCGATGCCCGCCGGAATGTTGACCGACAGCGTGCGTTCCTGGGTCTTGCGACCGGAACCGCCACAGCTTTCGCACGGATCGGTAATCACCTGGCCGCGGCCCTGACAGCTCGGACAGGTGCGTTCCAGCGTGAAGAAACCCTGTGCGGCACGCACTCGGCCGGCGCCGCCACAGGTGCGGCAGGTGGTCGGGCTGGTTCCGGGTTTTGCGCCCGAACCGGAGCAGTCGTCACAGGTGACGCTGGTCGGAACCTCGATCTCCACCGTCTTTCCGCTGAAGGCATCCTCCAGCGTGATATCCAGATTGTAGCGCAGGTCCGCGCCGCGCTCGCGTCCGCCAGACCGGCGGCCACCGCCACCGCCCATGCCGAAGAATTCCTCGAAGATATCGGACATGGTGGACGAGAAGTCATGGGCGCCTGCGCCGCCACCGCCGCCAAACCCACCGTTTTCGAAGGCCGCATGGCCAAAACGGTCGTAGGCCGCGCGCTTCTGCCCGTCCTTCAGCGTGTCATAGGCTTCGTTGACTTCCTTGAACTTGGCTTCGGCGGCCTCGTCGCCCGGATTGCGGTCCGGGTGAAACTGCATGGCCATCTTGCGGTAGGCGCTTTTCAGCGCTTTTTCATCCGCATCGCGCGAAACACCCAGCACCTCATAGAAATCACGTTTCGACATCAAGATCTTCCGGTCTTGTTGTTGCGCCGCAGGCGGCCTGGCAAAGGCCGGCGCCAATTACGGCGAAGGCGCCGCGCACAAGTGCCTGTATTAGCAGACAGTCGAGCACCCGGCGCCGGGATTGGACCAGCCAGCCGGAGGGCCGGCTGGCTGGCGTTTTTCAGTTATGCGGATTTTTTGTCGTCGTCGTCTTTGACTTCTTCGAAATCCGCATCGACGACATCATCTTCAGCCTTGGCTTTCGGATCGGCTTCTTCGCCGTCCTCGGTCTGGGCGTCAGCCTGAGCGGCCTGATACATGGCTTCGCCAAGTTTCATGGACGCTTCTGCCAGAGACTGGGTCTTGGCCTTGATGTCTTCCAGGTCTTCACCTTCAAGAGCAGACTTCAGGGAGGCGAGAGCAGTTTCGATCGCGGACTTGTCGTCCTCGGAAACCTTGTCGCCATAGTCCTTCAGGGACTTTTCGGTGGAATGAACAAGGGATTCACCCTGGTTCTTGGCTTCCACCAGTTCCTTCCGCTTCTGGTCCTCATCGGCATGCGATTCAGCGTCCTTGATCATCTGATCGATGTCGCTGTCGCTGAGGCCGCCGGAGGCCTGGATGCGGATCTGCTGTTCCTTGCCGGTGCCCTTGTCCTTGGCGGACACGTTGACGATACCGTTGGCGTCGATGTCGAAGGTGACTTCGATCTGAGGAACCCCACGCGGTGCCGGCGGCAGGCCGACCAGGTCGAACTGACCGAGGATCTTGTTGTCCGCAGCCATTTCACGCTCACCCTGGAAGACGCGGATGGTCACGGCCGTCTGATTGTCTTCAGCGGTCGAGAACACCTGACCCTTCTTGGTCGGGATCGTCGTGTTGCGGTCGATCAGACGGGTGAAGACACCGCCAAGCGTTTCGATGCCGAGCGACAGCGGGGTCACGTCGAGCAGCAGAACGTCCTTGACGTCGCCCTGCAGAACACCGGCCTGGATCGCTGCGCCCATGGCAACGACTTCGTCCGGGTTCACACCCTTGTGCGGTTCCTTGCCGAAGAACGTGTTCACGGTTTCCTGGATCTTCGGCATGCGCGTCATACCGCCGACCAGAACCACTTCGTCGATTTCACCGGCTGCAACACCGGCATCTTTCAGAGCGGCTTTCATCGGTTCGATGGTGCGCTTGACCAGATCGTCAACCAGCGACTCGAACTTGGCGCGGGTGAGTTTCAGCGTCAGGTGCTTCGGACCGGATGCATCCGCCGTGATGAACGGCAGGTTGATTTCGGTCTGGGACGAGGACGACAGTTCGATCTTCGCCTTTTCCGCAGCTTCCTTCAGACGCTGCAGGGCCAGCTTGTCGTTCTTCAGGTCGATGCCCTGGTCCTTCTTGAACTCGGACGCAAGGTAGTCGACGAGGACCATGTCGAAGTCTTCACCGCCGAGGAACGTGTCGCCGTTGGTGGACTTCACTTCGAAGACGCCGTCGCCGATTTCCAGAATGGAAACGTCGAACGTGCCGCCGCCAAGGTCGTAGACCGCGATGGTTTTGCCGTCGTTCTTGTCGAGACCGTAGGCAAGCGCTGCTGCCGTCGGCTCGTTGATGATGCGCAGAACTTCAAGACCCGCGATCTTGCCGGCATCCTTGGTTGCCTGGCGCTGCGCGTCGTTGAAGTAAGCCGGGACGGTGATAACCGCCTGGGTCACTTTTTCGCCGAGATAGCTCTCAGCGGTTTCTTTCATCTTCTGAAGGATGAAAGCTGACACCTGGGACGGGGAGTATTTTTCGCCGTTGGCTTCTACCCATGCATCGCCGTTGTCCGCTTCGACGATCTCGAACGGAACAAGCTTCTTGTCCTTGCCGACCGTCGGGTCGGCATACCGGCGACCGATCAGTCGCTTGACTGCGAACAGGGTGTTGGTCGGGTTCGTGACCGCCTGGCGTTTTGCCGGCTGGCCGACGAGACGCTCGCCATCTTCGGAGAAGGCCACCATCGACGGGGTGGTGCGGGCGCCTTCTGCGTTTTCAATTACCTTGGAATCTTTACCGTCCATGACGGCGACGCACGAGTTCGTCGTGCCGAGGTCGATACCAATGACCTTTGCCATATCTGCCTCTCTTTCTAGCAAACCGGATAGACCCATGTAGGCGTCATTCCGGCTCCTCTCAGTTGGGTACCGGGTTTCCCCGGACATCGCACCAGAACGCTAGGTTCATGTTTTGGCGCGAAGCTTGACCGCTATATAGGTGGATGAAACTTTGCCTGCAAGACATCTGTCCAATGACATTTCGCAGACTTTGCGTTCTTGGCCGATATTTCTTCCCAGATCGTTACCGCCATTGTCAGCTTTGCGAATTCCACATGCAATTGCGGGATTGGCGTCAGGTTTTGCTGAAACGGGTGCGACAAAGCGGTTAAACTGAGCTCGTCACAGCAGAGACTCTGGTGGAAAGGAGACCTGATTTGCGCGACCCCCGCCTTTGGAGCCGGCTTGAAGCCTGTCACCCGGATGACGTGGAAGCGGATTTCCCGTTTACCGCACGCCTTGCCCGCGACAACGGCTGGAGCAAGAGCTTTGCCGGCCGGGTCGTTGTCGAATATCTGCGTTTTGCCTATCTCAGCCGGCTTGGCGAGGGCATCGTGACACCGAGCGACGAAGTGGACCAGGCCTGGCATCTGCACCTGACCTACACCAAACATTACTGGGGGCTCTTCAGGGAAGCGCTCGGGGGCCCGCTGCACCATATGCCGACGAAGGGTGGCCCGGACCAGGAAGTCCGGTTCCGGCAGGCCTATGCCAGAACGCTCCAGCTTTACCGCACAGAATTTGGCGAGCCGCCGCGGGATATCTGGCCGCCGGAAGACATTCGTTTCGGCAAGGCTCCGGGCTTTGTCCGGATCAATGCGCAGGATGTCTGGATCATCCGCAAGCCGCAGTGGCCGAACCGGGTCGCGCATTTGGCCAGACGGTTAGTCGATGCGCCTGCCGCTGTGCATTGCGCGTTGCTGGCCGCCATGTCGCTTCTTCTGGGGACGAGACTCGCCTTCGCCCACGGCGAACCGCAAGGCGACACGTTCCTGGAAAGACTGGGCAACAGGGTGTGGCATTGGGCCACCATGCACACAACCGAGTTCGTGATGACCCTGTTCATAATCGCCCTGGCAGTGGCGATCTTTTCCATGAAGTCGTCCGGCGGCAACTCCTCCGGATGCAGCACTGGCTGCGGCGGCGGTGGTAGTGGGGGCAGCGGCTGCGGTTCCGGTTGCAGCGGTTGCGGCGGTGGAGACTGACCGAAGGCCCGAGCATCGACAATGCAGGACATTCTCATCAACGGCCTGAACGGCCTTTCCTATCTGCCGGGCTATTTCGATCGTGCGGGCCAGGATCAACTCCTGGACCAGATCCGCGCGATCGTGGCTGAAGCGCCGCTGTTCCAGCCGGTGATGCCGAAAACCGGGAAGCCCTTTTCGGTGCGGATGAGCAACTGCGGGCGGCTTGGCTGGGTGTCGGATATCCGCGGCTACCGCTACCAGCCGCAGCACCCGGAAACCGGCCTGCCCTGGCCGCCCATTCCCGATGCCTTGACGCGCCTTTGGGCGGAGGTTGCCGCCGCAGCGCCACCCCCCGAAGCCTGCCTGATCAACTACTATGATCAGGGCGCGCGTATGGGCCTGCATCAGGACCGCGACGAACAGATGTTCGACGCCCCGGTCGTCTCGGTTTCCCTGGGAGATACGGCAACCTTCCGCGTCGGCGGCCTGTCCCGCAAGGATCCGACCAAGTCCTTCCGCCTGCAGTCCGGCGATGTGGTCGTGCTTGGCGGCGAGGCCCGTCTTGCTTTTCACGGCATCGACCGGGTGCTGGCGGGAACATCCACCCTTCTGAAGAACGGCGGGCGGATCAACCTGACGCTGAGACGGGTCAATCCGGCCTGATCTCTCAGGCTTCCAGGTAGGTCGCCTCGAAGCTGACCGGAAAATTCACTGACCGGGCGATGAAACAGACCTTGTGGATCTCCTGGTGGATCGCATCGGCCGTTGCCAGGTCCGTGCCTCTGGGCACCGTAATGACCGGCTTCAGCACAGCCCTCAAAAACCTGCCTGCACCGGAAGGTTCCGTCTCCCCCGTCGCCTCTGGTGCATCCTCGTAGGCCATGACTGCAATGCCCGCGTCACTTGCCAGATGCAGGTACCAGAGCATGTGACAGCTTGCCAGGGCGGACAGGAGCAGGTCCTCCGGGTTATGGAGCGCCGGATTTCCGCCAAGCAGCGGGTCGTTTGAGCAGAAGACCGGCGGTTTTCCAGGCGTGCGTATCTCCCAGGTCCGGTCGTAGGACCTGTAACTTCTCGTCCCCTCGCCCCGATTGCCGGTCCAGCGAATGAGAGACGTATAGCCGTGTTCTTTGCTCATGCATCCTCCAAAATGTATACATTTATACATTTTGGATTTACAGTCCGCTGTCAAGGCTCTATTCAAAAACGAGGGAGGCGCCATGTCCGCAGAAAAAATCGCAGCGATACTCGAAGCCGACATCGTTTCCGGAATTTTCCGGCCGGGCGAGGACCTGAAACAGGGGGAGATCGCCGCCCGCTTTTCGGTGAGCCGCATTCCCGTGCGCGATGCCCTACAGCTCATGGCCGCACGAGGCCTGATCGACCTTGAGCGCAACCGCCGGGCCCGTGTGATCGATCTTTCCCCGTCAGAAATCGACGAGGTCTATCATCTGCGCGGCCTTCTGGAGACCGATTGCCTGCGCCAGGCGATCAGACAATTGGAGGCGGACGATCTTGTGAAGATCGAGGCGGCCCTTGCCCATTCCAATATCGACGCGGCGACCGATCGATGGGCCGACGGCGACTGGGCCTTTCACAAGAGCCTGTATGCACCGGCAAAACGGCCGAGAGAACTGTCGATGGTCGAAGACCTTCGGCGAACCTGCCGCATTCACATTGCCGGTTACGGCGTGTTGCCAACACTGACCGACAAATGGCTGAAGGACCATGAAGACCTGGTAGCAGCCATGAAATCTCGCGCGGAAGATCGGGCGGTGGACATTCTCGCCCGCCATATCGCAGATGCGCGCGAGACGTTGCTGGCGGCAATGCCCGGCTAAACAGCCAAGGCATCCGCCAAGCTTAGAAAAGCATGTAGGTCGCCACGACCGCACAGGCGGCAATGACCCAAAGGGCGGCCCGCCCGGAGCGGGTGTGACGCGCCTCCGCCCGGCCAATGGCCTCGGCGGTCTCGTCGTCGAACCTGAGCCCGCCCTGCGTCATCTTTTCCAGTTCTTCCGACATGCGGCCGATCCTGTCGGCAAAGAGCGGCATGTCGTTGGCGATACGCGCGAGCGCCGACAGCGCGTCGCCTGCATCACGAATCTTGCCGACCGGCCCCAGATTATCCTTGATCCAGGTACCGACAACGGGCTCCGCCGTCCGCCACATATCGAGGTTGGGATTGAGTGACCGAGCCACGCCTTCGACCACGACCATGGTCTTCTGCAGCATGATAAGCTGGGTCTGGGTCCGCATTTCGAAAAGCTCGGTGACCTCGAACAACTGCGTCAGCAAGCGGGCCATGGAGATTTCGCTGGCATCATGACCGTGGATCGGCTCACCAATGGCGCGGATCGCCTGGGCGAACATATCGACGTCCTGATGCGACGGCACGTAGCCCGCCTCGAAATGAACTTCCGCCACCCGCCGGTAATTGCGGGTGATGAAGCCGAACAGGATTTCGGCCAGAAACCGCCGCTCACGCTTGTTGAGACGGCCGGTGATGCCGAAATCGACAGCAACCAGAGTGCCATCCTGCTCGACGAAGAGATTGCCCTGATGCATGTCGGCGTGAAAAAAGCCATCGCGCAGCGTGTGACGGAGGAAGCTCTGGATCACGGCGGCGCCCAGCGCCTCCAGGTCATGACCGTCTTCCTTCAAGCCGTCGACGTCCGACATCTTGCGGCCGTCGATCCATTCCATGGTCAGGACGCCCTTGGCGGTGCGCAGCCATTCGACAGCCGGAACGCGGAACCCGGGATCTTCTGCGGTGTTCTCGGCCATTTCCGACAGGGCTGCAGCCTCGAGGCGGAAGTCCATTTCCATCGCAACAGACTGCGCCAGCGTGTCCACCACCGCTACCGGCCGCAAACGCCGTGACGGCGGATGGAACCGTTCGGCCAGGCGCGCAACCAGATAATAGCTTTCAAGGTCTCGCTGGAAACGGCGGGAAACGCCTGGCCGCAGCACCTTGACCGCAACTTTCTGCTCCATGCCGTCCTTGTCGAGGATCACGGCCGGATGCACCTGCGCAATCGAGGCCGCGGCAACCGCCTCACCGAAGGAGACGAAGACCTCGTCGAGTGGCTTGCCGAGTTGCTCCACCACCGCGGCGCAGGCCTCGTCGTGATCGAAGGCCGGCAGCCGATCCTGAAGGGCCGAAAGTTCGCGAGCAGCCTCCTTGCCGACAACGTCGGCCCGGGTCGCCAGAAACTGGCCAAGCTTTACATAGGAGGGGCCGAGCTTGTTGAGTGCATCGGACAGGCGCAGGTCAGCCCGCTTGTTTCGAACCGAGGGGCGCTCCAGTAGCCGTGCCATGGCAATGGCGAACCGGGGACCGGCCGGTAGATCCGGAAGCGAAACGAGGCCGAAAACGCCTTCGCGCGCCATCACGAAACCCGCCCGCATCAGGCGGAGAAAAGGCATCACGGGAAGGGCCATATATCAGAGTTTCCAGCCGTAATGCAGGGCGGCGATGCCGCCGGAGTAGTTGCGGTAGCCGACGCGCTCGAACCCGGCTTCGCGGATCATGTCGGCAAAGCGCTCCTGGTTCGGGAAATTGCGGATCGATTCCACCAGATACTTGTAGGGATCACCGTCGCCCGTCACCCAGCGCCCCATGGCCGGGATCGCCTTGAAGGAGAAGGTGTCATAGACCTTGTCGAGCATCGGCACGTCGACTTCGGAAAATTCCAGGCACAGGAAGCGGCCGCCGCGCTTCAGAACCCTGCGCGCTTCCCGCAGCGCCTTGGGAATGTCCGGCACGTTCCGGATACCGAAGGCGATGGTATAGGCATCGAAGCTCTTGTCGGGAAACGGCAGCTCCTCGGCGTTGCCCTGGCTGAAGGTGATGAGATCGGAAAGCCCGGCCTTTTCAGCCCGGTCCCGGCCGACGCCGAGCATGCTTTCATTGATATCGCACACCACCGCACGGGCGGTTTCGTTGGACCGGCGCACCACACGGGTGGCGATATCGCCGGTGCCGCCGGCCACGTCCAGCAGGCGCCAGTTGGAGCTCTCCTTCTTGGGCGGAGCCAGGAAGGACACCATGGCATCCTTCCAGACCCGGTGAAGCCCGCCGGACATCAGGTCGTTCATCAGGTCGTAGCGCTCGGCGACCTTATGGAAAACATCATCCACAAGCGCTTGCTTGTGACCTTCGGCAACCCTTGTGAAGCCGAAACTCGTCGGCATTTCTTCCGGAGCGCGGTTCGGCCTGGCCGACTGCCCGTTTGGCTGTTGCGTCATGAAAGCGCCTCCAAGACCGCTCCGCGCCGCGGCACTGCTGCCGGCCGGCTGCGGGGCCGGTCACTTCTTACCCGTTGGACAAGCCACCTGTTGAAAGTGCTGGCGGATTGCCGTTTCGAAACTATCTTCAAAGTGCGCCGGACCATAGTACAAGCCATTGGCAAGCGCTATCGTTGCCGGCCACCAAAAACCATATGCCGCAGGCCTATAGCCTGCCATGACAGCGGACACCAGACCTCTCATGCCCGAACTTCCGGAAGTCGAAACCGTCAAGCGCGGCCTTGCCCCCACTTTCGAAGGGGCTCTGATTACAAAGGTCGACCAGAACCGGCCGGACCTTCGCTTCCCGTTTCCGGCGGAATTCGCCGACCGGCTGACCGGTCGCAGGATGACGGTACTGTCGCGGCGGTCCAAATATCTGCTTGGCGACGTCGACAGCGGCGATGTGCTGGTGATGCACCTTGGCATGTCTGGATCGTTCCGGATCGAAAACGATCTCGCCGCTGCAACGCCAGGCAGCTTTGCCCATGCCCGCAGCAAGGACCCGAAACACGATCATGTGATCTTCCACCTGGAAACACCAGATGGTGCGCGGGCCCGGATTGTCTACAACGACCCGCGCCGGTTCGGCTTCATGGACCTCATTTCCCGTCCCGCGCTTGCAGATCACCCCTTTTTCCGCGACCTCGGCCTGGAACCTCTCGGTAACGATCTGGGCGGCGAAACGCTTGCGCGGCTGTTCAACGGGCGCAAGACGCCGCTGAAGGCAGCGCTTCTCAATCAGAAACTGATTGCAGGCCTCGGCAACATCTATGTGTGCGAAGCGCTATGGCGCACAGGGCTGAGCCCGGAACGGGCCGCCGGAACGCTGGTAACCAAAACCGGCAGGCCGACAAAAAAGGCTGTGGAACTTGCCGCCAATATTCGCGCCACGCTGGAGGATGCCATCAAGGCCGGCGGATCTTCGCTGCGCGATCATACGAAGGCGGACGGCAGCCTCGGCTATTTTCAGCATTCCTTTGCGGTCTATGACCGCGAGGGGCAAGCCTGCCGGACGCCTGGCTGCACGGGCACCGTGGCGCGCCTTGTGCAGTCGAACAGGTCGACCTTTCATTGCCCGGCCTGCCAGCGCTGACCTGTCCTAACGGTCAAGCTTGCCAGACCCGCCCGACCTCAGGTACGCATTGCCGATGAACTACACGTCCAGGAAACCGCAGGCATCCGGAGGTGAGCTCAAGCGAGCCCCATCCATCCGGCCCGCCACGGGTTCCAGCACCGGGAGCTGGCAACATGGGATATGAGAACATCCGCGTCGAAAAACGGGGAAAAGTCGGTCTGATCACACTGGACCGGCCAAAAGCTTTGAACGCACTCAATGCGGCACTGGTTAACGAACTGGGGACCGCGCTTGACGGGTTCGATGCGGACGAGCGGATTGGCTGTATTGTCATCACAGGCTCGGAAAAGGCCTTTGCCGCCGGTGCCGACATCAAGGAAATGCAGCCGCACAATTTTTCCTCCGCATACCAGACCGATCTGATCACGCCTTTCGACCGGGTTTCGCGCAATCGCAAGCCGATCATTGCCGCCGTGGCGGGCTACGCGCTTGGCGGAGGCTGCGAGCTGGCCATGCTGTGCGACTTTATCATTGCCGCGGACACGGCCAAGTTCGGCCAGCCGGAAATCACCCTTGGCGTCATTCCCGGCGCCGGTGGAACCCAGCGCCTGACGCGGTTCGTCGGCAAGTCCAAAGCCATGGAAATGGTGCTGACCGGACGCATGATGGACGCCGAAGAAGCCGAGCGCAGCGGTCTCGTCAGCCGCATCGTACCGGCAGACGATCTGCTTGAGGAAGCGCTGAAGGCGGCCGAAAAGATCGCCGATTTCTCGCTTCCCGTTGTCATGATGGCCAAGGAAAGTGTCGACCGCGCCTATGAAACGACGCTTTCGGAAGGCGTGCGTTTCGAACGGCGTGTTTTCCAGGCCCTGTTTGCGCTGGAAGACCAGAACGAAGGCATGAGTGCCTTCAGCGAGAAACGGGCACCGCAGTTCCGGAACAAATAAACTACGGCGTCGAACGATAAAGCCGTTGACTGCATCCGAAAGCGAGATTATAAGCTGCGCCCAATCGGTGGCGGTTTTCCGCCGCCGTTGTTTTTTGATCGGGTCTTGCAGCTCTTGCTCCCTCGTCCCGATCGCCACCGGACACTAGTCCCAATTACCGATCAGGATAGAGCCCATGGCCAACACACCATCGGCCAAGAAGGCGGCCCGTAAGATTGCCCGCCGGACGGCCACGAATAAAGCCCGTCGCAGCCGCGTGCGCACCTACCTGCGCAAGGTTGAGGAAGCGATTGCTTCCGGCGACCAGGCCGCTGCAAGCGAGGCCTTCAAGGCCGCACAGCCGGAAATCATGCGCGCTGCCAGCAAAGGCACGATGCATGCCAATACGGCGTCCCGGAAGGTTTCCCGCCTCAATGCCCGTATCAAGGCACTCAGCGCGTAACCGCACCGTCATATGAGCGTTAAAAAGACCCGGCCTAAGTGCCGGGTTTTTTTTAGCCGCGTAATTTTGTGGATGGTCAAATTCAGCAACCTGAGCGCGCAATATTGCAATTTCTACCGAGCGCAATAGTGTCATAAAAAGTCGTTATTTATCAGACTCTTACGGACATGTACCATTGGGAAAAGGCAATCAATCCGGATTCGATACGAGTCAAGCTGTCAGTTGCGAAATTTTTTTTGAAACTGTTGTTTTTGGACTGTGACAGGGCGCTTCAGCGGGAAAAGTCATTGCGGGAAAACACGTTTGCTCTTTCGCCAACAGAGACCAAAAAAACGATTGCACAGGGAAACAAAAGGCACTTTCCGCCATTAGCAAAAACACGCTGTTGCCCCTTCGCTCGCGGTCTGTATATTAACGATACGGCTGGCGGGTAAGACCAGCGACCTACTTAAAAACGGTGCTTGGAAAACAATGAATAAGTTAAGCCGGACCATCGCTGAGCACAATATATCAAAATCATGGAATGAATACGTTAGCGTATTCGACCACCCAGGCACTTAGCCTGCAGAAGTCTATTTCCTTCTCAAGAAAACCTTGAAGAATACTTTTAATCAATAGCTCTACGCTATTGAAGGGGGCTGTTTTGCAATTTGACGGTGGATATGCAGGAAACGTAACTGCGCAGGAGGCCTTTGACGGCCTTGCCGAGCAGCAGGACGCAATCCTTGTCGACGTGCGGACACAGGCGGAATGGTCCTTTGTCGGACTGCCGGATCTGCGCCCGATCGGCAAGGAGCCGATCCTGGCGGAATGGCAGAGTTTTCCGTCTGCAGGCCCCAATCCGAGCTTCGTGGAATCGGTTTCTGGTCTTTTGGTCGAAAAAGGGCTTGACCGGAACGCGCCAATCTATTTCTTGTGCCGCTCCGGAGCACGGAGCCAGGCCGCAGCAATCGCGCTGACGCAGGCCGGCTACTCCAAGTGCTTCAATATCTCCGATGGTTTCGAGGGCCCGCTCGGTCCGGACGGCCATCGTGGGACCCAGTCCGGGTGGAAAGCGGCCGGATTGCCCTGGATTCAAAGTTAGATACCCTGCCCATCGACAGGGTCAGGTGAAGGGAACAATCCCTTCGCCAAATAAACAACCGTCCCAAAAGGGACATTATAATGCTGCAAAAGTAGCAAGGCGTCGAAGAGTGGCTGTGGCGGACTGCTCTTCACATATACAGGAGGCAGATAATATGCAGGTTCAGGAGGCAGGTGGCTCCGAACAGTGGAAACGGGTGAAGAAGCAGCTTCGCGCAGAATTGGGCGATGATGTTTTCACCAGCTGGTTTGCACGCGTAGACCTTGAGGAACATCAGGACGGCACCGTCCGTCTGTCTGTTCCGACCCGGTTTTTGAAACAATGGATTCAGAACAATTATAATGACCAGCTGATGGGCCTCTGGCAGCGTGAATGCGACAACGTTCACCGCATCGAACTGACGGTGCGTGGCGCAATCCGCCCGCGTCAGACCCCGATTGCCAAACCGAGCCTTGCAGCGCCCCAGGGCAGCAAGCCGGCTACAGCCGAAAGCCGCTCCGACGCTCTTGCCGATGCGACCCAGGTGACGCGGGCCCAGGCGGCAACGGCTGCCCTCGGCCGCGGAGAAAGCAGCTCCGATACCACTCGTGACGTGCTCCAGGGCGCCGCACTCGATCCGAAATACACGTTTGAGACCTTTGTCGAAGGCGAGTCCAACAATCTGGCTCTGGCTGCGGCCCGTCAGGTTGCCGCCGGCGGCGCGGTCACTTTCAACCCGCTTTACCTGCATGCCTCCGTTGGTCTGGGCAAAACCCACCTGATGCAGGCTGTTGCCGCAAAGGCGCGGGCATCCGGTCGCAAGGTGCTTTACCTCACGGCCGAGCACTTCATGTACAAGTTCGTGACCGCCCTGAAATCCCAGTCTGCCCTGGCCTTCAAGGAAAACCTGCGCACGATCGACCTTCTCCTGATCGACGACATGCAGTTCCTGCACGGCAAACAGGTGCAGCAGGAATTCTGCCACACCCTTAACGCTCTCATCGACGGTGCCCGTCAGGTGATCGTGGCTGCGGATCGCGCGCCGTCCGAACTCGACACGCTCGACGACCGTGTCCGCTCACGCTTGTCCGGCGGCCTGGTGGTCGGCATTCAGGAACCGGATTTCGCCTTGCGCCGGAACATCCTGGCCACACGTGTCGACACGGCCCGCAGGACCTACCCGCAGTTCGACGTTCCGGACAGTGTGCTGGACTATGTCGCGCGCCATGTCGCCTCTTCTGGCCGCGACCTTGAGGGTGCACTCAACCGGCTGATCGCGCACAACCAGCTGACCAACCAGCCGATCACGCAGGAAATGGCAGAAATGACCTTGCGCGATCTGGTTCGCTCCAGTGAGCCGCGCCGGGTCAAGATCGAAGACATCCAGCGGGTGGTCTCCAAGCACTATAATGTCACCAAGGCTGATCTGCTGTCTGCACGGCGTACCCGGACCATTGTCCGCCCGCGTCAGATTGCCATGTATCTTGCCAAGGTCATGACGCCGCGCTCGCTGCCGGAAATCGGCCGCCGCTTCGGCAATCGAGACCACACCACAGTTTTGCACGCTGTGCGCAAGATTGAGGAAATGGCGCGCGCCGACTACGCCCTGGCGCAGGAGCTGGAGTTGCTCAAGCGCATGCTCGACGCCTGAGGCGGAGCGCTTCGGAATCAGGTCTATCGTGGGTGCCCGGCGATTTCAATCGGGCATCCACCGACCTCTTCCCGGCCCGCGGCGAAGCAAGATTAAAATACACGATTTTCTACCAAAATTGGGGGCGTTCTGGCTGAACGCCCTCTTGCTTTTGCAGCCGGTTAAGGGCAGTGTCGTCCACCCCGCTCCTCACCGGAGCCAAGAATATTCAATCAGCCCGGCAGCTCAGCCAGGCGTTTCATGAGTACGGAACGAGAGTATGAAAGCGACCCTCGAGCGGACCGACCTCCTCAAGTCCTTGACCCATGTTCACCGCGTCGTCGAACGCCGGAATACCATTCCGATCCTGTCGAACGTTCTTCTGCGCGCCGATGGCGGCGCGCTCAATCTGAAGGCAACGGATCTCGACCTGGAAATCGTCGAGAGCGTGCCGGCCATGATCGAATTGCCGGGTGCGACCACTGTTCCGGCCCATATGTTCTACGACATCGTGCGCAAGCTGCCGGAAGGCTCGCAGGTGGTTCTTGAAACCACCAGCGACAATGCCACACTCGAAATTCGCGCAGGCCGCTCGAAGTTCACCCTGCAGATGCTGCCGGAAACAGACTTCCCGGATCTGACCGCAGGCGATTTCAGCCACGGCTTCGCATTGACCGGCGCCGATATCCGCAAGCTGATCGACGCAACCCAGTTCGCGATTTCGACCGAAGAGACTCGCTATTACCTGAACGGCATCTACCTTCACACGGTGGATGCGGGATCCGGCCTTCAGTTCCGCGCGGTCGCGACCGACGGTCACCGTCTGGCGCAGGCTGAAGTGCCCGCACCGTCCGGCTCGGCAGGCATGCCCGGCATCATCGTGCCGCGCAAGACAGTTGGCGAAATCCAGAAGTTGCTCGAGACGCCGGAAGCCAATGTCCAAATCGAGCTTTCAGACACCAAGATCCGCCTCACGACCGGCTCCGTTATCCTGACGTCGAAGCTGATTGACGGCACCTTCCCGGACTACGGCCGTGTGATCCCGCAGAACAACGACAAGGAAATGCGCGTCGACCGCGACGAGTTCAAGGAAGCCGTCGACCGCGTGTCGACGATCTCCTCCGAACGCGGCCGCGCCGTGAAGCTGTCGTTGACCGAAGGCCGCCTGGTGCTGACGGTGAACAACCCGGATTCCGGTAGCGCGACCGAAGAAGTGGCCGTCGAATATGATGCCGAGCCGTTGGAAATCGGCTTCAATTCCCGCTACCTGCTCGATATTGCCAACCAGCTGTCGAGTGATACGGCTCTGTTCCGTCTGGCGGACAGCGGCTCTCCGACCCTCATTCAGGACAACACGGTTGACGACTGCCTGTTCGTTCTCATGCCGATGCGCGTCTGAGTTCAGCGGCACGCCCAAACTGTAGCGGAAGTGGGGTCATGACAGAATACCGGACAGCGCAGCTGACCCGTCTGTCATTGACCGGCTTCCGCAACTACAGCGCCCTGACGCTGCCGATGACGGCCAAGATGGTCGCCTTTGTCGGGCCCAATGGCGCCGGCAAGACCAATATCCTGGAAGCCATATCGTTTCTGACCGCCGGCCGCGGCCTGCGCAGGGCAGCGCTTGCCGATATTGCCCTGAAAGGTGGCGATGGCAGCTGGAGCGTTGCCGCAACGGTGCAACTGGACGGGTTTGAAACCAGGATTGGAACCGGTCTCGTGGCCGGGACGTCCGGGCGCAAGGTGCGTATCGACGGCGAGGAGGTTCGCGGCTCGGAAAGTCTTCTCGACTATATGCGGGTGCTCTGGCTGGTGCCCTCGATGGACGGGCTGTTCACCGGCCCCGGCTCCGACCGGCGCCGCTTTCTCGACCGCCTGACGCTGGCGATCGACCCGGCCCACGGACGCCGGGTGAGCGACTTTGAAAACGCTCTCCGGCAACGCAACCGGCTTCTCGACCAGGGCGGCTCCGATGCCTATTTGAGCGCGTTGGAACAGCAGGTGGCGGAACTCGGGACCGCCGTCTCCATTGCGAGAACGGAAACCGTTGACCTGCTCAGCCGCATGATTGCAGGACAGGCCGCACAGGATCTGCCGTTTCCCCATGCCACCGTCAGCCTGGAAGGCGCCTTCGAGGCGGAGACCGCGGGTCTGAGCGCCTCCGACCGGGAGGACCGCTACCGGCATATGCTGCACGACGGCCGCGGGCGTGACCGCGCGGCCGGGCGCACGCTCAATGGCCCGCACTTGAGCGACCTCACCGTTCTGCACGCGGCCAAGGCCATGCCGGCGTCGCAATCCTCCACCGGCGAACAGAAGGCCCTGCTGATCGGGCTCATCCTGGCCCATGCCGAATTGACAGCCAAAGTGTCGGGAATGACGCCCCTTCTGCTGCTCGATGAAGTCGCGGCGCATCTTGATCCCGACCGACGGTCGGCGCTGTTTTCGAAGCTGGATTCCCTTGGCGGACAGGTTTTCATGACCGGCACGGACGAGGCCCTCTTCGAAGCTTTGCCAGCGGAAGCGGAAGTGTTTGAGATCAGGGAGCACCAGGGACGCCTGCTCGAGCGGAGCAAGGCCCCTTAAATCCGCCGGAATCTTATGGTTTTCCACCAGAATTCCTTCGCTGGCTGGCCTATGGCCGGCACGTGGTTGAACCCCCGCCGGAACCCCGTATAACGGGGATGGAAAAGAAAAATCGATTGGTGATTGATTCGCATGAGCGACACGTCCACGCCCGACAGCAGCCCGACCCCCGAAACCAATAGCGGTGCCGAATATGGCGCCGACAGCATCAAGGTCCTCAAGGGTCTCGATGCCGTGCGCAAGCGGCCCGGCATGTATATCGGCGACACCGATGACGGCTCCGGTCTGCACCACATGGTGTATGAGGTGGTCGACAACGCCATCGACGAAGCACTTGCCGGTCATGCCGACCACGTGACGGTGACCCTGAATCCGGACGGATCGGTCACCGTATCCGACAACGGTCGCGGCATTCCGACCGATGTGCACACGGAAGAAGGCGTGTCGGCCGCAGAGGTCATCATGACCCAGCTGCACGCCGGCGGTAAGTTCGACCAGAATTCCTACAAGGTTTCCGGCGGCCTGCACGGTGTGGGCGTTTCCGTGGTCAACGCCCTGTCGACCAAGCTGGAACTGCGCATCTGGCGCAACGGCAACGAACACGCCATGACCTTTGCCCATGGTGATGCCCAGGCACCGCTGAAAGTGGTTGGCCCTGCCAATGGCAGGAAAGGAACCGAGGTTACCTTTCTGCCGTCCACGGAGACCTTCACCAAGACCGAGTTCGATTTCGGCACCCTGGAACACCGTCTGCGCGAACTAGCCTTCCTGAACTCCGGCGTTCGCATCATCCTGACCGACAAGCGCGGTGTTGAGGACAATGTCGAGGAGCTGTTCTACGAAGGTGGCCTGGAAGCCTTCGTGCGGTATCTGGACCGCGCCAAGCACCCCTTGATCGAAGCACCGATCAACATGCGGGCCGAGCGTGACGGCATTACCGTCGAAGCCGCCATGTGGTGGAACGACAGCTATCATGAGCACGTACTCTGCTTCACCAACAACATTCCGCAGCGCGACGGCGGCACCCACCTTGCCGGTTTCCGGGCAGCGCTGACCCGGCAGGTGACCGGTTATGCCGAAGCCACCGGCCTGATGAAAAAGGAAAAGGTGAACCTTTCCGGCGACGACTGCCGCGAAGGCCTGACCTGCGTTCTTTCCGTCAAGGTGCCGGATCCCAAGTTCTCGTCCCAGACCAAGGACAAGCTGGTTTCCTCGGAAGTGCGGCCGGTCGTTGAGAACCTGATTTCGCAGATCCTGAGCGAATGGCTTGAGGAAAACCCCGCCCCGGCCAAGACGATCGTCTCCAAGGTGGTGGAAGCGGCCTCCGCACGAGAAGCTGCGCGCAAGGCGCGCGAGCTGACCCGCCGCAAGGGCGCTCTCGACATCGCCTCCCTGCCCGGCAAGCTTGCCGATTGTCAGGAGCGCGATGCTTCCAAAGCCGAACTCTTCCTGGTGGAGGGTGATTCCGCAGGTGGCTCGGCCAAACAGGGCCGTCACCGGGAAAACCAGGCTGTGCTGCCTCTGCGCGGCAAGATCCTCAACGTGGAACGTGCCCGCTTCGACAAGATGCTGTCCTCCAACGAAATCGGAACGCTGATCACGGCGCTCGGCACCGGGATCGGCAAGGAGGAATTCAACGTCGAGAAATTGCGCTACCACAAGATCATCATCATGACCGATGCTGACGTGGACGGTGCGCACATTCGAACCCTGCTGCTGACCTTCTTTTTCCGCCAGATGCCGCAGCTGATCGAGAACGGCTACATCTATATCGCGCAGCCGCCGCTCTACAAGGTCAAGCGCGGACAGTCAGAGCAGTATCTGAAGGACCAGAAGGCGCTGGAAGATTATCTGATCGGCCAGGGCCTCGACGAAGCCTCCCTGACACTTGCCAACGGCGAAGTGCGCACTGGCGAGGACCTTCGTGCAGTGGCCGAGACCGCCCGCGCGATTTCCGACATCTTCGACGGGCTGCATTCGCGCTACAACCGGGATGTGGTCGAGCAGGCAGCCATCGCCGGTGCGCTGACACCGGAAATGCTCGACGACAAGGGCAAAGCCGAAGAAGCCGCCGCCTATATCGCCCGGCGCATGGATATTCTGGCTGACGAATTCGAACGGGGCTGGACCGGCGAAGCGCAGGACGACGGCAGCCTGGTGTTCAAGCGGATGGTGCGCGGCGTACAGGAAGCCGCCATGATCGACGCCGCTTTGCTGGGGTCTACCGACGCGCGCCGACTGGCCGCGCACGCCGACCATCTGAACGAAATCTACGGCAAGGCCGCCGTCTTGCGGCGCAAGGATATCTCCACGGAGATACGTGGCCCGAGGACCCTGCTGGCGCAGATCTACGCAGCCGGCCAGAAGGGCATTTCGCTTCAGCGCTATAAAGGTCTTGGCGAGATGAACCCGGAGCAGCTCTGGGAAACGACGCTCGACCCGAATGTCCGCTCCCTGCTGCAGGTGAAAGTGCGCGAGGCGGACGACGCCGACGATATCTTCACCAAGCTGATGGGTGACGAGGTCGATCCACGACGCGAATTCATTCAGGAAAACGCGCTGGCCGTGGCCAATCTCGACATCTAAGTTACGTAAAAGACAAACAAAAAGAGCGGCGCCAGGAGTCGCTCTTTTTTTGTGCGCACCGAGCGTCGATCAGGCGCCTGGCCAAGGCTCCGGACGGCCGAAGAAAAAGCCCTGCGCCGCTTCGATGTCGAATTCGCAAAGCAATCTTGCTTCTTCAGATGTTTCCACGTGCTTGGCGATCACCTTGATGCCGAGTTCATGCGCTGCACGGACCAGGCCGTTCAAGATGGCGGCCTTCGCCGGCTCTTCCACAACCTGCTGGGTCAGGCTCGATTCAAGCTTCAGCCAATCGACGCGCAGGCCGGTCAACCGGGACAGCACCGGCCAATGTCCGGCAAAATCGTCGATGGCGGTCTGGCAGCCAAGTTCATTCACGAACCGGAAAAACGCCTGCACGCTGGCAGGCTCGCGCAGAAAGTCCTTCTCCGCGATTTCAAGGCAGAGCTTGGCCGCCAGCAGCGGATTGACCGACAGACGCTGGTAGAGACCGTCGCGGAAATTCGGGTCGCGGGCCGATTCCGCCGATACATTCATCGTCAGAATGCTGCGATCCGAATTCCGCTCAGCCGCATCCAGCACCTTGTCCAGGGTCCAGGCATCCACCTTCGCAATGAAACCGGAGCGTTCGGCGGCCGAAATCCAGGCCCGCGAAGACAGGCCCCGCGCCCGGTCGCCCTTGAGACGCAACAGGATTTCCGATCCCCAAGGCTTGCCGCGCTTGAGGCAGACAATCGGCATTGCATAGAGGGTCAATTCATTGCCGCGGAAACTGCCCGGCTCGGGCAGATCCACCAGTTCGCCGCCCACGCCTTCGAAATCCTGTGGCTGAACCGCGTGAACCTGCACCGAACGGCCTCCAAATCGCTTGCCGCGCAGACAGGCCCGATCGGCCAGGCCCAGAAGAGCTGCCGCATCGGTTTCGCGCAATTTGATGCCACCACCGAGATAGGCGACCCCAATGGATCCGCCGATGGTGAACACACGGTCTCCGACCTCCAGGCGGATGCGGTCAAAAGCACCAAGAATTTCTTCGGCAATATCGAGGGCGGCTTCCTCACTGGCAACCGGCACCATGCCCGCAAATTCATCGCCGCCGATCCTGGCGGCGGTGCCGAATTCGCCCAAGGTCAGGCGCAGGCAGGCCGCAACACGCAAAAGCATATCGTCGCCAGCATCGTGACCGCCAAGATCGTTGACCTTCTTGAATTCGTCGAGATCGATATAAAGAACGGCCAGGCCCGTTTCCGTGTCGGCTGCCAGCCGCTTCAGTTCACGCTTCAGCGCCCTGGTGAAAGCCCGGCGGTTCTCCAGCCCCGTCAAGGGATCGAGATAGGCCAGACGCCTGTTTTCCGCGGTTTCCTGAGGGCAATCGACATTGCGCCGAATGACAGCCATGGACGCGCGGCTGCTTGATTGCTCTTGCTCCGTACCGGGAATGGGGACGACCCGCACTTCGCACATCTGACGGTCGGCGGCACGGCCGGCGGACTGAAAACTTCTGTTTTCAGGAATATAGAGGGTCTGCGGCAGTCCGCCTTCCAGACTTGCCAAGGCTTCGGCCAGCAAGTTGGCATCGTAATCACTGCCGATCAGTTGCAGAAGTTTTTCAGCTCTTGCCTCGACACTTTCAGAGGCACCAAACACCAGAACATCGTCTGGAAAATGTTCCATGAGATCAAGGCCACGTTCTGCCTTTCCGGAAAGCGCGTCGTTTTTTGCCGGTTCGGACATCACGACCATTTCGTCCTCCCGGTTTTGCTCCAGCTCGAACTGAACCAGAACGGCCTGACGTTCACCCGGCAGTGAAACAAAGGATGTGCAGATCATGTGGTGGCAGAAAGTTTCCCCCGATTGCATGAGGATCGCACCACTTGCCTGTGCCGGGATACCCCCGAAGCCCGCCGACAGAACCGGTTCGCACCGCCGCCAGCATTTTTCTGAAAGAAGTGCGGGCAAGCTGAGAGGAACCGGCGAGACACCTTTTGCGGCACAAAGCGCCTTCATTTGCTGATTATGAACCAGGAAGCTGCCATCCTTCGTGACATAGGCCGCAGCATGAGGGAGCACCTCCAGCAAGGACGTGTGGAAGCCTGTAAGAGTATTGCTTCGTGCACGACCGGATTGTTCCAGCCGGTCACTCAAGAACCGATGGCTGACCTGCACCAGACCGTCCTTTCAAAATTATCGTCAGGTTGGCGCTACTCAATACACTTGCGCCGTCGCTATGAAAAATTACTAACACAGTTCAGTATTTAAAATTGATGCTGAAAAACAACCCACAACTCTTAGGATTTTTATAGTAAACGAAAGATTAATCTTGAAATTTTAAATGTAATTAAAATCTTGTTATAAATTTATACTAATGCCGAATTCGTCCAGAAAATCTGCCACATTTTGATCATTGTCACGGCGTAAAGGCGCCGCTACGGAATGTTATTGGCTGTGTCACAAAACTGTGTTCACGATCTATCGGGGCGGCTTGAAGGGCTCCAGGGGGACTATCATGAAGAGAAGTGTTCTCGCACGGCACGTATCGCGCGTCGCGCTGAGCGGTGTTTTGCTTCTGGCAGCTGGTGCTCTCACCAGTGCTCAGGCCGGTGCCTATCAGCAATGCGGAAAAGCATCCTGGTACAAACTCGGGGGCACCACCGCCAGCGGGGAACGCGCCAACCCGAACCAGCTTACTGCCGCACACAGAAGCCTGCCTTTCGGAACGCTGGTGAACGTTACCAACCTCGCCAATGGCAAGACCGTCACCGTCCGGATCAATGACCGGGGCCCTTATGCCAAAGGGCGCGTTATAGATGTGACCTGGGCTGCAGCAAAAGAGCTCGGCTTTGTTCGAAAAGGCATTACGCGCGTCAAAGTTTCCAGCAAATCAGGAAAAATTTCCTCCAATTATAAGCAAATTTGCCGATAAAATTCCTGCGCTCTAAATGCCGTTGCTTTGAAGCAGCGGCATTTTTTAAATGTACGACAACATTAAGGTGCTGAAATTAATAAATTAATTTAAGCTGCAAATTGTTTCATATTTAACTCAGTATGAATAACGATCAGTCGCATTACAGTGAATCAAAAAATAAAATATTTTACGGTAATGACAATCCCAAGAGATGCCGCTAGAGTTGCCGCCGTGGTCGATGGGGCCACGTGCACAGTAACTTTATTCGCGCAGTCTCACGACTGCGCGTTTTTTTTGTGACACCGGCCTTGGCCCGACAAACGGCAGAAAGCCGCGCTCCAGAGCGCTTCGCCGGTCCTGACATGGGAAGAAAACTTCAGACTTCTTCACCATCAAAGAGGCGCTTGCGAAAATCTGCCGCGCTTTCCTTCAGGGCCTCTTGCCGGTCTGTCTTCATCCTGTCCCAGGACGCATAGGGCTGAGCCAGGCGCGGATTGCCGCGCAGTGTCTTGCTGTTGCGATCCAGAAAGTCCCAGTAGAGCGCGTTGAACGGGCACGCCTCCGCCCCGGTCTTCTGACGGACGTCATAGGAGCAGGTGCCGCAATAGTCCGACATCTTGTCGATGTAGTTGCCGCTTGACACATAAGGCTTCGAGCCGAGCAGACCGCCGTCGGCAAACTGGCTCATGCCGATGGTGTTGGGAGCTTCGACCCATTCATAGGCGTCCGCATAGACCATCAGATACCATTCATGCACGTCCTTCGGCCTGACGCCGGTCAGCAGCGCAAAGTTGCCGGTCACCATCAGTCTTTGAATGTGGTGGGCATAGGCCTCTTCCAGCGTCTGACCAATGGCCTCGGCAAGGCAGCGCATGCGGGTCTTGCCCGTCCAGTAGAAGTCCGGCAACGGCCGGTCCGCGCCAAGCGCATTGCTGTCGACATAGTCCGGCATCTTCAGCCAGTAGATACCACGCACATATTCGCGCCAGCCAAGAATCTGCCGGATGAACCCTTCGGCCGCGTTGAGCGGAATCTTGTCCGCCTGCCAGGCCGCCTCCACCTTCCGGCACAGCGCCTTGGCGTCCAGCAGGCCAGCATTCAGATAGGCCGACAGCACAGAGTGGAACAGGAACTTCCGGTCTCGCAGCATGGCGTCCTGATAGGTTCCGAAATCAGCCAGAGCCTCCTCCAGGAAATGATCGCAGGCTTTCTCGGCCTCCTTGCGGGTCACCGCAAACCAGAATGGCTCCAGGTCGCCGATATGCTCTGAAAACCGCTCGCCGACCATTTCCAGGACCTCCCGCGTGGTCGCGTCGGGCTTGAAGTGTTTCGGCTCAGGCATGAAGAGGTCCGGCTTTGCCGGTTTGCGGTTGTCGGCATCATAATTCCACTTGCCACCCGCCGGTTTGTCGCCGTCCATCAGCAAGCCGGTCGAACGGCGCATTTCCCGATAGAAATATTCCATGCGCAATTGCTTGCGCCCATCCGCCCAGGCCCGGAAATCCGCGACCGTTGAAAAAAACCGCGTATCCGTGAGGATCTCCACCGGCAGGCCGAGGGCATCCGACCACGAGCGCATGTCCTCCAGCACTCGCCATTCACCGGGCTCGGTGACCAGTAGCTGCTCCGGCTGCAGGCGGCCACACGCGCGCTCCACCTCCTCTTTGAAACTGCCAGTGTTGTCCGGGTCGTCCAGCTTGACGTAATCAACCGTCCATCCGTCCTGCCGAAGCTCTTCGGCGAAATGGCGCATGGCCGAGAACAGGAAGGCAATCTTCTTCTTGTGATGGCGTACATAGGTGGCTTCCGTCATCACCTCAGCCATCAACACCCTGTCGCGGTCCGGGTCTGCGCGCTTCAAACTGGAGAGGTCCATGCTCAACTGGTCCCCCAGCACAAGAACCAGCGATCGGCATTTATCTGTCTTGGTCATCGGTCTCTGCAAAACTCAGGTCATCGACCTTCCTACGCACGACCCTCGCCGCCCTATCACCGCACCGGACATTTTTTTCCTGCTTCCAGACCCCTCCGACATTTCAGCCCTGCCGTTTGCGTCGAGTCGCCCGCCAAGATTTTCTCGGAGCTTTGTCGGCACTTCACACCCATCAAAGCCGCCTCAAGCAAGCAAAGCGCCCACTTTCATCTGGCAGTACAGCCACGCCGATATCTTGTCCAAAATCTCAAAAAGCAATTGCCCCGGATCGCCGGATCTTGTATCAGACCCCTCTATCCGCCGCGCAAATCCCGCGCCGCGAAGAGCACCCGTAGCTCAGCTGGATAGAGCGCTGCCCTCCGAAGGCAGAGGTCACAGGTTCGAATCCTGTCGGGTGCGCCATATGTTTCAAAAACTTAGCATCTGTTCAACGAATTTGAGCTTTGGAAAAGTAACCACATAGTAACCACCAATCGCTTTGGACTTTCGTGATCATCACGTGAGCCTCATTCCTCTCCTTCTTAAATGCAAAATCCTAAAGTTGATTTGCCCCAAGATGGCCCGGTTTTCCGCTGTCATTTCCATCGCGAATTCGTTGAGTGTAAGATTTTCCAGAAATGAAGGCGGACTGTACAGATTGTGGCATTCCCGACATGCCGGCAATGAACTTCGAGTGACCTAAGTTCGTGCGTCTACGTCATTATTTGGTCAGCCCTTATGAAGGCCATATGCAGGCTTGCATCTAGCGAGCTAGTTGCACTGATCCGATCAGATAACTTTGGTTGCATTTGAAAGCAAAAAGGATCCATTGTGGCTCAAAGGTCATTCTGCCTAAAGCGATGTCCGCAAGGGACGCGGAGAATGGTTTCGATCGACTTCTTGACACCGATTGCGCCTAGCCCGAAGTCAACGAAAAATAAGGCCGTGGTGTTGTCGTAGCTCAATTGGTCGAAGAATATGGCCGCCTGATAGAGTTCGATTCGACCGCATTTTGGGCGACGAAGCCAACGACCTTAGATAAGTAACTTAGGGGGGGGAACATGCCGCAAAGCGGCTTGAAAGATAAACTGTCGACTCAAAGGCGGCGTAATAAGGTCGTCCTCAAAGGCATTGATTTGTTTTGCGGGGCTGGAGGATTAACCAAGGGATTGGAATCTGCCGGCGTTGATGTAGCGCTGGGTATCGATATCGATCCACATTGCCAATACCCCTATGAAGCGAACAACAAAGCTCGATTTCTCCTCAAATCCGTTGATGAAGTTTCAGCCAGTGATCTGTCCGATTTCTTTGTGGGGGCGAACCTTACTCTGCTAGCCGGATGCGCTCCATGCCAGCCGTTTTCAACCTATCAGCAGGGACGTTGTGGTCCCGAAGATGACCGTTGGAATCTGCTCCAGCAATTTTGTCGGATTGCAAAAGAAACCGAGCCCGATTTAGTCACGATGGAAAACGTGCCGCGACTCGCAAAGCAAGATGTCTTTGCCGGCTTCATTGCAAGCCTTGAAAACCAGGGGTTTCATGTCTGGCACAACGTCGTGAATTGTGCCGACTATAATGTCCCACAACAACGCAATCGGCTTGTATTGCTCGCATCGAAACTCGGTCCGATAGAATTGATCGATCCTACCACCCCTGTTGGACGTCGAAGAACTGTAAGAAAAGCAATCGAGGGTTTGCCACCTTTGGAGGCTGGGGAAATTTGCGAGAGCGATCCCCTACACCAGGCCTGCGAGCTCTCTCCGCTCAATCTAGAGAGGATCAAGGCGTCAAAACCGGGCGGCACGTGGCGCGACTGGAAAGAAGAGCTTGTCGCCGACTGCCACAAGAGGAGTTCCGGCAAAACCTATCCGAGTGTCTATGGCCGGATGACTTGGGATGCCCCGGCCCCGACCATGACCACGCAGTACTATGGTTTCGGCAACGGACGGTTTGGACATCCCGAACAAGATCGAGCGATCTCGCTTCGCGAAGGGGCGATCCTGCAGAGTTTTCCTCGTAGTTACAAATTCGTTCCGAACCAAGGCGCGATCTATCGCAAGTCGATCGGTCGATTGATTGGCAACGCCGTTCCAGTGAATCTCGGCAAAGCGATCGGAAAGAGCATTCTTCGGCATGTCCAAGAGTATTACGAATCCCAGGAGTGCGCTGCCTGATGTCTTTAGCCAGCACCGAACCCAAGCCTTCCCAAAGCTATTTTTCGAACTCACCCGAACCTGGGCAGCTTGTCGAAGTCCGGCGCAGGCAGTGGGTTGTCGCGGATGTACAAGCCTCGACACTAGACAACGGATCGACTGCACTGCAGCATTGCCTAACCTTGTCGTCGATCGACGAAGACAGCCTCGGTGAAGAAATCGAGGTGATATGGGAGATCGAACCTGGCGCTCACGTAATCGAAAGGGCGGGCTTACCTTCTGTCACAGGACAGGACGACACCGAGCGATTGGAAGCGTTTCTTGATGCGGTGAGATGGGGTGCGGCAACGAACGCCGACCGTGGTTTCCTTCAGGCTCCCTTCCGAAGCGGCGTCAGTATCGAAGATTTTCAGCTTGATCCTTTGGTCCGCGCAATCGATATGGCGAGAGCCAACCTGCTAATTGCCGACGATGTCGGCCTTGGCAAGACGATCGAAGCAGGCTTGGTCATTCAAGAATTGCTGTTGCGACACCGCGCCCGCACGGTTTTCGTCGTTTGTCCAGCGTCACTTCAAGAGAAATGGCGCATCGAAATGCTCGGAAAATTTGGGCTGGAATTCAAGATCGTCAATACAGACTACGTCAAGGAACTCAGACGCAACCGCGGGATTCATGCAAATCCATGGACTTCATTTCCTCGCCTGATCACGTCAGTAGACTGGATCAAGTCGGGTGAGGCCCATCGTACGCTCAAGGACATACTTCCCTTTCATGCCAGCTATCCACGAAAATTCGACATCCTGGTGGTCGATGAAGCGCACAACGTAGCGCCCGCTGGTTCCACACACTATGCCCTGGAAAGCCTGAGAACGCGTCTAATAAGAAAGATCGCACCGCACTTCCAACACAAGCTGTTTCTAACCGCCACTCCTCACAACGGCTACACCGAGTCTTTCACGTCGCTTCTGGAACTACTCGACGATCAGCGCTTCTCGCGGAACATTTTGCCCGACGACAAGCAGCTCTCGCAAGTGATGGTCCGGCGGCTCAAAACCGACCTCGTCGATAGTGACGGCAAACCACTTTATCCGAAGCGGAACCTGCAAGCACTGCCCATTCCATTTAAGGACGACGAACGTGCCATCCATCATGTCCTTGACGCCTACTGCAAAAGCCGAGAGCTGACGACGCAAGACAGCGGTTCCACCGCGACCAAATTCGTCAATGGTATGCTGAAGAAGAGGCTCTTCTCATCGCCAGCCGCCTTTGCCTCCACTCTCGAAAAGCATTTCGCGACTTTGACTGCTGGCCAGGTGGTGCAAAAGGCCGATCCTTTGGCTGACCGCATCCTGCGCAAAGCGATCCAGAAAGCGGAAGAGGATTACGCCGATGACCGGCAGACCGAAGCAGCCCAGAATGAAGCGGTCGAAGAGGCGACCAAGCGAACGGCTCCGCTGACGGAAGAAGAGAAACGACTGCTCGACCAAATGCGGGATTGGGCACAAAAGAATGCCCAGCGCGCCGATTCCAAAGCGCGTGCCATCGTCGAATGGGTCAACGACAATCTCAAAACCGACGGTAATTGGAACGATCGACGGGTCATTCTGTTCACCGAGTATCGCACCACGCAGCAATGGCTTCAGCAGATACTCGCGTCGAACGGTTTCGGCGGCGACAGACTCGCGATCATTCACGGCGGAATGGACCATGACGACCGGGAGATCGTGAAGGCCGCCTTCCAGACCAACCCCACTGATTCGCCGGTTCGCATCCTTTTAGCGACTGATGCGGCCTCGGAGGGCATCGATCTACAGAACTATTGTAACAGCTTGATCCATATCGAAATCCCCTACAACCCGAACGTTATGGAACAACGGAACGGTCGTATCGACCGTCACGGACAGAGGCACGACGAGGTACTGATTTGGCATCCTGTCGACGGTGGCGCCGCTCAAAGCGACAACCTCGGCGGTCACAAGGACGACATTATTCGCGCGCTCAAGAAGCTTGAAGCCATGCGCGCAGACATGGGAAGCGTGAACCCTGTCATCGCTCCCCAAATGGCGGGGCTCATTGAAGGGACACGGCGTGAACTGGATACGAGGGAAGCAGAAGCGCGTGCTGCGAAAGCCAAGCGATTCGTGCGCGCTGAGCGCCAACTCAAAGAACGCATCACCCGGTTGCACGAGCGCCTTCAAGAGACCCAAAAAGATTTTCACCTTACCCCGGAGCGCATTTGTGCTGCGGTGAGAGCCGGTCTCTCGTTGGCCGAAAAGCCGCCGCTGAAGGAGGTCGAGCTAGAAGGTGCGCCTTGCGGCACCGTCTTCGAAATGCCGGCGCTGACTGGCTCTTGGGCACGCTGTATGGAAGGACTGCATCATCCCTTTACGGGCAAGCTCCGCCCGATCACCTTTGACCACGATGTGGCGAAGAACAGGGACGATGTCGTCCTGATCCACCTGAACCATCGCCTCGTCCAGATGTGTCTGAGGCTGATGCGCGCCGAGGTTTGGGCGCAGGACGATGTCAAAAAGCTCCACCGCATCGACGTCCGATCTGTCCCGGATACGATGCTTGACGAACCAGCTGCCGTGATCGTGGCGCGTCTTGTTGTCACTGGTGGCAATCACCACCGTCTCCATGAAGAACTGACGGTTTCGGGTGGTTATCTGAAGAGCACCGGCTTTGCGCGCGAGCAGCGTGTCACCCAAGTGAATGAATGGCTTGCGGTATCCTCTGAGTGCCGCGCATCAGAACCTTTGTTCAATGAGCTTTCGGCCAGGTTCGTCAAACACCAAGACGCACTCTCTCAAACCGCCGAAGCGCGGTCTCGCGATCGTCTTCGCAATCTCGAATCCACGTTGGAAACTCGAAAGACGCAGGAAATCAAGAATATCACCACTGTTCTTGACGAACTTTCGAACGCGATCGAAGAAGAATTGAAAAAAGAAGCCGAGCCAGAACAGATCGATTGGATCAAACAGTGGCACGAGGATGAGCGCTTGCAGGTGCGCCGCGACAACGAAGCGCTAAGAGCGAGGCTAACCCGTATCCCCATGGAAAAAGAAGCTGAAATCGTTGCGATCGAACAGCGTTACCATGACCTCGACGACAGGACATTCCCGGTTGCAGTTATCTTCATAGTGCCCGAATCCGTGCTGGCGAGGGCGGAAGTATGAGCACAGCAAGTCAACATGCCGAATGGCTTTCGCTGATTGATATCTCTGGGCCGTTTCTCGCGGAGCCAGTTCTGACGAAGACCTTTCCGCAAGGATTGGAGGAACTAGACGCCTCCAAGCGTAGGGTCCTTCGACAGGCCTATGATGAATGGCGCGAAGCGCAGGACCTCGAAGACCCGGACCTGGCCACCATCCACGCGGCATGGATCAATCTAGTTTTGCGGCAAGGTTTGGAACTGGACGAGGACGGTGCGGGTGACGTTTTCAAGTCGCGCCGAGATCTGCCTCAAGCTTTGCGATGCGAGATTCCCGAACGCGGTGTCGTGATTCACCCCGACTACGCTATCGTGAACGACCAGAAAAGTGACGAGCCATTGATGCTCGTTTGTGTTTACGACCCCAGCGTCGCGCTCGACGAACCCTTGAAAACCGACGGTTGGCCCGCCAGCCCGGCCGAGCGCATGGTGGAATTGTGCCGAGCGACGGGTGTGCGCATTGGGCTCGTGACGAATGGCGAGCGATGGATGTTCGTCGACGCGCCGGTTGGCGCGGTGACGAGCTTCGCGAGCTGGTATGCCAACCTTTGGAGTCAGGAGCCCAAGACACTTCAGGCTTTCGTCAACCTTCTTGGCGTAAGGCGTTTTTTCGTCGACCGCAGCGAGCAGTTGCCAGCGCTTCTCGACGAGTCGCTCAAGCTACAAGACGAAGTTACCGATGCGCTCGGTGAGCAGGTTCGCCGTGCCGTCGAAGTTCTGATCCAATCCCTTGACCGTGCCAACGTCGATCGCAATTACGAGCTTCTCGAAGGAGTCGAGCCAGCCGAATTGTACGAAGCCGCCCTGACGATCATGATGCGGATCGTCTTCCTATTGTCGGCAGAAGAGCGTGATCTCTTGCTTATGGGGGACGAACGTTACGAAGCGAACTACGCCGTTTCGACGCTGCGCATGCAATTGCGCAGCGAAGCCGAAGAAATCCTGGAACGACGTTGGGATGCCTGGTCACGTCTGCTCGCTATATTCCGCGCAGTCTACGGTGGCATCGGGCATGAAGCGCTCCGTTTGCCGGCACTCGGTGGCTCGCTTTTCGATCCCGATCGTTTCCCGTTTCTCGAGGGACGCGCGAAAGATTCGAACTGGAAAGCCGATCCAGCGATGCCGCTACCGATCGACAACCGAACGGTCTTGCTTCTGCTCGACGCCGTGCAACTTTTTCAAGGGAGAACTCTGTCGTACCGGGCACTCGACGTCGAACAGATCGGCTACGTGTACGAAGGGCTTCTGGAGCGTACCGTCGTCCGTGCCAAAGGCGTGACGCTGGATCTCGATGCGACCAAGAGTGCGAAGAAGCCTTGGATTACACTTGATGAATTGGAGTCCGCGGTCGAGAAGAGCGGCGACGCGGTCGCCGACTTGCTCAAGAACCGGACGGGAAGCTCCGCGAGCCGTGTAACGAATGATCTCGCGAAGAAGTTCGAGGACGCCGACGCGGACAAACTTCTGACCGCCTGTCATGGAGACAAAGCGCTCCGTGACCGTATCAAGCCGTATTTTCATTTCTTGCGAATGGACGGTTGGGGGTATCCGCTTGTTTACCCGGTTGACACCTTCATGGTGACCACCGGGGCGGATCGCCGAGAGACCGGTACTCATTACACTCCAAAATCTCTGACCGAAGCGATCGTCAAGGAAACGTTGGAACCGATCGTCTATGTCGGCCCGTCCGAAGGATCGCCACGTGAAGAGTGGAAGCTCAAATCACCAGCGGAGCTTCTTGATCTCAAGATTTGTGATCCTGCTATGGGATCTGGGGCGTTTCTGGTCCAAGTATGCCGCTGGCTTTCCGAAAGATTGGTCGAGGCGTGGGATCAGAGTGAAGCGTCCGGAAACGCGGTGACCACTGAAGGTATCGTTGTCGAAAAGCGAAACGGCTACGAGCCTCTTCGAAACAACCTAGAAGAAAGATTGTTGACCGCTCGACGCCTCATAGCAGAGCGTTGCCTGTATGGCGTTGACATTAACCCGCTAGCCGTCGAACTCGCCAAGCTCTCCATCTGGCTTGTCACACTCGCCAAGGGACGACCCTTCGGTTTTCTCGACCACAACCTCCGCGCAGGCGATGGTCTGTTGGGCATCCATAGGCTGGATCAATTGCTATATCTCGACATGAAGCCCGGAAAGGGAAGTTCAAAAAAGCTGTTTGCTGCCAAAATCCATCAAACTGTAAACGAAGCGATGACGCTGCGCGCCAAACTTCGATGTCATCCCATCCGCGACGTTCATGACGTTGAGGTCATGGCAAATTTGGACGAACAGGCACGTGCAAAGTTGTCGCTGCCTGAATTTATATCCGATGCATTGATTGGAGAGGTTCTGGCGACCGGCGCCAAAGCGATCGACACAACGGCTTTGTCTGTCGAGGCAGGCAAGAGCATAGCCGGTGATAGACATTCGATCGATTTATTACGGCGCCATGCACGAGATAGATTGAGTACTGACCTTTCCCACGGAAAGGCACCGAGGCGTCCCTTCCATTGGCCTTTGGAGTTTCCAGAGGTGTTCGGTCGCGAAAATAGCGGGTTTGATGGGATTGTCGGTAATCCCCCCTATATGGGTGGAAGAGTAATAACATCCAATACAGGTCAATCTTATTACCGCGCGCTCGATATAATCAGAAATTTTGTTTCTGGTTCGCCTGATTTAGCCGTTTTTTTCCTTCTTCGAGCGTTCTCTTTGCTCAAACCTTCCGGTTGCCTTGGTCTTGTCACGACTAGCGCAATTAAGGATACCGGCAATAAAGACGTTGGTTTCGAGCAAGTGCTTACACATGGTGGCGAGATATTTTCAGCCAATCCAAGCTCTCCCTGGCCCGGAAGCGCTTCGGTTACTGTGAGTGTTTTCTCCATTTTCAAAGGCAAGTGGAATGGTGCCAGAAAATTAGATGGAAGGTTCGTTACATTTATTTCCCCGGCGCTTGATTCAATGTCGCATTTCAAGGTGCAAAAACTAAGATCGATGCGAGACATGAAGTCCGACGGATTCAAGTTGATGGGAGAAGGATTCGTATTGTCTGAAGCCGAAATGGCGGAAATCTCCAACAAGGACCAAGATGCAGATGAGATTATTAGACCCTATTTTGGAGGTGACGACATCGTCGACCTTCCGGCCCTTGAACCCTATCGTTGGGTAATTGATTTTGAGGATAAGTCCCAAACGGAAGCCGCACAATGGAGCTTCGCATTTGAACGTGTAGTTGCAAAAGTTAAACCATTCCGAGACGGTCAGACCGGACAAATACATCAAGATTGTTTTTGGAAGTTCTGGGATATGCGCCCAAAACTGAGAAAGGCGCAAGAAAATAATAATACTTATCTCATAATGCCTTCCGTTTCCAAGTACATCGTTTTGAGACGGTATGTGGGCAAGGCTGGTTTTAATCAGAAAACAAAAGCAATTTTTTTCTCGGATTATGGTTCATTTGGGGTCTTACAGTCGAACATACATGATGTATGGGCACGTTGGAGGTCTGGCTCGCGAGGAATAACTTTATCATATTCTACATCGAAGGCGCTCGATACGTTTCCAATGCCCGAAAACAATACAAAATTTCTTGAAGAAATAGGAAATAAATATTACGAAAAACGTCAAAAAATACTTTCAGAAAAAAATATTGGACCAACGGAATTCTATAATCTGATCAACAATGAAGAAAATCAGGACGATTGCGTCCAAAAATTCAGATCAATCATAATGGAATTAGATCAGGCGGTGTTGGAAGCGTATGGTTTTGACGAAATACTACTACGGCATGACTTCTATGACATCTCCCACCTTCCGTTAAACGATCGGCGGCGATTTTATGTATCTGAAGAAACCGCAACGCAAATTATTTCGAACTTAGTGGCGTTGAACAAAGTACGGCACGAGGACGAAAGTAAGTCGGGCAACACCGGCAAGCGCGCTACAGCGAGTAAGGCCTCCGATGCCGACGCGCTCGACGATTTGTTCGCGGTTCGGGGAGGTGGCCTGTGACGGACAAAACTCATGACATGATGACTATCGCGCCAGACGGGAGTGGTGCATCCTCGTAACCAACGGTAACAATGAGCTTGACCGTGTGAGGACGGCTCTGATTACCGAATTTCCAACGGAGGCTAACTAAATGGCGAGTATTGATCTCTCAGGTCGGGTCGGCCTCGAAGAGATGCAGGTCGCGATTGGCCGATGTCCAACCAAAGATAAGTCGATCTTCGTTCAGTTTTCGGATGATTGTTTTCTAGAAACCAGCGCAATCGCGCTCCTGACAAGCTGGTTGCTCGGTGAACAGCATAAAGGGCGGGCGGTTTCTCTGATTGGTACGTCGCCAGCTATCTCCTACCTTGCCCGGATGGATTTCCATAGGGCCTTGGGCCTCGCAGAACCGGATCATGGTCGAAGCCCGGAGGCCGGACGATTTCTTCCCATACTTTTGGTCAAAGATGGAGAGGCGGTTTTCAATGCCGTCAATCTTATCGCCGACATGGTGCTTCAACAATTCGACGAGGCTTCAGCATTCCTGCCTGCATTCGAATGGGCTGTTAACGAGATTGTCGACAACGTCTTCATTCATTCCGAATCTCCGACCCCTGGCGTTGTTTGTGCTCAGTATTTCCCAAATCTCCAGCGACTAGACATCGCAATCTGCGATAACGGCATTGGGTTGCTTGGAAGTTTGTCGGGCAGTTTCGGTATGGAGACCGATGCTGAAGCGATCGAAATCGCTTTAACGCGAGGAAAGACACGGGACAAGCAAGTCGGCCAAGGCAACGGGATGGCCGGCAGTCTGGAAATTATGACCCAGAACAAGGGTGGTTTCTCCGTTTGGTCCGGAAAGTCCACCTATGAAATGAAACAAGGCGAAATAGGCCGGTTTCGAACTGGATCTGACATTGCGGGTACCGGCGTTGCCATGTCTTTCGACCTCAGAAATCCGGTGTCTTTGGAGGACACTTGGATTGCCGCCAGCGGCGACTCGATGTTTCTGTTCTCGGAAGGCGAAAGAATCGCAGAAAGCGGTTTCGTTTTACAAAACGAGTGCAGCCACACGGGTAGCCGGCCACCGGCAACCCGCATCCGACGCAAAATCCTGGCATTATTGCCTGAGGCGGCAGAACCCATCCAAATCGATTTCACCGGCGTCCGCTCGGTATCGAGTAGTTTTCTGGACGAGTTGCTTGGTCGATTGATGGCGGAGCTAGGACGCGAGACATTCAACGACAAAATCGTCGTCACAGGCATGACAGAGCTTCAACAAAACATGGCGAACAATGTCATTAGGCAACGCCTTGATGACGATTTCGAAATGTCGACCGATGCAGACACACAAGGTACTGAAGAAATAGGGCGAGAGTTCTCGGGGTGCAACTCATGGCTGGCCTTGGATGACGGTACCGGCAACTTTCCGTTTCCAGACAGCGTCGCCACGTTGATCGGTGTCCCGACCCTCTTCAAAGGCATCACCGAAGGCGACTGGTTTCTAGTTACCGAGAACTCTGGCCGAACATTACGTGTCGGCCGAGTTCTGCGCCTCAGATCAGATTTGGAGAACACAACTGTCTACTTCGACCGCTCTGTGGAATGCTTGGCCGGGACGAGCTTGGCGAGAGTTGGTTTTTCACTGCCCAGTTCCGGTTCGATAGGACGTTTGCAGTGGAATGATTTTGTCGGCGCGGTGCCGAAATTGACGGGCAAGGCGCTCGAAGACGTCCCGTTAATTGACAATCAAGCCTATATTCGAGAGTTGCTCCAGCTTGCCGTCATGGACGACCTTCTTGGTCCTGCGAACGGCCCACACGAGCATATTGTCGATATGGGAGTGCGCGATCGATATTTGGTCGGGAAACTCGCGCCACAGCAGCGCGGCGAAGCGGGCGGTATCGAGGGTCTCGAAGGACCGCTCGAAGCGGAGGACGAAAAAGAGCCCGACGATCTGGAAGTCCATACCGGTCGCCACGATCCTGGAGCCGAATTCGATGGTACGACCGGCAAGGTCGACGCCGAGGCCGAAGCGGCTGACGAGATCGACGCACAGAGCAATCAATCACTCATTCCGTCGAGCTTCGGATTTACCTTCTGCGTCGACGGAGATATCGACAAGATCGAAGTCGACGCCCGGTGGGGGCAATATCTTCGTATCCACGAACACGAATACAAAAAGACGATCAACAGGAAGGTCAAAGACGAAGAAGGCAACGTCGTCGAAACCAGACAGGAAGAGGTCAAAACGAAGGTCTGGCAGCGTGTGCCTTGCGGTGGGAAAATCACGCTGGATTTGACCGAAGGAGTGGTTCCACATCATGCGCCTGATAAGGATCATCCCGAAATACGCATTCAGGGAACGATCCGGGGCAAAAACGCGAACGGAGACCGCCTCGTTACGCTCTTTCTGGTGAATGCTCAGCAGGAGCCGGAAGAGAACAAGGACAGCGCCTGGCTGTTCCAACCCGAAATTGCGGTGCTTGCCGCTTCCGGTGCGACAGACCCCGCGATCTTCCGGCGGCGACTCGCGTTAAGTGACAACGGTGACGATCCCGAACGCGACGCCCTCGAAATGATCTATCGCAGGCAAGTCGAGTTCGCGGTCGGGCACGGCGTCGCCGTGCATGCGGATACCGTGGCCGGCGATCCTGAGCGCGCGACAAGCGTACGTACCGTTGTCATGCCGCAATACGAAGTGCCGGTCACTGAAACTCCCGGCCTCAGGCCCGAGGATCGACCGGCGATGCGCGAGATGGTCGACAACGGCTATCTCGATATGGACGCGCTCGCGGCTATGGAGCGCGACGATCTCGTCGCCACCTTGTCGATCCTCGCGGACGATTACGGCGAATGGATCGATGAACAGACGGCACGTATCGGAGCCGACGTCGTCGGGCACGATGCCCCAGCCAAGGCCGCGTTGCAGCGGTGTCAGGAAATAAGAACGCGACTGGAAGAAGGCATTGCTGTCCTTGCCGACAAGTCCGACGACAAAGCCCTGAAGGCTTTCCGGTTCGCCAACCATGCGATGGCGCGGCAACGCATTCATAGCCTATACGCGCTTTCGAGGCGCCGTGGCGAAGGCAAGGGCCTTGCAGCATTCGAACTGCGCAAGAACCGTTCTTGGCGACCGTTTCAGCTCGCTTTCATTTTACTCTCGCTGCCCTCGCTCGCCGATCCGACGCATAAGGATCGCAGCGAGCCGGTAGACGCCTACGCCGATTTGCTGTGGTTCCCGACGGGAGGCGGTAAGACCGAGGCCTATCTCGGCGTCGCCGCTTTCGCCATGGCGATCAGGCGCCTCCAAGGGAAGCTAGGCGGGTTCGACGGTGGCCGCGGTCTCGGCGTCATCATGCGCTACACGTTGCGGCTGCTGACCCTGCAGCAATTCCAGAGGGCATCGACACTGATTTGTGCGATGGAACTGTTGCGCCAGGAATCGCTCGCGAATGGTGACGAGTCGTTAGGCCAAGAACCGTTCACCATCGGCCTGTGGGTCGGCAACAAGGTGACGCCCGGCAAGACGGATGACGCTCACCGCGCGATCAAAGACATTCGCGATCCCGACAAGTTCGACGCCGGCGGAACGTCGCCGGCCCAGTTGACCAGCTGTCCGTGGTGCGGCTGTGAAGTGTCCGATAAGCGCGACATTGATGTCGATACCTTCCTCAAACGCACGACGATTTATTGCGGCGACAAAAAGAGCCACTGCGAATTCTCGCGCGGCAAGTCGAGCAAGAAGCCACACCCCGGCATCCCTGTCGTCGTGGTCGACGAAGAAATCTATCACCGTCCGCCCTCGATGATGATCGCCACGGTCGACAAGTTCGCTTTGATGGCATGGCGCGGGCAGGTGCGAACGCTGTTTGGACGCGCCACGAGCGAGTGTCCGCGTCACGGCCTGTTGTGGCCCGAATCCGATTGCAGCGGCAATCATCCGGCGAGCAAGGGATTGCCGCGCTCGACAGCGCAGACGATCACGCCGCTACGGCCGCCTGATTTGATTATCCAGGACGAGTTCCACCTGATTAGCGGTCCATTGGGGACGATGGTCGGACTGTACGAGACCGCAATCGACGAGCTGTCTGGTTGGAAGATCGGCGAGCTCACCATCAAGCCCAAGATCGTCGCCTCGACTGCGACGGTGCGCAAAGCGTCCGAGCAGGTGAACAACGTCTTCATGCGCCGTGTCGCGGTCTTCCCGCCGCACGGCCTCAATGTCGCCGACAATTTCTTCTCGGTGCAGCGGCCGACCGAGCAAATTCCGGGGCGGCGCTATATGGGCGTTTGCTCGCCGGGAAGTTCGCGCCCAGCCATGCTGATCCGTGTCTATACCGCCTTCCTGACTGCTTCGCAGGCTTTGTTCGACCGTTTTGGTCAGGCCGCTGACCCCTATTTGACAGCAGTCGGTTATTTCAATTCTCTGCGCGAGCTCGGTGGCATGAAGCGGCTCGCCGAGGACGACGTGCAGACGCGATCCTACCGCGTGCAGATGAGTCTCCTCGAGCGGCCGGGGCTGGCGCAGCGCAGTGTCAGCAATATCCGCGAGCTGACTTCGCGCGTGTCGAGCCGGGATATCCCGAAATATCTCGACCAGTTGGAAGTGAAGTTCAAAGCGAGGTTCGATCCGTCGAAAGGGAAGTACGTCACCGAATGGGCCGACGGCGAAGCTCGCGCCATCGATGTGGTACTCGCCACCAACATGCTCTCGGTCGGTGTCGACGTGAACCGCCTCGGTTTGATGGCCGTCAACGGCCAGCCAAAAGGGACCGCCGAATACATTCAGGCGACGAGCCGCGTCGGCCGCTCGTCTCCCGGCCTCGTCTGCACGGTCCTGACATGGGCACGGCCACGTGATTTGTCGCACTACGAGACGTTCGAGCACTACCACGCCACATTCTACAAACATGTCGAGGCGCAGTCCGTGACACCGTTCTCGCCGCGGGCGATGGACCGCGGATTGACCGGCGCACTGCTCAGCGTGGTGCGGTTAGAGAACGACGTCTTCAATCCCAACGTTGGAGCAGGCGTTCTCGACAAGCCCGACAAGGCCGAAGTCGCTCGCGCGTCCAGTGTAATCGTCGATCGCGCCTGGAGTATATCGCAGGAGGCGGCGATCAAGACCCTCGCGTCCGATGAACTCAAGGAGCGCCTCGACGAATGGGCCAACGAGGCAGGAAAAGGCGGACGCACGCTCGCTTACGAGAAAAAGGGACCGAAGAAGGACACGATGGTTGCGCTGCTGCATAGACCCGGCATCAAAGCGTGGGACAATTTCACGGTTCCTATGTCGATGCGTGAAGTCGAGCCGGGCGTGCGCCTCGTCATGAGTATCGATCGCCATGGCGGGTCCAGTCCGGCCTGGGCTCCGCCGCCGATCGAGAACGATGACAGCGATGGAGGAGACGCATGAGCGGTGAAAAAACCCCCATCGGCCAGGTCCGGCCTTCGCAGCTCCTGTGGACCTACGGTCCAGGCGCGCTGATCGACATGCCTAGTCTGTCGGTCGTCACCTTGGGCATCGATCGGTGGGAAAAGAGCCGTTGCCAGCCGATCGAAGAAGCGAGGCTGCTCGCCGCTGTCAGGAACGAGCTGGGACAGCAGGTCGATAGCTTGCGCGTTCCACCGTTTCAGAAAAGCGACGATATCGACGTCTGGTCCGCCGAAGCCTACATCGGCGTGCCCGTGCGTCCGTTTCCGCGCTGGCTGCGCTGCGTGAAATGCGGCTTGCTATCGGAATACGATCTCGGTCTCTTCGAATGTAAGGAGGATCGCTATCGGCCCGAACGCACCCGGTTCATTCACAAGGATTGCAAAGGCTCCAAACATGCGGACGCCGTTCCCGCCCGATTCTTGCTCGCCTGCCGCGCCGGCCATCTCGATGATTTTCCGTGGCACTACTTCGTGCATAACGGGCCGTCGGGCTGCACAGGAACGTTGCGATTCTACGAGAGTGGTGCGTCGCTGCAGACCGAGAACCTTTGGGTGAAATGCGACGAGTGCGGTGCGTCGCGCAGTATGGCTCAAGCGTTCGGAAAATCCGGCAAAGAGAACCTGCCCAAGTGCCGGGGTCGTCATCCTCATATGGATCAATACGACGCCGACTGTAACCAGCAGGCACGCGCGGTGTTGCTCGGGGCGACGAATAGCTGGTTTCCGATCACTTTGTCCGCTCTGGCCATTCCCCTAGCACGCGATCCGATCTCGCAGCTCGTACGCGACGGTTGGGACTATTTCGAAGACCTTGACTCCGAGGCGGAGGTTGCCGTCACGGTCAAGACGCTGAAGAAAACCGGTGCGTTGCCCGGTATCGACAAGCACACTCCGAAAGCGATCTGGGAGGTCATCCAGCAAATCAAAAGCGGCGGTGCTGATACGGGCGTGACGGAAGCCGATATCAAAGGCCCGGAATGGGAAGTGCTAATCGATCCCAATCCACCGACCGACTGGCCTCATTTCCTCAGCAAACCGGTTGCCGTTCCGAAAGGGTATGAAAAGCGTATCGCGAGCGTCTTGCTGCTCGAACGGCTACGCGAGGTCAATGCGCTGCTCGGCTTCACTCGCGTCGAAGCGCCCGAAGAGTCGGGTAACCCGGACGAGAGTCCGGTGCGGGCAGCCTTGTGCAAGGACCCTCCAGAGTGGGTGCCGGCGACGCAAGTCCATGGCGAAGGGATCTTCATCCGGTTCAGCGAAGACGCGCTGAAGACCTGGGAGGCTTTGCCGAGCGTGATCGAGAGAAACGAAAAGCTTCTCGCCGGACATCGCGGATGGCGGAACGCTCGCAAGCTCGACCCGGACGAAGGTTATCCGGGTATCCGGTACGCGATGCTGCACACGCTTTCCCACCTTCTGATCCGGGAACTCGCGCTCGAATGCGGCTACAACTCCGCCAGCATTCGCGAACGAATTTATGCGGATGTCGATGGCGACGATCCGCAAGCAGGAATCCTAATCTACACGGCAGCGGCCGACTCGGACGGCACGCTCGGCGGGCTCGTCGATCTGGGAAAGCCCGAGTATCTCGGCCGTCTCTTGAGTCAGGCTTTGAACCGCGCCCACATCTGTTCGTCGGACCCGCTATGTTCCGAACACGAACCGGAAAAGGACAGATCACTGCATGCCGCGGCCTGTCATGCCTGTTCGTTCGTTTCGGAAACCTCGTGCGAGTTCGGCAACCGCTATATCGACCGCACTTTACTCGTGCCCACACTCGATGTCGCCGACGCGGCGTTTTTCGATTGAGAGGGGACTGTGCAGGAACTGCTCGATGCCATCACCAATCTCGTCGCCAACAGTCCGCCGGACAAGGTTCGGCAACTGGCCGACCTGATCCAGAAGACCTCCATGGAGGCTTTTCCTGTCGGCACGAGCGGATGGGCAATGACAGCGACATCCCGCGCACGGCTCGACAGATTTCTCAGTGCGGTCGGTGTACTCGATATGTCAATTGCCGAGTTGGCGGGTATGCTGATCGGTGCCAGCTATGCCTACCATAAGGCGAAATCGGAAGAAGTGGTCGATCTCGTCTGGACCGGACCTTCGAGCGAGCTCGTCGCGACCCGTAAGACAGAGCAGACATTGTTGCGGGTCATCCAGGCGGCGCGCTCGAAACTCTTTCTCACCAGCTTCGTCGCCTATGAAGTCGCGTCGATCATTAAGGCGCTCACCAAGGCGATGCAGGACGGCGTCGCGCTTTCCATGCTGCTCGAATCCGACCGGCAGCATGGTGGCGGCGTTTCTTATGACGTCATCCGCAAAATGCAAAAGTTGCTGCCCGCCGCACAAATCTATTTTTGGTCGGATAAGTCGGAAGCTTTCGCTGGTGGTAAGGTTCACGCCAAGGCGGCGGTTGCGGACGAGCGGATTTGCTTCATATCGAGCGCGAATCTGACTGGACATGCAATGGAAAAGAATATGGAAGCCGGCGTTCTCATCGACGGTGGTGCGCTACCGAGAAAGCTCCATCATCATCTCGAAGCACTCGTCACTACTAGGCAGTTGAAACGCGTTTAAATGGATAGGGTCGACAAGGAAACACGCTCACACATAATGTCTTCAGTCGGCCAGAAGAATACCGGCCCCGAGATGTTGTTGCGCTCGGCTCTTCATAAGATCGGTCTGCGCTATCGCTTGCATGACCGCAAACTTCCCGGCAGCCCCGATCTCGTCTTCCCGAAATATCGGGCAGTCATCTTCGTTCATGGTTGCTATTGGCATGCGCATGGCTGCTATCGCTCCACCGTTCCGAAATCGCGCCGCGAGTTCTGGCTCGCGAAGTTCGAAGCCAACAAGAAACGCGACCGCCGCGATATCGATCGCCTGATCGACGAAGGCTGGCGAGTCTTGGTCGTCTGGGAATGTTCTCTGGTCGGAAGGACTTCCCGTCCAGCATATGACGTCGCCCAGAACGCAATGGATTGGCTAACATCTGAATCCGTGTTTTTGGAGATACTCATTAAGACGCCACCATCAACGAACGATCGGAGACTGCAATGAAAATCGCTTGTTTAGCTTGGGGATCGTTGCTCTGGGACCCGCGTGACCTCCCCCTGCATTCTGATTGGGAATATGATGGGCCTGACCTACCGGTCGAATTCGCGCGCCAATCTAACGACGGTCGTATCACCTTGGTTCTCACACCCGATGCGGCGTCCGTCAAAGTGTTCGCAGCCCGGCTGAATGTGCTTTCGATCGAAGATGCGCGTGTCGCGCTCGCCAAGCGTGAAGGAATATCTTCGCATTTTGTGGACCGCTCGGTCGGTCATTGGACTGCGGACTCCGAATCTGATCACCCAGAAACCGCCGCCGTCGCGACTTGGGCGTCGGAATCCGGATGGGGCGGTGTGGTCTGGACGGCGCTCAAGCCGAAGTTCGAGGGTGCCTACGTCACGCCGTCTTGCCAGCAGGTCGTGACGTATCTCGAATCTCTGTCGGGTGAAACGCGCGATAAGGCGGAAACCTACGTCCGGCGGACGCCGGCACCCGTTCGAACCCGCTATAGAAAGGCGATCGAGGAGGCCCTGGGCTGGACGGTGGTTTGAGATGAGGGACGAAGCGCTCGAAATCCTTGGCGAGAAGATCGAAGCGCAAAGACGGTTCCTCGAACAGTGGCGACAACCTGTCGAGCCGCTTCTTTTCGAAACGCTTCGCACCATCGACAACCTGTTCTGCGAAGAGCTGTTTCTCCCACCCGATGCAGAACCGAGCATATCGCGGCAACAAGATACGATTTCATCGTGGGGCGTGAACAAGGCGCTATCCCTGATGGTGCCGACAGAGCTTCCAGGCGGCCCCTTTCGCTTGTTTCCGAGTACCGGTCAGACCCGGCAGCAGACAACGGAGTTTTTGTTCCAGGCCGGTGTGCTGCAGCGCGCTGAAATGCTTTATGGTTGGCTTGACGAAGGTTTATTGGCCGCGCGGGTCGACAAGCCACCTAGACGACTGGAGTCGGGTATCGACACGATTCTCGTTCTCAAAACCGACCATCCTTCCATGTATGGCGAGGTCATATCACAAAGGCATAAGAGGTGGGTTAGCGATCTCACTATCGAACACGATGAGCCCTGGGAGTTCGAAATACAGCGGCGCCATTCCGCTCTCGAAGACAAGTTCGAGGCGGCCGTGGAATGTTTTGGCGGGTGGGGCATCGCGTACACGACTACCGAGGAAATCGACGATCATTTCGTCGAGTGCGGTCAGATCTACCTGCGCCGGATGTGGAGCCAGGACCTCATCGGGATGGACGACGTAATCGGCGGTGAACCGTTCAATCACTATCTTCGTTTTAGCAGCCATCGCAGGACGTGCACAAAAACATCTCTGCTTCGCGTCCATTCTAAAGCGTCGCCATCCAAAGCTGGACTTGAGAAATTTGCTTACGACATTCGCTCCCTGCGACGAGTTCGTCGCTGGCGTGGCGGCCCATCTCGATGCCGACACCGGGCAGGTGCGTAGGCTTTTGGAGTGCTTGACCTTGGGACCTTCGAATCTGGCCGCTCATACGGATTCGGCCGAGATCGCATGGGCGCCAATCGTCCGTTCCAGCCAAGGTTATTTCATTCTTCCGCTCTACGGACTGGAGATCAATCCATTTCTGTTTCTCCTATCTGACTTGCGGGCCAGGTTTCCGAAGGACTGGTTCCGGGTGGCCAATAACCGGGAGAAAAGGTGGCTGCAGGATTTGCGACACATCTTTCCGGGAGACCGTTGGGTCTTGAACGATCGAAATCTCAAATTGCGTGACGGCGGCAAGACCGTCACCGATCTCGATTTCATCGCCTACGACTCGAGGAACAACGAACTGGCCTTGTTCCAGCTCAAGTGGCAGCAGCCGGTCGGTATGGACAATCGAGCCCGCCGTAGTGCTGGCAAGGACCTACTTTCTCAAGGTAACGACTGGGTGGAGCGCGTAGTCGGCTGGCTCGACAGATTTGGCGCACACGAACTCGCCAAACGGGCTGGCATAGAGGTCGAAGAGGACGTCAAGGTCGAATTGTTCGTCATCGGGCGGTACAGCGCCTATTTTACGGGCTTCTCCGACCGTGATCCGCGGGCGACCTGGGCGGATTGGAACCATGTCATGAAGGCGCGCCTCGAAAACCCTCGCGCCTCGATCAGTGAGCTCGCCGTGACGTTGACGAAAGAAGCCGACCAGCTAGCGACCTCTTATCCGGGCGATTCCTACACACTGCCGATAGGCAATCTCGCCGCCATTTTGAATCCAACGACAGAGCCCGAGCAGTAGTCGGCTCTATCGGCTTTTGTTTCGATATCCTCGCAGCAGATCGACTGAAGCCTCGGCGATCTCCCCAAATAAATCAATCGCGTCACGTTTGCCTCGGTGCGCTCCTTGGGAGCCGTCGCTTGACCTGCAAAGCCCTAATACAGGATGTCGGCATTCTCCCAGTCATCGCCGTCTTTCGCAGCGAAGATGGCCGCGTCGAGAATACAGGGTTCGACCCCGCTTTTCCTACACAGGTCTTGAAGTCCGCCGGAGACGAAATCGTAATAGTCACTGTCGGCGAGTGCCGAGGGACTGAGCGGAACGGGGAAACCGAAGTCCCTCAGCCAACGGGTAACCCGGCTGTCGATCGGAATTTCGTATCGGGTCAGTCCGAGCGACTGCAGAAGATTGCGCGATTGTTTCGGGCCGAATCCTTTAAACGTGATGCGGATATGGTACGCCGCGCGTCTTTCGTCTTGCGCGGATGTAGCCGACCGAAGAGCGTTGCAATCGGCAAGCGTTTGCTTCCAGGCTCCAGACCGCAACAGTTCTAGGTTTGCGGTAAGGTCTTCGGCAATGCGCTTGGAGAATCTGATGCCGCCGGCTTTTACCAGGGCGCTGCGCATAAAGTGTTCCGGCTCTTTGGATTCGCGCACGTTGTCGTAAGCCAGAGGAAAAGGTTGAGAACTCAGAAAGCGGCTGACCGGGCTTTGGGGGCCGGAGCGCTGAACCGACGTAAGCCGGGCTCCCGTCATTGCCTTCCAGAATTGCTCTTTCGTGATCTCCGGCTTTGTTGCCGAGAGGTTTCTTCTGCGCCTCTCGACCACGTATCGGCCATTTTCGTGCTCCCTCACGAAGCTCTTCACGCGGGAAATATCGTTATCGGTGATGTCGAATGAAAATTCCAAAGATCTTCCTATCGTTTGAAGGTCAGGTCACCTTGATCCTTGCGGCTGAGAAGAGCTGCAGCATCCGGCCGACTTCGGTGGCGGCCAGCGTCGTCGTCAGCTTGCCCTGAATGTCCGTCACCATTTCTTCGAAGGTGAGTATCTGTAAGGGATTACCGCCGATGGCATCCGAGAATTTCCGATGCTTTTCCCAGAGCGCCTTGTCGCCGGTGAGCCGCGTGACAGCGGTAAGGTAGGTAAAGCGGTCGGTGCCCGTGGCATACTTGATGACACCGATGAAGGCCTCAGACCATTTTGGACTGGCCAATTCGCGAAAGGCTTGCCAGGCCTGACGGCCACGACGGATCTTCTGGTTCTCGACCGCATCGATTTCGGCCGCCGGATTGAATCCGCTTTGCCAGCTCTTGCAACTGACCACAAGTACTCGGCGGACTCCTTTCAGCAGTGGGTGGTAGCCGATTACGTCAATGTCGCTGTGATTGGAAACCTTGTTCTGAACGTAATCGGGATGGTCCTTGCGCGGCAGGAATTTGACGTTGTGTTGGACAAAATAACCATTGTGTACAAGGTATTCCTCGACAATCTGTTCCAGAATGTCTTCTTTTGTCCCCATGCATACTTCTCGTGTTCAGTTGGTCTCTATTCTAGTTGTCGAAGACATTGCCGCCCTGGAAGGGCGCCTAGCTTTGGTCAGAAGAAAATCTTGCCTTCGAAACCTCTATCCGCGTCACTTTCTCAGCGGTCAGCGCGGTTGCCGAGCTTGATGACGCGGGTTCAGTCTGTAGTGCACGCCGAACATCATACGCGCGCCAAACTGCAGTGTTAGCGGATGATAAAGCAGCAGGTGTCCCGTTCGCAAAGCACTATTGGCATCATAAATACGACTGGCTAGTAATTCCTCGTCGGCGCTTTCACTGCTGTCGTTGGCTATGCTGACGGCTATCCGGGCACCACTCCCCTGGCCGCTACCTCATCCTCCTCTAGGCTCTGATGCCGGTCTCAGGAGCGTTTCTCAGAAAGCGCGCCATGCTGGTGAAGTTGCCCGCTTCAAGAACGGTGAACCAGCGCGCCGTTCCCCTTTCAGCCGGTTTGGACACGTTTCGTTTTCATGTCACGTTTTCAGAGCGCTCAATTGGGTCAATTTTGTCGCGCCACGAACATCTAATGGACCTTAGGCATCAATCGAAGAGAACCGCTCAGGTGCTCCAGCGATGTCTTGCGATCAGCATTCTGTGCGATTTCAGGTAACGTTTAGTCACGGTGTTCAGAACGAATTTAGTGCACGCCTTGAATCTCAACCTGCGAGATTAGCCGTTGGAGAGGCAAATAGGTTGCTGTGGCATCGCGCTTCGGATCTGCAATCTACAGCGGCCGGTATTGGCGCGCAGCTTGATTTCACATTACAGTTTGTGACGGTTGCCGCTCTGACTTTTACGCCCAGCGCAAACGCGTGATTGCCATCGTGGCCAACGTTCTCACGTTGGCCACCTGCGTTTTGCCAGGATTTTTCCTCGGCGTTTTTCCTTGGCGACCGCGTCTTCCCCTCTCGTCACCCGAATATGATCCAACCATGCGTCCCACTCTGGACGGAAGTTCTCGATGATGAAGTAACCCTCTGCGTCCTTCGGCGGCTCGTCGAGAAACTCCTGCCAGGCTTTCGTTTTGAGATAGGGGATGAGCAACGGCGTTTCTTTTCGACCAAAATTTCGCAGCAGGAAATAGCGGCAGGTCTCGCGCGCCTCTTGCCGCTCAGTGACACTCAGTTTCTGAAAGACCGCTTTTGCTGCGCGCAGGCTTCTGGGCAAATGCTTCTTCGGCCACATGCCAACGATTTCATCCCACAATTCCTCATCCCCCTTTTCGGGGGGTAGGGGGGGACTCCGTTCTTTGTATCCTTCCTTTCTTTGTATTGGGTCCTGATTTTCCGGATCCGGAAAACCAGGAATCGGTGTTGTCGGCCATCGGCTCAGCTGTTTCTGCCATCGTCTTTCTGTCGACATTCGCAGCTTTTGGCAAAACACAGTCGTGGACGATGTAGGTGACATCCGTGAAGCGAGAACCTGGCCCTCGGACTTCCTGCTTCTCGATGTAGCCAGCGCCAATCAGTTCACTGAGGAGCCGGTATGCCTTGTCCCGGCCGATGCCGCCCTCGCTTTGAATGTTCTTGACGAGTACTTTCCAGTCATTCGGTTTTGAAAGCAGATAGACGAGCAGACCGCGCGCATCAAAGGACAAGGCTTTGTCGGCGGCGACTGCATTCGGAATGACGGCGAAATCGGTGCTTCGTTTACGGGTAACAACGGCCATGCTGCTAGCCCCGCTTCACGTCATATTCGGCGGTCGACTGAAACCGGTTTGATGCAATCCAGGTATCGACGTCTTCGGGCCAATACACCACACGCCGGCCGAGCTTTGAATAGGCCGGCCCAGCGCTAGACAGTCGCATTTTTGCCAGCGTGCTGATTGAAAGACCGAGCAGCTTTGCGACCTGGTCTGCGCTGAGAACAAGTGGAGTTAGCGTCTTCATTGATCCATCACTTAGCATGTGCCGGAACACCCCGGCCAGTGAGGGAACAGTTCAGAAAAAAGTGTCGATCCGAAACGTGCAAAGGGATCGGATGTTGGTTTTTCCAAACATCCGGACCACGGAAATTCGTTATAAGTCAATTATTTAATCATCCGGACCTTTCTCTTTGTTTGTCCGCCTTTTTCGTCTTCAGGGCGCCTAAGCAGAGTCGCCATGTTCGAGAACTTGTTCGGCGATTTACCCCCAAGCCCGTGGGGCCAGTTGTCTGACAGCCAACCCACAATCGTTTCTGTGCGGACGCGTTCTTCTCCTTCGAATAATTCTGACTTCGCTGCTTCCAGCATCAGCGACAAATATGGAAACCTCTCTGCATCGACTTCTGATCTTTCAGGCAGAGCAACTGGGACGCTTTCGCGACTGGGCCTGAGCAATGCAAGTTGGTCATGTCGGACAACTAAGATGCCTTTGACATGTTTTGGCTCGACCCCGTCTGTTTGTTCGGAAATTGCTACGCCGGCTTTTAGATTCCGATGCCCTTTTCTGCTCCGCCAGATCCTTTGAGGAACATCAACGAGATGACCTTTCTCCGTCAGGACCTGAGCTTGCGACTCCCCCGCTGCCAACAGGTTTCTCAATTTTTCGTAGCATGCACTTTGGCGGCGTTGAGCTTCCTGCTCCTCCTTCCACTCAGCGCGAAGAACAGGCAAAAGCTCAAACCACCATTTCAAGGCGTGCTCTTTGCTGACGAGTTCAATTTCACCGTCATCTGAAATGATCTGGTAGCGCGTCTCTAGAATGATGCCCGTTGGCAATCAGTTCCAGGGCGGGTCAGGTTCCGCATCGACCGCGCGCGCATTTCGCTCATTACCAGTCCACTCTGGAACAAATCGCATTCCGACAAGCTCAAAGGCCTCCTTCAACCTTAGATGGGTTTCTGGGATCCAAATTTCGGGGTCAGGGAATGTCGCAGGTGGAGTGTGCCGGCCGTTTTGACGCTCTGATATTCTCAGCCAAGCCTTCCGGCGGTAAGGCGTTTTGGGCGTAGCTTCTTGCTCGTTTAGTCCGAGGCCGATGGCATTGCTATTTCGCATACGATTTTCCGTGTGAGCGCATCACCAGTTCGATGCACTTCAAAATTGAAAGATTCCTTACTTTGGACTGAGATTGATGCAGTTTCCAAGTTCGGAGAACAATATTGAAAAGCTATTCATATGGCAGGCGTTGGTCTGAGTCCCTCACACGAAATCAGCTCATCTCACCTTCGGAATGGGCCTGTGAGGTTGAATTGTCTAACAACGCCTTGAGGCTGTTCCCAATCGCTTCACTCGCCGCCTTGACCGGATCATCGTGCAAATGGGCATAGCGCTGCGTTGTCGTGCTGTCTGCGTGCCCTAGCAGCACCCCAATCACCGGCAGGCTCACCCCGCCTGAGACCGCAATACTTGCAAAGCTGTGGCGCAAATCGTGGAGCCGGACATCCTGCAGGTCCGCCATTTCCCGCACCTTCCGCCAGATCTTTGGCGTGCCCTCATAGTGGCCTTCACCACGCAGCGCAGGGAAAACAAAGTTGGTCCCGCTGAGGCGCGGGATGCCGGCAAGCACTTCCAAGGCACCGGCATTCAGCGGAAACGCCTTCTGGCCGGTCTTGGACTCCTCCAAGCGGAGGTAGCCAGTTTCGAAATCGATCGCACTCCAGCGCAGGGTTTCGATTTCACCCTTTCGTGCTCCGGTGAAGACAAGCAACTTCAGGATCGCCAATGCCTGCGGGTTCAGTCCCTGTTCCAAGCCGACTTGCAACGCCTTGCCCAGCGCAACGAGTTCCTGCTGGCTGAGATAGCGCTGACCATTCTTGTCCTTGAAACGCTTCACGCCACGGACCGGATTTGTTTCGATCATGCCGCAGTCGAGCGCATAGGAAAAAATACCGCCCAGCAGGCCCACCGTTCTTGTTGCTGTGCCCTGGCCGCCCCGAACAATTGCGCGGCCGCGCAGACCCGTCTTTTCATCCCTGGCGGTCTTGCCATTGGCAACGTCCTGCAGAAAGCGCCTGATGTCCGCCCGCGTGACCGCAGGTACCTTCTTGCGGCCCAGCAGCGGTTTGATGTGGCGCTCTATTCTGCCTTTATCGGTCGCCAGCGTACTGGCTTTTTTTGTGCCTGCACCATGCTGAAGGTAAAGGTCGCAGAGCTGAGAAACGGTAATCTGCTTTTTCTCATCTTGCTTCTCTTTTGCAGGATCCTCGCCGTTAGCAGCTCGTCCGAGGATTTTTCGCGCTTCCGCCTGCGCCTGGTCGAGCGTCCACGGCGAACCATGTGCACCAATCGTCATGCGGCGAGACGGCGCCGTTCGGCCAGTGCCAACGCGGTACTTGCAGATGTAGGTCCTGCGGCCTCCCTTCGAAACCTTGAGCCCGAAGCCTTTCAATTCGCCGTCCCAAAGGAAGTAGTCCGACGCTTCCGGCTTCGCAGCATCGATCGTCGATTTCGTGAGACGCTTACTCATATGTCGAGCCCAGGCCGACCGCTGTCGTGCTTTGGGCAACGGCGCTGAAAGATATCAGAGCCGTTCGCACCGTATCGGTGACCACATTCAAGACACTCCAACTCGTAGACCTTTTGATTGTGATCGTTCCCGGGCGCTTCGGTATTGCGGATCACCTTCTGGCGATTGCGATTGATAAACCCGATTTTGGTGGTTCCCGCTGACATGCGCGCCCCTTGCCGCTGGTGGTTACTTTTCCAAAAAGTAACCAAATAGTAACCACCGGAGGCAGAACGTCAAGGAACGCAAATCAATGATTTTGGTAATTTTTTGTTTTATTTCAGCTCCTTACTGAATTTCACGGAATCTCAAAAAACCTAGAAAACTCAATATCCCTTGCCCTCCGAAGGCAGTGGTCACAGGTTCGAATCCTGTCGGGTGCGCCACTTTCCTCATTTTCCGGCCCAGAGACGTAGATAGCGGTTTGTGCCGGAGACATGGGTTCAACCTCGTGCTGAACGGGGTGTCGATTGTCTGTGGTGTTCGCTGCCCGCGTCGCTTTTTGCCTGATCAGAACTCGAGACGCTGCTCGGCCAGGTTTCCTCTTCCCTTTCCTTGATTGAGCGTTTTTTCTTCGCTCGTTCGTCTTCGATTTGACGAGGCGGAGACGTTAGCCTAAAAGAGAATTTATGATTCTCTTTTAGTATTGGATAGCTCCGATGTCAGATGCGTCTCTCGATATTGATCTTGATGCCACCGGCCAGGCTGAACTGGTCCGTTCAGGTGAGGTGGAGCCGAGGGAATTGCTTGAAGCTGCCAAGCGCAGGGTGGAACGGGTCAACCCGTTGGTGAATGCGCTGGCATCCGTCGACTTTGACGTCGCTCAAGAGCAGGCGCAGCAGTGCGACCGGGGTGGTGTTTTTGCCGGGGTGCCTACGCTGGTGAAGGATCTGAGTGCATATCCCGGCCTGCCTTGCGGATATGGATCACGCTTGTTTCAGGGCTATTTGGCGCAGACGTCCTCGCCTTATATCAATGCACTCAAGACCTCCGGCCTGGTCGTCTTCGGCAAGTCCACGACATCCGAGTTCGGCTTGATGGGGACCACCGAAAGTCTGGCAACTGGTGCCACACGAAATCCGTGGGATCCAACCCGTTCAACCGGTGGATCATCCGGCGGTGCGGTCGCAGCGGTCGCCGCAGGCATCGTGCCGGTCGCGCAGGCTTCGGATGGCGGTGGGTCGATCCGCGGTCCTTCCTCCCATACCGGTCTGTTCGGGTTCAAGCCAAGCAGGGGACGAACCGTGCAGGCCGATGTCCCTCCCGAAGCACCGACGTGGAACATCCTCAGCGAGCATTGCGTCAGCCGAAGCGTTCGCGACAGCGCTGCCTGGCTGCGCGTCACCGAGACCGAGGCACACAATCTGCAAGCCGATGACGAACTGCGCGAAAATTGCCCGAGACTGCGAATTGGTGTCCACGCCCGTGATTGTTTCGGACAATACGCCGAGAAGGAGGTTCTTGAGGTCTTCGAGCAGGCGAGCGCACTCTGCGCCTCGCTCGGTCATGAAATCGTGCCTGTCGAAATGCCCCAGCAACCTGACGGGGCCGGTGTGGAAGCCGTCCTCGATCTCATGTCTGCGTCGGTTTTCGGGATCCTGGCGAAGATCGAGCAAATGACCGGAGCCAAACCTCCCTTAGAGGCACTCGAGCCCTATACACGGATGCTCGCGGAGCGAGGAGAGACGCTTGATACGCGCAGCATGATCGCCGCGCAGAAAACACTGGCCGAGTTGGGGGCCTTGGCGGCTCAACCGCTGAACGATGTCGATGTGCTCCTGAGCCCGACCGTTCCGTTTGCCGCATTTCCCTTGGGTACCTATGCGCCGGACGCGCCTGTTGAGCGACTGAAACAGCTTTTCCAACGATCGGCGGCCTATACGGCGCCGGCCTCGCTAAGCGGATGTCCGGCGATGTCGGTGCCGCTGTTCGAAGGGCGCTCCGGGCTTCCGATAGGAAGCCATTTCGTGGCCCGGAAGGATCAGGACGCCCTTCTTTTCCAGTTGGCGTTTCAACTGGAACAGGCCCGTCCGTGGGCACCGCGCCTGCAAAGCCTGTTTCGAAAGCTCGGCTGATGGTGCAGGTCCTCAAGGAAGAGCTGCGCGAGGCTATTCTGAAAAGCGCAGGAGAGGTCTTCGCCGAACAGGGCTTCAAGGATGCACGCCTTTCCGACATTGCAGCGCGCGCCGGCACAAGCACCAGCAATCTCTACAAATATGCCAAGGACAAGGCGGCCCTGTTCGATCAGGTCGTTCCGAAGGCGCTCGCCGAGCGGTACGCCGGCATCCTGGAACGACGGGTGTCCGAATTTTCGGGGCGGCCCGACTGGCAAGCGTTGACCCACACCGGCTCACGCGATGCGGCAGATCTTCTGCATTTCTGGATAGCTCATCGTCATGTTGCCGTCATCCTGATGAGCCGCGGGGGTGGAACGGCCTACGAAGCATTCGGCGCGCGCATGGTCTCGATGATGGTCGAAAGCACATTGGCCAATAGCGGCGCGGCGGACAACGGGCCTCATGTGCGGATGCTTCTGGAACAGATCTTCACCAACACTTTGACGACACTCTCCAGCATTCTCATGCGCTTTGAGGAAGAGGCGGATATCACCGCCGCGGTTTCCATGTTCTGGCGCTTCCAACTGGCTGGTCTGACAGCGCTCCATGAAGACGCCACCAAAAGCAAACAGCCCCGGTGATGACCGGGGCTGAGCAATTTAACGGTCTTCAAAACAGGCCGGTTCAGAACTCCAGCGCACGGTCGCCGTCGGCATCCTTGATGCGGGTCGGCAGGCCGATGCGGTTGAGAATGGCGAGGAAAGGATGCGGCGGCAGCTCTTCTACGTTGGCCATCTTCTTCACGTCCCATTCGCCGGTGGCGATCAGCATGGCGGCCGCGACGGGCGGAACACCGGCGGTGTAGGAAATGCCCTGGCTGCCCACTTCCTCATAGGCTTCCTTGTGGTCTGCCACGTTGTAGATGAAGACCTCGTGGTCCTTGCCGTCCTTGGTGCCCTTGACGAAATCCCCGATGCAGGTCTTGCCGGTATATTCAGGTGCCAGCGAAGACGGGTCCGGAAGACAGGCCTTGACCACCTTCAGCGGCACGACCTCCTGCCCTTCAGCCGTCATGACCGGCTGTTCGGACAAAAGGCCGATGTTCTTCAGAACGGTGAAGACGTTGATGTAGTGCTCGCCGAAGCCCATCCAGAAGCGGACGTCCGCGCCGTCCATGTTCTTTGAAAGGGAATGCACTTCGTCATGGCCACACAGATAGGCCATGCGCTTGCCAACCACCGGCAGGTCGTATTCCTTGCCGATCTCGAACATCTTGTTTTCCTGCCACTTGCCTTCCTGCCAGGAATAGACCGTTCCGGTGAATTCGCGGAAGTTGATCTCCGGGTCAAAGTTGGTGGCGAAATAGCGCTGGTGGCTGCCGGCATTGATGTCGACGATGTCGACCTCGGTCACCTTGTCGAGATAGTCGTCCTTGGCAAGGCGCGCATAGGCGTTGACGACGCCCGGGTCGAAACCGGCACCGAGAACGGCGGTAACGCCCTTGGCGGCGCATTCCTCAGCCCGTTTCCATTCGTAGTTCGCATACCAGGGCGGGGTTTCGCAGATCTTGCCCGGCTCTTCGTGAATGGCTGTGTCGATATAGGCGGCTCCCGTCTCCAGACAGGCGCTGAGAACGGACATATTCAAGAAAGCGGTGCCGACGTTGATGACGATCTGCGCGCCAGTCTTGCGGATCAGGGCGCAGGTGGCGGCAACGTCCAGCGCGTTGAGTTCATGTCCTTCCAGAACACCCGGCTGCTTCAGGGCCTTCTTGGCATGCACGGTTGCGATGATGTCGTCGCATTTTGACTTGGTGCGCGAGGCAATATGAATATCGCCGAGAACATCGTTGTTCTGTGCGCACTTATGCGCCACCACCTGAGCGACACCTCCGGCGCCGATGATGAGAACAGTCTTTTTCATTTGATAAAGATACCTTCCTTGGACCTTCGGGGTGTTAAGGGTTCAAGTCTCAAGACAGACTTTGTTCGTAGTCCTGGTATGAAAACTCACGAACAACGCGGACCGTTCCGTCCACTTCCTTGACCGCAATCGCGGGCATTTTCACGCCATTAAACCAGTTTTTCTTGACCATCGTGTAACCCGCCGCGTCCTGAATGGAAACCCGGTCACCGGTCTTGAGTTCGGCAGGGAAGTTGAACTCGCCGAATATGTCGCCGGCAAGGCAGGACTTGCCGCAGATCATGTAGCTGTGCGGACCTTCGTTCGGCATCACTTTCGCTGTTTCCCGGTAGATCAGCAGGTCCAGCATATGTGCCTCGATGGACGCATCGACGATGGCGAGGTTCTTGCCATTGAACAGCGTGTCGAGCACGGTGGTCTCCAGCGTTGTCGAGCGGGTGATCGAGGCTTCGCCCGGTTCCAGGTAAACCTGAACGCCGTATTTTTCGGCGAAAGCCTTGAGGCGGCCTGCGAAAAGGTCGAGCGGATAGTCGTCCCCCGTGAAGTGGATGCCACCGCCAAGGCTGACCCATTCCGCCCGGTGCAGAAGCGCGCCGAACTTTGTCTCGATATCGCCGAGCATGCGGTCGAACAGCGCGAAATCGGCATTTTCGCAGTTGTTGTGGATCATGAAACCGCTGATCCGATCCATGACCTTCTCGATCTTGTCGACATCCCATTCGCCGAGGCGGGAGAACGGCCGGGCTGGATCGGCAAGGTCGAAGCTGGACGAGCTGACCATCGGATTGAGACGCAGGCCACGCACGATGCCGGAGGATTTGTCGGCAAACCGTTCCAGCTGGCTGATGGAGTTGAAGATGATCTTGTCGGCATGGGAGATCACGTCATCGATCTCGTAATCGGCATAGGCCACGGAGTAGGCGTGGGTCTCCTTGCCGAAGCGCTCGTGCCCCAGACGGACTTCGTTCAGCGAGGACGAGGTGGTGCCGTCCATGTAGTCGCGCATGAAGTCGAACACACACCAGGTGGCAAAGCACTTGAGCGCCAGCAGGGCCTTGGCGCCGGACTTCTCGCGTACATAGGCGATCTTCTCCATGTTGCGGAGAAGCTTTGCCTTGTCGATCAAATAATAGGGTGTGTCGATCATCTCAGTCTGTCGCCGTCGTTGCCCGCAGCCGGTGGAGGCCACGTGGACAGGTGATTGGGAGCGATTGCGGTAACTCCGGTTATCCGGACCGGCCGGTCCACCGACAGGCGGTCCAGCTTCGCTGCGCGCGTGACGGATACCGTTTTCCGGCACGGCCTTGCAAGGGCCTGAAGTGTCTTTCCTGGCGCTGCCGCCTCACGGAAGGAGCCTGCAGCAGGGCGTTCGGCCAGCCTGCTATGCCATGTGTGAATAGGGCGCAGAACAGTTATGCAAAAATAGGAGGCAGATTAGTGTTTCGACTCATTGAATTCTTAACTTTCCTCCCGTATTTGTCCGGCAGATCAAATATTCACCAGTCCGCTCAAGTAGCGTGCATTTCTGGAGGTCGGTATGACCCGGGACGATCTCATTCGCGAATACAAGTCACAGAGCGGCTCCTGGCCGGCACTGGTAGGTGTGTATGCGGTTATCGTGGGTGCGATGGCTCTTTCCGGCTACCTTATGGTCGGCTGATCCCGCACGCCTGACGGAACACACCGCAGCGTTTCAATCACCCCCGGATTTTCCGGGGGTGATTTCGTTTTTGCGGCCAATTGGCCGCTTGCGGTCAGACGTCGGCCGCTTCGCCGATGGCGTCGGTGCCGCGTTCTTCCAGAAGTGTCGTCAGCCAATTCGGATCCATTTCGGGAACCGAAGACAGAAGCAGATCCGTATAGGGGTGGTGCGGCGGCGTGAACATTTCGTCCTTCGGCCCCTGCTCCACCACCTTGCCTCGTTGCATCACCACCACTTCGTCCGCGATGGAGCGCACTGTTGCCAGGTCGTGCGTGATGAACATATAGGCCAGGTTGAACTCCTGCTGCAGTCTGTCGAGCAGCTTCAGAATGCCTTCCGCCACAAGCTGGTCGAGCGCGCTCGTCACCTCGTCGCAGATGATGAAGGAGGGATCGGCCGCAAGCGCCCTTGCAATGCCCACACGCTGTTTCTGGCCACCGGAAAGTTCCGGCGGATAGCGATTGTAGAACTTTGAGGGCTCCAGCTCGATCAGGTCGAGCAATTCATCGACACGGTTTTTCAGCTTGGCACCACGCAGCCCGCCATAGAACTGGGCCGGCCGGCCGATGATCTCGCTGATCCGGATCTTCGGGTTCAACGCGGTGTCGGCCATCTGATAGATCATCTGCGCCTGGCGGAGCTGATCCTTGCTTCGGTCCTGATAGCGCGGCGGCAGCGGTTCGCCCTTGAACAGGATCTGCCCCTTCGTCGGTGGCAACAGACCGGTGATACAGCGCGCCGTCGTCGACTTGCCGGAACCCGATTCACCAACGACGGCAACCGTCATGCCCGGATAGATGTCGAAGGAGACATCGTCCAGAACCTTGGTCTTGCCATAGGCAGCGTCGATGCCCTGAACAGAGACGATCGGGAGCGTGTCAGGCTCCGACGGCCGCTGCTTCTGCGGCCGCTGAAAGCTGCGAACCGCCCAAAGGCTCTTGGTGTAGTCCTCCTTGGGCGAATCGAGCATCTGTTCGGTCGGCGCTTCCTCGACCTCCTCGCCTTTCAGCAGCACCTTGATGGTGTCGGCCATCTGCGCCACGACCGCCAGATCGTGCGTGATGTAGATTGCCGCGGTGTTGAACTGGTCGACAATGTCCCGGATCGCCGCCAGAACCTCGATCTGTGTTGTCACGTCGAGGGCGGTTGTGGGCTCATCGAAGATGATCAGATCCGGCCGGCAGGCCATGGCCATCGCGGTCATGGCGCGCTGCAACTGGCCACCGGAGACCTGGTGCGGGTAGCGGAAGCCGATTTCACCCGGGTTGGGAAGACGCAGCCGCTCATAAAGCTGCATGGCGTCTTCCTGCGCCTCGACCCGCTTCTGGATGCGGTACTGGATCGGCGCTTCCGTGTGCTGGTCGATGATCCGGTGTGCCGGATTGAACGAGGCGGCCGCCGACTGGGCGACATAGGCAATGCGCGATCCGCGCAGTGCCCGGAGATCGCTTTCCGGCGTCGTTGTCAGTTCCATGCCGTCGAACTCGATGGAGCCGCCGGAAATCCGGCAGCCATCGCGGGCAAAGCCCATGGCGGCCAGACCGATGGTCGATTTACCGGCGCCGGACTCGCCGATCAGCCCCAGCACCTCGCCCTTGTGAAGGGTGAGATCGACGCCATGGACGATCTCGACCCATTTCTCGTCGGAATAGCCCTCGATCCGGAGATCGGAGACCCGAAGCAGAACGTCTTTTCTCGGCACCATTCTCAAACCTCCTTCAGACCGGAAGACCGGAACAGCATCCAGTCGACGACAAAATTCACCGCGACTGTCAGAAGCGCGATGGCTGCTGCCGGGATCAGCGGTGTCATTTCGCCAAACGAGATCAGCGTCGCGTTTTCGCGCACCATCGAGCCCCAGTCAGCGGTCGGCGGCTGAATGCCGAGGCCCAGGAACGACAGACCGGCGATGAGCAGGAACACGAAGCAGAATTCCAGACCGAATTCGGCGATCAGAGGCGCTGTCGAGTTCGGCAGGATTTCCCGCCGGATCAGGTACCAGGTGCCTTCACCGCGCAGCTTGGCCGCTTCGATGTAATCCATGACCACCACGTTACCGGCAACCGCCCGCGTTAGGCGGAAGACGCGTGGAGAATAAATCACCGCGACCACGATCACGATCACCACCAGGTTGGTGCCGAAGATACTGAGCATCAGCAGAGCGAAAATCAGCGACGGCACAGACATGATGACGTCAGCAAGACGGCCGATGAACTGATCGAACCAACCGCCTTTGGTGGCAGCGAGCAGACCGGCAAATGCGCCCATGAAGAAGGCCAGCAAGGTTGCCAGCAGCGCGAGGCCGACAGAGTTGCGCGCCCCATAGATGATGCGGCTGAACATGTCGCGTCCGAGCTGGTCAGCCCCCAGAAGCATGGTTTCATCCGGCGGCGCAAAGGCCGACGAAATCACTTCCGCTTCCCCGAAGGGGGCGATCACAGGGGCAAAGACCCCGGCAAGAGCGTAGGTGAAGATCACGAACATCCCGAAGGAGGCCGTGAGAGGCGCTGTGCGTAATTCCTTGGCGACACCTTCGGGGGTGATGATGATCAGGAATTCACGGAACGCATAGGATGTCCCGGCTGCGAGCGCCAGAGCGCCTGCGGCCGTGGTGATGAACCGCAAGGCCGGAGTACCACCGATGATCCCGGTGATGAAGGAAATCATCGTCAGGGAGAAGACAAGAATGAAGATATTGCGCTTGTTGAAATAGGCTGCCAGGCAGGAAGCCCCGATCAGCAGCGCATAGTAGCCGATAACGAATGTGCTCATGTCGCTGCCCTCATTTCGGATGCCGCAAACGCGGATTGGTCAGGATCGCGCCCACATCGGCTGCCAGGTTCAGCAGGATGAAGGTTGCGGCGAAGATCAGACAACAGGCCTGCACGATCGGGAAATCGCGTTTGGCGACTGCGTCCACCAGAAGCTGACCAACGCCCGGATAGACGAAGACAACTTCCACCAGGACCACACCGGTGATGAGATAGGCGAGATTGAGCGCAACCACGTTGATGATCGGCGCCCAGGCGTTGGGCAGGGCGTGCTTGACGATCACTTTCCAGGGCGGCACCCCTTTCAGCCGCGCCATCTCGATATAGGGCGAAGCCAAAAGGTTGATGATCGCGGCCCGCGTCATTCGCATCATATGTGCCGTTACCACCAGCACCAGGGTCAGCGCGGGCAGGAACGTTCGATGCAACAGATCTCCAAAGCTCATGTCCGCGCTGAGGCTGGCAATGGCGGGGAAGTAGTTGGTCTTGACCGCCAGATAGAGGATGAGAATGTAGCCGAGAAAGAATTCCGGCGAGGAAATCGATGTCAGCGTGAGAACGTTGGCAACCCTGTCGAACAGGGTGTTGCGCAACAGAGCGACGATCACGCCGAGAACAATGGAAACCGGCACCGCGATGACAGCGGCGTAGGTTGCCAGGAACAGCGTGTTGACGAACCGGCCGCTGATGGCCGCGCTGACCCGTTCGCCGGAGACGAGCGAGACACCGAAATCGCCGGTGAGAGCACCGCCGAGCCAATGGACGTATCGAAAGACGGCCGGTTGGTCGAGGCCGAGTTTCTCTCTCAGGGCGGCGACTGTTTCAGGCGTTGCCCCCTGTCCGAGAACGGCCTGGGCGATGTCGCCGGGCAGCAGTTCGACTGCAAAAAAGATCAGGATAGAGACCACAAGCAATGTGATCGCACCTAAGCCAAGTCTCTTTAGGACCAGCTTTAGGATGTCCCCCATATGTCCCTCCAAAATTGGAAAGCCCGGCACGGCTCATGGCGCCACCGGACACACATCGGGCAGGTTTCCTGTCAGCTTTTTTTGATTTGCTTTGGCAGGAGTCCTGTCCGTCCAGGACGGCCCTGCCCCGAGACCGGGGCAGGGCCAGATTGCAGGCAGCGGCATGAGCCGCCACCCGAGCCTTCAATCAGGACTCGAACCACCAGCGGCTGGCAGCGCGGGCGCCGTCGTTTTCCCAGCTGGCAGCCAGTTTTTCCGGCGTACCCACCTTCGTGCTGTTAGCGTAGACGAAGTTGTTGAAGAACGGAATGATTGTCCCGCCATCATCACGCGCAAGCATGGCCATCTCGCGATACATTTCCGCACGCCGGGTGTCGTCCAGCTCGGCCTTGGCCTGCAGAAGAAGCTCGTTGAAGCGCGGGTTCTTCCAATGGGACTCGTTCCAGGCCGCGTCGTCCTTGTAGGCCAGCGTGTACATGACATCGGGTGTCGGACGCGCGCCCCAGGACACCAGGCAGAACGGCTTCTTCAGCCAGACGTCCGAGTAGTAGCCATCGTTCGGCTCACGCACGACATTGATGTTGATACCCGCTGCCTTGGCGTGCTCGGCAAAAAGAACCGCCATGTCGACTGCGCCCGCATAGACACTGTCCGCTGTGCTGAGGCTGACCGTAAGCCCTTCCGCACCCGCTTTCTTGAGCAGGGACTTGGCCTGATCCGGATCGTAGTCGCGCTGCGGAATATCGTCCGGCCAGTAAGGCTGGGCCGGAGAATGGTGGAAGTCATTTCCCTTGGTCGCCGCACCGAAAGTGATCTTCTCGATGATATCGTCGCGGTTGATCGACAGCTTCAGGGCGTTGCGCACGTCCGGATTGTCAAACGGCGCAGTGTCGCAGAACATCGGCATCGTGATCGCACCCGCGGACGGGATGTTGTGGATCTTGATGTTCGGATTGCGCTGCAGCAGCCCCATGGTCTTCAGCTCGATCAGCGAGACCGCGTCCACATCGCCGGTGACGAGCGCCGTCTGACGGGCATTCGGGTCGTTCAACGTGATCAGGTCAACCTTGTCGAAGTAGGCACCTTCGCGGTGCCAGCCGTCATGCCGGCTGAGGCTGAACTGGACACCGAATTCGCCGTTGTCGATCTTGTAGGGCCCCGTCCCATCGCCGGACTGCCAATCAATCGTGCCGTCGTCATTGGCCGGGCAGATTGCCAGGTGATAGTCGGTCATCAACCACGGGAAGTCGGCGTTGCCGCCGGAAAGCTTCACGATAACGGTGTAATCACCATCCTTGGTGATGTCGGTGACATCCGTCAGCAGCGCCTTGGCAGCGGATGTGGTCTTGTCGCCACGGTGGTGGTTCAGCGAGGCGATAACATCATCAGCCGTCAGCTTCTTGCCGCTATGGAACGTGGCGTTTTCGGTGAGTTTGAAGGTCCACTCGGACGCATCAGCGCTGGCTTCCCAGCTGTCGGCCAGATCCGGCCCCAGCGAACCGTCGCCCATGATCATGGTCAGGTAGCTGCGGTGGGTATGGGCGAGGAAAATCATTACACGGGTCAGATAGGTGCCCGGATCGTGGGAGTCTGAGGTGTTGCCGTCATGGATCCCCCAGCGAAACGTCCCGCCCTGCTTGGGCTGCGCTTTCGCCTTGGTGGACCAGAGGCCCGTCGCGGTGCTTGCTGTCAGTCCGGCCAACACGGAATAACGAAGAAAATCACGCTTGCTGATTCCTCCCGTGCGGGCCGCTGATTCAAGCCTCTCAAGCATCTCGGCGTCTTTAGACTTTGTCATATGTCTCCCCTTTCGATCTTTCTTGAGCAGTTTCTTGCCAACTTCACAAATACAGCATCCGAGATTTTTTCGTATCCAAGGCGCTCATTTGCGACATTTACATAACAAAACACGAACCACCCCTGCTCGACCACCCCTTCGGACAAATTCAGAATAAAAAAATGTTTAAGTTAGAACGGCTTCCCACATATTGTGCACAGCAGCATTGCTGTGTAACATATTGTCTTTTCGCAAGACTGTAAAAATGCGGTGATCTTATATTTTTCTCTACTGAGACATATCTCAAATAATTCTTTTAGAATAAAATCGGATTTCATTGAATACTTTACGTTAAAAGAAGGGGAAGTCTGCAGTTGGACAAGCCCAGGTCGCACAATAGGCACATGCTCCTTGTCAGAAGCGCCGATACGATGAAGCCCAGGCAGTGATCAGAAGACCCGCCATAGGCGATGCCGGCGGTTGGCAGGGGCGCAAAGTAGTGCAGCGTCCGCAGATCATGGGTGTTACCAGCCTACCCAGTCTTCCATCCGTCTTGCGTGTCTTCCGCCCGTGACTTAGTTCCTTGTCTGAAGCCGGTCCGGACCGGTTCGCTAACGGAGGCCGCATCCATTCTTCCCATCAGAATTGCCGGCACTGGGCATGCCTTGCCAGCACAGTCCATCACTTCCGTAACGCTTGACCGCCGGCTTGGGTTCCCTGCCGGGCGAATAAAAAATTTGTCAGGCGTTTCAAGCCGGTTCGTCGCAGCAGAGGAAAGCCAGATAGATCTGGCGGTTTCGGCCTGCAAAGCCGCGATGGAAAAAGCGGGCCAAACGCCGAAGGACATCGATCTCATCCTCGGCGCGTGCGGTATTCCCTATCAGACGCTGCCGGCAACCGCGCCGCTGGTGATGCAGAGACTGGGTTTTGCCGATGGCACGGCAGCAGCCTACGACGTCAACGCCACCTGCCTTTCGTTTCTGAGCGCTGTTGAGCTTGCCGCCAGCAAGCTTGCCCTGGGGCAAGCTTCGTCAGTACTGGTGTTTGCCGCGGACATCGCCTCGCGGGCCTTGCCGTGGGAAGACCAGCCCGAAGTTGCCGCCCTGTTCGGTGACGGCGCCGCGGCAGCCGTTCTGACAACAGCAGATGAAACCGGTTCCGGCATTGCAGCCTCGCTGCTGCGGACCTACCCTTCCGCCTATGCGGCGTGCGAGATCGGAGCCGGCGGCACGCGGTTCGATTTTCACAAGGACCGCGAAGCCTTCGCCCGTCATGCGGTGTTTCACATGGACGGCAAGGAGCTCTTCCGGGTCACGCACAAGCACTTTCCGCAGTTTGTTGACGAACTGCTGTTGAAAGCCGGATGGGACCGGCGGGATATCGACCTTGTCGTCCCGCATCAGGCGAGCCCGCTCGCGCTGGAGCACATGATCCGGGAAACCGGGATGGACCGCGACAAGGTGGTCGACATCGGCAACACACACGGCAACCAGATTGCAGCGTCGCTGCCAACCGCACTCGATATTGCCTGGCGTCAAGGCAGGATCGAGCCCGGCATGCGTGTTCTGTTGCTCGGGACATCGGCCGGCGTCACCTTTGGCGGCATGGCGCTGGAGATTTGACCATGGGCCGTCTGCTGGTCACCGGAGCAACGGGATTTCTGGGCGGCGCGCTGATCCGTCATTTGCACGCCAAAGGCTCCAATCCCATCGCGCTTGGCCGCAACGAAGTGTACTGTCAGCAGCTTGAGGCCGAGGGCTTCGACGTCGTTCGCATGGATCTGTCCCAACCCTGCGCCCCACAGCGGTTCGCGCCCTTTGGCCCGGTCAGCGCCATCGTTCACTGCGCAGCACTCTCTGCGCCCTGGGGACCGCGCAGCGCCTTTCAGGCGGCAAATGTCAGCGGGACAAAACACCTGCTTCGTCTTGCCGGTGCGCTTGGCGTGCGCCGCTTCGTCAACATTTCCTCCCCCACCGTCTGTTTCGAGATGAAGGACAAGGAAAACCTTCAGGAAGACGACCCGCTGCCGCCGCCTATCAACGCCTATGCGGCAACCAAAGCGGACGCTGAGCGGCTGGTGCTTGCACGCGCCGACCTTGGCCCCATCAACCTGCGCCCACGCGGCCTTTATGGTGCTGGTGACACGACCCTCCTCCCCCGTTTGCTGACAGCGGCCCGCAAGCGCCCCCTGCCGCTTTTCCGGGAGGGAGCCGCCTCCATTGACCTGACCCATGTCGATGATCTGCTCTCAGCCATCGACACCGCTCTTGCAGCCTCTCCCGCGTGCGAAGGCGAGACATTCAACATATCCGGCGGCGAGCCCTTGCCCGTGCGTTTCATTGTCGACCGTGTCTGTGCTGCCAAGGGGGTTCCCGTGCGCTGGCGGAAACGCCCGCTTGCCCCGGCAGTTCTCGCCGCGAAACTCCTGGAGCGCGCGAGCCTGATGGTGCCGGGTGTGGGCGAACCTCTGGCGACGCCCTACACGCTCGGCCTGTTCGCCTTCCGCCAGAGCCTCGATATTTCCAAGGCGGCGCAGCTGCTGAGCTGGCGTCCGCAGATCGATTTCGAAACCGGCCTTGCAAAAACACTTGGCGAAGGGAAAGCCCGTTGACCCCGTTGTTTGCAAACAGCGCATTCGTCTCCGCGCCGGAACGGTTGGTGGTCCGAGGCGGTGGATGGAACCTGCTTCACCTCAAGGTACGCTATGGCGTTTATCAGCACCCGGCAGCCGGACTGGTGCTGATCGATACGGGTTACGGCCCCCGGGTTACCGAAGGGCCGGGACGCAGCCTGCCGCTTCGGCTTTATGCCAATCTGCTGCGGCCAAAGCTGGTCGAAGAGCATCAGCCGGCCCGTGTGCTTGATCGGCTGGGCGCGCGCCCAGCGGATGTGACAGCCATCGTGCTGACCCATTTTCACGCCGACCACGTTGCCGCGCTCCATCTTTTTCCAGAAGCGAGGGTCTATGCGAAAGCAGCAACGCTCGCGCGTATCCAGGCACGCTCCAGGTTCGCGAACCTGCGCCACGGTATCTTTGATGAGCTGCTGCCGCACGACCTTGCCACGCGGACCGTCGATATCGACAAGCTGTCGGTCAGGCCAGCCCCCCATGGGCTTGGTCAGGGAGCCGATCTTTTTGGCGACGGCACCCTGCTTGCCGTCGACCTGCCCGGCCATGCCGAGGGCCACTTCGGCATCTGCTTTGCCGAGCTGCCTATGCCGCTGCTTTATGCGGTCGATGCCCAATGGTGTGCGGCGGCTCTTGAGCCCGGCAAGGCACCCGGGCTGCCCGCCGCACTTGTTGCTTCGGATCGAAAGGCGCTCGCCTCCAGCACCCGCCGGGTCGCCGCGTTTCGCAAGCAAGGCGGCGACGTTCTGTTGTGCCACGATCCGTCCGTCAGCCCTTACGACTTGCCGGGGCCTCCGAAATGAGCGGGCGTTTTCAGACCGGCGTTGCCTTTGCCGAAACGCTCTGGACCAGCCGCCGGGGCCGATCCCGACAGGCTTTCGAAGACTGGCAGAAACGGCGGCTGGATGCCTGGCTGCGCCAGTCACTTCCCAAGGCCGATTTCTACTGCGACGCGCCACCGCGCCTCGACCAACTGCCTATCATCGACAAAGCCACCGTGATGGGCCGGTTCGAGGCCTTCAACAGAGCTCGGATCACCACAGAGGCCGGATGGCAGGCCTTGGAGGCGGGCGGCGAGATCGACGGGATCAACATCGGCGCCAGCACGGGCACCAGCGGCAACCGGGGTCTTTATGCCATCACGGCGGCCGAACGGTTCCGATGGCTCGGCACCATTCTGGCCAAAACGCTACCCGGCTTTCTGTGGCACCGGGAACGGGTTGCTATCCTTCTGCCGCAGTCCTCATCGCTTTACGAAAGCCCGGCCAAACTGCGGCAATTGCAGTTGCGGTTCTTCGATCTGCGCCAAGGCATTGCCGCCTGGCAGGACGATCTGGAAACCTTCGGCCCGACGACCATCGTCGCACCACCCAGGGTGTTGCGGCATCTGGCGGAAACATCGAACCGCCTTTCGCCCCGCAAGCTCTATGCCGGGGCGGAAACGCTCGACCCTGTCGATCGGGCCGCCATCGAGCAGAGGTTCGGCCTCACACTCGGACAGATATACATGGCAACCGAAGGCCTTTTTGCCGTCACATGCGCCCATGGCCGTCTGCACCTTGCCGAGGATGCCAATTTTTTCGAGTTCGAGCCGATTGCCAACGGTCTTGTCACCCCGCTGGTGACAGGCTTTCGCCGCGATTTCCAGATCATGGCCAGATACCGGATGAACGACCTCTTGCGTCTGTCTTCGGAACCCTGCACCTGCGGTTCGCCGCTTCAGGCCGTCGATGAAGTGGTCGGGCGGATGGACGATATCTTTGTCTTCGCCAACGCGGCGGGAGTGGACGTGCCTGTCACACCCGACATCCTGCGCAATGCGGTTCTGGACGCTTCCCGCGAGATTTCCGATTTTCGCCTTGTGCAGGAAGACGATGGATCGGTGACCCTGCTGCTGCCACCCGATCTGCCGGATACAAGTGCTGAAGCGGCGCGCATGGCACTCGGCAAGACCCTGAGCACACAGGGGCTGACACCAGCAATTTCCCTTCGCCGGGAACGTTTACCCCTGGAAAGCCCCCGCAAGCTGCGGCGGGTGGAATGCCGGCTGAAGCGGCAGGTCCGGCCATGACGACGGCACAGGATCCGGTCATACAGGGCCCTTCGGACAGCGGAGGCGTAAGCAACGATCCGCAGACCGTCCGCGCCTTCGTGCGCTTGTGCAACGATTTTGCAATGCCGGATCTTGTCGCCAACCTCACAACACGCGTCAGTTTGCTGGAGATTGCCGGGCGCTGTTTTCCGGTGACGATCAACGAACCGAGCCACCCACCGACGTGTTACATCTGCTCGCCCAGCGCCGCCTATATCGACTATGCCATCGAGGAAACGCGCAACTTCCTGAAGTCGCCGCTGACCTACCGCCTGGTGCGACCGCTGATCCGGGCCTGTGCGCCCCTGATCGCGGCCAGTGGGCTTGACCGGCAGGTGCAGGTGAACAACTGGCTGCTGTCGACCAATCCCGTGCCGGAGATCGACCCGGCCGCAGCCCGCGAGATTGCCAGCACCCTATCGCAGCGCCATCCCGAGCATGCCATCGTCATCCGGTCGCTCAATGGCCGGGCCGACCGAACAACGATGAATGCCCTCAGGCAGGCGGGGTTCAGGCTTCTGGCCGCCCGGCGGATCTATCTCTATTCGGGCGACAAGACGCCAGACAAGCAGACGCAAAACCGCCGTTATGACGCGAAGCTGATGCAGCGTACGTCTTATCGGCTCGCGGAAAACGACAGTTTCAGCGGGCAGGATTTTGCCCGTGCCGCAGAGCTCTACAAGATGCTCTATCTCGACAAGTACACCCCGCTCAATCCGCAGTACACGGCAACCTACATCCGCGAATGTCACCAACGGGGCCTGTTCCAACTGCTTGGGTATCGCGACGCGGACGGCCAGTTGGCAGCGGTCGCCGGTTTCTTTGCAAACGGCCGCACGTTGACGCAGCCGCTGGTCGGATACGATACCCGCCTGCCGCTGAAGGATGGGCTCTATCGGCTGGTGATGGCAGCGGGCCAGGAGATCGCCGAACGGCACACTCTCTTTTTCAACATGAGTGCGGGCGCGGGCCACTTCAAACGCCTGCGGGGCGCAGAGCCGGAAATCGAGTTTACTGCCGTCTATACCGGTCACCTTTCACGGCGCAAACAATTGGCGGTGCTGAGCCTTGAAACGCTTCTGTCGCGCATCGGCATCCCCCTTCTGGAGGCCTTCGACCTATGACTTCATCAAAGGATATCTGGCAGGCCGTCGCGCTTGTGAAAGATGTCAGTCGGCGACCGTTGCGGCTTGAGTTTGGCGGCGAACCGGTGGCGCTGTTCAACAGCGAGACCGGCATCGCGGCTCTGGCCGATCGCTGCCCGCACCGGCTGATGGAGCTGTCGAAAGGAAAGGTCGTCGGGGGCGAGATCGAATGCCCCTATCACGGCTGGCGGTTTGACGGCAGCGGACGCTGTACCGCCATTCCGGGTCATCTGGGGGATGTGCCGGGATACCGCATTCCCGGCCTCAAGACATTCGTGAAGGACGGCGTCGTTTTTCTCTCCAGAGGAGACCCGGCCGGCGAACCTTACCTGCACCCGATGGAAGGCAAAAAGGTGCTGGTGCGACTGGTGCGCAGCAGCACCCGTTCGACATTGATCGATACCGCTGAAAACATCCTCGATGCGACCCACACCCACTTCACCCACAAGGGCCTGCTGCGCGGCCTCAGCAGCAAGCGCCACCGGGTTCGGGTCGATATCACCGGCGGACCGGGCTGGGTCGAGGCCGTCTATACGGGAGAAGACCGGCAGCACGGTCTGATCAGCAAGCTGCTGGAAGCCGGACGGGTGCGGACAGTCGGGCGCTATCGGTTTACCGGTATCGCCGAGCTGGAATACTGGGGCGAAAACGGCCTCGCGCTGGCAACCACCTTTCATCTGCGGCAGGCGGCCGATGGACGTGTTGAAGGCATCGGTTGCTTGATCGGTCCGCACAAGAGCGTCCTCGACCGGATCAAGTCCTGGGTGTTCCAACCCATGTTCCGCATCGCTCTGGAACAGGACCGCCGCGTGCTGACGTCCTCGCTTGAAAACGCAGCGCGGTTTCCGGACGCAAGGCCCCTGATCGGGCCGCTCGACTATTTGCGCCGGGCCATCGAGGCAATTGAACAAGGCGAGCTACCGGGCGCTGGGCAGTCCCCCAGAACCGCCTATATCGAACTTTGATCCGGCCCGTTCCACTCGATATCCCTTGTGCTGGCGCTCTGAAGACTGATGCGATTGCGCAGGGCAATGGCCGCGATTTCCAGCAGGGCGGGTATTTGTGCACGGCCGGGCGCGGGATCGTCTGCGGTTCCAAGGATCTCCTCTGCCGCGCCGAGCACCTTGCGGAAGTGCCGGATGTTCCGTGAGCGGAGTGCTGCGGGCAGGCCATAGACCCACATGGCAAGACGCACCGCCTGAATGCGCGATACGTCCGGCAAGACTTCCTTGCCACCTATCGTTAGCGCGCGGACAAACCGGTCCGCGTCTTGGAAAAAGTGCAGGCCGCTGGTTGCGCGTGGATTGCATTCCAGCGGTCGCACCGAGCCATCTCCAAGCCGCATCAGGTCAAAGGAGACCTGACCCGTCCAGCCGGTGCTGCGGGCGAATGTTTCGACAAAGTCCCGTGCTGCTGTGTCCGTGACCGGTTCAAAGCAAACCCCGGCCCCGGCACCCGCCCGGTAAAGCGAGCGGTAGATCGATACTGCCAGCACCTTACCGCCGCGTGCCACAGCAAAGGCGCTGATTTCCTCTCCCGACAACCGCTCCTGTGCGACCCAGGGCATCGCGGTGCTTGGCACCACCTGTTGCAACTTGCCAGCGGTGGGCGAAACGAGAACCTGACTGGCGAAGCGGGACCAGACCGGTTTGAATACCAGATTTCTCGCTTCCGTACGCTGGTCGGTGAGATCCTCCGGGGACGTCAGCAACCTAGTTTCCGGCACGGCGATGCCGAACCTCTCACACAGCCTGATGAAGTCATGCTTGTTGTGGGCAGCCTGAAGCAGGTCGAAACCCGGTGCGAACAGATCCACCGCAAGCCCGCGCCTCTCCCGAAGAGCAGCCAGATAGAAGACCTCCTCGCACGTCGGGACAATCAGGGTCGGCTTTTCGCGCTCAAGCAAAGCGTCGAGCGCATCGGCGAATTCTTCCGGATGGAACCTCGGCGATGGCAGGCGCTGATAGCAGGCGCAGGCACGGCTTGAACTGGAAAGCGGCCGAGCGGGCATGTCGGCCAGAACAACGCGCCATCCGGCCGCATGAAACAGCCGGGCGTGATGCAGGGCAACAGGTGCCCGAGCACCGGTTATCAGAATGGTCTGGCCGGAGGATGCTCGGAAGGCAGGCGGCATCGTCGTCAGCTTCCTTTAACGAATGCAGATCCCCGGCACCCTTCAGCGTTCGGCTTCGTACCGCGCCCGGGTTTCCTCGTTCATCGGGTAGAGCCCCGGCAGGCGCGCACCGGCGTCGACCTGCTCGACAATCCAGGCCTCCATCCGCTCCTGTTCCGGCGCTTCTTTCAGAACCTCATCGAGAGTGGCTGCCGGGATCACGACCGCGCCATCGCCGTCGGCCACGATGATATCGCCCGGAAGAACGGCAACACCGCCGCAGCCAATGGTTTCCTGCCAGCCGACGAAGGTAAGACCGGCCACCGAAGGCGGGGCGGACACGCCACTGCACCAGACCGGCAGGTCGGATGCCAGGACACCGCTCAGATCGCGCACCGTGCCGTCGGTCACCATGCCGGCAACATTGCGCTTGCGCATGCGGGCACAAAGGATATCGCCGAAGACACCGGCATCGCGGGCGCCCATTGCATCAATGACCGCAATACATCCTTCCGGCATCTCCTCGATGGCCGCCCGCGTTGAAATGGGAGAGCCCCAGGAGGCGGGTGTTGCCAGGTCTTCCCGCGCGGGCACGAAGCGAAGGGTAAATGCCGGTCCGACAATCCGCGGCCTGGAGCGGTCGAGCGGCATCGCCCCGCGGATCCAGACATTGCGCAGACCCTTTTTCAGAAGGATCGTGGTGAGCGTCGCGGTGCTGACGGATTTCAGGATTTCGACGGCTTCAGCAGACAGGGTCATAAAGGTCTCCGGAAGATGGCGCTGACGGGGAGCGGAAGAACAGCAACGTTTCAAAAGCCATGTCGCTGGACCCGTTCGGGGCGTTGGCCCGGAGAAGAAGCCAGCGGTGCGAGCATCATATTCAGCCGGATCGCATTGCCCGCCAAGAGGTTTTTGAACTGTGCGGATCTGAAGACGAGTTGGCGGGCAACACGCTGGAACCGTGCCTTAGCCTTGGTGGCCAGAGTGGTGACGCGTAGGTGTCAGTACCTCTGAACGTCAAGTCGATTGGGAGGCCAGGGCATCAGCTTCGGCAGAAGATGTGAGCGCTCATCTGGTTGAACGCAGTCCATGCACCAACGACATTCACAAAACATCCGGCGCTCTTGAAACCGAGGCCGGAAGTTTGCGGGCATTTCCGGTGTGCTTGCAGCAGGCTGCTGGATCAGGAAATCGTCAGTTCAAGCGCCGGGTGCAGACGCTGAAGGTTGCGGAGCGATTTCGACTGCCAGGGAATGGATTTGGACCCAAGAACGCGAACGCCGACTTCCGGCTGCTTTCTGATTTCGATCGTGAATTTGGCGAGCAGGTTGATGCCGGAGCTGTTCAGGAATTCCAGGCTGGTCAGATCCATGGTGATAAGTTCCGGCTTGGCTGCCAGAACGGAATTCATGATCTCCAGAATAGGGGCATAGGCGTCCGTTCCTGAAAGCCGCATCGTTCCTTCGTAGTGGATGTCGGAGCCTTCAGTCCAAACGCGGTAATCGTTCGTGCTGATTTCCATTTTGGTATCTTCCTTTGGAATTTGTCAGCGATCAGGAAAGTCGCAAAGACGCATATGTCGTCAACTCAACGCCTTCACTTACACGCTCAGACGCGAAAGACCAGCCCAATTTGGCTTCGTAGTCGCTCATAAGTGTGAGCAAACCGAGGCCCGAGCCGGAGGAATCCGGGTCAAGGGCGTTCTCCTCGATACGCTCCAGAAGCAACTCTCCCGGTTCGCGTTCGAGCAGGCTTTTCAGGTGACCTTGAAACTTGGTGGCCGTTTCCTGGTCGATGCAGTTCACGATCCGGATTTCGAAGGTCTGTTCTTCCAGCGAGCTGTGAATCGTAACATCACCGCCGTGGCGGAACTTGATCGCATTTTCAAGGATCTCGTTGATCATGTAACTGATGCTGTGGCGCGCATCGACCTGGTCGATGCCCTTGCCGCAGGCCCGGCTGAAATATTCCCCGATGAAATCCGACGTAAGGCCGCAGTGATGCCAGCTCAGCTCCAGCGGCTCTGCCTTCAACGTGAGACAAAACTGTCTCGCGTCTCCGCCGTTCACAGCCGTCGTCTCTCCAAAATCCTCGACCATGCCCTACCTATGCTTCAACACAACAAGAGTGATGTCATCAAATACCTTGTAGTCGCCGATATGCGACTTCACATCATGAATGACCGCCGCCGCAATACCTTTCGCGGTTTTTTCGCGGTTTTCATGAGCGCTCTGGGCAAGCCGGTCGAGGCCATACATCTCGCCCTTGTCGTTTTCCGCCTCCGTAATCCCGTCCGTGTGCAGGATGAGAATGTCCTCCGGTCCGAACGCGAGATCCAGTGTCGCCACGAAGGGAGAAATATCAGCCTCGAGCCCGACCGGGAAACCGAGATCCATCGTGTCGATGCGCTCGGTGTCTCCATTGGCACGGATGATCAGCACTTCTTCATGCTGGCCGGACAGGGTGACCTGGCCGTCTTCATAATCGACGAAGGCGAGCGTCAGGTGCTTGTCGGATCTGGTACGGGTGATGTTCTTGTAGACGGCCCGGTTCAGCACATCCAGGAAGGCAATCGGATCCCTGTCGCCTTTTTCCTGAAGCGCCCGGGCAACCGACTGCACCATCAGCATCAAGACGCCGCTTTCCAGACCGTGGCCGGTCACATCGCCGATACCGACCTTGATGCGGTTGCCGTCGAACAGAACGTCGTAGTAATCGCCGCCGACCTCGTCCGCCGGTTCCATGAAGGCGGCAATCTCGATCTGCGGAATGACTTCCAGTTCGCTGAGGCGCGGCAGAACCATTTCCTGAATGCGCTTGGCAACATCCAGCTCCGCCCCGAGGCGCAGGTTTTCCGACTTCAGCCGCTTGTTGAGCTCGCCGATTTCGCGGTTCGCGGTTTCCAGCTTGCTGGTGCGCTCCTCAACGAGATTCTCAAGGTTCTCGGTGTGATAGCTGATCTCTTCCGCCATGCGGTTGAAGGCCAACCCCACAGCCGCGACCTCGTCGCGGGTCGGGATGGCAACGCGGACCGAATAGTCCTTGTTCTGAAGGGCGCGCGCCGCTTCGGCCAGTTGTGACAGGCCCTTGGTGATGCGGCCGGAGATGGCATAGACCGCGACGAACACCACGAAAATACTGACGCAGAAAGCAATGAGCTGATAGTTCAGGATGCGGGCCGTCGCTTCCGAGATGTTGTTGGTAGCATCGATCAGCGACTGGTAGATCTCGCGTTCGGACACGACGAAGCCAAGCGTCATCGTTTCCGAGGTGATACCGGCACCATCCCACAGGTTCGTCGGATTGAGCTGCTTGAGAACCAGAAGATAGGGGATCTCTTCGCCATCGTTCTCAAGGAAGATGTGCTCGATGACGGTCTCGTCCTTGGCGCTCAGCTCAAGAGACGCGATGGCCGGCTGGCTGCTTTCCTTGAGGTTACGGTTGACGCCGGTCACCCCTTGGCCGCTGACATCGCTGGAGACCAGCCCCAGGGTCTGTTCGCCGGCCTTCGGAGTTGCCACGACATTGCCGTCGGACATCGTCAGGAAACCGAAGCCGTTTTCCGAAATCTCCAGGCTTTCGACAAGCGAGGTCAGCTGCTCAAGCGTGATGTCGACCGCCACCATGCCCGCAACGTCCTTGCGGTCCTGCGTCCACAGGGGATGGAAGAAGCTGACGATCAGCTTGCCCGTGATCGCATCGATATAGGGGGCGGTGGTGACGATATTGGAGTCCACCGGTCTGGAGGACGGATCCTTGATCCAGTGCTGCCAGCCTTCGTAAACGCCGGGAAAGAAGAAATCCCAGAAGTTCGCGCCTTCGTTGTGACCGGGATACAAGAGGTCGAATGTCTGCGCCTGTTCCGAATAGGGTGTCGCGCGCATGATCGACGCGTCCTTGGGGCCGACGTAGTAGATCTGCAGCTTGGGCGCGCCTGTCGACATCATCGACGGACCGACAAGGCTGAGGAAGGAACTGTGCTTCAGCTCTTCGGCGGCCTTGGGAACCGGGTTCTTGTTTTCATCCAGCAAATAACCCCAGACGCTGACCGCAGACGGAACACCCGCCGTATTCTGCGACCAGCCGCCCGTTTCATCATAGACCAGGTCAGACGAAAACGCGGAACTGCCTTCGATGGTGTTTCCGATCGCTTCCTGCACCTGCGGGTGATCGATCAGTGTCTGCATCGACGAGGCGAGCGTCTCAAGTTCGGAATGGACGCGATCGATCAGGAGGTCTGCCCGGAAGGCCGTGGTGTCGATATAGGTCTGCAGATAGTCTTCCGTGGCGGTGGTGAGACCTTCACCGACCTGCTCCGTCGCATCCCTGGACAGTTTCTGCACGTTCCAGATGCCGATGCCGCCTGCGAGTGCCAGATCGAACAGAACTGCGACGCCGACCACAAGCATGAATTTGGCCCGAAAGCTTCGCATGGAAAAGCGGCCGATCTGCTTTTCGGTCTGAGGACCCGTTGCCGGTGCATTCATAGCGGCTTACGTCCCGAAGCAACCCAGATCGGCCAGCCTGCATATCCCTTGGGGTGGAGCGCTGCGAAGATATGGTCATCGAACCCTTTGGCGAAACGTTCGATGAATTCGGCGCTGTCGCCGCGTTCCTCAGCCATTTTGCCGGCAAAGAGATTTTTCCACGACGCAATGACATCCGCGAAATCCTGCGGATCGCCATCCGTGTTGGTGACCATGAAGGACCCGATGGTCACATTTTCAAAACCACCGTCGATCAGGAGGCGCCGGCTCTTCGGGCCGATTTCGATATCCATATCGAAATGGTGCCAGAGTTTGGCGACCTCGTTGTAGGTCCACTGAATGCTTTCCGATCTCGGTTCGCCAAGGCAGTGCGAGTTCTTTTCGTTGGTAACGTAGATACGGCCACCCGGCTTGCAGATGCGGTAAAGCTCTTTCAGGATCAGCTCCGGCTGGTCGAACACCTGCAGGGAATGGCGGCAGGTCACGAAATCGAACTGATTGTCTTCCAGCAGCATGTCCGCAGCATCGCCGAAGACATATTCAATGCCCCTGACACCGAAATCGGCCGCGACACGGCGCGCATAGTCGAGGCTGGATCTGGAGTGATCCAGCGCGACCAGCCTGTCCGGCTCGAACTCCTTTTGCAGAAGCACGGCAAAATCGCCGATGCCGCAGCAAATGTCGGCCACCTGCATGCCCGGTTTCAGGCCGTGCTTGCGCAGAAGTTCCTTTTCGTGCCGCCAGGTAAGTTTGGTCTGCGTCCGCAGAACATGAATGAACTCGCTGTCCTCAACGAACGACTGACCCGGATAGAATTCGTTGTCGTATTCGCTGACGGTGATCTTGTCGGACATTGTCTCAAGCACGGCGAACTTGCGCGTTGCCCAGCCAACCACGCTCGAGGTCGTGACGTGAACGCTCAGGTCGCTTCGGTTGCGCACAAGATCCAGAATTTTGCCGGCAAAGGCATGGAAGGCGACGTTGTTCATGCGCACAAGGCGTCTGACATTGACGTAGAACTTGCCGCTCACCTTGCCGACGGACTGCTCCATCGCGGAAAAGCAGCCATTCAGCTCATCGGCCCGTTCGGGGCGCAAGCTGCCATGCAGGGAGAACTCCTGATCGTTCTCGTTAAAGGTCCACTGAAAGGCCTGTGTCATATTATCAGCGATCATTCTGCGTCGTCCTCAAGCACAAGCTCCGCGACCAGTCTCATGCGGCCGTCTTCAATCCGTCCGATGGCAAGCCGGGCGCCGTAATCGACGCCGAGTTCCAAAAGTCCAAGGCTCGCATCCGGTTCGGCGTCAGCAAAAAGCGCCTCCAGATACAGCGTTTCGGCGTCATCGCCGTTCACTTTGGCAATCGCCGCCTCATAGACCTTGTAGGTCTCCTCATCGACCGGAAAGGTCAGTTCGATCCGGTCGACATTGCCGTCGCGCTGAACCGCGCATTGCAGTTTTCCGCTCGAACCATGCGTCCGGTAGACGGCTTCCAGCAGTTCGTTCAAGGCTGACGAATAGAGATTGGAGAACAGGAGCGAATCCAGCCGGTTGTGGCTGACCATCCGGGCGATGTACCCCGACATGAGATCGCAATGGGTCCAGTCGGTGCAAAAGTCCTTGATGTCCAAATCCAGGTGAATCATCTGCGGCAGACCGGAATTCAAGGATATGCCTTCAGAAGGTGCCTGCATTTTTATTCCCCCGCTGGCGTGATCAATTGCACCTGCAAAGGGTGCACTTCTGTTTTTATACGAGAAAGCTGGAATTTCTGGCCGATTGAACTCGCGTCATCGATAGGTCACGTCTTTAGCAATACGGCGTCTCTCACTGCCAAGAGTATATCAACCGCGATTGGTTACTGAATTGTACCTGATTAGCATAGCAGCCCAACTCTAAACTTTGAGTTTCCACCGCACGTGTGTAGCGACACCTTGGTCAGAGCAGCGCAAAGACCAGGAATTACCGCATTGATCCAAAGCTGCATGCTTTTGCCGACGACGTCGCAAGGCTGTGGACACCTTGAAAAAGACACTCCGATCAAGACAGCGCTTCCCCGGCGCAAGCTTTCGCCCGCCTCGATAATATGTTCGCAGACACTTTCGCCTCCCGGCGCAGGCAGCTTCCCAGCGGCAAGATGCCTGCATCTTGTCGCTGGCGCTGCCTCAATCGCGGAGATTTACCGTCTTATCGTTTTGGCACGATGTTGTGCTCCGGGCCGAACGGAAAGCCGGTGATGTTTTCAGCCCCGTCTTCCGAGACGATCAGAATGTCATGTTCTCGGTATCCGCCCGCGCCCGCTTCGCCTTCGGGGATCATGATCATCGGTTCCATGGAAACGACCATGCCTGGCTGAAGCACGGTCTCGACATCCTCGCGCAGTTCCACCGAGGCTTCTCGGCCGTAGTAATGGCTGAGCACGCCGAAGGAATGACCGTAGCCGAAGCTGCGGTATTTCAGGAGATCATGGCTGCGGTAGATTTCGTTGAGCTCGGTTGCGATATCGCAGCAGCGTGCGCCCGGCCGAATGCGCTTCAGCCCCTCGCGGTGAACATGGCAGTTGATCTCCCACAGGCGCAGATGTTCGTCGGACGCATATTCACAGAACAACGTCCGCTCCAGTGCGGTGTAATAGCCGAAGATCATCGGGAAACAGTTGAGGCTGAGGATGTCGCCCGCTTCCACCCTCTTGTTGGTCACCGGGTTGTGGGCTCCGTCCGTATTGAGACCCGACTGGAACCAGGTCCAGGTGTCCATCAGTTCAACGAACGGAAAGGACTTCGCGATTTCCCGGATCATGGCATTGGTCGAGGCCATGGCGATTTCGTGCTCGGGAACACCGGCTTGAACCGCTTCTACCAGGGCCGCTCCGCCGATATCACCGATACGCGCTCCCTCGCGGATCAGAACGTGCTCCTCGTCGCTCTTGATCGTGCGCTGCGCCATGGCATCGGCAGCAATATCGACCAGTTCCACACCCGGCAGCGCCGCTTCCAGAAGCTTCAGCATATCGAGAGAAACGTGATCGTACTCAATGCCAATGCGCTTGACCGACGGATTGGGCATGCCAAGCAGTGACTGGATGGCGTGGAAATAATTGTCCCGGCGCCAGTCGGTATAGATCACCGTATCGCCATGGGTCCTGCGCCAGGGCTGGCCCCCATCGATACCGGCTGCAATCGTGGTTGCCTTGTCCTGGGTCACCAGGAAGCCGTACTTGCGGCCGAAGTAACAATAGAGGAAGCCGGAGTAGTAGCAGATGTTGTGATAGGAGGTGAACAGGGCGGCATCTATCTGCCGGTCTTCCATCAGCTTGCGAAGCTTCGTCTGGCGGCTGTCCATTTCGGCGGCTGAGAAGGGTGAAAACGCCTTCTCTCCGTTGTTCATTTCATAAATGCGGATCATGTCGTTGCTCATTGAAGGCTCCTTCCGTTTGGTCCGGTTTCGGTTTCCGGGGCCTGAAACGCAAAACGGGCCGGCTTCCGCGAAGAAGCCGGCCCGCCAGGCCCAAATTCACAATGTCATGCTACCGGGAGACCCTGTCTCCACCCGGTGACTGGCGTTCCGCCACCGGCTCAATTTGAAAGCAGCGGGCGCTCTTCACGCCCGTCCAGGATCAGCCCGGCGACAGACCTCTCAGGCGTTCGGACCTGCGGCGCAGCAGCTCCAGCACGGTCAGCAGACAGATGGAAATAGCCACCATCAGCGATGCCACGGCCAGAATGGTCGGCGAGATCTGTTCACGCAACCCGGTGAACATCTGCCAAGGCAGGGTTTTCTGACCGGCAGAGCCGAGGAACAGCACCACCACCACTTCGTCGAAGGACGTGATGAAGGCGAACAGTGCACCGGAGACGACACCTGGAATGATCAGCGGCATCTGCACCTTGAAAAAGGTGGTGACCGGGTTTGCACCGAGGCTTGCCGATGCCCGCACAAGGCTTCGGTCGAAGCCGACCAGCGTCGCCGTCACCGTGATGATGACGAAAGGCGTGCCAAGTGCGGCATGGGCCAGAACGACCCCCCAATAGGTACCCTGAAGACCAATGCGCGAATAGAAGAAGTACATGCCCGCCGCAGAAATGATCAGCGGCACGATCATCGGCGAGATCAGCACTGCCATGATCGCGGACTTGTAAGGCACATGGGACTGGGACAGGCCGATGGCCGCCAGCGTCCCGAAACCCGTTGCCAGGATTGTCGCCACCGGCGCGATCAGCACCGAGTTGGTCAGCGCCTGCTGCCAGTCCGGATTGGTGAAGAAGTCCTGGTAGTGCTTCAGGGAATAGCCGGCCGGGTCAAGCGCCAGCATTTCCTTGGTGAAGGTGAAGAAGTTCTCCGCGTTGAAGCTGAGCGGCAGGATCACCAGGATCGGGAAGATCAGGAAGAAGAAGATCAGTCCACAGATCACCCGGAACGAATAGTACCAGGTCCGCTGGAGAGGAGACGCGTAGGGAGGAAGTGCACTCATGCCGCCACCTATCCGAGTTTCACGTTATCGATGCCGACGATCTTGTCGTAGACAACAAAGAGGACCATGACCGCCACGAGCAGCAACGTGCCGAGCGCCGCGCCCAGACCCCAGTTGAGCGAGGACGAGATATGGTAGGCGATCCGGTTGGAGATGAAGATGCCCGACGTGCCACCCACCAGTTCCGGGGTGATGTAGTAGCCGATCGACAGAATGAAGACGAGCACGGCACCCGCGCCGATACCTGGAATGGTCTGCGGGAAATACACCCGCCAGAATGCGGTCCAGTCATTGGCGCCAAGGCTCTTGGCTGCACGCACATAGGACGGCGAAATGGTTTTCATGACCGAATAGAGCGGCAGGATCATGAACGGCAGCAGGATATGCGTCATGGCGATGATCGTACCTGTCTGGTTGTTGATCATCACAAGTCGTCCGGCGTCACTTATGATACCTGTCCAGACAAGGAAATCGTTGATGACCCCCTGTTGCTGCAACAGCACCTTCCAGGCGGACGTCCGCACCAGAAGCGATGTCCAGAAGGGCAGTAGCACCAGGATCATCAGCAGGTTGGACGAGCGCAGTGGCAAGGCCGACAGCAGGTACGCGATCGGATAGCCCAGAAGCAGACAGGACAAGGTGATCGCGACGGACAGGAACAGGGTGCGGCCGAACAGGAACATGTAGATCCGTTCGTCTTCCGGCTTCAGTTCGATACCGTTTGCGGTTTGCTGCGCGTCGAAGGCATTCAGGAAATAACCGGGCGTGTAACGCGGTGAGAACCGTTTGAGCACCTGCCAGGTTTCGACGGTGCCCCAGTCCTTGTCCACGTCGATGAACTGTTCCTTGTAGGGACCGGCTTCATCCATGCGCTTGACGCCGCGTCCCGTCTTTCGGAACAGGCTGGAGAGGCCGGTTTCCTCATAGTTGAGGCGTGAACCGAGGCGGGTGTGGGTCTTCTCTTCCACGGCGACAACCATGTCGTCATAAAGGGCCGCGAAGACGGTTTCGTCAGGCGCCTGGCCGGACGTCGGATCCCACTCCTGCAAAGCGACAACGGTCTTGGGAAGGGTGTCTTCCACAATCCCGTTTTCGACCGAGCGGAACAGCATGTCCACGATCGGCGCTACAAAGGTGAGCAGGACAAAAATCAGCAGAGGCGCAATCAGCGCCAGGGCGCGCAGCTTCTCGCGGCGCAGCGCCTTGGCAAGAGATGCCTTCAGCGGCTTGCCGTCTTTCGTCGTCAGAACCTCGCCCGCGTGGGTATCGCTCATGAAACAGTCTTCCGCAAATCCGTTGGGAGATCCGGGTGGAGCACTGCCCCACCCGGACCGGTTTCTCATCTGGCCGCATTCATCCGAACGCGGACAGCTTCAGATGATTACTGAGCCAGCCACGCCTGGAATTTGGCGTCGATGTCGTCACGGTAATCAGCCCACCACTCGTAGTTATAGAGGAAGGTGTTCTTGGCGTTTGCCGGATCGGTCGGCATGTGCGGAGCCATATCGATGCCGAGATCGGCATGCTTGCCAACCAGCGGAGCCGAAGACTTGCGAGCCGGGCCGTAGGAGATGTATTTCGCCTGATCCGCCAGACGCTGAGTGTCGGTGGCGAATTTGACGAAGTCCTCAACCATGGCGAGGCGGTCTTCCGGCAGACCGGCCGGGATGATCCAGCCGTCAAGGTCGAACACCTGGGCGTCCCACAGCATCTTCACCGGCTGCTTCTGCTCTTCGATCAGGGAGAACAGGCGGCCGTTATAGGTGGAGCCGATCACGACTTCCTTGTCGGCCAGAAGCTGCGGTGTTTCCGCACCTGCGGACCACCAAACAACGTTGTCCTTAATGGTGTCGAGCTTCTTGAAAGCGCGCTCCTGACCTTCTTCGGTCTCAAGAACGTTGTAGACTTCTTCCTTCGGCACGCCGTCGCACAGAAGAGCCCATTCCATGTTGTTGATCGGGCGCTTTTCCAGCGAGCGCTTGCCCGGGAACGTTTCCAGATCGAACACGTCACAGATGTCGTCCGGCTCCTTGCCGTTCCACTCGTCAACGTCGGACCGGTAGCCGAAGGTGGTGGAATAGACGATCTGCGGAATGAAGCACTCGGATACCAGCAGGTCGCCGAAGTCATCCGAAGCCTTGGTGCCGTCCGGAGCGTCTGCAAGATCGGTGTCCGGGTCGATTTCCATCGCCAGGCCTTCGTCGCACAGACGGATGGCATCGGAAGCAACCACGTCAACCAGATCCCAGGTGATGTTGCCGGCTTCGTTCATGGCGCGCAGTTTTGCGACAGCCTCGTTCGAAGACTCATCCCAGATAACGTTGATGTCCGGGTGTTCTGCAACATATGGGTCCGCGTAGGCAGCTTTCTGGGAGGCCTGATAGGCACCGCCCCAGGAAACGATGGTCATGTCTTTCGCCATGGCTGCGCTGCCGGCAAATGCCAGAGCGGTGCCTGCGAGAACTACAGTTTTGAGCTTCATGTGAGTTAGCTCCCTCTTTTAGGATTTAACGGATTTTTCCGTTTTAGTCGCTGGCGGCCATGGACTGGCCGCCGCGCGATTTCAGACAACCGCATCAAGCGCTTTACAGTCGTTCAGCGCCCAGCCTACTTGCACTGTCTCGCCTACAGCGAGCTTGCGCTTTTCTCCGCGGTTGCGAACCTTGACGATGAACTCGTCGTTGCCGCCCACATTCATGCGAACGCGGATATGGTCACCGAGATAGATAAGTTCCTCGATCCGGCCATTGACCAAATTGTCCATCGTGTCGACGGTGTCGAATTCCACCCGCTCGGGCCGCAGGGACAAGGTCGTCTTGTCGCCGACAGCGTCCACGTTGACCTTGTCGGCCTTGAGCCTCGTACCGTCATCGATTTCAACAAGGCATTCCGAACCGCTGATCTCAACGACCTTGCCGTTCAGCTTGTTGTTTTCCCCGATGAACTGGGCAACGAAGGAATTTTGCGGATCCTCGTAGAGGTCGTCCGGCGTCGACAGCTGCTGGATGATACCGTCGTTGAACACCGCGACACGATCCGACATGGTCAGCGCCTCGGTCTGATCGTGGGTCACATAGACCACGGTGACACCCAGGTTCTCGTGAATGTGCTTGATCTCGTACTGCATCTGCTCGCGCAGCTGCTTGTCGAGTGCGCCGAGCGGTTCGTCCATCAGCACCAGTTCCGGGTCGAACACCAGGGCGCGGGCCACGGCGACGCGCTGCTGCTGGCCACCGGACAACTGGGCCGGGCGACGATTGCCGAAGGCGCCAAGCTCAACCATCTCCAGCGCCCGCTTGACCTTTTCCTGCTGGTCGGCCTTGCCGACACCACGCACCTGAAGCGGAAAAGCAAGGTTCTCGGCCACCGTCATGTGCGGAAACAAGGCGTAATTCTGGAAGACCATGCCGATGCCGCGCTTGTGCGGCGGCACGTTATTGATCGGGCGGTCGTTCAGATAGATTTCGCCGTGCGTTGCCGGTTCGAAACCGGCCAGCATCATCAGGCAGGTGGTTTTGCCGGAACCGGACGGACCGAGCATGGTCAGAAATTCGCCCGGCGGAATATCGAGATTGAGGTTCTTTACGACCAGGGTTTCCCCGTCATAGCTCTTTTGAACGCCATCATACTTAACAGCAGCGCCCCGTGTATTCGCCATTGTGTCCCCAAGTCAGGTTCTATCATTATTATTAGACGCACGACCAATAACCCTCAGGTAACCTCCGTCCCCAAAGAGCTATCGCTTGGTGCGAACGCGCATAGAAAAACAAAATTACTGCCCTTTGGAAAGGGGTTATGAAAAAAAATTGGATATTTTTTGAACAGGGGCCGACTTAATATTTTGCAACGCGGTAGTGAGGCGGAATTTTTACTCGCGAAGATGCATCCGGCGAAAAAAATATCTTCGACCGGTTTTGTCGATCTTTACTGCGCAGAAACGTACGTTTTTGCGCTTTTGGAAGAGTTTCGCGCAAGCAAACTTGCGCATGTGGCCCCATTACGTCACGGAATGCTCTGGCTGCGTCATCCGCCAAACGGGCCGCAAAATGGAAGCCGATTGCCTGCCGACACCGAAAAACCTGCCCGGCAAAGCCCGGACGGGGACTTGTGCAAAGCGGCAAACCTGCTGCGACTGCGGCTTATTTCCGGTTGCATAACGGGTGCAATCATACACGCCAGACGTGCTCGAGCCGGTCGGTACGGTTTTGCCTGTCCGTAAAACCATCAAGCTGAAGACCGTCCGGACGGTCTTGTCTCTCAGGAAGTTCCTCCGGTAAGGTCCTGTCATTCAACCATGGGCGACGCTTTGCAAGACACCGGCACTCAGCAACTACAGTTTCTGACCACGAAGGAAGTGGCCGACCTTTTGAGGGTCAAGGAGCGCAAGGTTTACGACCTTGCCGCCGCCAACGAGATTCCGCATCGGCGGATCACGGGTAAGCTGCTTTTCCCCGCAGCCGAACTCCGTTCCTGGATCGAGGGGCCAACTGCGGCCAACGCACGCGAACGCCCTGGCGTCCTGGCCGGCTCCCACGATCCGTTGCTGGACTGGGCGGTTCATGCGTCCGGCTGCGGGCTGGCCATGTTGTGTAATGGCAGCGCGGATGGTCTGAACCGCTTTGCCGCCGGTGACGCGGCCCTTGCCGGGCTGCATCTAGCGGAGGAAACCGGCTGGAACGTCGAATCGGTCAGCCGCCTGAACACAAAGGAGGCTGTCCTGATCGGGTGGGCGAAGCGTCAACGCGGCCTGCTTGTCTCCCGAGAGGCCGCAACGACGATACGCTCCGTTGCCGACCTGAAAGGCAAACGCGTCGCCATGCGGCAGCCGGGCACGGGTACGGCCCTGCTTTTTTCCAGACTGCTTGCCGAGGCCGGCCTGAGCGAAGCCGATCTGACCCTGGGCCCTTCCACCGCCCACACGGAAAACGATGCGGCATCGGCGGTCGCTGCTGGCGAAGCCGAAGCCGCTCTTGGCATCGAAACCGCGGCAAGGCCTTTCAAACTGGCGTTCGTGCCACTGGCCGAGGAATGCTTCGACCTTCTGATCGACCGCCGCTCCTATTTCACCCCGCCTGTTCAAAAGCTGTTCGAGTTCGCGCGGACACCGGAGTTTCAGGACAAGGCCGCGGCGCTTGGCGGCTATGACCTCGACGGTCACGGCGCTGTCCGCTGGTTGTCCGCTTGACCCGAACCGCCTCTCGTCGGTCCCTCGCACATTCAGCCCTCCTTCAGGCATTCATTCAGGAAAGACACGATGAGCGATATCCGCCCGCACGAAATCTCGGTTCCCATCACGGAACCGGACGATGCCAGGCTCTTTTTCATCGGCAGGATCCACACCCCCTTTAAGGAGCGCAAGGACTGCCCGCGTCAGGGCAGCGTGGACGGCCCGGAATGCAGGATCGAGATTTTCGACCCCTGGGTGCCGGCATTGCAGGGCATCGAGGCCTACGACAGTGTGGAAGTGCTCTACTGGCTCGACAAGGCCAGGCGGGACCTGGTGGTCCAGAACCCGGCTCATAGCGAAAACATTTTCGGTACCTTCGCCCTGCGCTCGCCCGTCCGGCCAAACCCGATTGGCACCGTTCTGGCCAAACTCGTTTCCGTCGATGGGCCCAATCTGATCGTACGCGGGCTTGACTGCCTCGACGGCACCCCGCTTATCGACCTGAAGCCTGACCGCTGCGCTTTCACGCCAAAAGCACCGCACAAGGGCTGACCGCACCGCTTGCCCTCTTCGGTCACCTTGACAAGCTCTGCCCGGACCTGACAATCCGGCCCAAAATCCGCGCCCGCGATTGGCGCCCTGGGAGGAATTCATGCCTACAGAAACCCTTGCCGGCGAAACCGGTATCAACGACGTCGTCTCAATCGAGATCAACGGCTCTGTCGGCCTCATCGCACTCGACAACCCGCCGGTCAACGCCGCCTCCCATGCCATCCGAACGGGGCTTTGGCAGGCGGTGGACACACTGCAGCAGACGGATGGCGTCGAGGTAATCGCGCTTTATGCCAAGGGCCGCACCTTCATTGCCGGCGCCGACATTCGCGAGTTTGGCAAGCCGCCGCTTGATCCGTGGCTGCCGGAACTGTGCAATTGCATCGAAAGCGCGTCGAAGCCCATTGTCTGTGTCCTGCACGGCACCACGCTTGGCGGTGGTCTGGAAGTTGCCATGTCGTGCCATGCGCGTGTCGCGCTGAAGGGCGCGAAGGTGGGTCTTCCGGAAGTCACGCTCGGCATTCTGCCGGGTGCCGGCGGCACCCAGCGCGCGCCCCGGCTTGCGGGCATCGCGGTGGCCCTCGACATGATCACCAGCGGCAAGCCGATGAGTGCCGACGATGCCCTGGCAAACGGGTTGATCGACGGGATCGTTGAGGGCGATCCGCGTGACATCGCACTGTCTTCGGCCAAGGATCTGCTGGCCGGTGACCTGCCCAACCGCAAAACAGGCGAATTGACCGCCGAACCGGACCCGGCCGCCATCGAGGCGATGCGCGCCAAGCTTGCCAAAAGCCAGCCGCTGCTGTTCTCGCCGCACAAATGCGTCGACGCCGTAGAAGCCTGCCACCTGCCGATCCGCGAGGGCATGACCGAAGAGCGCCGGCTGTACGAGGAATGCATGGCGAGCCCGCAACGCGCAGGTCTGATCCATGCCTTCTTTTCCGAACGTGCCGTCACCAAGATCCCGGAAGCTTCCGCGACCGCGCGCGATATCAACGCCGTTGGCGTCATCGGCGGCGGCACCATGGGGTCCGGCATCGCGACCGCTATCCTGCTGGCCGGTCTGCCGGTGACCCTGACCGAACGAGATCAGGGAGGCCTCGACCGCGGTGTTGAAACGATCACCAGGAACCTGGAAGGCGCCGTCAAACGTGGCAAACTTTCCAGTGAAGCCCGCGACGACATTCTGGCCGCCAAACTCAAGACCTCGACGGATCTCGCCGCGCTGTCCGATGCCGATCTCGTCATCGAGGCCGTGTTTGAGGAAATGAGCGTCAAGCGCGACATTTTCCAGACACTGGACAAGGTCTGCAAACCGGGCACCGTGCTTGCCTCCAACACGTCCTATCTCGACATCAACGAGATCGCGGCGACGACCGAGCGCCCGCAAGATGTCATCGGCCTGCACTTCTTCTCGCCCGCCCATGTCATGCGGCTTCTGGAAGTGGTGGTTGCCGAAAAGACCGGCGCCGACGTTGTCGCCACCGGTTTCGCGCTGGCCAGGAAACTGAAGAAGATCGCCGTGCGCTCGGGCGTCTGTGACGGCTTCATCGGCAATCGCATCATGACCTTCTACAAGAAGGCCGCCGATTACATGATGATGGATGGCGCCTCGCCGGAGGAAATCGATACAGCCATGCGCGGCTTCGGCTTTGCCATGGGGCCTTACCAGGTCGCCGACCTTGCCGGGCTCGACATCAGCTGGGCCGCCAACAAGCGCCGCGCCGCCACCCGCCCGGCCGAGGAACGCTACATTCCGATTGCCGACCGTCTCTGCGAGAACGGCTGGTTCGGCCGCAAGACCGGCCAGGGCTTCTACATCTATGACGACCAGGGCCCGCGGCCAAACCCGGAAGCACTTGCGATCATCGATGCGGAACGCGAAAAGGCAGGCGTCACACCGCGCAGCTTCAAGGAAGAGGAAATCGTCAGCCGGTTCATGACCGCGATGATTTCCGAAGCCGTGCGCGTTCTGGAAGAAGGCATCGCCCTTCGCCCCATCGACATCGACGCCGTCTTCCTCAACGGCTACGGCTTCCCGCGCTTCCGCGGCGGCCCGTTGCACACGGCAGATGTCATCGGCGCGGGTGAACTGGTTCGCCGCATCGAAGACTATGCCAGGGAAGACGCCTACTACTGGAAAGTCCCGGCTCTCCTGCGGCAGATCGCCGAAACTGGCGGAACCTTTGCGGAGATGAATGCGAAGGGCTGATTGAGGGCAAAAGCCCTCGGCACCCCATATGAGGCGCCCCCAGTAAAAACACACGCCGCGACGTGAGGTGTCTGGAATAGGTCCGCAGCGGTGCGGCTTCTTCCGGAACCTCGTCATAACCTCTCTGGAAACGAGTAGGGCCCGACTCTGCCTACGGTCGGCCGGTGTAACCTCAGGGGCATGGTGATACTGAGCAGGCTTCTTACGGCTTGCTGGAAGGTGTCTAGCCTTCCTGCGCTGCCTTCAAGCCGCCAGCGGCATAGTCCGGCACGCTTGCGCCCAGCTTCAGGCCGAGTTCCGGATTGGAAGCATTGCCGTCGAGGGCGCGTTTCTTGACGCCCTGAAGGATCGCTCCCATGCGGAAGAAGGCAAAGGCCAGGTAGAAACCAAACTCCGGGATGCCAGAGAGCCCCGTGCGGGCGCAGTAAGCATCGATGAATTCCTGGTCTTCCGGAATGCCGAGTGGCTTCCGGTCGACACCGGCCAGACCTCTGCCCTCGGTGCCGGGCGGGCGCTGCCATTGCATGATCAGGGCAGCCAGATCCGCAAAGGGATGGCCGATGGTCGACAGCTCCCAGTCGAGCACGGCGACACAGGCCGGGCCGTCTTCCGCAAACAGCATGTTGTCGATGCGATAATCGCCATGAACCAGCGTCCGCCGTCCGTCGTCTTCGGGCACATTGGCGTCGAGCCAGGCAATGAGCTCGTCCATTGCGGGAATGGGGCCGGTTTCGCTTGCCCGGTACTGCTTGGTCCAGCGGTCGATCTGGCGGCGATAGTAATTTCCGGAGGGGCCGAAATCGGTGAGGTTCCGCGCTTCCAGATCAATGCCATGGATGGCGGCCAGAACGCGGTTCATCTCAGTATAGATGCCGCGCCGGGTTTGCGGATCAAGATCTGGCAACCGCGGATCGTCGAAATTGCGGCCCCGGACGAGATCCATGACGTAGAACGCCGACCCGATCACGCCCTCGTCCTCGCACAGGACATGCATGTGCGCGACCGGCACTTCCGATCCGGCCAGCGCCTTCTGCACCCGAAACTCGCGGTCAACGGCATGCGCGGACTTCAGCAACACCCCCGGAGGCTTGCGGCGGAGGACATATTCGCCAGAGGCGGCACTCAGGCGAAATGTGGGGTTGGATTGACCCCGGTTGAACTTTTCGGCTGTCAGCGGTCCCTTGAACCCGGGAAGGGTCCCTTCCAGCCACTTGCTCAGCGCCGTGAGGTCGAGATCCGTGTTTGAGGTCATGAGGGGCATGTCCCTGCCGTGACCTGGCTTTCCCCAGTCTTTACACAACCTGCAGCGCCACTTGCTCCCGTCTCATTCTGAGGAGCCATGCCAGCGGCCTCTCGAAGGATGGGCCACTTGTTCCGCAGTATGCCGCCCATCCTTCGAACCAGCGCTTCGCGCTTACTCAGGATGAGGGTTGGGGAAGGCGAGACTTCGTGGCAGTCGCGCTCTGCTGGAAGCCGGAGAAAGACCATCTTCACAGCTTCCCGTTGGAATATTTCCGCAGCTCCGTACGCGCGACCTGGCGGCGGTGGACGGCGTCTGGGCCGTCAGCAAACCTGAGGGTGCGCAGGTGTGTCCACATGGCGGCCAGAGGGAAGTCCTGACTGATACCGGCGGCACCGTGCACCTGCATGGCTTCATCTACCACCTTCAGGGCCGTGAGCGGCGCGACCACCTTGATCTGGCTGATCCACGGCTGCGCGGCGCGGGTGCCCTGTGTATCCATCACCCAGGCCGCCTTGAGGCAGAGAAGCCGCGCCATTTCGATTTCCATGCGCGCATTGGCGATGATGTCGTAATTGGCGCCAAGATCCATCAGCTTCTTGCCGAAAGCCTCGCGCCCCATGGCCCGCTTGCACATGAGTTCCAGCGCCTTTTCCGCTTGCCCGATGGCCCGCATGCAATGGTGGATACGGCCCGGGCCAAGGCGGCCTTGAGCAACCTCGAAACCCCGCCCTTCGCCCAGCACCAGGTCTTCCTGCGGCACGCGCACGTTGGTGAAGCGGATGTGCATGTGGCCGTGTGGCGCATCGTCGGCGCCAAAGACATGCATTGGCCGCAGCACCTCGATACCTTCGGCATCCGCCGGGACCAGGAACATCGAATGGCGGCTGTGCTTATGGGCCTCCGGATCGGTTGCGGCCATGACGATGTAAAGCGCGCAGCGAGGATCGCCGGCCCCGGTTGCCCACCATTTGTCGCCATTCAGCACCCAGCCCTCGCCGTCGCGCACGGCCGTCAGCGCAATGTTGGTTGCGTCCGAGGAGGCAACATCGGGTTCCGTCATCAGATAGGCGGACCGGATATCGCCCTGGAGCAGCGGCTTCAGCCACTTTTCCTTGTGAGCCGCTGTGCCATAGCGCTCCAGAACCTCCATGTTGCCGGTGTCGGGGGCGTTGCAGTTGAAAACTTCGGCGGCAATGCCAACCTTGCCCATTTCTTCGGCCAGATAGGCGTATTCCACCGTCGTCAGGCCAAAGCCCTTTTCGCTGTCCGTCAGCCAGAAATTCCAGAGCCCGCGTTCCTTGGCCGTGGCCTTGAGGCTGTTCAGAATTTCAAGCTGGCGGTCCGTCATCCGGAAACGGTCGCCGGACGGATGGCGGCCGACGTCCTCGTGATATTCCCGGTCGAGGGGGGCGATTTCGGTTTCCACCATCTGGCGCACCTGCTCGATCAGCGGCCGCACCCGGTCGGTCATTCCAAGATCCATCACTTCCCCCTAGCAGATATCGGCGCGCAGCCGCTGGATGGCAGCGCGGTATTCGGTTTCCAGACGCTCGACCACGGCCGCGGCCGGCCCCACGGACTTGATCGCCCCAATGCCCTGGCCTGCGCCCCAGATTTCCCGCCAGGCTTTCGGCTTGGGGCTGTCATCCGGCATGACGCTGACATCCCACTCGTCCGGCAGATGATCGGGATCAAGGCCAACCTTGCGGATGGAGCCTTTCAGATAGTTGGCCGGATGTCCGGTGAAGAGCGAGGAGGTCAGCACATCCTCCGCCCCGCCCGCGACCATCATGTCCTTGTAGATCCGATCCGCATTGGCTTCCTCCGTCGCAACGAAGGGCGAGCCGACATAGCCAAGATCAGCGCCCAGAACCCGGGCCGCCAACAGGGCTTCGCCGGTGGAGATGGCCCCGCCCAGAAGCAACAGGCCGTCGAACCATTCCCGGATCTCGCGCACCAGCGCAAAGGGCGACTGCGGCCCGCCGTGACCACCCGCCCCTGCGGCAACGGCAATCAGCCCGTCTGCCCCTTTTTCGACAGCTTTCCTGGCGTAGGTGTTGTTGATGACATCATGCAGGGCGATACCGCCACAGGAATGAGCCGCCTCGTTCACCACGACCCGCGCACCCATGGAGGTGATCCAGATCGGCACCTTCCACCTTGTGCAGATCTCGACATCCCGTTCCAGCCGCTCATTGGACCGGTGGACGATCTGGTTGACCGCAAAAGGGGCGGCCGGGCGATCCGGATTTTCCTGGTTGTGCCGGTCAAGCGCTTCGGTGATTTCCTTCAGCCAGGCTTCAAGCATGACCGGGCCACCGGGCTCGTCCCTTGCATTGAGCGCCGGAAAACTGCCGACAATGCCGGCCTTGCACTGGGCGATCACCAGCTTCGGACAGGAGACGATGAAGAGCGGGGCCGCAACGGCGGGAAGCCTCAGGCTCTGAAGCGCCTTGGGAAGGGATCTTGCCTTCAGCATGATGTGTCCACCTCACCGTCCAGATAGAACCGGTTCAGCCATTCGGCGACCAGCGCCGGCCGCTTGCCGCCCTCGATCTCCACCGTCGACTGCCAGACGATATCGACCTCCTGCGGCTTCGGCCTCGTCAGGCGGGCCAGGACAAACCGCCCGCGCACCCGGCTGCCAACTTTGACCGGAGCCAGAAACCGAACTTTCTCGAAGCCGTAGTTGATGCCCATCGTCGCGCCTTCGATCTTCGGCTGGGCTTCGACAGCCATCGCGGAAAGCAGCGACAATGTCAGAAATCCGTGCGCGATCGTGCCACCAAAAGGTGTTTCCGCCGCCCTTTCAGGGTCAACATGGATGAACTGGTGGTCCTGCGTTACCTCGGCAAAAGCGTCTATCCGGTCCTGGTCGATCAGGTGCCAGGAGGAGACGCCGACCTCCGTTCCGACAAGCGTTCCCAACTCGCCGGCGGCAAGAGGGCGCTGCAAGGTTTCAATGCTCACTCAATAGGCCTCCTGGAAAAGGTCCGGCCCTGTTTCCACGTTGATGCCGCCGCTGATCGGCAGGATGGCGCCGGTAAGATAGGAGCCGCCCCGCCCGCACAGATATTGTAGGGCGGCCGCAATATCCTCCGGACGACCGACCCGGCCAAGCGGCACCTGCGCCCCGACACGGGAGCGCACGTCCTCATCCGCCGTTGCAAAGGCCGTCATGTTGCTGACGAAAGGCCCCGGTGCCAACGCATTGACGGTGATGCGCCGGTCGGCAAGCTCCTTGGCAAGGATCCGCGTCAGGTGGTGGACGGCAGCCTTGGAGGCCGCATAGCTGTAGGCCCGGTCGCCATGGGCGGTTTCCCCCATCACCGAGCCGACGTTGACGACACGCGCCGGATCATCGTCACTGGCGTCCGCTTCCAGCAGGGGCAACAGGCTTTGCGTCAGCTGAAACAGGCCGGTGACATTCACCCGCATCACCCGCTCCCACGCGTGATAGGGAAAGTCGCCAAGCGGCTGGCCCCAGCTTGTGCCGGCGTTGTTCATCAGGATGTCCAGCTTGTCCGTGCGACGGCCGATCTCGGCTGCCAGAGCCGCAATGCCCTCTTCCGTCGCAACGTCCCCGGCAAAGCCTTCCGCCTTGCCGGAATAGCCGAGCGCGTTGAGCTCATCAGCGGCAGCATGGCAGGCGTCCTCCTTGCGGCTGGCGATCATCACCCGTGCGCCGGCCGCAATCAGACCTTCGGCAGCCATGCGGCCGACACCGGTTGCCCCGCCCGTGACAAGTGCGGTCTTGCCTCCAAGGCCAAACAAATGCTCAGGCGTCATGCGGGGGCTCCGGAAATTGTTGTCTCAAGGTGAGTTTCGAAACCTTGCCCGTTGCCGTCATCGGCAATTCATCGACAAAAACGACTTCGTCCGGCAACTGCCATTTGGCAACATGTTCGGCCAGATGCTCCAGAATTTCGGCTTTCTGCGGTTGGGCATCGTCGCGGGCCTGCACGATCAACAGCGGACGCTCGTCCCACTTGGCATCGGGCACCGCGATCACCGCGCAATTGGCTACGCCGGGATGCGACATGACGATATTTTCCAGATCGAGCGAGCTGATCCATTCGCCGCCCGACTTGATAAGGTCCTTGGACCGGTCGGTGATGGTCAGGAAACCGTCGGGGCTGATGGCGGCAATGTCGCCGGTGCAGAACCAGCCCTCCTTGTCGAACACCGGCTTCGAGGCTTCCGGATTCTCATAATATCCGGAGGTGATGGTGTTGCCGCGCACATAGAGATGGCCCGGCGTCTTGCCGTCATGCGGCAGAGGGTTGCCTGCATCGTCGACAATCTTCATGTCGACGCCGAACACCCGCCGCCCCTGGCTCTGCTTCCTGTCGATACGCTGGTCGAACGGCAGATCCGCCATCTCCGACGGCAGGTTGCACTGGGTGCCGAGCGGGCTCATCTCCGTCATGCCCCAGGCGTGGCAGACATTGACGCCTTGCTTCTCGAAAGCCTCGATCAGTGAGCGAGAGGCAGCAGATCCGCCAACAACGACATCCGCAAAGCCCTCTGGGATACGGCCGCGCTGGCGGATTTCGTTCATGAGGCCGATCCAGACAGTCGGCACGCCCCAGGCGGAGAACACCTTTTCGCGGTCCATCAGGTCGAACAGGCTTTTGCCGTCCAGCGCGCCCCCTGGAAAAATCAGGCTGGAGCCGGAAAGCGGCGCGCCGTAGGGCAGGCCCCAGGCGTTGACGTGAAACAGCGGCACCACCGGCAGAATGCGCGAGCCTTCCCTGAGAACCCTCGGAATGGTGACGCACATGTCGTAGGCATGCAGCACCGTGGAGCGATGCGAATAGAGCGTGCCCTTGGGATTGCCCGTTGTGCCGGAGGTGTAACAAAGCCCGGCGGCCTGATCTTCGTCGAAATCCGGCCAGTCGAACGCGTCCGGCTGCCCCTCTAGGATCTCTTCGTAACACAGGGCGCCTTCCAGCGTCGTCTCCGGCATATGCGCCCGGTCCGTCATGATGACGATCCGCAGGTCTGCCGGAAAATGCGGCCGCAGCTTTTCCACGATCGGCACAAAGGTGAGATCGACAAACAGCAGCCGGTCCTGGGCATGATTGACGATGTAGATCATCTGTTCCGCTGAAAGGCGCGGATTGATGGTGTGGCAGATCGCGCCGATGCCGGAGATTGCATAATAAAGTTCGAAATGCCGGTAGCCGTTCCAGGCGAGGGTCGCGACACGGTCGCTTTCACCCATCCCGAGCGACCTCAAGCCATGGGCAAGCTGGGCAATGCGGCCAGCCGTTTTCTTGTAGGTGGTGCGGTGAATATCGCCTTCCGTGCGCACGGAGACGATCTCGCTGGCCGGATAGATATCCGCTGCAAAGGTGATGAGGTCCGCAATTTTCAGCGGACGATGCATCATCATTCCCTTCATGTGTTTCCTCCCAGAACACGGCCGCTTTTAACGGTCCCCCAACGGGTTAAAGGGGAAGCCTAGCGTGCGGTCGATGCGCTGGAAAGGTCAATTTCCTCAAATGACATGTCCCGAAACCCTTTGACAGCGGCGGACACATGCGCCAAACCCTGCCAAACCCTAGTGGAATGGTTGAGACCCCTTCATGACCCAGAAACTGGTCATCGCCGTGTGCACCGCGCAGCGGCCGAAAATGCTGCAGGCGTGCCTTGAAAGCCTCGACAATCTGGCCGAGCCCGAGAACACGGAAATGGCGATCGTCGTTGTGGAAAACGATCCCGTGCCACATTTCACCGGCGCCGCCGCTGATGAGGTGAAGGAAAGGCTGTCGCTGCCGATCTTCTTCTATCACGAAAAACGCAAGGGCATTCCCTTTGCCCGCAACACGGCACTGGAAGCCGCACTGGAGCACAAACCGGACTGGGTCGCGCTGATCGACGACGATGAACGCGCCGAACCCGACTGGATCGAGAAACTGGTGGCCGCCTGCAAGCTGTACAAAGCCGAGGTTGCCAACGGACCTGTGCGCCGCATCTATGAAAAGCCGGCACCGCACTGGTGGAAATCGCAGTTGCTGAAGTCCCGGCCGACAGGAACGTTGATCACCGAGGCCCCGACCAACAACGTGTTGCTGAGCGGCCGCATCATCGCCAATGACGGCCTTGGCCTGCGGTTCGATGAAAGGCTGACCTTCGGTAGCGAGGACATCGATTTCTTCCGCCGCACCCACGCAGCCGGTGCCAAGATGATCTGGGTGGATGATGCCTTTGTCGAGGAGGACATTCCGGCCTCGCGCGTCACCACCGGCCGCCTGCTCAGCCGCATGCACATGGCCGCAACATCAGGTGCCTTCAACATCGTGCTGCGCGAAGGCCGGCTGAAGGCCGCGCTGCATTTCATTCCCAAGAGCCTGCGACGCATGTTCTTTGGCCTGCTGGCCACAGTCGTCGGCTTCGTGCTGAAGCCCTTTGCAAAAAAGCGCGGCGAGAAGCTTTACTATTATGGCCTGATCCGGCTGATGAAGGGCTCGGGCAACCTGCGCGGCCTTCTGGGCCGGGCGCATAACTATTACGATGTGATCGATGGTCACTGACACGCCGATGCAGCCGAAAAAACTTGCTCATATCCACCTGGGTGTCGATGGCGGGGCAGAAAGGTTTTTCGTGCGCCTGACGGCGGCCCTTGCCCGGCGGGGTGTGGAGCAGATCGCCTTCATCCGAAAGGACCGGCCCTGGCGGGACGATCTTGCAAAACACTGCGATGTGCGGGAAATGACGTTCAGCCGCTCACATCTGAAACGCCATGTCATCCGCTGGAACATCGCCCGCCAGATCCACTCCTTTAGCGCCCGTGCCACCATGGGCTGGATGAGCCCGGCCAGCAAATGGATGCCGAAGCCTGGTCCCAACATGCGCACGTTCCTGCGGCTTGGCGACTGGCCGGACGGCTTTCACACCTACGGCAATGTCGAGGACCTGATCGGCAACACGCCGGAGATCATCCGCCAGGCCATCGAAATGGGCTGGCCAGCGGAGCGCGCCCACGTCATCAGCAACTTCGTCGACCCGCTGCCCGCGGACCTGGAACCGGTCAACCGGGCGGATTACAACACGCCGGAAGACGCCACGGTGCTGATCCACCTCGGCCGCTTTGTCGAACGCAAGCGCTTCGACCTTGCCATTCAGGCGATCGCCGGCTTGCCGGAGGGCGTACATGCCTGGCTGATCGGCGACGGTGAGCTGATGACCGACATGAAGGCGCTGGCCGCAAGCCTTGGCGTTCAAGACCGCATCCACTTCCTCGGCTGGCAACGCGACCCCTCACCTTTCCTGAAGGCCGCCGATATCCTTCTCTGCCCGACCGATGAAGAACCACTCGGCAATGTCGTCCTGGAAGGCTGGAACGCCAACCTCCCCGTCGTCGCCACCGCCTCACCCGGGCCAAGCTGGCTGATCGACCACGGCAAGACCGGGCTACTGTCCCCCTGCGGGGATGTTGACGGGCTTGTGGGGTCGGTCAAACAACTGCTCAGCAAGCCGGACCAGGTAAGCGCATTGGTTGAAGGCGGCAAAAGCCGTCTGGAAGGCCAGTTTTCCGAAGACGCCATCAGCAAGACCTATTCCACTCTGCTTTTCGAGAGCTGATACTGACCGACAAAAGGCAACCCAAGCAGGCGCGAACATGAAAAAGAAAAAAAGACTCTACAATTTCATCGTCCGTCACCCGAACCGGCACACCTTCGCAAAGCTTTTCAATTGGTATGTCAGCTTTTCGAACGCGCTACGAAACAAGAAACGCTGGAACATCAAGGTTGTCTCAGATGAGCCCGTGTTCCGCGTTCGGGATGAAACGGGCCAGGAGATTTCCTTTCTTCACAGCGAGCGCGTCGGCTTCTACCGTTATGGTGTCCAACCACGCACCAAAGGCCTTCTGAACGACTATTTCATTAATCCGACAATGATTTCAGACGGCGATGTGGTGATCGACTGTGGCGCGAACATCGGCGAAATCGGCCTCGGATTGCGCCTCGAAGGCAAGTCCGTCCGCTACATCGCCTTCGAGCCTGGCCGGGACGAGGTCGCCTGCTGCCATCTCAACAACCCGGATGGTGTTGTCGAACAACGGGCCCTCTGGCACGAAAAGACGACGCTCAAATTCTATGAGAAATCAGACACCGCCGACTCCTCACTTATCGAATTTTCCGGCTACGGCTCGGTTGTCGAAGTCGAAACGACCACACTTAACGACTACTGCGAAGAAAACGACATCCGCTCGATCAAACTATTGAAGATCGAAGGCGAAGGGGCAGAACCCGAAATCCTCAAAGGCGCCGCCAGGATCCTGGACCGCGTCCAATATATCTGCGTCGACTGCGGCCCCGAACGCGGCCTCGCCAAAGAACCCACACTGCCAGCCGTGTGCCATTTTCTGATTGAGCGAGGGTTCAGGTTTGAAAAGATTTCAACGAAGAGACTGACGGCGCTGTTTGTTCTAGACAGCCCATTGCCGGAAAGAAGTAGTTGAGGGACGGATGCAGAAGCTCTACGGAAAAATTAAAAAGACAAGAATCGGGAAACTTTTAAAAGGAAAAGTTCTTGCTAGCAAGCGTATAGAATTACCTAAAACAATTTATATCTTTTGGGATACCGGCATGGATAATGCCCCCGAAATTTGCAAATTTTGCGTCGAAAGCTGGAAATTACATAACCCTAATTGGAAAGTGTCAATATTAGACAAGGATAGCGCTGAAAAAATACTCCCAAGGAACTCTTTCCCACATGACATGGCAATTTCTCATTATTCTGACCTGCTTAGGATTAAACTACTCGCGGCAAATGGGGGTGTTTGGGTCGATTCTACTTGTTTGTGCACCAAACCGTTAGATGATTGGCTACCAATGGTGTTTGCTCAAACGGAATTTTTTGCTTTTCATCGCCCAGGAGAGGATCGCGAAGTTTCTAGTTGGTTTCTCGCCGCTTCCCCAGGAGCGATCATTCCGCAGGTGTGGCTTAAGAATTCGCTTGCGTTTTGGCAAGGTAGGACCAAATTACCTCGCGCCTATTTCTGGTTTCACTACATGTTTGAATATTCTATCTGGACGTCCTTACGGTTCCGCAAATCATGGGAAACCGTGCCAAAGCTAAGCGCCACTCCACCTCATAGACTCCAGCGAACTCTTGTCAAAAGCTCACTCACCAACGATGATATTGAATGCATCAAGTACTCCCCTATTCATAAACTATGCTACAAAAGAAAATTTTCTTTAAATGATGTAAAATCTTCTATTAGAGATATTTGGGGAAGTGAAAGTGATCTACTTAAATTATTTATTTAAACCTACCCCCACGCAATGCGAGAGGTTATCAAAATCCTCATTATCAGTAAATATTGACTAGGACTCGTGATCCATGTTTGAGGCTAAAAAACAAAAAATTAGGTTTGCGTTAGCGAAGCATTTGTTATTTCGTGGCACGGATTATAATCTTAAAAATTACTTCAATCACGACTGTGTAGTTATTTTTCCTAAATTAAACCTGTGCTTCAATAGAATAAAAAAGGCAGGAAATACAAGTGTTTGTGCTTACCTCGCTCAGGTATGTGGCTACCCCGAATTCAATTCCCCATATTTACTTAAAGAAACCCTAATTCGTCCAGAAACGGCGTCTTTGACACTGCTCGCAAAATCGAGGAAGTATCATTCGCTCGTTGTTGTGCGGAACCCATATGACCGAGCACTTTCAGCATTTCTGGACAAGGTTGGGGGTGATAAGTCTGGACGCTTTTCCAATTACAGAGGTTATCGCGACGATAGCGCTCAAGGGTTTCTGGAGTTCCTTAAACATCTTGATTCGTTGCCTAACCGTGGAAATAGGCACTTTTGGCCGCAAACAGAACTACTTTATAAGCCTTTGCATACATACACGTTAGTTGCGAAGCTGGAAAACCTTTCGCAAGACCTGCCGCCATTCTTGGAAGATTTAACTGGGCAGTCTTTCGATGGTTCTGCTTTTGAAAAGCCGCATAAGGTGGAAGTTAAAAAAGAAGGAAAAATAAAAATGGCGAATGAAAAGCTTCGTCATTATTATGGTGACGACTCAGTCAGTCTTGTGAAGAATATTTATAGAAATGATTTTGATTTGCTTGGCTATCCCGATGAGCTATCGTATTAGAAATTTAATCTAGGCCTAACTGCAGCATATTGACCTGCTATTCTAGAGAGAGTGGATTAGTCCGCCTAAATCATAGACGCACCATGTACATGCAATCTACCGATTACTTTCAACAATAGAAACACCACTCATCTTATGTATGTATTGAATTTCTGAAGAATATATATTTGATAAACGACTAAGCTCAAGATCTGAAAATATATCTTCTTTACTAATTTTTTTACCATGCACCGCTTTCAAAATGTCGTCTACCTCCTTTTTTCCTAATCTCAATCCAGATAAACGCTTTTCGTTGAGTATTTTTAAAGCCTCAAACGAAGCAGAAACGTTAATAACTTCTTCAGCTGAACCTTCTCTAATCTTTGAGGGAAGAAAACCAGTTAAGCGAGATACCTGCTTTTCTATTGCAAAATGCCCATAGGGCCATACTTCAATTTCAGTATTAGGAAAAATCAATCTCAAGATTTCTAGGAGATTTTGCCAACCTAGTATTTCACCAGAAATCAAATTTGGTAGTTTTCGAAGGCCTATACCACGGTTGAAATAAGCTTCACGCATGAGTTCGTAAGAAAGTAGAAAGTCTGGATATGACCTAATAGACAAGAAAATCTTTTCAATATTTGGCCCTGTAAGTGTACGAACTGCTCGCAGATTGCGCTCTGCGTCGGGATACAGAACTCCAGGTTTTTCGGAGTAGAATGCCTGTCCTAGAAAATTTTCTTCTGAAATTATAAGCGTCGACGATTTTGGCGAGATGAAATCTACGTACTTGGCGAAAATTTTCTGTAGTCTATTACGATGTAGTATTTTTATTGGCCACGGTTTCTTTTCAAGGCGAGCATGTTGTTTAAAGTATGACTTGACCAGATTTCGGTGATCAATCAGCTCCCGTTGACCTACGACTTGTGGCACAACAACATCACAAGCATTACTTAAAGCGTTCTTCTGAAGCTCAAGCAAGTATTTCTGCAGACTTGATGTCCCAGTTCGGTGCGCGCCTATGTGCAGGAATATCTTGCTGTAAAAATCAGAAAGATTTTTGTTCATAGAATTTCTCATTAATCAATATTGATTAGATCGTTAAACATGAATGCTTACCTATTCATATAACTAAAGTTCATGGCTCACGCATCAATCCGCAATCTTTCAGAGAGCCTACGCCCTCAAACCTACGACTTGTCCTCCCCAAGAGCCCTTTTTCCATTAGTGTAGACGATAAAACTTCATACTCACGATAATGACCCGCGTTGTCAGTGTGCTGTTGGCGCTCCAAGGCTTCAGCTACTTTGTGTTGAAAATCGTCCAGATATTTAAAATGCAATAAGGTTCCCCACAGCGGTGAAACTGATATTTTTTGAGTAATGCCATGAACACCACCAGAAAAAGTAAAGCCGCGCTGCCACTTGATGAGTGGGATTTTACTCTGTACGGCCGCTGGGCTAGGTAGAGCATTCTTAACAATTTTGAAAATTAACTGATCTATTTTACGCCCTAGTGTGCTACTCGGCTCTTTTGAGCGAACCGAAAATACAGTGGTCAGCAACAATCGGTCGAACGCGTTTTTTGCACGTTTCGAGTTCTGGTGGAAAAGGCGCTCTCGTGTCCCACCAAAAACATGCCTCGCGGGAGTTTTGTACCGCTTACCGTGGCTCCCCTTTAGCGGATTGTAACGGTAACCTGACGCATCAAACCAAGGGCAAACTTCCAAAAAGCTTTGTCCTGGTCGATAGGCTAAGTCCTTCAACGGCCCCGCTGGATACATATCAACCATTGGACAGAACATTGCCCCGTAGTTACCTGCGTTTAGGTGTTGTACGATGTCATTGATCTTTTTCTCTGGCCACCCCGGATAGACGAATAGCTCATCGACATCAGGAAAAATCACCCATCGGTTTATGAGATACCTATCACAAAGGAGTTGGCGCCAGATTGATTTATTGTCCCTGTAATCCTTCTCTGTTCGAATTACTTGAACATCTGGTTGACTAGCTAAAAACTCCAAAGTGCCATCACTAGAGTTGTTGTCAACAACTAGGAAATGCCTGACTCCTAATGAACGGTAATGTTCAAGAAAATGGGGAAACCGCAAAACTTCATTGAAGGCTAAAATTACGGCGACCACACCTTCTGTGGGAATATTTAGCGCTAAGGGCGCTTCCGAACCAAATGCTTCTACCAGCTGATTATCGACAGATTGGTCGTTCACGGGCTGTACCCTTGCCTTATGAAAACGCGGAGACGTTCTTCGTTGCTGCAGTATCAAAGTCAAAGCCAAATCTCTCGATATCAGCGGCATACCAATCGGCAACAATGCGAATTGTATGATTTGAGTAAACTTGTCGATAGTCTTTGCTAGAAGACTTACTTACATTGCGCGCCTTTAATTCTGTCTTCATACCGAGGTGGGATTTTAGGTCTTCTCCCAAATACTCCTGACGCATTACGTCCATCGTTATTTTATTCTGCTCATCGACTAGATAGTCTTCTTGTTGATACCAACCCCTTATTGCCCGATGCCAAAAGTAGTCGACACCTGCCCATAAGTGGCGTTCTTCGAGAAAAGCTTCGAAGGCTTTTGGTGAATATTCAATTGGTTCACCAGTTGGTTGCCGCGTCTGAAGTGCGAACTTGAACCTAGATACGGTACGAGACCAAGGATTTCGGACAATAGCAAAAGCTCTCGTGGCTTTGCGAACCGACAGGTCTACATCACGATACCTTGCGTGTTCGTACCCTGGCAAAGCACCCAACTCGGCCATTTTTCGCTTCACTGCATCGGCGTAGGCCTTACTTTTCAAGCGACGACGATTAGCGAGAACCAGTTTGTGTTCTAATTCCTTGGAGTGTCGTATCGACATACCGCCATTCTTAGGGATATGGATAAACAGAAATTTCTTCGGCACCAGCCCCAGCCTGGCAGGCGCGAACTTGAGGAAATTTTTGAGCTGGTATTCGTCCATACTGTCCGTCTCTCGAAAGCGGTACCCTGCGCCTTCCAGCACCTTGCCCTGCTGACGGCGAAGCGTCGTTTCATCCTGCCGGTGCAGCGACCGTCAGCGCCTGAGGTCGATCTGGTGGTGCCTTATCCCAATCTGCCAGGACTGTCCATTCATCGGCTCGCCGTCCAGATTGAACTGCACCGGCTGCTGGGTGTCGATTTTCAGATTGCGCACCCGGCGCTGGATCGGGCCGCCATTGATGTCTTCCACTCCGCTGTCCAGCAGGGCTGACAACAGGTCGATGACCTTGCCCGATTGCGGAAAGGGGACAATGGTCAGATCCAGGTAACCGTCATCCAGAACCGCATCCGGGCACAGGCGAATGCCGCCCCCGGCGCGGCGACCGTTGCCGATGGCCAGGGCCAGAAACGAGCCCTCCCATGAAAAATCTTCCGCCTCGATACGCGCTTCGCAGGCGGAAAGTTCAGAGAACCGCTGCAGGCCGGTGAAAAGATAAGCGGCTCCGCCCAGAACCCGTTTCAGGTTCGGGTCGGTCTGCGACGTAACCTGCGTCCCGAAACCTCCGGTGGCCATGTTTATGAAGACGCAGCCGTTGACCTCGCCGATATCCGTCGGCTTGGCGGATGCACGCACGGCGAACCTCAGGCAGGAGGTAACGTCCGCAGGGTCGAGGCCAATGTGATGAGCAAAGTCGTTTGCTGTGCCGAGGGGCATAACGGCAAAGGCGAACGGCGGCTTTTCTCCATCTTTCAAATCACGCAGGGCCGCGTCCAGAACCTCGTTCAAGGTGCCGTCGCCGCCGCCACTGACAAGCGTATCGATCCTGTCGCTTTCATGATCGCGCAGAGCATCACGAACCAGTCTTTCCACATCGCCGGCCTCGTAGGTCACACGGACGGAGACCTTGTGGCCCATGTCCCGCACGGCTTCGACCGCGCTGCGGACATCGTCCCGGTCGGCGGACTTGCCGTTGAGGATCAGACGCAGATGGTGCTTTTCCAATGAAATCTCCTTGTCCCCGCTTTTGCGGGTCGCCAACACGGCCGACACCCGTTCAGCCACTGCGGCAGATGATACCCCTGAACTGGTTTTTGGAAGTCAGAAAGTGTGGCAGGCCTGCCGGGCTCGCATCCCTTTGAAAAACGCCGACTGGGTGTAATCGTTCCGGTGAAAGATGGCCCCTGCGCGTTTCCGTTTCAATTTCTCCCGCTGACCGAATGACTGGAAACACCCAAAAAGCCATCAAAGCTGTAATGGTTTGTCGCTTTCTTCAGCCCGGCAGCATCGTTTCTCGGCGTGTGCGTGCGCTGCGGGCTTCCTCCATGAGCCATTTCCGGAAGGCCGACACGACCGGCCGCATCGTCCGTCCTTCCGGATAGACGAAATAATAGGCTGTCTGCTGGGACAGGGAGAGGTCGAAAAGCCGAACTAAGCGCCCGGAGGCCAGTTCCGTTTCGACAAAAAACCGCGGGATCAACGCTGCCCCGGCGTGGTGGATCGCTGCTTCCGAGATCATGACGAATTGCTCGAAACGTGCGCCCTGAAAAGCCGCATCCGTTTCGACGCCGGCAAGGTCGAACCAGTGCCGCCAGGCGAGTGGACGGGTCGCCAGCTGCAGACGCGGCACACGCGCCAGGTCGGCAGGTGTGCGGATTTCGTGCCGGTCGCGAAACACGCGCGAGGCAACCGGGACAACTTCCTCATCGAACAGATGTTCGGCAATCGCCCCAGCCCAAACCGGGTCGCCGTGATGAATCGCGCCGTCAAAGGGCTCCTCGTCGAAGTCGAACGGCTGCAGTCGAACACTCAGGTTCAGGCCCGCATCGGGATAGCGCCGGCCGAATTCGGCGATCCGAGGCGCCAGCCAGCGGGTGCCGAAGGTCGGTAGAACCGCAAGGTTCAGAACGTCCGCGCTACCGGCATAGGACATCACCTGGCGTGTGGCCGCCGTCATCTGCTCCAGGGCGCCGCGGATGTCGTGCAGGTAGATCCGGCCCGCGTCGGTCAGGACAATGCGCTGGCGCACCCGGCGAAACAGCTCGACGCCCAGCCGGTCTTCCAGTTGCCGCACCTGCTTGGAGACCGCCCCCTGTGTCAGGTGCAACTCCTCCGCGGCGCGCGTAAAGCTCAAATGCCGGGCCGCGCATTCGAACGCGATCAGCGTGTCCGCCGGCGGGACGAAGGCACGGCGCATGGCAATTTTCCCACTTCATTCCATTTCGTAATGAATGATGGACGAGGTTTCGCTTTTCTGCAATTGAAATTGCGGCAAGACTAGAGAAAACAGAATGACCCTGGCCGTCAAACGGCTTTACATCAACGGCCGGAGCATGGCCTTGGAGACATGATCATGAACGCACCCGCGAACGTTAAATCCTCACCAGCAGGCGGCGGTTCCTTTGACTGGCAGGACCCGTTTCACCTGCGTGAACAGCTCAACGAAGACGAACAGCTGATACAGGATACGGCACGCGCCTTCGCGCAGGAACAACTGCTGCCACGCGTCATCGAAGCCTACCGGGAAGAAAAGACCGACCGGGGTATCTTCAACGAAATGGGTGAACTTGGCTTGCTCGGCGTCACCTTGCCAGAAGACTACGGCTGCGCCGGTGCGTCCTATGTCGCCTACGGCGTGGTTGCCCGCGAGATCGAGCGTGTCGACAGCGGCTACCGCTCCATGATGAGCGTTCAGTCTTCGCTGGTGATGTATCCGATCTATGCCTACGGTTCGGAAGAGCAGCGCCAGAAATATCTGCCGAAACTGGCAACCGGCGAATTTGTCGGCTGCTTCGGCCTGACGGAGCCCGATGCCGGCTCCGACCCGGCCGGCATGCGTACACGTGCGGAAAAGATCGACGGCGGCTACAAGCTGACCGGCTCGAAAATGTGGATCTCCAATGCCCCGATCGCCGATGTCTTCGTCGTCTGGGCAAAGTCGGAAGCGCATGACGGTGCCATCCGCGGCTTCGTTCTCGACAAGGGCATGAAAGGTCTCACCGCACCAAAGGTCGGCGGCAAGCTCTCCCTGCGTGCGTCCATCACCGGTGAAATCGTCATGGACGGCGTCGAGGTTGGGGAAGATGCGCTCCTGCCGAATGTCTCCGGTCTGAAAGGTCCGTTCGGCTGCCTCAACCGTGCACGCTACGGCATTGCCTGGGGCGCCATGGGGGCTGCAGAAGATTGCTGGACCCGTGCTCGCCAGTATGGTCTCGACCGCGAACAGTTCGGCCGCCCGCTGGCGCAAACCCAGCTGTTCCAGAAGAAGCTCGCGGACATGCAGACCGAAATCACGCTCGGTCTCCAGGCAGCGCTGCGTGTCGGCCAGCTGTTCGATGCCGGCAAGGCGGCGCCGGAAATGATCTCGCTGATCAAGCGCAACAACTGCGGCAAGGCCCTGGATATCGCCCGCCAGTCTCGCGACATGCATGGCGGCAACGGCATTCAGGAAGAATACCACATCATGCGCCACGCCCAGAACCTGGAAACGGTCAACACCTACGAAGGCACGCATGACATTCATGCGCTGATCCTTGGTCGTGCGCAGACCGGCCTGCAGGCATTCTTCTAAGACCCTGAAGGCATGACATTTGATGCGGGCGGCCCCAGCCGCCCGTCTCGCGTTCGGTTCTCTTGACAAGGGTTTGCTTCAGCAGGCCCATTGTTTTTCCTGACCGCGCTTTCGGAGGCTCCATGGCGGACCAGACAGCAGATGTCGTCATCGTGGGGGGAGCCGTCATGGGCTCGTCCGTCGCCTGCCACCTGGCCATGCGCGAGGATTTTTCCGGACGCGTCGTCGTCATCGAGGCAGATCCCGCCTATGAGATCTGCGCGTCCGCACGGTCGGCCGCGTCCATCCGCCAGCAGTTCTCCAGCGCCATCAACATCGAGATCTCGCTTTACGGCATCCGCTTCCTGCGGGAGATCGGCTCGGTACTGAAGGTGAACGGCGACCGGCCTGTCATCGATCTTCACGAAGGTGGCTATCTGTTTCTGGCGACGCCGGACAAGCTCGACATCCTTCAGGAAAATCACCGCCTGCAGCAGGAGCTCGGTGCGGATATCGCCTTTCTCGAACCCGACGGGCTGAAGGCAAAATTTCCCTGGCTGGAAGTGTCCGACCTTGCCGCAGGCTGTCATGGCCTCACGGGAGAAGGCTGGTTCGACGGCTACGGCCTGATGCAGGCCTTCCGAAAGAAGGCTCGCTCACTGGGTGTGGAGTATCTTGCCGCAAAGGCGTCGCTCGAAAAAGACGGTGCCGGCGGCTGGATTGTAACGCTTGCCAGCGGAGAAACTCTGTCGACGCCTGTCATCGTCAATTGCGCCGGTGCCTCCGGCGGCGCCGAGCTGTGCCGTCAGGCCGGGCTGGACGTGCCGATCGTTTCGAAAAAGCGCTGTGTCTTCTCTTTCGAATGCAAGGACAAGCTTAAGCGTTTTCCATTGCTGATCGATCCGAACGGCACCTATGCGCGCCCGGAAGGTGCCGGCTATATCTGCGGTTCGGCGCCGCCTGAAGATCAGGATCCGGACTGCCATGATTTCGATGTCGATTACGCGCTCTTCGAAGAGCACATCTGGCCTACGCTGGCGACGCGGGTTCCCGCGTTCGAGGCCATCCGTCCGGGCGCGGCCTGGGCAGGGTGCTATGACATGAACCTCTTCGACCACAACGCCTTTGTCGGTGCAGTCGCGGGGCTCGACGGGTTCTATCTGGCGCTCGGGTTTTCCGGTCACGGCCTGCAGCAATCCCCGGCGATCGGGCGCGGACTGGCGGAAATGGTCGTGACCGGCAGCTATCAGACGCTGGATCTTTCGCCGCTTGGGGTCGACCGTCTCACCGCCGGAACTCCGATCGTGGAAAAGAACGTGGTCTGACTGTCCGAAGCTTATTCGGCAACCAGCAAGGGCGTGACGGGGCCTTCCTCGACCTTGCTCGGCCGGGCCCTGGATGCCTGGGTCGGGCCCTTTGGATCAACGGAAATGATTTCCGCCTTTTCCAGCAAGTCATCGGCCATGTCTACCGCAAGATCTTCCGGCGTTTCTGCTGCGCTTTCGGCAGCCGGCTCGACTTTATCCGCGCTATCCTGAGCAGCGGTATTGTTTGGGTCGTCAACTTCCGGCGCTTCATGAGAAAGCATATCGACCGGCAAGGCCTGGACCTGGTTCTGGTCAATTGACTCCCCACTGACCGACGTCGCGTCCACCAGCCGGGTCATCATATTCTGCAAGACCGTCTGCAGGCGCGCCATTCGCGTCTTGTCCGGCTCAAACGGCGGAGATTCATGACGCAGGTAAGAACGCTGTGCCAAGAGCAGGGTCATGGCATGCAGGCCGAGTTTGGGTCGTCCAAACGTATGGGTGATGAAGCCGCCCTGGATCGTTTCATCGACGCTGACTGTGAAGCCTTCAAGCCCCTCGAACGAACCGACCAGCACATTTCGCAGGTCCGGATCGCACGACTTTCCACCCTCGGTTCCTATGCTGACAAGCGGCAAGCCATTTTCGGTCACACCCTTGATATGCGAACGCATAGATTGGCAGTCCAGCAAGATCACCTTGCCATGAATGCGCAGGAGACGGCCAATCTGGCGGCGCAGGGCCTTTCGGAACGGATTGTAGAAAAGCAGTATGCGCTGTTCGATCTCGGTCGGGCCCGGCTCTGTCCCCTCCTGATAAATGCGCTTGCCGTCCAGTGTGGTCACTGGGCAAAGGGCCTGCGCAGGATCCTGCGCAACACTGATAGAGGTCTTCGGATCCCGGTCCAGGTCAATGACATAACGGGAGATGGTCGAGCGGACTACCGTCGCATCCAACGTACCTTGAAAGTCGAACAAACGTTCCAGACGCCACGCAAGATCAGCCTGAAGCCGGCCAGTGGCATTCAGCCTCTGTTCGATTGCATCGGGAACATCCGTGCCCGAATGGGGCAGGCAGACAATAAGGGGACTTTGTCCTTCTTTAACCAATATCATGCTGCAACAACGCCTAAACGACGAGACCGTAAGGCCTCTACCTTGTAGAATTTACTTAGAGGAAACAAGACATTTTCTTTTCAGCTAAATGACACCTGATCCCAGGAGCAGCAAAGCACCATCAAATAAATCATTGTTATAGGCTGATTACCAAACCCTTATCACCCGTACCGTTTCCGGGCGAAAGCCGTTTCGGATCGGCGACTCTCTTTCCCACACCATTTCGCAACTGCACAATCGATAGATCATGACGCCGCCAGGTGACAGCCCTGAAACTGGCGTCTTGACGGATGCGTGCAGGCAGGCAATTTTCTCAATCAACAACCCCTCCGGTGGCCGCGGCTGCCCAATTCCCTCCGCTCAGGATCTGCCTTCACATGAGGACCCGGCCATGACGCTTCGCAATGGCAAAGAATTTTTGATGATTCCAGGACCGACCAATGTGCCGGAGGAGGTCCTGCGAGCCATGCACCGGCCTGCAATGGATATCTATGAAGGTCCGCTGCTGGAAACGACGGGATTCTGTCTGCACGGCTTGCAGCGTCTGTTCCGGACCGAAGGCAAGACCTACATTTACGCCGCGAACGGCCATGGCGCCTGGGATGCCGCGCTGTGCAACACGCTGAGACGCGGCGACAGGGTACTGGTGCTGGAATCCGGCCGCTTTGCTGTTGGCTGGGGCGAAGCGGCCAATGTTCTGGACCTCGATATCGAGGTTCTGCCAGGTGTCTGGGACAAGGGGGTTGACCCCGCCCGGCTGCAAGAACGCCTGAAACAGGATACGGCCCACGAGATCAAGGCCATTCTGGTGGTTCAGGTCGATACGGCATCCGGCGTCTGGAACGATATTGCTGCCCTGCGCGAGGCCATCGACGCCGCCGGGCATCCAGCACTCCTCATGGTCGACACCATCGCTTCGCTTGGTTGCATGCCTTTCGAAATGGATGCCTGGGGCGTCGATGTGGCGCTGACAGGCTCTCAGAAAGGCCTGATGTGCCCACCCGGCCTTTCCTTTGTTGCGGCTGGCCCGAAGGCCGACAAGGCACATGAGACGGCGGAGCTTCGCACCAACTACACTGACTGGACGTTCCGGCAGGGCCCGGAGCACTACCAGAAATATTGTGGCACTCCGCCCGAGCACCTTCTGTTCGCCTTTCACAAGGCGCTCGACCTCATTTTCGAGGAAGGCTTGGAGAAAACCTGGCACAGGCACGCTCTTCTGGGTGAGGCTACCCGGCGGGCCGTTGCGGTCTGGGCGGAGAAGGGCGCTGTCGACTTCAACATCACAGATCCGCACGCCCGCTCGAACTCCGTCACTGTGGTGCGGTTCAACGAAGGCGATGCGGCAGCGCTCAGAACCTTCACCAAGGAAGTCTGCGGCGTCACCATTGGCGGAACCATCGGCGAACTCGCCGGCAAGGGTATCCGCATTGCCCACATGGGCCACGTCAACGCAGTCATGCTGCTGGGCACCCTGTCCGCCATCGAACTCGGCTTTCAGAAACTGGGCATTCCCCACGGGCGCGGCGGTGTGCAGGCGGCAATGGATTACCTGGCAACCGCCCTCTGAAAACGGTGGTCTTTCACTTCACCCACCCAGTCCTCATCCTGAGGAGGACCTGTCAGGTCCGTCTCAAAGGATGCGCTGCGCGCTTCCTCAGAATGAGGCTGCTATTTATGAGTCCACACCTTGGCACGACAGGGTCCAGGCCCACTCGCTAAAGCTTTTCCTCCAGCCGGTCGCAGATTGTCTTCAGTACCTTGACCCGGGCGTGGCGCTTGTCTTCGGAAGAAACGAGCGTCCAGGGGGCGTAGTGGGTTGAGGTGCGGTCGATCATGTCGCCGGCGGCGATGGCGTATTGATCCCATTTCAGGCGGTTTCGCCAGTCGTCGTCGGTGATCTTGTGCTGCTTGTAGGCGGTGTCCTCGCGCGCCTTGAACCGTCGCAATTGTTCCTCTTCGGAAATCGCCAGCCAGAATTTGCAGACGATGTAGCCGAAATCGGTGAGTTCCTGCTCGAACTCGTTGATCTCGTTATAGGCCCTCAGCCAGTCGTCGTGACCGGCGTAGCCTTCGACCCGTTCCACCAGCACGCGCTCGTACCAGGACCGGTCGAAAATGGCGAAATGGCCCTTGGCAGGCACGCGTCGCCAGAAGCGCCACAGGTAGGGGCGGGCCTTTTCCTCGTCGCTCGGGGCGGAAATCGGGTGAACCTTGTAGATGCGCGGGTCGAGCGGGCGGATCACCCGGCGGATCGCACCGCCCTTGCCAGCCGCGTCATTGCCCTGAAACACCAGCACGACGCCAGTTTTGGACAGGGACTTCATGTCCGACAGATCTGACAGCTTCTTCTGGTACTTGTCGCGCAGATCTTCGTATTCCCCCTTGTCCAGCTTTTCCGTCAGGTCGATGGCATCGACGGCTGTTTCCCGATGCAGTCCACCGACAACCGGCGGGGCGGCAATCGACTGCGGCTCGCCGTCCTCCAGCTTCAGCTTCATGGAGTTGGCAACTGTCTGCGCCAGGGCCGCATCGCGGTATTCCGGGTCCTGCGAGGGAATGACGAACCAGGGTGCATGTCCCTTGCTTGTTTCCAGAATGATCTTTTCGCCGGCTTCGCTTGCCTTCTTGTGGTGCTTCAATGCAGCCCAGTCGGCCAGCACGTGGCGCGCGACATTTTTTTTCTGGATGTGCTTCAGCCGTTCTTCCTGTTCCTTCTTCGGCAGGTAGAACCAGAACTTCAGGATCAGTACATCCTCGTTCGCCAGCATTTCCTCAAACCGGCGGATCCGGTTCAGAGCCTTGTCGAAGGCATCCTCGTCGATCTTCTTGTAGATCCAGTCGCGCAGAACGGTCTGATACCAGCTTCCGAACACGATTGCGGTTTCGCCCTTGGGCGGAAGATCGCGCCAGTAGCGCCACAACGGTGGGCGCAGCCGGGCCTCGTCCATCATTTCGCCATAGGCATTGCAGACCAGGTGGCGCGCATCCATCCAGCCATACAGCCTGGCAACTGCCTCGCCCTTGCCCGCTCCATCGAGGCCATCCACCAGAATCATCGTCGAAAACGGCTGTTTCTCGACAACTGGCAACTGGGCCGCCAGCAGTGCCTCACGTAACTGCGGCTCCAGTTTCTTGAAGGTTTTCTTGTCCATGTTTTGCGGCAGGCGGGCAGATTCGAACATGAATACCTCAATAGAAAAGACACATTGGTGACATCTTGAAACAGCGGCGGACAAAAAACCATCTCTTGCTCCATTCTTGCCGAAAGAAGGCGGATTTTAATTTTTCGCTATCGGATGAGAAGCAGCGCGCCTATATGAAGCGCTAACAGGTTCATTCGTATCTTCGAAAGGGCCTGACATTTGACTGTTTTTGACTTTTCTCGATCAGTACGACCGACCCTGTGACCGAATACCTTGATCCCGTCCTGACCTTCATCGCGGACAACCCATCCCTGGCAGGTCTGATCTGTTTCCTGGCCGCCATGGGCGAAGCACTGTTCCTGATCGGCCTGTTCGTGCCGACGACAGTGGTTCTGGTGGGTGCAGGTACGCTGGTCGGGCTTGGCAAGCTGGATCCCGTGCCTCTGTTCATCTGGACAACCCTGGGCGCGACCGCAGGCGATGCGATCTCCTACTGGATCGGTTACACCTTCAAAGACAAGCTCAAGACGATGTGGCCGCTGAACAAATACACGGAGATCGTGGAAAGCGGCGAGAATTTCTTCAAGAGGCACGGCGGCAAGAGCGTCTTTATCGGCCGTTTCGTGCCCGGCGTGAAATCGGTGGTTCCAGGCATCGCCGGCATGGCCGGCATGAATTTCACCCGGTTTTCGGTGGTCAACATTACCTCCGCCTTTGCCTGGACGGTTGCCCATATCGCTCCTGGCATCATCGCCGGTTCGGCACTAGGCGCCATCGGCCAGATCAGCGGACGGCTGGCGCTGGTGCTCGGGGCATTGCTGGTTATCGTCTTTCTGGCGGTGATGCTTGGCCGCTGGCTGATCCTGATCGTTCTGCCGCTGTTTCCCAACACTCATGCGGCCATCATCAAACGCATCGCCCGGCGCCAGGACCGCGTCTCGAGGTGGATCGCACTCAATTTCGATCCCATGCATCCGCGTTCAGCCGGTATGCTGGCCTCGGCGCTGATCCTGCTGATTTCCCTGCCGGCTTTCTTCTGGATCGTCGGCGAAATCGCTCCCGGCGAACCGATGGTACGGGCAGACCTTGCCATCCTGAACCTGTTCGACAGCCTGCGCACCCCCGTCGGTGACAGGATCATGATCTTTGTGACCTCTCTCGGAGACGGCATCGTGGTGACCGCTGTCTCCATTGCGGTTGCCGCCTATCTGTTCCTGCGGAAAGCCTGGCGGCGCGGCATCGGTTTCGTCATCGCCATGGCCGGCACCGCCCTGTTCGTACCCCTGGTCAAGATGATGCTGCACCGGTCGCGGCCGATCGAGCTTTATGCAGGGGCCGACGCCTACAGCTTTCCGAGCGGCCATGCGACGCTGAACGCGGTGCTCTACGGTATCTGCGCCGTGCTGATCGCGCATGATCTCAGCCGCTGGGCCAAGGCCAGCATTTTTACCGTTGCCGCAACGCTGGTGATCACCATCGGCTTTTCGCGCGTCTACCTCGGCGCTCACTGGATGTCGGACGTGCTGGCGGGTCTGTTGTTCGGCATCGGCATGGTCTCGGCGTTTGCCTTCGTGTTCGGCCCGATCCACAACGAGAAAATCGGCCGGACGACGCTTGCCGCCATCGTTGTGGCGACGCTCGGCATCTTTGGTGCCTGGCACCTGTCGAATAGCTATGAGAAGGCCCTCCAAATCTATCACCCGCGGTCCCACAAGGAAGTGCTGACCTCGGCAGGCTGGCTCGCGGCGGGCTGGCGGGCCTTGCCCGCGGAGCGCATCGAACTGAACGGCGATACGGAAGAACCGCTGGTGATCCAGTATTCCGGGTCACTGGACCGCTTTGCCAAGATCTCGGAAGCCAATGGCTGGCAGATCCCACCCAAATGGTCCCTCTCGAGCGCAAACGGTTTCGTGGAAGGCAAGACACCGCCGGATTCCCTGCCGATCCTGCCGCGCAGCCAGAACGGGCGGCAACCGGAGCTCATGCTGATCCGCAAGGACCAGTCTGCGGACGCGGAAAAAAGCGGCCGCTGGGTGCTGCGGCTCTGGCCGAGCCAGTATGCGATCCTGAATGCGGGACACCTGCATCCGCTTTACCTTGGCAGCGTGGTGCATGAGGACATCCTGCGTCCGATGGGCGAATTTTCCGGTCCCAAGACGGATATCGAAACGCCGGCGTCGACCGACAACCCGGCCCATCTGCTGCCCGGCTCGGTAACGCGAACGCGGGCGGACGGCACCGAAGTCGTGCTCGGCTTTGACTATGGGCCGGTGCCTGCAACGCCTCCGTCCGACGTCAATCCGACCGATAAGTCACGGACCAATCCTCGGGCCCGGTGACCGTCTCGTCACAGTCACTCTGTTCACGGAAGAGACGCACTCAGACGACCGCAAGCAACCGCACGCGGGTCGAGATTGCGGGTGGGCTGGCTATTGAACAGCTTCATCAGGTCGCCCAAAGCCTTTTCAGTTTCTGCGAATGCGACTTTCGGCTGTACTGGCCAATCTTGTGTCCAGAAGCTTGTGTAGCCGCCAGTTTCCTGAGGGGTTAGCTTCTTCCCTTTCCAGCGGCCCTTTAAAAATACCCCTTGATACTTTTTTCTTATATTCATATATTTGAATATATCGTAATCAAGGGCGCATCATGACTGACTTTACACCCCTTATGAGTTTCCTCGGCGGAACGCTGATCGGCGTTGCCACGGTTGCCCTGATGGCTGTGCTCGGGCGCATTGCCGGCATCAACGGCATTGCCAGCGGATTTCTGACGACCCAGCTCAATCAGGACTGGGCGTGGCGCGCCGCCTTTCTGGCCGGCATGGTTGCCAGCCCGCTGATCATGCTGGGTGTGACGGGCCAGTTGCCGGAAATCACCGTCCCGTCCTCACCGCTTCTGCTGGTTGTCGGCGGTTTTCTGACCGGTATCGGCACCACCTATGGCTCCGGCTGCACAAGCGGGCACGGTGTCTGCGGTATCTCGCGCCTCTCGGCACGGTCCATCGTGGCCACCGTGACCTTCATGATCACTGCGGGTGTGACCGTCTACCTGACACGACACGTCTTTGGAGGATAACGGCATGAAACTGCTTTCCGCTTTTGCCATTGGCCTCCTCTTCGGCTGCGGCATCCTGATTTCCGGCATGGGCGACCCTGCCAAGGTGTTGAACTTCTTCGATGTAGCGGGTACCTGGGACCCGAGCCTTGCCTTCGTGATGGGAGGTGCGCTTCTTGTTACGGCCATCGGCTATCGTTTGGTCTTCCGGATGCACACACCGCTGCTGGCTCAGGGTTTCACCCTGCCCACAACAACCGACCTTGACGCCAAGCTGATCGGCGGTTCGGCGGTTTTCGGCATCGGCTGGGGCCTCAGCGGCTTCTGCCCGGGCGGCCTCGTGCCGGTGCTCGGCCTCGGCATGGAGCCTGTGCTGACGGCCGGTGCTATCGTCGCGGGCATTTTGACCGCAAGATGGATGATCACCCTCGGCCATCGCCAGCAACCCGCAAAGGCCTGACCCGGCTCTGCCGGCAAAAACAAACGGGAGACTGATATGAGCAATTCGAACTATCCGGTCGACATGGATGTCAAACCTGACGTCACCCCCTTCTTCGACCCGGCCACCAACACCATCAGCTACGTGGTCAAGGACCCGGCCTCCAACGCCTGCGCCGTTGTCGACAGCGTGATGGATATCGACTACGCCGCCGGCCGCATCACCTATGACCATGCGGATCAGATCATCGCCTATATCCGCGAGAAGGATCTCAAGCTGGAATGGCTGATCGAGACCCATGTCCACGCCGATCACCTGTCGGCCGCGCCGTATATCCAGCAGAAGCTGGGCGGCAAGCTGGGCATTGGCGACAAGATCACCGTGGTTCAGGAGACCTTCGGCAAGGTCTTCAACGAAGGCACCGAGTTCCAGCGCGACGGCAGCCAGTTCGACCGTCTGTTTGTTGACGGCGACGTCTATCAGATTGGCGAGATGACAGCCTTTGCCATGTATACGCCCGGCCATACCCCGGCCTGCATGGTGCATGTGATGGGCGATGCGGCCTTTGTCGGCGACACGCTGTTCATGCCCGACGGCGGGTCGGCCCGTGCCGATTTCCCGGGCGGCGACGCGGCAACACTTTACGACAGCATCCAGAAGGTGTTGGCGCTGCCGGACGATATGCGCCTGTTCATGTGCCACGACTACGGCCCGAATGGCCGCGACATCCAGTGGGAGACCACCGTGGGCGCCGAAAAGGAACACAACATCCATGTTGGCGGCGGCAAGACCAAGGAAGAATTCGTCAAGTTCCGGACAGAACGCGATGCCCAGCTCGATATGCCGAAGCTGATCATCCCCTCGCTGCAGGTGAATATGCGCGCCGGCAAACTGCCGCCCGCGGACAATAGCGGCAAGACCTTCCTGAAAGTGCCGGTGAACGGTCTCTGATCGAGGTCTTCAACAGGGCCTTCCTGCGGGCCCTCTAACAGAACCGGAGCAGTCGGCCAGAGCCCCGTATCAAACACGGGGCGGGCCCCTGCATAACCCGGTCTCGACTTCATCGCCGGGAGGAGGCGGACAGGACCCATGAAAGCAATCAATTCTCAGATATCGGTAGCTCCCCAGGTAAAACCCGAGGACGTGGCCGACTTTGCACAGCAGGGCTTTCGCTCGGTGATCTGCAACCGCCCGGACGGGGAAGGCGCCGACCAGCCTTCGTTCGAGGAAATCGAGGTTGCTGCCAAAAAGCTCGGCCTTGAGGCGCGCTACCTGCCCATCGTCGCAGGCAAGGTCGGCGATGAGGACGCAGAAGAGTTCGGCCGGTTGATGGAGAGCCTGCCGAAACCGATCCTGGCCTATTGCCGGACCGGCACGCGCTCGGCAACGCTCTGGTCGCTGTCGCAGGCCGAAAAACTGCCACTTTCGGATATCCTCACGAAAACCAAGGCCGCCGGCTACGACATGGCGGGGGTGGTGCGGCGCATCGCCAATGGCGGACGCACGCCGACCGAGACTACCGAGGATGCTCGTTTCGACATCGTCATCGTGGGGGCCGGCGCAGCCGGGATCTCGGTGGCCTCCAGTCTGCTTGCCCGCAAGTCGGATCTGGAGATCGCCATCATCGATCCGGCGGACGTCCACTACTATCAGCCGGGCTGGACGATGGTCGGCGGCGGCATCTTCAACGCGCCTGACACTGCCAAGACCATGGGATCCCTTATTCCCAAGGGCGTTCACTGGATCAAGTCCGCCGTCGCCGCCTTCGAACCGAAGGACAATGCCGTCGTTCTGGACGGTTGCCGGGTGGTCAAATACGGGCGTCTGGTGGTGTGCCCCGGGCTGAAGCTCGACTGGCACAAGGTGGAGGGCCTGGTCGACACGCTCGGCAAGAACGGTGTGACCTCCAATTATCGCTACGACATGGCGCCCTACACCTGGCAACTGGTGAAGGACATGAAGCAGGGCAAAGCGCTGTTCACCCAGCCGCCGATGCCGATCAAATGCGCAGGTGCACCGCAGAAAGCCATGTATCTCTCAGCCGACCACTGGCTGAAATCCGGCACGCTCGACAAGATCGACATTCAGTTCATGAATGCTGGCGGTGTCCTGTTCGGCGTGAAGGACTATGTGCCCGCGCTGATGGAATACGTGAAGCGCTATGATGCCGACCTCAACTTCTTCCACAATCTGATTGCCGTCGACGGCCCTGCCAAAAAGGCCGTGTTCGAGGTGAAGGAACCGGAAAAGGACGCGCGTCAGGTGGAGGTCGACTTCGACATGATGCATGTCACGCCGCCGCAGACGGCGCCTGACTTCATCCGCGTCTCGCCGCTGGCGGATGCCGCCGGCTGGGTCGACGTCGACCAGACCACACTGCGCCACAAGACCTTCGATAACATCTGGTCCCTTGGTGATGTCATGAACGCGCCGAACGCCAAGACGGCCGCGGCCGCGCGCAAACAGGCACCGGTGGTTGCCGAGAACATCGTCTCCGATATCGCAGGTCACAGCGCAACAGCGCAATATGACGGTTATGGCTCCTGTCCGCTCACAGTGGAGCGCGGCAAGATTGTCCTGGCCGAGTTCGGCTATGGCGGAACGCTGTTGCCGAGCTTCCCGCGTTGGCTGGTGGACGGAACAAGGCCAACGCGCACTGCATGGCTCCTGAAGGAGCGCATCCTGCCTCCCATCTATTGGCGCGCCATGCTGCGTGGCAAGGAATGGCTGGCCAAGCCTGAAAAAGTAACGGCAGCATAAGAAGCCCGGCATACGGGCCCCGATACACCAACCTTCAACACGAGCCGGCTTCCCGGCTCGTGTTTCTACCAGCCCCGACAAAGGCCAAGAAAAATGATCCGCCTCAAGCGCTACCTGCCCATTCTCGACTGGGGCAAAAGCTATGACAAGGAAACAGCGACAAACGACCTCGTCGCCGCCTTGATCGTGACGATCATGCTGATCCCGCAGTCTCTTGCTTATGCGCTGCTGGCAGGTCTGCCGCCGGAAGTCGGGCTTTACGCGTCCATTCTCCCGCTTGTCGCCTATGCCCTTTTCGGCACCAGCCGCGCGCTGGCGGTCGGACCGGTTGCCGTGGTCTCGCTCATGACGGCGTCGGCCGTTGGCGAACTCGCCAAACAGGGTACCCCGGAATATCTGGGCGCGGCGATCATTCTTGCTTTCCTGTCCGGCCTGATGCTGATCGCCATGGGGTTTTTCCGGCTCGGCTTTCTGGCAAACCTCCTGAGCCATCCGGTGATTTCAGGCTTCATCACCGCGTCGGGTCTGCTGATCGCGTCCAGTCAGCTCAAGCATATCCTCGGGGTCAGGGCGAGCGGGCATACGCTCTACGAAAACCTGGGGTCGATCTTTCAGCATCTGGGCGAGATCAACTGGATCACCCTCGCAATTGGCGTTTCTGCCACCGCTTTTCTCTTCTGGGTTCGCAAGGGCTTGAAGAAACTGTTGCTCGGCATGGGAATGAAACCATTTTTTGCCGATATCCTGACCAAGGCCGGGCCGGTGGCGGCCGTTGCCGTGACCACGATTATCTCCGCCGCCTTTCAGCTTGGCGACAAGGGGGTGCGCATCATCGGCGACATTCCCTCCGGTCTGCCGGTGCCACATCTGCCCGGTTTCGACAGCGAGCTGTGGCTTGCCCTTGCCACTCCCGCGTTGCTGATTTCGGTCATCGGTTTTGTGGAATCCGTTTCGGTTGCCCAGACGCTGGCCGCCAAGAAGCGTCAGCGGATTGAGCCCGACCAGGAGCTGATCGGCCTCGGGGCCTCCAACATCGCTTCCGCCATTTCCGGCGGCTATCCGGTGACCGGCGGGTTCGCGCGCTCGGTCGTCAACTTCGACGCTGGGGCTGCAACACCCGCCGCGGGCGCCTTCACCGCTGTCGGCATTGCGCTGGCCACCTTGTTCCTGACCCCGCTGCTGACCTATCTGCCGCAGGCGACGCTGGCCGCCACCATCATCGTAGCCGTTCTGTCTCTGGTCGACCTTGACGCGATCAAGCGGACGTTCGCCTATTCGAAGAGCGATTTTACCGCGATGGCGGCGACGATCCTGATCACGTTGTTCTTTGGCGTCGAGCCGGGTGTGGTGACCGGCGTTGCCCTGTCGATCGCGCTTTATCTCTACCGCAGCAGCCGTCCGCACATGGCCATTGTCGGCGTGGTGCCGGGAACCGAGCATTTCCGGAACGTCGACCGGCACACCGTGGCGACCGGCGACCGGGTGCTGACGCTTCGGGTGGATGAAAGCCTGTTCTTCGCCAATTCGCGGTTCCTGGAAGACCGGATCTATGCGCTGGTAGCCGAAAAGCCCGACATCGAGCACGTTGTGCTGATGTGCCCGGCCGTGAACGAGATCGACGCAAGCGCCCTGGAAAGTCTTGAGGAAATCAACCATCGCCTGCAGGACTCCGGCGTTTCCTTCCACCTGTCGGAAGTGAAGGGACCTGTGATGGACCGGCTGAAGCGAACCGATTTCCTGGAGCATCTGAGCGGACAGGTGTTTCTCAGCCAGTATGACGCGCTGTGCACGCTCGACCCGCTGACGGCGCATATCTCGGAAAGCCGCACGCCCAAGAAGGCCGCGAAATCGAACCTTTGGAGCGGACCGGAGATCTGATCCGGCCCTGGCTATTTTGATGTGAGAGGGCCGTACCGGGTGTTCCCGCATTTCAGTATGACCCACCGCTCCTCATCCTGAGGAAGCGCGCCAGCGCTGTCTCGAAGGATGGGCGGCATATTCCGGAGCAAGTGGCCCATCCTTCGAGACGCCGCTTTGCAGCACCTCAGAATGAGGGTGTTGTGCTCAGGGCTTCCGGTTTCCAAATTAGGCAGGAAAAGAAGATCAGTTGCTGTTTGACGATCGCAGGATCGGCACGATCTTTTCGCAGAAACGGAAATGGACCGGCGGTTTCTCGCCTTCCTGAACGATCAATCCTTCCGCGCCTCTTGGCTGCACCGTGACCAGTTCGATCGCCTCGCCGCCATCCGTCAGCAGGCAATTGATGGCTGCGCGCTGGGTCGTCTTGCCGCTCTTCTCGGCGCCATAGACCTGGCAGATGCGGCCCGGGGTTTCCAGAAGGCCGCGATAGATGGCAAGCGTCGAGCCCGGCGGGCTCCGGTCGATCCTCGGCGCCGGGCAGTCCTGCTGATCGCGAACCCAGATGCCTTGTGCGAAATCCGCGAAACGCAGATCCAGAGCGCGGCCCTGCATCAAGGGTGCAGATTTCGGCACCTTGAACATCAGGTCGCCCTTGCCTGCCAGCGCAGACCCGCATGCCATCGCCAATGCAATGCCCACAAAGGCACTTCGTTTGAAACCGTTCAACCGCTACCCCCTCTCGGAGTGACAAGATCTGTCCGGAGTATCCAATGCGCCGCAAGATCGCGCATGTTGGCAGGAAAGGTCAATGTTGCTGGCGGCGAAACTTGCAAAAAACGAACAAATGTGGAACAAAATTCGTATGAAACCCGATCATCAGCCAATTGCGGGGCGGATCCAGCTGGATGACCCGCTCACGGATGGACGTCAGTCGGAAACCGCACTGAAGGTCTGGCGCGGAGCCGCGCGTCTTTTGCGGCAGCTCGATTTCGCGTGCCTGCCGGAAGTCACCCTGGCATCCGCCCGCCGGGCCGACCTTCTGGCGCTCGGGCCGAAAAACGAACTCTGGATTGTCGAGGTCAAATCCTCGATTGCAGACTTCCGGGCCGACACCAAGTGGCCGGACTACCGGCTTCATTGCGACCGCCTCTATTTCGCGACCCATCCGGATGTTCCGCTGGAGATCTTTCCCGAGGACGCCGGGCTGATTGTTTCTGACGGGTATGGAGCCGAGATCCTGCGCGATGCGCCGGAACACAAACTGGCGGCAGCCACCCGAAAATCCGTGACGCTCCGCTTCGCTCGCCATGCCGCACACCGGCTGCACAATCTGTCCGATCCGGACGGTGTGCGGCTGTTCCAGAGTTACTAGGGAGAGGCTTTATCTCAAGCCCTTGCGGGGGCTTGCCGAACCCGAAAGCGGAGGGCCAGGATCAATGCGAGCAGGGCCAGCACCGGCGCGGACACCGCAGCCAGGCCCGTCCAGCCTGTCCCGGCGTACAGCAGACCGGCGAGAAGTGAGGCTCCGGAAGATGAAATCGCAAGAAGCGTATCATTTACGCCTTGAACCAGCGGCCTTTCCTCATCGCTCAAGGCGGCCTGCAACAGATGCGTTCCGCCGATGAAACCGAAGTTCCACCCCACACCCAGCAGCACGAGCGCTGCGTAGAATTCGAACAAATCGATGCCGGACCAAGCGGTCACCGCAGACCCGAACAGAAAGACCAGCCCCAGAACCGCAATTCTGGTTCCGCCGAAGCGGCGGATCAAAGAGCCTGTAAAAAAGCCCGGAGCGAACATTGCCACCACATGCCAGCGAATGACATCTGCGGCCTGGCCCTCGGCGAAGCCACACCCGATCATGGCCAGCGGCGTCGGGGTCATCAGGAGCACCATCATCGCCTGTGACAGCGCGGCAAGGCCGATTGCCCAGGTGGCTTTGGGGTTTTGCCTCAGGATCCGTATCGCACTACCGGCTCCGCTGCGGGCCGCTTTTACCCGCGATGCAGGCATCCTGAGCCAGCAGACCGGCAACGCCCCCAGAATTCCGAGAGCGGCGATTGCCAGGTAAGCCCCGGCAAGCGGAGTTGGCGCCAGGATATCCTTTGCTTCGTTGAACAGTTGCGGCCCCAGCAATGCGGCCACCAGTCCAGACGCCAGCGTGAAGGAAATCGCCTGTGCCCGATGGCCTGCGGGAACAGCCTCGGATGCGGCAAACCGGAAATAGTTCACGCTGATCAAGGCGGCACCGAGAGCCGCATGGGCGAGGCAGAGCAGGAGGAAATTCTGCAGAACGAGCGCCAATGCCGCGGTGACACCGCCGACGACCAGACACATGGCGCCCAGCAGGAAACCTGCGCGCCTGCCGAACCTGCCCATGAAAAGAGAAACCGGCGTTGCCACGATGATCCCGATCAGCATCTGCGTCGATGGCGGTGCGGTCGCGAGCCACTCCCGAGGGGCAAGCCAGCCACCGGCCAGTCCTCCGAGGATGATCAGCATCGGCATTGCCGACCCGAGCACGATATTTGCAAGAAGGATAAGCAGAAAGTTTCTCGTGAACATGTCGCAGTCCAAACCGGTTACGCTAGGGATTGCTCCTGTTTACCGGTTGAACTGCCTGTCTATAACGACATAGTATCGTCAATTATGGACAAATCACTACGCCTGATCGACGTATTGCTTTTCGACGGCCTCAACATTCTGGATGTGGCGGGCCCTGTTCAGGTTTTCAGTTCCGCAAATGAGGACGGTACCGAACGCTATCAGCTGCGCTTCGTCACCATGGACGGTGCGGGGATTACGTCCTCCTGCGGGCTTCGCGTGCAGGCGGATGCGGCCGCGGCCATCGAAGGCGACCGTGATCTCCTGATTCCGGGCGGAACCGGTGTCGATCGTGCCATGCACGACAGGAGTATCCTGGATTTCCTGGCGAAACGGTCTTCCGCATCGAAGGCCGGACGGATTATCTCGATCTGTTCCGGCGCGCTGATCCTGGCCAATGCGGGTCTGTTGAGGGGCCGGAAAGCCACGACCCATTGGCGGCGCGCCCAACAGGTTCGGCAGCAGTTTGCGGACGTGCGGTGGTCCACCGACGAGCTCTACCACATCGACGGCCAGGTGATGACATCCGCGGGCGTCGCGTCAGGCATAGATCTGGCACTGGAAGTCATCAAGATCGACCACGGTAGCCCCCTCGCCCTTGCCGTTGCCCGCGAGCTGGTCGTCTATCTGAAACGAGCCGGCGGCCAGGCCCAGTTTGCCGACCTGCTTGAAGCGCAGTTTTCCAGCGACCGTGAACTCGGCCGGCTGCTGGACGCCTTGCGGTACAATCCCGAACGCGACTGGACACTGGAACTGATGGCTGAGGTTGCCGGCCTGACGCCAAGGACCCTGACCCGGCGGTTTTCGGCAAGTGCGGGACTATCGCCCGTGAAATATCTCGAACGCTATCGGCTCAAGCGGGCGGCGGATGTCCTGTCCGGCGGTGCGCCGGTGGGAAGCGCAATCCGCGTTTCCGGGTTCACCGATTTTCAGCAGATGCAGCGGGCGTTCAAGCGACATCTCAACACCACAGTCGGGGAGTACCGCGAAAAGTTCGCGGACGGCTGAAAACCGGTAGAGGCAAACCGCCGATTGCCTGCGGGCAGCCCGGAAGGAACGCACATAAGGCCTGCATCCGGAGCACCAATCGCGGCGCTCCGGATGCAGATCGGATCAGACGAACAGGTTGACCAGGCTCTCCAGGTATTCCTGCTTGCCGGATTTCGGCTGCGGTTCCAGATCGGCCTTGTGAACGCGTTCGGCCAGGGCCTCGAGCGAGGAACCACCCTTGAGGATGTCGGCGTTTTCCGGTTTCTGCCAGCCGGCATAACGGTCGTCGACGAAGCCTTTGAGACGGCCGTCCTCGATCATGGCTGCGGCCCCCTTCAGGCCCCGGGCAATCGCGTCGGCAGAGCCGACGTGCGCCTGGATCAGGTCGACCGGGTCGAGAGACTGGCGGCGCAGCTTGGCGTCGAAGTTGGTGCCGCCGGTGGTGAAACCGCCCGCCATGAGGATCTCGTAGTAGGCAAGCGCCAGTTCCGGCACGTTCATGCCGAAGTGGTCGGTGTCCCAGCCGCACTGGTAGTCGTTGCGGTTCATGTCGACCGAGCCGAAGATGCCAAGCGAACGGGCCATGTGCAGCTCGTGCTCGAACGAGTGACCGGCCAGGATGGCATGGCCCTGCTCGATGTTCATCTTGACGTCGTTTTCCAGTCCGTAGGCCTTCAGGAAGCCATAGACAGTGGCGACATCATAATCATACTGGTGCTTGGACGGCTCCTGCGGCTTCGGCTCGATCAGGATCGTGCCCTTGAAGCCGATCTTGTGCTTGTACTCGACCACCATGTTGAGGAAGCGGCCGAACTGGTCCAGCTCCTGTTTGATATTGGTGTTGAGCAGGGTCTCGTAGCCTTCACGGCCACCCCAGAGCACATAGTTCTCACCACCGAGGCGACAGGTGACGTCCATCGCGTTCTTCACCTGCGCTGCGGCATAGGCAAAGACGTCCGGATCCGGGTTGGTGGCCGCCCCCGACATGAAGCGGCGGTTGGAGAACATGTTGGCCGTGCCCCACAGGAGCTTGATGCCTGTATCCGACATCTTCTTTTCGAAGATGTCTGCAATCGCGTTGACGTTGGCATTGCTTTCAGCAAGCGTCCGGCCTTCCGGCGCGATATCGCGGTCGTGGAAGGTGAAGAAGGGCATGCCCAGGATCTGGAACATCTCGAAGGCAACATCCGCCTTCAGTTTCGCCTGTTCCATCGGGTCGCCGCCGGCCGCCATCCAGGAGCGGTTGAAGGTCTCGCCACCGAACGGGTCGGACCCAGGCCAGCAGAAGCTGTGCCAGTAGCAGACAGCAAGGCGCAGATGGTCTTCCATGCGCTTGCCGAAGACGACTTCATCCTTGTTGTAGTGACGGTAGCTCAGCGGCTCGGTGCTGGAAGGACCGGCGTATTGGATCGGCTGCAGATCGCCGAAAAACCCAGTGCTCATATTGTCATCTCCTTGAAAGTGTTTCCTAAAAGCCGGCTTGTTTGAGCGCCGGATAAAGCTTGCGCCAGCGCTCGTAACCTTCGGCGTATCTTTGTGTGAGGGCCGGGACCGGATCGATGCTGGTCTTGAGAGCGGGTTTTGAGAATATCCCCTCGGTGGTTCCGAGCGCGGCCGCCTGGCCGAGCCTTGCCGCCCCCAGCGAGCCGCCAAAATCGCCATCCACCGGAACGTCGACCGGCACATTGAGCAGGCTGGCGATGATCTCCAGCCAGACCGTGGACCGTGATCCGCCGCCGACCGCCAGAACGCGATCGATGCTGGTGCCGGCAACGCTGAGCGCTTCCAGACAATCCTTGAGCGCAAAGGCGACACCATCCAGCACCGCGTGACAGAGCTCGGCATCGTCGGTTGCGTGCGAAATGCCGAAGAAACCTGCGCGAATGTCGACATCGTTGTGCGGTGTCCGTTCACCGCCGAGATAAGGCATGAAGGACACCGGCGAAGGCCCTTCCACCCTGCCGACCAGACCCGTGAGGTCTCCCGGGCTGCGCTTCAGCACCTTTGCCAGCCAGTTGAGACTGTCGGTGGCCGACAGGATCACGCCCATCTGGTGCCAGGTGTCCGGCACGGCATGGCAGAAGGCGTGCACCGCGCTGTCCACGTTGGGCGAGAAACGGTCGTTGGTCACGAACAGCACGCCGGAGGTACCGAGCGAGACGAAGGCCGACCCCGGATCGACCGCGCCGACCCCGCAGGCCGAGGCGGCATTGTCGCCGCCGCCACCGGCCACCACCGGCGCGGCATCGATGCCCCAGCGGCCACACAGCTCTGCCTTGAGCGTGCCCGAGCTTTCAGAGCCCTCGACAAGGCGCGGCATGTTCTCGCGGGTCAGGCCCGTAGCGGCCAGAAGTGCGTCGCTCCAGTCGCGCTTTGCGACATCCAGCCAGAGCGTTCCGGCCGCATCCGACATTTCGCCGACGTATTCGCCGGTCAGCTTGAAGCGGACATAGTCTTTGGGCAGCAGAACCATCTTGGTCCTGGCGAAGATATCCGGCTCGTTCTCGCGCACCCATTGCAGCTTGGGCGCGGTGAAGCCCGGCATGACCCGGTTGCCGCCAAGTGTCAGGAATTTCGGTTCGGCCTCTTCCAGCTCCGCGCATTGCTGGCCCGATCTGCCGTCGTTCCACAGAATGCACGGGCGCAGTGGTGTACCGGAGGAATCCAGAAGCGTGGCGCCGTGCATATGGCCGGACAGGCCGATCCCGCGCACCGCCGCCATGGCCTGCGGCGCTTCCGCCTTGAGCGCGTCCAGAACGGTTTCGCAAGCGTGCCACCAGCTGTCCGGATCCTGTTCCGACCAGCCCGGATGCGGTCGCTCGACCGTCAGCTCCGCAGTTGCCGATGCGATCAGGGACTGGTCCTCGCCAAGAAGAATGGCTTTGACCGAACTCGTACCGATATCGAGACCGATATACATGAGGTGCGTTCCTCAGAATGAACCAAAAAGAATGCCGATGACCCCTGAACGGGCTTCGGCATGAGGTTCCACACCGTTTGAACAGGGGCCAGGCCATCTGTTCAAACCATGAGGAAGCCCCGCGGGCAAGAGCCCGCGGGTCCGGCCGGTTTATCCGACCACTGTGTCGTCCACAAGGGCACCAGGACCCGGGGTCGCCCCTTCCGGGCACTTGCCGAGGATGATCATGCCGAGCACGTCATCGTCGGTGACGTCGGTGGTGCGGGCGGTGCCGACAAGCTGACCGTTCTTCATGACCGCGATACGGTCGCAAAGCTGGAAGACGTCGTGGATGTCGTGGCTGATCAGGAAGATGCCGAGGCCCTGTTTCTTCAGTTCCTGGATGAGTTCGGCCACCATCTGCGTTTCATGCACACCGAGCGCGGCAGTCGGTTCGTCCATGATCAGGATCTTGGCATTGAAATAGACCGCACGGGCAATGGCCACCGACTGGCGCTGACCGCCCGACAGGGCTTTCACCGGCGCATGGAACTTTTTAAAGTTCGGATTGAGCCGGCCCATGATCTTGCGGGTTTCCGCTTCCATGGCATCGTCATCGACAAAGCCGAGCGGCGAGGTCAGTTCACGGCCGAGAAACAGGTTGGACGCGGCGTCGAGATTGTCCGCCAGAGCGAGTGTCTGGTAGATGGTCTCGATGTTCTGCGCCCGCGCGTCGCGCGGCGAGTGAATGTGCACTTCCTTGCCGTTGATGCGGATCTCGCCGCTGTCGGCCTTGTAGGCGCCGGAGAGGATCTTGATCAAGGTCGACTTGCCGGCGCCATTGTGGCCAAGCAGGCCCACAACTTCACCCGGATAAAGATCGACGGTGACATGATCCACGGCCTGCACCCCACCAAAGGAGATGCACATGTCTTTCATTTCTACGAGAGGCGCGTCCATGTCTTAGTCTCCCGTGCGCTTGCGATAGATGATGTCGACGAGGACGGCGATAACGAGCACCGTGCCGACGACGATGTTCTGCAACGGAGCATCGACACCGACCATGGCCATGCCTGATTGTAGCGACTGCATGATCAGCGCGCCCAGAATGGCGCCATAGATCGTGCCGACACCGCCGGCAAGCGCCGTGCCGCCGATCACCGCCGCGGCGATGACCCGCAGTTCGTCCAGCGTGCCGATGTCATTGGTCGAAAAGCCGAGGCGCGCAGCCGCGACGGCCGCGGCGAGCGCGCTGAGGCCGCCCATGATGGCAAACACCTTGACCGTCAGGAACCGGGTGTTGATGCCGGACAGCTCCGCAGCATCCGGATTGCCACCGGTTGCGAAGATGTAGCGTCCAAGGCGCGTGCGGCGGGCAACAATGGTCATGATCACGGTGACCACGATCAGAAGCAGCACCGAATAGGGAATGCCGTAGCCCATGACCAGACCTTCCGGCATGGTTTCGCCGTTAGCCTGGAAGATGCGTTTGAGGCGCGCCGTGGGAATGTCATAGGAATTCAGCACCCAGACGAACCCAAGAATGGCTCCGGTCGTGATGACGCCCATGGTGATCTCGGCCCAACCGGGTTTGACCGGGAAGCCGTGCGCGGCCTTGCGGCGGCGCGAGGAGACCTGCATCCACAAGGCTGCGGCCACGGCCAGAATACCGAAGATCCACGATCCCGTTTCCCCCATGGTGCCGCCAATGCCGCCGATCTTGGTGAAGGTTTCGTCGAGCGGGCCGATCGTCTGGCCGGAGGTAATGAACCAGGCAACGTTGCGCCAGACCAGCAGGCCGCCGAGCGTAACGATGAAAGCCGGAATGCCGAGATAACCGATCATCCAGCCCTGAAACGCGCCGATCAGCACACCGACGACCACACCGGCCAGAATGGCCAGGATCCAGATGGTCGGATTGCCGAGCCCCAGGAGCGGCGGCAGGACATCGGTCTGGACCACCGCCATGACAGCCGCAACGGTTGCCAGCACGGAGCCGACCGACAAATCGATGTGGCGGGTGACGATCACGAACACCATGCCGGTGGCCATGATGGCGACGGACACGGTCTGGATCGTGAGGTTGAAGATGTTGCGCGGCGTCAGGAACCGGCCATCGGTGATCACATTGAACACCAGGCACAGGACGATGAACGCCCCGATCATGCCGAGAAGCCGGGTGTCGAGCTGCAATGCGGCAAACAAGTTTCGTGCTGTCGGGCTTTTCTGCCCTGACAGAGCGGTGTCAGACATAGAGGTTACTCCTGCTTGGAGACCATTACGCTTACGCATCGGGTGGCCCATCCCGGGGTGCGGCTTCTTCAGCGGCAGTCCTTGTTGTTACGGCCCCGGTTTAGAATAACCAGGGCCGCACATTAAGCGTAGTGTTATTAGTTACAGGGAGCCGGGCCGTTTTCAACGCCCTGGCACAGATCGTCCTTGGAAATCCAGCCTGCATCCACCACAGCCGTCAGGTTGTCCTTGGTGACCGGGAGCGGTGCCAGGAACTTGGCGGTCAGCTCGGTGCCGTCCGGAGACGTCCAGGTCTGCGCGCCGTCGACGGCGGACATTTCGGTGCCATCAGCCAGCGAAACGGCGATTTCACCGGCTGCCTTGCCGAGTTCACGAGCGTCTTTCCATACGGAAACGGTCTGGGTGCCCTTTGCAACACGGTTCAGCGCGGCATGATCGCCGTCCTGACCGGAGACCGGAATGCCGTCCATGCCCTGCGCAGTCAGAGCGGCAACAACACCGCCGGCCGTGCCGTCGTTGGAGGCAACAACTGCATCGACCTTGTTGTCGTTTGCAGTCAGGATCTGTTCCATGTTGCGCTGCGCGTTCGCCGGCAGCCAGCCATCGGTATAGGCTTCGCCAACGATCGTCACGTCACCAGCGTCGATTGCGGGCTGCAGGATTTCCTGCTGACCACCGCGGAGGAAGTCCGCGTTCGGGTCAGTCGGCGATCCCTTGATCATGACGTAGTTGCCCTTCGGCGCGGCGGCCAGAACGGCGCGGGCCTGCATGCGGCCGACTTCGACGTTGTCGAAGGTCAGGTAGAAGGCGCGCGGATCGTCGATGAGACGGTCGTAACCGACGACCGGAATGCCTTCATCGGCGGCAGCCTGCACAGCCGGGCCGATTGCCTGGGAATCCTGAGCCAGGATGATAAGGGCGTTCGCACCCTGTGCGATCAGCGCCTCAACGTCGGAAAGCTGTTTTGCGGAAGAGCTCTGGGCATCGGCGGAAATATACTTCGCGCCGGCAGCTTCCAGTGCGCCCTTGATGGCGGCTTCGTCGGTCTTCCAGCGTTCTTCCTGGAAGTTGGACCAGCTCACGCCGACAACAATGTCTTCTGCATGGGCAAGGTTCAGTGCGGTTGCGGACAGCAGAACACCCGCCAGCAAAGTGGTGATTTTACGCATTGCGATGTTTCCTCCAGTCGGCACATCCCACGTCGGACGGATGTGCCAGAAATGCGTCGATGTCGAAGCGCCTTTTCGAGACGCCTTTAGATAGGACAGCCTTATTGTTATTTTTTTTGGTACCCGAAAAAAAGTTGCAGGAAAGCGTTGCTCCTGTCAACATGGTTTTGCAAAACACTGTTCCGCAGGGTTTGAAACACCCGGTGAGAACCAGGAAAACCGGGAGAAACCCGGGGCAGAGGAAACACCGTGGGAAGAGCTGAGCGAGCATGAAACGCAAGGCGGACCGGGATCAGATCCGGCGGCAAAACAGAAGTATTGTTCTACAGGCCCTGCGCCGGAACGGCCCTATGGCCCGGATAGATCTCGGCCAGACGACGCGGCTGAGTCCGGCGACAGTGACGGCCATTACCTCCGACCTTCTTGAGCAGGAACTGATCCTGAGCCTGGAGAGCGAGGAGCCGAAAACGCCACAGGCGCGCGGCCGGCCACGCACCCTTTTGAAACTCAATCCGGACGTCGTTTACACGATTGGCGTGCGTCTTTCGGTCAACAACATCGACCTTGCCCTGGTGAATTTCGCCGGCGAGGTGGTGCGCAGCGAGCGCTGCCATTTCGACAGCGCCACGGAAGATGCCGACAGCTTTCCCGAAACGCTGATTGGCACAATTCGGCAGTTCCTCGATGAAGCCGGGATAAGTTCCTCGCGGGTCCGGGAGATTGGCGTTGCGGCGCAGGGCGTCGTTGAAACGGAAACAGGTGTCGTGGCCTGGAGCCCCGCCTTCGCTGGACGCAAGATCCCGGTCGTCGTACCATTGCACGAAGCCTTTGGCGCGGATTGCTACATTTCCAACGACACCAACATGATCACCGAAGCGCTGCACTGGTCGGATCCGGCACGCTACAGCGGCACCTTCGCGGTCATCATGCTCGATTACGGTGTCGGCATGGGTCTTTACCTCGACAATCGGCTGTTTTCCGGTGCAAGCGGCACGGCAGCGGAATTTGGCCATGCCAACCATCTGCCCGGCGGCGCGCTCTGCCGCTGCGGCAAGAAGGGGTGCCTCGAGGCCTATCTGTCCGACTATGCGCTGGTGCGCGCGGCCTCGCACCTGCCGGAAAACACGGATCCGGGCACCATCAAGGCAGGCGTTAGCGGCCTTGCCCGACTGATCGAACTGGCCAGCTCCGGTGACAAGGACGCCTGCGGTGCCTTTCATGAGGCTGGCCGGGTTCTTGGCTACGGCCTTGCACGGGTGATCGCGATGATCGACCCCAAGCGCATTGTACTGACCGGTGCGGCCATGCGCGCCTTCTGCTTCATGGAAAAGGGCATGTGGGAAGGTCTGGAGGAAGCTCTGGTCGCCGACCTGAGAAACAATTTCTCCCTGGATGTGATGCCGTGGAACGAGGATTTCATCCGCAGTGGTCTGATTGCCCAGTCCATGGAGCGTCTCGACAAGGATTTTCGGGGCAACGCGACATCGCTTTCAGACCGTATCGCCCGGCTTGACGGCAAGGAGGCGACCGCATGACCGGCCTGTTCCGTCCGGCGGTTTCCACCCTTGCCCTCAGCCTTTGCTTCGGCCTCGCCCTTTCCGCTGCCACGCACGCCGACCCTGCGCCGTGGAGTGAACGGGCGATCAAAGAAGATTTCGACATCGATGCGCTGGCGCAATCCGGCGAGGATGCAATTGCGGTGCTGCAGCCGCTCGGCAAAGAGCTTTTCAAGGCCAAGTTCACCACACTGGATGGCGCGGGCCGCCCGGAGGCGACGGCGGCCATCGTGCCCACGAAGGTGCGCCGCAAGTCCCCGCAGGCGTTCCAACGCCTTGCTGGAATGGACGCCAATTCCTGTTCGTCTTGCCACAATGAACCTGTCATCGGTGGCTCCGGTGCGTTCACCGCCAATGTGTTCGTGTCTGAAGGGTTCGAAAGCGCTGACTTCGACACGATCGATCCGCAGTTTTCCAACGAGCGCAACACGGTTGCGGTTCAGGGGGCCGGACTGATTGAGCTGCTTGCCCGGGAAATGACCACGGACCTGCGCCGACAGCGGACCGAGTTGCTGGGCCGGGCACGGGCGAGCGGCCAGGAAGAAACCGTCAGCCTGAAGACAAAAGGTGTTTCCTTCGGCCAGCTGACCGCTTTTCCGGACGGAACCCTGGACGTTTCCCGCCTCGACGGGATCGACGATGACCTGACCGTACGGCCCTTCAGCCAGAAGGGCGTCTTTGCCTCTCTTCGCCAGTTCACGGTGAATGCCAGCAACGATCACCACGGCATGCAGGCCGCCGAGCGGTTCGGCGCCGAGTGGACGGGTACGGACGATTTCGACGGTGACGGCCATACGAACGAAATAACGCCCGGCCAGATCTCGGCGCTGGTTGCCTTTCAGGCGACCCTTCCAGCCCCGACGCGAAAGCAGGATCTGCCGGATGTCTGGCAGGACGCCGCAGACAAAGGCGAGACGCTCTTTGGAGCAATTGGCTGCAGCGCGTGCCACATTCCCGAACTGCCGCTTGAAAGCCTCATCTTTCAGGATCCGGGTCCGTTCGACACCGCCGGCACCTTGCGCCAGAGTGATGTGACAGCGCCGTTGGACCTTGATCTCGGCACGCTGGACTGGGTCAAGGCCCTGCCGCGGGACGACCAGGGCCGCGTGTTGGTTCCCCTTTATGGCGACCTGAAGCGCCACACGATTGCCGATGCGGCCAACGACACTTTCGGAAACGAACTTTTGGCCCAACGCTTCGTTGCCCGCGACGTGTTCCTCACCTCCGAGCTGTGGGGGATCGGCAGCACCGCCCCCTATGGACACCGAGGCGATCTCACGACGCTGCAAGAGGCCATTCTCGCCCATGGCGGCGAGGCGACCGACAGCCGCAAGGCCTATGCCGATCTGACGGAAACCGAACAGCAGACGATCATCGCCTTCCTGCGCAGTCTGGAGATCGCCGAATGAAACGGTTCGCTCTTTCCGTATCCGGCGTGTTGCTGGGGGTGTCCGCTGCTGCGCCCGCTCTGGCAGACGATACCCGGCAGACGTCCGTTGCGCCCGTTCCCACGTTTGTGGAAGAGGCCGCCGCTGCGGGCATCGAACACAGTTATGACGGTGCTTGGGAATTCTTCGTCGGTGGCGGCACCGCGATTTTCGATTGCGATGGCGACCGCAAGCCGGATCTGTTCTTTGCTGGCGGCAAGAACCCGGCGCAGCTTTACCGTAATGAAAGCCGCGTCGCGGGGCCGCTGACGTTCACAGCTCTGGACACCGGCCTCAGCGACAAGCAGGCGAAGGGCGTGCTCGGCGCCTATCCGCTGGACGTCAACAACGATGGCCTTCTGGATCTTGTCGTCCTGCGTCTGGGGGAAAACCTGATCCTGGAAGGCAAGGGCGCCTGCACCTTCGAGGTTGCCAACCGCGCACTCAGGTTTGACGGCGGCCGCGAATGGAGCACCGCCTTTTCCGCCACCTACGAACCCGGGCTCGACTACCCGACGCTCGCCTTCGGCAATTATGTCGACCGCTCCGCCCCCGGCTCGCCCTGGGGCACCTGCCACGACAACTTCCTGTTCCGGCCGGAAAAGGCGGAAGACGGCAGCGTGCGCTATCCGGAGGCAACCCGCCTCACGCCCGGCTATTGCAGCTTGTCGATGCTGTTTACCGACTGGAACCGTTCCGGCGAGCCGTCGCTCAGAATCTCCAATGACCGGCAATACTATCGCGGGGGTGAAGAGCAGCTCTGGGCCGTTCCACCCGGCCGCCCGCCTCGCCCCTATCGCAAGTCCGATGGCTGGCAACACCTGAAGATCTGGGGCATGGGCATTGCCTCCATCGACCTCGACGTCGACGGGTTTCCCGAATATGCGCTCACCAGCATGGGCGACACCAAGCTGCAGAAGCTCGATCCGGAATCGGACGAGACGGTGCCGGTCTATCAGGACATTGCCTTCGATCTCGGCGTCACCGCTCACAGGCCCTATGCGGGAGAAGACCTGAAACCTTCTACCGGCTGGCACTCGGAGTTTCAGGACGTCAACAACGACGGGCTCTGGGATCTGTTCATCGCCAAGGGCAACGTGGAAGCGATGCCTGACTTTGCCGCTTATGATCCGGACAATCTGCTGCTCGGCCAATGGGACGAGCAGTTTGTGGAGACCGGCGATACAGCCGGGATCGCACTGAACCGGCGCGGCCGCGGCGCGGGACTTGCAGACTTCAACGCGGATGGATTGATGGATCTGGTGGTCGTGAACCGCTCCGGTCCGGTCAGCCTGTTCCGGAACGTTGGCCAGGGTACGGCTGACGAACCAAAGCAGCTAGGCAACTGGCTGGCCGTCGAGGTGCGCCAGCCGGGCAAGCCCAATGCCCGCGCTGTCGGTGCCAAGATCAGCGTCAAAACGGGTAACCGCACGGTCACCAAGGACATTCAGGTGGGGGCGGGCCATGCATCCGGCCAGATGGGCTTCGTTCATTTCGGCCTGGGCGTGGCGGAGCGCGCCAATGTGCGCATCAAGTGGCCCGATGGCGACTGGAGCCACGGCTACCGCGTCTTTGCCAACGGTCACGTGATCATCGAACGCGGTGCGGAAAAGGCAAAACTCTGGTACCCGGAATAGATCCCGGCACAAGATCATTCCGGGTGCGCGCCGCTTTGCTTCACGGCGAGCACAAACTCAGAAAAGTTGCATTTTTTCAATGACTTTCCGGTCTTTTTGCCGGAACATATGGGACAGATGCAACTTCCGGAGTTTCCGCGATCATGGCCGGTCCAACCGACAAGAAACCCTTCAATCCGCCTTCCGTCCGCACGCCCTTCGGACAGTATAATCATGGCCTTTACGTGCCGCCGGGCGCCAGCCTGCTGGTGACGTCCGGCCAGCTCGGTATCGCGCCTGATGACACAATCCCGCCGGACGTGACAGGTCAGGCCGAAATCTGCTTTGAAGCCATCACCGCGATCTTGAAAGAGGCGGACATGAGCTTTGACGATGTTATCCGCATTTCCGGCTTCGTCACGCGGCGAGAAGATTTCGCCGACTATATGGCCGTCCGCGACCGCTACACCGGAGCGCTGAAACCGGTCTCGACCCTTTTGGTGGTCGGCGGCTTCACGCGCCCGGACTTTCTGGTGGAAGTGGAAGTGACGGCGGCGAAGGTCTTTTAGCCAGAGCCGCCCGGAGCGGTATCAGAACCGCTCCATTTCCCCGCCGACCTTCTCCAGAAATGCGCCGGTCGAGGCCGGCGTGCAGTTGTTCATGTCGTAATGGGCCAGATACTTCACCGGCGCGCCGATCTTGATCTGTGCCCGGATGACCCGTTTGACTATCTTGCGCGGCGGATCGCCGACCAGAAACGCCCGCCACCGACTGCCGCCATAGGTCATGACAGCCGCCATCTTGCGGATGTGGCGCAGGGTTGGCGTCAATGTGCCGTCTTCCAGATGGAACGAAACACCCGGCAGCCAGACCCGGTCGAAGTAGCCTTTCAGCATGGCCGGGAAGCCGAAGTTCCAGACCGGCGTGCAGATGACCAGACCCTCGGCCGCCAGCAGGCGCTGACAGTAGCTGTCGACCAGCTCCCGGTTTTCGGGAACGGTGTGATAGATGTCCCTGTCGTGAGCGGACAGGACAGGGTCGAAGCCTTCCTCGTAGAGATTACAGCCATCAACCTCGTGCCCTGCCTTCGCGAGACTTTCGCACGTCTTGTGATAGAGCGCCCGGCCGAAGCTCTGCTCCTGCGGGTGGGAATGAAGAACCAGTACGCGCATGGGATCAAGCCTCGGCAAAGGCCTGGAGGCCCGGGAAGAGGTAGTTCTTGCCCGCGTCGAAGTCGAAGTCCGGATTGTCCCAGGCGATCATCTTGCCCGGATTGAGCAATCCCTTGGGGTCGGTCTCCTTCTTGAAGGCAAGCTGAACCTGGTCGGTCTGCTTCATGCCGCCCTCTTCCAGCGTATAGCGATGAGGGTTGAAGACCCGGCAGCCGTTTTCCTCGTGCAGGCGAATGATCTCGTCCAGCCGTTCTTCCGTCGTGTAGCGGACCAGCGGCAAGCCGGAACATTGGACCTGGCCGTCAAAACGCAGGAACTCCAGATGGCCGAAGATCTCGCCCGGGAACATTTCGGTCGTCTTGCGCACCAGCTCCACATGGTCCGGCCCGGGATACTGGGTCTGCAGATAGGTGAAGGAGTTGTCGAACTTCAGCGCCCGAAGCGTCGTGTGGTTCCAGGCAAGCTCATAGGCGTGGGGAATGCCCTTCATGCTGTCCAACTCGTCCGAGCGGAAGCGGACCTCGCCCTTCATCCGTTCGGCAAGGGCCAGCATTGCCGACATGGAATGCGGCGCCACCATCAACACGGTAACGGCCTCGCCTTCCTTCAGCCAGGGCTTGTGCCGGGTGAAATATTCGAACGGGATGGGCGCTGCAATCGGCGCGACTTCCTTCAAGAGAAGCCCGTTGCTGCGTGCCAGCTTGTCGGAAAAGACCACCGCATCCATGAAGGTTTCATGGCCGACAATCACATCCACCCAGTCGTGGGCTGTCGTCAGCGGCATTTCGACTTCTGTGATGATGCCGTTGGTGCCATAGGCATGGCTGACCTTCTGCAGGTCCCAGGTGGAAAGTTCGATCACCCTGGGCTCGGCTTCCATGGTGACGATCCGCAGGCGCAGGATGTTGCCAAGATCGCGCAAGCCGCCCCAATGCACCGAACCGACACCGCCCGACCCGCCGGCGATGAAGCCGCCGATGGTCGCGGTCTGCGCCGTTGAAGGGTGGAAGCGCAGCTCCTGGCCGGAATGCTCCTTCGTGATCTTGTCCAGCTTGGCAATGACGATGCCCGGTCCGCAGACGACCCGGCCCGGCGCGATTTCCTTGACCTCGTCCATCTTCGACATGTCGAGCACGATGCCACCGGAGAGCGGCATCGCCTGGCCGTAGTTGCCCGTGCCCGCACCGCGCGGCGTGACCGGCACACCATGGGCGAACGCCGTTTTCAGCACCTTGATGACTTCAGCCTCGTTTTTCGGCGAGACCAGAAGATCTCCGGTGACATTGTCGAGCTGCGCCTTCAGAACCGGCGAATACCAGTAGAAATCGCGGCTTTTCGCCTGAACCAGACGCGGATTGTCCTCAACCGCAATGCCGTCAAGTTCGGCCTTGATTGTCTCGTAGTCGGCCATCGTCAGCCTTTCGTCAGAGGGTCAAGTTCAGAATAATCCGGCAGGCAGCGGTCGATGCCCATGCCATTCCGCATAACAATGCGGTCCGCCTGCGGACGGGACAGAAATTCGCTCCACGTTCGAGCGTTGAAAATAACGAAGTCGGCACCCAGCCCCTCGGCAATCCGTCCGGCTTCGGGCACTTGCAGAATGTCCGCCGGAAGGCTGGTGACCACCCTGGCCGCATCATCGAGCGGATGATCCAGATGTGCGATGCGCACCGCCTCGCGGAACACTTCCACCATGTCGAGATCGCCATAGGCATAGAAGGGATCGCGGGTGTTGTCGGATGCGACGGCCACAGGCACGCCTGCCGTGCGCAGCTCATGCAACAGCGTGATACCGCGCGAGCGTGGTGTGCGGCCCGGGTGCCTGTCCTGCAGATACATATTGCACATGGGCAAGGACACGACGGACAGGCCCGCCTCCCGCACCTTGTCGATTGTCGCCTTGGCCTTGTCGTCGTCCTGCCGCGCGAGGGAGCAGCAATGGCCAACCGTAACGGCACCTTCAAACCCGTTGCGCAGCTTGGCTTCCGCAATGGTGAGCAGCGTCAGGACGTTGGCATCCTGGGTCTCGTCCACATGCAGGTCGATATCGAGACCGTTGTCCGCGGCCGTGCGAAACAGGATATCGAGCCTGCGCGCGAGATCCGGCATCGGGAAGGTGACACCGCCGAGCAGACCACCGGTCGCCACGACGACTTCCACCAGATCGGAGAAGTAAGCTTCGTCATCGATGGCGTCTATCGGGAACAGGGCGGCAGCCTGCAGGGCGATCCGATCTTTCCAGCGGTCGCGCATGTCGGCGAAAACCTCGAAGGATATCCGGTGCTGCGGCGCCAGACTGTCGAGGTGGGTGCGCAGGAGGCTGGTGCCGTGGGCATAGGCACAGCGCAGAGAAAAATCCATGCGCGTTTCAACGTCTCTGGCCGTCCAGTTCGCCTCCCGGTCAGCCCGGACGGCGGCAAGCGCGCCGTCGAAATCGCCTGTTGGGTTGGGTTGCCGGTCCCAGATATGGCCTTTGTCGATGTGAGTGTGCATGTCGGCAAAACAGGGCCAGACCATGCGCCTTTGCAGATCCACGCTTTCGAGATCCGCAGGCGCTTCGCCGGCGGCAAGAATGGCCTCGATCCGGCCATCCGCGATGATCAGATCGGCGGAAGACAAGCCTTCGTGCGCAGGCAGCGTTGCCCCTTGCGTGACAGCGGCGGGCAGGGTTGCGGTGCGCAGTGCGAACCGGCCGGTTTTGGGAAGATTGAACATCATCAGTTTTCCCGCTTCAGGCTGCTTTCGTGCCAGCGATGCAGCGTCCACCAGGAGATGAAGGACGTCAAAGCGAAGATCAGCACACCCAGGCTGGCAAGCAGGAACAGCGCCGCGAACAGCCGCGAAATATTGAGACGGAACTGGGATTCCAGAAGACGGAAGGCAAGGCCCGACCCTGCCCCGGCCGATCCGGCCGCGAATTCCGCGACCACCGCGGCGATCAGCGCCAGGCCGCCGCCGATCCGCAGGCCGGTCATGAAATACGGCAGGGAGGCGGGCAGCTTCAGATAGATCAGCGTCTGCCAGCGCGAAGCGCCGTAAAGCTCAAACAGATTCAGAAGGTTATGATCGACACTCTTCAGCCCCTGCACCATGTTGGACAGGATCGGAAAGAAGGCGACGACAAAGGCGCAGATCAGAAGCGCTGATTGCGTCGACGGTGCGTAAATCAGGATCAGCGGCGCGATGGCGATGATCGGCGTGACCTGCAGGATAACCGTGATCGGATAAAGCGCCGTCTCGATCCAGCGGGACTGCACAAGCAGGATCGCCATGCCGCCACCGCCGATCAGCGCCAGGGCGAGAGAGGCAAGGGTGATTTTGGTCGTCACCCACAAGGCTGGCAGAAGGATAGGCCAGTCCGACATCAGCGATTTCACCACCAGCCCCGGACCGGGAAGGATGTAGTGAGGAATATCGTTCACCGTGACCAGGATCTGCCAAAGGGCGATGAGGATGGCGATGACGCAGATCGGAACCAGCACCGTCAGTATACGCTCCCGACGCTTGGCCGCCGCAGCGCTTTCCTTTGTCGGCAATTTGAGGGCCGATGACTGCTTTTTGCCAAGGGCTTGCGCCTTGCCATCCGTTTCCTTTGGCAAGTCGGGGGATGTCAGCGTTTCATTTGCGGTTGTGGACATCAGTGCTCCTCGCCTCCCATGGCTTCCAACAGCATGGTGGAGACTTCCGCACAGGCCTGCCTGTATTCCTCGGAGGTGCGGTATTGAACATCCCGCTCCAGGCTGGTGTGCAGGGGAAAATCCGAATGAACGCGGCCCGGCCGCGCTTTCATCACCACGATGCGGTTCGCCAGATAGGCGGATTCATAGACGGAGTGGGTCACGAAGATCACCGTGATGCCGGTGGCCTTCCAAAGCGCCAGCACGTCGTCATTGAGTTTCTGCCGCGTGATCTCGTCAAGCGCCGCGAAAGGTTCGTCCATCAGCAGCAGCTTGGGCTCGGTTACCAGCGCGCGAGCGATGGAGACGCGCATCTTCATGCCGCCGGACAATTCGCGCGGATAGGCACCGGCAAAGTCCTGCAGACCCACGCTTTCCAGCGCGTTCAGGATCCGCTCCGATGCCGCTTTTTTCGAAACGCCCTTGAGGCGCAAGGGCAGATAGACGTTGCCGAACACGGTCTGCCAGGGCATCAGCGTCGGTTCCTGAAACACGAAGCTGATTTCGCCGTCAGGAAGACCCCTGGAGTTGATCCGGAAGCTCGGCCAGTCGATTTCGCCTTCCGATACTCCACCGAGGCCCGCGATGATCCTGAGTGCGGTCGACTTGCCGCAGCCGGAGGGACCCAGAAGGCTGATGAACTCTCCGGGACGGACCGTCATGGACATACCGGACAAGGCCAGCGTCCCGTTGGAGAAAACCTTCGAAACATTGTCCATCGCCACCAGCGGGCGAGACGATTTCAGACTGCGGGCCGACGGCGTCTTCGTTTCTGCGCTGCCCTGTTCGGCGATGACCATACTCAACTCTGTATCTGGAGGCGGCCGCTCCGCACGCTGCCGTGCGAAGCGGAATGGGTGTGCCGGAACCGGCTTATTTCTTCAGATCGAGGCCGACGCCCTTGCACACGAACTCGGTGGTGTAGGACTTCTTGTAATCAAGGGAAGCATCCACGACGTCGATCGACGCGAGCGTATCGAAGAACCCCTTGAAATGCTCGTCCGTCATGCAGCCGATGCCTTTTTCTTCCGTGTCGCCGGAATCGACGATGCCGTATTCCTTCATCTTCTTGAGGGAATAGGCGAGCTGACCGTCGGTCATCTCCGGGTTGTCTTTCTTGATCAGCTCGTTTGCCGCGGTGTTGTCGCCATACAGGTAGTTGTACCAGCCCTCGATGGAGGCATCGACGAAGCGCTGCACCAGATCCGGGTTTTCCTCGACCAGTTTCGTGGACGTGGTGATCATGGTCGAATAGGGCGTCCAGCCCTCGTCGGCCAAAAGAAACACTTTCGGCGCCCAACCGGCCTGGTTTTCGATCTCATACGGCTCGGACGTCAGGTAGCCCTGCTGCGCGGACTTGGGATCGACGATGAACGGTGCCGGATTGAAGGTGTAGGGCTTGAACTGGGCGTCGGAGAAGCCTTCGAAGTTCTTCTTCATCCACTCGAAGTAAGTGACGTAGCCGTCCTTGCCCATGTAGATGGTTTCAAGCTTGGCAAGGTCCGTGAACTTGTCGATGCCCTGGTCCGGATGAGCGGCCAGGATCTGCGGATCCTTCTGGAAGATGCTGGCGACGTTGATCAGCGGAATTCCTTCCTTGACGTAGTCGAAGCCCTTCAGCGTTCCGCCCATGTAGAAATCGATCTTGCCGGAGATCAGCAGCGCATCGTTGGCAGCCTGCGGGCCGCCCGGTACGACGGTGACCTTCAGGCCGTATTTTTCGTAGGTGCCATCGGCCACAGCCTGGTAGAAACCGCCGTGTTCCGCTTGGGCAAGCCAATTGGTGCCGTAACTCACCTCATCCAGCGCCATTGCCTGGTGAGTGGCGGTTCCGGTGAGAAGAACCGCTGCGAGAAGCGTCTTCGCAGATGGGAAAACTGTCATTTCGTACCCTCCAGATAAAACAAAACTGCCGTGAAACCGCACATTTCCGAAAATATTTGATCTCTTGCAGCGCACGTTGAAAAGCATCAAAATTCGCCTGCAGCGATGCCTTATAGTCATCGCTACCATTTCTGGCGATCAATTGTGCCGCGTGCACAAAAAGGAGGCACAAGTTGGCCCTGCTGCATTCCCGCAAACTGCTGTATCTGGACGAGATCGCGCGCTGCGGCTCTATCCGGAAGGCCGCTGACCGGCTCAACGTATCATCCTCTGCCATCAACCGGCAAATCCTTGCATTGGAAGAAGAATTCGGCGTGCCCCTGTTCGAGCGCCTGCCGCGCGGACTGCGGCTGACCGCAGCCGGAGAGCTGTGCGTGGAGCATATCCGCGGCGTCCTGAAGGACTATGCCAGGCTTGAGACCAGAATCAGGGCGTTGAAGATGCCGCAGGCAGGTCAGGTCTCGCTGGTGACGACTGTCGGCCTTGCCTCCGGGCCATTATCGGAAATCATTGCCAAGTTCATCGAGAAGAACCCGCGCGTCCATATCAAGCTGCGCAGCGATGGCGGCACGACCACGATCAATCCGGTCCTCACCGGCGAAGTCGACATCGGTCTCGGCTTCAACATCGCCGCGACGCCGGGCCTGCGGACACTGGCCACCTTCGACATCCCCATAGGTGCGGTGGTTCCACCGGATCACAAGCTGGCGCAGGAAACCGGTCCGGTCGATCTGGTGGATGTGGTTCAGGAGCGTCTTGTCCTGGCCCAGTCGGGCACAAGCCTGCGGGACGTGATCAACCTGGTGCTGTCTTCCGTGCCGATCCCTGTCGAGCCGATCCTGGAAACGAATTCCTCGGAGACGGTTCGCCAGCTTGTCCGGCGCGGCATCGGCATCAGCTTGCTCAATCCACTCGACGTTCTGGAAGAATGCAGGCGGGGCGAGCTGGTCTTCCGCCCGCTGAACGCCGCGCGAACGCACCATCAGCCGATGAAGCTGTTCACGCGGGCAAGAGCCTCGATGGACGCGGCGACGAGCCTTTTCATCGAGTTCCTGCTTCAGGAACTCGTTGCCCAGGTGGAAGAATTGCAGCGGGAAGGAAGCTTGCCCGTCTGAACAACGGGAGAAGGTTATGGCTTATACAGGTTGGCCAGCGGATAGGCAGTAAAGTCGCGCAGCATTTCAATGAAACCGGCGGCTTGATGCGCGCTGATGGCCGCGCCTTTTTCGGCTGTCCCCTTGGAAGCGTCGCCAACAACACCGGCCGGATTGAGGTCATGCGCGATCCAGGCCAGAGCGTGAGGCGGTGTCGGCTGGATGTATTTCGAGTTCTCCAGCATTTCCTCTGCTCTGGAGACGAAGTTCTCCGCCTTGTCCATGCGCACAAGGTCTGGCCGGAAATGCAGCATCAAAGAGGTCTCGACCTCGCCGCCATGGATGCCGAATTTGGACTCATGTGCTGAAATCATTCCGTCCGGGTGGCCGAAGCGGCTCCAATGGGTCACCAGCACAGCCATCTCGTAGCGTACGCGCATTTCTCGCGAGACGATGCTGATGATGTCATTGTTGCCGCCATGGGAGTTGACGATCACCATCTTGCGGATACCGGCTTCCGACACTTTCTGGCCGATGGCGGTCCAGACCGGAATCAGAAGCTCGGCCGCAAGGGAAAGCGTTCCCGGGCCATAAATGTGCTCATTCGCCTTGCCGATCTCCTGCACAGGCAGAACAAGAATATCGAGATCTTCCGGCAATTGTTTGCGCGTTTCGGCCAGCATGCCCTGGGCGATGGCGACGTCGGTCGCAATCGGCAGATGCGGCCCATGCTGCTCTGTCGAGGCAGTCGGCAGGATGGCAATAACCCGGTCGGGATCGAGTGCCGCAAAATCGGAGGCATTCAATTCGTTCCAGAAGAAATACTTGGCCATTGGCGCTGCCCCAAGTCTGTTGCGGTGATGCTTACCTGTTTGGGGTAGGCAAGTCCGCGACACTTGAAAAGCATCATTATGTCTTCAGGCCGCTGCCTTTTTGTGCGCAGTAGATCTGACTTGCCTTGCGTCCCCCAAAAAAGGCGCCTGCCGGACGTTGCAGGCTTGGGCACCCCGGAAGAACAGACCAGGCGCCGTCATTTCCACAAATCTACCCACAGGCTCCATTGCCGATATAGCAGTGATGAAAAAGACCTCAGTGTCACAATTTCAAAAACTAAAACCATAGAAAAACCAAAAGACTAACCCGGTTTTCAGGCACAATGGACGCCTGGGAAGCGTGTCCAATTCGCTCAAAACGCCAAAAGTTTGAGCAAAGTTTTATCTACCATGAAGAGAAATGGTCACATTTACACCAAATATTTGCTCTGTGATGCAGGTGGTAGGACGCCGCATTGAGGCTCGGGATGCGGCATTGGGTTCAATGTAAGGTGGGTAACCGACATGTATCTCCTGTTCTTCTTGGGAGCCATCGCTTATGGCGCCGTCACACTGGTGTTTCTGATCCTGTCGTCTTCGGAACTGGTCGATAGCGGAGTGAGCACACCAAGCCGACTGTTCGGTGTTCTGGTCACTTCGGTCTTCTGGCCGGCGACCCTGGTCGCAGTCAGTCTTGCGCTTGGTTTCCAGAATGCATCTGGGCGCTTGCATCGCCCCCGGCAGACAGTGCCGCTGCACTTGTCGCATCGGTCACACTGAACCGGACACTGTTCGGCAAACACTGGCTTTCAGTCCGCTCGGCTGACACCTCAGCCCCGACGCATGTCTGTGCGCGGGGCCTCTTGCGCATGCGCTTGTGCTGATCCGGGCACCCTTCTCCCTATGAAATCACCGTTGACTTCGGCCAACAGGCCGGATTTTGCGCCATGGCGTAAATTTCATCACAGGGCACTTTTCACCTTAAGCCGCTGTTTTTCCGGTAATTTTATTGCTGATTTTTTAGCTCAAGTTTTTAATCATTCCAAAAAAAATTTGACTACCTGTTCAAATTTTCCTCCAATGCATTCCTGAGCTTCCTCACCAAACGAAGGAAGCCGCCTTGAAAACGATCGCCAACCTTCCGGAGATCTACATGACCCAGACCAAAGCCGGCCCGGACATCGCCGCCGGGCGCTTGCCTGAGGACGCATACGCTGAGAATTTCAGCGACCTGCACCCGCTGCTGGACCAGCACGAAGCTCAGGTCGAGGCTGACCGCTGCTATTTCTGCTACGACGCGCCTTGCATGCAGGCTTGCCCGACCAGCATCGACATACCCCAGTTCATCCGACAGATCTCGACCGGGAACCCGACCGGGGCCGCGAAAACCATTTTCGCGCAGAACATCCTGGGCGGCATGTGTGCCCGCGTTTGCCCGACCGAGACGCTTTGCGAAGAGGTCTGCGTGCGGGAGGTTGCCGAAGGCAAGCCGGTGAAGATCGGCCAGCTTCAGCGGTATTCGACAGATCACTTCATGTCGGAATTCAGCTCCACGCCCTTCACGCGTGCGGCCGAGACCGGCAAGAAGATCGCCGTTGTCGGCGCCGGACCCGCAGGCCTTTCCTGCGCACACCGGCTGGCCGTGCATGGACACAACGTCACGCTGTTCGATGCCCGCGAGAAGGCCGGCGGCCTGAACGAATACGGCATTGCCTCCTACAAGTCGGTCGATGACTTCGCCGCGAAAGAAGTGGATTTCATCCTGTCCATCGGCGGCATCGACGTGCGCACAGGCATGCGGCTCGGCAGCAATCTGGACTTGGCCACCCTGCGCGCCGAATATGATGCCGTCTTCCTCGGTATCGGTCTTGGCGGGGTCAATGCGCTCGGTCTGGAAGGCGAGGACAAGAGCGGCGCTATCGACGCAGTCGACTACATCGCCGACCTGCGTCAGGCGAAAGATCTTTCCGAATTGCCGGTTGGCCGGCGCATCGTGGTCATCGGCGGCGGCATGACTGCGGTCGACATTGCTGTCCAGACCAAACTGCTGGGCGCGGAAGAGGTCACGATCGCGTATCGCCGTGGCCAGGACCGGATGAATGCCTCCGAGTACGAACAACAGCTGGCCCAGACCAGCGGCGTCCACATCATGACCTGGGCCCAGCCCAAGGGACTTGTCGGTGAAAACGGGGCAATTACAGCGATTGAGCTGGAACGGACCCAGGATCAGGACGGCGCTCTGACCGGCACAGGCGAGGTCAACACCCTGCCCGCGGACATGGTGTTCAAGGCCGTTGGACAGACGCTGGTGCAAACGGAGCTTGGCGATGCCCTGACCCTTGAAAGAGGGCGGATCGTTGTCGATGCGGACCGCAAGACCAGCCTCGCCGATGTGTGGGCAGGCGGTGACTGCGTGCAGGGCGGTGAAGACCTGACGGTTGCGGCTGTCGAGGACGGCAAGATTGCCGCCGAGAGCATCAACGCTGCCCTGACCGCCTGAGACTTGCGCGCCTGGAACCTGAGCGCCCGACAGCAGCTGACGCGCTCGGCGCCACCGATTTGAGGGAGAGCCACCATGGCTGACTTGCGTACTGATTTTATCGGCATCAAATCGCCGAACCCGTTCTGGCTGGCGTCCGCGCCGCCGACGGACAAGGAATACAACGTCGTCCGGGCCTTCAAGGCCGGTTGGGGCGGCGTCGTCTGGAAGACGCTTGGGGAAGATCCGCCGGTCGTAAACGTCAACGGGCCGCGCTATGGGGCGATCCACGGCAAGGACCGCCAGTTGATCGGCCTCAACAACATCGAGCTGATCACCGACCGGCCGCTGGAAGTGAACCTGCGCGAAATCAAGCAGGTGAAGCGCGACTGGCCGGACCGGGCGCTTGTCGTCTCGCTGATGGTGCCCTGCGAGGAGCAGAACTGGATCGACATCCTGAAGAGGGTCGAAGAGACCGGAGCCGATGGTGTCGAGCTGAACTTCGGCTGCCCGCATGGCATGAGCGAGCGCGGCATGGGCTCCGCCGTTGGCCAGGTGCCGGAATATATCGAGATGGTCACCCGCTGGGTGAAACAGCATTCGCGCATGCCCTGCATCGTCAAGCTGACACCGAACATCACCGATGTCCGCAAGCCGGCCCAGGCCGCCAAGGCGGGCGGTGCCGATGCTGTCTCGCTGATCAATACCATCAACTCCATCATGGGTGTCGATCTCGACATCATGTCGCCGTCACCCGCCGTCGACGGCAAGGGTGCCCATGGCGGCTATTGCGGACCGGCCGTGAAGCCGATCGCGCTCAACATGGTCGCTGAAATCGCCCGTGACCCGGCAACCCACGGATTGCCGATCTCCGGCATCGGCGGCGTGACCACCTGGCGCGACGCAGCCGAGTTCATGGCGCTCGGCGCAGGCTCGGTGCAGGTCTGTACGGCCGCAATGACCTATGGGTTCCGGGTTGTCGAAGACATGATCGAAGGGCTCAGCGACTGGATGGACACCAAGGGCTACACGTCCGTCGACCAGTTCGTCGGCAGTGCGGTGCCCAATGTGTCCGACTGGCAATATCTCAATCTGAACTACATCGCCAAGGCCAAGATCGATCAGGATCAGTGCATCGAATGTGGCCGCTGTCACATCGCCTGCGAGGACACATCCCACCAGGCGATCACCAACATGGTGGACGGGGTGCGCAAGTTCGAGGTGATCGACGAGGAATGCGTCGGCTGCAATCTGTGCGTCAATGTCTGCCCGATCGAGGGCTGCATCACCATGGAACCCATGGCCGCCGGCAGCATCGACCCGCGCACCAAGAAGCCGGTTGAAAAAGACTACGCCAACTGGACGACGCATCCCAATAACCCGATGGCCGTAACGGAAGCTGCCGAATAGGCAAGGTTTCGGCGGTCACCTCAAGCGCGGGCAGGATCCTTCCTCGCCCGCGTTTTTTTTCGGGGAATTGCCGGAGACTGCAGCTCACCCCCTTGCGGAGCGTAGCGCCTTTGCCACCTGAAAGGGAACGTGCGGTCTCAACTCCGAAAGGGGCTGCGGCCTGTCGAACAGATAGCCCTGGAGGAAATCGCAGCCCGCCTCTGCCAGGAAATCTCGCTGTGCTTCCGTCTCCACGCCCTCGCCGACGCTTTGCATGTGCATCACCTTGGCAAGGCTCAACATGGAGCGGACGACCATGTCGGCCTCCTCATCCTCACCAATGCGCGATACGAAGCTCTGATCGATCTTCATCTTGTCGAAGCTGTATTTGTGCAGGTAGCTCAGGCTGGAAAATCCGGTGCCGAAATCGTCAATGGCAAGGCCAACACCCATCTCGCGCAGCTTGCCAATGGTCTCCCGTGTCTGCGCGCATTCTTCCAACATCAGGTCTTCGGTGATTTCCAGAATGAGGCGATCCGGCGGAAAATCGTATTTCTTCAGCAATAAGGCGACTTTCTTCTCGAAACCCGGTCTTTGAATCTGGCTTGAACAGACGTTGACGGACACGCCGGTCTTCGTCCAGCTACTGGCATCGCAAAGTGCCCGCTCCAGAACCCAGGCTCCGATAGCCGGCATGAGCCCGGCGTCCTGGGCAATTGGCAGAAACAGGGTCGGTTGCACCAGACCCCGATACGGATGCCGCCAGCGGATCAAAGCCTCGTAGAAAGCCAGTTGACCTGACCGTGCGTCGACGATCGGCTGGTAAAACAGTTCGAACTGCGCTTCGCGCAACGCTGAATCCAGCTCCACCCGGATTTCGCGCCTTTGGCGCAGGTGATGGTCCATCCGCTCGTCGTAGATACGAAACGAGCTTTTCTGCTCCATCTTGCAGCGCTGAAGCGCGATATCGGACGCCCGGATCAGGCCCGTCAACGTCTGGCTGTTGTCGGGGAAGTTGGCAATGCCGGCGCTGACAGACGTCTCGATACGCTTTCCTTCATACTTGAAAGGCTGACGCAGCTTCTCGAACAGCTTTTCCGCTTCCTGAACGGCCTGTTCCGCGGTTTGCCAGCGATCCGTCAAGATCAGGAATTCGTCGCCACCGCTGCGGGCGACAAGATCGGACGGGCCGAGAACGGACCTGATGCGTTCCGCCTGAGCAACCACCAGGGCGTCGCCCACGGTATGACCGTGAATGTCGTTCACCTGCTTGAGATTGTCGACATCAAGATAAACCAGCCAGACACCACGATGCTGATACTCGCTCACGGTCAGCCTTTTGGTGGCCGCGGCGTGGAAATACCGCCGTGTGACGAAGCCGGTCAGAGAATCATGATCGGCGGCATATCTGGCTTCCTGCTCACGCGCTGCCAGCCGCGCCTTGGCGTTGGCGTTCTGCCGCAGCGCGATCAGGGCAAAGGTCAGAATGACGCCGAGAGACAGCAACAGGACCGGAAGCGAGGACAGGATGATCCTTGAAGCCTGGCTCATCGGATGCCAGACAAGGTAGCCAAGCACCGACCCAGCGCCATTTTTCACCGGAATGCCGATCATGCCGTCCGGGATTTCAGACGCCAGCTGCAGATTGTCGAGGGCCAGGCTGGACAGAAGATTGCTGAGATGCGCCGGGTCGATCTCAAAGGCTGTCACGAGAACGTTGGGGGGGCCGAAGGACATCTCGATGCCGCCGGGATCCGGCACGACCGCGAAGGCCGCAACGATGTACGGGAGCTTGTCGATCTCGACAACGTCGATGGCGGAGATATCGGCAAGGGCACCGGCAAAACGGATCTCGCCCGATCCCCGCCGGACCAGAGCTTTGACGTAGTTGCCACGGATGCTTTCCAGCGTGTCGTTGATACGCGTCCGGAGCCGCGTGGAAAAGTCTTCGGCAATCTCGTTGCCACCGGCGTTTGAAGAGAAGACGATCTTACCATCACGGCCCAGAAGCACCGTGTAGTCGTGGGCAAAATCCCACGCCATGTCGACGCCGAAACGTGCCTTGATCCAGTCCAGAGACAGATTGGTATCGATGTTCTGATAGGCCGCGTTGGATGCGGCGTAGCGCTCCATCTCGCGCAGCAGCAATTGCTTGTGGTTTTCAAAAACGCGAGCGACTGACCGTGTTTCCCGCGCCTCGGCTTCGTGTTCAGCCACCACGACCTTGAACAGCACGGCACCGAAGGAAAAAATGAGGGCGCAGAACATCAGGATGATGACAAGGCTGGAAGAAATGCCGAACAGGCTTGAGTGCGTCGGGCGCAGTTCGTCGGGCGCCGTTGCCGACGCTGAATGACCCGAATCGAATTTGCCTGATTCCCCAGACAGATCGTGCATTGCGCTTTCAAAATCCCAAAGCTTTGTCAGCGCAGCAGTCTGGGTTGAAACCTTTAATTTTTAGTGCCTTGTCAGGCATATCGCCGAGGCAGCCGGAACACTGGAGTGCTCCGGCTGCCCGATTGACGTTTTACATCTTGTCGGTGACGACCGTGGTGGTTGCGCCTTCCGGCTCCTTGGTGATGACCGGATCGGACCCACCGGAGAGCAAGGACTTCACGGTGCGCTCGTAGGCAGACATGTCCAGCTTGCCGTCGGAACCATCAACCAGCTTGTTGATTTCGCCGACCATGCGGATCTGATGCTTTTCGGTCTGCGCGCCAGTCGCGTCGTTTTCCAGAACGATTTCAGCAGCTTCTTCCGGGTGCTCGGCGGAGTAGGCCCAGCCTTTCATGGAAGCCTTCACGAAGCGGGCGAGCTTGTCGACCATTGCCGGGTCGTCCAGGCTCGATTCCAGAACGTAAAGACCGTCTTCCAGCGTGGCGACGCCCTGATCTTCGTATTTGAAGACGATCAGGTCTTCCGCCGGAATGCCCGCATCGATCACCTGCCAGTATTCATTGTAGGTCATGGTGGAGATGCAGTCGGCCTGCTTCTGCAGCAGCGGATCGACGTTGAAGCCCTGCTTGAGGACAGTCACGCCTTCCTCACCGCCATCAGTCGGAATGCCGAGCTGGCTCATCCAGGACAGGAACGGATACTCGTTCCCGAAGAACCAGACGCCAAGTGTCCGGCCCTTGAAGTCTTCCGGTGAGGTGATGCCGGTTTCCTTCAGGCAGGTCAGCATCATGCCGGATTTCTTGAACGGCTGAGCGATGTTGACGAGCGGCACACCCTTTTCGCGCGACGCGAGGGCGGATGGCATCCAGTCGACAATCACATCTGCACCGCCCCCGGCGATGACCTGCGGCGGCGCAATGTCCGGACCGCCCGGCTTGATCGTTACATCAAGATCTTCTTCCTCATAGAAGCCCTTGTCCTTGGCCACGTAATAGCCGGCAAACTGGCCCTGAGTGACCCACTTGAGCTGCAGTGTCAGCTCGTCCGCGGCGTTGGCCGCGCCTGACGCAAGGCTTACGCCCAGGACGGACGCGAGCGCCAGACTTTTCAATGCCTTCATTGCCATTCCCCTATTGGTTATGGGCGAACCGGTATCGGTCCTGCCCTTCTCTGGAACATCAAACCCCTGCCTATGCGGACTTTCGAGCGGTTCCCGGCCGCCTTGCCCGCATCCGGCAGTTCGGTCGCACCTGCACGTTAGGGCATTTTGCCTTCTCAACGAACCGCGCTGACCAAATGGTCAAGAAAATCTAGAAAGGTGCCCCGTCTCTGGTCAAGGTTATTTTTTGATCAAGGCCATTTGGTGTTTCCAGAGTGAGCATAGGCGCCCCCGGTTCCGGTTGTGAAGCGGGTCGACCGGTTTTTAGTTGCGTGACGTCCGGTTAGACGGTCCATACTTCCAACCACGTGTTGGGAGGAGATTGCGCGGCCGGGATTCCTTATGTACCCGCGGGCCGGCAATGCGAGTGGATGCAAAAAACATGATTTCCAAATCAGCCCTGGATTACCAGCCTTTGCCGCTGCCTGACCGGCGGAAGTATGACGACGACGAAATGCTGCTGCGTGCGCAGGACTTTTATGACGGGGTGCGCACCCGTCACACGATACGACATTTTTCCGACAGGCCGGTGGACCGTTCCGTCATCGAACTCTGCATCCGCGCAGCCGGAACAGCGCCGAGCGGAGCCAACCACCAGCCATGGCATTTCGTGGCAATTTCCAATGCCGGGTTGAAGCACAAGATCCGCCTCGCCGCAGAGGAAGAAGAGCGCAAGTTCTATGATGGCGGCGCGGGCGACGAATGGATCAAGGCGCTGGAGCCGATCGGCACCAACGCGGACAAACCGCATCTGGACATAGCACCCTGGCTGATCGTGATCTTCGCACAGCGTTGGGGCACCTTTGAAGATGGCACCCGCTACAAACACTACTATGTGCCGGAAAGTGTCGGCATCGCCACCGGCGTGCTGATCACCGCGCTACACCATGCAGGCCTTTCGGCGCTGACGCATACGCCCAATCCGATGAGGTTTCTGAACGAGATCCTGAACCGTCCGGAAGCTGAAAAACCGGTGATGATCCTCGCTGTCGGCCACCCGGCTGAAGACGCAACGGTTCCGGCCGTCGCCAAAATCAAGAAGCCACTGGATAAGATCTTGAGCGTGTTCGACGAGCAGGCCTGACAGCCGCGCCGAGGCAGGCTTCCAATGTGTCACCCCTGGGGGAGCGGCATGAGACCAGAGACGTGCTCATTTCCAGATTGCTGATGCGGCGGCAAGCCTCACATCGCATTTCCGCTGCTCCATCAAGCGACGCTGCGAGTAGGCCCCGGATTGGCGCTTCGCTTGTCCGGGGTGACATTGGTGCGCGTCCTCAGGCCAAATAACTTGATGGACCCGGCTTCACCTCGGTAGGGAAATTCAACACACTGCCCGTTGCGTCGATACGCCCCCAAAGCACAGCAATCCTCATCCTGAGGAGGACCGGCAGGTCCGTCTCGAAGGATGGCAACTTGCGCCCGAGTGTGCTGCCCATCCTTCGACACAGTGCATTCGCGCTGCCTCAGGATCAGGGCATCCGAATAACCCGAAACCTGACCAATCACCCCGTTACATGGGTCGGGGCGGCGCGGACATTTGCCTTGATCTTCTCCAGAAGCTCCTTGCGGTCCGGGCTGCCGTCGGCGGCGTAATTGAGGTTCTTGAAGAGGGACGTCTGCTCGGTGAAGAACTTGCGGACGGCTTCCTTGTCATCGAAGGCGAAGTCGGTGCCGGCGATGCGGTAGACGAGGTCGAAAGTTTCCTGCTGGCGCTTGAGCGGGGCCGACACGTCAACATCGTCAAACGCGTCCTGCTGCAGATAGACCATATCCAGGAACAGCGCCTTCTGCTGAAGGACGAAGTCCTCGGTGGAGACGCCTTCTTCGCCGGTTACCTGCATCATGCGGGTGATCTCATCGCCCTTGCGCAGGAGTTCGATCATCTCCGAAACACGGGGAACCCAGTCCGGGCCGATGTTCTTGCGGTACCAGTCGTTGAGCTGAATGTGATACCGCGACCAGGACAGCAGCGGGTCGACCGCCGGATAAAAGCGCTTGTAGGCCCGCTCGGACGACAGGCCGAGGAAGGTCTTGACCGTGCCAAGGGTCGATTGGGTGACCGGTTCCTCAAAATTGCCGCCGGCCGGAGACACCGTGCCGATCATGGTGAGGCTACCGGTCTCGCCGCTGGCCAGGCGCAACACGCCTGCCCGTTCGTAGATGCCCTTGATGGCGCTGTCGAGATAGGCAGGAAAGGCTTCCTCTCCGGGAATTTCCTCCAGCCGGCCGGAGGTTTCGCGCATCGCCTGGGCCCAGCGGGAGGTACTGTCGGCGATCAGGAGGACGTCATAGCCCATCTGACGGTAATATTCGCCAAGGGTGATGCCGGTGTAGATCGAGGCTTCACGCGCTGCGACCGGCATGGAAGAGGTATTGCAGATGATGACCGTGCGGTCCATCAGTGTGCCGTCTCCGGACGGATCCGGCTGGTGCGGAAATTCGGTGATCGTTTCCACCACCTCGCCTGCGCGTTCGCCGCAGGCGACCACGATCACGATGTTGACCGCCGAAAAGCGCGAAATCAGCGATTGCAGCACCGTCTTGCCCGCACCGAACGGACCGGGAATACAGCCCATGCCACCGCGGGCTATGGGGAAGAAGGTGTCGATCAGACGCAAGGTGGTGATCAGCGGTTCGCTGGGGTAGAGCCGCTCGCTCTGACCGGCCCTGACCAGGCCTTCGGGGATTGCCCGGCGAACCGGCCAATGCTGGACCATGGTCAGGTCACGGGTTTCGCCGTGTTCGTTTTTCAGCGTCGCCACCACCTCGTTGATGGTGAAGGTGCCTTCGCGGATCCGGTCCACCGTCCAGGGACCGGTGGTGACGAAGGGAACCATGATCCGGTGTTCGAACCGGCCTTCGGGAACCGTGCCGAGCGTGTCACCGGCCTTCACCACGTCACCGGACTTCACCTTGGGTTCGAATGACCATTTGCGGTTCTGGTCAAGAGCGTTGGTGAGCACACCGCGCGGCAGGAAAAAACCATGCTCGGCGGCAATGTCGGCAAGCGGGTTTTGCAGGCCGTCGAAGACGGTGCTGAGCAGGCCCGGTCCAAGGGCAACCGACAGCATCTCGCCGCTCTGGATCACCTTGTCGCCGATCCGCACGCCCGCAGTGCTTTCGAACACCTGTGCTTCCGCCGACTTGCCGCGCACGCGCAGAACCTCGGCCTTCAGATATTCACGCGGCTTGCCGTCCCGCTCCGGGCCGTGCGGAATGATATAGACCACCTCGTTCTTGATGAGGGGGGCAGACCCGAGCGGCGACAGCGTGACGAGATCGTCCTGAACGGCGACGATTTCCGCGGTCGGTTCCGGCAACTGAACATGGCTCGTCATGAAGGGGCTCCCTCAAGGGCAGATGTGAAGTCTGAGAAAAGATCCTGCCGGCCGACCTGGCTGCCGCCATTCGTCTTGCCGTCCTCCGTCTGCCCTGCAAGGGCGGCCGCCACAAGCGTTGCCAGCCGGTCACGGGCATCGGCCTCGTCGTAGCGCGACCAGCGTTCGACGATCACCCAGCGCAGCACGTAGATCGCGACTGCTTCGAAATCGAACTCATGGAGATTGCCATAGTGCCCCAGTTGATCGAACACCTGGGTCAGCACAAGGCGTTCCATGGCAATGTGATCGCCTGCCTGCATCAACCGGTGCGCCTCGCCCACCCAAGGCATGAAGTGTCCGAGACCGAAGGCCGGATCGCTCCAGTTCGCCTTGATCTGCGCGCACCATCGGCCCATGCCCCAGTTTTCGATGTCGGCGGCGTTTTCCTGTCCATCCCGGCGGCGACGCAGCGCTGCAATCAGCGTGCGGGTTTCCATGCGCGCACCGAGCAGATGCTGCAGATCCGGATAGGCCTGGAGGTCGGCGAGGACCTTGTTTGCCCGCCGGATCACATCGATGTCTCGGTCAAAACCGGCAACGCCCGCCCAGGCTGTGACTTCCACCATCTCGCGCAGCAGGCTCGCGTGCGCCGGTTCCAGCATCGACAGCCGCTGTTTCAGCCGGAACCCGGAGATCGGCACTCCCTTGCGCGAGAACAGCTTGCCGAGATGGGGCAAGCTGGAGACCAGCGCGATATATTGGTGAGGCCCGCTCATGTCAGCGCAGCACCCCTTCCATCACCGCCCGAAGGCGCGGTTGCAGGTGCCGCTTCAAAAGTGTCGCAATCGCCTCTTCGGTCAGGTCAATGGAAACGTCCCTGTCGGTCAGTTTCACCTTGATACCATCGAAGCCCGGCGCGGTGGAGAAGGTGACCCCTTGCCGCAACACCTCGCCCGCCAGCGCGATGACAAAGTGGGTGAGCGTTCCCGGTTCAACCGCCTCCGGCGATTGCTTGAGTTCCTCGAAGGTGACGACCTTCTCGGGCAGGACGATCTCCATCGGCTCGGCGTTGCCGACCGAGGCGTTGTCCTTTGCGTTGGCGGCCATCGCCAGAATGAGGTTCTTCAAAAATTCCTGGTCGGCAAGCGTGGTTGCCACCAGCCGCCCGGCTTCCTGCTGGATGCGGTCGCCAAGCTCGTTGCGCATGCTGAGGACAAGATCACGCGCGGCAACCTTCAGCCCGTCTTCCGTTGCCGCCTTTTCCCGGGCCGCCTCCGCCCTTGCTTCGGCCAGCAGGCTGTCCGCCTTCTGCCGTGCCTCCGCGACAATCGCCTCCGCCTTTTCCCGGGCCTTGGCCAGGATGGCATCGCCTTCCGACTGGCCAGCGGCCACGCCTTCGGACTTCAACCGCTCGATCAGGGCTTGGACACCGGCGCCGGCGGCATTCTCCAGATCATCTGCTGCGTCATGTTTGGACATAAGCGCCTCCTCTTCCTTCTGGTCCTAAGCGGGGATCGAACCGGACAGGACCAGTGCGAAGACAAGAGCAAAGACCGAGAAGCCCTCCAGCACCGCTGCCGGAGCGAGCGAGATGCCGAAAATTTCCGGTTTGGCCTTGGATGCGTGAATGGCCGAGGCGAGAACCTCTCCCTGGCGAATGCCGGTGAAGAGCATGGTGACGCCTGACAAGAGCCCAATGCCGAACAGCGCTGCGCCATTGGCCGCGTCGATGGTGGGCTGCTGCAGCGAGAACATGATGACGATGCCGTAGATCACCTGGGAAGACGGCATCAGCGAGACGCCGATGAACCGACCATAGCCACCGTCGCTGTCCAGCATGGCGCCAATGGCGGCGCAGCCGCCAAGGGCGCAGCCCCAGGCGCTGCCGATGGCGCCGAGGGCGACCGGCGCGAACAGTCCAAACCAGCCGAGCGCCACAACGAATTCGTTCACAGGCGTGTCTCCTCTTTCCTGAAGGGACGGAAGGGCGTGCCCTCGTCCTTCAAACCCCAATTGAAAAATTCAATGACATTCAGGCGCAGACCATGCACACAGCCGGCGATCAGCCCCAGCCCGATGTTGATGGCGTGCCCAAGCACCAGGACCGCGATGGCGATCAGGAGGCCCACGCCCGGGACCGCGTGATTGAGCTGGCCCGACAGAGAATTGATGGTTTCGGCGAGCGAGGCTGCCGCAAGGCCCAGCGCAAACAGGCGCATGTAGCTGAGAACATCGGAAAAGATGTTGACGACACGGGCCAGGGACGCGAGCCCGTCGAAGACCCTGAGGCCACCGGTCCTGAGCGAGGTCACCTTGCGGTCGCTGCCGAAGATACCGACCAGCAGAAGCCCTGCAACCACTGCGACCGGACCGGCGACATCCAGGACGGAGCCCTGCCCCAGAAAGGTTGCCAGACCGCCAAGTGCCACCAGACACCAGCCGGCAGGCTGCATGCGTCCGCTTAGGGACTGTTCATGCCAGGCGCGCATCAGGTTGGCGATGACGATGTGGACCACGCCGATGGCCAGCGTGATCTTCATCATCGTGTTGACATCCTTCAGGTGAAGCACCTTCAGGTGTGCCAGAAACGAGCCCTCGGGAGGCGCGACGCCGAAATAGCTGCCCGTTGCCACACCGAAGGCCGCCGTGGAGATCATCAGCCAGACCGACATGCGGAACATGCGGCGGCCCAGCGCGGACCCTGTGAAGCGTTTTCGGAACAGAAACAGCAAGACGAGAAGGAGCAGGCCATAGCCTGCGTCCGTCATGATCATGCCAAAGAAGATCACGAAGGAAACATAGACAATCGCCGAGGGGTCCCATCCCCTGTAGCCGGGGGTCTGATAGAATTCCACCAGGTCCTCTCCCGCTTCCAGTGCCGGCCTGTTTTCAAGAAGCGTGGGCGGCGTGTCGGCTTCTTCAACCTCCGTCACCAGCAGGGCAATGCCGAGACTGTCCGCAAGCCTGCTGATCTCGGCAAGCTGATCCCGCCGCGCCCAGGCCTGAAGCACGAAGACCCTGTCGGTATCCGCAGTTTCGAGCGCCACCCTGTGCCGGGCGGAATGGTCTCTGGCCGCAGCAAGGTTCTGGGCGAGCACGAACCGCCATTTGGTGAGCGCCTGTCGCTGCAGCTCCAGCTCTTCCTGTTGAATGGCCGCATCTTCATATTGACGCCGCAGCACCGAAAGCGCCTCGGCCCCCACGTGAACACGGGGTACAGGCATGGCTTTTGCGTCCGGTTCATCCGGGGACAACAGCACAATGTAGCTGCGATACTTGTCGCGATGGACGATTTCCAGGATCTTGCCGGCAGGATCGACCTGCCTGAGCTTGGCATTGGGCACCACGTAGAACCACAGTCGGTAGTCGCCGATCTCGGCCAGGTCGGAAAAGCTGAATTCGCCCCAGGGTTCCACGTCCTGAATGCGCTGGTCGAGGCGTGCCAGCCGGTCCTCGCAGTCACGGATGGCCTTGCGGTTGGCAAGCGTCTGTTGGACGACCGTTTCCAGGTCGAAGCCGTCAGGATGGGTGACGGGGCGACGCTGCGCGTTGCTGTCCATGAGCCAGCGCAGGGCTTCGCTCGCCTCGCGCCCCCGGCCAGCCGGCACGGCTTCCAGTTCCTTTTGCGCTGACGTCAGGGGGATCAGATGGAAAGCACCGAATTCCTGCGCGGCTTCCAGCACCCTGTCCTTGTCTTCAAGGATGCCGACCAGGTTCACCTTGACGAGCGGGACGATGGTCATAGGTCGGCCACCGAGGGTTCGGCAGCGCGGGCTGCCGTCTTGCGTTTGGAGATCTTGGCACGGACCACGGCATCCCGTTCCGCGTCGGCAAGGGCCATGCGGATCTTCTTGATGTTGCGTTCCGCCTGCGGGATCAGCACCTTCTCGAACAGGTTGACCCTGCGCGAAATCACCGCTTCGGCTTCAATCAGCCGGGCAATCCGCTCCCTGGCAATGTCCCTTTCCTTGCTGAGCCGCAAAAGTTCCCGCATGCCTTCGACATAAGGGTCGACCCAATGTGGCCGCGCCAGACGGGAGTAGGGTTCCGTCTCGACTTCGATATCCTCCAGCACCGGCAGCCGGGTTCCGGAGAGATTCTGTTCACCCACAACGACCTGCTGCAGCACCACGAGCCCTTCCAGAGGGACATGCTGGTTGGCAAGCATCGGCAGGGAACGCGCAAGGTCGTTGAAGCGCTCTTCATATTCAGCCTCGAGCCGGACGGCTGTTTCCCTGGCCTTGGCGCGCTCGGCCATGATCTGGAGGCGCTTCAGCTCAAGCGACGGCAGGAAGCGCTTGTATTCCGAGAGCTGTCCGCTTTCCCGTGCCAGAGACGACTTGTTGAGCGCGAGCCTTGCCATCAGGCAGCCTCCTCGTCAGAAGTCCCACCGACAGGTTTCTGTTTCGGAAAATACTTGTCGATCAGCCCCTGCTTCATCAGAAGCTGTTCCGGCTGAAAGCATTCGGCAAGCGTCTGCCAGCACAGGTCGAGCGCCTCCTCCAGAGGGATGGCGACGTTGATATCCATGAAGCGCTGCCGGAACAGTCCGCCGAACTTCAGGAGCTGGCGGTCGTATTCCGACAATTCGAACGCCATCGACTGTTTCTGTTCCGCGTCCCTTGCTCCGGAATAGAAACGGATCATGGTGTTCATGATCTGGTTGTGGTCCTCACGCGTCACCTTGCCGATCACATGCTGCTTCAATCGAGAAAGCGAGCCGAAGGGATCCAGCACACCGCTGTGCAGATAAAACTGGCCTTCGGTGATGTAGCCGGTGTTGTCCGGCACCGGGTGGGTGACATCATTGCCCGGCATCGTGGTGACCGTCAGGATGGTGACGGAGCCAGAGCCTTTGAAATCGCATGCCTTTTCGTAGCGCCTGGCAAGCTGGGAATAAAGATCGCCCGGATAGCCCCGGTTTGCGGGCACCCGCTCCATGGCGATGGAAACTTCCTTCATGGCATCGGCGAAGGCGGTCATGTCGGTGAGCAGCACCAGCACGCGCTTGCCTTCCTCAACGGCAAATTTTTCGGCAACCGCAAGCGCCATATCCGGAACCTGCAGACGCTCGACCACCGGATCGGACGCCTGGTTGATGAACATGACCGTGCGCGGGAAGACGCCCGCATCCTCGAACTGCTGTCGGAAGAAGGCATAGTCGTCGAAGATCAGACCCAGGCCGCCGAACACCACGATGTCGGCATCTGCCTGAATGCCGATCCGGGCCAGAAACGGGTTATAGGGCTCACCGGAAACCGAAAAGATCGGGATCTTCTGGCTTTCCACGAGGCAGTTGAAAATGTCGATCATCGGCACGTCGGTGCGGATCATGCGTGAGGCAAGCACGCGCTTCATCGGATTAGCCGAGGGGCCACCGATCGGAACCGACGGGTCGCTGGACAGATCCGGGCCCCGATCGATCGGCTGACCGGCGCCGTCGAACACACGGCCCAGGATATTGTCCGAGTAGGTGACCTTGGCCGGTTCGCCCAGGAAGCGCACCGACGCGTTGTTTGCAAGACCCTTGGTGCCCGAGTTGACCTGCAGCGATACCATGTCCCGGTCGATGTTGATGACCTGCGCGAGAGACGTCTCACCATTGCCCGCATCGACCAGAGCCAGATCGCCGAGACAGGGACGCCCCTCCGACTCGCTCTTCGTCGAAGACACCTGAATGCGAATGATGTCGCCAACGATGTCGACAATCCGTGTATGGGAGACCAGCATTTATGCCCCCTTGGGAGTGAAGGTCATTCAAACGGGTCAGACCCGTTCTGTTGCAACGCACACCATCTTAGGCGGGTTTTTCAAGCCTGCACAACCAGGCCCTATGTACCGTTTCGGCCTCACCTCAACCGAATTGAAGTTAAGAGAAATATGATCGCATTCGTATGACCTGTATCAAAATCTCACCGAACAATACGGCGGGATTCCAAGCGCGTTGCCGTTCATTTGATTAACGCGGGTCAATGACGGCTCCACGACGAGGCCTTTCGGGAAAGGCAAAGATCTTGCGATGACAAGTTCTTGAGAGACGGATGAGGGGCATGCGGTGAGACGTCGCAAGCATATCCTTAAATACCACTTAAAGATTAGCCTAGTCCTCTAAATATATTTTCGGTATTTTGAAAAATTCGAGAATATTCAGACAAACATTAGTAAATCTACATCCTTATCAAAGTAAAATATATTTTTTATCTCAAGCTCTTCCCAAAGGTAATAATATAATGCATGCATCAGACTGCCCGGATAGGTTTAAAGCTGGTTGTAATTGCCATTTTTTCTTCACTTTCGTTAAAATGTGATATTTTTTGGCTTAGAGCTTTGAAATATCCCGACATCCGGTTGCACAACCTGTGCCGGTAACCCGGTCGCGACGCTGGCGGCCCTGGAGAAAACGTTGACGGACCAAGTGACAGATCACGCCCTCGAACTGCCTTCATCGTCCAAGACCGACGGGCAAACAATTTCCGGCAAGTCGTCGGAAGGCGCGAACAGGCGGCCGGAAGACCGTTCTCCGCCGGTGCGCAGCGACATCGGAACGATCCTCCTGCACTGGACGCTGGTGGTCACGATTGTCACCAGTCTGTTGACCGGTATGCGCCTGTCGGCCGATGCGGAAAACGCCTGGTTCTCGAAACTGTTCGAACCGATCCTGCCACAGGGCGAAATCTGGACCTGGCACTATGTGTCGGCCGTGTTCGTACTGGCGCTCATCTTCGCCTATGCGGCCTATATGACGCTTGCTCGCCTGAAACGCCGCATTTCTTCCAAGAAGATCGTCGTGCTGACGCTTCCCGCCAGCACGAAGTTGCGCCTGGCCGCCGTCAACGTCATTGCCTATTGGATTCTTTTCGGCGCCGTACTCACCTTGTCGACAACCGGCGTGCTGCTCTACCTCGGGCATGGCGGCATCTGGGTGACGGTGCATTATACTGCGGCGCTCGTGGTGCTGACCTATATCGTTGCCCATGTGGTGCTGCACTACTGCTACGGCGGCGTCGCCCAATTGCTGCGACTGTTCCGTCCTCAGGCCCTGCGCCGGTTCCCGGGCATGAGCCGCCATCCGCTTGCGCTTGCCCTTGTCCTTGGCGCCATTGTTCTGGTTGGCGCCGTCAGCCTCGATTTTGGAACGCGTGACAACCTTTTCGTTGCCGAAGGTGCCACACTGCCCGTGCTTGACGGCAAACTGGACGACCCCGTCTGGCAGTCCGCGCCCCCGGTCTTCATCAGGACCCAGCAAGGCTCGAACCTGAACGGGACGGGTGAATCGACGGTCGAAGCTCGTGCCGTGCAGGTGGGTGACAAGATCGCCTTTGCCTTCCGCTGGGAGGACAAGAATCGCTCCTTGAAACGGCATCCGCTGATCAAGCGTGAAGACGGTTGGCACATGCTGAACAACCGGGCCGATTTTTCGGACGAGACCGCCTATTACGAGGACAAGTTCTCGGTTGCCTTCTCGACCACCGACACCTTTGGTGGCGGCGGAGCAACCCACATGGGTCCAAAACCACTGGGGAACAAACCGGCTGCCTTCAACGGCCGCGGCCTGCATTACACCACCGATGGAAGCCTCGTCGACGTGTGGCAGTGGAAAGCCTCGCGCGGTGGCATGCTGGGACGTGTCGACGACATGCACTTTTCGACACCGGTTGAACCGAATGAAGCCCAGGCCGCCGGCAAGAGCCGGTACAGTGCCGGCTACAATCCCGATGAAGGCAAGGCCTTCTACGTCTACAATTACGTCGGTGATCCCGAGACCCATTATCACGGCACGGTCGGCGTGCGCCGGCTTCCGTCTGACTACAAGAAAATGAGCGGACTGATGGGCTCCGTCGACCTCGCCCCCGATGCGATTGCGGACGAAGGATCGCAGTGGTGGATGTTCGAAAACGAAAGCGTGCCCTATTCGCCAGAAAAAGACGCTGAAATTCCCGTCGGCACCATTATTCCCGGTGTTCTCATTCAGGGCGAATATTCCGGCAGCCGGGCGGATCTTCTGGGGGGCTCCAAGTGGCAGGACGGCTACTGGACGCTTGAAGTTGTCCGGGACATGGACACCGGCCAGAACCAGGACCTTGCAATGAAGGACGGCCTGTTCATGTGGGTCTCCGTGTTCGACCACAACCAGACCCGCCACACCCGTCATTCCCGGCCCGTGCGGGTGACCTTCAACTGAGCCCTGCCCTTCCCGTCCTCCCCTGACGTTTCTTTCAACGGATGTAATCAGACATGTCGAAAAGCACCTGCACGGTCACCATCAACGGGAAGGCCATCAAGGCCAATGTCGGCGACACGCTGATCGATGCCGGCCTCGGCGGACGTCTTGTCATTCCGCATGACTGCTGTTCCGGCCAATGTGAAACCTGCCGTGTACGGGTGTTGAGCGGCCAGATCGACGACATGGGAACGAGGGAAAAGGACACAGTGCTGGGGTGCCTGTCTGTTCTGGAAGGCGATGCCGAGATCGCCTACGACCCGGTACCGCTCGTGAAGACGACCAAGGGCACGGTGGAAAGCATCCGGACGATCAAGGACGGCTATCTGGAAGTGCGGGTCAAGACAGCGCGGCCGGTGCCCTGGCTGCCCGGTCAATATTTGCGCGCAACCTTTGCCGGTTATCCGCCGCGCGACTACAGTCCGACAACCCCGCTCAACCTGGATGCGGAAGAAAATATTCTTGTGTTTCACATCAAGGTGTATCCGGACAGCACCGTGTCCTCGAAACTGGGCAAGGAGATTGCCAAGGGACATGCGATGAAGCTGCGCGGCCCTTTCGGCAACGCTTTCCTGCGGCGGCAGCCGAACCCGGTCCTGCTCACATCGACAGGCACCGGCTTCGCACCGATCTGGTCGATTGCCGTTGCGGCGAGCCTGGCGCAGACTGGCCGCGACATCCGGATCATTGCCGGGTCCAGGTCACGAGACGGGATTTATATGCGTGACGCGGTCCGCTGGCTGCAAAGCCGGGGCATTCCCATCACCCTGACAGCGAGCGACGGGGACGGCGAGACGGTCAGCACCGCGCGCCCGCACGAACTTGTCGGCCCGCTCACGCCCGATCATGTCGTCTATTCGGCCGGCGCACCGTCCCATGTCGATGCCATGCGGGAGATCGCGCTGAGCGCCGGGGCGACATTCTACGCCGACCCGTTCTTTGTGGCGGAAGAAGACAGGGGCCTGATGACGCTGGCCGGCAACCTCCTCCGCAAGGCCTCCGCTCCTTTCAGTTCGGCCTCAGCCGGCTGAACCACGACCATGGCGCCAGGCCCCTGACCCAGAACCGGACACATCGGCACGTCAACCGTTGATCGGCCTGCAAGCACACGGGCGTTTGCCGCGCCCAGGTGGGTATTGGGAGGGTCTGGAAAGAAGTCGCCGGAGAAAGCAGCTTAAGCTACTGGGCGGCCGTGGTGAGCGACCGCGTTCCGGCAAAAATCAACTCTTCGGTGCTGTCGACCGGCATGGGCCTGCCCAGATAGTAGCCCTGTGCCTCGGTGCAGCCGATTTCGGTCAACATGTCGAGAAGCTTTCTCGTCTCCACGCCTTCGGCGGTGGTGGTCATGTCGAGATTGTTGGCAAGTTCGATGACCGCTTTCACGATGGAAATGGAATCTTCCGAATACGCCATCGAGCGGACAAAGGACTGGTCGATCTTGATCTTGTCGAACGGGAACCGGCGCAGGTAGCTGAGCGAAGAATAGCCGGTGCCGAAATCGTCCATGGACACTTTCACACCCAGCGATTTGGCCTGGTGCAGCGAGTCCAGAACGTCTTCTGAATCTGTCAGAAGCACGCTTTCGGTCACTTCCAGCTCCAGCCGCTCGGCCTTGAGGCCCGTTTGCGTCAGGGCGTCGATCAACACCGGGCCGAAGGCATGGCCGCGTAGTTGCCGGGGAGACAGATTGACCGCGATCCTCAGATGATCCGGCCATTTGGCTGCAATCCGGCAAGCTTCCATCAGAACCCATTCGCCCAGTTGGGTGATCAGGCCCGTATCCTCGGCAAGCGGAATGAAATCCGCCGGGGAGACCATGCCCCGCGTCGGATGGTTCCAGCGCACCAGCGCCTCGAATCCGGAAATCAGGTCATCTGCGAGCGTATACTGCGGCTGGAAATAAAGCTCCAGCTCACCGTCGGCGACCGCGGTTCTGAGATCGGTGATGAGCTCGCGCCTGTCGTTGACGGCAGTGCCCATGTCCATCTCGAAGAAGCGGTAGGTGTTACGGCCGTCTTCCTTGGCCCGGTAAAGTGCAAGATCCGCCTGCTTGAACAGCTCGTCACCCGCGGTGCCGTCGGCCCTGGCAATGGTAATGCCGATGCTGACGCCGATGACGATTTCATGGTCCGCGATCTGGAACGGCTGGGAAAGCTCCCAGATGACGGACTGCGCCAGTTCCTCGACTTCCTGCAACCTGGACGGCAGGCCGGTGAGGATCGCGAATTCGTCGCCCCCCAGCCGGACCACAACGTCCTTTCGGCCGATCAACCTGCGCAGTCGTTCCGCCACCTGGCGCAACAATTCGTCGCCAATGGGGTGGCCCAGGCTATCGTTGACGGTCTTGAACTCGTCCAGATCGAGGCAAAGAATGGCGAATTCGCCGCCTTTGACCAGCTGCTGGTTCAACAGCATGTCCAACTGGTCTCGAAACTCGATGCGGTTCGGCAGTTGCGTCAGAAGATCGTGACGCGCCAGGAACGCCAGCCGGTCACGCGCTTCCTGCCGCTCGGTGACGTCCTCTGAAATCGCGACCCAGCCGCCTTCGGCCAAGGGCTGGCGGGTGGTCAGAACGATCCGCCCAGAGCGGATCTTCACCATTTCCGTGCTTTGGGAGCCGCTTGCATACCTGTGATCCGGCAGGCGAGACTCGTAAAGCCCATTATCTTCGGTTTCGACGGCCTCCACCTTTTGCAGTGTGGCAAGCTGGGCGGCCGTCATGCCCGGTACGACCTTGCCCGCCTCAAGTTGGAACAATTCGGCGTAACGTTGGTTAGAGACGATCAACCGGCCATTTGCATCGAACATGCACAGGCCATGCGACATGTTGTTGAGCGCCGCGTCAAACAGGACGTTCTGCTCCCGCAACTGGGCCTCCTGTGACCGCAGGATCGAGTTTTTCTCGTGTACGCGCTCGCGAAGCGCATCGCGTTCTTTCACCGATCGCTGCAGGGAAACAACGGAGCGGGCAATGTCGCCGACTTCATCCATACGCTCCGTACCCACGACCTCGCTTTCGAAATCGCCCGTAGCGATGCCGGTCAGAACCCGGGTAATCTTGGTCAGCGGCCTGGTAATCTGCCGGGACATCAGAAAGGCGACCGCCGCGAAGGCTACCAGCGCAATCAGCCCGAACAAAAACAGCCGCCTGAGCAGCTTGGCTTCTTCTTCCGTACCGATCCGCGTCAGTTTGTGCTGAATTTCGGTCAGCGCCTCAATTGGCGTCAGCGCGCAGACGGTCACCGGCACGACGGGCACGCCGCATTCGATCACATGGGCACCATTTTCGGTGATGTTAGGCGTTTCCGGCGACCTGGCCAGATCGGGCATCTTGCCGGAGAAATTCGCGGTGGAAATGATCTGGCTATCGTAAAGAATTGCCATCTCGAAGGAATTGATCTTGGCCAGATCAACCAGAAGCGGCTCTTCGGGTCGCAGCCAGCGCTGTCCGACGAGACCACCGATCACATAACCGAAGTCATCGAAAACGGGGACGAACACGATCTGCGATACTTCATTGACCTGGTCACCAGGCACAAAGACACCCGTTTCGGACCGTGGCAAAACGCCGGAATAGGTCAGTTTCTGTCCCGGAAAACTGTCTTTCAGCGATCTGGCAACCTCGTCGAAGAAGCTCAGGTTCTGCATCGTCGAGCCCAGCTCGACAAGGTCCGCTGAATATGAGGACGCCCCGATCACGTGGCCCTCTTCATCCAGAACGACAATGCCGTCCATATCCGCCAGTTCCGCTGCCGGACCGAGCAGTTCCGACATCGCCACAACGTTACGGGACTGAACAGCCTTGGCGGTATCGACCCTTTCCGAGAGGGCGTCTATCCGGCGCAATCGGTCCTGAAACAGGAACTCCATACGGGTTCCGGCAAGCTCCACATCCGCATTCAGCGTTTCCAGAAGCCGGGCCCGGGACAGCTCGAGCAGTTCGGTTTCCTGCCGCTGCATGCTGTCTTCAAGCTGAAACGCAACCAGTCCGATAAAACCGGCAAAAGCACACACCGCCGTGAAAACGGCGCCATATGTGTAATGCCAGAGAAGGGACGAGTGACGGATCATGTGGACCAATTGCGTTAGTTACTGACGGGTACGCCACCGTAATTGCTGATCAAAGTGTGAGCCTGATCGGACTGCGCGTAGTCGATGAAGGCTTTCATGTCCTCATCGAGCGTGCCTTCCTTGTAGATCAGCGCCAGGATCACCGAACTCGGGTATCCCGGGTCGGTCGGATGGTGACCGTCGATTTTCACGATGTTCAAACCGTCTTCCAGTGGCTTGGAATAGGGACCGAAAGCAATCGCTCCCTCGACGTCGCGGGCACTGGAAATTGCGTCCTGGGTGGTCAGGGCCGTTTTGGTGCGTGGCGAGAATTCCATTTCCGACCAGCCCGGCATCGTGGCTTTCATAACTTGTAATGTGCTGTCGGCATCTTCACGCCGAACCAGGCGAACGCGCAGATCCGCTCCGCCCAGTTCAGACCAGTTCGTGATGTCGCCGGAATACAGCCTGACCAGCTCCTCGCTGGTCAAAGCTTTCACGCCGGTTGACGGATGGGTGAAGATTGCGCTGGGGATTTTTGCAATCGGCAGATACACGAGGCCGTATTCCACCTCGCTGTCCTTCAGCGGACGCGCAACCCGGCCCAGGCGTTCCGTGCCCGAGCTGACGGCTGCGATGCCGCCACCAGAGCCGATGCTCGGTGGAATCTCAAGATCGATATCGGAGTATTTTTCGGCGAAGCCAGCCCCAATTTCCTGAAGCATTTCAAGTCCATCGCCCGTACCCACAACCTTGAGCGAAGATTGCGCCGAAGACGCACCCGTCTGTAGAAAGAAAGTGCAAATGGACAACGCCAAGGCAAACGCCAGTCTACGCATTTTTATCACCCAAAATTGACGATACTATCTAGAGTGACATCCTGAAGTTAACTAATCGCTAAACCTCCGCGATAATTTACAATAAAAGTGTAAGTAAATCATGTTTTCCAAATAGAAATAAAATAATTTTGAAATCAAACATAGGGCGCATCCGGGAAATATTTGCCTAGTATGCAAATTTTACCGACCAAACACATTCACTTGACTAGCAAAGTGAAGGGTTCAGATAACCCAACTGAAAGCTGGCAAGATGTATTCAGTCTACTCTTAGGTTTTGCGCCTACATCGACGTCAAGTTGTACCAATAAAGCTGCAAACACATTTCAAGTATGGCTGCTCCTTACACTTAAATCGCGAAGGTCGCGTCTGAACAACCGAGATCAACCCGCTTGCGGCAGGGTGATCTCTCCGCGTCTCTGACCCCCGTGAATTCGCCGGGAATCAGCAATTTGGCGCGGCTGCACTGGTGCGCACGACCAGTTCCACATCAACGATGACAGGCTCGGCAGCACAGGCCTGCGAGGCGGTGGACGCCTCCAGACACTCCAGCAGCAAGGACACAGCCCTGGCACCAAGCGCCCGCCTGTCCTGACGCACGGTTGTAAGAGCCGGGACATAAAACTCGGAAAGTTCGATGTCATCGAAACCGACGACAGAAATGTCCTCCGGGACGCGCAAGCCGTTTGCAGTCAGGGTGGAGATAAGGCCAAAGGCGACCTGGTCCGAGGCGCAGAAAACCGCGGTTGGGCGATCGTTCATTGCCAGAATCCGCTGGCCTGCCATCCGGCCGGATTCCAATGAAAAGTCGCCGCGGATGATCCATTCTTCCCGCGCAGGCAGTTCCAGCCGTGTCCGCTCGGCCATCATGCCTTCGCGCCGTGCGTGGGTGAGAACATTTTCCTGCGGGCCCGTGATATGGGCGATCTTGCGGTGACCGAGATCATAAAGATGCCGAACGGCCAACTGAGCGCCGTGGAGATTGTCGCTGCGCACCGATGGTAACGCCACATCCTGCACCCATTCGCAGGCAAAAACGATCTTTCCCGAAACGCCGTTGTCCTCGAATAGCTGGAGTTCCTCAGACGAAATTGCGCCGTCCAGACAGATCATGCCGTCGATCTGGGCATCCAGAAAGTAGTCGACCACGTGTTTGCCTCCGGTGGTGTGATCCTTCGTATCTGCAATCAGAACGGAATAGTCCCGGCTGCCAAACTCCGCGCTGATGCCGGCCAGGATCTGGGAAAAGAAGGGATTACCGAGGTTCGGCACCAGGACGAGAATGGCGCCTGCCTGCTGGGTGCGCAGATTGCGGGCTGCCCGGTTGACCCGGTATCCTGTCGACCGGATCGCCGCAAAGACGGTTTGCCGGGTAGCCTCCGTCAAAAGTTCGGGATTGCTGAGCGCACGACTTACAGTTGCCGTCGATACGCCCGCCTCGCGGGCAACATCCTGAATTCGCGCAATTTTCTGGGCCAAGGCCTGCTCCGGTTTTTCTCATGTCAGCGCCTGGACCGTTTCCGCCGCCGTCTCTTGTTCATCCTTGAGGCTGTCAGGCCCTACATTCCGGGTTGACACAAGACCATTTCCCGAGAATGATGAAATGTAATCGATTACATATAGCACACAACAAGATGTAATCGATTACAAAAATGCGGTGGAGGCCGCATGACGAGGACAATCGAACACGCCACGTTCGATGGGAGGAAATGATGAAAGCACTACGTGCAGTTTTTGCAGCAACCACCGCCCTTTGCGCAGCAACGGCCGCCAATGCGACAGACCTGGAAGTCACTCATTGGTGGACTTCCGGCGGCGAAGCGGCCGCGGTTGCTGAATTTGCAAAGGCGTTCGACGCGACCGGCAACAAGTGGGTCGACGGCGCCATTGCGGGCTCCGGCGGCACGGCCCGGCCGATCATGATCAGCCGCATCACCGGCGGCGACCCGATGGGCGCAACTCAGTTCAACCACGGCCGCCAGGCCGAGGAACTGGTGGAAGCCGGCCTGATGCGCGACCTCACGGACATTGCGGAGGAAGGCAACTGGAAAGAAGTCATCCATCCCTCCAGTCTGCTCGACAGTTGTACGCTGGACGGCCGGATCTTTTGCGTGCCGGTGAACATCCACTCGCAGCAGTGGCTATGGCTCAACAACAAGGTGTTCGAGGACAACGGCCTGGCGGTTCCAACCACCTGGGACGAATACGCTGCTGCCGCACCGAAGCTTGAAGAGGCGGGCATCATTCCGCTCGCGATGGGCCAGCAACCCTGGCAGACGACGCTGGCGTTCCAGGTGCTTCTCACCGCGCTCGCCGGACCGGAGGCCTATACCAAGATCTTCGGCGAGAAAGATGCCGAACTTGCCGGCAGCGAGGAACTGGCAAAGGTTTTCCAGGCCGCTGCGACCGCGCGCGACATGTCCAAGGACTCCAACGTCCAGGGCTGGAACGATGCCACAACCATGGTCATCACCGGCAAGGCCGCAGGCCAGATCATGGGTGACTGGGCGCAGGGCGAGTTCCAGGTCGCCAATCAGGTTGCCGGCAAGGACTACACCTGCCTGCCCGGCCTCGGTGTCAACGAGGTCATCATGACCGGGGGAGACGCGTTCTACTTCCCGAAAGTGGATGACCCGGCCATCACCGAAGCCCAGGGCGAACTGGCCAAGGTCATGCTCTCCCCGGAAACACAAGTTGCCTTCAACCTGAAGAAAGGCTCGCTGCCCGTGCGCGGCGACGTTGATCTGGCCGCTGCAAACGACTGCATGAAGAAGGGCCTCGACATCCTGGCCAAGGGCAATGTCATCCAGTCTCCGGACCAGTTGATGTCGGCCGACAGCCTGACCCAGGTCAACGACCTGTTCGTCGAGTTCTTCAACGACCCGTCCATGTCCGCAGAAGATGCACAGGCGACGTTCGCCTCGATCGTCGCAGACGCCGACTAACACTGGCAAAGGCCCCGTCGTCCGCGCCTCGCGCCACCGGAATTCCGGTGGCAGTGGCCGGGCGGCGTCCTCCAACCCTGCGCGCCGCGGCGCGCAGGGATCGCCCGACATCACCCTGGACGACGTCTCGACAAGGAAGTTTTCGGCATGTCCGCAGCTACGCGCCCCGCGAGGTGGCATCGGAACATCAGCGCCAAGGTGGCCGCAGTACCGATGATCATCACTGCCGTGGTGGTCTTCATCGGTGGAACCGCCTGGACGGTTCTTTATTCCTTCACCAACTCAAAGCTTCTGCCGCGTGAGAAATTCGTCGGCCTTGCCCAGTACGAACGGCTGTGGAGCAGCAGCAAGTGGCTGATTTCCATCGAGAACCTGGCCATCTACGGCGCTTTCTCGCTGGTTTTCTCGCTGCTGATCGGCTTCATGCTGGCGGCCCTGCTCGACCAGAAGATCCGCTTCGAGGACACGTTCAGGACAATCCTGCTCTATCCCTTCGCGCTCAGCTTTATCGTTACCGGTCTGGCATGGCAGTGGATTCTCAATCCCGACTTCGGCATTCAGCACGTGGTGCGCAGTCTCGGCTGGGAGAGTTTCAACTTCGACCCGCTCTACAATCCCGAGATCGTCATCTATGGCATCCTGATCGCCGGCCTTTGGCAGGGAACCGGGCTGATCATGTGCCTGATGCTGGCAGGCCTGCGCGGGATTGACGAGGACATCTGGAAGGCCGCCAAGATCGACGGCATCCCGATGTGGAAGACCTATCTCTTCATCGTCATTCCGATGATGCGCGGCATCTTCATCACTGCCGTCGTGCTGATCGCCTCCGGCATCATCAAGGTCTACGACCTGGTCGTCGCCCAGACCGGCGGCGGGCCCGGCATTTCCTCCGAAGTTCCAGCCAAATACGTCTATGACGCCATGTTCCTGTCCCAGAACCTCGGCCAGGGCTTTGCCGCCTCCACCATGATGCTGCTGACGGTCGTCGTCATTGTCGTGCCATGGGCCTATCTCGAATTCGGAGGCAAGCGGAAATGACCAAGGCGCCCCACCTGCTGAAAGGCTCCATGACATACGACACTGCGCCGGAAACCGGTCCCGACCGCGCCCTCCGGCACGGCGACGGCACGTCATCCGGCAACCGTATGGTTGAAGGCCCCGCCGGCCGCAAGCCGCGCAAGGCGCTGTCCCGCCGGAATATCCTGATCTACGGCACGCTGATCGTCGTCTGTCTTTATTACCTGCTGCCGCTTTACGTGATGATCGTCACCTCGCTGAAGGGCATGCCGGAAATCCGGCTGGGCAACATCTTCGCTCCGCCGGTGGAGGTCACCTTCCAGCCCTGGGTGAAAGCCTGGGCGGAGGCCTGTACCGGCCTCAACTGCGATGGCCTGTCGCGCGGCTTCTTCAATTCGGTCAGGATCCTGATCCCCTCGGTGATCCTGTCGATCGCGATTGCCTCGGTGAACGGATACGCGCTCGCCAACTGGCGCTTCAAAGGCTCGGAAACCTTTTTCGCCATCCTGATCGTCGGGGCCTTCATTCCCTATCAGGTGATGATCTATCCGATCGTGATCATGCTGCGGGAAATCGGCCTTTACGGCAGCCTGACCGGGCTGGTGATCGTGCACACCATCTTCGGCATGCCGATCCTGACGCTGCTGTTCCGCAATTATTTCGCATCTGTGCCCCAGGAACTGTTCAAGGCGGCACGCGTGGACGGGGCCGGTTTCTGGGCGATCTATTTCCAGATCATGGTGCCGATGAGCCTGCCGATCTTCGTCGTCGCCATGATCCTTCAGGTCACCGGTATCTGGAACGACTTCCTGTTCGGCGTGATCTACACGAAGCCAGACCTCTACCCCATGACCGTGCAGCTCAACAACATCGTCAATTCCACACAAGGGGTGAAGGAATACAACGTCAACATGGCCGCGACGATCCTGACCGGCCTCGTTCCGCTCACCATCTACTTCATCTCCGGAAAACTCTTCGTGCGCGGCATCGCCGCCGGCGCGGTGAAAGGCTAACGAGACGACCCATGGAACCAAGCATCTCCATCAAGAACCTGTCCTTGAGTTTCGGAAGCCTCGACGTTCTGAAGGATCTCAACCTCGATGTCGGGAGGGGCGAATTTCTCGTGCTGCTCGGCTCGTCGGGCTGCGGAAAGTCCACCTTGCTGAACTGCATTGCCGGATTGCTGGATGTCACCGGCGGTCAGATCTTCATCGGTGGGCGCAACGTGACCTGGGCTGAGCCTTCCCAGCGCGGCATCGGCATGGTGTTCCAGTCCTATGCGCTCTACCCGCAGATGACCGTTGGCGGGAACCTCAGCTTCGGTCTGAAGAATGCGGGCCTGCCCAAGGCGGAAATCGAGGAACGGGTGAACAAGGCGGCGAAGATCCTGCAGATCGAGCCGCTGCTCAACCGCAAGCCGGCCGCCCTTTCCGGAGGCCAGCGCCAGCGCGCCGCCATCGGCCGGGCCCTGGTGCGCGACGCCGACGTGTTCCTGTTCGATGAACCGCTTTCCAACCTGGATGCCAAGCTGCGGGCGGACCTGCGGGTCGAAATCAAACAGCTTCACCAGAAGCTCTCCAACACCATGATCTACGTCACCCACGACCAGATCGAGGCCATGACGCTGGCCGACAGGATCGCCATCATGCGCGGCGGTCAGATCCTGCAGTTGGCTTCGCCCCACGAGATCTACAACCGGCCAGCCAGCAAATATGTGGCCGAGTTCATCGGATCACCGTCGATGAATTTCTTTGACGGCACCCTGGAAGAAACAGGTGGCAAGTACCGGTTCACATCCAGCGGAAAGTCCTTCTCGCTTGACGGCTATGACTTCCAGTACGGCCCTCCGGCAACAGGTCCGGCGTGGTTCGGCATCCGTCCGGAGCACATGGTCTGCGGCGCGGAGGCCGAAATGGCCCTTGTGCAGTTCGCCGGCACGGTGGAACTGGTGGAACCGCTAGGCTCGGATACGCTTGTCCGCTTCACCATCGGTGACAAGGCCCTCTGGGTACGGATGGACGGCCAGGCAACTGTCCGGCACGGCGATGCCATTTCCGTCGGCTTCGATCCGGCCCGCGCCAATCTTTTCGACAAAACAACGGAATCCCGGCTCTAGACCGGCCTCCTTCACGTCAGGCCCACACTTCAGGACACTCAAGATGGATATTTCCTTCCAGCTCTATTCCGCTCGCGACTTCACCCCCTGGGACGGCGTTCTCAAGCGGCTTGCCGACCTTGGCTATACCCAGGTCGAAGGCTTCGGCGGCAATTACGAGAACCCCGCCGCCTTTCGCGACATGCTCGACGCCCAGAGCCTCAAGATGCCGTCGGGCCACTTCTTTCCCATGGAGCAGTTCGAGGACGACCTCGCCAAGGTGATCGACACTGCCAGGACCCTGGGCATGGAGCGAATCTTCGTTCCCGCCGTGCCGCCCGAGCAGCGCATTCCGGACGCGGCCATGTGGCAGTCCATCGCCGAACGGCTGGAAACCATCGGCCAGAAGATCCGCGATGCCGGCCTGCGGTTTGGCTGGCACAATCATCATTTCGAATTCGAGACCTGCGCCGATGGTCGGCTGCCGATGGACATCTTGCTGGAGGCTGCTCCATCCATCGAATGGGAAGCCGATATTGCCTGGATCGTGCGCGGCAACCAGGACCCGCTCGACTGGATCGAGAAATACGCAAGCCGCATCACCACCGCCCATGTGAAGGACATCGCGCCCGAGGGCGAATGCACCGACGAGGATGGCTGGGCGGATGTCGGCCAGGGCACCATGGACTGGCAAGGCCTCATGAAGGCCCTCAAGGGTGCAGGGGTCGATCTGTTCGTGATGGAACACGACAAACCGTCGGACTACGACCGTTTCGCAACCCGCTCCATCGCAGCCTTCCGCGCCTACTGAGGAAACCCCATGAGCAAGACACTTGGCATTGGCATCCTTGGGTGCGGAAACATTTCGGCCGCCTACATGCGCCTTTCTCCGCTCTTCAATGGCATTGAGGTGCGCGCCTGCGCCGACATCAACGAAACGGCCGCCAAGGCGCGCGCGGAAGAATTCGGCCTGAGGGCTGAAACCGTCGACGGCCTTCTGGCAGCCAGCGATATCGACATTATCGTCAACCTGACGGTGCCCGCAGTTCACTACGAGGTTTCCAGACAGGTTCTGGAGGCCGGCAAGCACGTCTATTCGGAAAAACCGTTCGTGCTGAGCCTGAAAGAGGGCCAGTCCCTTGCCGCGATTGCAAAGGAAAAAGGCCTTCGGGTCGGCTCGGCGCCGGACACATTCCTGGGCGGTGCGCACCAGCTTGTGCGGCACCTGATCGACAGTGACGCCATCGGCAAGGTGACTTCAGGAACCTGTTTCGTGCAGAGCCCGGGCATGGAAATGTGGCATCCGAACCCGGATTTCTTCTTCCAGCCCGGCGGCGGCCCGATCCTCGACCTCGGACCCTATTACGTTTCCAATCTGGTTCAGCTTCTGGGGCCGGTGCAGCGGGTTTGTGCCATGAGTTCTTCAGGCTCCGAATACCGCACGATCACTTCGCAGCCGCGCCATGGCGACAAGATCAAGGTGGAAACACCGACGACCATTCACGCGGTGATGCAATTCCAGTCCGGCGCTCAGATCACCTATTGCGCGAGCTGGGATGTCTGGCAGCACGGCCATTCCAACATGGAGCTTTATGGCCGCGAGGGCACCTTGCATGTGCCGGATCCGAATTTCTTCGGCGGCGAAGTGCGCATGACCGACAAGGGCAGCTTCGTAACGCTATCTGAAGCCTGGCAGCACCCGTTCTCCAAGGCGAATGATCGCGGACACGCCAACTACCGGACAGCGGGCCTGGCCGATATGGCCCTCGCCATCCTGGAAGGCCGGCCACACCGTTGCTCTTTGGAGTTTGCTCTGCATGTTGTCGATGTGATGACGTCGATTCTCGCCTCCGGTGAGAGTGGGACGTTCATTGACATCAAAACCACCTGCGAGCGCCCGGAAGCCCTGGACCCGCAGGCGGCGAAAGACCTTCTCGTTTAACAGGATAGCAAATGACCTGGACAGCAGCGGAATCGCGCTACGACACCATGGAATACCGCCGATGCGGGAAATCCGGCTTGAAACTGCCGGTGATCTCGCTGGGCCTGTGGCACAATTTCGGCGACGACACGCCGCTCGACAGGAAACGGGAGATTGCCCGGACCGCCTTTGATCTCGGCATCACCCATTTCGATCTGGCGAACAATTACGGACCGAAGCCCGGATCGGCGGAAACCGCCTTCGGCGAACTGCTGCGGACCGATTTCGCGCCTTATCGGGACGAGATGATCATTTCGTCCAAGGCCGGCTACGGAATGTGGCCAGGGCCTTACGGCGAATGGGGCAGCCGGAAATATCTGATTGCGTCCTGCGACCAGTCGCTGAAGCGGATGGGGCTCGACTATGTCGACATCTTCTATTCGCACCGCTTCGATCCGGACACACCACTGGAAGAGACCATGATGGCGCTCGACCACATCGTGCGGTCCGGCCGGGCGCTCTATGCCGGTATCTCGTCCTACAACTCCAAACGGACACGGGAAGCGGCCGCCATTTTGAAGGACCTGGGCACGCCGTGCCTGATCCACCAGCCGAGCTATTCCATGATCAACCGGTGGGTTGAGGAGGACGGCCTGCTGGATACGCTTGACGACCTCGGTATCGGCTCCATCGCCTTCTCGCCGCTGGCCCAGGGCATGCTGACCAGCAAATATCTGAAAGGCATTCCGGAAGACAGCCGGGCGAACCAGGGCAAATCGCTGAAGACCCAGTTCCTGAGCGAAGAAAACCTCGCCACGATCCGGGCACTCAATGAGATCGCCGAAACGCGTGGCCAGACGCTGGCCCAAATGGCCCTTGCATGGGTGTTGCGCAACGGCCGGGTGACCACGGCGCTGATCGGTGCAAGCCGGGGCAGCCAGGTGGCGGACTGTGTCGGCGCGATTGCCAATCTCCAGTTCTCCCAGGACGAACTGAAGCTGATCGAGGAAACCACCCGCGAGGCGGACATCAACCTTTGGGCGGCCTCGGCGGAACGGAAAGGACCCAGCCGGAAATGATCCGAAATCCCATCCTGCCGGGGTTCAACCCGGACCCCTCGATCTGCCGGGCGGGCGATGACTACTTCATCGCCACCTCGACCTTCGAATGGTATCCGGGTGTCCAGATCCACCGCTCAAAAGACCTGGTCAACTGGGATCTGGCCTGCCGGCCCCTGAGCCGGGCGAGCCAGCTCGACATGCGCGGCAATCCGGACAGCGGCGGTATCTGGGCGCCGTGCCTTTCCTACGCGGACGGACGGTTCTGGCTGGTCTATACGGACGTCAAACGGCTGGATGGGAATTTCAAGGATGCACATAACTACATCGTCACGGCCCCCTCAATCGAGGGGCCGTGGAGCGACCCGATCTATGTGAGTTCGCACGGGTTCGACCCGTCGCTGTTTCATGATGACGACGGCCGCACATGGTTCCTGGTGCTGCAATGGAACCACATTTCCAATTCCGTTGGCGGGCACCCGCGCCATCCGGCCTTTGACGGCATCCTGCTGCAGGAATGGTCCGAAAACGAAGGGCTGAAAGGCGAGATCCGCAAGATCTTTTCAGGTAGCCCCCATGGACTGACAGAAGGCCCGCATCTCCACAAGCGCGGCGGCTGGTATTATATGACCGTTGCCGAAGGCGGTACCGGCTACGATCACGCCGTCACGATGGCCCGTTCCCGGTCCATCGAAGGGCCCTACGAACTCCACCCGCAGACCCATCTCATCACCTCCAAGGACACGCCGGACGCCCCGCTGCAGCGGGCGGGCCATGGCCAGATCGTCGAGACGCCGGACGGCAAGGTCTACCATACCCATCTGTGTTCCCGGCCGTTGCCGGGACGGTTCTCGCCACTGGGACGGGAAACCGCGATCCAGAAATGTGAATGGCGGGACGATGGCTGGCTCTATCTGGAACAGGAAGGCACGGTTCCGAAAGTCGAGGTTCCGGGCCTGTCTGCGGCAGAACCGCGTCCACTTCAACGGGTGGAACGCAGTTTCACCGGCGACAGCTTACCGCCAGAGTTCCAGTGGTTGCGCACGCCTTATCCAGAGCGGCTGTTCTCGCTGACGGGCAAAGCCCTGCGCCTGACCGGGCGGGAAAGCATCGGCAGCTGGTACGAGCAATCGCTGGTGGCCCGGCGGCAGGAACACCTCAGCTACCGCGCGGAAACGACCCTGACAGACTTTGTTCCGACCACCTATCAGCAGGCGGCCGGACTGACGACTTATTACAACCGGCACAAGTTCCATTTTCTGGCTGTCAGCTGGACGGAACGGCTCGGCCGCTGCCTGACGATCCTTTCCTGCCCCGGTGATTGGCCGGACGGGCGCATGTCGTTTCCGGTGGATCCGATTGCGCTTGCCGACGGACCGGTCGAGCTTGCAGTCGACGTCAACGGTGCTCTCCAGCGTTTCTTCTGGCGGCAGCAGGACGGTGACTGGACCCCCTTCGGGCCGGATCTGGATGCCAGCGTGATTTCGGATGAAGGCGGGCGCGGTGAACACGGCTCGTTTACCGGAGCCTTTGTCGGCATGCTGGCCTTCGACATAACCGGACAGGGAAAAACCGCCGATTTCAGCAGATTTTCATACGCGCCAGAGGGAACGTGAGGCACCAGCCTTGCAACGCCCCGTTTAAACTTGGGAGACAATGATGGCTGGACTGATCAAAGGACCCGCGCTTTTCCTGGCCCAGTTTGCCGGAGATGATGCGCCGTTCAATTCGCTTCCCGCAATTGCCAAATGGGCTGCGGACCTTGGCTACAAGGGGATCCAGATCCCAACCTTCGACAGCCGCCTGTTCGACCTCGACAAGGCCGCCGAAAGCGATGCCTATTGCGATGAAGTCAAAGGCATTTGCGCAGATGCCGGCGTCGAGATCACCGAGCTGTCGACGCATCTGCAGGGCCAGCTCGTTGCGGTACATCCGGCCTATGACCTGGCCTTCGACGGTTTTGCGCCATCGCAAGTTCACGGCAACCCCAAAGCGCGGCAGGCATGGGCTGTCGACCAGATGAAAAAGGCGGCGATTGCCAGCAAGCGGCTTGGCCTCAGTGCCTCCGTCAGCTTCACCGGCTCGCTGGCGTTTCCCTATCTCTACCCCTGGCCGCAGCGACCCGCAGGGCTCATCGACGAAACGTTCAAGGAACTGGCGGCCCGCTGGAAACCGATCCTCGATGTCTACGACGAAAACGGTGTTGACGTCGGCTATGAAATCCACCCGGGCGAAGATGTCTTCGACGGTGCAACCTTCGAGATGTTCCTGGAGGCGCTCGGCGGTCACAAGCGCTGCAAGATCAACTACGACCCGTCACATTTCCTGCTGCAGCAGCTCGATTATCTGGCCTTTATCGACATCTACCACGAGCGCATCTGCGCCTATCACGTGAAGGATGCCGAGTTCAATCCGGACGGACGCCAGGGCGTCTATTCCGGCTATCAGGGCTGGGTCAACCGCGCGGGCCGGTTCCGGTCGCTGGGCGACGGACAGGTGGATTTCTCCGGCATTTTTTCCAAACTCGCGCAATACGGCTATGACAGCTGGGCCGTTCTGGAATGGGAATGCTGCCTGAAGTCGCCGGAGCAGGGTGCCGCAGAAGGTGCACCCTTCATCGAGCACCACATCATCGAAGTCACCGACAAGGCCTTCGACGATTTCGCCGGTGGTGAGACCGACCAGGAACAGATCCGCAAGATGCTGGGGCTGAGCTAGGGGCGGATTTACCGACACTCCCCACCAACCTCATCCTGAGGAGCCGCCCTGGCGGCGTCTCGAAGGATGGGCTGCTTGCCCGGGATATGCCGCCCATGCTTCGAGACGGACCTGACGGTCCTCCTCAGCATGAGGGTCGCTTTTCGGTTAAGTGCGAGAAATGCGGCCTCACAGCAGCAGGTGCGAGACCGAAGGTGCGTAGAGGGCGTCGACGGCGGCGGCTGTGGCGCCGAGGGCGACTGCCGTTGCCCCGGACGTGCCGATACGGATCCTGTCTTCTTCCGGCGAACCGTCAAGACGGCGGGGAAGCGGGGACGCGCTGTCGAGGAGCGCCTGCAGGAAATCCGGGCAAATGATACCCCCGAGGATCAGCGCTTCCGGGTCGAGCATCATGTCGACCATGCTGATCATCTGGCGCATGAGCGGCGCGACATCTGAAATCCAGCCGAGAACTGCCGGATCCCGCTCGGCAAACAAGGCCTCGATCCGCGCGACAGAGCCCGGCTCGGTCGGTTCCAGACCAAGCCTTTCGCACAGCGCATTCAATGACAGGTAGCGTTCGAGGCATCCGGAGTTGCCGCAGGAGCAGGCTGGGCCTTTCGGGTCGATCAGCACATGACCGATTTCACCGGCGTTTTTCGATGCTCCCGGATAGAGCGCACCATTGAGGACAAACCCGGCGCCAAGGCCCATGCCGAACTGGATGAAGGCGAAGCTGCTGAAACTGCGGCCTATTCCGTAAACGTGCTCGCCCAGCGCCGCGGCGGAGGCATCGTTCTGCAGCACCACAGGCAGGCCGACCGCCGTCTGAAGCTCTGCCAGATTTTCCGGCAAGCCGAAATCCGAAAAGGTGGTGGCGTCCGTTCCGCTCAATGACTGCGCTCCGGTTTCGAAGGGACCGGGTGCCGCCAGGCCGACACCGAACAGACGTTCGGCCATGGCCGGATGGGCCGCGCGGAAGTCTTCGACCATCGACAGGATCCGGCTGTTGGCTGCCTCGGGTGTGGCCGCGGCCATGGCGGCAGTCGACTGCCAGGCAATATTGCCCAGCAGATCGCAGGCGATCGCCGTCACCGACAGCCGATCGACGTGGAAACCGAGACTGTAGGCGTGATCGGACCTGAGCTTCACCATCATGCCCGGATGGCCGCGCCCCCTGGCCTTCTGGGCATGCATTTCGACGATACCGCGGCTTTCCAGCTCACCGACGATGTTCTGCACCGTCTGGCGGGAAAGCGAAGTGATTTCAGATATTTCCGTACGACCTATCGGCCCTCGCGTGCGGATGACTTCCAGCACGACGCGGTGATTATGCGTCTTGGCGCGGGTGAGGTTTGTACCGCTGGTACGGAAGGAGGGGAGCATCGGCGCACTGTCGTTCATGGCTCCAATAGACCAGAAATTATTTTTTCTATCAATTTGACAAAATAAAAAAATCGAAGATAGGATGCCTCGCCTACACAAAAACCGGAGGGCGAGATGAACACGTTTGGAAAGATGATTTTGGGGTCCGCATTCGCGACCCTGGCCATGACCACGACGGCATTGGCCGACACCACCTTGAACGCACTTTTCATGAGCCAGGCGGCTTACAGTGAAGAAGACATCGAGTCGATGACCGCCAAATTCGAGGAAGCCAATCCCGGCGTCACCGTGGCGCTGGAATTCGTTCCCTATGAGGCTCTGCACGACAAGATCATCGCGGCAGCGGGCGCAGGTGACGACGGCTATGATGTTGTGCTGTTCGACGTGATCTGGCCGGCCGAATTTGCAACGCGCGGCTTCCTGCAGGATGTCACCGACCGCATTCCTGCCGACTATACCGACAAGGTTTTCGACGGCGCCTGGACGACTGTCGAGTATGACGGCAAGCGCTACGGCATGCCTTGGATCCTCGATACGAAATACCTCTTCTACAATACCGAAATGCTGGAAGAAGCCGGCATTTCTGCACCGCCCAAAACCTGGACAGAACTGGCGGAACAGGCCAGGCAGATCAAGGACAAGGGCATTGTGGAATATCCGCTGGTCTGGAGCTGGTCGCAGTCAGAAGCCATGATCTGCGATTTCACCACGCTGACGGCTGCCTATGACGGTGCCTTCTTCAAGGACGGTGAGCCGGCCTTTACCACCGGCGGTGCCAAGGACGCGGTCAGCTTCATGAAGGCGACACTCGACGAAGGCCTGACCAATCCGTCTTCACGCGAATATTTCGAAGAAGATGTCCGGCGCGTGTTCTCCAACGGCGAAGCGGCCTTCGCGCTCAACTGGACCTACATGAACGCCCTTGCGAACGATCCCGAGGAAAGCAAGGTAGCCGGCAAGGTCAAGGTTGCGCCCGCACCAGGCGTCAAGGGCAAGTCCACCGCCTCCAGCGTCAACGGCTCCATGGGGCTGGGCATTCCGGCCAACAGCCCGCATGCGGACGAAGCCTGGGCCTATATCTCGTTCCTCACGCAGCAGAACGTTCAGGACGACTATGCAAAACTCAGCCTGCCGATCTGGAAGGCGTCCTATTCCGAACCGAAGGTGATGGAAGGCCAGGAAGACCTGATCGCGGCGGCGAAAGAGTCCATCGCGGTGATGTATCCGCGCCCTCTGGTGCCGTCCTACACGGAAGTGTCCGACATCCTGCAAAAGAACATCCATCAGGTCCTGCTCGGGCAGGCAAGCGTGGATGAAGCGCTGGACGCTGCCGCGAACCGCGTGAAGCGGATCCGCTAAGCTTGCGTTTGACAGGAGACTGACCATGCTTGGCCGACGCCAGAAACGTGAAAAATGGATCCTTCTGGCGCCGGCCCTTGCCGTACTCGCGCTGATCACACTGATACCGCTGGCCAATACGCTGTGGCTCAGCTTCACCGACACGCGCATTTCAGCACTGCCGGAGCCGGTGCATTTCATCGGCCTGGAAAACTACGTCTACGCGCTTACCGATCCCGATTTTCAGGATGCCCTCTTCCGGACGCTCTATTTCACCATCGTTTCGGTGGGGCTGGAAGGTGTACTCGGCATCGCCGTTGCCGTGCTGCTCAATCAGGAATTTCGCGGCCGGACGCTGTTGCGGGCGCTCATCATTCTGCCCTGGGCGGTGCCGACGATCGTCAACGCCGTTGCCTGGCGGCTGATCTATCATCCTGACTACGGCGCGCTGAACTCGCTGCTGTTTCAGCTCGGCATTATTTCAGACTACCGGAGTTGGATCGGCGATCCGGCAACGGCGATGAACATGGTGGTTCTGGCCGATGTCTGGAAAAACTTCCCGCTGGTGGCCTATGTCGCCCTGGCAGCCCTTCAGACCGTGCCGGAGGATCTCAGCAAGGCGGCCGCCATCGAAGGCGCCGGGCCCTGGAAGCGCTTCTGCTCGATCACCCTGCCCTGGATCGCGGGTCCGCTGATGGTGGTGATGGTGCTGCGAACCATCGAGGCTTTCCGCGTCTTCGACATCATTTACGTAATGACCGGCGGTGGCCCGGCGGACAGCACCAAGACCGCGAGCTTTTACGTCTACCAGGAATATTTCAACTACCTGAGAAGCGGCAGCGGTGCGTCCTATGCGGTGCTTGTCGCCGGCATAAGTGCCGTGCTGATCGTCTTTTATTATTCCGCGACCAAGCGGCAGACGGCGGGAGGCGCGGCATGAAACGCTCGCTCGTTCAATCCATCCTGCTTTACGGCTGCGCCCTGCTGCTGGCCGCCTTCACCGCAGGACCGCTGCTCTGGCTTGCCGTCATGAGCATCAGCGCGCCGACGGACCTGACCGAAGTTCCTCTGCGCTGGATCCCCTCGCAAGTCGACTTCAGCCGCTATGCCAACCTTTTGAGCCTGGAAGGCGGCAATGGCGAACGGTTCCTGATGGCGCTGCGCAACTCGCTCCTGACAGCGGGCGGAGCCACGGCAGCCGCACTTCTGCTGGCGATTCCCGCTGCCTATGCGTTTTCCAGGCGGCAGGCGTCTATCGTGCTGCTGTTTGCCTTCCTGGCAACGATCATGATGCCGCCGATCACCTATGTGCTGCCGCTCTATTCAACCTTCAGCAGCCTGGGCCTGCTGAACCACACCGTGACGCTGATCATCGTCTACACGGCCATGCTGCTGCCCTTCGCCACCTGGCTGATGAAGGCCAATATCGACGTTCTGCCGGTGGAAGTGGAACAGGCCGCCTTCATGGAGGGGGCGGGAACCGCCTATACAATCCGGCAAGTGGTGCTGCCGCTGGCCCTGCCGGCCATTGCCGCCACCGCGATGCTGTCCTTCCTGGTGGCCTGGGACGAGTTCTTCTACGCCCTGATTTTCACCAACGACCTCAGCGCGAAAACGCTTCCCGTGGCGATTGCGGATTTCTCTGCCGGGCGCGTGACCGATTACGGCGTCATCGCCTCGGTTGGCGTTCTGGCGACACTCCCGCCGGCCATTCTCGCCATCGCTTTCCAGAAATTCATCGTCTCCGGGCTCGTCGCCGGATCCGTCAAGGGCTGACTCAAGCAGGAGACTGAAAAGGAATGAACGCTGCAATGACGCAAGATCCCATCCTCAAAATCAGCAGCCTGCAGAAGAGATATGGCGACGTCGATGTCCTCAAGGACATCAATCTCTCCATGATGCCCGGTGAGTTTCTTGTTCTCGTCGGGCCGTCCGGCTGCGGAAAATCGACGCTGCTGAGCTGCATTTCCGGCCTGACCGACATTTCCTCCGGCACCATTCACATTGCCGGCAAGGACCGCACCAACGATGAACCCGCCGACCGGGACATCGCCATGGTGTTTCAGTCCTATGCCCTGTTTCCCAACATGAGCGTTGAACGCAATATCGGCTTCGGCCTTGAAGTGCGAAAGGTGAATGAGGCGGAGAAGAAACGGAAGGTGGCCGAGGTCGCGGATCTTCTGAAAATCGAGCACCTGCTGCATCGCCGCCCGGCGGAGCTTTCCGGCGGACAGCGCCAGCGCGTTGCCATGGGACGGGCCCTGGTACGTGAACCGAAGCTGTTTCTGTTCGACGAACCGCTGTCCAATCTCGATGCCAAGCTGCGCGTGACCATGCGCACGGAAATCAAGCGCATCCACCAGACGACGGGCGCTTCCATCGTCTATGTCACCCATGACCAGATCGAGGCCATGACGCTGGCCAGCCGGATCGTGGTGATGAAGGACGGCGTGGTGCAACAGATCGGTACGCCGCAGGAGATCTACAACACGCCGGTGAATGCCTTTGTCGCCGACTTCATGGGCGCGCCCTCCATGAACCTGATGACAGGCACGGCAACCCGCGAAGGCGATCATGTCCGGCTGCAGATCCCGACACCGGAAGGTCCACCGCTGGAACTGTTCGACCATGGCCGGGGACCTGAAAACCTGGCTGCCGGCGGTACGGCAGAGCTCATCATCGGCCTGCGTCCGGAAGCCATGACGGATCTCGGCATGCGGGCCAGCGGCATCGACGGGCGCACCCTGCAAAGCGCCGAATGCCTTCTGGATGTGGTCGAACCGGCCGGTGCCGACACCTATGCGGTCGTTCAGCTCGGGGGGACGGAAGCCATTGCGCGGTTGTCCGCTGATGCGCCGGTTGACGCCGGTCAGCGTGTGCCCATTGCCTTCGATCTATCCAAGATTTCCTATTTCGACATTGTTTCGGGTAACCGCTTATGAGCATTCAACGAGGCCTTGCCGCCGATATCGGCGGCACCAACACACGGCTGGCACTGGTGGAGAACGGCCGGGTTCTGGAAGACACGATCGCGCGGTTCCGCAACGCGGATTTTGAAACGCCGGAAGCGGCCATCGGCCGCTATCTGTCGGAGGCTGGAAGGCCGACCTGCGCGTCCGCCGTCATCGCCATCGCGGCCCCCATCGACGGCCCCGCCATCCGCATGACCAACCATCCCTGGACATTCCGTGCCGAATGCATAGGCAAGGTTCTGGGCGGGGCAAACATTACCTTTCTGAACGATTTCGAAGCCCTGGCCTATTCGCTGGACGCGGTTCCTGCCGAACGGCTCCAGCCCGTTCATCAGCCCGATGTGAAGCTGCGCAGCAATGCGACACGGCTGGTTGTCGGGGCCGGAACCGGTTTCAATGCAGCCGCACTGTTTCACACACCCACCGGTCTTCATGTGGGCACCGGAGAATGCGGCCACGCGACACTGCCGGTCGAAACCGAAGACGAACTGCGTCTCTGGAATTATCTGGCTCTCAACCGCGGGCGTGCCTCCGTCGAACGGGCGCTGTCGGGCAGCGGCCTCAAGGAAATACACGAGTGGTATTGTCTGGAGCAGGGCCTGTCACCGCGAGACCTCTCGCCCGCCGAGATTGCCGAGCGGGCAAATTCCGGGACCGATCCGCTTTGCGTTGCCGCCGCCCGGCAATGGGTGACCTTTCTTGGCCGGGTCATCGGCGACCTGTCGCTGATGTTTCTCTCCCTCGGCGGCATCGTGCTGACAGGCGGCGTCACAAGAAGCCTGGCAAGATTTCTGGCGGAACCGGAATTCATCAACGCCTTTTGCGCGAAGGGCCGTCAGCAGAAGCTGGTTTCCGGCATTCCGGTTCATCTGCTTGATGACGATTTCGCCGCCTTGGCGGGGTGTGCGGCACGGATGTAGGGCGCTGCGGCGGCTTTCCCTCAGGAACTCAACCCCAGCTCCTCGATCACAGACTGTACCGCCAGCCGGAAAACCTGTTCCTCGGCTCCCGGCTGGGTGTCTGGACGCGTCATCAGGCCGACGGGGCCCTTTGTCATGTCGGTGTCGAACGGCAGACGGACCAGGTGGCCGTCGGCGGTTTCGTTCTGCACGACGCCGGACGAAATGATCCACACCGCGTCAGTCCGGCGGGTATAGACCCGGCCGAAGGCGCCGGAAACGGTCTCGATCTTGTTCGGTATCTCGCCGACGCCGTTGGCAATCATGAAACGCTCGACCAGCGGGCGGATCGCCGCGCCCTCAGGCGGATAGAGCACCGGCCAGTCGACAATGCTTTTGATGTCCGGGTTTTCGAGAAGCGGATGGCCGGTCCGGACGATCACGTCGACCCGTTCGGAATAAAGCTGGGTGAAGGAAACGCCTTCCATGGAAACCGGTCTGCCGAGACGGCCGATCACCAGATCGAGCTTGCCCATCTTCAGCCGGTCAATCAGATAAGCGTGTGGCCCATCCATGATCTGGATCATGACATGGGGGGCCAGTTCCGAAAATTCCTTGATCACCGGCGGCATGAAGCTGGCCGCGACACTGGGCAGAACGCCGACCTTCAGGGTGGCGCGAGCGTGTTCGCCCTCCTTCTCAACCCCGTCCAGCCCCTGTTGCAGGCTTGCCAGCGATATCTGGGCAAAATGCAGGAACACCTTGCCCTGCTTGGTCAGCGCGATGCCGGCCCGGTTTCGCGTCATCAGACTGGCACCGATGATGTCTTCCAGTTCCTTGAGCGTTTTGGAGATCGCCGGCTGCGTCAGGTTCAACTTGTCGGCGGCCAGTTTCAGGCTGCGCTCCCGGGCAATCTCGACGAAACACTGGATATGCCGGAACTTGATGCGACGGTCGATCATTTAGTTTCTCTTTTTGGAAAGAAAGAAGCTGAATATCTCATTTTACTTCACTATTTCGTTCATTCAATATCCCTTTAACAAGGGAGGTTCGGATGCGAACTCAGGTTGTCATTGTCGGCGGTGGACCGTCCGGCCTGCTGCTCGGGCAGCTTCTTCATCTGAAGGGCATCGAGACCATCATTCTCGAACGCAAGACACGCGAATATGTGCTTGGCCGCATCAGGGCCGGCATTCTGGAAACGGGCCTCGTCAACATGATGCGCGAGGCCGGTGTGGCCGAGAGGATGGACAAGGAATGCTTCGTCCATGACGGCACCTGCATCTCCTATGAAAACGAGATGTTCGCCATCAACTTCCAGAAGCTGATCGGCCAGAACGTCGTCGTCTACGGGCAGACGGAAGTCACGCGCGATCTCTATGACGCGCGCGATGCGGTTGGCGGGCAGACGATCTTCGAGGTCGAAGGGGTCGAGATCCGGGACGCGGACACGGACGCGCCCTATGTCACCTTCACCGTGGACGGCAGCGCGCGGCGGATCGACTGTGATTTCGTGGCCGGCTGCGACGGCTTTCATGGCGTCAGCCGCAAGACCATTCCGGACACCGTGCGCAAGGACTACGAGAAGGTGTTTCCCTTCGGCTGGCTGGGCGTTCTCTCCGAGACGCCGCCGGTGCACGAGGAACTCATCTATGCCAACTCCACACGCGGCTTCGCGCTTTGCTCGATGCGCAACGAGAACCTGTCGCGCTACTATGTCCAGTGCGATGTCAGCGACGACATCTTCGAATGGACCGACGAGAAGTTCTGGGACGAACTGAAACGCCGCGTGCCCGAAGCCATTGCCGACAAGCTGGTGACCGGACCTTCCATCGAGAAATCCATTGCCCCGCTGCGGTCCTTCGTCAGCGAGCCAATGCGCTGGGGACGCCTGTTCCTGTGCGGTGATGCGGCCCATATCGTGCCGCCGACAGGCGCCAAGGGTCTCAACACCGCCGCGTCCGACGTGCATTATCTCTATGAGGGGCTGGTGCACTACTATCAGGACAAGGACAGCCACGGCATCGACACCTATTCGGAAAAGGCCCTGGCACGAATCTGGAAAGCTGAGCGCTTCAGCTGGGCGACCACCAACATGCTGCACAGGTTCCCGGGTCAGTCCGACTTCGACCTCAAGATGCAGCGGGCGGAAATCGAGTCGCTGCACCACAATGAAATTGCGCAGAAGTGGTTTGCGCAGAACTATGTGGGGCTACCCTACTGATGAAGATCGCGAGCTTGCCTGGAGCCGACATTCACTGGCGCGAAGATGGCGATCCTGACGGCACGCCCGTCGTCTTTGCCAATTCGCTCGGCACGGATTTGCGGCTCTGGGACAATGTCATCGACCTTCTGCCAGAGACTGGCCTGCGGCTGATCCGTTTCGACAAACGCGGCCACGGCCTGTCGTCCTGCCCGCGCGGTCCTTACTCCATGGACGCTCTCGCCAGCGACGCGGAACATCTGCTCGATCATCTTGAAATCGGGTCCTGCATGTTCGTCGGGCTTTCCATCGGTGGCATGATCGGCCAGCTTCTGGCGCACCGACAGCCGAAACGCATCAAGGGCCTGGTGCTCTCCAACACCGGCGCGAAGATGGGCGAAGCCGTCATGTGGCAGGACCGCATTTCAAAGATCCGCGCGGGCGGTATCGAGTGCCTTGCCGATGCGATTCTGGATCGCTGGTTTTCGGCAGATTTTCGCCACACGGCCGACTGTCTGGCCTGGCGTCACATGCTGGTCCGCACGCCGGTCGAAGGTTACCTCGGCTGCTGCGAGGCGATTGCCGGCACGGATCTGACGGACAGCACGTCAGAGCTCCGCCTGCCCGTACTGGGTATCGGCGGCAGCGAGGACCTTGCCAGCCCGCCCGCCATGGTGCGCGGCACGGCGGACCTGGTGCCGGGCAGCCGGTATGTCGAAATTTCCGGTGTGGGGCACCTGCCCTGCGTCGAAAAGCCGGATGTCTTTACCGGCCATCTCATGACTTTTCTGAAGGAGGACCTCCATGTCTGAGCGTTTTGAAACCGGCATGAAGGTCAGGCGGTCGGTGCTTGGCGATGAACATGTCGACCGGGCGGAAGCCGCCAAGACACCATTTGACGAACCGTTTCAGAGCCTGATCACCGAGGGGGCCTGGGGCACTGTGTGGGCGTCGGAGGGGATCAGCCAACGGGAGCGTTCGATGCTGACACTCGCGCTGCTGGCGGCGCTCGGCAATTTTGAGGAAATTGCCATGCACATCCGCGCCACCGCCCGCACCGGCGCCAGCAAGCAGGACGTGCTCGAGGCGTTTCAGCATGTGGCGGTCTATGCCGGCGTGCCGCGTGCCAACCAGGCGCTGAAGATCGCCAAGGAAACCTACGCCGAAATGGAACGCAGCGGCCAGAAGCTGACCGCGACAGGCGGTTAACGGAGGAAAATCGATGTTGAAACCCGGACCTTTCTACCAGCGGGACCGCGAGTGGCATCCGCCTGCGCACACGCCGAACTACAAGACCAGCGTGTCCCGTTCGCCGCAATATTCGATGATCAGCCTGGAAAACAACGTCAGCGAGATCACCGGGCCGACCTTCGGCCACAACGACATCGACCCGCTCGACAAGGATCTGATCTACAATTATGCCAAGTCGGGTGAAAGCGCGATTGGCGAGCGGATCATCCTGCATGGCCGGGTGCTGGACGAAAACGCAAAGCCGATCCCGAACACTCTGGTCGAGATCTGGCAGGCCAATGCAGGCGGGCGCTACCGGCACAAGAAGGACACCTATCTTGCGCCCATCGACCCGAATTTCGGTGGCTGCGGCCGCACCCTGACCGACGAGAACGGCTACTATTATTTCCGCACGGTGAAACCGGGCGCCTATCCCTGGCGCAACTGGGTAAACAACTGGCGGCCGGCGCATATTCACATGTCGATCTTCGGCACCGCCTTCTGCCAGCGCCTGATCACCCAATGCTATTTCGAGGGCGATCCGCTGATCGCCAAATGCCCGATCGTGAACACCATTCCCGATCCGGCAGCGATTGAGCAGCTTGTCGCCAAGCTCGACCTCAACGCCACCATTCCGCTCGACACGATCGCCTACAAGTTCGACATCGTCCTGCGCGGACGCCGCTCGACCCTGTTCGAAAACCGGCCGGAGGGGAACTGATCATGACGCAGCAACTCGACTATCTTAAGGAAACGCCTTCCCAGACGGCCGGACCTTACGTTCATATCGGTCTTGCTCCCGGCGCCGCCGGTTTCGACATCTACCGGCAGGAACTGGGCTGGGACATTGCCGGACCCAACGCCAAGGGCGAACGCATCCGCGTCGAGGGTGTCGTCATCGACGGCATGGGCTCGCCGATCAAGGACGTGATGCTGGAAACCTGGCAGGCCAACAGCGAGGGCATTTACGCCCATCCCGAACATGCCGGTGACGTCGAAGACGGATTTCGCGGCTGGGGCCGGGTCATCACCGATTTCGACACCGGCGAATGGGGGTTCGACACCGTAAAGCCCGGCCCGGTGAAGCTGCCGGACGGCAAGGTTTCCGCGCCTCACATCAGCCTCTGGATCGTCGCACGCGGGATCAACGTCGGCCTTCAGACGCGCCTTTACTTCGAGGACGAGGCCGAAGCCAACGCCGCCGACCCGGTCATCAACCTGATCGAATGGGAAAAGCGTCGCCAGACCTTGATCGCCCGCAAGACCGAGCGTGACGGCAAGACGGTCTACCGTTTCGAGGTCAAGCTGCAAGGCCCGGACGAAACGGTGTTCTTCGATATTTGAGAAGGCACAAAACAACTCCTCCTCATCCTGAGGAGCTTGGTCACACCAAGCGTCTCGAGAGATGGGCGGCACATTCCGAGTATGTGGCCCATCCTTCGAGACAGCGCTGAAGCGCTTCCTCAGGATGAGGGGGAGCAAAGCAACAGTCGCCGTGCTCTTTGCACGGACGACACTGGCGAAACCGGAACGGCGTGAAACATGTCCAAACCCTGCATCATCTGTGTCGCGATCACCGGTTCGCTGCCGAAGAAGGAAAACAACCCGGCGGTACCGATCACCATCTCGGAGCAGGTGGAAAGCACGCAGGCAGCCTTCGAGGCCGGTGCAAGCATCGTCCACGCCCATGTGCGCAACGACGATGAAACGCCGTCCTCCGATCCGGAGAAGTTCGCTAGGCTGAAGGAAGGGCTGGAAAAACACTGCCCCGGCATGATCATCCAGTTTTCCACTGGCGGGCGTTCAGGCGCCGGCAGGGAACGGGGCGGCATGATTGCCCTGAAGCCCGACATGGCGTCGCTTTCGGTCGGCTCCAACAATTTCCCAACCCGGGTCTATGAGAACCCGCCGGATCTGGTCGACTGGCTCGCCAGCGAGATGCGCGCCCATCACGTGAAACCGGAGATCGAGGCGTTCGACCTGAGCCACATTCATCAGGCGGCCGCGATGAACCGGGACGGACGTATTCCCGGCAAGCTCTATGTGCAGTTCGTCATGGGCGTGAAGAACGCCATGCCGGTCGACAGGGATGTTTTCGACTATTACATCAAAACCGTTGAACGGCTGGCACCGGACGCGGAATGGTGTGCCGCCGGCATCGGGCAACATCAACTCACGCTCAACGAGTGGTGTATTTCTGCAGGCGGTCATACCCGCACCGGCCTGGAGGACAACATCCGCCTTGACCGGGACACCCTTGCTCCTTCCAATGCGGCGCTTGTGAAACGGGCGGCGGATCTTTGCGAGACATACGAACGCCCCGTCGCTACCTGGCAGCAGGCGCGCGAGATCCTGGGACTGCCGCTGAAGGCGGCTTGACCCGCCTTTCCACTTGGCTCTCAATAAGGGCCCATCCAGAGACCCAGCCGAGCCATGCCTCTTTCTCTCTTTTCCAGCCAGATCCACGCCAGCCTCTTTGCCGACGGCGAGTTGACCCGGTTACTCGATGATCGCAGCGACGTCGCGCATATGATTGCCTTCGAGCGTGCCCTGGCCACCGTGCAGGGGAGTCTGGAGATCATTCCGGCGCAGGCCGCTCAGGAGATCTCGGAAAAGCTAGCCGACATTCAGATTGACCCCGCCAGCCTTGCGGCGGGCACACGATCCGCCGGTGTGCCTGTTCCGGCGCTTGTCGCGGAACTGCGCAAGCAGCTTGGGGCCGACGCAGGGGCGTGGCTGCACTGGGGGGCGACCAGCCAGGATGTCATCGACACGGCGATGGTTCTGCAGGCGAAAGTGGCACTCGAAATCCTGGGCGCGCGGCTGGAAAAGCTGATCAACACGCTGGAACGGCAGAGTGAACGCCATGCGGGGCAACTCATGGCGGGCCGCACCCGCAGCCAGGTGTCGACACCGATCACTCTCGGCTACCGGATCGCGCAATGGGCCCATCCGCTGATCGACGCGGAAAATGCGCTGCCCGCGCTCCGAACTGCCGTCTTACGCGTCCAGTTCGGCGGTGCATCGGGCATCAACAGTGCAATCGCTCCGGACGGAACCGCCGTCTCGGCAGCCCTTGCAAGGGAGCTCGGCCTTGAGGACAGCCCGTCGTGGCACGTCAACCGGACCCCGGTTCTGGCGCTTGCCGGCTGGCTGCAACAGGTTACCTCGGCCCTTGCCAAGATGGCGGGAGACCTGGCGCTTTCCGGACGCACGGACATTGCGGAGCTTTCCAGCGGCACCGGCGGCGGGTCATCGACCATGCCGCAAAAGGCCAACCCGGTGCAGGCTGAGACCATCCAGGTGCTCAACACCATTGCCATTGCCGCACAGGCCGGACTAGCCGCTGCCGCCAGCCCACTGGAGGAGCGCGACGGCACCGCCTGGCCTCTGGAGTGGCATTTCCTGCCGCAGATGCTCCTGGCTGCCGGTGCTGCGCTGGTTCACGCAGAAGATCTAGCCACCAGCCTGCAGGCGAATGAGATCAAACTGGCTTCTACGTTGGAGTCGAACCCAGAAATCACGGCCGAGACCGCCAGTTTCGTTCTCGCCCGCAACGGCGTCTCCCGCGCTGAAGCAAAGGATCTTGTCGCAGCCGCAGCAAAGGACAGTGCCCCCTTTGCCGAAGCCCTCGCAAAGATTGCCCCTGTCGGTCTGGATTGGCAGAAGGAGCTGGATCCTCAACACGTTGTTGCGCCGGCAAAAGACATGTCGGACCGGATCTTTCAAACCCGCCGCAAAGACTGAACGAGGCTGCGGGTCCTGAAGGCGGCGGTGAGGATAAAGACAGACGAAGGTCATCGATGAAGGTGGATCGGCGCTGCGTTTAGCTGAGGGCGCAACCGCTTTCGCCAGCTTCTCAATAATCGGCTCATGAAGCCATTTGGCACAGATGGACTTGCCAATTCAGGGCCAAATAAGTGTATCAATGCACACTGCGTTGCTGGGAGAGATTCGTGGCGAAAGATATTGTTTTATATGACTACTGGCGGTCTTCGGCGAGCTATCGCGTTCGCATCGCGCTCAATCTGCTGAAGCTCGAGGCCGAGTACCGGCCGGTGAACCTTTTGACCCGGGCCCAACTGAAAGACGACTATCTCGCTCTCAACCCTCAGGGCCTGCTGCCGGCGCTGATTGTCGACGGCAAGACGCTGACGCAGTCGCTGGCCATCATCGAATATCTGCACGCGACCACGCCCGGTTCCACCTTGATGCCGGAAGACGTCGACGGCCAGTACAAGGTGCGCCAGCTCTCCTATGCGATTGCCATGGAAATCCACCCGGTCTGCAATCTCGGCATTGTCAGCCACGTGGCGGAACTGACCGGTGGTGGCGATGATGCCAAGAAAGCCTGGATGCAACGCTTCATCGGCAAGGGCCTTGCCGCCTTCGAGAACCTTCTGGAAGACAACGGCCCGTTCTGCCACGGCGAAACGCCGACCATGGCCGACTGCTGCCTTGCGCCTCAGCTGTATAATGCCAACCGCTGGGGTGTGGATGTGTCCGGTTTTCCGAAGATCCTGCGCGCCGCTGCGGCCGCAGAGGCACTGGACGCGTTCAAAGACGCCCACCCGGACGCCATCGGCGCACCACCAGCCTGATCTGAGTTGATCTGGCCTGATCTGTTCCGGTTCAGGACGCGGCGACCAGATGCCGGTCGCCGACATCCAGATAGCGCACTCGCTCGACCGATTGCCCGAGCGGCAGAACCGGTGAAGGGATCTCCCCCGTCGGCACGTCGAAAATGGTGCGCCGGCGCTTGGGGTCGGGGATCGGCACCGCCTTCAGCAGCCGCTTGGTATAGTCGTGCTGCGGGTTTTCGAACACCTGCCGGCGCGTGCCCATTTCCACGATCTGGCCGAGATACATGACCGCGATGCGGTGCGAGACCTGCTCGACCACCGCCATATCGTGGGAAATGAACAGATAGGAGAGCCCCAACTCCTCCTGAAGTTGCTGGAGAAGATCCAGAACACGGGCCTGAACCGACACATCGAGCGCCGAAACACTTTCATCCGCGACGATGACCTTGGGTGAAAGCGCCAGGGCGCGGGCAATGCAGATACGTTGGCGCTGACCGCCGGAAAATTCGTGCGGATGCCGAGTGAGCATGTCTGCCGGCAGGCCGACCCGCTCGAACAGCGACACCACCGTGTCCTTCAACTCCCTGCCGCGCGCCAGACCGTGAATCACCAGAGGTTCTCCTACGATATCGCCAACGGTCATGCGTGGATCGAGCGAGGCATAGGGATCCTGAAAGATCATCTGCATGTCGCGCCTGCGGCGCTGCTGTTCTTGCGCGCTGCCGAGACCGACGTGATGTCCGGCAATCCGGATGGCTCCTTCCCAGGGCACCAGGTTCATCAGGGCCTTGCCGATGGTGGATTTGCCGCAGCCGCTTTCTCCCACAAGGCCGAGCGTTTCGCCCGGAGCCAGCGTGAAGGAAACACCTTCGACCGCATGAACGCGGGAGGTCACCCGATTGAGCAAACCGCCATGCAGATCGAAGCGGACGACAAGGTCTTCCACCTCGAGAACCGGCGCTTCGGGCTGACCGGTTGTCCGGGCCGCACTGTCGACACCGGTCATGGCGCCAAGCTTTGGCACGGCATCCAGGAGGTGCTGCGTGTAACTGTCCGAAGGACGTTCAAACACGTCCGAAACCGTGCCGCGTTCCACGATATTGCCGTGGTTCATGACAATCACCCGGTCTGCCATTTCGGCAACGACGCCCATGTCGTGGGTGATCATGATGACGGCCGTGCCGAAATCGCGCTGCAGGTCACGGATGAGCTGCAGGATCTGCGCCTGGATCGTCACGTCGAGCGCGGTCGTCGGTTCGTCGGCGATCAGCACCTTCGGATTGCAGGCCAGCGCCATGGCAATCATCACCCGCTGGCGCATGCCACCGGAAAGCTCGTGCGGGTATTGTTTCAACCGTCGTGCCGGTTCCGACAGGCGCACCGATTCCAGCATGGCCAGCGCGCGCTTGTTGGCTTCGTTTCCGCTGACGTCCTGATGCGCCAGGATCGCTTCGCGCAATTGTCGGCCAACCGTCAGCACGGGATTGAGCGAAGTCATCGGCTCCTGAAAGATCATCGCGATGTCGCCGCCGCGAATGCGGCGCATGGCATCCTCGGGGAGTTTGGTCAGGTCCTTGCCCTGAAACAGCACTTCGCCGCCGGACACCCGGGCCATCGGCTCGGGCAGAAGCCCCATGATGGAAAGAGCGGTGATCGACTTCCCGGAGCCGGATTCGCCCGCGATACAGAGGGTTTCGCCGCGCTTCAGGTCAAACGACAGGCCCTTGACCACGGTCTTTCGCCCGGACGGCGTTGCGACATCCGTGCGCAGGTTCCTGACGGAAAGAACGACGTCTTCGGCAACGGTTTCGTGGTCTGGCTGGCGGGACATCCGGACGTCCTGGTCTTTCTTGAACTCTGGAAAACGGGCGGCGGCGCTGACCGCCGCCCGACTGCATTACTGGAGAACGACTTTCGGGAAGTAGAACGAGACCACCCAGTTGGGCATGTCCACGATTTCCGAAATCCTGAGATCACCGCAGACCGAGCACAGCATGTAGGCATCGACCGCGCTGTAGCCGTGACGGGCACACAGGAGATCGATCATGTTGGACACGGCCGCCTGAGCACCCTCGAACAGATCGGTGCCGATACCGGTGGTGACCTCGTAGCCCATCTCGTCAAGATGGCGGGTCACCGGGCCCGGGGTTTCGAACCGCGGCATGCTGAGATTGGCCCCCTTGATCAGATCCAGTTCTACCACCGTGTTCATCGGGCTTTCGATAGCGGTTCCGCAGACCTCGCCATCGCCCTGCGCCGCATGGGTGTCGCCGATGGAGAACAGGGCTCCGGCAACTTCCACCGGCAGGTAGAGCGTCGTTCCGGCGGCAAGGTCGCGAATGTCCAGGTTGCCACCGACCCGCCGGGGCGGAACGATGGAATGAAGACCCGCTTCCGCCGGCGCGACACCGATGGTGCCGGCAAACGGCTTCAGCGGCACCTTGCCGAACGGAGCAAAGGCCGACGTGCCCAGCTTGTCCTTGTCATAGGACCAGACATGCAGGGCCGGGTCCTTGAACTGATCCGCCAAAAGGCCGAAGCCCGGAATGTTGGCGGTCCAGCCGAAACCGGACGGCTTGAACTCGTGGATCTTGACCACCAGTGCGTCGCCCGGCTCGGCCCCATCCACATAGATGGGGCCGTTGACCGGATTGATCTTGCCGAAATCCAGCGTCGAGACATCCTCGACAGTGCTTTCGGGCGTCAACTGCCCGGCTGAACTGTCGAGACATTCGAATTCCAGCACCGTGCCCGGTGCCACCGTTTCGGCCGGGGTATTGGAATTGTCCCAACCGAAATGGTGTTGTGCCGCGTGGATCGTGTATGCGGCCTTGCAGTTACTGCACATCTTTCGCCCAAACGTAGTCGTAGTTGACGGGAATGTGGACCGGATCGACGAAGATGGCGTCAGGGCCACCCAGCCGCTCGGACCGCATCGTGAAACGCTGCTCGTGGAAGACCGGCGCCCAGGCCGCATCGTCCATTACCGAAATGAAGATCTTGCGCCAGGCTTCCTCGCGCTCGGCCTTCTGTGCCGGATCGGTCATGCTATCAGCAGCCGTTGCCTGCTTGTCCAGCTCTTCGTTGCAGTACCAGGACCAGTTCCAGCCACCCTTGACCGCGCCGGCACAGCCCAGGATCGGGCCGTAGAAGTTGGACGGATCCGGGAAATCGGCGATCCAGGCCATGCCGCCGGACCAGATCATCGGTGCCTGATCGGGTTCGCCGCCGGCTGCAATCACATTGGCCTGGGCCAGTGCCTTGATGTCGGCCTTGATGCCGATTGCGGCAAGGTCGGCCTGGATGGACTGGGCGATGCGCGGGTTCGGGTCGGTGTTGTAGACATAGAGTTCGGTCTCGAACCCATCGGGGAACCCGGCCTCGGCCAGAAGCGCCTTGGCGGCTTCCGGATCGTAGGGATAGCCGGTGTACTCGTCGTCATATCCCGGCATGCTCGGCGGCAGCGGCTGGTTGGCCGGCACGGCGCGCCCGTTGATGATGCGCACGACGCGATCCTTGTTGATCGCCATGTTGACGGCCTTGCGCACTTCCAGCTTGTCGAAAGGCGGCATCTTCACGTTCATGGTGACATAGCCGGTGTGCAACTGCCCGCCTTCGATGATCAGGTCCTTGTATTGCGGGTCCTTGGTCACTTCCAGGAACTTCGCCGGCGGAATGCCGTCGCCCGGAATGTCGGCTTCGCCGCGCTGCAGACGCAGAAGCGCAACCACGGGCTCCTGCCCGACCTCGAAGGTGATTTCGTCGAGCTTGGGCACGCCTGCGCGCCAGTAATCCTCGTTGCGCTTGAACACCAGACGCTGGCCAAGTGTCCATTCATCCAGCGAGAATGCGCCGGTGCCAACCGGATGCTTGCCGAAGTCGGCACCCCATTCTTCCACGGCCTCTTTCGGCACGATGGACGAGAAGTTGATGGCCATCACGTGCAGGAAGGTCGCGTCCGGGCGGGACAGCTCGATCTTGACCGTGTAGGGATCAACGACAGTGACGCCTTCCAGGCTGGTGGCATCTCCGGCCGCTACGGCATCATATCCCTTGATGGAGCCGAAGAAGCCCGCGCCCGGGCTCTGGGTGGCCGGGTTGGTGACACGGTCGAGCGAGTATTTCACGTCTTCCGCGGTCATTTCACGGCCATTGTGAAACTTGACGCCCTCGCGCAGCTTGAAGGTGAAAACCGTGCCGTCGTCGGAAATCGTATAGTCCTCGGCAAGGTCCTTCATCAGGTTGGTGGTGCCGGGCTCATAATCCATCAGGCCGTCGAACAGGCTCTTGATCATCGACCAGTTCTGCCAGTCGTAGCCGATGGCCGGGTCAAGCGTGGAGACGTCGTCCTTGTAGGTGACGATCATCGATCCGCCTTGCTTGATATCGTCCGCCAGAGCGGATGCCGATGTCAGGGCGGTGGCGGCAAGAAGGGCGGCAACCCCTGCCAATACTGTCTTCTTCATAGTCCAACCTCCGGTTCTTACGGTGATGTGCCGGGCCGCTCTGGTGACGGTTTCCGGCCATTGCCGCGCGTCAGCGCAGCTTGATCCTCGGATCAATCAGGGGGGCGATCAGGTCGGCGAGGAAATTGCCGGCAACGATCGCGAATGCGGATACGAGCGTGACGCCCATGATGATGGGAATGTCGACCCTCTGGATGGCCTGCCAGGCGAGCTGGCCGATGCCGGGCCAGCCGAACACGCTTTCAACCACAACGATGCCGCTCATGAAGAGGCCGATATCGATCCCGATCATGGCGACGATCGGAAGCAGCGCGTTGGGAAGAGCGTGGCCGAACAGAACCTGCCAGCGTTTCAGGCCCTTGGCACGGGCGGTGCGGATGAAGTCCTGGCGCAGCACGTCGATCATGGATGAGCGCATCATGCGCGAATACCAGCCGGCGCCCAGGAACCCGAGGGTCAGCGACGGCAGCACCATGTGCATGAAGGTGCCGTAGCCGCCGATGGGGAACCAGCCGAGCTGCACCGAAAAGACATAGAGCAGCAGGATGCCGATCACGAACTGGGGTGAGGACACCCCGACAAAGGAAAGGACCATGAGGCTCGTATCTGTCGCCGTATTCCGGCGCAGGGCTGCGACGAGCCCCATGGTAAGTCCGATGACCAGTTCGCAGACGATGGCGCCAACCATGAGAAGAAGCGTTGCCGGCAGGCGCGACCAGATGAGCGCGCCGACTTCCGTCTTCTGCAGGTAGGACCGGCCGAGATCGCCCTGCAGCAACCCGGTGAGATAACGGAAATACTGCTGATAGAACGGCAGATTGAGGCCAAGCTGCTCGCGGATGTTCTCGACCGTCTGCGCGGTGGCGCTGCGGCCCGCGATCTGACGGGCCGGATCGGCCGGGATCAGATAGAGCAGGACGAAGGTCAGGAAGGTGATGCCGATAAGGATCAGCACGGACTGGAACACCCGGCGCAGAATATAACCGCCCATGATCAGTGCCTCCCCTTCTGTGTCGGATCGAGCACCTCACGCAGCGCATCGCCCAGCAGGTTGAAGCCCAGCGCCAGCGCGATGATGGCGACACCCGGGAAGAACACCAGCCAAGGGGCCGAGGTGAAATAGGTCTGGTTCTCGTAGATGATATTGCCCCAGGAGGGTGTCGGCGGCTGAACGCCGATGCCGAGATAGCTGAGCGTTGCTTCCAGAAGCACGGTCGTCGAGATGCCCAGCGTGCCGAAAACGACGATGGTCGACAGAAGATGCGGCAGGATGTGCCGGAACAGAATGCGGAAGAGACCCGCGCCCATGGCCCGCTCGGCCAGGATGAATTCGCGCTCCGACAGCGATCTGGTTTCGGTGTAGACGACACGCGCCATCTGTACCCAGTTGACCATGGCGATCACCATGGCAACGATCCAGAGCGAGGGCCGGAACAGCGCCGCCAGCGTGATCGCGAGCAGCAGCGCCGGGAAGGCCATCATCAAATCGGTGAAGCGCATCAGCACCGTTTCCACCCAGCCCCGGAAAAAACCGGCGAGAATGCCGACAAAGGCCCCCACCGCAACGGCGATCCCATTGGCGACGATCCCGATGATCAGCGAGGTTTGCGCGCCGTAGATCAGGCGTGACAGAAGATCCCGCCCGAGCAGATCGGTGCCCAACCAGAAGGTTTCGTTCGGCGGCAAGGGCGCGCCTTCCAGGGTCAGGCCTTCGAAAAACTGTTCCGCCGGATCGTAAGGCGCGACAAAGGGGGCGAATACAGCGGCGCCAACAATCACGCCGACCAGAACCAGGGCGACTACGGCCAGTTTCCTTTGTAGGAGACGGCGCCAGACGCCTTTGGGCGCTTCGGGTGCGGCAGCTTGCACGGTATCCGGCATTGCTTCAGGCTTCACGTCGGCCGGCATTCTGCCCTCCTGAGCGCGCCAGCAGATCGAGCGCGACGTCTTCCATTGTTTGCCGGCTTGCCATCGCCATGTCCTGCAGCAGCTTGTAGGCGGTTTCAGCGTCGCCCCCCTGGTGCTGCATGAGCAGGATGATGGCTTCGGCCACCTGAGGCCGACACGCGAGGCGGGCTTCCAGTTTCGCGATCCTGTCTTCCGATGCACGGCGCATGGCAAAAGTTCGCGTGGCCACGACGAGCGCGCCGTAAACGCCGCTCGATGCGATGGGCTTGCTCAGATGAGCAATGGCACCGCGCCGGATGGCCCATTCGACGCGGCCCGGAGCCTCGCTGCCCATCAGTGCGATCATCGGCATCGGGTGCTCTTCCACCGGCCAGGGAAACTGGGCGTCGTGGCCTGCATCGGCCTCGAAGATCACCAGATCGGCCCGCCGGGCGTCTTCCGGAAGTTCCGGCCAGGCGGTGGAGGTTGCGATGCCCAGACGGTCAAGCTGGCGGCAGACTGCATCCCTGTCGGAATGGGGCTTGTGCAGGACCATTGCGGACCAGCCGCGGAAACTGGGGGTGCGGAACAGGCTGCTCATGACGACACCAGCCTCAATCCCGGCGCATTGCCGTTGTCCGGAACCGGTGCGTCCCCGGAGGACCCGGCGCCGCTTTCCAGCGGATCATAGTGAACGAGATAGGGGTCCGGAGCCAACGGCCCGGACGTCTTTTCGATGATCCTGAACCGGGAACGAAGCCGCTCAGGACCGGTGGTTTCCACCACTGCGATCAGCGGCTGAAGATAGGCGTGCTGCGTTTGCGGATCGATGCGGATGTCGCGCAACGGCGTGCGATGCGGCCGTCGGCACAATTCCGACAGAACATGATCCGGTGCATCCGAGCCGCAGGCCTCGATGGCGCGGGCAAGCAGCCAGACAGCCTCATAGGGGCCGACGAACATGGACGAGATCGATGCCTCCGGTCCGCGCAGGCCTTCCAGACGGCTGAGGAAATCCTCGTTTTCCGGTGTGTCCAGCGTCTCGAAATAGGTCGAGGTGGACACAAGCCCTTCCGCAGCCGCCCCCAGGATGGGCAGCTCGGCTTCGGTCAGATTGCAGCTGAGGATCGGGCAGCGGTTCGGCGCAAAGGCGGGATCTTCCTTCGCAAGCCGTTTCATGGCGCGCAGGAAGGCGTAGCTGCTTTCACCGATCAGATTGTTGAAGATGAAATCCGGGCGTTTTTCGCGGATTTCAACAATCAGATGGTCGATGTTCTCGTCGCCGATGGCAACATAGCGCTCGCCCAGAACGTCGCCGTTGCATCCGGCCAGAAGCTCGCGGGCAATGCGGTTGGTTTCCCAGCCCCAGATGTAGTTGGACCCGAGCAGGAACGCCCTGCGGCCGGATTCCGGAACGATGTGGCGGAAAAGCGGGACCACGCCCTGGTTCGGGCAGGCGCCGGTATAGACCACGCGGTCATGGCTTTCGAAGCCTTCGTAAGGCGTGGTGTACCAGAGCAGCCCGCGGCCACGCTCCATCACCGGCAGCACTTCCTTGCGGGAGGACGAGGTCTGAGTGCCGACGATATGCCGGCAACCGGCCTCGCGCATCATTCGTTCGGCTTCCACGGCGTAGTTTTCGGTAGATCCCCTGGGGTCTCCATCCACACGCAGGAAGCGGAAATCGAACAGGCCGGACGCATTGATTTCGTCAATGGCGATCCGGGCGCCCCAATAGCCTTCCTGCCCGATCGCGGCATAGGATCCGGATTTCGAAAACAGAACGCCAACCGGTATTTCACCAAAGGCCATGTATTACCCTGCCCTTCAGCCGAACGATGTGAACCGTGGGGGCTGAACATAAAAAAACCCCGACCCGCAGGTGACTACCTGCGACAGATCGGGGCGCAATTGCCGTGCGGCTGAACGATTGCCGCTATTTCGAGATCAGGATTGCCGAAGAAAAAATTCTTGTCAATCGCCGCAAAGCTCAAACATCAGCCACGCATAAAATTTCGCCACAAGCGACTGCAGCGGCAAGCAGCCTCAGGTGAACCAATTTTGACGCATACGCCAAACGAGAGTCAACACATCAAAATCCGCCCCTTCTCTTGAAAAGAATGACAAATTCGCCAGCCAAACGAGCAACAATCGACCCCTTCAGACTGTATGGGGAGCACAAAGTTTCACAAAAGGAGATAACCCGACGAAAGTCGCGGAACCGATTAAAATTTGTTCCCTAGCACAAATTTCAGGCAGAAGCTTCGAGGCATTGCTTGGCAAAGGTGCCGATGCCATCACTGTCTGTTATTTTTTCATTTATTTTACAGATACTTATTTGATTTTCATTTCACGGAACCTTTGCAATTTCCGGCCTCTCCAGGAATGGGCCCAAGCTGACATCAGACCTGTCACGGCAAAAAGTCCGGCTTGCATCGCGAAAAATATCGCGCCAATAATGTGACCAATTCAAATTGGTTCGTATTGGTATGGCATGAGCGGCACCGAGAAACCTTCGCAGCGTAATTCCAGCATGGCTCTGGAACGCCTTCGCATCATCGTGGACCAGCTCACGGCGGAGGGGGCGGAGCAGCTTCCCACCGAGCGCGAGCTGTCCGAAACCATCGGCGTTGGCCGAAGGGCAGTTCGGCGCGCGTTGGAGGTGCTGGAAACCGAAGGCAAGATCTGGCGCCGGCAGGGAGCGGGGACCTTTATCGGCAGTGAACCGGCCCAACCGGAAAAACAGATCCTGTCGCTGCACGAAAACTCCAACATGCTCGAGGTGATGGAAGTCCGGCTGCAGATAGAGCCCGTGCTGGCCCGTCTGGCGGCCCTGCGGGCAGCCCCGTCCGATATCGCCGCCATGAGCGACCTCGCCGACCGCGTGGGCAAGGCGGAAGACATGGACAGCCGCGAACTGTGGGACAGTGCCCTGCACCGGGCCATCGCGCGGGCTGCGCGCAACACCCTGTTCCTGGCCCTGTTCGATGTCGTTGACCGGGTCCGGCAGGATACCGCCTGGCGCCACGTGCGCGAAGCGCTGAGAACCGACGATGCCCTGACGCTCTACCGGTCGCAGCATGTCGACATCATCGCGGCCATTGCCAACCGGGACCCCATCACTGCGGAAAAAACCATGCGTGCCCACCTGCTGGCGCTGCAAGAGCGTCTCCTGTTCCAGAGTGCAAGCGAGGCGGCCAATGCCGACTGAAGCTCCGTCGAGCGCCCCGGTCCTGGAGGTTCAGGACCTCTCGCTCCGTTTCAAGGGCGCTCCGGCCAATATCGTCGATGGTCTGTCCTTTGCCGTCCGTCCGGGGGAAACCCTGTGCATCGTCGGAGAGAGCGGCTGCGGCAAGTCGGTTACAGCCCTGTCGCTGATGGGCCTGCTGCCGAGGGGCGTTGCCAGAGTCATGTCCGGAACGGCCACCTTTGGCGGACAGGATCTGCTGGCGCTGCCGCAACGGGCTCTGGCGGACCTGCGCGGCGACCGCATTTCCATGATCTTCCAGGAGCCGATGACCTCGCTCAATCCGTCTTACCGGATCGGCGACCAGGTTGCGGAAATTGTGCTGCGTCATCGCCCGGTGAGCCGGGCCGAAGCCCGCGCACGGGCGCAGGAAATGCTGGAACGGGTCAAGATCCCGGCTGCTTCCAGCCGGCTGGACGATTACCCGCATGAGCTTTCCGGCGGCATGCGCCAGCGCGTGATGATCGCCATGGCGCTTGCCAACGATCCGGTCCTGCTGATTGCCGACGAGCCCACCACCGCTCTCGACGTCACCATTCAGGCCCAGATCATCGACCTGATCGAGGACCTGCAGAAGGAGAGCGGAACGGCATTGATCATGATCACGCACGATCTGGGTGTCGTTGCCGAAATCGCCGACCGCGTGTGTGTAATGTACGCCGGACGTGCGGTGGAGGACGGCCCGGTTTCTGCGATTTTCGACGATCCGCAGCACCCCTATACCATCGGCCTGATGAGTTCCGTCCCGTCGGTCGGCCCGCGCTCCGGCAAGCTGGCAACCATCGGTGGCATGGTTCCCACCATCGACAACATGCCGAACGGATGCCGGTTTTCGCCTCGTTGTCCCTTTGCAGGAGCCCGTTGCGACAGCGCACCGCCGCTTGTCGAACTCGGCCCCGCCCACGAGGCGGCCTGTCACTATGCACCGCTGGAAAGCGCATTTGCGGAGGCCGCAGGATGAGCCTGACAACCCGGGACAAGATCATCGAGACACGCGCCGTCACCAAGAGGTTCGGCGGCCGCAAGAGCCTGTTCAAACCGGCAACCTCGGTCAGTGCCGTCAATGGCGTGTCGCTGGATATCAAGCGCGGAGAAACCTTCTCCATCGTCGGGGAAAGCGGTTGCGGCAAGTCCACGCTGGCCCGCCTTCTGGTCCGCCTGCTGACCCCTTCGGACGGCGCAGTTCTTTATGACGGCAACGATATCTCCGCCCTTTCCGAACAGGAAATGCGCCACTTGCGGAAGGATCTGCAATTCATTTTCCAGGACCCGTTCTCCTCGCTCAATCCACGCATGAGCGTCGGTGCGCTGATCGAGGAACCGATGAAGGTCCACACCACGCTTTCGCGTGCCGAACGCCGGCAGAAGGTGGCTGAACTCCTGAACAGGGTCGGGCTTCGTCCCGCCTTCGCCAATCGCTATCCGCACGAGTTTTCCGGCGGCCAGCGTCAGCGCATCGGCATCGCCCGGGCGCTGGCCAGCGGCCCCAAGGTGATCGTCGGTGATGAACCCGTCTCGGCGCTGGATGTTTCGGTGCAGGCCCAGGTCATCAATCTTCTGGAAGACCTGAAGTCGGAATTCGACCTGACGCTGATCCTGATTGCCCACGACCTGGCGGTTATCCGCCACATGAGCGACCGGGTGGCGGTCATGTATCTGGGTGAAATCGTCGAGCTGGCCCCCAATGACGCGCTGTTCGACAAGCCTCTGCATCCCTACACACAGGCCCTGATGCGCGCGATCCCGATTGCCTCGCCGCACGGCAGGTCAATGAAGGCCGCCCTTTCGGGAGACGTGCCCTCACCGCTCGATCCTCCCTCGGGCTGCCGCTTTCATCCGCGCTGTCCGCATGCAACCGATCTTTGCAGCCAGGAAAAACCGGCACCTGCAACCGTTGCAGGAGACAGAACCGTTGCCTGCCATCACTGGGAAAAAATCGCGGACGCTGACCGGTCCCCGGTTCAGGAGCCGCCAAGGAGCCCCAATGCGGAAAAGCGCTTCGCGCTGTTCCGAACCCGTAGCCAACAACAAGAGCCAACGACGGCCACAAGACCTTAAATCGAGCCTTTTCGATAGGAGAACCAACATGCGTAAGCATTTCCTTGCCGCGCTGCTACTCAGCGCAACAACCCTGGCAACGGCCGCCCACGCCGCCGATCTTCGCATCGGCCTGCAGGACGACGCCGATGTGCTGGATCCAGATCAGTCCCGGACCTTTGTCGGCCGTATCGTCTACACGTCGCTGTGCGACAAGCTGGTCGACATCACTCCGGATCTGGAAATCATCCCGCAACTGGCCACCGGCTGGAGCTGGTCAGACGACGGCAAGGTCCTGACCATGGACTTGCGCGAAGGCGTGACCTTCCACGATGGCACCCCCTTTGACGCGGAAGCCGTGAAGGCCAACATCGAACGCTCGAAGAACCTGCCGGAAAGCCGCCGCAAGAGCGAGGTCAAATCCATCGAAAGCGTGGAGGTTTCCGGCCCGCTTCAGATCAAGTTCACCTTGACTGCACCGGACGCGACGCTGCTGGCCCAGTTTGCCGACCGCGCGGGCATGATGGTGTCGCCGACCGCCGCCGAGGCAGCCGGTGCCGATTTCGGCAACAATCCGGTCTGCTCCGGTCCGTTCAAGTTCGTCGAGCGTGTCCAGCAGGACCGGATCGTCCTGTCCAAGTTCGACGACTACTGGAACAAGGACGCCATCAACTTCGACACGGTGACCTTCCTGCCGATCCCCGACACCACCGTCCGTCTTGCCAACCTGCGCTCCGGCGACATCGACATGCTGGAACGCCTCGCGGCAACCGACGTTGCCTCGGTAAAGGGCGACGACTCCCTCGGCTTTGCCGAAGCCGTCAGCCTGGGTTACCAGGGCATCACGGTGAACATCAACAACGGCGAAAAGGGTGACAACCCGTTCGGCAACGACCCGAAAATCCGTCAGGCCTTCAGCCTCTCGCTCGACCGTGACGCGATCAACCAGGTTGTCTTCGAAGGTGCGTTTGCCCCCGGCAACCAGCCGTTCCCGCCGACAAGCCCCTGGTTTGACAAGGACTATCCGGTCCCGGGCCGCGATGTCGAAAAGGCAAAGGCCCTGCTCAAGGAAGCCGGCTATGACAGCCTCGATGTCGAGGTGCAGGTGGCCAACAACCCTGTGCAGACCCAGATGATGCAGGTTGTTCAGTCGATGGCGGCGGAAGCCGGTTTCAACGTCAAACTGAAGTCGATGGAATTCGCCAGCCTGCTGGCGGATCAGTCTGCCGGCAACTACCAGGCAAGCCAGGTGGGCTGGTCGGGCCGTGTCGATCCGGACGGCAACATCCACCAGTTCATGACCTGCAAGGGCGGGATCAACGATTCCAAGGTCTGCATTCCCGAAGTCGACAAGCTGCTGGACGAAGCACGGCAGAGCAACGACACCGCCACGCGCAAGGCAAAATATGACGAGGCACGGGATATTCTGATCAAGGAACTGCCGATCATCTATCTCTACCACCCGACCTGGATCTGGGCGCTGTCCGGCAAGCTTGACGGCTTCACCGCCTATCCGGACGGCATGATCCGCCTCGAGAACGTCAAGTTCAAGTAACCCCACCGATGACGGGACCCGGCGAAGGCCGGGCCCCGTCTTAAACGGATTTTGCCCGAATGCTGTCCTACATCGCGCGCCGGCTGGTCATCGCCATCCCTACGCTCATTCTGGTCTCGATCTTCGTCTTCGTGCTGCAGAAACTGCTGCCCGGCGACCCGGCACTCGTGCTTGCCGGTGAAGAACGCGATCCGGCTGTGCTGGAGTTCATTCGCGACAAATACCGGCTCAACGACCCGATCATCTACCAGTATTTCTACTGGATGAAGGCCATGCTGCAGGGCGACCTCGGCATTTCACTGCGAACCAATCTGCCGGTGACGGAGCTCATTGCCGACAAGCTGCCGGTCACGATCCAGCTCGCCGTGATGGCAATGATCATCGCGTTTGCGATCGGCATTCCCGCCGGCATCCTGTCCGCGGTGCGCAAGGGCACCGCCATCGACTACATCGCCAATTTCGTGGCGCTGTCCGGTCTGTCCATTCCGAATTTCTGGCTTGGTATCATGCTGATCATGCTGGTCTCCGTCCAATTGGGATGGCTGCCGGCGTCAGGCTATGAATCGCCCTTCGTCGATCCGCTGAAGTCACTCCAGACAATGATCATGCCCGCCTTTGTGCTGGGCACGGCGCTGGCCGCCACCTTGATGCGCCACACGCGCTCGGCAATGCTTGGCGTGCTGAAGGCCGATTATGTCCGCACGGCCCGCGCCAAGGGCCTTCTGGAAAACGTGGTCATCCTGAAACACGCCTTCCGCAACGCCCTGCTGCCTATCGTGACCCTCAGCGCCCTGCTCTTCGGCGAATTGCTCGCCGGCGCGGTGCTGACGGAACAGATCTTCACCATCCCCGGCTTCGGCAAGCTTATCGTGGATGCCGTTTTCACCCGTGACTACGCTGTCGTGCAGGGTGTCGTCATGTGCACGGCCGCCGGTTTCATCCTGATGAACCTGATCGCTGACGTCCTCTATTTCCTTCTCAACCCGCGCATGAGGAGCAGCCTGTGAGCGCCGTGACCACCGCCGCAGATCCGGCCGAGGAAACAATCCGCCTCGAAAGCCGCGCCTGGAAAAAGCTGAAGGCCAACAAGAGCGCGCTTTTCGGTTTCATCATCGTCGCCTTTTTCATCGGCATTGCCGTCGCCGCGCCCGTGCTGCCCATTGCGGATCCGCTCGCAACCGACTGGGGCGCGGTGCGCAAGGCGCCGTCCGCCGCCCACTGGCTTGGCACCGACGAGATTGGCCGGGATATCCTCTCGCGCATGATCTGGGGGGCTCAGGCCTCGCTGATGGCTGGTGTCGTGTCGGTGTTGATCGCTGTCTTGATCGGCGTACCCTTCGGTCTTCTGTCCGGTTACTTCGGCGGCTGGACCGATCAGGCGATCTCCCGGGTCACAGATGCACTGCTTGCAACGCCCTTCCTCATTCTCGCCATCGCGCTTGCCGCCTTTCTGGGGCCAAGCCTGACCAATGCCATGATTGCCATCGGGCTTTCGGCCATGCCGATCTTCGTGCGTCTGACACGCGGACAGGTGCTGTCAGTCAAGACGGAAGACTATGTCGAAGGAGCCCGGGCCATCGGGCTCAGCCATGTTGCGATCATGTCCCGCTACATCCTGCCCAACGTGTTTGCACCGGTTCTGGTTCAGGCGACGCTGACGGTCGCGACCGCGATCATCGCCGAAGCAAGCCTTTCCTTCCTCGGCCTCGGTCAGCAAGCCCCTGCCCCAAGCTGGGGCTCCATGCTGAACGTCGCCAAGAACTTCATGACCCAGGCACCCTGGATGGCCTGGTGGCCGGGTGCGGCGATCTTTCTGGTCGTTCTCGGTTTCAACCTGCTGGGCGATGGCCTGCGCGATGCCCTCGACCCGCGCGAGAGCTGATCCGTTTTTTAAAACCCAAAGAGTAACTCATGCCGACTTTTACCACCCGCCCCGAAATCACCGGCACCTTCGGTGTCGTCACCTCCACCCACTGGATCGCAAGCGCCGTCGGCATGAGCATCCTGGAAAAAGGCGGCAATGCCTTTGATGCCGCCGTTGCGACCGGACTTGTGCTGCAGGTTCTGGAGCCGCATCTGAACGGTCCGGCCGGCGATCTGCCGGTGATCTTTCACAAGGCCGGTACCGGCGAAACCAAGGTCGTCTGCGGCCAGGGCCCTGCCCCGGCGGGAGCCACAATCGAGCATTACAAGGCGGAAGGCCTGGATCTCATTCCGGGCAACGGCCTGCTGTCGACCGTCATTCCGGGCGCTTTCGACGGCTGGATGCTGATGCTGCGCGACCATGGCACCTTGAGCCTGCGCGATGTGCTGGAGCCTGCGATCTACTACGCTGAAAACGGCCAGCCGATGCTGCCGGGTGCCGCGGCGACCATCAGCGGGCTGAAGGACTTCTTCCAGACCGAGTGGCCGACGTCCTTCGAGACCTGGGTGCCGGGCGGAAACGTGCCGGAAGCCGGCGAGATGTTCAAGAACCCGGTTCTCGCGCAAACCTGGACGCGGCTTTTGAGCGAAGCGGAAAGCCAGAGCGGACGCGAGGCGCAGATCGACGCGGCACGCGACTGTTTCTACCGCGGCTTCATTGCCGAAGAGATCGCCGCCTTCCTGGAAAAGACCGAGGTGATGGATGGCTCGGGCTCCAAACACAAGGGTGTCCTGACTGCCGACGACCTGGCGAACTGGAGCGCGACTTACGAAGATCCGCTGTTGAGCGACTATCACGACTGGACCGTTGCCAAGACCGGCCCGTGGGGACAGGGACCCGTGCTGCTGCAGGCGCTGGCTCTGTTGAAAGGCTTCGACATCGGCGCGATGGACCCGGCCGGGGCTGACTTCGTCCACCATGTGACGGAAGCCATGAAGCTCGCCTATGCGGACCGCGAGGTCTATTACGGCGACCCGGCCTTTGTTGACGTTCCGATGAACGCGCTGTTGTCGGACGATTATAACGACACGCGGCGCAAACTGATTTCCGATACCGCCTCCTTCGACCTGCGCCCCGGCGTCCTTCCGGGCTTCGAAGACCAGGTGGCGGCCAACATGGCCGTGATCGAACGCGCCGGGATAGCCAACACAGGCATTTACGAACCGACGATGGCGCATCTTTCCGAACGGCGGGGCGACACGGTTCATCTCGACATTATCGACCGTTGGGGCAACATGGTTGCCGCGACCCCGTCAGGTGGCTGGCTGCAGTCCTCGCCGATCATACCTTCGCTCGGCTTCTGCCTGAACTCACGGGCGCAGATGTTCTGGCTGGAAGACGGTCTGCCCACAAGCCTGGCACCCGGCAAACGCCCGCGCACCACGCTGACACCGAGCCTCGCCTTCCATGAAGGCCGCCCGACGATGGTGTTCGGTACGCCCGGCGGCGACCAGCAGGACCAGTGGCAGCTCTCCCTGTTCCTGCGGCTCGTACATCATGGCCTCAACCTGCAGGAAGCCATCGACCTGCCGCTGTTCCACACCACCCATTTCCCGACCTCGTTCCACCCGCGCCAGCGCCAGCCGGGGCACGTAATGGCCGAAGGCAATTTCAGCGCCGAGACGATCAATCTGCTGCGGACCCGCGGGCATTCGGTGGAGGTTTCCGGCAACTGGACCATCGGCCGGCTGACCGCTGCCAAACGCAGCGCAGACGGCGTTCTGAAGGCAGCGGCAACACCGCGCCTGATGCAGGCCTACGCCATCGGTCGATAAAGACAGAAATCAACCCGCCGGTGCCTTGCAGACATTGGCGCCGGTGGGTTCTTGTCTGAGCTATGCGAGAAGCTTCTTGAGGGCTTCCGGGTCGATCGCCCGGCAAACCGACCCGGATGGACGGGCCGTCGGCGTGTCTTCAGCCGCCAGCATGGCGTTGAGGACAGCCTCCTCGACCGCTTCCACAGCGGCCATATAGACCGGATCGAGCAGATCGTCGTTCAGCGACACCATGGATTTCCACGGACCGCTGAGCTGCGGCAAATCCATTTCATTGGCGGTGCTGAAGGCAAGGAAGATGTCGCCGGAATTGTTTCCACCCGGTGTGCCGCCCCGCCCAATGCCAATTGTCGCGCGGCGGGCCAGGCGGTCGAGCTGGCACGGCAGCAGCGGCAGATCCGTTGCGATGATGACGATGATCGACCCGCGCTCCGCATTAAAGCCGGGTATCCGGTTCTCCGTCATTTTCTCGCCCACCGGCTGTCCCAGCACCTTGAGCCATGGCCGAACGCCGTGATTGGCCTGCACAAGAACCCCGAGCGTATGGGTTTTTTCACCCGCTTCGACACGCCGCGAGGCCGTGCCGGTTCCACCCTTGAACTCGTAACAGATCATGCCCGCGCCGCCGCCGACATTGCCTTCGGCTGGGGGCTCTGATGTTGCATTTTCAAGGGCTTTTGCCGCGTGTTCCGGCCGCACATGCAGGCCGTTGATATCGTTCAGGACACCGTCATAGGTTTCCGCAACAACCGGCATGGCCCACAGATGATTGTTCTGCCAGGCATCGCGGTAGGTATCGACCATCCAGCGCACGGCGGCCTCATGTACGGCGCCCACGCTGTGCGTGTTGGTGATCAGGATCGGGCCGGTGAAATAGCCCGCGTCCTTGATCCAGTGGCTGCCGGTCATTTCACCATTGCCATTCAGCGCATGCAGCCCCGCCCACACGGGACGCGGTGTCGACAAGCGGCCCCGGGGCAGGATTGCCGTTACGCCGGTCTGCACCGGAAGGCCGTTGGTCTCCAGCGCGGGTGTCTTGCGTGAGGACAGCGTCTCGTAGCCGACGAGCACACCTTCAACATCGGTAATCGCGTTATGCGGACCCGGCGTGCCCGGCAAGGTCAGCCCCAGATCGCGGGCGCGTTTGGACTTGAGTTTCTGCGTCATTTCTTGCGGGACCGCATGTAGAGGCCTACGGAGGCGATGATGAAGGAGAACGCCAGCATGACCGTGGCGATAGCATTGATTTCCGGTTTGATGCCCCTGCGCAGCATCCCGTAGATGTGCACGGGTAGCGTGGTGGAATCGACGCCGGAGATGAAATAGGTGATCACCAGATCGTCCATCGAGATGATGAAGGCGAGCATGGCGCCGCCGATAACCCCCGGTGCGATCAACGGCAGGGTCACCCGTTTGAACGTCGTCCAGCCGTCCGCCCCCAGATCCGCCGACGCCTCTTCCAGACTGTCGTCCATATCCGAGATGCGCGCGCTGACCACGATGAACACATAGCTGCTGAGGAAGGTGCAGTGGCCGATGATGATCGTATGCAAACCCAGGCCGAAGCCGAAGGACACGAAGAAGATCAGCAGCGCGATGCCGAGGATGATGTCGGGCATGATCATCGGCATGAACATCAGGGCCCGGTAAAAGTTCTTGAGACGAAACCTGAAGCGGGCAACCGCCAGCGCGACCGACGTGCCGAGCACCGTCGACACCGCCGTGGTGATCAGGGCCACCGTCAGGCTGTTCAGAACCGCGTGATAGAGCTGGTCCGTGGATTCCACATATAGCGTCAGCTCGTTCAGCTCTGTCGGGAACCCGAAGATCGTTCGGTACCAGTCGAAGGTGAACCCCTGCCAGATCATCATGTTGACCGGGTTGGAGTTGAACGAGAACACCGTGATCAACAGGATCGGCACATAGATGAAGACCAGAAACAGCCATCCGTAGACCGACAGGAACAGGTTTCGCCAGGACATCTTGCGCCTCATGCCGCGACCTCCTCAGCCACTTTCGGCCCGTCCGCTTGCCGCTCTTCACGTGTGACGATGCGGATGTAGTAGAGCAGCAGGACCAGCACGGCGGCCATGACCATCATTCCGAGCGCCGCTCCGAAGGGCCAGTTGCGCGCCGACAGGAACTGCTGCTCGATCAGATTGCCGATCATCACCACCTTCGCCCCGCCCAGAAGCGACGGCACGATGAAGTTGCCGAGGCTCGGGATGAAAACGATGATCGAACCCCCGACGATGCCCGGCAGGGTCATCGGCAGGATGACGCGAAAGAACGTCTGAATCCGGTTGGCGCCCAGGTCCTGAGAGGCTTCGATCAGGCTGAGGTCCAGCTTTTCGATGCTGGCATAAAGCGGCAGGAACATGAACGGCACGAATACATAGACCATGCCGATGACGACCGCGGTTCCGGTGAAGATGATTTCCAGCGGCTCATCGATCAGCCCAAGCCCCATCAGCGCCTGATTGAAGAAACCGGTCGGCCGCAGGATCAGGACCCAGGCGAACAGGCGTACGATCAGGCTGATGAAAAACGGCAGCGTGATCAGGAAGATAACCAGGTTCTTGCGCTTCTCCGGCATGCGCGACACCCAGAAGGCGACCGGATAACAAAGGATGAGGCTGAGGAGAACAGTTGTCGCGGCGAGCTTCACCGAACGCAGGAAGATCTCGAAATAGACCGGATCGAAGCGTTCGTATTTGGTGTCTGCCCAGCCCAGAATGCGCCCGTAGTTCAGGTGAAAGAACTTCCATTCAACGCCGCCGTATAGTCCCGGCGTGAGCCAGGAATAGACGATCATGATGGCGAGCGGCCCGAGGAAGAAAATCGCGAGGAAGGCGGACGGCGGCAGCAGCAGGCCGAACAGCGTCAACCTGCGCCTGTTTTCCAATGTGCGGCGCGCCTTGCTCATGCCGGTGCTCCCCGTTCCGGAATGAGGTGCACGGCATCATGCGGTACGAACAGCGAGGTCTGTTCGCCGATCGTGTGATGCGACGTGCCTGGCCCTGCCCGAAGCGACGCCCGGACGGGCGGCAGCCCCTGGCACGCCAGGACAAGATGATAGTCGGTTCCGGCGAAGAAACTCTCGCTGACCGTGCCCGAGATCTCGTGCCCAGCCCGCTCGTCAGCACTGCTTTGCCCAACGCTCTCGACGAGGTTTTCCGGCCGGATCAGCACCTTTGCCGGATCGCCCTGCTTCAGGCCGTTCACCGGGCAATCGCGTATGACCGTGCCGTCGGTCAGGACGACATCGCAGCTTTCGCCCTCAACCGAAACCACCGTGGCATCCAGAAGATTGCTCTCCCCGATAAAGCGGGCGACAAACTCGTTCCCGGGACGGCGGTACAGCTCCTCGGGGGCGTCAAGCTGCTGGATGGTGCCACCGTTCAACACCGCGATCCGGTCCGACATCACCAGCGCTTCTTCCTGATCGTGGGTCACGAAAATGAAGGAGATGCCGAGTTCGTGCTGCAGGATTTTCAATTCCTGCTGCATCTTGTGGCGCAGGTTCTTGTCGAGGGCCGACAGAGGTTCGTCCAGCAGCAGAATTTTCGGCTGGGCAACCAGTGACCTTGCCAGCGCCACCCGCTGTTGCTGCCCGCCGGAAAGCTGGCCGATCTTGCGGGCGCCCATACCGGCAAGGCCGACAAGCTCGAGCATGTTGCCGACACGCTCCCTGATCTCCGCTTTGGCGATGCCTCGCACTTCGAGACTGTAGGCCACGTTCCGTTCCACCGTCAGATGCGGGAACAGGGCATATCTTTGAAAGACGGTGTTGACCGGCCGCTTGTGCGCCGGCTGATCCGACACAGGCTGGCCATCTATGTAGATCTCGCCGCTGTCGAGATCCTCGAACCCGCTGACTGCCCTCAGCAACGTGGTCTTGCCGCAGCCCGATGGCCCAAGCAGCGTCAGGAACTCGTTATGAGCCACCGTCAGGGACACTTCGTGCAACGCGCGAATAACGCCGCCTTCGGGAGCCTGAAAGCTCTTGGAGGCGTTTTCGATCCTTAAAATTCCTTGCATTCTACCCCCTCGGAACGTCAGGCGACGTGCGCGGCCCAAGGCCGCGCAGTCTTCTCGTGACGGTCGTGCGCATCCGGGCTCATTGAGCCGTTTTGATGCGCGTCCATTCGCTGTTGTAAAGCTGCAGGTCGCGGCCGAGGTCCTCGAAGATCTGCAACTTGTCCATCACGTCCTGAGGCGGGTAGATGCTTTCATTGTTGGCGATTTCCGGCGGCAGAAGCTCCTGCGCCGACAGGTTGGGCGTGCCGTTCATCTGCTGCTGCACGTTCAGCGCGGCAATTTCCGGCTGAAGATAGAACTGCAGGAACTTCTTGGCGTTTTCCTTGTTCGGAGCACTTGCGAGGACGCAGATGTCCTCCTGGTACATAGTCGCGCCTTCCTTCGGGATGACATAGGCAAGCACGTCAGGAGCCTGTTGCACGAAGATGTTCGCGCCGACATACCAATGCGCTGCCGCCACATCGCCCGACTGAACCAGCGGAATGCTGTCGTAAGTAAAGGCGGTAACGTTCTTCTTGCGCTCCAGAATGTAATCGGCGGCGGCCTTGATTTCGTCTTCGTCGGTGGAATTGACCGACGTGCCGTTCATGATGTGACCGATGCCAATCGTCTCACGCAGATCGTCCAGCAGGATGATCTTCTCGCCCTTGTCGGCCAGGGCAAAGAAGTCTTCCCACCCGGACATCTCGGCGACCTTTTTCTTGTTGTAGACGATGCCGACGGTGCCCCAGGCATAGGGCAGGCAATATTCTGCATCCGGATCGGTCTTCGCGCGGATGAACTGCGGATCGATGTTCTTGAAGGCCGGATCGCTGCCGATATCCGTTTTTTCCAGAAGGCCGAGCTGGAACATGATGTCGTGCATGTGGACCGATGGGAACACAATATCGTAGCCGGTAGCGCCCGCCTGGATTTTCGCCAGCATTTCCTCGTTGGAGCCGTAGGTATCCAGGTTGACCTTGATCCCGGTCTCCTCGGTGAATTTGGCCAGAACCTGCGGATTGATGTAGTCGCCCCAGTTGTAGAGATTCAGTTCTTCCTCGGCCTGCGCAGCACTGGCAACAGCCACCAGTGCCGCTGCCGCAAGTGTTGCCTTGGCAACTCTCTTCAGCGTGTTGTTAGTCATGGAACCCTCTGGTTTGCTGCCACGTTTCTGGGAGGTGAACGGGCTTGCATCCAAAAGGAGATTGAATTATGACATTTCTGTCAAATGTTATTTTTCTGTCATTTTGGGAGCTGACATGGAAGCCGGTTTCTCGTCCTTCCCGCAAGCGAAATTCGATGAATTCCTCAAGCGCTTGCAGGATGAAACGCCGAAGCTTCCCAAGCAGGAAGCCCGGCTTGCGCAGTTTGTCAGTCTGAATATTTCATCTCTGGGACTGGAAACCGGCAAGTCGCTCGCGGAAAAAGCCGGCGTGTCGGAGGTTACCGTCGGCCGGTTGCTGCGCCGCCTCGGATGCGACGGGATGAAAGGGCTGAAGCAGCTTCTGCGCGACCATTATTCCGTCACCACCGCCTCCATCGTCACCGATGGTGACATTCCGGTCCGGTTCGTCAAGACACTGGAGGCCGAGGTGCAGGGCCTGACCAATGTGTTCAACCAGACCCAGGGCAGTAATTGGGATGAAGTCACCCGGCTGCTGTCGGACGCAGAGACGATTTTCGCCACAGGATTTCAGTCGGTCCGTGGAACGGTCGAGGACTTCGCCCGCCGGCTGGCACTCGCGCGGAAGAATGTCCATTTCCTGTCCGCTCACGACAGCATGCTGGGAGAATGGCTCGACCAAAGCCCGGAAAGCGCCGCCTCCAGTTGCCTCATACTGGTGGATGTCGTTCCCTATGCGTCAGAATCCGTGAAGCTTGCCCGGCTGGCGAAAAGCCAAGGCCGGTCGGTCATTGTTGTCTCGGACGAATATTGCCACTGGAGCCGGGAGATCGCGGACGCGGCCATCTACGCCCCCTCCCGAACGGGACTTTTTCTGGAATCGATCATCGGCATTGTGGCGGCGCTCAGCCTGATGGTCGATGTGGCTGCCAGGGCGAACGAGACAGTTTCCGCTGACCGGCTGGTGCAATGGAAGGCCAATTCGAAGAAACTTGGCCTGTTCTAGAGCTCGGTTCAGAACGTCGGTGGAGTGCAGGCGCTGACGACGACGCACCGCTCGTTCCGGAGCGCCTTGAACCTGTGCGGGGTCGTGCTCCTGAAGAGATAGGCATCCCCCGGACCGAGGATCTTTCTCTGCTCGCCAACGGTGACCTCAAGCCGGCCCTCGATGACGAAACCGGCCTCCTCGCCCTCGTGGCTAAGCATGACCCGCCCCGTATCCGCGCCCGGCTCATACACCTCATAAAGCATCTGCAAATCGTGACCGAACAGGCTGTTGCCAACCTGCTTGTAGGAAATGTTGCCCTTGCCGATTTCGGTCAGTTCGTCCACGCCGAAAAACACCTGCTCCTGCCGCTCCGGTTCATAGGCGAAGAACTCCGACAGGCCGATGGGTATCCCGTCCAGAACACGTTTCAACGCACTGAGGGACGTGTTGATCTTGGCTGCCTCGATCTGGGAGATGAAGCCATTGGTAACACCGGCCCGCTTGGCCAACTCTCGCTGCGAATATCCGTGTGCTGCGCGGATCGCTCGAAGGCGCAATCCGACATCACGTGAGAAGTCATCGGTGTTTAGTGTGTTTAGTGTGTTTACCATCGTAAACACTTTCCCACTGAAGCTGCGTCTTTTCAAGGGCTTGATATGGAGAAGAAACAGACTGTTCGTCGCTTCAAAATCGGTGCTTTCTAGTGCGACCGACCAAGGAGGCGTATATGAACATCGTCAGCAGCGACACAGACTTTCGGTCAAACCAGGCGCTCGACGCCTATTGGATGCCCTTTACCGCGAACCGTCAGTTCAAACAGGCACCGCGCATGCTGGTGTCCGCCAAGGGCATGCATTACCGCAGCGACGATGGCCGCAGCATTCTCGACGGCACTGCCGGCCTGTGGTGCTGCAACGCCGGGCACGGCCATGAAGAGATCACCAATGCGGTCGCCCGCCAGCTGTCCGAACTGGACTACGCGCCGTCCTTCCAGATGGGCCATCCGATCGCTTTCGAATTTGCCGAGCGCCTGAAACAGGTCGCTCCGGAGGGTTTCAACCACGTGTTCTTCACCGGATCCGGATCCGAATCCGTCGACACGGCATTGAAGATGGCGCTCGCCTATCACCGGGCCCGGGGCGATGCGTCCCGCACGCGGCTGATCGGGCGGGAACGCGGCTATCATGGCGTGGGCTTCGGCGGCATTTCCGTTGGCGGCATCGTCAACAACCGCCGCCACTTCGGATCCCTCCTGACCGGGGTCGACCACCTGCCGCACACCCATGCCCCCGAACACAACAGTTTCAGCAAGGGGCAGCCAGCCTGGGGCGCGCATCTTGCAGACGACCTGGAACGGATCGTCGCGCTTCATGGGGCGGAAACAATCGCTGCGGTCATTGTCGAACCGGTTGCCGGTTCCACTGGCGTGCTTATCCCGCCCAAAGGGTATCTGGAACGACTGCGCGCCATCTGCGACCGTCACGGCATTCTGCTGATCTTTGACGAGGTCATCACCGGTTTCGGACGCCTCGGCGCCCCCTTCGCGTCCGACTTTTTCGGTGTGAAACCGGATCTCTTCACCACGGCCAAGGGTCTCACCAACGGCGTTATCCCCATGGGGGCGGTGTTCGCCCAGGATGCCATCCATGAGGCCTTCATGGGCGGTCCGGAAGAAACAATCGAACTCTTCCACGGCTACACCTACTCCGGCCATCCAACCGCCTGCGCCGCCGGCCTCGCAACGCTCGACATCTACGAAAAGCAAGGTCTCTTGACCCGTGGCGCCGAGATTTCCGGCACCTGGGAAGACCGGATGCACAGCCTCAAAGACGCAAAACACGTCAAGGACATCCGAACCATAGGCGTTATTGCCGGGATTGAACTGAAATCCCGTGAGAGTGCCCCCGGACAACGCGCCTACGAAGTTTTCGTCAAATGCTTCGAAGCCGGCCTCCTGATCCGAGTAACCGGCGACATCATCGCCCTTTCCCCACCGTTGATCGTTGAAGACGAGATGATCGACCAAATGGTGGCGACACTCTTTCAAGTCCTTGGTGAGACGACTTAGCTTTTCGGCCCATCAACACCCAAATGGCCCGCTGGTTGATTCCTGTGGGACTTTGTTTGTTTAGCCAATTTTTCGCGAGTTTACGTTGGACATGCGCCGTGAGCTCCGACCGACAAGGATTCGCTGTGAGTTTTTCTGCTTGGTTTGTTCGGACTGGAGTCCAGCTATCGGTTTCCTTG